>NZ_JBIAJE010000010.1:0-242936 GCF_042871785.1 Streptomyces sp. NPDC005551 | reverse complement strand
CCGCCCCCCCCCGCCCCCGCGCCCCCCCCCCCGCGCCCCCCGCCCCCCGCCCCCCCCCCCCCCGCCCCCCCCCCCCCCGCCCCCCGCCCCCCCCCCCCCCCCCCCCCCCCCGAGGAGCGGTTCGATGTCGTCCTCGGGCGCGGTGGGTGACGGCCGCCGGTGCAGCGCCCACCGCGGCCGCCAGCTGTAGGGCGACGGTCCCCGGCCGACGCGGCGGTCTCCCGTCGAGCGGTGTGCGGCTTCAAGTCCAGTGATCCCGGAGCGGCTGGTGAACGGGCGCCGAGCCGCCCCCGGGCTGTCGTCGGGCCACCGCTGTCGTCGGGCCACCGCCGGGCAGCACGGGACCGCGGCCGGACGTGACGCCGGCAGGGCCCGGAGGCGATACCGAGGCAGTCCCCGGCTCCGGCCCGGCGTCGGTGTCACGTCCCGGTGAGCAGCGCCGCGAAGTCGCCCTCCCGGGCGAGCCGTTCGAGTTCGTCGAGGGCGTGTTCGGCCGCGGCCGCCGCCGCCGGATCCGCCGCCGCGAGACCGCTCGCCGCGAACTCGTCCTCGTCCAGGCGCAGTACGGCCGTCCCGTCGGCCGACCGCCACAGGTCCAGGTCGAGATCCTCCACGACCAGCTCACCGGCGCGGACCACGGCCGGGCGGGTGACGTCGCAGTACCAGCCCTTCAGGGCGCCCCCGGCGTCGCGCACCTCCTTCACCGCGTACCAGCGGTCCCGCCAGTAGTGCTCGGTGAACACGTCGCCCGGTTCGAACCGTACGAAGCCGAAGTCGCGGACCCCGTCACCGGCCCACGGAGCGCGCACCGTGACCCGGGTGCCGTCGTCGTCGACCAGAACGGCCGGGTAACGGATCTTGACCCGGCCGGACTTGACGAGGACCACCTCCATCCGACGTCCGGGCGCCGCGGACCGTGCGTCAGCCGAGCTCACGGACATACCTCACCTCCGTCGCGCAGATCTCGTACCCGAACCAGCGGTTGATCGCCATCATCGGCCCGTTGCCGCTGTCGTTGCCCGTGAACGCCTCCGTGAAGCCGGCGGCGCGGGCGCGGTGCAGCGAGTCGTTCTTCGCGAGCTTGGCCAGTCCGCGCCCGCGATGGGCGCGGCCGGTGCCCGTCATCACGGTGCCGTAGCGGGTGCCGCCGTCGGTGCGCGCTGCGCTGAACGCCGCCGGCCGGCCGTCGACGACGGCGACCGAGGTCAGCTCCGGGCTGAACAGGGGGTGGCGCCAGGTCTCCTCGAGCCAGCTCTCGTAGTCCGTGAACTCGTGCGCGATGTCGCCCGGTTCGTCGTTCGACGTCTCCGCGTCCAACGTGAAGAGGGCGCGCGGGTCGTCGGCGTAGTCGGACGCCTTACGGAGTTCCACTCCGGGCGGGGGGTCCTGGAGCGGCGGCAGGGTACCGTCCAGCAGATCGAGGCGGAGGAAGTGCGCCGAGCGGCTCGCGCGGTAGCCGCGCCGCTCCGCGAACGTGCGGTTCGCCGGCTCGTCCAGCACCCAGGCGAACAGCCGCGTGGCACCGAGGGCGGCCAGATGTTCCTCGGCGGCGCGCAACAGCAGCGAGCCCGCCCCGCGACCGGTGCGGTCCGGGTGCACGTACACGTTCAGACAGCCCTGGCCGGGCTGCGGGCTGTCGTACGCGAGGCCGACCTGGGCCGTGCCGACCGGCTCGCCGTCCTGGTCGGCGACGAGGGGCCGGAAGCGGGCGTCGGGATGCGTGTGGGTGGCGTCGTACGCGACGGATTCGGAGGTGCACAACATGTAGGGAAGGGCGAGGCTCCGGATCCTGGCGAAGGCCTCGGTGTCCCGCGGGTCGCCCGGGCGGACGTCGCGAACGATCACTGTCATGGAGCCGACGCTACGCGCGGGGCGGGTTCTGCTGCCTCCCCTTTTCCGCCCGGGGCGGGCAGGCGGGCGGGCGGTTGCGCGCCGGGGCGTCCTGCGCCGCGCCGCGTGCGGGACAATCACCGCGTGACCCTGAAGATCCATATCGATGCGGGGGCCGCGCCCTACGAGCAGGTGCGCGCCCAGATCTCCGAGCAGGCCAGGTCGGGAGCGCTGCCGGTCGGCTACCGGCTGCCCACGGTGCGCGGTCTCGCCGAGTCCCTTGGCCTCGCGGCCAACACGGTCGCCAAGGCGTACCGGGCCCTGGAGGCGGACGGGGTGATCGAGACCCGCGGCCGCAACGGCACGGTCGTGGCCGCCGCCGGTTCGGCCGCCGAGCGCGAGGCCGCGTCCGCGGCGCAGGCGTACGCCGAGCGCGTCCGCCGCCTCGGTCTGGCCGAGGACGCCGCTCTCGCCGCCGTCCGCGACGCACTCCGCGCGGCCTACGGCGAGAACTGAGGGGCGGCCGGTGCTGCGACCCGGTGAACCTTGTCGGGTACAGCCCTAGGAACCCACGGCCGGGGCCGCCGGCAGGTGCCGTGGGGTGCGGGTGACCGTCAGGCCCGACGCCGTCGCGGCCCGGGCGAACACCACCGCGTCCAGGACCGCCGCGGCATGCGGGTCGTTGTTGAAGTAGGTGTACACGTCGTGGTCGTCGGACCAGGTCTCCGCGATCCGCCCGGCCCACGTCATCAGGGACTGCCGTCCGTAGTGCGGCCACCGCCGGGTGCGTCCGACGTGGAAGCGGACGTAGCCCCAGTCGGTGGTCCGCCACAGCGGGGTCACCGGCCGGGCCAGCACGTCGGCCCAGCAGAGCGCGGCGCCCCGGGTCTCCAGGACCTCGCGCACGGCGGGTGTCCACCACGATTCGTGACGCGGCTCGACGGCGACCCGGGTGCCCGCGGGAAAGCGGGCGAGACAGTCGTCGAGGAGACCGGCGTCGCCGCGCAGCGTGGCCGGCAACTGGAGCAGGACCGGGCCGAGCCGGTCGCCGAGCCCCGCCGCGTGGCTCATCAGCCGCTGCACGGGCTCCTCCGGGTCGCGCAACCGCTTGATGTGGGTGAGGAACCGGCTCGCCTTGACCGCGACGACGAAGTCCGGCGGAGTACGCTCCCGCCAGTTCTCGAAGGTCTCGCGCGCCGGCAGCCGGTAGAAGGCGTTGTTGACCTCGACGGTGGCGAACCGGGCCGCGTACGCCTCCAGCCAGAGCCGCGTGGGGACCCCTGCCGGGTACAGGACGTCGCGCCAGTCCTTGTACTGCCACCCCGACGTGCCCAGGAACACGGTCATACACCCATCAAAGCACCAGCCGTGGCACGCGACCTACGGACGGGACCCGCGCGGCCGCGCGGGTCCCGTCCGGGCTACAGGTACAACCCCGCGTCCGCGCCCTCCCGCTGGTCCGGTACGGACGTCGGCGACGTCCCCCGGCGCAGCGCGTACAACTCGGCCAGGGTCGCCCCCTCGCGTCCGACGCCCTCCTCCGTGCCCAGCCAGTCCACGGACTCCCGGCGGGTCAGCGGACCCACCTCGATCCGGGCGAGGCAGCGGCCGGGACGGACGACGGCGGGGTGCAGACGCTCCAGGTCCTCGTTCGTGGTCACGCCCACCAGCACGTTGCGCCCCTGGCCGAGCAGGCCGTCGGTCAGGTTGAGCAGGCGCGAGAGGGCCTGGCCCGCGGTGTGCTTCGCCTCGCCCCGGATCAGCTCGTCGCAGTCCTCCAGCAGGAGCAGCCGCCAGCGGCCCTTGCCCGTGCCGTCCTCCTCGCCGATCGCGATGTCCATCAGATAGCCGACGTCGCCGAACAGGCGCTCCGGGTCCAGGACGCAGTCGACCTGGCACCAGTCCCGCCAGGAACGGGCCAGCGTGCGCAGCGCGGACGTCTTGCCCGTGCCCGGCGGGCCGTGGAGCAGCAGCAGGCGGCCCGCGATGTCCTCCGGTGTCGTCTTCATCAGCCGGTCCATCGCGTCGGCGACCGGCGCGGTGTAGTTCGGCCGGACCTCCTCCCACGTGCCCGCGGAGATCTGGCGGGTCGTGCGGTGCGGGCCGCGCCTGGGGGAGACGTACCAGAACCCCATGGTCACGTTCTCCGGCTGCGGCTCGGGCTCGTCGGCGGCGCCGTCCGTGGCCTGGCCGAGGATCTTCCGGGCCAGTTCGGGGCTGGTCGCGGTGACCGTGACGTCGGCGCCGCGGTTCCAGCGGGACACCAGCAGGGTCCAGCCGTCGCCCTCGGCGAGCGTCGCGCTGCGGTCGTCGTCGCGGGCGGAGCGCAGCACCCGGGACCCGGGCGGGAGCAGGGTCGCCCCGGAACGTACGCGGTCGATGTTCGCCGCGTGCGAGTGAGGCTGCTCGCCCGTCGCGAAGCGGCCGAGGAACAGCGCGTCGACGACGTCCGACGGTGAGTCGCTGTCGTCGACGTTGAGCCGGATCGGCAGAGCGTCGTGTGGGTTCGCGGACATGCCGCCATGATCCGTCACGCGGACGCCCCGTGCACCCGCTTTACGTGGTGCGCCCGCGTGCCGTGGCCGCAGCCGCTTTCCGCGGTGCGCCCGTGTGCCGTGGCCGCAGCCGCTTTCCGCGGTGCGCCCGTGTGCCGTGGCCGCAGCCGCTTTACGCGGTGCGCCCGTGTGCCGTGGCCGCGCCCGCTTCCTCGCGTGCGTCCGCCCACCCGGCCGCGCGCCGACGAGGCCTGTCTCCCGTCGGGCCCCGCCGTTACTGTTGCCGTTGATGGGACGTCACGGGTGGGATTCGGGGCCGCTGCGGTGGCGGCTCACCGCGCTGCTCGGCGTGGCGGCGGTCGCGCTGGCTCTGGTGCTGACGCTGCTCAACACCCTGCCCGGCGACGGCGGGAGCACCGCGGGGACGACCCCGGACGGGGACAAGGTGCACGGCACCCCCGCCGTCCCGCACGGCGCGGTGGGACCGGAGGTGGGCTGGGGCCTCACCCACACCCAGTTCAGCGCCGACCAGGGCAGCGGCGCGGCCACCGCACGCGTGAAGGGACTGCTGTCGAAGCGGAGGCTGCCGCAGATCCAGCACATCATGGGCTGGGGCGCCGGCAACCCCGAGCCGGTCAAGGGGCGTTACGCCTTCGCGGAGATGGACCACCGCATCGACTTCGTCCGCGCGACGGGCGGCACCCCGGTCGTCACCCTGTGCTGCTCCCCGGACTGGATGAAGGGCGGCGAGTCCGGCGCGGACAGCACCGACTGGAGCCGGGCGGCCCTGGAGAGGGCGCCCGACCGCGCGCACTACGGGGACTTCGCCGCGCTGGCCGCGACCGTCGCCAAGCGGTACCCAGACGTACGCCACTTCATCGTCTGGAACGAGTTCAAGGGCTTCTGGAACGAGTCCGAGGGCCGCTGGGACCACGAGGGCTACACCGAGCTCTACAACCTCGTCTACAAGGCGCTCAAGAAGGTGGACGAGGACATCATGGTGGGCGGCCCCTACCTGGTCATGGACAGTGTCCATCCACGCCAGCGGCAGGACGCGTCGACGACCGTGAGAGGGCCCTGGGGTGCCATGGACCAGCGTGTCCTGGACGCCTTCACCTACTGGAACGAGAAGAAGGCGGGCGCCGACTTCGTCGTCGTCGACGGCTCCAGCTACACCAGGGACGACGACCTGCTGCCCGACGAGTTCACCGCGACCGACAAACTCACGGCCGTCGGGACGTGGGTGCGCGAGCGTACGGGCGGCCTGCCGCTGTGGTGGGCCGAGTACTACGTCGAGCCGGCCGACGGGAACGACGAGCGCACCGGCTGGTCGGAGACCCGTCGCATCGCCGTGCAGGCGTCCGGACTGATGGCGATGGCCCGCGGAGGCGCCTCCTCCGGTTTCTACTGGAACCCGGAGAAGGAGAAGGGACCCGCGTGTGCGGGCTGCCTGTGGTCCCCGACGGCGGGCGACGACGGGGGCGAGGCCCTGCCGATGCTCGGGCTGATCTCCCGCTTCCACGAGGAGTTCCCGCCCGGCACCGCGTACGAGACGGTCTCCGTCGCGAAGGACGACCGGCCCGACGTCCGGGTCCTGGCCGACGACGCGGCGGTCCTCGTGGTGAACACCCGGGACCGCTCCGTCAGCACGAAGGTCGACGGAAAACGGATCCATCTGGCGGCCTACGAGGTGAAGTGGCGCAACCGGTAGACCACGTGCCCCCGGCCGGCCGCCCATTGGTGCTCCGGCGCGCTACGACATCGTCATGAACCGCTGCACCAGCGAGGCCAGCAGCACCGCGAGCAACGGCAGTGAGAACCAGAAGCTGCCCTGCAGCAGGCGCAGTTGCCGCACTCCGGGCCGTACCGCGACCCGCACGACCTCCCGCGCGGTGAGCAGCACGACCAGCGCGACCGCCGCCAGCCCGCCGACCACCGACCAGGGAGTCCACGTCACCTGCGGCCCGATCGGCCCGGGGTCCGCCCTCGGGACCGTGCCCGCGGGCTGTCGGCGCAGCGCGTACATCGTCACGTCCGCGTTGGCGAAGACCCTCTTCAGTTCCTTGCGGCCGTCGAGGTGGCCGACCAGCCGCGACTCCCAGGCCGCCGGATAGCCGACGTCCATCCGGAGATAGACCGCCTGGCTGCGATTGACCATCAGGTACGAGTTCGGGCCGGCGTCCTTGAGTCCCTTGACCAGCCCGGAGACCAGGGCCGGGTCGACGGGTGCGAGCGTCGGCACGTACTCGACCTTCTCCATGTCCCGGGCGCCCCACGGCATCGCGGGCGTCACGTTGTCCACGGTGTCGTTGCTCAGCCACAGCAGCCGGACGGTCGGATCGTCGTGGGCGTACACGTAGTCCATCGCGGCGACCTCGCCCGGCCTGATCCGCTCGAAGGGCTCGTTGCCCCAGCGGGCCACCAGGAAGCCGCCCATGAGGACGAGGCCCGCCAGGAGCGCGGCCGGCGGCGCCGGGTCCATCCTTCGGCGCGCGCGGTCCCCGCCGGTGACGGCGCGGTGCGGGAAGAGGGCGAGGCTGGCGAGCAGCGCCGCTCCCGGCAGGGCGAACATGAAGACACGCAGGGCCATCTCACCGCCGTACGACTGCATGCCGAAGCCCAGGAACGGAACGGACGTCAGGATCAGCAGGGAGCGCTCGCTGTACCGGTGGCGGCGCCGGCGCCACCAGCCGCAGCAGGCGAGCGCCAGCACCCCGCCGGCGAGCAGCACGCGCGCGTAGAGGACGAGTTTGTGGGTCGGACTGCCGCCCTCGATACGGCCGGACACGGACGACGAGACGTTGCCGCCGACTCCGCCGATCCCGCCGAACAGCTCGTCGAAGTGGCCGGACCAGTACGGCTCGGCCATGAAACCGACCCAGAAGACGACCAGGACGCCGAACAGCAGCGGCAGCCCGCGCAGTTCACTGCGGCCGGCCAGGACAAGGGCCGCGAGTACGCCCAGCATCACGAAGGGCGTGAGCTGGTGGGCCGGGACGGTCGCCGCGAACAGGGCGATCAGGACCGTCAGCAGGACGGCCCGCTGCCGGCGGTCGGCCGGTTCGACCTCCGCCTCGCCGGGCCGCAGCCGTGCCCACAGCACCCGCGGCGCCCGGAACCACACCAGCAGGACGGCCACGAAGACCAGGTAGAGGAGGTAGGTGAAGCCCTGCGGGGAGAAGTAGTCCTGGCCGACCCAGCCGCTGAGCACGAAGATCCAGATGCCGGTCCACTTGGCGCGCCAGTCCGCCCGCACCGAGCGCACCAGCAGGAACAGGGGCGGCAGGTAGAGGAGTTGCACGGTCAGCGGCCACCAGCGGATGACCTCGGTGAGATCACCGACCCCGCAGGCCCGGGCGAGGAACGCGGCCAGCGCGAAGAAGCCCGGCCAGCTCCAGCGTGCGTCGAGGTCGGGCACGGCCGACCCGGTCCGGTCGATGTGGTCCAGGAACCCGAGGTGCTGCCAGGCGGTGGCGAACCTCGGCTCGGTCTCGAGGACGGCGGGCAGGGCGTGCAGCGACACGACGGTGGCGAGCAGGGTGACGAGCAGCAGCCCACGGTGCTCGCGCGCGGGCCACAGGAGTGAGGCGAACACGACGGCCAGCAGGGCGGCACCGGCCAGCGTCGGCAGCGGCAGCACGGAGATCAGCCCGAGCCCGCCCATCCGGTCGAGGTCGGCCTCGCCGAGACGCAGCGCGGGCAGCCAGTAGAGCAGCAGCGCCGCCGTCAGCAGACAGCCGGGCAGCACGCCGGGCCGGGCGGGGCGGGTGAGCCGCTCCCGCAGCGACCGCGAGGGTCCGGCGGGGGTGCCCAACTGAACGGCACCGGCGACACCGGCGACACCGGCGACACCGGCGACACCGGCGACACCGGCGACACCGGCGACACCGGTCCCGGGCACCGGTGACCCCACGGCCTCGCCGCCGGGCGCCCGGCCGTCCGACGGCGTGTCGTCCGCCCGGACCGAACCGGACCGCCCCGCTGGCGCCTCTGCCCCGGGCTCGCGCGCCTCCGCCGGCGGGCCCACCCGCTCCCGCGGTGCCGCCGGGGTCCCGCGAGCCCACGACGGCCGGCGGTCCGCCCGCACCGCCGGCGTACCGATGGGCGGGGTCCCCGGACCCGGTCTCACGTCCGGTCTGCGCTCCAGGTGCTCGAAGTCGACGTGCAGTCCGAGGCCGAGGGTGTCCGAGTCCAGGGCCCAGGCCGGCCCGCGCCGGTGCCCACCGGTCCGGGACACCGCGATCTCGCGCGCCCCCAGGTCCGCGAGGTCCCCGTCCGGCGCGGTGTCCTCGGGCGGCGCCGGGGCCGGCGCGGTCCGCACGATCCGGTACAGCTTCGGCGCCGCGATCGCCACGATCACCACCAGGCTGACGATCTCCGCCACACCCGCGCCGATCAGGCCCGTGCGGGGCAGCAGGGCCACGGTCAGCCCCAGCACCAGTACGCACAGCAGGCCCTGCAGATATGCGAGTCCGGAGGTGCGGCTCTGCGCGCGCAGGACCGCGAAGTACGTCTCCATGACGACCCGCAGCGCCGCGCCCACCGCGAAGCAGCGCAGCAACGGCGTCGCAGCGTCCGCGTAGCCCGCGCCGAACACCCGCAGGATGTACGGCGCCCCGAGGAACAGCAGCCCGCACACCGGGAGCATGATCCGTGCCATCCGGCGCAGCGCGGCCCGGGTGTTCGCGGAGAGCCGCGCCGGGTCGTGCGAGCCCTCGACGGTCAGTGAGGCGCCCATGTTGATGGCGAGCAGGTTGACGGTGCCGCCGATCGTCGTGGTGATGTAGAAGTACGCGTTGTCGGCGGAGCTGACCTGTGAGGCGACCAGCACCGGTACCAGGTAGACCACGGCGAGCGAGAAGAGGGAGCCGGTGTAGTCGCCCGCGAGGAAGCGGCCGACCTCCTTGAGCGTGGGCGGCCGCGCGCGGTCCTCGGTCGCCTTCGCGTGCCGGGGTGCCAGCCGCCGGAACACCAGCCAGCCGAGCGGCACCACGGACATCGCGATCGCTGCGACCCAGGAGACGAAGACACCGGTCGCGGGGATCACCGCTGCCAGGGTGACGAGCAGCAGCAGCTTCACCGCGGAGAACACGGTGTTGCCCACCGGCACCCACAACGCGCTGCGCAGCCCGGTCAGCACCCCGTCCTGCAGCGTCAGGAGCGACCAGGCGATCACCGCGAGGACGAACCCGAGCCCGTTCAGCGGCCCGTCCAGGAAGCGGTACGAGGGGCCCCAGACGTCCAGCGTGAGGAGGAAGACGACGGCCGCGAGACCCACGACGGCCGAACTGCCCGCGTACGTGCGGAGGATGAGCCGGCCGGTGGCACGGCCCGCGACGGGGATGAAGCGGGCGAGGGCGCCGGTCAGCGTCACCGCGGTGAGGCCCGCGAGCAGCTTCATCGCCGCGATCGCGGCGGAGCCCTGGCCGACCGCCGCCTCGGAGTAGTAGCGGGCCGCCACCAGCCAGTATCCGAGGCCCAGCACCGCGGAGATACCGGTGTTCAGCATCAGCGCGTAGGCGTTGCGGAACAGCTGGCCGCCGCCCGCGGCGCCGCCCCGGCGGCGCGGGGGCAGCCGCAGCCGGCGTCCCGGCTGCCGCCCGGGCACCTCGGGCGCGGGCGTGTCGGCCTGGGTGGTGGTCGTGTCAGACACGGGAACTGATGGCCTTCCGGCGGACCTGTCGTGCTCTGCGGACCACGGCGTACCCCTTGGTGAGCGCGCGGTCCCTGGCGAAGTTGCGGGCGATCGCGCGGCCTTCGACCAGCCGCTCGAACTCCTCGATTCCGGTCGTACGGCGCACGGTGACCCGCTGCAGGGCGTACGGCCCCTGCCGGCGCCGCGCGAGGGCGTTGCCGACGGCGAGCGACTGGCTGAAGCCCGCCTCGCGCACCGTACGGCGCACCCGGCGGCTGGAGTAACCGTACGGGTACGCGAACGAGCGGGGCGGAGCGCCCAGTTCACCGGTGATGATCTCGTGGCAGCGCAGCAGTTCGGACCGGAGCGCGTCGTCCGGCAGGTCGTCGAGCCGCGGGTGCGTGTGGCTGTGCCCGCCGATCTCGGTCTGCTCGGCGGCGAGCGCGCGCACCTGGTCCCAGTCGAGCATGGTGTCGAGGGCGCTCCCGGTGTCGTGCGCGCCGCGCAGCCAGCCCGTCGAGACGAACAGGGTGGACGCGAAGCCGTGCCGGGCGAGCACGGGCAGCGCGTGCCGGTGCACGCCCTCGTAGCCGTCGTCGAAGGTGACGAGGACCGGCCGCGGCGGCAGCGGGGGACAGCCCGTCGCCCGCCAGGACGCGGCCAGCTGGGCCGTGGTGACGGGCACGAAGCCGAGGTCCCGGAGCAGCGCCATCTGCTCCGCGAACGCCCCGGGGGCCACGGACAGCTCCCGCGTCGCCTCGTTGGGGGCCGTCGCCACGGAGTGGTACATGAGGATGGGAACGGCCGATGTCATCCGCCACCGCCCCCGGCGCACGCCGCACCGGGCACGCCGTGCGCGCCGCCGTACGGCCGCCGGATCCCGTGTCCCCGGCCGCTCCCCGGGCCCCCTGCTCTCATGTCGCCGCCCCCTCGTCGTCCGGGACCCCCTCGATCCCGGCCACGGAGAACACGGCACCGCCCCCGCGGGCCCGCAGGCTGCCCAGTACGTACCCCCCGGCCGCCGTCACCACTCCGGCCACGATGGCACCCGCGCGTCCCGCCCCGCCGGGCCGGGCGAGCACGGCGTCGCGCAGCCCGCGGGCGATCCCCGCGGGCAGCACACGGGTCGTGTAGCGGCGCTCCGACTCGAGGCCCTTGCCGGCGCCGACACTGCGCGCGACCAGCGCCTTGGACAGGCCCTCGGCGTAGGTGCGCGCGCGGAAGTAGGCGAAGTGCTCGCGGGCCGCGGGCACCCGGTGATGGATGACCGCCCGGTCGTCGATCAGCAGGACGGCGTCCGGCCTGGCGCGGGTGAGCCGGATGCACAGCTCCGTCTCCTCGCAGCCCAGCGGGCGCCGGTCGCCGTCGCGGCCGATGCCGGTCGCGAAACCGCCCGCCACGTCGAACGCCGTCCGGCGGAAGGACGCGTTGCCGCCGAGGACGTTGCGCACCCGCACCCGGCCGGGCGGCAGGCCGCGGTACGTGCAGCCCACCACCCAGTCGAACTCCTCGGGGAACCAGCCGGGCCGGCGGCCCGACGCCCAGATGGGCACCGTCCGCCCGCCGACGGCCATGACCCGCGGGTCCGCGTACCCCTCGGCGAAGTGCCGCAGCCAGTCCCGCTCGGCCACGGCGTCGTCGTCGAGGAACGCGATGACCTCGCCGCGCGCGGCGGCGATGCCGGTGTTGCGGCCCGCGGACAGGCCGCGGGGGCCCGCGTTGGCGAGCACCCGCACCCCTTCGGTCTCCTTGTACTCCCCGCTCAGGCGCTCCATGAGCGGGGTGTTGTGGTCCACCACGAGGAGTGTCTCCAGGGCCGGCAGGGACTGCGCCCGCACCGAGGCGACCGCCGCGAGGATGTCCTCCCAGCGGTCCTCGGTGTAGACGCACACCACCACCGAGACGGCCGGCTCGCTCAAGACACCTCTCCCCGGCCCAGGGTGAGTGCCTGCGCGTGCGATCTGCGCAGCGCGCGCCGGTTGGAGCGCTCTCTGAGGATCACCTTGAGCACCCGGATCCCGTCCCGCACGGCGCGCAGGTTGCTCGTGCCGTGGATCCGCAGATACTCGTGGCTCGGTATCTCCTGGACCCTGAGGCCGGCCTTGACCACCCGGATGTTCATCAGGGTCTCGACCTCGAAGCCGGTGCAGTCGAGGTCGATCTTGTCGAGGCAGTGCCGCCAGAACGCGTTGTATCCGTAGCACAGGTCGGTGTACCGGGCGCCGAACTTCTTGTTCACGACCGTGCACAGCGCCCAGTTGCCGAGCTTGCGGACCGGCGTCATGTCGTCCGTGCCGCCGCCGTTGGCGAACCGGGAGCCCTTGGCGAAATCAGCCCCGGACACCAGCGCGGACACGTACGACACGATCTCGTGTCCGTCGGCGGAGCCGTCCGCGTCGACCATCACGATGATGTCGCCGGTGCACGCCTCGAACCCGGTGATCAGGGCATCGCCCTTGCCTCTGCCGCGCTGTCCGACGACCTTCACGCCGGGCCACAGGTCGCGTGCCACCTGCACGGTGTCGTCGGTGGAATTGCCGTCGACGAGAACCACTTCGTGTATCCAGTGCGGAAGCGTCTTGAAGACGTAGGGGAGATTCTCCGCCTCGTTCATCGCGGGAATCACCACGCTCACCGGCGGTGCGATCGCCAGGTGGGAGGAGATCGGACGGTAGTTGCCGGCTGTTGACTGATCTTGGCCCGAAAAGGCTGGGCGCAGGACTGAACTCATGATTCTGGTCCCTCTCGTCCGGTGGACCGCCCGCCCCCGGGCGGTCCGGCTCTGTGTCCGGTTCGAAAGGGGGGTTCTCACGGACGGCATGCGGGAACGAATCTCCGTGCATGCCGGGTGAGCTGGCAGAACTGGCCGGCTCCGACATCGGGGAAAGCGACGTCGAAGACGGTCTCGCGGCACGTCTCGGCACAGGTGTGGTCACCGAGCACGGCACCCCCCTACCGCGCCCCGCGCCGGGACCATCGCGGACCTGAGCCCTCCCCTGAGCCGCTTGATGATGGACCGGTGCGGGTGAGATGTACGACGGTATTGACGATTGCATCCGTATGGCAAGGCCTGTGACGAGGCCTCACGTTTTTGTGGTTTTGGGCGGTAATCAATTCCTCGAACGAATCCTTCCCATCCGTTTGAGCGCCCGGTCGGCCGGCTCGAAGAACTCCGGCCGGGACAGCACCGCATTGCGCAGTGCCCGGACAGGGGCGCGCCGCGCCCGGTGTCCGAGTGCGATCGGATGACGTCGCGTCACCCACCCTTCGGACACCAGGAGTTCGCGTGTCTTCAGGGAGTCCTTGTACTCCTTCTGGCCCCGGCCGAGATCCAGATAGGCGATGCCGTCCGCGGCGGCCGCCTCGGCCATGTGCAGATGCAGCGCCAGTCCCGGTGAGTACTTGGCGAAGGCCGGATCGTATGCCGGGAACCAGCACGCCAGCACCCGCTCGCTGCGCAGCCCGAAGTGCGCGGCGACCGGGCTGCCGCCCGCGTAGAGCACCGACAGGATCCCGGCGAACGGCGCGGAGCGGGTGTGGAAGAGCTGCTGCACCAGCCGGGTGATCCAGGGGTGCGCGAAGCGGTCGCTGCGTCCGGTCCTGCGGTACTGGGCGGACTTCCAGCCCATGAGCGTGCGCAGCGCCGCGGGGTCGCACTCGTCGTGCACGTAGCGCACCTCGCCGGCGTCCCGGCCGAGTCTGCGTTCCTTGGCGAGCGTGGTCCTGGTGAACTTCGGCGAGCGTTCGCGCAGCTTCCGCAGATAGGTCTCGTACCCCTGGTCGATGTCCATGACCGGGGAGGGGAAGGTGCCGGAGGCCTCCGCCTCGAACGGCGCCTGGCCCTCCGCCAGGTGGTCGAACTCCCATACGGCGAGCCCGCAGGCGCGCAACAGCTCGTGGGCGTCCCAGGTGAACCCGGGGCGGTGCACCAGGCCCTGGCAGTCGGAGACGCCGAGGCCCACGGCCCGGCCGACACCGGTGGCGGTGCGCTGGAACGGGAAGAACGCGACGGGTTCCCCGCCCTCGTGGACCACGCCGATGCGCACGCCGCGCCGGCAGCGGCCCATCGCGAGCGTGAACTCGGGGGAGAGGAAGGGGTTCGCGAGTCCTGGCGAGCCGCCGAGGTGGGCCTTCGACTGGAGGGCCGCCCAGGCTGCCCGGTCGGCGGCACTCAGCTCGCCTGGGCGGTGCACGCCGATGTCCACGTCAGGACGTCCCGTCCCGGTTCGCCCGGCCACGCGGCCGCCGTACCGCCACCAGCAGCAGGATGAGGCAGCTGATCGCGGCCACGGCCGCGACCCCGCCGGGCGCCGACCACCGGTGCACCGCCAGCATCCCCTGGGCCACCAGCATGTCGACCGCGACGGCGCCCGCGACCGACGTCAGGACGCGGCCGAAGGCGGGCAGTCCGCGCAGCGCGGCGGCGATGGCCGCCGACGGGGCCGCGAGCAGGAAGAAGAGGGTGAACGGTGCGCGCAGGGGCGAGTCGATGTCCGCCAGTGCGAGGACCGCGCCGACGCCTCCGACCGCTGTCGCGGCACCTGCCAGCAGCGGCGGCAGGTCCCGTGCGGGACGCGCTTCCGGCCGAGCGGCACGGTCTGCCGACCGTGCCTTGATACGTATGGTCTGCATGGGCGACTTTGCCCCCCGAAGCGCCGGATGCCGGGCTTCAGAGTCGCGCAGGCCCTGGGGGCCCGTCAAGATGCCCCAGGCGCCCGCCCGGCGGTTCCCAGTCGCCCTTGAACAGGTGTTCGTGTGGCCTAACGGCCTTGCCCGGTACCCGAGTTGATGGCTTGCTCCGGTCGCGTCCTGGGCGTGCAGGCAACGGCGCGATGAACGCGCCGGAGGATCCGGCGCGGGATGGAACAGAATTGGCATGGACACTTCCTGTCAACACGCGTAGCTGCTACCACAGTTATTGCAGAGATCCTGCTAAAGGGAGGTTCCATGAGACGTTCCCGATTCACGGCATACGCGACCTCGCTCCTCCTCGCCGTCGGTCTGGCCCTCACCGGGGCAGCGACGGCACAGGCGTCCCAGACCGCCGCGGCCACCGGCTATGTGGCCCTCGGCGACTCCTACTCCTCCGGCGTCGGCGCGGGCAGCTATCTCAGCTCGAGCGGCGACTGCAAGCGCAGCACGAAGGCCTACCCCTACCTCTGGGCGGCCGCCCATTCACCCTCGTCGTTCGACTTCACGGCCTGCTCGGGCGCTCGTACGGGTGATGTGCTGGCCGGCCAGCTGAGCCCCCTGAACACCGGCACGGGACTCGTCTCGATCAGCGTCGGCGGCAACGACGCGGGCTTCGCCGACGTCATGACGACCTGTGTGCTCCAGTCCGAGAGCTCCTGCCTGTCCCGGATCGCCACGGCCCGGGCCTACGTCGACTCCACACTCCCCGGCAAGCTCGACAGCGTCTACTCGGCGATCAGCGCCAAGGCCCCGTCGGCCCACGTGGTCGTCATCGGCTACCCCCGCTTCTACCAGCTCGGCGGCAACTGCATCGCCGGCCTCTCCGAGACGGAGCGGTCCGCGATCAACAGTGCCGCCGACTACCTGGACAGCGCGATCGCCCGCCGTGCCGCCGCCCACGGCTTCACGTTCGGGGATGTCAGGACCACGTTCACCGGGCACGAGATCTGCTCCGGCAGCGCCTGGCTGCACAGCGTCAACTGGCTGAACATCGGCGAGTCGTACCACCCCACCGCCGCCGGACAGTCCGGCGGCTACCTCCCGGTCTTCACCGCCGGGGCCTGAGCCCCGGTGTCCCGGCCCGGCCACGCCGTCCGGCGCGGCCGGGCCCCGCCGTCCCCCCCCCCCCCGTCGTCGCCCCCCCAGCGGTCGTGCCCCCGCCGCCCGCCCGCAGGACAGACGGGAGTTCGACGGCAGACAGTCCCTAGGGAGAAGCGGACGAGGAGGCACCGTCGGTCGGGGTCTCCGTCTCGCACGTCACCGAGAACGGCACCCAGCCGGACGTCGTGCGCACCGGGCCGCGGGCCTCCACGCTGATCGCGTTCTCGTACGTCCCCTCCGCGTCGTACGTCGTCACCACGACCGACTTCTGCCTCGTCCTCCCGCCGTCCGCGGGGAACGAGAGGGTCTTCCAGCCCGAGTCGGACACCTCGCCCTTCTTCGTCACCCAGCGGTAGTCGACCTCCACCGGTACGACGCCCACCGTGAACGTCGCCGTGAACGCGGGCGCCTGGCCGGCGGGCGGGGGACAGGGCCCGGAGTAGTCGGTGTGCGTGCCGGTGACACTCACCGTGACGGACTGGGCGGGCGGAGGGGTCGAGTGCCGGGCGCTCGGGGACGTGCCGGAGGGGCTCCCGCCGGTCGTGCCGTCGCTGCCGATGTCGCTGCCGTTCCCGCTGCCGCCGTCCCCGCTGCCGCCGTCCCCGCTCTGCTCGTCGCCCCCGCCCGAACCGCTGTTGGCGCCGCTCGAAGCGGCCGAGCCGCCGCTGTCGCCATCGCCGCCGCCGTCGTGGTTCACCAGTGTGTACACCAGGCCGGCCAGGGCCAGTGCCAGCGCGGCCAGGCCGGCGATCACGGCGAAGGCGGCCCGGCGACCGCGGTCGGGCCGTACCGGGCCGGCCGTATCCGCCGTCGCGGGCCCGGGCATGTGGGCGGGAACGGGCCGGGGCGGCGTCGGGGCCTCGTGGGGGAAGGCCACGACCGTCGGACTGCGGGGCGCCGGGGACGAACCCGTCCGGGGAGATCCGCCCGCGCCGATCAGACGCAGGTCCTCCTCGGCCCGCTCGGCGGGGATGCGGTCCGCCGGGTCCTTGCGCAGCAGGCCCTCGATGACCGGGGCCAGGGGCCCGGCCCGGTGCGGCGGCGGCAGTTCCTCGTCCACGACGGCGCGCAGGGTGCTCAGCGGAGTGTCGTGCCGGAAGGGCGAGTTGCCCTCGACCGCCGCGTACAGGAGCACGCCGAGGGACCACAGGTCGGACTCGGGGCCGGGAGTGCGGCCGAGCGCCCGTTCGGGTGCGAGGAATTCGGGCGAACCGATCACCTCGCCGGTCATCGTCAGCGCGGAGCTGCCCTCGACGGTCGCGATGCCGAAGTCGGTGAGGACGACCCGCCCGTCGTTCGACAGCAGGACGTTTCCCGGTTTGACGTCGCGGTGCAGGACCCCGGCCGCGTGGGCGGCGCGCAGGGCGGACAGCACCTCGGCGCCGATGTGCGCGGCGCGCCGCGGGGAGAGCGGGCCCTCCGCGTCCAGCAGGTCGGACAGGGCGACACCGCGGATCAGCTCCATGACGATCCACGGGCGGCCGTCCTGCGTCGCCACGTCGTAGACGGTCACCACGTTGCGGTTCGCGACCCGGGCCGCCGCCCACGCCTCCCGCTCCAGACGCGCGTACATCCGCTCGACGTCGCTCGACGGGATCCCGGCGGGTGCGCGCACCTCCTTGACGGCGACCTCGCGGTGCAGCACCTCGTCGCGGGCCCGCCAGACGGTGCCCATGCCTCCCTCGCCCAGACGGGACAGCAGACGGTACCGGCCCGCGATCATCCGTTCAGCGCTCGGACCCTCGGACACGGGCGTCCCCCTCTCGCATCCGCGCGATTCCTCCCCAAAAGTAGCTCAGCCGAGTGCGGATGCCGCCCCCTTGAACACCAGTCCGGCTCCGAGGGCCACCACGACGCACGCCGAGCCGAACGGCGCCGCCCTGCGCATCAGGGCCGCCAACGGCCCGGCGGTCCACCGCGGGCGCCGCGCCAGCAGCCGTGCCATCCCGCCGCCGAGCCGGACCACGGCGAACCCGGCCGCGGTGAGCGTGAGGGCGAGCCCGGCGCCGTACGCCAGGACGAGCAGAAAGCCGAACCAGGCCTGTCCCAGCGCCGCGGCGCCCACCAGGACGACGACGGCGGAGGGACTGGGCACCAGCCCGCCGGCGAAGCCGAGCAGGATCGTGCCGCGCAGGGTGGGCGCGGTGGGGTGGCTGTGCGTGAAGCCGCCGTGGGAGTGCTCGACCCCGGAGGCGTGCGTGTGCCCGGCCCCGGGGGAGTGGTCGTGGGTGTGGCCGTGACGGTGCCGGTGCTCCGACTCGGCGTGCTCGTGCTCGTGCTCGTGCCCGTGCCCGTGCCCGTGCTCGTGCCCGTGCCCGTGTGCGGACGGGGGTGTGCGGTTCCGCCAGGCCCGGCGTACGAGGGAGGCACCTGCGAGGGTCACCAGGAGACCGCTCGTGACGCCCAGCCAGGCGATCACGGAGGGCGCCGCGGCCGAGCCCGCGGTGATGAGCAGACCGAGGGCGACCACGCCCAGGGTGTGCGTGACCGTCACCGAGGCGGCCAGGGGCAGGACGTCGCGGAGGGTGGCCCGCCCGCGGGCGGCGGCGGTCGCGGCCATCAGTGTCTTGCCGTGTCCCGGCGCCAGGGCGTGCATCGCCCCGAGGCCCAGGGCGATCAGCAGGGCGAGTGCCGCGAAACCGGGCGTGAGGTCGTGCCGGGCGACGAGTCCGTCGAGGGCCCGGGTCCAGCGGTCGGCGCCACGGGGCAGCACCGAGGCGGCGGGAGCCTCCCGGTCGTCCCGGGCGAGCGCCGGTCCGCCCGGGCGGACCCGCAGGGAAGCGGACACGGTGTCGGCCGGGGACGACAGCAGCCGCTCCGGGTAGCCGGTCAGCCGCTTGGACACGGACGCCGTCGGGACGTCGGACCGCGTCAGCGTCGTCCGGTCGCCCCGCGCGGTGACCTCGCGCCAGCCGGGGCCCGAGCCGGCGGCGGCACGGAAGCGTACGGCGGCGGCACGGTCCGGGAGGGGGGCCGTCAGCCGGCACTCCACACGCAGGGTGTCGAGTCCCGCCTGTCCCGGCCGCACCCGTGCCTCGCTCGTGCCGACGGTGAGCGGGACGTCGCGCCCGCCGACCGTGACGCGGCTGTCCCGGGCCGCCGTCGCGCACCGCTGCCGGGCCCAGGCCGCCCTGCCCAGCCGCCGGACGTCCGGCTCGGCCTGGGTCGCGGGGATCTCCGCGAGATCCTCGACGTGGTCGATCCGCAGCAGGCCGGGGGCGGCCACGAGGCCGTCGTAGCGGTTGACCGTGAAGTTCCCGAGCGGGTGCGCGCTCGCGGTCCCCGAGGGGACCAGCACGAGCGCGACGGACGAGACGAGGACGGCCGCACCGGAGGCGAACGCGCGCCGGAGTGCCGTACGGGACCTCATTCCGCCCCCTTCAGGGCCGCCCGGGCCGCGCGGGCGCCGAGCGGCGAGAAGCCGGGGTTGAGGTCGAGCGCGCGGGTCAGCGAGGTTCTGGCAGCCTCGGAGCGGCCGGTGGCGCGTTCGATGGTGCCGCGGTGGTGGAGGAACGCGGCGTTGCGGTAGCCGGTCGCGGTGGCGCGGCGGGCGTACGGAAGCGCCTCCGCGTCACGGCCGTTGACGTGCAGGGCCCAGGCGAGGGCGTCCGCGGTGTGCACCGTGTGCCGGCGGGCCCACTCGGCGCGGGCCGCCGTGAGCGCGGCCGCGCGGTCCCCGTGGTCGGCGGCGGCGAGGGCCGTGTCCAGGTCGGCGTTGACCCCGTTGGCGCGGGCCAGCGCGGTCCAGGCGTCGACGAGGGCGTACTGGTCGCGGGCCCTGCGGGCGTCGCCCCTCTCGCCCCGCGCCTCGTACAGCTCACCGAGCACGACCAGGGACTGGGGCAGCGGCGAGCGGGACACGACGTCCTCCATGCCGCGGATGGCCTCGGCGCTGTCGCCCCGGGCCGCCTGGGCGCGGGCCCGGCCCTCCAGCGCCGGGAGATACGCGTCGTCGGCGGCCAGCGCCCGGGCGTAACAGGTCAGCGCCGTCCCGTACCGGCCCTGGTTCCAGTGGAGTTGGCCCAGCGCCGTGGCCACGTACGCCACGTCACCGCGTGACGTCGACGTGGCCAGGGCCTGTTCCAGGACTCGGCGGGCGGTCTTCACGTCGCCGCGCAGCTCGTGCACGTACGCGTAGCGCGTGAACACCGGCACCCCTGGGCGCCGGGAGTCGGCCAGGTCCGCGGCCTTCGACGCCTCGTCGTAGCGGCCGAGCTCGACCAGCGCGTCGATCCGGGAGGACAGCGCGCGCTCGCTGTACGGATTCCGGGCCAGCGCCCGGTCGGCGTACTTCAGCGCCTCGGGGAACCGGTGCCGGGCCGCGGCGAGGGCGGCGCGGCCCGCGAGCGCCGGGTCGTTGTCGGGGCGCAGCCGCAGGGAGCGGTTCAGTGCCCGTTCCGCCTGCGGGTAGCGCCCGGGGTCGCCCTTGGTGCGGGCTTGCTCCACGTACGCGAGTCCCAGCGTCGCCCAGGACCCGAAGTCCCGTGGCTGGGTTCGGAGATGGGCCTGCAACGAGCGGACGGTCGCGTCCAGTCCCGCGCTCGCGAGCAGTTGCGGCGAGGTGCCGGTGCCGGGTGCGGCGGCGACGGGCGCCGGGCCGCCGTCGCGGGCGCCGAGGACCACGCCTCCGGCGGTGAGCGCCACGGCCAGCGCGACGACGCTGCCGGCGAGCTGCGCCGCCCGCCACCGCCGTCCCGCGGCGGATCTCCGCGGAGCCGCCACCCGATCGTCCGGCACCTCCACGGACACGCCCGCTCCGGCGTCCGCCGGGCCCCCGTCGCCACCGGCCAACGCGGCTTTTGAGACACCCTCCGCCAAGCCCCCTCCGGCACTCGCCGAGTCGTGGGGGTGGCTCCCCCGGGCGCCGGTGCCGGGGGCCGCGGCCGACGGGTCGTCGCCGGTGCCGCCGCTCGCGGGGAGGCCGGCGGAGCCGGTGCCGGCGCCCGGCGGCGCGCTCTCGTTCGTACCCGGGGACATGCCCTCTCCTAGGAATCCGTGGCCGCAACGGTCGTGGTCGGGGTTGGGGCGACGCGGCCCGCACCGTGGGGGGACGAGTGCGTGCGGGCCGCGCCGGTCAGTGGGCCGGGCCCGTGGGCCCGGCGGTGTGCCGGGTCAGTAGGCCCGGTTGTGCATGCGCCGGCGCCACCACAGCACGCCGGTGCCGAGGAGCAGGAACCCGGCCGCCCCGGCCGCCGCGGAACCGGCGATCAGCACGGTGTCCGTACCGCCGTCCGCGCCGGCGGGAACCAGCCCGCCGTCCAGCTGGTTGCGCACGCTGTTCCCGCTGCCCTTGGCGGTCGCCCCGCGCGAACCCGAGGTCGGCTGGGCCAGGTACGGGAAGGAGTGGCCGAACTTCTTGTCGTTCTTGTCGACCGCGTCACCCAGGTCGTTCTTGGAGCCGACCAGTTCACCCTCGACGACCTGGAGTGCGGCGTCGATCACGTCGTCGCCGAGCCGGCGCCCGTTCGGGAAGCCCGCGTTGTCGCCGTCGAGGACACCCAGCCGCTTGGGATGCGCGGCCGGTTTGATCGAGGTGTTGAGCCGCAGCTCCTCCGCGGCGCGCACGTGCGGCGGCTGGTTGAGACCCTCGACCCCCTTCAGGAACACGTCGACCAGGTCGTTCCTGGGCTCCGCCGGGGCCTTGATCTTGTAGATCCCCTCGATGAGCTTCGGCAGCTCCGGGTTCGTCACGTTCTTCAGGAAGTCGCCGTCGTTGTACGGATCGGACGCGTTGAACTTGTCCTTGTCCTTCTGCGGGTTGACGACCTCGTTGACCAGCGGCATGCCGAGGCGCGAGACCTGGGTGTAGCCGCCGCGGGCGTCCTTGCGCTGCGTGGTGGACCAGATCCCGACGATCGGCTGGTCGGCCGACTCCTGGATCATCTCGGTGGGCACCTGGAGGGCGATCGAGTTGACGTTGTAGCCCTTGAGCGTGTCCCGGCCGACCTCGGACAGGTCGCCGCCGTAGAGCAGGTCGAAGACGCGCAGGTCGAGGAAGAACGGGTCGTCGGCCTGGCCGGCGAAGGTGGTGGCCCCGCTCGCGAGCTTGTGCACCGCCTGGTCGCGCAGCTTGCGGTAGTCCGGCATCGACGCCTTGCCGACGTTCGACGGCGCCACCGGTATGTCGTCGGCGACCTTCGTCCGGGAGACCAGCTGCTGGTGCCGCAGCCGCAGCAGGTCGATGTCGTACGTCTGCGTGATGTTCAGGTCGGGATCGTCGAGGCTGGTGACCGGCCCCGTGTTGTAGAGGAACGTGTCGCCGTTCTTGCGATGCGTCCTGAAGGTGTAGCGGTAGACCAGATCGCCCTGTGCGTCACCGTCGCTGTCGATGTGGAGGTCGTACTGGGCGTCCTCGGCGAACGTGAAGAAGTTCGGGCCGCCGGCCGGCTCCTCGAAGGGGATCCAGTTCGCCACGATCGTCGTCGTGTCGGGCCTGTCCGGGCTCACGAACGCGTACACGTCCGTGTTGTCGTACTGGGGCTGCCCCGAGATCAGCGGAGCCTCCCGGTGGCTGGAGGCGGCGGCCGCCCCCGGTTCCAGCACGGTCGCACCGGCGGCTGTGAGCCCCCCGGCGGCCAGCGCGCCACAGACGAGGGCCGTGCAAGTCCTGCGTCCCACGCCGATCCTGGAGATAGGTGTCATGCCGTCCGTCCTCAAGTCCAACTTGCCTGACGCACGCCATTCGGAGCGGTCGCCGGGGTGGATTGGTCGAATCCCAAACGTTCTTACGTGGGCTGACGCCGGTCGTTTCAGCGAGGCCCGTACGCGTTGCGTTCGTTTCGCCGGCGGCGGACCCGCGTTTTCGGTGCGCCGATCCGTAACCCATCCGAAAGCGCGCTCGCCGCGCACGGGTCCGTGAACTGACGGCCGGTACGCGGCCGGAGAGGGGGACGGGTGGAGACGGACGAACTTCTGGTGCTCGTGGCCGGGGGTGATCAGAGGGCATTCGAGGAGCTGTACGGACTGGTGTCCGGGCCGGTGTTCGGTCTGGTGCGCCGGGTGGTGCGGGACCCGGCCCAGTCGGAGGAGGTGGCCCAGGAGGTGCTGCTCGAACTCTGGCGCTCGGCCGGGCGGTTCGACCCGCGCCGGGGCAGCGCCCTGTCGTGGATCCTCACGCTCGCGCACCGGCGCGCGGTCGACCGGGTGCGCAGCGCCCGCGCCGCCACCGAGCGTGAACAGCGCGAGGGACGGCGGCTGCACCGGCCCGCCTTCGACCAGGTGGCCGAGGAGGTCGAGGCGGGACTCGAACGCGAGTGGGTGCGCCGCTGCCTGGACCGGCTCACCGCCCTGCAACGCCAGTCCGTCACCCTCGCCTACTACGACGGCTACACCTACCGTGAGGTCGCCGAACGGCTCTCCCTGCCGCTCGGGACCGTCAAGACCCGTATGCGCGACGGGCTTTCCCGGCTGCGCGACTGCCTGGGAGGTGCCGCATGAGCACCCTGACATCCGCGGGCGACGCCGTGGCCCGCCCGGGAGGCGCCGCATGAGCCTCCTCGACCGGCTGCTCCGCCGTGACCTGCACTCGCTCGCCGCGCCGTACGCGCTGGACGCGCTCGAACCCGACGAGCGCCGGAGGTTCGAAGGTCATCTGCACCGCTGCGACCGCTGCGCCGAGGAGGTGCGGGCGCTGACCGAGGACGCCGTCCGGCTCGCCTGGTCCACGGCGGCCCCGGCGCCGCCCGCCCTGCGGGACCGGGTCCTCGCCGCCGTACGGACGACTCCGCAGGAGCCGCCTGGCGCGTACGCGGGCACCGCACCGCCTCGCGCCCGCGCGGCCCGTCGCCCCGCCCGCGCGCGCACTCCCCGCTTCCGCCCGCTGCTGGCCCCGCTCGCCACCGCCACGGCCGCCGCGGCCCTCGTCGTCGCGTCGCTCTTCGCGGTCCAGGCGACGCGGACCGAGGACGAACTGGACCAGGAGCGCGCCCGGGCACGTGAGATCGCGCACGTTCTCGCGGCACCCGACGCCCGGGCGACCGGTGACCGGGACGGCCGGGGACGCGGTATCGGTGTGGTCGCGTCGGCCTCGCAGCGGCGCGCGGTCGTCACCGTGAGCGGTCTCGGTGCGCCCTCCGAAGGGCGCGTGCATCAACTGTGGCTCATGCGCCCTGGCGTGCAGCCACGCTCCCTCGGGCTGCTGCGCAGCGACACGCCCCTGGTCGCCGGCGGTCTCGACCCCACGGCGTCCTCACTCGCGGTGACCGTCGAACCGAGCGGTGGTTCACGGCGGCCCACGACCGCCCCGGTTGTCCAACTCGCCCTGGAATCTGCTGGATTCGGAGAGTGATCGTCAACGCCCTTACGGGGTAGGTGAATCCTGTGCCCGCGATACACGAGTGCCACGAGGGAGCGATAGGGTTAGCCTGCCCGGGCCGGGTGCCCTCGTATGGGTGGGGAGTGACATGGAACAGATAACAGTGCGCAGCAGGGCTCGAGTCCCTGCGATCACGTGCGGGAGCAGCGCGACCAGCTCGCGCCTCGACCGCCATCTCGCGGTGCTGGGTGGCCCTGCCATCCCGCAGCGCGAGGCGGCCGAGGCCACGTTGCTGATGCGTGAGCTGACCGCGCGTGACACCGCGCACGACCGCAGCGGCATGGGTGCGCGAGTGAGGCGGGTCTCGCTCTTCGCCCCGCTGAGGCGGCTCAGTCGTACGCTGTTCGGCGGCCGCTGAGCGGCGCGGGTCAGGCAAGTCCCCGACCCGCGCTCAGGCGGTCACACCGTCCCGGCGCAGCGCTGCGATCTCATCGTCCGTCATCCCCACGGCACGCAGCAGCGTCTCGGTGTGCTGCCCGAGCGCGGGTACGGCTCCCATCGGTGCCTCGCCCCCGCCCGGCAGGCCGACCGGCGGCAGCAGCGCCCGCAACGGCCCCACCGGTGAATCCACTTCCCGCCACCGGTCCCTGGCCGCCAGCTGCGGATGCTCCGCCACCTCCCGTACGTCCCGCAGGCGTGCGCACGCGATGCCCGCCTCCTCCAGCCGGGCGACCGCCTCGTCCGCCGTCAGCACGGCCAGCGCCCCGCCGACGAGCGCGTCCGTGCGCTCCCGGTTCGTGACCCGTGCCGCGTTCGTCGCGTACGCCGGGTCGGTGCCCAACTCCTGACGCCCCAGCACCTGTTCGGCGAGCCGGCGCCACTCCCGGTCGTTCTGCACCGACAGCAGGACCCGGCTCCCGTCCGCCGTCGGATAGGCGTCGTACGGGGCGATGACGGCGTGCGCGAGGCCGGTGCGCGCCGGGGGAGTGCCGCCGTGCATCGCGTGGTGCAGCGGGTGGCCCATCCACTCGGCCAGCGCCTCCAGCATCGACACCTCGACCGGGCCCCCGCGTCCCGTCGTGCCGCGCCGGACCAGTGCCGCCAGCACCCCGGAGAAGGCGTACATGGCCGCTGCGATGTCGGCGGCGGGAATCCCCGCCTTCACCGGCTGCCCGGGGGTCCCGGTGACCGACACGAGGCCGGCCTCGCACTGCACGAGCATGTCGTAGGCCCGCTTGTCCGCGTACGGCCCCGACGCCCCGTAGCCCGAGATGTCCACGGCGATCAACCGGGGGTGGGCCGCGCACAGCGTGGCCGCGTCCAGGCCGAGCCGGGCCGCCGCGCCCTGGGCGAGGTTCTGCACGAAGACGTCAGCGCCCTCGACCAGCCGCCGTACCACCGCGAGCCCCCGCGGGTCCTTCAGGTCGAGCGCGATGGACTCCTTTCCCCGGTTGCACCACACGAAGTGCGAGGCGAGACCGGCCGCCGCGGTGTCGTAGCCGCGGGCGAAGTCCCCGCCGTCGATCCGCTCGACCTTGACGACCCGGGCGCCGAGATCGGCCAGCTGGCGGGTGGCGAAGGGGGCGGAGACGGCCTGCTCCACGGCGACGACGGTGATGCCTTCCAGAGGCAGGGGAAGTGGCTGCATGCGCTGGATCATGTCCCGTACCTGACGCCTTTGTCATGCGCGTACGCCGCCGGGCCGGTGCTCGGCGGCCGGTCCGGCGGCGCGCACCGGCGTCCGGCGGCCCCCGCGGCCCGAGTCACCTGCGCGGCCCCGGGTCACCCGCCGCGGGCGCCCGGGTCACCGTCCGCGGCCGGGTACCGGCGAGCGGCGAGCGGCGGGACCCCGTCGGGTGAGGTGCCCTAGACCAGGGCGAACTGCCCGTCGGGGCCCTCCTCGCGGTGGTCCAGGACCGTCGCGGGCCTGCGTGCCGTCTCCGGCACGGGGAACACGCCCGCCCCGCGCAGCTCGGTCCGGGTGACCGGCGACTCCACCGTCAACTCGGCAAGCTGCGGCCGTAGTTCCGCGAGCAGCGCCAGGACCGTGACCAGCTCCAGCAGCTCGGACGTCCACGCCTGCGGCCAGGCGGCGGGCCGGATCGCCTCCAGGGTGCCCGGCTCCGGCGGCCGCGTCCGCTCCGTGAACCACCGCTCCAGCACGCGCCCGCCGCCCGCCTCGAAGTCCCAGGCCTCCGGCGGCACGGGTGAGATACGGCCCTCGTCGACGTGCAGAACCTCCTCGTCGCGGTCGTAGCGCAGGTCGAGGACGGGAGTCCCGGCACTCGCGCGGACCCGGGCGAGGGGGAGCGCCGGGAGCGGAGCACGGACGTAGGGCCGGCGGCCGCCGGGGAGCCTCGGGCGCTCACCGTCGCGCCGCATCAGCCACAGCATCCGGCGCCCCAGCTCCACACCGCGCGCGAACACATCGGCATCGCCGGTGAGGGGCACCGTGCAGCCGTCCCGGCCGGGCCGGGACGCCGCCACCGTCCAGGCGAGGACGTCGACGGGCCCGGGGGAGCGGCCGAGGCGGGCGGCCAGGTGCTCCAGCAGGCCGGGTGCCAGGTTCGGTTCGCGACCACCGGGGCGGCGGTACAGGGGGCGTACCCGGCCGCCGCGGCCGGCGCTCACCGGCAGCACGGAGGAGACCAGCAGAGCCGGGCCCGACGCCCCGGGCACGACGGGCTGCTCGACCGCGAACATCTGCCGCTCGTCGGCCACCCGCCACAGCTCGGGGCGGGCCGCGTCGATCAGCCGGTGGTCCGGTATCAGCCACTGCTCGTCGAAGGGACCGCTGAGCACCCGCACCGGCTCCGGGCAGGGACCCGACTCGCGCGCCAGCCGTCCCGTCCCGCTGGACTGCCCCGGCAACTGGGCGACCGCCGAGTGCGGGGTGCGCGAGCGCGTGGGCCCGAACAGCGCCTCCCGGTCCGGCCCTTCGGCCTTCAGCAGGGCGTTCCACCTGGCTTTCAGGGACGCGGGGTCGGGCGCCGTCGGCCACCCCCGGCCCGGCCGCACGGGTGCGACCGACCACGGCATGAGGTCCGCGAGCAGCGGAGCGTCGTCGTGCGTCACGCACCGCATCGTACGGCGTGGGCGCCGGGCGCCGGCCGCGCACGGACGGGCCGGGTGGTCAGTGGGCGTCGAGGGTGACCGTGAAGGAGAAACGGTCGCCCCGGTAGTGGATGCGGGCCACGTCCAGGGCGCGCCCGTCCTCCCCGTGGACGATGCCGGTGTAGTGCAGGATCGGGCTCAGCAGCGGCACCCGCAGCAGCCGCGCCGTCTCCGGGTCCGCGAGCCGGGCCTCGACGGTGTCGGTGATGCGGCTGATGCGCGCGCCCACCACATCGCGCAGCACCTTGGTCATCGGCCAGCGGGCCAGATCCTCCGGGTCGATGAGCGCCGCCAGTTCGGGACGGACGTAGTTGCGGGCGTGGTTGGTCGGCTCGCCGGTCTTCTCGTCGCTGCGCAGGCGGTGGTACGCCGTCACCTCGGCCAGGTCCGGGAAATGCTCGGCCAGTTCTGCCGACACGGGCGTCGTGCCGTAGTCCAGCAGCTCCGTCCGCATGCCCGACTGCTGGGCCACGATCGCGTCCACCGAGCCGAGCAGCCGCACGGGAGCGCCCCGCTGCGCGCTCGGCTCGATGAACGTGCCCCGCCTGCGGTGCCGGGTGATCAGCCCCTCGGCCTCCAGCTCCTTGAGCGCCTGCCGCATGGTGAGCACACTCACCCCGTAGTGCCCGGCCAGCTGTTCCTCGGTGGGCAGCCGCAGCGGGTCCTGGGCGGACCGCCCGAGTATCGAGGCGCGCAGGGACTGCGACACCTGATACCAGAGCGGCAGCTTGCGGTTCAGGACGATCGAGTCCGGAGCGAAGGAGGTCACGAGGGTATCCGTACCGGTCGCGGGCGTTCAGTGCAACGGGCGGGGAAGGTCAGCCGGCGGGACGGAAGTGCCGCTGGAGGCCCTGCCACACGTCGTCGTAGCCGCGTTGCAGGTGCTCCGCCCGGGCCGCCTGGGCCGTCGCGGTCACCGGCCAGCGCGTCTCGAACATGAAGGCGAGGCCGTCGTCGACCTTCTGCGGGCGCAGCTCGGCGGCACTGGCCCGGTCGAAGGTCTCCCGGTCCGGACCGTGCGCCGACATCATGTTGTGCAGCGATCCGCCGCCCGGCACGAACCCCTCCGCCTTCGCGTCGTAGGCGCCCTCCACGAGCCCCATGTACTCGCTCATCACGTTCCGGTGGAAGTACGGCGGCCGGAACGTGTCCTCGCCCACCAGCCAGCGCGGCGCGAAGACCACGAAGTCGACGTTGGCCAGGCCCGCCGTGTCGGTCGGCGAGGTCAGCACCGTGAAGACGGACGGGTCCGGGTGGTCGTAGCTGATGGTGCCCATCACATTGAAACGGCGCAGGTCGTAGACGTACGGCACGTGGTTGCCGTGCCAGGCGACCACGTCCAGCGGTGAGTGGTCGTACGTCGCCTCCCAGAGGTTGCCGCAGAACTTGTTCACCACCTCCACCGGCCCCTCCACGTCCTCGTACGCCGCGACCGGAGCGAGGAAGTCCCGTGCGTTGGCGAGTCCGTTGGCGCCGATCGGGCCGAGGTCGGGCAGCTGGAAGGGCGCCCCGTAGTTCTCGCACACATAGCCCCGCGCCGAGCCGTCCGGCAGCTCCGCGCGGAAGCGGACACCACGCGGGATCAGCGCGATGTGGCCGGGCTCCACGCGCAGCAGCCCGAACTCGGTGCGCAGCAGCAGCCCGCCGTGCTCCGGGACGATCAGCAGCTCGCCGTCGGCGTCACTGAACACGCGCTCCATCGAGGAGTTGGCATGATAGAGGTGCACGGCCATGCCGGTGCGCTGCGCCGCGTCGCCGTTGCCGCCCAGGGTCCACAGGCTCGCGAGGAAGTCGGTGCCCTCGGCGGGCTCCGGCAGCGGGTTCCAGCGCAGCCGGTTGGGGTCGGGGACGGTCTCCGTGAAGGGTGCCGTGCGGATCGCGCCGTTGCCGGTGCGGGTGAAGGCGGGGTGCGCGGCCGAGGGCCGGATCCGGTACAGCCACGAGCGCCGGTTGTGGGCGCGCGGCTCGGTGAAGGCCGTGCCGCTCAACTGCTCCGCGTACAGGCCGAACGGTGCGCGCTGCGGTGAGTTGCGGCCCTGCGGCAGTGCGCCCGGGACCGCCTCCGAGCTGTGTTCGTTGCCGAATCCGGAGAGATACGCCGGTTCCCCGGCCGTCTTCCGTGCTCGCTCCCGTTCGAACCCGCTCGCGTGGGCGGTGCCCGCATCGCTCATGATCGCTCCCTCGTCCTTATTCCTATGCATCACCGTAGGATTCGACTTTTCCCCGCGCAAGGGGCAGCGGCGTCCGGGGTAAGGAATCGGCCGGGCCCGGACGGCGTTCCCGGCCCGCCGGGGCACCCGGGCACGTACGACCCACGACCTGCGAACGACTCGAGAACCCGACCTGAGGGGGATCCGGCCGCCCGCGTTCCTGTTCTAATCTCCCGGCATGTCGTGGACGCGCGGACTGCTCGCCGCGCTCGCGATCTGCGCGTTGCTCGGCGGATCGGCGGGCTGCGGCACCGGTGACGCGCACGGGCGCGGGGGCGAAGTGCCCGCCTCGCCCGTGGGCAAGGTGCTGGACGACACGGACGAGGAGGGACGGCACTACCGTGAGATCGACGAGAAGGGCGCACCCGGTGTCGGGATCGAGGTGCAGCCGAACACCGACGACAGCTGGGACGTACGGCTGACCGTCCGGAGGTTCCGCTTCTCGCCCGCCGGTACGCGCGCGGTCGCCGCGGTCGGCCGCGGCAGCGCCGTGCTCCTCCTGGACGGGCGGATCCTCACCCGGCTCCGCACCCCCGCCTACCGCCTCTCCGGTGACCTCGTCCCACGGGGCACCCACCACCTCACCGCCCGCCTCTACGCGGACGACCGCACCGTGTGGGCCGTCGACGGCGTGCCCGTCGAGTGCACGGCGGACATCACGGCGTCCGGACCGGCACCGGCGCCGACGGCGGACGGCGGCGCGTCCGTGCCGCGGTCGCGTCCGACGGCGGCGGCGGACGGCGGCACGGGCGCGGGGGTGCCCGCGACGAAGGGCGGGCACACCGGCGCGCGGCGCCCGCGATGAGCGGCCGGTCAGCGGCGTGCGGGGCGCCCGCGATGAGTGGCGGGGGCACCGGTTCGCGTACGGACGGGCGAGGTTCACCGGACCCCGGCGGAGAGGCATCATGGACAGCGTGCCCCGAGCGACCCCGCTGCGCCGCGCGCCCGTGCAGCGGCGCAGTGCCGAGCGACTGACCAGGATCCTCGACGCCTGCGCCGACCTCCTCGACGAAGTCGGCTACGACGTCCTGAGCACCCGGGCGGTGGCCCAGCGAGCGGGTGTCCCCATCGGTTCGGTCTACCGCTTCTTCGGCAACAAGCGGGCCATGGCCGACGCCCTCGCCCAGCGCAATCTCGACCGCTACGTCGAGCGCGTGAGGGGGCGTCTGGGGGAGGCCGGGGACGGGGGCGCCGCCCGGACCGGCGCGGGCGGGAGCGAGGGAGGCTGGCGTGCCGCCATGGACGCCGTGCTCGACGAGTACCTCACCATGAAGCGGACCGCCCCCGGCTTCACGCTGGTCGACTTCGGCAACCAGATCCCGGTCGGCTCCGGATGCGCGGAGCCCAACACACGGGTCGCCGACCGGCTCACGGAACTGCTCTCCGGCCATCTCGTCCGCGAGCCCGACGAGGACCTGCGCCGCGCCTTCCTGGTCGCCGTGGAGACCGCGGACACCCTCGTCCACCTCGCCTTCCGCCTCGATCCGTCCGGCGACGAACGCGTCATCGAGGAGATCCGGGTCCTGCTGCGCGCCTACCTGTCGCGCGTCCTCGACTGACAGCCGCGTCGTCGACGGTGAGGGACCGGCCCGCCGACGCTGACGGACCGTCCCGCCGAAGGTGACGGCCGCCCCGCCGACGGTGCCGGTCGTTCCGCCGACGCTGACCGACCGGCCCGGCGGCTGTGACGGACCGGCCCGGCGGAGAAGAACCGGTCCGGTGGGCGACGGACCGGTCCGGTGGGCGGACGGACCACCCCGGTGGGCGACGGACCACCCCGGTGGTTTTCGGACCTGACTCCCGCCGGACCCTCCCGGAGATGCATACCGGTCGGTATGCTCGGTGGCCCGTGCGTCACCGCTGCCGCCGCAACCCGGGAGGACCCCGTGTCCCGCACCACCGGCCCCACCTCAGACTCCCGTACCGCCCTGCGCATCTGCCCGCTCTGCGAGGCGACCTGCGGGCTGACGCTCACCGTCGAGGGCACCCGGGTGACCGGCGCCCGCGGTGACCGCGAGGACGTCTTCAGCAAGGGGTTCATCTGTCCCAAGGGCGCTGCCTTCGGCGCCGTCGACGCCGACCCCGACCGGCTGCGCACCCCCCTCGTGCGCGAGGACGGCGAACTGCGGGAGGCCACCTGGGAGGAGGCCTTCGACGCCGTGGCCGCGGGGCTGCGGCCCGTCGTCGAGCGGCACGGCCCGCACGCCGTCGGCGTCGTCCTCGGCAACCCGAACGTGCACACCATGGCCGGGGCCCTCTACCCGCCCGTCCTGCTCTCGGCGCTGGGCACCCACAGCCTCTTCACCGCCTCCACCGTCGACCAGATGCCCAAGCACGTGTCGAGCGGGCTCCTGTACGGCGACGCCCTGGCCATCCCCGTACCGGACCTCGACCGCACCGCCCATCTGCTGCTCATCGGCGCCAACCCCCTGGAGTCCAACGGGAGTCTGTGCACCGCCCCCGACTTCCCCGGCAGGCTCAGGGCGCTGCGGGCACGCGGCGGCACGCTGACCGTCGTCGACCCCCGCCGCACGCGCACGGCCAAGCTCGCCGACCGGCACGTGGCGATCCGGCCCGGCACCGACGCCCTGCTCCTCGCCGCCATGGCCCACGTCCTCTTCGAGGAGAAGCTCGCCGACCTGGGCGACCTCACCCCGCACGTCGAGGGAACCGAGGAACTCGCCGCCGCGCTGCGGGACTTCACGCCCGAGGCCGCGAGCGAGGCCTGCGACGTGCCGGCGGACACGATCCGGGCGCTCGCCCGGGAGCTGGCCGCCGCGCCGACCGCCGCCGTCTACGGCCGCATCGGCAGCTGCACCGTCGCGCACGGCACGCTGGCGAGCTGGCTGGTCGACGTCCTGAACATCCTCACGGGCAACCTCGACCGGCCGGGCGGTGCCCTCTTCCCCCAGGCCGCCACCGACCGCGCACCCCGGCCCGCCGGACCCGGCCGCGGCTTCGCGCTCGGCCGCTGGCACAGCCGGGTGAGCCGGCACCCCGAGGCCAAGGGGGAGCTGCCGCTGTCCGCGCTGGCCGAGGAGATCGACACCGCCACGGACGAGGGCAGCCCGGTCCGCGCCGTCATCGCCGTCGCCGCCAACCCCGTACTCTCCGCGCCGGACGGCGACCGTCTCGACAAGGCCCTCGGCGCGCTGGACTTCATGGTCAGCGTCGACCCGTACCTGAACGAGACCTCCCGCCACGCGCACGTCGTCCTGCCGCCGCCCCCGCCCTCGCAGAGCGCGCACCACGACTTCGCCTTCAACGCCTTCGCCGTGCACAACCAGGTCCGCTACACCCGAGCCGCCGTCCCGCTGGAGCCGGGCCGCATGGCGGAGACCGAGATCCTCGCGCGGCTCGTGCTCGCCGCGACCGGCATGCACGGCGCCGATCCCTCGGCCGTGGACGCGATGGTCGTCGAGAGCACCCTGGGCAAGGCCGTCGCCGACCCGCACTCGCCCGTGCACGGCCGTGACCCGGGCGAGCTCGCCGCACAGCTGACCGGCGACAACGGTCCCGAGCGGCGACTGGACATGATGCTGCGCCTCGGCCCGTACGGCGACGGCTTCGGCGCCCGGCCCGACGGACTGAGCCTGGCGAGGCTGCTCGCCCACCCGCACGGCATCGACCTCGGTCCGCTGCGGCCGCGTCTGCCGCAGCCGCTGAAGACCCGCAGCGGCCGGATCGAACTGCTGCCGGGACCGGTCGCCGGCGATCTGCCGCGGCTGCGGGACGCGCTGCGCGAGCGCCCGGCGGGCCTGGTGCTCGTCGGCCGGCGCCATCTGCGCTCCAACAACAGCTGGATGCACAACGTCCCCGCCCTGACCGGCGGTTCGAACCGCTGCACCCTGCACATCCACCCCGAGGACGCCGCCCGCCTCAAGATCGAGGACAGTGCGCTCGTGCGCGTCAGGGGCGCCGGGGGAGAGGTCACCGTCCCCGCCGAGATCACCGACGGAGTGCGGCGCGGTGTGGTGAGCCTGCCGCACGGCTGGGGGCACGACCGGCCGGGCACCCGGACGAGCCACGCCGCCAAGGACCCCGGAGTCAACGTGAACCAGCTGCTCGACGGCACCCTGCTCGACCCGCTCTCGGGGACCGCCGTCCTCAACGGCGTCGCGGTCGAGCTGACGCCCACCACGTGAGCAAAGCTGTGACCTGGAGTTCTGCGCTTATTGCTCGCACGTCAACATCTTGTTAACGCCTGCGGGACCGCCCTAACGTCACTCGCACCGCCGGCCCTGGTGGGAGTTCAAGGGCGAACGTTAGGTATCCATCCATGCTGACCATCCTCGGCTTCGCCATGATCGCGACCTTCCTGGTCCTGATCATGCTGAAGAAGATGTCGCCGATCGCGGCGCTCGTGCTGATCCCGGCGCTCTTCTGCGTCTTCGTCGGAAAGGGCGCCAAGCTCGGTGACTACGTCATCGACGGCGTCACGAGCCTCGCCCCCACGGCGGCGATGCTGATGTTCGCGATCGTCTACTTCGGAGTGATGATCGACGTCGGGCTGTTCGACCCGATCGTGCGGGGCATCCTGCGCTTCTGCAAGGCGGATCCGCTGCGGATCGTGGTCGGCACGGCCGTGCTCGCCGCCATCGTCTCGCTCGACGGTGACGGCTCGACCACCTTCATGATCACGGTGTCGGCGATGTACCCGCTGTACAAGCGCCTGAAGATGAGCCTCGTCGTGATGACGGGCGTCGCCGCGATGGCCAACGGCGTGATGAACACCCTGCCCTGGGGCGGACCGACCGCCCGCGCCGCGACCGCCCTGAAGGTCGACGCGAGCGACATCTTCGTGCCGATGATTCCGGCCCTCGCCGTCGGCCTGCTCGGTGTCTTCGTCCTGGCGTACGTCCTCGGCCGCCGCGAGCGCACCCGGCTCGGGGTGCTCAGCCTGGACGAGGTGCTCGTCGAGGAGAGGGAGCCGGAGAACGAGCAGGAGCTGGAGCAGGAGAGGGAGCACGAGTCGGAGACGGTGCTGGTCGCGGCGGGCGGCTCCGGCGACGCGGCCCGTCCGGCGGGGACGTCCGGCGGTGCCGGGGCCGGACCGGACACCGGCCGGCCCGGCGACGGAGCCGACACGAACGACGCGAACGACGCGGACGACGCGGACGACGCGGACGACGACAAGGGACTTCAGGTCCTCGACCCGAACCGGCCCACCCTGCGCCCCCGGCTCTACTGGTTCAACGCCCTGCTCACGGTCGTCCTGCTCACCGCCATGATCATGGAGTGGCTGCCGATCCCGGTGCTGTTCCTGCTCGGTGCCGCGCTCGCCCTCACCGTCAACTACCCGAAGATGCCCGAGCAGAAGGCGCGCCTCGGCGCCCAGGCCGAGAACGTCCTCAACGTCGCCGGCATGGTCTTCGCCGCCGCCGTCTTCACCGGCGTCCTCCAGGGCACCGGCATGGTCGACCACATGGCCGACTGGCTCGTCGGCAACATCCCCGACGCGATGGGCCCGCACATGGCCTTCGTGACCGGCATCCTCAGCATCCCGCTCACGTACTTCATGTCCAACGACGGCTTCTACTTCGGCATCCTCCCGGTCCTCGCCGAAGCGGGCCAGGCCCACGGCGTCTCGTCCCTGGAGATCGCCCGCGCCTCGATCGTCGGCCAGCCGCTCCACATGTCCAGCCCGCTGGTGCCCGCCGTGTACGTCCTCGTCGGCATGGCCAAGGTCGAGTTCGGCGACCACACCCGCTTCGTCGTCAAGTGGGCCGCCCTCACCTCCCTGGTGGTACTCGCGGCCGGGATCCTCTTCGGCATCATCTGATGCCGGGTGCGCCCGACCGGGACGCGGGAACGCGTTTAGACTTGCAAACCCAAATCCCTGGTCGCCACCACCGATCCGCGTACGCCGGTCCGATCACGCAGGAGCGGACGAGCCCGGGAGCGTTGCAAGGTCGGCCAGGATGCGGGCAGCCGGTGCAGGGGCGACGAGCCACTTCAGGTGGCTTCCCTCCAGTGTGCGCACGTCATACGGGTTGTCCGGCGTCAGCTCGTTGCCCTCGCGGATCAACCGGTCCTGCAGGGCGAGAGGCAGGCTCGTGTCGTGGGCCAGGCGGATGTAGGTCTTGGGGATGCGGCCCCAGGTCGCGGCCTGCGCCCGGTCGGCGGAGCCGCCGGCGTCCAGGTTTTCGTCGGGCTGGAAGGTGTTCAGGAAGGTGAGGAACTGCTCGTCGGTGCCGTCGGCGAAGAAAGCTCCCTTGAGCGCCGCGAGCGCATCCGGGTCCCCGGTGCGGAAGTTGATGCGGAGCAGGCCGAGTTCGGCCGGGTTTCCGGCCAGCGCCGGGGCGAAGGCGGCGGGGTCAACCGTGGCCATCTCCGGCTCGGCGTAGTAGTCGTTGACTTCGAGGTTGACCGGGCACCAGGCCGAGACGTAGACGATGCGGTCGATCAGATCCGGGCGGGCGTTGGCTGCGGCCGTGACCGTGACACCGCCGCGGCTGTGGGCGACGAGAATCACGGGGCCGTTCTGCTTGGCTCGTTCGAGGATCGCTATGAGGTGTGCGGCGTTGTCGGCGAGCGTGACGCCCTTGATCGAGCCGGGCGCTGTGGCGAGCCCCTCGGGTTCCTGAGGGGACTGGTAGGCGCGGGTGAAGGTTGCCTGGAAGCCGTGGCCGGGCAGGTCGACGGCGACCGAGCGGTGCCCGAGGAGGCCGAGCTCCGACTGGAGGGGCGAGAAGGAGAAGGAGTTCGCGAAGGCTCCGTGGACCAGTACGAACGTCGGTTGCATCTGTGTGTTCACTTGCGGGTACTCACTTTCCGGTCGTCATGAGGGGTGTCTGCCGCAGGACCAGGGAGAGGAAGCCGAAGCTGTCCCGGTACCCGTGCAGCCACTGCGAACGCTGAGCGGTGGCCGTCTCCAGCACCTGGCTCGGCGTTGTCGGTCTCGATCTCAACGACACCGAAATGCTCAGCCCGTAGTCGGCGCACCATGGCGGTCTTGAGCCACAGCCCGAGGCCGTGGCCGCGGTGCGCGGGCACGACAGCGGTGTCGTACTGCTGCGCCCGGGACGCCGCACCCTGCGCGAGCACGATCTCGGTGTATCCGGCCACGGCGCCGTCGTCGTGCACGGCGGCGAGGGTCAGCAGGATGTCACCGCGGTCGGCGAGCACCTGCGCCATGGCCCGTACACGGTCGGCGTCCCAGTTCTCGGTGCCGTAGTCCAGGTCTCCAACTGGCATGTCGTTCATCGCGTTCTTGGCGGTGGCGAAGGCGGCGGCGAGGTTGTCGGGCACCGTGCCGGTCCAGCCCGTCAGCCGGTAGCCGGGGTGCTCGGCCTCGGTGACCTTGAGGACGGCGGCTTCATCCAACTGGTCCAGTTCCAAGAGTAGATGGTCCAGTGCCAGTGCCAGGCGGAAGTCCCGCCTTTCGCAGAAGGCTTCGCCCGGGGCGTCGGCCGCCACCTTGACGATCAGGTTGCGTCGCTCTTCGGCACGGCAGGCAGCCACGACCGCCGACAGCAGGAGGGAGCCGGTACCCAGGCGCCGGTATGCGGGGTCGACGTGGAGTTCCAGTTCGGCAAGGTGATCCCTCCCTGGGGAGTTGAACAGCCGCAGGCCCGCGATGCCGACCGGGCTGCCCTCCGCCCTGGTGGCCAGCCAGGTCAGCCGGCGGCTGTCCAACGTGGGCTTGGTGAGCTGGGCGTAGATCTGCTCAGGGCTGGGAGAAGGGACTTCGGGCATGTCGTGGGCCATCGAGGCGGCGACGATCCGGTACCAGGCGGCGGCGTCGGCGCCTGAAATGTTGCGGAGGGGGGTGAGGTGGATCTGTTCGGACAAGGCCAAGACTCCAAAGTTCCTTTCGGGGGAACGCAGGTCCGGGTTCCGGATACGGACGGTGCGCACGCATTCCGTGCGCGCGACTGCAGGGGTGAACCACTCACGGGTGACGTCAGACGCCTGCGGCATCGATCGACGCGACGCTCTGTGGGGGCGGCATTCGATGTCAGTGCGTCGGGGCGGTGCCAGGACTCCAGCGGTCCACAGTGGTGTAAGCCGGGGCCCAGTCGGTGGTGTGGGCGGCACGAACTGACGCGGGCAGGGGAGCGAGCAGCTTCACCACCGTCCGCTCATCGGCACCGTCCAGCAGCCACGGCAGCAGCAGCGGTGCGTCTGGGCAAATCAGGTGGGCCTGGACCTGACGGAGGCGGCCCCCCTGCTCAGCCGTCAACGCCTGCCGGACCAGTGGCAGGGCCGTGTCCTCCTCGTGCTTGAGGTGCCCTGCCAGACCGGTGGTCAGTGCGTCGGTCAGGATGCCCAGCGCCAGACAGTCGACCTCGGGAGCGGCGAGAGCCGCGTCGATGGCTTTGATCAGCGGGACGATGGCGGCGTGTTCGGCTTCCATTGCCTCCAGAAGGGCCAGATGCTTCGGGTGACCAACGCGTCCGCGCAGTACCGGCCACAGGGCCTCGTCCTCGGCCGTGTGATGGGCGTGGAGAGCCTTCTTGAACAGCGCCCATCCGGCCGTGCCCGGTAACTGCCCGGGGTCACGGTCCGCGCCGGTGGTCATCCGGTCTAGATGAACCAGCTCCCGGCGCAGGGCATCGTGCATCGCGTACATCACGGTCAGGTCGAGGGCATCGCTCATGGCTGGCATCGGGCCTGGGACCCGCCGGCCGGCTCCCGAGCTGGGATGGTGTGGCAGTCGAACATACTGGTCACGCCGATCGACAGGATCAGCGCGGACAACTGCTGCTCGTCGAAGTGCGCGGACAGCTGCTCCCACAACTCGTCCGGTACGGCTTCGGGTACGGCGTCCGAGGCGAGGGCGGCCAACCGCGTGAGAGTCTCGGCCAGTTCCAACGCCGCCTGCTCGGCATCGGTGAAAAAGGGCGCTTCCCGCCAGATGGCCACCGCCGCCTCTTGGCTCTCGCCCGCCTCGCGCAGATTCCGTACGTGGGTGTCCATGCGGTCACGGCAGCCATTGATCCGGCCGGCGCGCAGAGCCACGATCTCGGGCAGTTGGTCGGAGAGAGCGCCCTGGTTGACCGACTCGAAGAAGCTACCGATGCTTATGAGCGCCTCCGGCAGGAAAAGCGCCGGGTCCTTCACGCATGATTGCATGCCACCAACCATCCTGCGGATAGCAACCATGATCAATGTAGACTTCCGCGCGGTTCGATAACCGCTGGGTTATCGACAAGGGGGGCTGAGGGGCCGGTGGAACTACGGGACATCGAGATATTCCTGGTGCTGGCGGAGGAGCTGCACTTCGGCCGGACGGCACAGCGGCTACACGTCTCCCAGGCGCGCGTCAGTCAGGCAATCAAGAAGCAAGAACGGCGCATCGGCGCCGAACTGTTCGCCCGCACCAGCCGCACGGTGTTCCTGACCGAGGTCGGCCGACAGTTCCGCGACGATCTGCAACCGGTCTACGCGGGCCTGCACGCATCCTTGGAGCGCGCCCGGCTGGCGGCCCGCGGCGTCACCGCACAGCTCCGCGTCAGCATCATGCCCTTCAACGTCGCCGATCTACACCCCTACTGGAAGGCATTCCGCTCGCGGTACCCGCACTGGGGACTCCAGATCCGCCCAGCACCCTTCAATGATCTGTTCGGCCAGCTCCGCGGCGGTGCCATGGACGTCATGGTCGTCTGGTTGCCAGTGGATGAGCCAGACTTCACCGTCGGGCCGACCATGTGCACCGACTCCCGGCTCCTTGCCGTGGCCGCTGACCACCGGCTCGCGGGGCGGGACACCGTGCAACTGGAACTGCTCGCCGAGTTCCCACACGGCACTGCCCACGTCATGCCGGACTACTGGGAGGACAGCTACCTGCCCTTCTACACCCCACGAGGCCGGCCGATCGAGCGCCTCACATCCGCAGTCTCGGACAGCTCCGATGAGCTGATCAGCTACGTCGGCATGGGTGAGATCATCAACATCTTCCCCAGCCATGTCACCAGGCACTGGGGCATGTCGCACATTCAATGGCTTCCCCTCCCCGACATGGCCACCATGCACTTCGCTCTGGTCTGGAAGACTGAAGCCGAGAACGACCTCATCCGCGCTCTGGCCGACACGGTGCGCGATCTCGGCGTATTCCACTTCTGACGCAACCTGCGGCGCAGAACTCAGCTCAGGAACCGATCCAGGCACCGACGTCCTGCTGGTCGAGGAATGCGCCGGCCATCCGGGACGGCCCTCCGTATTCACGGCGCAAGTCCGTGTCCGAACCGGCCGACCGCGCCGAGATGGACACGTTGTGCGCCTACCTGTCCGGTGTGAAGGCGCCCGGCCTCGGACGGCACGGAGGCCCGGTACCGCTCGGAAGCCGGACCCCGCCGAGCCGACGCGCGCGGCTGGACAACTCGACACCGCCGGGACGCTGACGCTGGACCAGCACCTGCTGCGTGTCCTGCTGAACGACGACCAAGCCGCGTTCGAACAAGCCCTTCAAGAACGGCTGGCCATCCACCGCGACAGCGTCGGCACCGATCCAGCCGCCCGGACCCTGCTACCAACCGGGACTATCGCACTGGCCGCACTGGCCCAGCTCGCGCACGGCTGGCAGTTGCGGGTGCTCGTCCTGTTTGGACCTGCGGGTCTGATCGTGCTCCGGTGATCGGGACACGGCTCAACCAACTAGAGGCCGACCGCATCGTGGAGCAGAGGCGGGCGGACGAGCTCGCTCGCGACTGTGCGCTACCCCCAGTCACCCGCGCACCACCGTCTGGACCAGCCCGATTCCCCTCGCAACAGCGAAGCCGGACCGAGAGGTGCGCCCGCGCACCACCCGACACGAGTTGCGAGGGTGTTTGATCCAAAGGGCTAGTGATTCTCTGGAGTTCGCAGGGGTGCGGGGGAGTGGCGTCCATAGAGGGCTCTAACCGGAGCTGCTCCCTCTCCCGGCCGGCCTGGTGGGCGGTGCCGACGGCTGCGGAGCATGCTCGTGGTGATCGAACGGTGCATCTGGTTCCCGTTCGTGCTCCACTTCGGCTGCTGGGGCGTCTGGCTGGGCAGGCAGTGTGTTCTGGCGCTTTGCGGGCCGCTGTCGCCCTTTGGACCTGATTCAGAGCCTGCGGATGCTCCGGTCCAGCAGAGTGCGGATGCCGCTCCACGCTCGCTGGCGCCTGAACGCCGCGTTTTGGCAGCACGGTCAGGCACGAAGCGTTCTTGTCACCCCTGAGCAGGACGAAGGTGTTGGAGGTTTCGGCGTAGTGCGGGGCGGCGGCCCAGTTCAGCTGACTGGAGCCGCCCGAGTTGCCGACGGTGGCACCGCGGTCCTCGACTCCGGCACGGTATCCACCGTTCCGGGAGGCGATCTTGTGGAACTGGCGGAACAAAGCCGAGGTTGCAGCACGAACAGCACCACGGCGACCAGGCCGGCAAGGACCAGGGGGCACCCCCCGGTCAGGGTCGAAGCCCCGCGCGTCGGAGCGTCAGCGTCGACAGGTCGGCAATGACGTCTGGGTCCCCGCGACGCCAGGCGTCGGCCAGGCCATCCGGCGGCGTGGGAAGCGCGGCCAGCGGCCGCTGCGGCCCGGTAAGCGCACGCAGCGCGAGGAGGTCGGCGCCACCGGGGGCATCGAGAAGGCGACGAGTGGTCGCGCTACGCCGGATCCACCACAGCCGTGGAACGAGCCACAACACCAGGATCACGGCGGTCGGGAGAACGATCAGGGCGATCGTCGTGAGCGTGGCGACATGGCTCACGGTGTCCTGCAACGACTGTCCCGCATCGGAGAGACTCGTGCCGGCCTCAGCCGCGGACTTGAGCGGCTTCTTCAACGAGTCACCGACGAACGGGACCTTCGAGGCCGCATCGCCGGCGTCGTCGAGACCGGAGGCAAGACTGTCGCCCGCGCTCTCGGCCTTCCGCCCGGGCTCGGCCAGCGTCAGGATCGCGTCACGGACGACCAGGGCGAACTTCACCGTGATCGCGATCAGGAGCAGAGCGATCAGATCCGCGATCAGCTGACGACCCCGGCGCGCTTGGGTCTGGGCGTAGAGACGCATGGACGTGCTCCTGTTCCGACGGTGACATCGAGGAAGGCCGACTCCGGCCGTGGCACGGACGTCGTGCCTGCGGGGGCGACGGCGAAGATCAGCGGGTGGCTTGACGGTACGTGGGACGCGCGGACGATATCGGGGTACGCGCGCCCGGGACCTGCCGCGTCCTCCACCGACCGGCCGGCACGGCCATCCGCGGCCGATCGCCGTCCGTCGACATGGAAAGCCTGACCGCCTGCGCTTCGAGCAGCGATGCGCTTCATGAACCAGCAAACGATCGAGGGGCACCCCTTTCGCCGTAAAACAGACCGGCTCGCACGGGAGATCGCCGCGCGGATTCGTCTAGGAACTCACGGACATCTCGTCATCGGAATCGGCGCTCCGCATCCTCCGCGTGTCTTGCGTGAGATTTGCGGATCTGGCTGAGGCGGCTGGAGTGTTCTTGCCTGTTGGGGGGCGTCGTTGTCAGCGCGTGCTCATCCATCGCGGCCTGGTGATTTTAGCCGGATCGGCCCGTACCGGGTCATCGGCCGACTGGGTTCGGGCGGTATGGGAACGGTCCATGCGGCTCTGGATGACAACGAACGGCGGGTGGCGGTCAAGGTCGTCCAGACGGCGCAGGCTGGCGAGGGGGGGGTCGTGCCCGGTTCAAGCGGGAGGTCGAGCTGTCCCGGCGGGTCACGGGACCCTGTCTGGTGCCGCTGCTGGCCGCCGACTCCGGTGCGGACATTCCCTGGCTGGCCACCCCCTACGTGCCCGGCCTTACGCTCTGCGAGCACGTCGCCGCGCACGGACCGCTGCCCGGGGCCCGGCTGTACGCGCTGGCGGTCGGGACCGCGGTCGCGCTGGCGGCGGTCCACGCGGCCGGGGTGGTGCACCGGGATGTGAAGCCGGGGAACATCATTCTGGCCCCCGACGGGCCCCGAGTGCTGGACTTTGGTATCGCCCATGCCCGGGACGGCACGTCGGTCACCCGGACCGGCGTGATGACCGGCACCGCGGGGTGGATCAGCCCAGAGGGCTATCGCACCGGCGTCGCCGGGCCGGCCGGGAACGTCTTCGCCTGGGGGGCTCTGATGGCCTACGCCGCCACCGGACGCCTCCCGTTCGGCAGCGGTCCACCGGATGCGGTCACGGCCCGGGTGATGTCCGCCGACCCCGATCTCACCGGGATCCCGGACGACCTCTTGTCCCTGGTGACATCCGCACTGGCCAAAACCCCCGAAGAGCGGCTCACGGCCGCCGCGCTGGCCAACCAGTGCACGGGGCTGCTTGCCGCCCAGGGCACCCAGGGCACCCAGGGCATGCAGCGGGGGCTGAGGCGCCGACCCTGGCGGGTGACCTGGTGGCGGCTGGTTGGGAGGGCATGCCGACAGCCGAGGACGACCCGGCCTGGACGCTGGCCCGGCGCCGGATCGCCCGCCATCGCACCTGGCTTCTTGCCGCGGCTGCCGTCACCGGGTTCGCCGTGGCCGCCGCCGGCACGTATCTGATCGTCGATCAGAACCGGCACGAGCAGCGGTCCAGGACGAAGACAGAGGCGGGCACGACGGCCTCCGCCACGACCTCCCCGAGTCAACGATCCGGCGCGGTGACCACCTCCCCCGCGGCAGACGATCCGCGAGCACAGCCGGAGAAGGAGACCCCGGTGCCCCAGTCCGCCGCGTGCCTGCCGGTCACCTACAAGCTGCCTACGGGCCCGGCGACCTGCGAGTCCAAAAGGACATCTGCGCTATCGGAGCCCCGTACTACATCAAGGACATCAACCATCTGTGCGGCGGTCCGCTCACCCTGCAGAAGGTCAGGCCCCACTTCACCTCGCCGCCATCCTCATCTGGGTACGCCAATGACCACGGAACCAGAACCTAGACCCGTTCCAGCGGGTGGTGAGGGGGTGGCGGGGGCTCGACCTGGATGGAATCCTCGGGACGGACGGTCCCTCCACAGCGGACCACAGCCATGACACCACTCTTGAACGTGAACTCTCCGGACAAGGGGTCCATGGCGAAGACCTCACCGAGCAGCCCCTTGCGAAAGTCGTTGATCTTCGAGCACGGGTTGCGCAGACCGGTCACCTCAAGCACCGCCTGCTCCCCGAGATGGAGCAGGGCGCCGGAGGGCAGGCCCAACAGGTCGATCCCGCGCGTGGTGATGTTCTCGCCGAGCTGGCCGGCAGAGACCCTGAAACCTTTGAGCGCGAGTTCGTCAAAGAGTTCCTCGTGCATCAGGTGGACCTGGCGAAGGTTGGGCACGTTCGGCTCGTAGGTCATGCGGAACTGGTGGCGGATCGTCTCACCTGCGTGAACGTCTCCTTCCACTCCGAGCCCCGTGAGCAGCCTGATGGAATCGCGATTGGGCTTGCTGAACGAGTACCCCTCGTTACGGCTCACTGCGGTCACCTGACCAGGCATCCCGCCCTCCACTTGTCGTCCTTCTGCGGCCGGTCGATCCTAGCGGCGGTGCAAGCAGCCTTGTAAGGGAGGCGTGCAGCGAGCGGACCTCAGCGGGCGGATGAGACATGCCCGCATCCTGATCGGCTCCTGATCGACGCCATCCCGTCACCGAATGCCAAAGAGACACGCTCTAGCCGCGCGTGTGCGGGAGCAGAAGGCTGCGGGGCGTCCTCGCCTGTCGCCGCGGATCACATGCCTTGCCTGCGGCAGCCCTGCCGACGGAGCAGTTGGCCGGTGGGCAAGTCAGGAAGATGAGGTAGCAGGCGAGTTTGAGGAACGCTTCGTGGAGGTCTGGTCAGGGTGGCTGTGTGCCGGTTGTACGGGCAGGAACGGGTGCTGCTTATGGGCGGTGTGGACGATGTGAGTGCCCGGTGCGGGCGCTTGGTGGTCAGGCCGACGGACTGGACGATCACTGGACCATCGATTCCGCGCGGCAGGGCGACACGGTGGTGCGCACGCTGCGGGGCAAGCACCCGCGGGCCCATGAGGTTTCGCCCGTCGTGTTCACGCTGACCGGGATCGGGCCCCTGGCGCCGGAGCAGTCCGAGGCGGTGCGGCGCAGCCTGGGGTACGGGCTGGACGAGAAGGTGGTGCTGCCGCGCGGAGCGGTGGAGAAGGTGACGGTCACCGGGCCGGAGTTCCTGGGCCGGGAGCTGGAGAACGCAGAGGTGCGGTCGAGTCCTGCGGAAGCGGGCCCGCCATCTCACCACCCCGGCGGCACCCGTGCCCGTACGCACATCGAAGGCCCTGCCGGCCGCCACGCGCCGGTGCAGGCGCAGCACTCGCAGGGCGGCCGCCGACTTCAGCGTTTCCAGCGAGAACGAGAAGGTCAACGGGGCCGCCTCCTCGGGATGGGCGGGCATCAGCAGCTGCAGCCGGCCCCCGCCAGCTCCATCCGCATTGACCGGCCTACGCTGTCGAGCCCCAGGTGCCTCAGCGTGCCGGGGTATGAGGCGGTGATGTCCGGAGGTGCGTCTCACCCTCAACGGCCGGGACTCCCCCGCCGCGCGCGCCCCGCTCGCCAGTGCTCTGACCGCATAGGTTCGCCGGGTCGGTGGTCGTGGCGGTTGAGTGTGGAGTGACGTCCGATCCGACGGCCGGAGGCGCGGTGGCCGAGCCTGTCCGTGTGCGCAGACTGAGCGACCAGGAAGGGCAGAAGCTGCAGCAGATCGTGCGCCTGGGCAGCACCAGCTCGGTGCGGTTCCGACGCGCGATGATGCGTCCTTTGATCTTCTTGCCGGCGTCGATGCCCTGGCTGGTCTCCTTCGACGTGATCATCCTCGGGGAGTACGGCGAGGAAGCGGGAGTCCGCCGCTCCGGACGGCACCTCGGCGGCCCTCCCCGGCGACCACGACCACCTCGTCGCCCTCGGACCAGCGCCGGCGATCCGCCTTGGGCGGATTGAGGCGCAACCCGTAGCCGGGGGTCCGGTGGGCCTCGGCGCGGCTGCGGTAGCCGATGGCGCACTCGCCCCGGTCGCGTGCTGCCGCGACGACCGTGGCGAAGGACGTCTCGTGGCCGGCCACGACGTAGTCGGCGGCCGACCGCAGGTGGAGCTGTGTGCCGCCGGCCGAGAACAGTTCGTCGAAGACGGCCGCCAGGTGGTGGTTTTGGGAAATCTGCGCCATGAGCAGCCCGATCAGCTTGCCGCTGATGATCACGTCGGCTCCGGGGCCGAGCGGGGCGAGGGGCCGGTTGCCGTCGTCGGTGAGCTCGGTGACCACCGGCAGTTCCCGGCCGGTGCGCTGTTCGAGGTGGCGCAGGACGAGCAGGGTCACGAGCGTGCGGGTGTCCGGCTCCTCGGGGGGCTCGCCGGCCCGCGGCTCCTGGCCGAGCACGATGACGCTGTCGTAGGAGCCGAGGTCCAGGTCGGCCAGGGTCTCCGGGCGGGTGGTGTCGCCCCTGAGGGCCACGCAGGTCCAGTCGCCGCCGTCGCCGCCGTCACCGCCGTCACCGCCGTCGCAGGCGGCCCACACCGTGGCCTCTTCCTCGTCCGCCACCACGTCGGCCACGGAACCCGGGGGTGCGTTGCGGCCCCACTCCCGCAGCACGAGGGGCGCGCGGCGGTTCCAGCCCAGCACCAGTAGCCGCTCCGGCCGGGTGTCCGGCGGCCGGGGGCCCGCCACGGACCGCTCGTCGACCAGCGGCGCGCAGTCGGCGAGCTCGGCGGTGTCGTCGTCGGCGGCGATGACGAGGAGCTGGTCGTCGGGTTCGAGCACCGTCCGCGCGGGCGGGTTCAGCCAGGGCACCCCGCCGCGGATCAGCCCGACCGCGCTGGCGTTGCCGTAGGAGAGCAGCGCCTCGCCGAACTCCCGGCCGGCCAGGGAGGGGTGGGCTGCCGGGTAGAACTCGTCCCCGGCGAAGTCGAGCAGGTCGCGGTGGACCAGGGACAGTCCCGGGCGGCGCGCCGCCTGCGCGATGAGCCGGGCGGTGACGGTGTCGCTCTCCAGGACGACGCCCCGCGACCCGGCGGCCAGGCGGGCCGCGAGCAGGTAGCCGCTGTCGCGGACCGCCGCCACGACGGGGACGGTGACGTCGCCCCCGCACCCCGTCGCCCGCAGGGCCAGCAGTGCCTTCACGACGTCTGCGTCGCTGCGGGACGCGTCGGGCGGCAGCACGATCACCGAGTCGGCGGTGGCCGGACTGGTCAGCGCCAGCACGGCCGGGTCGGCCGACGGACCGCTGCGGCAGATCAGCCGGGTCCGGCCGGTCGGGCCGACCTTGCTCTGCAGGGACTCCTCCATGGCCGTCTTGTCCCGGTCGGCCAGGATCGCCACGGCCGACCGCCGCTGGTTGGCGCCCGCCGCGACCAGTTCGCCCACCACCGTGAAGACCTGCTCCGACCAGCCCAGCACCACCACGTGGCCGCGCTCCAGTAACTTGGAGCGGCCGCGCCGCAGGGCGATGAGCCGCTCGGTGAGCCCGGTCGTGATGAGACCGACAAGGGTCGAGACGTAGACCAGGGCGACCAGGGCCAGCAGCACCGACAGCGCCACCCGGGCCGGACTGCCGGTGGTGCCGCCCAGCCGCATCGTCTCCCCGGTCAGGCGCCAGATGGCCGCCACCTTCCCGGGGAGGGTGGCGGGGGCGTGCCCGCTCGTCCACACCAGCGCCGCGCTAGCAGGGACGACGACGGCCAGGCAGACCAGCACCAGCCAGCCCACCAGGGCCGAGGTGCCGCGCGCCAGGGTCGTGTCGAACCAGTACCGTGCTCGGGCACCCGCCTCGGTCCGCTGTTCCACTGTGTTCCCCTCCGCGCGCAGGTCTGTAGGGGGCAGTGTCCTGACCCGGCCTTGTGCGCCGGGCGGCACGGGGGCACGATTCACCCCTTCGCCGTAATCGGGGGCAGACGCCCGCCCCCGCGTGCCTCCGCGCGCCCGGTCCGCACCGGTTTGAACGGGGTCTTTCCCTCGTCCGTGGCAATTCGGCGCAATGCCGAGCAGACCGGAACGCCGAGCCCGTAGAAGTTGCGGCATGACCGAGCATCACCAGGCTGACGCCGATCATGGCGGCCTGACCAGACGTACGCTCACGACAGCCGCGGGCACCACCGCCGTGGCCGGCCTCCTCGGCGCGGGCAGCACGGGCATCGCGGCGGCCCTGCCCGCGCAGTCGCCCCCGCGCAACCCCGCCCCGGCGGCGCCGTCCGCGGCGCGCGGCGCGGACTTCGACCGCTGCCTCGCCGTCGCCCGGGCCCTGCTCGTCGTCGACGCCGACGGCCGGCCCCTCGTCCCCGGCTACCGGCGCGTGCTGAAGGACGGCCTGCCCCGCACCCGGACCGGGGCCAAAAAGGTCCTCGTCATCGGGGCGGGCCCCTCCGGCCTCGTCACGGCGTGGCTGCTGCGGCGCGCCGGGCACCACGTGACCGTCCTGGAGGCCAACGGCAACCGGGTGGGCGGACGCATCAAGACGTTCCGCCGCGGCGGCCACGAGAAGGCGGCGCAGCCCTTCGCCGACCCCCGCCAGTACGCCGAGGCCGGCGCGATGCGGCTGCCCGGCAGCCACCCGCTGGTGATGGACCTGATCGGACAACTGGCGCTGAAGAAGCGGCCGTTCTACTACGTCGACGTGGACGGCCAGGGACGGCCCGCCGCGCACACCTGGATCCACGTCAACGGCGTCCGCATGCGCCGCGCCGACTACGCCCGCGCCCCCCGGCGCATCAACCGCTCCTTCGGCGTCCCGCGCGCCCACTGGGACACCCCGGCCGCGGTCATCCTGCGCTCGGTCCTCGACCCGGTGCGCGACGAGTTCAGCACGCTCGGACCCGACGGCAGGCGCACCGACAAACCGCTGCCCGAACGCATCCAGGGCTGGGCCAGGGTGATCCAGCGCTTCGGCGACTGGTCGATGTTCCGCTTCCTGACCGAACACGCCGGCCTGGACGAGCGGACGGTCGACCTGATCGGCACGGTGGAGAACCTCACCTCACGGCTGCCCCTGTCCTTCGTGCACAGCTTCATCGGGTCCTCCCTGATCAGCCCCGACACCGCGTTCTGGGAGCTTCAGGGCGGCACCGCCGTCCTGCCGGACGCCCTGCTGGCCAAGGTCCGCGACACCGTGCGGTTCGACCGGCGGGTGACCCGGATCGAGTACTACGACCCCGACCGGGCCGGCAGCGACACCCGGCACGTGCGCGCCCGGGGCCCCCACGTGTGGGTGGACACCGTCTCCGAGGGGCGGGGCAGCCCGGTCGTGCGTGAGCAGTTCACGGCGGACGCGGCCGTGGTGACCGTGCCCTTCTCCGGCCTGCGGCACGTGCGGGTCAGCCCGCCGATGTCGTACACCAAGCGCCGGGCGGTCTCCGAACTGCACTACGACAGCGCGACCAAGGTGCTGCTGGAGTTCAGCCGCCGCTGGTGGGAGTTCGACGAGGCCGACTGGAAGCGGGAGTTGCGCCGCATCGACCCCGGGCTGTACGACGCCTACCGCGCCGGACGGACCCCGGGCGACGGCAAACTGCTCGGCGCCCACCCGTCCGTCCCGCCCGGCCACATCACCCCCGGACAGCGCACCCACTACGCCGCCCACCGCGCCGTCACCCGGGACCAGCCGGCCGCGGCCGACGTCATCGGCGGCGGCTCGGTGTCGGACAACGCCAACCGGTTCATGTACCAGCCGTCCCACCCGGTTCCGGGCAGCGCCGGCGGGGTGGTCCTGGCCTCCTACAGCTGGGCGGACGACGCCCTGCGCTGGGACTCCCTCGACGACGAGGCCCGCTACCCGCACGCCCTGTGCGGGCTGCAGGAGGTCTACGGCCAGCGGATCGAGGTCTTCTACACCGGCGCCGGCCGCACCCAGAGCTGGATGCGCGACCCGTACGCCTACGGCGAGGCGTCCGTGCTGCTGCCCGGCCAGCACACGGAGCTGCTCACCTCCATCCCCGCCGCCGAGGGGCCGCTGCACTTCGCGGGCGACCACACCTCTGTGAAACCGGCGTGGATCGAGGGAGCGCTGGAGTCCGCCGTGCGCGCCGCCCTGGAGGTCCACTCGGCGTGAACCGCGCCGGGCGCCGCCCCGTCGCACTCGTTGATGACCGGAGGTACGAGGGCTTGACGCCCGGCCAGGCTCTCGACCTGATCCCTGCGGAATACCGGCATCCACTTCTGGCTCTGGCGGACTCTGTAGCGGTCGCCTCGACTGAACTGCCGCTCCTCGTGGTGGACCTGCGGGGTGAGCGTGGGCGGTGTGTCCGCGTTGTGGCAGCCGAGCTGTGGGGCATCGAGAACAACCTCTCGGGGGCGAACATGGACTTCGAGGAGTTCGCCGGCGCCGTCGGCGACGACGGCGTTTTCCGAGGCTTCTGAGTCATTGGCCGCCAGGCGGTGTCAGGCTGCGGGTGCGAGGGGCGTCCGCCCCAGCGGACGGACACCCTTGTCGCTGCGGATGCGGGCGCGTTTTCTGCGCTGGGCTGCGAGGACGTCGGGGTGGCGGGGGCATTGGTGTTGCGCCAGCGCAGATATCGGTGCAGGGCCCTGGTCGGCGCGGGTGGCTGCGATAGTTCGAATTCGACAGGGTGAACTGCAGTGCTCGGGTTCTGTCTCGGAGTCGGGCAGCCCCTGTCCATGACGACCGTGGTCCGGGCGGCCCCGGACGGCGCGCGGTCCACGGCGCTCGCGCTGCGGCTGACCGGCAACCGGCTCGGGCAGGTCGCCGCGCCCGCCGCGGCGGGTCTGGTCGCGGGAGCCACCGGGGTGGCCGCGCCGTTCGTGATGCTCGGCGCGCTGCTGCTGTCGTCGGGGCTCGCCCTGCGGGCGCCCGGGGGACCGGCACCGGTCCCGGAGCGAGGTGGCACACCCCGAAGGCGCGGGGCGGGACTGGGCCGGGCGAGGGACATCTGACGCGCCGTCCGGCGCTGCTCCCGTGTCGGCCGGTGCGGATGTGAAAGAGAGTCAGGTGAAAGAGCGATTTGTATGAAAATCGTCTCGTCCGACTCGGAGGAATCGCATGCCCACCTCGACCCTTCCACGCCGTGCCGCCGCTCTCGCGGCACTGACCCTCGCGGGCTCCGCCCTGGCCGGAGCGCAGGCCGCCGTCGCCGCCCCCGTCCCGGCTGTCCCCGGTGCCGCCGGCGACGTCAAGATCCACAAGGTGGGCACGCCCTTCAGTGACCCCCGCGACGAGCCGAAGGTGTGTGAGTTCTACCTCGACGCCACCAACTTCGACGTGGCCCCGAGTCTCACCTACGTCATCCAGTCGCAGCCCCCGTCGCCGAGCGGCGCCACCCTGAACGGCACCGTCGCGCTCGCGTCGGGCGGCGGCCACAGCGACCCGCTGGCGCTGCCCGACGGGCAGTACAAGCTCACGGTGACGGGTGGCACCGGCACCCCCAAGGAGAAGGTCTTCCACGTGGACTGCCCGGCCGACGCGTCCGCGGCCCCGTCGAGAGCCCCGCAGGGCGGTGTCCACGCGGGCGGCGGCGGTCTCGCCGAGAGCGGCGCGATCTCGCCGTTCGCCGGTGCCGCGGCCGTGGGGTTGGTCGTGGCCGGGGGAGTCGTGTACTTCCGCCTGCTGCGCCGTCGCCCCGATGGTGCGGCGTAGGCGCCGCAGGCCCTGGTACCGGACGCGCGCGTACCGTCTCGCCAGGACGGCGGTCCTCACCGTCGTCCTGGTGACGGCCGGCATCCAGTGCGCTCAGGACGACGAGCCCGCTGAGCCGGCTGCCGTCGGCGCGGCGGGGCACGGAGGCGCCGAGGCGTCGCCCCGCCCCGCCCCGGCCGTCCCGGACGCGCGCGGCGCGCCCCGGCCTCGTCCCGATCAGTCGGCCCGGCAGACCCGGCGGCCCCCCGCACCCCGGCCTGCCCCCACCCGCACCCGGCCCCCCACTCCCGCTCCCACCCCCCGGCGCACCCTCACCCCGAGGCCGGCGCCCCCGCCCCGGCCGCTGCCCCGGTCCCGGCCGACCGCGCTCGACATCAGGTATCTCCGCCTGCACGCGCCGGTCATGGACCTGCGGCTCGACCGGCGGGGGCAGCTCACCACCCCGCCGGTGGACAACCCCAAGCTGGTGGGCTGGTACGCGGGCGGACCCTCACCGGGCGAACCGGGGACGTCCGTCGTCGTCGGCCACCGCGACACCAGGACCGGCGCCGCCGTCTTCGCCGGACTGGCCGCGCTCCGGCCCGGCAAGGTCGTCGAGGCCCGCCGGGCGGACGGGCGGACCGCCGTCTTCACGGTGGACGAGGTGCGGACGTACGAGAAGTCGCGCTTTCCCGACCGTAAGGTGTACGGCCCGAGCAGGCGTCCGGAGCTGCGCCTGATCACCTGCGGGGGCACGTACAGCGCGAAGACCGGGTACGCGAGCAACGTCGTGGTCTTCGCCCACCTCACGGCGACCCGCTGACCCCTCGCCCGGCGGCCGGAGCCGGCCGGTCCGCCGCGGGGCGGGGGTCGGGTGCCGCCTGGTCCGCCGCGGGGCCGGGGGCGGGGGGCGTCCGGCGCGCGAGCGCGGAGGCGCGCGCGGGTGGCGCGGGGCGGACTGCGAGCCGGAGGCCCGGGCACCGACCCCGCGATCGCAGAGAACCGGAGGGTCCGCTTTCTCGTATGCCGAACGGTCCGTCAGATCCGGCGCGCGTCTTCCCCTGGGCGTGTGCGGTCCGTTAACTTCCGTGACTCATACGTCCCGTACGACCCGCGCGGGACGTTCCGTCGCGGAGCACCAGCGCCCTGTGAGCCCCCGGGGGCACCAGCCATGACACGCGCCATCTCCCTGCACCAGGTCAGCAAGTCGTACACCCGCGGCGTCCGCGTGGTGGAACGGCTGTCGCTCGACATCCGCCCCGGTGAATTCCTCGTCCTGCTCGGCCCCTCCGGCTGCGGCAAGTCGACGGTCCTGCGCATGATCGCCGGGCTCGAGGAGGCCACCGAGGGCGAGATCCGGCTGGACGGCGAGTACGCCAACGATCTGCCGCCCTCCGGGCGGGACATGGCGATGGTCTTCCAGAACTTCGCCCTCTATCCGAGCATGACCGGCCGCGACAACATCGGCTTCCCGCTGCGCATCGAGACCCCCGGTACCGACCCCCGCCCGCGGGTCGACGCCACCGCCCGGATGCTCGGCATCGAGGACCTGCTCGACCGGTTCCCCAGCCAGCTCTCCGGCGGCGAACGCCAGCGGGTCGCCATGGGCAGGGCCATCGCCCGCCATCCCTCCGCCTTCCTGATGGACGAACCGCTGTCCAACCTCGACGCCAAGCTGCGCAACCACCTGCGGGCCGAGATCGCCAAACTCACCAGGGACCTGGGCGTCACCACGGTCTACGTCACCCACGACCAGACCGAGGCGATGTCGCTGGGCGACCGGGTCGCCGTCCTGCGCGGTGGAGTCCTCCAGCAGCTGGGCACACCGCGCACGGTCTACGCCCTGCCCGCCAACGTCTTCGTCGCCGCCTTCATCGGCACGCCCCGGATCAACCTGCTGCGCGGGCTGGTCCGGGCGCCGCTCGACGGCGCCATGTCGATCAGCCTCGGCCGGCAGTATCTGCGGCTGCCCGAACCGCTCTCCCTGGACCACCAGTTGCTCCGGGTGCAGCAGGGACGTGAGGTCATCGTCGGGCTGCGTTCCGAGGCCGTGCGGATCGCCAGGCCCGCCGAGGCGCGCCCGGGTGAGGTGGCGATCACCGGACTCGTCGAGCACGTCGAGTTCCAGGGCCACGAGGTCCTCGTCCATTTCAACACCGGCTCGCGGCCGGCCGTCGTACCGGAGCTGGAGGCGCCGCGGCCCTCCCGTGCGGTGCGGCGCCGCCGCCGGGACGGCACCGTCCTGGACCGGCTGCGCGAGCGTGCCGGTTCGCTGCGGGCGGGACCGGTGGTGGTGCTGGAGCACCCCGGGGACGCGGAACCGGAGCCTGTCGAGACGGCACCCCCGGCCGGGCGGCTGCCCGGCGACCTCGTCGTCCGCACGACCCCCGACATCGAGCTCCGCCACGGTATGCAGGTGCCGCTCCTCGTCGACCTCGCCCACCTGTTCGTCTTCGACCAGCACGGCGAGCGCATCTGCCCGGCCCCGGCGCGGCTGCCGGATCTGGAGGAGTGAGCCGGGGCACCGGGAGCCGGGAGCCCGCGGGTGCCGAGAAGGAGCCGGAGGCCGGACCCCTCTGGCGCCGGAAAACTATCATCGCTAGTTTAGGGTGCGGACGACGCGGCCCCTCCCGGGAGGAACACGATGAAGGCACATGACGGCATGTACATCGACGGTGCCTGGCGCCCCGCCGCCGGCGGCGACACGATCGAGGTCGTGAACCCGGCCGACGAGCAGGTCGTCGGCCGGGTCCCGGCAGGAACGGTCGAGGACGTCGACGCCGCCGTACGGGCCGCGCGTGCCGCCTTCCCGGGATGGGCGGCCACGCCGCCGGCCGAGCGGGCGGCCCGCCTGGCCGCCCTGCGCGACGTGCTCGTCGCCCGGAAGGACGAGATCGCCGAGACCGTGACCGCCGAACTCGGCTCGCCCCTGCCGTTCTCGCAGGCGGTGCACGCGAGCGTGCCGATCCTGGTCGCGGGCTCGTACGCCGAGCTGGCCGCCACGTACGCCTTCGAGGAGAAGGTCGGCAACTCGACCGTCTACCAGGAGCCGGTCGGCGTCGTCGGCGCGATCACCCCCTGGAACTACCCGCTGCACCAGATCGTCGCGAAGGTGGCCCCCGCGCTCGCCGCGGGCTGCACGGTGGTGCTGAAGCCCGCCGAGGACACGCCGCTCACCGCCCAGCTGTTCGCCGAGGCCGTGGCCGAGGCGGGCGTCCCGGCCGGCGTCTTCAACCTCGTCACCGGCCTCGGCCCGGTCGCAGGCCAGGCCCTCGCCGAGCACCCGGGCGTGGATCTCGTCTCCTTCACCGGCTCCACTGCCGTCGGCCGGCGGATCGGCGCGACCGCGGGCGCGGCGGTCAAGCGGGTCGCCCTGGAACTCGGCGGCAAGTCCGCCAACGTCATCCTGCCGAGCGCCGACCTCGCCAAGGCCGTCAACGTCGGCGTCGCCAACGTGATGTCCAACTCCGGACAGACGTGCAGCGCCTGGACCCGCATGCTGGTGCACACCTCGCAGTACGAGGAGGCGGTCGGGCTGGCCGCTGCCGCCGCCGCGAAGTACGGCGACCGCATCGGCCCCGTCGTCAACGCCAAGCAGCAGGAACGCGTACGGGGATACATCGAGAAGGGCGTCGCGGAGGGCGCGCGGCTCGTCGCGGGCGGTCCCGAATCCCCGCGCGAGCAGGGCTACTTCGTCAGCCCCACCGTCTTCGCCGACGTCACTCCCGACATGACCGTCGCCCAGGAGGAGATCTTCGGGCCGGTCCTCACCATCCTGCGCTACGAGGACGAGGCGGACGCCCTGCGGATCGCCAACGGCACGGTGTACGGACTCGCGGGCGCGGTGTGGGCCGGCGAGGAGTCGGAGGCCGTCGCGTTCGCGCGGCGGCTCGACACCGGCCAGGTCGACATCAACGGCGGACGCTTCAACCCCCTGGCACCCTTCGGCGGTTACAAGCAGTCCGGCGTGGGCCGCGAGCTCGGCACGCACGGACTGTCCGAGTACCTCCAGACCAAGTCCCTGCAGTTCTAGACGAGATCCGGGAGCCTTCCTCATCATGGTCCGCGCCGCTGTCCTGCCCGCCGTGGGTGCCCCGCTGGAGATCACCGAGATCGAGCTGCCCGAACCCGGCCCCGGCCAGGTACGGATCCGGCTCGCCGCCGCCGGGGTCTGCCACTCCGACCTGTCCCTGTCCGACGGCACCATGCGGGTGCCGGTCCCGGCCGTCCTCGGTCACGAGGGCGCCGGCACCGTCCTCTCCGTCGGCGAGGGCGTCACCCACGTCTCACCGGGTGACGCGGTCGTCCTCAACTGGGCACCCTCCTGCGGGAAGTGCCACGCCTGCTCGCTCGGCGAGGTCTGGCTGTGCGCCCACGCGCTGGCCGGCGCCGGGGACGTGTACGCACACCGGGCGGACGGCACGGACCTGCACCCCGGCCTGAACGTCGCCGCGTTCGCCGAGGAGACCGTCGTGGCCGCCGCGTGCGTCCTGCCCCTCCCCGAGGGAGTACCGCTCACCGACGCGGCCCTGCTCGGCTGCGCCGTGCTCACCGGCTACGGCGCCGTCCACCACTCCGCCCGGGTCCGGGAGGGCGAGACGGTGGCCGTCTTCGGCGTCGGCGGGGTCGGTCTCTCCGCGCTGCAGTCGGCCCGTCTGGCGGGCGCGTCGAAGATCGTCGCCGTGGACGTCTCGCCGGAGAAGGAGGCCCTGGCCCGGGAGGCCGGCGCCACGGACTACGTCGTCGCCTCCGAGAACACCGCCCGGGAGATCCGCGGCCTCACCGGGAAACAGGGTGTCGACGTGGCCGTGGAGTGCGTGGGCCGCGCCGTCACCATCCGTACCGCCTGGGACTCCACGCGCCGCGGCGGCCGCACCACGGTCGTCGGCATCGGCGGCAAGGACCAGCAGGTCACCTTCAACGCCCTGGAGATCTTCCACTGGGGAAGGACCCTCTCGGGGTGCGTGTACGGCAACTCGGACCCCGCGCGGGACGTGCCGGTGCTGGCCGAACTCGTCCGCGCCGGACGCCTCGACCTCGGCGTGCTGGTCACCGAGCGGATCGCCCTGGACGGCATCCCGGCGGCCTTCGACAACATGGTCGCGGGCAAGGGCGGCCGGGCGTTGGTGATCTTCTAGGGGGCCCGGGGCGGCGAGCACCGGTTACCGGCACTGGTACCGGTGCCGTTCCGGTGCCGGTGCCGGTACAGCGCCCGGACCGGCGCTCAGGCCCTGTCGGTCCCGGTCCCGGTCCCCGTACTCGCTCCGGGCCCGGTCTCGACGTCGGTCTTCCTCCCCGCGGCCGGCTGCGCGGTCGCGGCCGGCTCGGGGACCGGCGCCGTGCACGCGGCCGCCGTCGCCCGTGTGCGCGGCCGGGACCGGGAGACCGCCACCCCCGCCAGGCACAGCAGGCCACCGCCGAGCGTGAACAGCCCCGGCACCTCGTCGAGGAACAGCCAGGACATCAGTACGACCAGCGCGGGCACGGCGTACGTGGTCGCGCCCATCCGGCTCGCCGTCGTACGGGCCAGCGCGTAGGCCCAGGTCGTGAAGGCCAGGGCCGTCGGGAAGATGCCCAGGTAGATCATGTTGAGGGTGGCCGACAGGGGTGCGTCGGCCGCGTCCCGCACCAGCTGCCCGGCGAACGGCAGACACAGGGCCGCCCCGACGAGACACCCGAAGGTCGTCACCTGGAGGGGGCTGGCGCTGCCCAGCGCGGGCTTCTGGGCGACCACTCCGGCCGCGTACGCCCCCGCCGCGAGCAGGCACAGGACGACACCGAGGACCGACGAACCGCCGCCGCCCGACATCGACATCCCCACCGTCACGGCGCCCGCGAAGGAGACCGCCATGCCGGCGAGCAGCCGCGGCGGCATCGCGTCGCCGAGCAGCCGCGAGCCGAGCAGCGCGATCAGGATCGGCCCGGTGTTCACCACGAGTGCCGCCGTGCCGGCGTCCACCTGCTGCTCGCCCCAGTTGAGCGCCACCATGTAGAAACCGAACCAGAGCACCCCGGATATCGCGATCCCGCGCCAGGCCGCCCGCGGCGGCAGCCCCTCCTTGCGGACGAGCCACAGCACCCCCAGCGCGAGGGCGCCGGCGAGCAGCCGCCCGAGGGCCAGCCCGCCCGGCGCGTACGCGGCGCCCGCGCTGCGGATGGAGACGAAGGCGGACGCCCACAGCATGACGGTGACCGTGGCCGCGCCCGCGGCGAGCAGTTCCGCACGGCGGCCGGGGGCGGACGGGGAAGTGTTCATCATGCTCCTGAGGCTAGAGGGGGCCACGGGGAAGGGCTCGCGGTTTTTGGGCACCGTGGCGGGGAGGGGGCTGTCGTGGTCGCCGGACAGCGAAGAGCGGGTCGCCGCGGGGCCCGCCCCCGCGGCCCCGGGCGCGGGAGCCCCGGTCAGCGCAGCGCCGCCGCGTCGATGCCCAGCAGCTCGGCCAGCACGCGCTCGCCCACGTTCGTGACCTTCACCGCCCGTTCCGAGCCGATGCGCACGCACCAGCCCGCCTCCAGCGCGTGGCGGCACAGGGCCGCGCCCGCGACGCCCGCGAGGTGCGGGCGGCGCTCGGTCCAGTCGAGGCACGCCCGGGCCAGCGGGCGCCGCCCCGTGCGGACGAGCCCGATCCCGGCCTCGGCGAACCAGTCCAGCCCGTCGTCCGTCAGCGCGAACCCGGTGTCCTGGCGCAGCAGGCCGCGCTCGGTCAGGCTCTGCGTGACGGCGATGCCGAGCCGCCCCGCCAGGTGGTCGTAGCAGGTGCGCCCGCGTGCCATCGCGGACCCGGCGCTCGACTCCCGCAGGCCGCGCGGCCGTTCGGCGGCTCCGGGCGCCGTCTGGGCGGCGAGATCCTCGACGAGCTGCGCCACCCGCGCGTCCGCCAGCCGCACGTAGCGGTGGCGCCCCTGGCGTTCTTCGGCGAGCAGACCGCCCCGGACCAGCTTGCCCAGGTGCTCGCTGGCCGTGGAGGCGGCGACCCCGGCGTGCCGGGCCAGTTCACCGGCGGTCCACGCCCGCCCGTCGAGCAGCGCCAGCAGGAAGGCGGCCCGGGTCTCGTCGGCGACCAGTCCGGCGAGCCGGGCCAGCCGCGGTGCCCGGCTGTCCCGGGACCCGCGTCGGTTCGTCATGCGCTCCAGCCTGCCGCATCGACGGTTCGGCGCGCGCCGAACCGTACCGGAGGGTGCCTGGTGCCGTGCCCAGAGCTAAACGCCCCGTCCCACCTGCCGGTACTGCTGTGCCAGCCCGTCCAGCAGGGCGGTGAGGCCCGTCTCGAAGGCCCGTTCGTCGATCTTCTCCTGCTGCTCGGCCAGGAGGTGCGCCTGCCCGAGGTGCGGATAGTCGGCCGGGTCGTAGGCCGTCTCGTCGTCCACGAAGCCCCCGGCGAAGGAGCCCAGCGCGGAACCCATGATGAAGTACCGCATCAGCGCGCCGATGGACGTGGCCTGGGCGGGTGGCCAGCCCGCGTCGACCATCGCGCCGAAGACGGCGTCGGCGAGGCGCAGGCCCGCGGGTCTGCGGCCGGGGCCGCGCGCCAGGACCGGGACGATGTTCGGGTGGGCGCGCAGGGCGGCCCGGTAGGAGACGGCCCAGTCGTGCAGGGCGGTCCGCCAGTCCCGCCCGTCCTCGAACATCGACAGGTCGACCAGTGCGCTCACCGAGTCCGCCACGGCCTCCAGGATCTGGTCCTTGGTGCGGAAGTGGTTGTAGAGCGAGGGACCGCTCACTCCCAGCTCGGCGGCGAGGCGGCGCGTCGAGACGGCCGCGAGACCCTCCGTGTCGACGAGCCCCCGCGCCGTCTCGACGATGCGGTCGGTGCTCAGCAGGGGCTTGCGCGGTCGGGCCATGGCGCACATAGTAGGGCTGCGAACAGAAACTAGCAGTGCTAATTTAAATGTTCGGTATTCAAGCTCGGCCTGAGAGTACGGCCTTCCATGTGGGGTGACGCGTCATGAACCTGGAGCTCAGCGAGGAGCAGACCGCGGTCCGGCGGCTCGCCAAGGACTTCGTGGACCGCGAGATCGCCCCGAACGTCGTCGCCTGGGACCGTGCCGAGGAAGTGGACCGGTCCATCGTCAAGAAGCTCGGCGAGGTCGGCTTCCTCGGCCTCACCGTCGACGAGGAGTACGGCGGCTCCGGCGGCGACCACCTCGCGTACTGCCTGGTGACGGAGGAGCTGGGCCGCGGTGACTCCTCGGTCCGCGGCATCGTCTCGGTCTCCCTGGGGCTGGTCGCCAAGACCATCGCGCACTGGGGGAACGAGGAGCAGAAGCGGCGGTGGCTGCCGGGTCTCACCTCCGGCGATCTCGTCGGCTGCTTCGGCCTCACCGAGCCCGGCACCGGCTCCGACGCGGGCAGTCTGACGACGAGGGCCGTGCGCGACGGCGACGACTACGTCCTCAACGGCACGAAGATGTTCATCACGAACGGCACCTGGGCCGACGTCGTGCTCCTCTTCGCCCGCTCCACGGACGCACCGGGGCACAAGGGGGTCTCCGCCTTCCTCGTCCCGGCCGACGCCCCCGGCCTCACCCGGCGCACGCTCCACGGCAAGCTCGGCCTGCGCGGCCAGGCCACCGCGGAACTGGTCCTTCAGGACGTGCGCGTCCCCGCCACCGCGATGCTCGCGCCGGAGGGCAAGGGCTTCTCCGTCGCCATGTCCGCGCTGGCCAAGGGGCGCATGTCCGTCGCCGCGGGCTGCGTCGGCATCGCGCAGGCGGCACTGGACGTGGCGGTGAAGTACGCGACCGAGCGCGAGCAGTTCGGCAAGTCGATCGCCCACCACCAGCTCGTCCAGGAGCTGATCAGCGACATCGCGGTGGACGTGGACGCCGCGCGGCTGCTGACCTGGCGGGTCGCGGACCTCATCGACCGGGGGCTGCCGTTCGCGCCCGAGTCCTCGAAGGCCAAGCTCTTCGCCTCGGAGGCGGCGGTGCGGGCCGCGAACAACGCCCTCCAGGTCTTCGGCGGCTACGGCTACATCGACGAGTACCCGGCGGGCAAACTGCTGCGCGACGCCCGCGTGATGACCCTCTACGAGGGCACCAGCCAGATCCAGAAGCTGCTCATCGGCCGTGCGCTGACCGGCGTCTCCGCCTTCTGAGTACGTCCTCGCGTGTTCCGTGAGTATCCCGGCGGATGTGGCCCCGGCCGCATCCGCCGAAGCTGTTCCCATGAGTGAGACACCGGTCAAGCAGCAGTCCACGGCGGCCTTCTACGGCCAGGCAGTGGCCTCTTTCTCGGTCGCCATCGCGGCGACCGCCCTCGGCATCTTCCGGCTGGACGCCAACGCCTGGGTGCGCGGGTTCCTCGGCATCGCCGTCCTCTACCTCGTGACCTCGTCCTTCACCCTGGCCAAGGTGATCCGCGACCGCCAGGAGGCCGGGCAGATCATCAGCCGCGTCGACCAGGCGAGGCTCGACAAGCTGCTCGCCGAGCACGACCCCTTCGAGCAGCGCTGACCACTTTCGCGCGCCGCTGAGCGGGCACTCTAAGCGCCCGCTCAGCTTCGGGGGTATGGTGTTCGTCCTGTCACTGGAAGGGGCGCGAGCGATGAGTACGGCGGAGGAGACGGCCGGCGGCGAGATGCAGCCGTGGGGAGAGGTCACCCCGGACGCGGCCCGGCGGCTGCTCGTGGCCGCCGTGGAGGCCTTCGCCGAGCGCGGCTACCACGCGACCACGACCCGGGACATCGCGGGCCGCGCGGGCATGAGCCCGGCCGCGCTCTACATCCACTACAAGACCAAGGAAGAGCTGCTCCACCGGATCAGCCGCATCGGGCACGAGAAGGCGCTCGCGATTCTGCGGGCGGCGGCCGACGGCGAGGGCGGCGCCGCCGAACGCCTCGAGGTCGCCGTCTCCTCCTTCGTCCGCTGGCACGCCGCCCAGCACACGACCGCACGGGTCGTGCAGTACGAGCTCGACGCCCTCGGCCCCGACACCCGCGCCGAGATCGTCGCCCTGCGCCGCCAGGTGGACGCGCAGGTCCGCGGCATCATCCAGGACGGCGTGGCGGCGGGCACCTTCGACGTGCCGGACGTCGCCGGCACGTCGCTCGCGGTGCTGTCGCTCTGCATCGACGTGGCGCGCTGGTTCAACGTCGACGGGCCGCGGACGCCCGACGAGGTCGGCGCGCTCTACGCCGACCTCGTCCTGCGGATGGTGGGGGCGAGGAAGTGACCCGCGGCCGGCGTCGGCTCCGGTCCGCCCCGGGTCAGAAGTAGTAGCGGGAGACCGACTCCGCGACGCACACCGGCTTGTCGCCGCCCTCGCGCTCGACCGTCACCGCCGCCGTGACCTGGACGCCGCCGCCCGCGTCGGTGACCTCCGTCAGGACCGCGGTGGCGCGCAGGCGCGAGCCCACCGGTACCGGCGCCGGGAAACGCACCTTGTTGGAGCCGTAGTTGACGCCCATTTTCATGCCCTCGACCCGCAGCACCTGCGGCACCAGGGCGGGCAGCAGCGACAGCGTCAGATAGCCGTGCGCGATGGTCGTGCCGAACGGGCCCGCGGCGGCCTTCTCGGGGTCCACGTGGATCCACTGGTGGTCGCCCGTGGCGTCCGCGAACAGGTCGATCCGCTTCTGGTCGATCTCCAGCCAGTCGCTGTGCCCCAACTGCTCGCCCACGGCCGCCTTCAGCTCGTCGGCGGATGTGAAGATCCTCGGCTCTGCCATGTCCCTGGCCTCCCACGCGTCAATGTCTAAGCGACTGCTTAGCATGGTCCGGCTCGGGGCTCATGTCAACGGACCGGCCGGGTGACGGGGTGGGTAGGGTTCCAGGGGTGCCCCAGATTTCCGACAAGATCCACGAACTCACGGTCGGCCAGCTGTCGGCCCGCAGCGGCGCCGCCGTCTCGGCCCTGCACTTCTACGAGTCCAAGGGCCTGATCAGCAGCCGCCGCACCCCGGGCAACCAGCGCCGGTACCACCGCGACACGCTGCGCCGTGTCGCCTTCGTGCGGGCCGCGCAGCGCGTCGGCATCCCGCTCGCCACCATCCGCGAGGCGCTCGCCGAACTGCCCGAGGAGCGCACGCCGACGCGGGAGGACTGGGCCCGCCTCTCCGAGGCCTGGCGGTCGGAGCTGGACGACCGCATCACGCAGCTGGGCCGGCTCCGCGACCACCTGACGGACTGCATCGGCTGCGGCTGCCTGTCGCTGGAGAACTGCGTGCTCTCCAACCCCGACGACGTCTTCGGCGAACGCCGGGCCGGCTCCCGCCTCATGGTCGAACCGGCCGCGACCGCCCGGCGGCAGAACCCGCGGGAGTCCGAGGGCTGCCGCTGAGCGACAGCCCCCGCCCGCCCCTACTCGTACTCCGTGCCGCCCCTGCGCGTCAGGTACGCCGGGCTGACCGCCTTGGCGATGGCCCGGCCCCCCGTCACCGGGCTGTGGCGCTCGGTGGCCGGACGGATCACGACACCCTCGCGCAGATGCAGCGCGCGTCCGGACACGGTCTCCCGGCCCGAGGCGGCCTCCAGAACGCGCTCGACGTCGTACGGACCCGCGTACAGCCGCGGGACCAGCGGCAGTTCGCCGTCGAGCAGCTCCGCCGCGTCCAGCCAGCGGACCTGCCCGTCGATCTCCGCGGACACGTCGAAGACGGCGTAACCGAGGGTCTCCCGGCGGCCGTCGGCACCGTACGACAGGTCCTGCACGCCCGCGCCGTACACCTCGCCGAAGATGCCGACGCGGGCCGCGCCCAGCCGCTCGGCGAGCCGCGCCGCCGCCTCGGCTACCCGGTGGCCGCGGACCGCGCGCCAGTACACGTTGCGCGGATCCTCCTTCAGTGCCAGCGACTTGGCGCCGAAGCCCTTGGAGGAGACCTGGACGCGGCCCTCGGCGGCCGTGTACGTGAGCAGACAGGCCGAGCCGTGCAGCTTCTCGGTCAGGACGACCGGCTCGCCGGGAGTGAAGATGTCCGGGTGGCGCCGGATGTTCTCGATGTCGACCCAGGGCAGGAGGCCGGGCGCCGGCTCGATGTCGCCGTTCATCGTGGGCGGGACGGGCGGCACCCACTTGACGATGCCGAGCCGCCCGGCGAAGTCGGTCCCCTCCGCGGCGGCCCTCGCCAGGTCGACGTCCGCGAGGGCCCGCGGGCGGCACACGATGCCCTGGGACAGCTCGCCGCGCAGCCGTACGGCCTTGACCCGGTCCGCACCGCTGCCCGCCAGGCGCCCGGTCAGTCCCAGCTCCTCGATCAGGGCGGCCGGCAGCACCGACTGCTCCGGGATGTAGACGGCGCTCTCGCCGGTGCGGTAGGCGCCCTTGGCGACGACGGCCCGGTACAGACCCACCTGGGCCAGTTCGAGCGCGTCCGCGTTCGGATGCTCGTGGACGGTCAGCACTTCGGCGGTGACGCGCAGCGTCGACATCGTGGGCTCCTCGGTTCCTCAGCCGTGCCTCATCGCGCCCAACTGTCCGCACGCAAAAGGGGTGGAGCCAGCGATTTCGGGGTTGCTACCGTCCTGGGCCCGGGCTCCGTGCCGCGTCGAGGCGGTGGCTTCCGCCGTGGAGCCGCAGTGCCGCCGTCACCAACCGGGCGTTGGACTCCGCTCGCCGGCCGTCCGGCAGAACCAATGTGTCCTCGAGACCGATCCGGGTCGCGAGCCCCAGCCGCCCGGCCAGGCGCAGCACCGGCCAGGCGCCGCCCTCCTCGCCGTGCAGCAGCACGGGCCTGCCGTGCGCGGCGCCGAGGTCGCGGAGCAAGGCCCGAGCCGCCTCGGGGGCCGTCGCGGGGGAGGGGTCGGTCACCTCCGCCAGGACGCGCAGCACCCGCCCGGCCAGCGGCGACGCCGCGAACCGCGCGGCGCCCTCCGTACCGGACCAGATGCCCGCCTCGACGCCCACTCCCCGGTCGAGCAGCGCGGCGGCGACCTCCTCGGCGCCCGGCTCGTGCCAGTTGACCGAGGCGTGGTCGGGCAGCACCGTCCAGGCGCGGATCCGGGCCACCCGGGCCGCGGGATCCGGCTCGGCCCACGCGCCCGTGGTCACGCCGACCGGGACGCGAACCTGTGAACGTATCGCTTCGAGCACGGCCGCAACCGCCTGCGCGGACAATGTGTCCTGTCCACAGGGAGACTTGGGATGGACGTGGATGTCCACCGCCCCGGCCGCCACGGCCCCGGCGGCGGAGTCGGCCAGCGCTCCCGGCGACATCGGCACGACCGCGCCGGCCTCGGCCCCGCGGGCTCCGTTCAGACAGACCTGCATCATGCCCCCGATGGTGCCCGACGCCACTGACAACCGCCGGATCCGCGCGGAACCCGGCGCAGCGGAGGAGGAACACGATGAGTGTCGTCATCAGCTCGCTGAAATGGGAGGCCGCGCGCTCGGGGGCCCAGCGGATCACGTACGACGAGGACGGCTATCACCTCGTCCGCTTCCCCTACGGGGCGGCCGAGGAGTCCTACGACCCGTGGCGGATGCACGACCCGGCGCACGGAGGCTCCGAGCCCTCCGCGTTCCCCGACGCCCGCTCCGGGCTGATCTGGCCGAGCCACGACGGCTGGGGCGTGCTGTCCGCCATGGTGTTCTGGGAGGCGGACACACGCGCCCTGGAGTACCGGGCGCGTTTCGTGCGGGACCCGCTGAACTCGTCCACGGGATACGACTCGACGGCCACGAACGACACGATGCTGACCCGGGGCGGCCAGTTCCGCACCTATCTGTGGCAGATGTTCGTGCATCCCGGGACCCCGGTCGGTCTGAAGATCTCGGCGCGCGGAGCGGGGGACGCGAGGATCGCCACCCGGATCACGCTCGCCGAGTTCAAGCTCGCCATCCACACGGACGTGCGGACGCCGTAGGCCGCCCGCACGGGGGTGCGTCCCCACGCGCCACACCCCCGCCGCCCTCACGCCGACATGAGCAGCAGCCGTCCGCGCCGCGTCTCCGCCAGGGCCTCGGGTGTCAGAACGGGCCGCGGCACGACGATGCCGCAGCCCGTGCACACCGGCCCCGACGACGGTTCGTGGGCCAGGTCGTACTTCCAGACGAGGCGGTCCTCCGCGCACACCGGGCAGACCGTGCCCGGCTCGCGCTCCAGCGCGGCGATCAGCCGCCGCAGCACCTCCGCGAGCGGTCCGTGCGGGTGGACCTCCGGGTCGTCGCACCAGGCCACCCCGAAGCCGCCCCAGGTCAGCCGGTGCCAGTCGTCCACGGTGCCCGGCCTGCGCAGTCCGTCGTGCTTCTCCTTCTTGCGGCGCTGCGCGAACGCGACCTCGTAGGCGAGCCAGACCTTGCGGGCCTCTTCCAGTTCGTCCAGCGCGGCCACGAGCCGCGCCGGGTCGGGGGATCGGTCCTCGGGGCCGAAGCCGGCCCTGGAGCACAAGTGGTCCCAGGTCGCCCGATGCCCGTACGGGGCGAACCTCTCAAGGCACTTGCGCAGTGAATAGCGCCGCAGTGCCAGATCGCACCGCGGGTCGCGCACTTGTCTCGCCAGACTCCGGAAACCGGCCATCGCCCTGCACCTCCGTCACATCTGCACCTGAACTTCGGTCACTTCGGCGTCGTCGTCCTGCGGACGTCGCCGAATAGACGTATCGACACGCGATTCGGCTCCATCCGATGTCCGACGACCGCCACCATCCGTCCACCGATCCCTTCACGACGGGCCTCCCGCCGTTGTCAACCGCCTGCCGAAGTCCGCAGCGGACAAGGCCACTCGGCCCGGACCGCTCCGCGCGGAGCCGTCGTCCCGAGAAAGTGACGCATGTTCACCTTCCGGCGCGGGGATACCGGCGGTAACGTCCGGCACCACCCCGTCGGGAGGAGCTGCCATGCCACGGCACACCCCACGCACCACCCTCGACAGACTGAGAACTCCTCGCAGATTCCCCAAGTTCCTCAAGAGCGCATCCATATGCGTCCTCATTGCCGGTCTTTTGTCCCCCATTACCCAAGCGGCCGCCGAACCGGTGACCGTCACCGCGGCCGAGGACCACTGCGGAGGCCGGTGTTCGGACATCCTTCCGCCCGGTGAGAACGGCAACGCCACCCTCGCCGAGATCCTGCTCAACCAGGCGTTCGGCACCCAGCCCGGCCACGCCGAGGACCAGCTCGCGCCCTACGCCAAACTCCCCTCGGGGTACTCCGCGCTCACCGACACCAAGATCAACGACTTCTTCAACGACGCGTCCTTCGGCGTCCCCTCCGATCAGGTCGCCTCGACCGTCAAGCCCGCCGGCCGCGGCGACGTGACGATCGTCCGGGACAAGAAGACCGGCGTCCCGCACATCACGGGCACCACCCGCTACGGCACCGAGTTCGGCGCCGGGTACGCCGCCGCCCAGGACCGGCTGTGGCTGATGGACGTCTTCCGGCACGTCGGACGCGGCCAACTGACCTCCTTCGCGGGCGGAGCGCCCTCGAACCAGGGTCTGGAGCAGGAGTTCTGGCGCAACGCGCCCTACACCGAGGCCGACCTACAGGCCCAGATCGACGACGCCACCGCGAACAACGGCCCCCGCGGGCAGCAGGCCCTCGCCGACGCCAAGGCCTACCTCGACGGTGTCAACGCCTACATCGACACCTCCGACAAGGGCCGCTACTTCCCCGGGGAGTACGTCCTCACCGGCCACAAGGACTCCATCACCAACGCCGGCACCATCGACCACTTCAAGCTCACCGACCTGGTCGCGCTGGCCTCCGTCATCGGCGCGCTCTTCGGCTCGGGAGGCGGCGGCGAGGTCGGCAACGCCCTCTCGCTGCTGGCCGCCCAGTCCAGGTACGGCGTGGCCGAGGGCACCGAGGTCTGGGAGTCCTTCCGCGAGCGCAACGACCCCGAGGCGGTGCTGACCGTCCACAACGGCGAGAGCTTCCCGTACGCCTCCAAGCCCGCGGACCCGCAGGGCCGGGCCCTGCCCGACGCGGGCTCGGTGACCCGGGAGCCCCTGGTCTACGACCGCACGGGGAGCGCGGCCAAGTCCGGTGCCACCGCCGCCTCGGCCACGGCCGCAGCCGCCCTCGGCTCGGCCAGGCGCGGCATGTCCAACGCCCTGGTGGTGAGCGGCAAGCACACCGCGAGCGGCCATCCCGTCGCCGTCTTCGGCCCGCAGACCGGGTACTTCGCACCCCAGCTGCTCATGCTCCAGGAGATCCAGGGACCGGGTCTCAGCGCCCGCGGCGCCTCCTTCGCGGGCCTCAGCATGTACGTCGAACTGGGGCGCGGCCGGGACTACGCGTGGAGCGCCACCACCTCCGGCCAGGACATCATCGACACGTACGCGGTGGAGCTCTGCCAGGACGACCACCACTACCTGTACCACGGCACCTGCACGGCCATGGAGAAGGTCGAGCGGACCAACGCGTGGAAGCCGACCGTCGCCGACTCGACCCCGGCGGGCTCGTACCGCATGCAGGTCTACCGCACCAAGTACGGACCGGTGGAGTACCGCGCGACGGTGGGCGGCAAGAAGGTCGCCTACACCACCCTGCGCTCCTCGTTCCTGCACGAGGCCGACTCGATCATCGGCTTCCAGATGCTCAACGACCCCGATCACGTGAAGGACGCGGCGACCTTCCAGAGCGCGGTCCAGCACATCAACTACACCTTCAACTGGTTCTACGCCGACTCCGAGCACACCGCCTACCACAACAGCGGTGACAACCCCGTCCGCGCCACCGGTGTCGACCCCGACTACCCGGTCCGGGCGCAGGCGGCCTACGAGTGGCGGAACTGGAAACCGGAGAACAACACCGCCGACTACACCCCGCCGTCCGCCCACCCCCACTCCGTCGACCAGGACTACTACATCTCCTGGAACAACAAGCAGGCCAAGGACTACTCGACGGCGTCCTGGGGCGACGGGTCCGTGCACCGCGGCAATCTCCTGGAGGACCGGGTCGGGAAACTGGTGACCGCGGGCGGTGTCACCAGGGCCGCGCTGGTGAAGGCGATGGCCGACGCGGCCCTCGCCGACCTGCGGGCCGAGGACGTGCTGCCGAAGCTGCTGAACGTGGTGAACGGCGAGCCCGTCACGGACGCCACCGCCGCCGCGGCCGCCGGCAAGCTGTCCGCCTGGGCGAGCGCCGGCGGACGGCGGGCCGAGACCGCGGCCGGCTCGAAGACCTATGCGCACGCCGACGCGATCCGGATCATGGACGCCTGGTGGCCGCTGCTGGTGAAGGCCGAGTTCGAACCGGGCCTCGGCGCCGAGCTGTACACCGCCTTCACGAACAACCTGCCCGTCGACGAGTCGCCGTCCGCCGCGCACGGGCCGACCGGGGCACACGCCGGAAGCGCCTTCCAGTACGGCTGGTGGAGCTATGTCCACAAGGACATCCGGGCGGTCCTCGGCGAGCCGGTGCGGGGCGGCCCGGCCAAGAAGTACTGCGGCGGCGGCAGCCTCGGCGCCTGCCGGGACATCCTGATCAGCACGCTGAAGGAGGCGGCGGGAAAGACCGCGTCCCAGGTCTACCCGGGTGACGACCAGTGCTCGGCGGGCGACCAGTGGTGCGCCGACTCGATCGTGCACCGGACGCTCGGCGGCATCAAGCACGGCGGCATCGGCTGGCAGAACCGGCCGACCTACCAGCAGGTGGTGGAGTTCACGTCGCACCGGTGAGCCCGGGCGACGCACCCCTTCCGTACGGCGGCGGGCCGAACCGACATGGCCCGCCGCCGCACGGGCCCGCCGGGGAGCCCTGGGGCATCCCCGGCGGCTACCGGTAGAGGAGGTACTCCGCGCGCACGCGCCGGAACGCCGCCAGTTCGTCCTGCCAGGCCGCCACGACCTCGTCGGCCGTCGCTCCCGCGTCGATCGTCGTGCGCACCAGCGCGGAGCCCGTCAGCTTGTCGATCCAGTTGTCCGGGCGCCATGCGAACCCGCTCCAGACCTGCTTCGCGGTCACCAGGAGCGCGATGCCGGCGCGGACGGGGTCGTACGCGGCCCGGTCGTGGACGTGGATCTGCACCCCGCCGACCGTCTTGCCCTGGAACTTGGAGAAGGTGGGCGTGAAGTACGCCTCCCTGAAGTGCACCCCGGGCAGCTCCAGGCGTTCGGCGGCCTCGGCCCAGCGCCCGTCGAGCCCCTCCGCCCCGAGCAGTTCGAACGGCCGGGTCGTGCCCCGCCCCTCCGACAGGTTCGTCCCCTCGAAGAGGCAGGTGCCGGGGTATACGAGCGCGGTGTCGGGAGTGGGCATGTTCGGGCTCGGCGGCACCCAGGGCAGCCCCGACGCGTCGTAGAACTGCGACCGCCGCCACCCGGTCATGAGCACGGTCTCCAGCGGCACCGGCGTCGTCAGGAACTCGCCGTTGAACAGCCGGGCCAGCTCCGCCACCGTCATGCCGTGCGCCTGCGCGACGGGCTGCCGTCCGACGAAGGTCGCGAACTCCTTGTGCAGGACGGGCCCGAGAGCCGCGCGCCCGGTCACCGGGTTCGGCCGGTCGAGCACCACGAAGCGCTTGCCCGCGAGCTGTGCGGCCTCCATGCAGTCGTACAGCGTCCAGATGTACGTGTAGAAACGCGCGCCCACGTCCTGGATGTCGAAGACGACGGTGTCGACACCGGAGGCGGTGAAGACGTCGGCCAGCGGACGGCCGCTCTTCAAGTACGTGTCGTAGACCGGGAGTCCGGTCGCCGGGTCGTCGTAGCGGCCCTCGGAGCCGCCCGCCTGGGCGGTGCCGCGGAAGCCGTGCTCGGGACCGAAGACGGCCGTCAGGTCCACCCGGTCGTCGGCGTGCATCACGTCCACGATGTGGCGCACGTCGCGGGTGATGCCGGTCGGGTTGGTGACGACGCCGACCCGCCGGCCGTCGAGCAGCGCGTAACCGTCCGCGGCCAGGCGCTCGAAGCCGGTGCGCAGCCGCCGGCCGCTTCCGTGGGCGGCGGCCGGCGTCGCGGACGCCGCGACCGCGGCCGAGGTGGCGGCGAGCAGGCCTCGTCTGGACAGCTTCATGCGGTGACCTCCGTGATCGACGGAACTGTCATGGTCACGCACGCTAGCGGTCACCGCGGCGCCACGGAACGAAGCGGACCGGCCTCGTCGGGGCCACCCCTTCCGCCACTACATACCGACTGGTTAGTCTGACGCGCAGCAGGAGCCGATTCGCGTCGCGCCGAAGGAGACCGATGGTGGAAGCCGTGCAGGATGCGGGAGTGGTCGTCACCGGAGCGGGGGGCGGCATCGGGGCCGCGCTGGCCCGTCGCTTCGCCGCCGAGGGCGCCCGGGTCGTGGTCAACGACCTCGACGCCGACAAGGCGAGGGCCGTGGCCGACGAGATCGGCGGGACCGCGGTCCCGGGCGACGCGTCCACGATCGTCGCCGAGGCGCGCGAGGCACTCGGCGGCACCATCGACGTGTACTGCGCCAACGCGGGCCTCGCCTCCGGCGGCACCGAGGCGGCCGACGAGAAGGTCTGGGCGCTCGCCTGGGACGTCAACGTGATGGCCCACGTCCGTGCGGCCCACGAGCTGATCCCGGGCTGGCTGGAGCGCGGCAGCGGCCGTTTCGTCTCCACGGTCTCGGCCGCCGGACTGCTCACCATGGTGGGCGCCGCGCCGTACAGCGTCACCAAGCACGCGGCGTACGCCTTCGCCGAGTGGCTCTCGCTGACCTACCGCCACCGCGGAGTGAAGGTCCACGCGATCTGCCCGCAGGGCGTCCGCACGGACATGCTCACGGCCGCCGGCAGCGCCGGCGACCTGGTGCTCCTGCCGACGGCGATCGAGCCGGACGACGTCGCGTCCGCCCTGTTCGACGGCATGGCGGAGGACCGGTTCCTCATCCTCCCGCACCCCGAGGTCGCCGGGTACTACGAGGCACGGGCCGCGCACCCCGACCGCTGGCTGACCGGCATGAACCACCTCCAGCAGAAATGGGAGGCGTCCCAGTGACGGCCTCCCGCTACGCGGCCAGGCCCTGGCTGGCCCAGCTCAACGAGGCGCAGCGGGCCCCGGTCGACCCCCTCGACTCCCTCGTGCACGCCCTGCGCAGAGCCGCGGCGGCCACCCCGGACCGGGCCGCCCTCGCCTACTTCGACGGGCGGCTCGCCTACCGCGAGGTCGACGAGCTGAGCGACTCCGTCGCCGGGCACCTGGCCGCCCGCGGCATCGAACGCGGCGACCGCGTGGCGATCCTGCTGCAGAACTCCCCGCACTTCGTGCTCGCGCTGCTCGGCGCGTGGAAGGCGGGCGCGATCGTCGTACCCGTCAACCCCATGTACAAGTCGGGCGAGGTCCGGCACGTCCTCCAGGACGCCGAGGTCAGCGCCCTCGTCTGCGCCGACCGCGCCTGGGAGTCGTATCTGCGCGAGACGGCCGCCGACTCACCCGTACGCCTCGTCCTCACGGCCTGCGAGCTGGACCTGCAAACCCGCGACGACCCGCGCGTGCTCGGCTTCGAGCGGCTCCCCGCCGCCGCGGACGCCGACGACCTCCTGACCGTGGCCCGCCGGGGCCACCCGGCGCCCGGGGGCCGCGACGCGGCCCCGGCCGACATCGCGCTCATCAGCTACACCTCGGGCACGAGCGGCGCCCCCAAGGGCGCCACCAACACCCACGGCAACCTGATGCACAACGCCGAACGTCAGCGCACCGGACTCGACCTGCCCGAAGCGCCGGTGTACTTCGCCCTGGCCCCCCTGTTCCACATCACCGGGATGGTGGCCCAGCTCGCCGGGTGCCTCAACAGCGCGGGGACGCTCGTCCTCGCGTACCGCTTCGAGGCGGGCGTCGTCCTCGACGCCTTCGCGGAGCACCGCCCCCTCTACACCGTGGGCCCCTCGACGGCGTTCATGGCGCTCGCCGCGCACCCGGCCGTCACCCGCGACCACTTCGCGTCGTTCCGGATGATCTCCTCCGGCGGGGCGCCGCTGCCGCCCGCCCTGGTGGAGAAGTTCCGGGCCGGCTTCGGCCCGTACCTCCACAACGGCTACGGCCTGACCGAGTGCAGCGCGCCCTGCGCCTCCGTGCCGCCCGGCCGCGAGGCCCCGGTCGACCCGGTGTCGGGCACCCTGGCCGTGGGCGTGCCGGGCCCCGACACGGTCGTACGCGTCGTCGACGACCTCGGCCGGGAAGTGCCCTTCGGGGAGCAGGGCGAGATCCTCGTCCGCGGCCCGCAGGTCGTCCCCGGCTACTGGCGCCGCCCCGAGGCCACCGCCGAGACCTTCCCCGACGGCGAGCTGCGCACCGGCGACATCGGCTTCATGGACGCCGACGGCTGGCTCTACGTGGTGGACCGCAAGAAGGACATGATCAACGCGTCCGGCTTCAAGGTGTGGCCGCGCGAGGTGGAGGACGTCCTCTACACCCATCCCGCGGTCCGCGAGGCGGCCGTCGTCGGCATCCCCGACGGCTACCGCGGAGAGACCGTCAAGGCGTACATCAGCCTGCGCCCCGGCAGCGACGCGGCCCCCGACGCGCTCGCCGCGTACTGCAAGGAGCGGCTGGCCGCGTACAAATACCCGCGCCGGGTCGAGATCCTGCCGGAGCTGCCGAAGACGGCGAGTGGGAAGATCCTCCGACGGGAACTGCGTTCCCGCCGGGACAGCACGTCGCAGGCGGACAACGCGTAGCAGCGGACGACGCACCACAACAGGTACAGCGATACGGAAGGCAGGTGGCGGCAGTGCCCAGGACGACGGACGGGGACGGCCCTCCTGTTCCACAGCGGCTGCTCGCCGCCGCCACCCGGCTCTTCGCGGAGCGGGGCTACGACCGGACCTCGGTGCAGGAGATCGTGGAGGCGGCGGGCGTCACCAAAGGCGCCCTCTACCACTACTTCGGCTCCAAGGACGACCTCCTGCACGAGGTCTACGCGCGCGTGCTGCGCGTCCAGCAGGAGCGGCTCGACGCCTTCGCGGACGCGGACGCGCCCGTCGAGGAGCGGCTGCGGGGCGCCGCGGCCGACGTCGTGGTGACCACCATCGACAACCTCGACGACGCGTCGATCTTCTTCCGCTCCATGCACCATCTGAGCCCGGAGAAGAACAAGCAGGTACGCGCCGAGCGCCGCCGCTACCACGAGCGTTTCCGCGCGCTCATCGAAGAGGGCCAGAAGGAGGGCGTCTTCTCCACGGCCACCCCCGCCGACCTGGTCGTCGACTACCACTTCGGGTCGATCCACCACCTGTCGACGTGGTACCGCCCCGACGGCCCCCTGACCCCCCAGCAGCTCGCCGACCAACTGGCCGACATGCTGCTGAGGGCACTGCGCCCCTGAGGGGAATCCAGCCCCTCCGGCGTTCGCTGAGCGGGGTCCGGGGCGCAGCCCCGAGCCGGGACGGGCAGGGCGGCGGGGGCAAGACCCACGCCCCCGCCGCCCCACCCCCAGGGCTCCCGGCCGGTCACCCGTACTTCTTGATCTCCCGTCGCGCCAGCGACCGCTGGTGGACCTCGTCCGGCCCGTCCGCGAGCTTCAGCGTCCGCGCGCTCGCCCACAGCTCGGCCAGCGGGAAGTCCTGGCTCACCCCGCCGGCGCCGTGCAGCTGCACCGCCTTGTCCAGGATGTCCACGACCGTGCGCGGGGTGGCGATCTTGATGGCCTGGATCTCGGTGTGGGCCCCCTTGTTGCCCACGGTGTCCATCATCCAGGCCGTCTTCAGGACGAGCAGACGCAGCTGCTCGACGGACACCCGGGCGTCGGCGATCCAGTTCTGCACCACGCCCTGCTGGGCGAGCGGCTTGCCGAAGGCGCTGCGGGCCACCGCCCTGCGGCACATCAGCTCGATCGCCCGCTCGGCCATGCCGATCAGCCGCATGCAGTGGTGGATGCGCCCCGGACCGAGCCGCGCCTGGGCGATGGCGAAGCCGCCGCCCTCCTCGCCGACCAGGTTCGACACCGGCACGCGCGCGTGGTCGAAGACGACCTCCGCGTGCCCGCCGTGCGAGTGGTCCTCGTAGCCGTACACCTGCATGGCCCGCCGGATCTCGACGCCCGGGGTGTCGCGCGGGACGAGCACCATGGACTGCTGACGCCGGATGTCGGAGCCCTCGGGGTCCGTCTTGCCCATCACGATGAAGATCTTGCAGTCCGGGTTCATCGCCCCGGAGATGTACCACTTGCGCCCGGTGATGACGTAGTCTCCCCCACCCTCGGCTCCGCTCGAGCGGGAGGTGCCCCCACCGTCCCGCTCGATCAGCGTCGTGATGTTCGTGGCGTCGGAGGACGCCACCTCGGGCTCGGTCATCGCGAACGCCGAACGGATCTCACCGGCGAGCAGCGGCTCCAGCCACTGCTTCTTCTGCGCCTCGTCGCCGAACTGGGTCAGCACCTCCATGTTGCCGGTGTCCGGGGCCGCGCAGTTCAGCGCGGTGGGCGCCAGATGGGGGCTGCGGCCGGTGATCTCGGCGAGCGGCGCGTACTGCAGGTTGGTGAGCCCGGCACCGTACTCGGAGTCCGGCAGGAAGAGGTTCCACAGCCCCCGGCGCCGCGCCTCGGCCTTCAGTTCGCCGACGACGGCGGGGGTGTCCCACGGCGAGGCCAGCCGTGCGCGCTGCTCCTCGGCGACGGCCTCCGCCGGGTACACGTACTCGTCCATGAAGGCGAGCAGTTTGCCGCGCAGCTCTTCGGTGCGCGCGTCGAATGCGAAGTCCATGACGGGTCAGCCTTCCTGAAGGGTGGTCAGGCCGTGCTCGATGAAGACGGGAACCAGGTCGCCGATGCGGTCGAAGCCCGCGCCGACCGTCTGGCCGAGGGTGTAGCGGTAGTGGATGCCCTCCAGGATCACGGCGAGCTTGAACCACGCGAACGCCGTGTACCAGGAGACCGCGGACACGTCGCGCCCCGAGCGCGCGGCGTACCGCTCGACGATCTCGGCCGCGTCCGGGTGCCCGGCGGCCGTCGCGGTGGTGCTGATGGGGGCGTCGGGCAGGTTCAGCGGCGCGCTGTACATCACCAGCAGCCCCAGGTCGGTGAGGGGGTCACCGAGCGTGGACATCTCCCAGTCCAGGATCGCCTTGATCCGGTCGTCCGTGCCGATCAGCACGTTGTCCAGCCGGTAGTCGCCGTGCACGACGGCCGGGGCGCCGGAGGTGGGCAGCTCCCGTCCCAGGGCCGCGTGCAGCTCGTCGATCCCCGCCAGCTCGCGGTTCCTGGACGCGTCCAGCTGCTTGCCCCAGCGGCGCAGCTGCCGGTCCAGGAAACCCTCGGGCCGGCCGAAGTCCGCGAGGCCGACCTCGGCGGGGTCCACGGCGTGCAGCTCGACCAGGGTGTCGACCAGGCCGAGGACCGCGCTGCGGGTGCGCTCCGGGCCGAGCGGGGCGAGCTGCTCGGCGGTGCGGTACGGGGTGCCCTCGACGAACTCCATGACGTAGCAGGGCGCGCCGAGGACGGAGTCGTCCTCGCACAGCAGCACCGGGCGCGGCACGGGTACGGCCGTGGGATGCAGGGCACTGATCACCCGGTGCTCGCGCTTCATGTCGTGCGCGGTGGCCAGGACGTGGCCCAGCGGCGGCCGGCGTACGACCCACTGCGTGGCGCCGTCCGTGACCGCGTACGTGAGGTTCGAGCGTCCACCCTCGATCAGCCGTCCGGACAGCGTGCCGTTCACCAGTCCGGGCCGCTCGCCGTCGAGCAGGTCGCGCAACCGGTCGAGATCGAGACCCGGGGGGTGGTCTGGGCTCATCATTGCTCCTACGCACACGGAAAACAGGACGACACACATGATGCCGACCGGTCGGTATGTCGTCCAGTGCCCGCGCAGAACGTGATCGGCGTCTCCCCGGTCCTTTGGCGGCCGGCAGGCGCCGTGCCGAGGTCCCGGACAGCCTGGGTCTCAGTACAGCCGGAGTCTCAGTACAACCGGAGTCTCGGAACAGCCGGGGTCTCAGCACAGCCGGGTCTCAGAACACCAGGGCCACCGCGCACGCCGCGATCGCCACCGTGCACAGCGTCGCCGCCGTCGCGTCCCGGGGCCCGAGCGCCGTCGTGCGGCCCGCGCCGGAGGCGAGGGTGCGGATACGGCGGTGGGCGACGACCAGGAAACCCAGCCAGAGCGCGCAGCACAGCGCGCAGGAGACCACCCCGAGCGGTGACGGCCCGCCGTGCAGGGCGGCCTTCACGGCGAGCACGGCGGCCACGGTGCTCGACAGGGTCGTACGCCGCCAGGCCAGCCGCGTGCGTTCCGGCTGGAGCCCCGGGTCCCGGTCCCGGGCGGGCGCGGTCACCCTTCCCAGCCGACGAGGACGACCAGCACCATCGCGACGGCGACGACCGCGACGGCGATCCCGAGCAGCGCGGGGAAGCGGGACACCGGCAGATCCTCGCCCCGCCGCATCGCCCGCTCGCAGCGCACCCAGTGGTTGACCGCCCGCAGGGAGCACAGCACGCCCGCCACGAGCAGCGCGAGGGCCAGTCCGACCCGCCATCCCCACCGCAGGTCGGGCAGGAACTGGTCCACGGCGAATCCGCCGCCGATGAGCGCCATGGCGGTGCGCAGCCACGCCAGGAAGGTCCGCTCGTTCGCCAGCGAGAAGCGGTAGTCGGGCGTCCCGCCCTCCTCCCGGATCTCCCCGGGCGCGAACCACAGCCGGACGTTCCGTACGAATTCGATCACGCCAGGGACCCTACTTCGATCACGCCAGGGACCCTACCGGGGCGCTCGCGGCCCGTCCGGCCGGGGAGCCGGGCCCGGCACAGGCGCGCGGGAACGGGTCAGTGCCGCGAGCGGTGGGCCTTCAGACGCTCGTACGCCGCCAGGCCGTCGGGGACCCACTCCCAGTCCGTCAGGCGCCGTTCCACCTCGTCCTCGGGGAGGAAGCCGTGCCAGGCGACCTCCTCGGCCTGCGGGCGCACCGGCGCCTCGCAGCGCACCTCGTACACGGCCGACCACCAGCTCTGCCCGCTGCCGTTGTCGTACAGGAAGGTGAAGAGCCGCCGCGGGCGGGGGAGCCCCTGGACGCCGAGCTCCTCCTCGGCCTCGCGCAGCGCCGCGTCGTCGTACGTCTCACCGGCGCCGACGACGCCGCCCACGAACATGTCGTACAGCGAGGGGAAGACCAGCTTCGTCGGAGTGCGGCGGTGGACGAAGATCCGGCCCTCGGCGTCACGGACCTGGACGAACGCGCAGCGGTGGCGCAGGCCGCGCGCGTACGCCTCCCCGCGGGGCGACCGTCCGATCACCCGGTCGTTCTCGTCCACGATGTCGAGGATCTCGTCGGCGGCGCTCATGGCCCCATCCAAGCAGGTGCCGGCCGCTTCGTGCCGGCCGCCTTCGTGCCGGCCGCCTTCGTGCCGGCCGCTTCGTGCCGGCCGCCTTCGTGCCGGCCGCCTTCGTGCCGGCCGCCTTCGTGCCGGGGGCCGCGGGCACTCAGCGCGGCTGGAGGTCCTGGGCCCGCTCGGCGTCCGAGGTCCCCTGGGGCATCGCCGGATGCAGGCCCAGCAGCACGATTCCGGCCACGACGGCCGCGAGCCCGGCCGCCTGCCAGGCGAGCGCGCCCGTGTCCGTACGCAGCCGGTCCCCGAGGAAACCCACGCCGCAGACGATCCCGGCCAGCGGCTGGGCGGCGGTCAGCGCCGGCAGCGACATCCGCAGCGGGCCCGTCTCGAAGGCGCTCTGCACCAGCACCAGCCCGGTGACGCCGAGCACCAGCACGCCGTACGGCTGCCATCCGGTGAGCAGTCCGGCCCATCCGCCCTCGGCGAACCGCTCCCCGCAGATTCGGGTCAGCGCGTCCTGCACGCCGTAGAGCAGGCCCGCGGCCGTGGCCAGCAGCACCGGCGCCGAGCTGAGCCGGGTCCGTTTCGCGTACGCGGTCAGCAGCAGCGCGATCCCGACCATGATCCCGATGATCAGCCAGTGCCGCAGCGGATCGGTGACCGCGTCGCCGCCCTCCGGCTGACCCGCCACGATGAACGCGGTGACCCCGCCCGCGAGCAGCACGAGGCCCGCCCAGCCCTGCCGACCGAGCGGCTGCTTGGTCTGGTGGCGCGAGAGGGCGAGCGCGAACAGGAGGTTCGTGGCGAGGAGGGGCTCCACCAGGGACAGCTCGCCGCGGCTCAGGGCGACCGCGCCGAGCGCCATGCCGGCCACCATGAGCGCGATGCCGCCCAGCCAGGTGGGGACGCGGATGAGGTCGAGCAGCAGCCGGGGGGAGAGGAAGTCGCTCAGCGGGGCGTGGGAGGCGGCCTTCTGCTGGAGTACGAAGCCGAAGCCCAGACAACAGGCCGCACTCACGGAGAGGACCAGAACCAGAACCGACACGCTGCGTACCTCGATGACTCGGACGGGCCACGGTGCGTATCCCGCCGACTGTAGCGCTCCGGGCTGTGCCCCGCCCACGGGAGAACCCGGAGCCCGGCAGTTGACTCGGTCAGCCATCTGCCGAAGGATCTGACCGACCAGTAACAACGCCTCCGGCGCCGCTGGTCGACTCTTACCACTGTCTCACCTGCCGGCCGCGGGCCGCCGTCCCGTGGGGGCGGCGATCCCGACCGGTCGGAATGCCGAGAGGACGCGTACATGGCCTACGACGCAGACGTGATCGTGATCGGAGCCGGCCTCGCGGGGCTGGCGGCGACCGCGGAGCTCGTCGATGCCGGCCGCCGGGTGATCCTCCTCGACCAGGAGCCCGAGCAGTCGCTCGGGGGCCAGGCGCACTGGTCCTTCGGCGGCCTGTTCTTCGTGAACTCCCCCGAGCAGCGTCGCATGCGGATCAAGGACAGTCACGCGCTGGCGCTCCAGGACTGGATGGGCACGGCCGGCTTCGACCGGCCCGAGGACCACTGGCCGCGCCGCTGGGCCGAGGCGTACGTGGACTTCGCGGCCGGCGAGAAGCGGTCCTGGCTGCACCGGCAGGGTGTCCGGTTCTTCCCCGTGGTCGGCTGGGCCGAGCGCGGCGGCTATGACGCCAACGGGCACGGCAACTCCGTGCCGCGCTTCCACATCACCTGGGGGACCGGGCCCGGCCTGGTCGCCCCCTTCGAGCGCCGGGTCCGCGCCGGGGTCGCCCGCGGCCTCGTGCAGCTCAGGTTCCGCCACCGCGTCACCGGTCTGGCGCGCAGCGCGGGCGCCGTCGACACGGTCACCGGCGAGATCCTGGAGCCGACCGGTATCGAGCGCGGCCGGGCCAGCAGCCGCACGGTCACCGGCGCCTTCGAACTCAGGGCGCAGGCGGTGATCGTGACCTCCGGCGGCATCGGGGGCAACCACGACCTGGTCCGTGCGAACTGGCCGGAGCGGCTGGGCAGCCCGCCGGAGAAGATGGTCGCGGGGGTGCCCGCGCACGTCGACGGCAGGATGCTCGCGATCGCCGAGGAGGCGGGCGCGCACCTCATCAACCGCGACCGCATGTGGCACTACACCGAGGGCATCCAGAACTGGAACCCCGTCTGGGAGAACCACGGCATACGCATCCTGCCCGGCCCCTCCTCGCTCTGGCTGGACGCCCGCGGCAACCGGCTCCCCGTGCCGCTCTTCCCCGGCTTCGACACCCTCGGCACGCTGGAACACATCATGCGGACCGGGTACGACTACACGTGGTTCGTGCTCGACCAGAAGATCATCGGCAAGGAGTTCGCGCTCTCGGGCTCGGAGCAGAATCCCGACCTCACCGGCAAGTCCGTGCGCGGGGTCCTGGAACGGGCCCGCACCGAGGTGCCGGGACCGGTCAGGGCGTTCATGGACAACGGCGTCGACTTCGTCGTGGAGAAGGACCTGAGCGCGCTGGTACGGGGTATGAACGCGCTCACCGAGGAGCCGCTCATCGACGAGGCCGCGCTGCGCCGGGAGATCGTCGCCCGGGACCGGGAGATGGCCAACCCGTTCACTAAGGACCTCCAGGTGACCGCGATCCACGGGGCCCGCAAGTACCTCGGGGACAAGCTGATCAGGACGGCGACGCCGCACCGCATCCTCGACCCCAAGGCGGGGCCGCTGATCGCCGTCCGCCTGAACATCCTCACCCGCAAGACCCTCGGCGGCCTGGAGACCGACCTCTCCTCACGCGTGCTGACGGAGGGCGGCGACCCGCTGGCAGGGGTGTACGCGGCGGGGGAGGCCGCCGGGTTCGGCGGCGGCGGGGTGCACGGGTACCGCTCCCTGGAGGGCACCTTCCTCGGCGGCTGCCTGTTCTCCGGCCGCACGGCGGGCCGAGCCGCGGCCAGGTCCGTGAGCTGACCCCTGGGGGCCACCGTCCCGGACGCGACCGTCCCGGCCGTACCCCTCCGGGACCCGTCCCGGAGGGGGCTGCCCGAACCCGGCCGAGGGTGAGACCCTCCCGCCCGGCGACGGCGCACCGGCCTCCGCCGCGCGCGGGCGGCCCGGGGTCCACGCCTGTGGTGGGAGCGGACCGGGTCCGCCCGGGGCGGCCCGGGTCCCGCCCCTCGGCGAGGGTCCGGCCTCCGCTGCGCGGGAGCGGGCCCGACCCTCGCCCGTCGGCCACGGAACGCACCTGCCCCGCCCCCCGCCCCACGCGAACCAACTCGGCCCGCGGCAGGGCCTCCCGGCCGGAACCGGTGAGCGGCGGGGGCCAACCCCGCTGCCGTGGTGCACAGTTGACACGTGTCGGAAATCAAGCCGCCCTTGACGCCAACCGTTGGCTGAGGGTTTGCTTTGCGTGATCAGGCCCCGCCGGGCCCCGCTCTGTCTGGACCACCCGCGTAAGGACCGCCCGCGGTGCCCCCACCCCCACCCCCTCTCGGCCGCGGCCGCAAGCGCGCGCCCCAGGCCTTCGACGCCGCACTCGACGACGTCGAACTGGTCACCGCGCGCGCCGCGTTGGCCCAGGGCCGGTGGGCCGGCGTCCGCGCACTGCTCGGCGCGACCGGGGACGACTGGGACCGCCGGGGGCACCGTGTCACCGTGCTCGCCCAGGAACCCACCGCCCTCGTCTGGGCGCGCGACTGGCTGCTCGCCGAACCCGAGTCGACCTGCGCCTCCGTGTTCCTCGCGGTCGCCACGGTCCAGCGCGCGCTGGACGGCAAGGAGCGGCCGGACGGCGCCCGCGAGGCATGCCGCGCCGCCGCCGCGCTCGCGCCCGCCGACCCCACCCCGTGGCTCGGAATGCTGATGCTGGAGCGCTCGATCGGCAGCGAGGAGGACGTCGTCCGCCTCTTCGACGAGGTCCGCCACCGCTACCCCGACCACCACCACGCGCACCACCTGATGGTCGCGCGCCTCGCCGAGCGCCGCGCCGACGCCGGCCAGGACCCGCTGCACGAGGTCTACGACTTCGCCAACTGGGCCGCCGAACAGGCCCCCGCCGACTCGCCGCTCGCCATCCTCCCGGTGGTCGCGCACGCCGAGCGCTACCGCGTGCTGGCCGCGGCGGGCCTCGAACCCGCCGACCCGGCCGCCTCCGGGCACTGGGTGGGACGCCGGGCCCGCCAGGTGATGAAGGCGGCCTTCGACTGGTGGCTGGAGTGGGAGCGCGACGACCACCCGCGCCGCCACATCGACCTCAACTTCCTCGCTCACGCGAAGTCCTGCGAGGGCCGGGGCGCCGAGGCCGCCGCCCTCTTCCACCGCATCGGACCGCACGCCACCCCGGCGCCCTGGTCGTACCCCGACCGCGATCCGTACAGAGCCTTCCGTGCCGCCCGCGACAGCGCGCTTGGCACGCCCTGATCCGCACACCACCTGAGAGGACGACCCCGCCATGACGACGGGCAGTTCGAGCACGAGTGAGAGCAGCAGACCCACCGCCGGAACCGGCATCAGCACGTTCAAGGGGCAGGACCGCGCACTGCGCGCCGACCGGCTGGGCACGGCCGGCCTCCTGCTCTCCGTGCTGGCCGCGACCGGCCCCCTCATGGTCGTCGCGGGTGTCATGCCCACCACATTCGGGGTGATGGGGATCGTCGGGCAGCCGCTGCTCTTCGTCATCCTCGGCGTGGTGCTGGCCCTGTTCTCCTTCGGCTACGCCGAGATGAGCCGCCACGTCCACAACGCGGGCGCCTTCTACGCGTACATCTCCCGCGGCCTCGGCGGCACCGCGGGCGCCGGCGCGGCCCTGGTCGCCCTCGTCGCCTACAGCGCGCTCCAGGTCGGCATCTACGGCATCTTCGGCTTCGAGGTCTCCAACCTCTGCGCCACCTACCTCGACGTCGACATCGCCTGGTGGGTACCGGCCCTGCTGTCCGTGCTCGTGGTCGGCGCGCTCGCCTGGCTGAAGATCGACGTGAACGCGCGCGTGCTCGGCGTGCTGCTGCTCATCGAGGTGGCCCTGGTCGTCATCTTCGACATCGCGGCCGTCGCCGACCCGGCCCGGGAAGGCCTGTCACTGCACGCCTTCAACCCGGACACCCTCACCGGCGCGGGCGTCGGCACCGCCCTGTGCTTCTGCATCGCGGCCTTCACCGGCTTCGAACAGGCGCCGGTGTACGCCGAGGAGACCAGCCGTCCGCACATCCTCGTACCGCGGGTGATGTTCCTGGCGATCGCCTTCGTCGCCGTCTTCTTCGCGATCAGTTCCTGGGCGCTCACCGTCGCCGCCGGACCCGCCGCGATCGTGCCCGCCGCCCAGAAGCAGAGCGCGGGGCTGCTGTTCTTCCTCACCGAACCGCGGCTCGGCGACACCTTCACCGACGTCATGCACATCCTGTTCGTGACCGGCATGTTCGCGGCGATGCTCAGCTTCCACAACGTCGTCGCGCGGTACGCCTTCGCCATGGGCCGCGAGGGACTGCTCCCGGCCGCCTTCGGACGCACTACCGTCGCCGGTGGCGCCCCCGGCACGGGCTCGCTGCTGCAGACGACCGTGTCGGTGCTGATCATCGGCGCCTTCGCGGTGGCGGACGACGGCCCGGCCGGCGACCCGACCGCGCCCGTACTGCACCTGTTCACCTGGGGCGGCAACGTCGGGGCCCTCGGCGTCATCCTCCTGATGGCCACCGCCTCCTTCTCGGTGGTCGTCTTCTTCGCCCGCCGCGGCGCCGCCCGCGCCCAGGCCTGGCGCCTGGTCGCCTCGGTGCTCGCCGGCCTCGCCCTGCTCGTCATCGCGGGCTACACCATCAAGGACTTCGACGTCCTCGTCGGCACGGGCCCGGACTCCGCGCTGAACTGGGCACTGCCCGCCGCCATCGGGGCCGCTCTGGTCGCCGGCTTGGTCCAGGGGCTCGTCCTGCGCTCCCGCAGGCCCGAGGCGCACGCCAGGATCGGACTGGGCAACGAGGCGTTCCAGCTGGACAAGGCCGCGGGATCGGCGCCCTGAGCACGGCCCGGGAAGTGGTTACGGAATTCTGACGGGCACCCGCGGCCCCTGGCCCGAAGGGGGTCGCGGGTGGTCGAATCAGTACGTGAACTCCGAACGGCCCGATGAGCAGGGCAAACCCGTCGGCCGGCGGGTCCTGCTCGGCACCCTCGGCCTCGGCGCGCTGGGCGTGCTGACCGCGCCCACGCTCCAGCGCGGCCTGGAAGGCTTCCTGGGCGGCGCCGCCGACAAGGACCCCACCGGCCTCACCGGGCTCCTGCCCAACGGCGGCGGCTTCCGGTACTACTCGGTGACCTCTTCGGTCCCCCGCAAGAGCGCGTCGGACTACCGCCTCATGGTCGACGGACTCGTCGACCGCCCCACCGCCTACACCCTCGCCGACCTGCGGGCCCTGCCCCGGACGCGGCTCGTCCACGACGTGCAGTGCGTCACCGGCTGGCGGGTGCCCGGCACTCCCTTCGAGGGGGTGCGCCTGTCCCGGCTCCTGGACGCCGCGGGCGTGCACGCGTCGGCCGGCGCGGTCCGCTTCACCTGCTTCGACGGCGCCTACAGCGAGAGCCTCACGCTCGACCAGGCCCGCCGCCGGGACGTCCTGGTGGCCCTGCGCATGCAGGACAAGGACCTCGCGCACGCGCACGGCGGCCCGGTCCGCCTGTACGTGGCGCCCATGTACTTCTACAAGTCCGCCAAGTGGCTCTCCGGCATCACCGTCACCGAGGACGTCGAGCCCGGGTACTGGGAGAAGCGGGGCTACGACGTCGACGCGTGGGTCGGCCGCTCGAACGGACGTGACGATGCGCCCACCGGCTGACGCCCCGGCCCTCGCCTCCCGCGTACGGCGCTTCACGCCCGCCGAACGCTGGGTCCACCGCGCGACGGCCGCGCTGATGGGCCTGTGCGTCGCGACGGCGGCCTGCCTCTACCTGCCGGCCTTCGCCGAACTCGTCGGCCGGCGCGCACTCGTCGTCCGGGTGCACGAGTGGACGGGCCTGCTGCTGCCCGTCCCGGTCCTGGCGGGCCTTCTCTCGCGCGCCTTCCGGGCGGACCTCGGCCGCCTCAACCGCTGGGGCCCGCACGACCGGACGTGGCTGCGTGCGGCCCTGCGCCGCGGCACCCGCCGCGCCGAACGCCCCGCCGGCAAGTTCAACGCCGGACAGAAGACCTACGCCGCCTGGATCGCCGGAGCGAGCCTGGTGATGCTCGGCACCGGGCTGCTGATGTGGTTCACCCACCTCACCCCCCTGCTGTGGCGCACCTCGGCGACCTTCGTGCACGACTGGCTGGCCCTGACGACCGGCATCGTCCTCGCCGGGCACATCGGGATGGCCCTCGCGGACCCGGAGGCCCGCCGGGGGCTGCGCACGGGCTCGGTGTCCCGGGAGTGGGCGGAGCGGGAGCACTCGCTCTGGCGCCCGTAGTCCCGGACGCGGGTGCCCTCTCCCGGGCCATTCTGTCCGCGGTACGCCGGCCGTGTCTGTCCCGGCCGGCGCACGGTTCCGCTAGATCACGAGGGACAGCAGCAGGACCAGCCCGCCGGCGACCACGGAGATGATGGTCTCCATGACCGACCAGGTCTTGACCGTCTGTCCGACGCTCAGGCCGAAGTACTCCTTGACCAGCCAGAACCCGGCGTCGTTGACATGGCTGAAGAAGAGCGAGCCCGCACCGATCGCCAGCACCAGCAGCGAGGTGTGGGCGGTCGACATGTCCGCGGCCAGGGGCGCGACGAGACCGGCCGCCGAGATCGTCGCCACGGTCGCCGAGCCGGTCGCCAGCCGGATCGCCACCGCGATCAGCCAGGCCAGCAGCAGCGCGGGGATCGACCAGTCCTCGGAGATGTCCAGAATCATCCGGCCCACCCCGCAGTCGATCAGCGTCTGCTTGAAGCCGCCGCCCGCACCGACGATCAGCAGGATCCCGGCGATCGGGGCGAGGGACTTCTCGACGGTCGTCGACAGCCGCTCCCGGGTGAACCCGGCCGCCCGGCCCAGCGTGAACATGCCCACGATGACGGCCGCGAGCAGCGCGATCAGCGGCGAGCCGACGACGTCGAAGACGCGCTGGACCATGTGCGCGGGGTCGTCCACGACGATGTCCACGAGCGCCTTGGCCAGCATCAGCACGACCGGCAGCAGCATGGTGAAGAGCGTGGCGCCGAACCCGGGGCGCCTCTTGAGATCCTCGGAGGCGCGGGCGGGGATCATGCGCTCCGGCGCCGGGACGTCCACCCAGCGGGCCGCGTACCTGGAGAAGACGGGACCCGCGATGATCACCGTCGGGACGGCGACCAGGACGCCGAGCGCCAGGGTGATGCCGAGGTTGGCCTTGACCGCGTCGATGGCGACCAGCGGGCCGGGGTGCGGCGGAATCAGGCCGTGCATCACGGACAGTCCGGCGAGGGCCGGGATGCCGATGCGCATCAGCGAGTAGTTGCCCCGCTTGGCGACCATCAGCACCACGGGGATCAGCAGGACGATGCCGACCTCGAAGAACAGCGGCAGTCCGATCACGGACGCGATCAGCACCATCGCCCACGGCATGGCACGCCCGCCCGCCCTGGCGAGGATCGTGTCGACGATCTGATCGGCGCCGCCGGAGTCGGCGAGCAGTTTGCCGAGGATCGCGCCGAGGGCGATGAGGACGCCCACGCCCGCGACGGTCGAGCCGAGTCCCGCGGTGAAGCTGAGGATCGTCTTGTCGAGCGGAGCCCCGGCGAAGGCGCCCAGTGCGAGCGATCCGATGGTCAGGGCGAGAAAGGCGTGCAGCTTGAACTTCGTGATGAGCAGGACGATGACGGCGATGCCGGCCAGGACGGCTATGCCCAGCCGGGCATGGCCTGCCGAGGTGATCGGCTCGACGGCGTCCGCTGCCAGCATCTCGACGCTGAGTCTGGTCACGGTGCTTCCCTTGCGTGTACGGGATGGTCGGAAAGACCCCGGGCTCCGGCGGAGCCCTCGGGGGACCTACTGCGGGGGCTCGGACAGACCGCGCAGCGCGGTCACGGCCCGTTCGGTGATGTCGCCGGGGCCGCCGGACACGTCGACCGCGACACCCGCCTCGTCCGCTCCCAGCGGCTGGAGGGTGGCGAACTGGGAGTCCAGCAGCGCGGTCGGCATGAAATGCCCCTGCCGCTGCGACATCCGGTCCTCGATGAGCTCGCGGTCGCCCGCGAGGTGGACGAAGACGACCTCGGGCGCGGCGGCCCGCAGCCGGTCGCGGTAACTCCGCTTGAGCGCCGAGCAGCTGACGACGCCGCCGAGCCCGGCCCGGTCGTGCGCCCAGGCGCCGATCGCGTCCAGCCAAGGCGCGCGGTCCTCGTCGGTCAGCGGCGTCCCCGCCGACATCCTGGCGATGTTGGCCGGCGGGTGGAAGTCGTCGCCCTCGGCGTAGGGGACACCGAGCCGGTCGGCCAGCAGGGGGCCGATGGTGGTCTTGCCGGTCCCCGATACGCCCATGACCACGACCACGTAGGGGGTGTGCGTCTGCTGCATCATGCTCCCGCTGTCCTCGTCGACACCTGATGTCGACGACACTGAAACCCATTAGGTATGACGAATTCAAGAGTCTGTGACATATAAGTCTGACTTTTTCCCGGGGGTGGAGTCCTCGTACGCTGACCCCATGAGCACACGGGGCCGGGGGCTGCACGGACACGTACTGGACACCCTCGGGCCGGCCATCACAGCGGGCGACTACCCGCCCGGCAGCGTCTTGCGCACGGACGAACTCGCCCAGCGCTTCGAGGTGTCGCGCTCGGTGATGCGCGAAGCGGTCCGGGTCCTCGAATCCATGTACCTGGTCGAGTCCCGCCGCCGCGTCGGCGTCACGGTCCGCCCCAGGGCCGAGTGGAACGTCTACGACCCGCAGGTCATCCGGTGGCGGCTGGCCGGCGCCGACCGCCCCCACCAGCTCCGCTCGCTCACCGTGCTGCGCTCCGCCGTGGAACCCGTCGCCGCGGGCCTGGCCGCACGGCACGCCACGCCCGCCCAGTGCGCCGAACTCACCGAGTGCGCGCTGGGCATGGTCGCCACGTCACGCGGCCGGCAGCTGGAGAAGTACCTCGTCCACGACGTCGCCTTCCACCGCGTGATCCTGGACGCGTCCGGGAACGAGATGTTCGCCCGGCTCGGTGACGTCGTCGCCGAGGTCCTCGCGGGCCGCACCCACCACGAGGTCATGTTCGAGGATCCCGCCCCGGCAGCCGTCACCCTGCACGTCCGGGTCGCCGAGGCGGTCCGCGCGGGCGACGGGGCCCGCGCCGAGGAACTCACCCGCGAGATCACCGTCGGCGCCCTGCGGGAACTGGACATCCTGGCCCCCTGAACGGCCTTCGCCCCGAGGGCCGCCTGCGCCCGGGTCACTCCACGAAGTCACCGTCGACGTACACCCAGGCCCCCTCGACCCGCTCGAACCGGCTGCGCTCGTGCAGCACACCTCCGGCGTAGGCCGCCCGGAAGGTCACGGTCCCCGAGGAGTGGAACGCGGATCCCCCACCGGTCTCCAGGATCTCCAGCCCGGTCCAGCGCATCCCCGGCTCGAACTCCACCCGCGGCGGGCGGGTCCCGGGGTGCCAGGTCCGCAGCAGATACCCCTCGTCGCGCTTGACGAAGGCGCTGTACCGCGAGCGCATGAGCGCCTCGGCCGTGGGCGCGGCGGCCTCGCCGCGGTGGAAGCGGCCACAGCACGCGGCGTAGGGCTTGGGGAGTCCGCACGGGCAGGAACGCGTGATCATGCCCGCCATTGTGTCGTGCCGCCCCCGCCCCTCGCGCCGGGGACCGGCACACGACGAGCGAGGCCGTGACCTCGCGGTCACGGCCTCGCTCTGTGATGTGTCCGAGGGGGGACTTGAACCCCCACGCCCGATAAAGGGCACTAGCACCTCAAGCTAGCGCGTCTGCCATTCCGCCACCCGGACAAGGTGTCTGTCACGCGGGGTTTCCCTCGCGGCGACAGAGGAAACATTACCAGGCTTCCACGGGCGCCCGATCACACCCCGTCGGGGCGTGAACGACGTGTGACGGGCCCGGCCCGCCCTTGGGGCGGACAGGGTGCCGGAGAGAGGATGAGGGGGACCACCAGCAGTGACAGCGGGAGGAAGCAGCGTGAGCGAGTCGAACACGGCAAAGGGTGTCTCCGGCGAGGACGAGGTCGTCGACCTCTGTCGCGAGCTGATCCGGATGGACACCAGCAACTACGGAGACCACTCGGGGCCGGGCGAGCGCAAGGCCGCCGAGTACATCGCCGAGAAGCTCGCCGAGGTGGGGCTCGAACCGCAGATCTTCGAGTCGCACCAGGGGCGCGCCTCCACGGTGGCCCGCATCGAGGGGGAGGACCCCTCGCGGCCCGCGCTGCTCATCCACGGCCACACCGACGTCGTACCGGCCAACGCGGCGGACTGGACCCACCACCCGTTCTCCGGCGAGATCGCGGACGGCTGCGTGTGGGGCCGGGGCGCGGTCGACATGAAGGACATGGACGCGATGACCCTCGCGGTCGTCCGTGACCGGCTGCGCACCGGCCGCAAGCCCCCGCGCGACATCGTCCTCGCCTTCCTCGCGGACGAGGAGGCGGGCGGCACGTGGGGCGCGCGGCACCTGGTCGACAAGCACCCGGGCCTCTTCGAGGGGGTCACCGAGGCCATCGGCGAGGTCGGCGGCTTCTCCTTCACGGTCAACGAGAACCTGCGGCTCTACCTCGTCGAGACGGCGCAGAAGGGCATGCACTGGATGAAGCTGACCGTGGACGGCACCGCCGGCCACGGTTCGATGATCCACCGGGACAACGCCATCACCGAGCTGTCCGAGGCGGTCGGCCGGCTCGGCCGGCACAAGTTCCCCGTCCGGGTCACCAAGACGCTCCGGCACTTCCTGGACGAACTCGGCGACGCGCTCGGCACCGAGCTCGACCCCGAGAACATGGACGCGACGCTCGCCAAGCTCGGCGGTATCGCCAAGCTGATCGGCGCCTCCCTGCAGAACACGGCCAACCCGACCCAGCTGGGCGCCGGCTACAAGGTCAACGTGATCCCCGGGCAGGCCACCGCGCACGTCGACGGCCGCTATCTGCCGGGCTACGAGGACGAGTTCCTCGCCGACCTGGACCGGATCCTCGGCCCGCGGGTGAAGCGTGAGGACGTGCACGCGGACAAGGCGCTGGAGACGACCTTCGACGGCGCGCTGGTCGACGCCATGCAGATCGCGCTGTCGGCCGAGGACCCGATCGCGCGCGCCGTCCCGTACATGCTCTCGGCGGGCACCGACGCCAAGTCCTTCGCCGACCTCGGGATCCGCTGCTTCGGCTTCGCGCCGCTGAAGCTGCCGCCGGAGCTGGACTTCGCGGGCATGTTCCACGGGGTCGACGAGCGGGTGCCGGTGGACGCCCTGCGGTTCGGCGTGCGCGTGCTGGACCGCTTCATCGACGCGTCCTGAACGCCGCTCCGCGGGCGCCGCGGAGCGCGTCGTGCGGTGCGCAGGTAAAACGACACTCCCATAATCGCCAGCGCGTGCGGAGCCGACTGAGAAGAGTGAATGCGACCATAAGCTCGTAGCTCGATTACTCCCTCCTCGTTACAGCTCGTGTGACCCGAAGCTGGGGTCGCACTTGTCTACGAGGAGGAATAATGATCAAGAAGATCGTCGCCGCCGCCGTTGCCACCAGTGGTCTCGTTCTCGCCGGTGCGGGCCTGGCCGCCGCCGACTCGGGTGCCCAGGGTGCCGCCGTGAACTCCCCCGGTGTCCTGTCCGGCAACGTGGTCCAGGTGCCCGTTCACATCCCCGTGAACGTCTGCGGCAACACGGTCTCCGTGATCGGGCTGCTGAACCCCGCCTTCGGCAACGCCTGCGTCAACAAGTGACGTTGTGCCTCGTCCCGTGAGGCTCTGAGTCCTCGTCGGCCCCGGAGCGCGTACCACGCGCCCCGGGGCCGACCGGGCTTTCCGTGTCCGCGTCCACTGCGCGGACACGCACCGCAAGGTCCCAGGCAAGGTCGAAGGCAGGTATCAGCAATGCGACAGGTCACCCGGAAGAGCCTGATGACGATGGCGGCCGCGACCGGCGTGCTCGCCGCCGCGGGCGGCTACGCGCACGCCGACTCGGGAGCGCACGGCGCCGGTGAGCACTCGCCCGGCGTGCTGTCGGGCAACACGGTCCAGGCGCCGGTGCACGCACCGGTCAACGTCTGCGGCAACACCGTGGACGTCATCGGGCTGCTCAACCCCGCGATGGGCAACACGTGCGTCCAGCAGGGCGGCCGGGGCGGTTCCGCCGGAGGCCACGGCACCGGCTCGCACCCGGGAGGCGGCGCGCACGCGGGCGGACACACCGGTGGCTCGCCCGGCGTCGGTTCCGGCAACCACGTCCAGGTGCCGGTCGACGCACCGGTCAACGTCTGCGGCAACAGCGTGGACGCGGCCGGCGTCGGCAACCCCGCGGCGGCCAACACGTGCGGCAACGCGGGCGGCGGTCACTCCGGCACCGGCGGCCACGGAACCCCGCCGTCGGGCGGCCCGAACCACCCAGGCCACCCGAACCACCCGGGCCACCCGGACCAGCCGGGCGGGTCGGGGCAGGGCGGCCACCGGGGCGCGGCGTCCCCGGCGGGCGGTGAGGACCGCACCGGTGCCTCGCGGATCAGCGCGGCCGGCGCCCGGTCCGACGCTGCGCGGCAGGGAGCGGGACAGCTCGCCCACACCGGCAGTGACCTGCCGGTGGGCCTGCTGCTTCCGGCGGGCGCGGGCGCGCTGCTCGGGGGCGCGCTCCTCTACCGCAGGGCACGCTCGGCGGCGTAGGACCTGCTGAAAGGGCCGGAACGCCCCATGACGCCCCGACGCCCCGGCGTCGGGCCGCATCACGTCACGGCGACGCGGTGGACCGGAGCGGGCCCGCACGGGCGGACCCGCTCCGTTTCAGCCGGGTCCCGCTCACCACGTGGCGCGTACCTGGCGGATGATCCGCCGACGCAACCGCACTCTGCGGCTGCCGTCGGCATGCAGGCTCAGGCGGTCCAACTCCCAGTGTCCGTACTCCGCATGGTCCGTCAGCAGACGTGTGGCTTCCTTGCGGGAGACCCCGCGCGGTACGTACACGTCGACAAATTCGTATTCCGGCATCGCATCTATTGTGCGGGCAGAGGCCGTGTACGGATAGCGTCTGCACTATGTCTGATGCTGCGCAGCCCACCGCTGCCGAGGTACGTGCCGCCGCCGAGGCGGTCAAGACCGCTCTCGACCGCCACCTGGCCGCGGTCGAGCGCAGGACGGGTGAGGACGACCCGGCTGTGTACGAGGCGTTCAACGAGCTGGCCGCGGCCGCCGAGGAGTACGACGAACTGCTGTACGAGCGCTACGACGAGGTCACTCCCTTCGAGATTCCCGGTACGGACGACGAGCTGCCGCCGTACACGGGCCCCGAGGAGCCGAACGCGCTCAGTGTGCTGATCCGCCGGGACTACTCGGTGGTGGAGCCGCAGCGACTGCTGGCGCAGGCCCGGCGCATCGAGGCCGTGGACGACGACGCGGACGTGGAGACCACGGCCTCCGGCACGGTGCACGGAGCGGTCGGTCTGCTCTTCGGCGAGTTCGAGCCGGACGAGATCGCATCCCGGCACAAGGAGTTCGGGCTGGAGGAGGGCGACTCGACGCTGTGGGTGACCGCCGCGGACGAGCCGGCCGAGGCGGGGGAGTGGCTGGAGGCGCCCTTCGAGCAGGCCGACACCCAGCGGATCGTCTGCCGTTTCGACGTCAGCGCCGTCTTCGACGACGAGACCGACGACGACCTCGACGACGATCCGCGCCGCGGCGTCGGCCCCGGGCTGGACGGGATCCTGGACGACGACGAGGACCTGGAGCCGCTCGACGCGGATCGCTGAGGCAGCCCGTACGGGGGCCGTACGGACCTGGACCCCCGGACGCACGAGGTGGCGGTCACCGGATCACCGGTGGCCGCCCGGACGCACGAGGTGGCGGTCACCGGATCACCGGTGGCCGCCACCTCGCTGTCCGTGCTCCGTCACCCGGCGGTCGGCATCTGGGCCTTGAGCAGCGCCGGCAGGCGCGTGGTGCGCGGCTTCTGCGGGACCTCCGCCACCGCATGCGGCAGTGCCCCCTCGACCCCGTGCACGACGGAGAGGTGGCGGGCCGCCCGGCCGAAGGCCGTGTACACCCAGGGGCGGGTGAGGGTTGCCGCGGCGTCACCCGGCAGCACCACGACCGCGGCCGGCCAGCGGTGGCCCACCGCCTGGTGCGCGGTCAGCGCCCAGGCATGCCGCACGGACTGCTCCACCCGCTCCTTCGGTACGACCACGGGGGTGCCGGCGCACTCCAGGTGCAGCCCCTCGGCGTCGGCCCTTACGACGTGCCCGGGCACCGTACGGCCCGGGGCGGGGGAGTGGACGACCCGGTCACCGGGGTCGAAGCCGCCGAAGCGGCCGGGGCCCGGATTGAGGCGCTCCTTCAGCACGGTGTTCAACGCGCGGGTGCCGGCGGCGCCGCCGTGCCCCGGAGTGATCACCTGCGTCTGCTCCGCCGGGATGCCGATGGCTCGCGGCACCGAGTCCGCGACGAGCTGCACGGTCCGGTGCACCGCCTCCCCGGCGTCCCGCACCGGGACGATCACCACTTCCTTGCCGGGCGCCTCGACCTGGTTCAGCTCCCCGATGCCGATGCCCGAGACCAGCTCCCCGAGGGGACCGGGATCCGGTGTCCGCGAGGCGACCTGCGGACAGACCCGGGCGGCCAGCAGATCGGCGAAGACGCGGCCGGGTCCGGCCGACCACAGCACACCCGGGTCCCCGCTCAGCACCAGCCGGGCTCCGTCGGGCAGCGACTCGGAGAGCACCGCCGCGGTCTCGACGTCGAGCTGCGGAGCGTCCAGGAGCACCAGCAGGTCGAGCGCCAGGGCACCGTCCGCGTCCCGTCCCGGCCCCTCCGCGCCCGAGAGCAGGCCTGCGACGGTGGTGACGACCCCGGACGGGTCGCCCTGGACCGCCGTGAGGGACGAGGCGAAGCGGTCCCGGCCGTCCGTCGTGTGCGCGGCGGCGCAGGCGCGCAGCCCGAGCGTCCGGGCCGCCGCGAGCAGCTCGGCCGGCTCCCCGCGGGACGCCTCGCCGCCCGTGTGCAGGACGAGTCCGTGTCCCGCGACGGCACGGATCAGCTCGGCGGTGGAGCGTGAGGCGGCCTCGGCGGCCGGCTCCCAGTCGGGGGACGCGTCCTTGGGCAGGGCGTTGACGACACGGGCGAGACCGTCGGCGAGGCTCTCCTCGGCGAGCGCGTACCGCTCCAGACCGATGAGGACGCGGACCGGGCGCTCCTCGCCCTCCTCCGCGTCCGCGTCCGGTTCGGGGGCGGGAGCCACCGCGTCGAGAGCGTCCTGGAAGACCAGGGCCTCTCCCTCGGCGACGGTGCTCTGCACGGCGGCGTCCGGGTCGGGCACCGCGCGCTGGGCCAGCGCGGCGGTGAGCACCGGGGCCTCCAGGGCGGTGTGCCCGGCGAGGGCGGCCTGCTCCAGCAGCCACACCGTGACCGCCCGGCCGCGCCGCTCGTCGTCCGGGCCGCACTCCGCGCCGAGCAGCGCCCGCGCGAAGCCGTCGGCCTGCTCGGGCCGTACACCGGCGATCCGCAGCAGCTGCCACGGGTCCTCGCGCAGCTGCCCGTCGGCGCTCTCCCCCAGGGTGGCGGCGACCTGCGGTGCGAGCGCGTCCGGGGCGCCGCCCTCGGTCAGGACGGCCTTCACGGCATCGACCGTCTCGGCCGCGGGCGTGCCGGCGCCGGGAGCCGGCGGCTGCGGACGCCGCACCGGCTCGGGCGCCGACCTGCGAGGCGTCGGCTCCGGCTCGCGGAACGCCGTGGCCACGGGCTTCTCGCCGCTCTCCACCGCACGGATCGCCGCGAGCAGGTCGGCGGCCGTCCCGCTGAGCTTGGTCCCGGCCGGGATCGGCCCCTGCTTCTCGGCCTTGCGCCGCTCGATCCGCTCCCGGAGCTCGCGCTGGGCCGCCAGCTCGGCCTCGGCCTCGGCCAGCTTCCCGGCGGCACCGGCGCCGTCCTCGCCCCCGGCTCCGCCGGCATCCCCGGCCTCGTCGCCCGAAGCTCCGTCGGACGCCTCCCCGGCGTCCCCGGCCCGGTCTCCCGAGGCTCCGTCGGACGCGTCCCCGGCCCGGTCTCCGGAGGCTCCGGCGGACGCGTCCCCGGCCCGGTCTCCGGAGGCTCCGGCGGACGCGTCCCCGGCCCGGTCCTCCGTGGCTCCGTCGCCGTGGGCGTCGGACGAGTCCTCCGTGTCCCCGGCATCGGTCGCCGCCGGGGCGTCGTCGTCCCGGTCCGCGGGCGGCGCGGACGGGATTCCGGTGTCCTCGCCGTCCCCCGGCGCCTCGCCCGCGGCCGCCCCGGTGCCGTCCCCGGCGGCCGGGGACGCGGGCCCGCGGCCGCCCCCGCTCACGTCGCCGGAAGCACCCGTCGGCTCGCCCTCCGGGGCCGCGGCGCCGTCCTCCGTGCCCGCGCCCGGGGCCCCCGGCTCCGCTTCCTCCGTGGTCTCGGGCTCCGTGCTCACAGCGTGCTCCAGTCGTGATCGGGATAGTGGTGCACCGGCGCCGACACGTCGTCGAGCGCCCGGCAGATCTCGTCAGGAAGACTAAGGGTCTCCACTGACAACGCCGCCGTGAGCTGCTGCGCGTTGCGCGGGCCGATGACCGGGGCGGTCACCCCCGGCCGGTCGCGGACCCAGGCGAGGGCCACCTGGAGCGGGGTCACGGCGAGCCCGTCGGCGGCGGTCGCCACCGCGTCGACGATGCGGCGGGCCGCGTCGTCCAGATACGGCGCGACGAAAGGCGCGAGGTGCTCCGTGCCGCCCCGGGAGTCGGACGGTGTCCCGTTGCGGTACTTGCCCGTGAGCACGCCCCGCCCGAGGGGTGAGGAGGGCAGCAGACCCACGCCCAGGTCGAGGGCGGCGGGCAGCACCTCGCGCTCCACCCCTCGCTGCAGCAGCGAGTACTCCATCTGCGTACTGGCCAGCCGGGTCCGGGTCCCGGGCACCGCGAGCTGCCAGGTCGCCGCCTTGGCCAGCTGCCAGCCGCAGAAGTCGGACACCCCGGCATACCGGGCGCGACCGCTGCTGACCGCCAGGTCCAGGGCCTGGAGAGTCTCGTCCAGTGGGGTCACGGGGTCGTAGGCGTGCACGTGCCACACGTCCACGTACTCCGTGCCGAGCCGCTTGAGGGAGGCGTCGAGCGCGGAGAGCAGATGCCCGCGCGAGGCGTCGAAGCGCCGGTCCGGGTCCGGCACGCTCCCCGCCTTCGTCGAGACGACCAGGTCCCGGCGCGGCACCAGGCCGTCCATGAGGCGTCCGAGCAGGTACTCGGACTCCCCGTCCCCGTACACGTCGGCCGTGTCGACGAGGGTCCCGCCCGCTTCCCAGAACGCCTTCAACAGCTCCGCGGCGTCATGCTCGTCGGTGTCCCGGCCCCAGGTGAGGGTGCCGAGCCCGATCCGGGACACGCGAAGGCCGGTCCGGCCGAGATGCCTCTGCTCCATGGACGCCGAGATTACTGGCCGGAACTCGGTGTGTGGTGGCCCTGTGGACAACCGGGATCACGGGGGAGCGCGCCTGTCCCTGCCGTTGTGCCCGCCAGAGCGCTAGTGTCTCCGGCACAAGGGACGTTACTGATCGGTAAGGGGAAACGGTCATGCAGCTCGGGATCAACCTCGGCTACTGGGGCGCCGGAATGGACGCGGACAATCTCGCCGTCGCCCAGGAGGCCGACCGACTGGGATACGCCGTCTGCTGGGCCGCCGAGGCCTACGGCTCCGACGCGGCCACGGTGCTCAGCTGGGTCGCCGCCCGGACCGAGCGCATCGACGTGGGTTCGGCCATCTTCCAGATCCCCGCCCGCCAGCCCGCGATGACGGCGATGACGGCGGCCACCCTGGACTCGCTGTCCGGCGGCCGCTTCCGCCTCGGTCTCGGCGTCTCCGGGCCACAGGTCTCCGAGGGCTGGTACGGCGTCAAGTTCGACAAGCCGCTGGCGCGCACCCGCGAGTACGTGGAGATCGTGCGCCGGGCGATGACGCGCGAGCGCCTCTCCTTCGAGGGCGAGCACTGGACGCTGCCCCTGCCCGGCGGTCCGGGCAAGCCGATCAAGCTGACGGTGCACCCGGAGCGCGAGCACATCCCGCTGTACATCGCCGCGATCGGTCCGAAGAACCTCGAACAGACCGGTGAGATCGCCGACGGCGCCCTGCTGATCTTCCCGTCGGCCGAGCACCTGGAGGACACCGCGATCAGTCACCTGCGGGCCGGCCGGGAGAAGGCCGGGAAGACGATGGAGGGCTTCGACGTCTGCCCGACGCTCCCGCTCGCGCTCGGCGACGACAAGAACGTGGCCGCCCTCGCCGACATGTTCCGCCCGTACACCGCGCTGTACGTCGGCGGCATGGGCAGCCGCAAGCAGAACTTCTACAACCAGCTCGCCCGGCGCATGGGGTACGAGAAGGAGGCCGCCGAGATCCAGGACAGGTACCTGTCCGGCGACAAGGAGGGCGCCGCCGCCGCCGTACCGCACGAGCTGATCGACCGGACGACCCTGCTCGGGTCCGTGGACCGCATCGCGGACCGGATGCAGGCCTACGCGGCGGCCGGGGTCACCACCCTCACGCTCGCACCCGCGGGCTTCACTCTGGAGGAGCGCGTCGCCTCGCTGCGGGCCGGCACCGAGGCGCTGGAGCGCGCCGGACTCGCCTGACGCGACCGGAGCGAGCCGGAGCGAGCCGGAGCGAGCCGGAGCGAGCCGGAGCGAGCCGGAGCGAGCCGGAGCGATGAGTCTGCGGCCGTGGTGGGGGCTCGGGGGTCTTCCCCGCCACGGCCGTCACGGAGAACAACGCGCCACCCGCCCCTTCGGTTACGCCCCGGAACGGGCGGCACCGTCCCCCGTTCGGCGGAGCCGTCCGGCGCAGGTGTTGCCGCCCCCTCCCGACGGCATTTGACTCGTTCTCTGCGGAGTCCCGCAGAGAGGTGGGCAGTGATGCTTTCGGCCAGGAGTCTGTTCCAGGAGATCCTCGACAACGACGAGTCGTTCCGGCTCTTCTGCTCCATCGCTGCCAGCGGCGAGGCGCAGGGCGGCTGGGAGAACGCCCGCATCGCCGCGCTCGTGCCGCCGGGCGAACGCGGACTCGCCCCCAAGATCGCCCGGCACGGCGCCGACGAGGACAAACACGGGCGGATCTTCCACGCCCTCATCAAGAAACGCGGCCTGCGGCCCGTCGAGGTCCCGCCCGACACCGACTACACGATGCTCCTCGAACGGCACGGCATCGGTCTGCCGCACGAGAAGCTCAGGGCCGACCGGCCGCTGACCGTCCCGGACGTCGTCACCTACCTCGCGCACAGCAGGGTCACCGAGCAGCGGGCCTCCGAGCAGATGGAGCTGCTGCGCAAGCACTTCGCCGACGACCCCGACATCGGCCGCGCGGTCCGGATGATCTCCCAGGACGAGGACAACCACCTCGCCTACTGCCACGAGGAACTGCTGCGCTTCGCGCACGCCGGACACGGCCGCACCATCCAGCGGACGCTGCGGGAGTGCGCGCTGGCCGAGATCCGCGTCTACCGCGACGTCAGCCTCGCCGTGATGAGCCACATGGGGCGCATCCTCGGCTGGTCGAAGGCCAGGTCGGCGACGCTCGCCGCGGGCATCCACGCCGTGTACGCCTACGAACGGCTGGCGGGCTGGCGGCGCATGGTCCGGCTGGCGATGCCCGAGCGGCGCGGCGCGCTCGACGGGCCCCCCGCGACGGCGCCCGAGTTCGCCTGAACCGGACGGCTCCCGCCCGCGCACCCCGCAGGCGCGGGCCCGCGCGGACCGGGCCGCTACAGCCAGCCCCGCTGCTTGAACATCCGGTAGAGCCCGACCTCCAGGACCGCCATCAGCAGGATCACGGTGGGATACGACCACACCCAGCGCAGCTCGGGCATGTGCTCGAAGTTCATGCCGTAGATTCCCGCGATCATCGTCGGGAGCGCGGCCATGGCGGCCCAGGCGGAGATCTTCCGCATGTCGTCGTTCTGCCGGACGCTCATCTGCGCCAGGTGAGCGGAGAGGATGTCGGAGACCAGCCGGTCCAGGCCCTCCACCGACTCGTTCACACGCGTCAGGTGGTCGCTGACGTCCCGGAAGAAGGGCTGCGTCTCCTCCGCGACGAACGGCAGTCCCGTACTGAACGAGCCGGTGCCCGCGAGGCGGGTCATCGGGATCGCCAGCGGGCCGGTGGCCCGGCGGAACTCCAGGATCTGCCGCTTGAACGTGTAGATGCGGGACGCGGTGTGGCGCGTTCCCCCGTCGGAAGGCGAGAAGACCTCGCTCTCCAGCTCCTCCAGGTCGGTCTGCAGCTCGGTCGCCACGTCCAGATAGTGGTCGACCGTGGCGTCGGCGATCGCGTACAGCACCGTCGTCGGACCGTGCCTGAGCATCTCCGGGTCCTGCTCCAGCCGGTGCCGCACCTCCTTCAGCGGCGCCCCCTCGCCGTGCCGCACGGTGACTATGAAGGAGTCACCCAGGAAGATCATGAGCTCGCCGGAGGACACCGCGTCGCTGTCCTGCTCGTACGTGACCGGCTTCAGGACCATGAAGACCGAGTCGTCGTACACCTCCAGCTTGGGGCGCTGGTGCGCCTTCAGGGCGTCCTCGACCGCCAGCGGGTGCAGCCCGAACTCGCTGGTGACGTGGGCGAACTCCTCCGCGGTCGGCTCGTGGAGACCGATCCAGAGGAAGGTGTCGTCCTGGTCGCGGGCGGCGTCCAGGGCGTCGGAGAGGTCGTCGGGGCCCTGAGAGCGGCGCCCGTCGCGGTAGATGGCACAGTCGACGATCACAGAGCGTATTCTCCTGCCTTCCGAGCCGTCCGACACACCGGCCCCGTCCTAGGCTGGGCCGCATGCCCACCCTGATCCTCGTCCGGCACGGACGTTCCACCGCCAACACCGCGGGGCTCCTCGCCGGCTGGACGCCCGGCGTAGCCCTCGACGAACGCGGCAGCGCACAGGCCGCCGCGCTCCCCGGCAGACTCGACGGCCTGCCGATCTCCGAGGTCGTCGCCAGCCCGCTCCAGCGCTGCCAGGAGACCGTACGCCCCCTGCTCGACGCCCGCCCCGGACTGCGCCTGCACAGCGACGACCGCATCGGCGAGTGCCACTACGGCGACTGGTCCGGCCGCAAGCTCGCCGAGCTCAAGGACGAACCGCTCATGGAGGTCGTGCAGGCGCACCCCTCCGCCGCGGCGTTCCCCGGCGGGGAATCCATGCGCGCGATGCAGACGCGTGCCGCCGAGGCGGTACGCGAGTGGAACGCGCGCGTGGAGCGCGATCACGGCGGTGACGCCGTCTACCTCATGTGCTCGCACGGCGACATCATCAAGTCCCTTGTCGCGGACGCACTCGGACTTCATCTCGACCTCTTCCAGCGGATCTCTGTGGAACCGTCTTCCATCACCGTGATCCGTTACACCCGTATGCGGCCATTTCTCGTCCGGCTCGGCGACACCGGCGATCTCGCCTCGCTGGCGCCGCGCGAGGAGAGCCCGGGCGGTGACGCCCCGGTCGGGGGCGGTGCGGGCGCACCGTGATCGTCGGCCGCAGTAGGGTGAAGCGTTCGAAGCAGCGCAGCAGTTGTCAGCAACCGGTGCGGACCGACGGCTGATCCGTCCGGCCGGTCCCGACGCAGATCCCCATGGAGACAGGACGTGTCCCGTCAGGTGTTCCTCTACGACCCCCCGGACCGTTTCGTGGCCGGTACGGTCGGGCTGCCCGGGCGCCGTACCTTCTTCCTGCAGGCCACCTCGGGCCCGCGGGTGACCAGCGTGGCCCTGGAGAAGACGCAGGTGGCCGCACTCGCCGAGCGGATGGAAGAGCTGCTCGACGAGGTCGTACGGCGGACCGGCGGCAGTGCGCCCGTACCCGCCGTCGCTCCCGCCGAGGTCTCCGACACCGCCCCGCTGGACACCCCCGTGGAGGAGGAGTTCCGGGTCGGCACCATGGCCCTGGCCTGGGACGGCGACGAGCAGCGCATGATCGTCGAGGCGCAGGCCCTGGTGGAGCTGGACGCCGACTCCGACGAGGACCTCGCGGAGGCCGAGGAGCGGCTCCTCCAGGACGAGGAGAACGGCCCGCCGATGCTCCGGGTCCGGCTCACCGGGGCGCAGGCCCGGGCCTTCGCCAAACGCGCCCTCGATGTCGTCAACGCGGGCCGGCCGCCCTGCCCGCTGTGCAGCCTCCCGCTCGACCCGGAAGGACACGTATGTCCGCGCCAGAACGGATACCGCCGCGGAGCGTGACCACGACCGAGCTGCTCGCCCGCGGCGAGCTCACGGTGCGCGGACGGATCCGTGAGGCCTCCAACGCGGTGCTGCACTGCTCCGTCTCCCACGACGGGCAGGAGGCGTTCTGCGTGTACAAGCCGGTCGCCGGGGAGCGGCCCCTGTGGGACTTCCCGGACGGGACGCTGGCGCAGCGCGAGGTCGCTGCGTACGAGGTCTCCGAAGCGACCGGCTGGGGGCTCGTGCCGCCCACCGTGCTGCGGGACGGGCCGTACGGCGAGGGCATGTGCCAGCTGTGGATCGAGGGGGAGGCCGGTTCCGAGCTGCTCGCGCTGGTGGACGGCGAGGAGCCCGGGGCGGGCTGGAAGGCCATCGCGTTCGCCGACGTGGGCGAGGGGCGTACGGCCCTGCTCGTGCACGCCGACGACGAGCGGCTGCGACGGCTCGCCGTGCTGGACGCCGTGATCAACAACGCGGACCGCAAGGGCGGCCATCTGCTGCCCGCGGGTGAGGGCCGGCTGTACGGCATCGACCACGGGGTCACCTTCAACGCCGAGAACAAGCTGCGCACGCTCCTGTGGGGCTGGGCGGGCGAGCCGCTCACCTCCGAGGCGGTCGAGGTGCTCACGTCACTGCGCGGCTCCCTGGCGCCCGGCGCACCGCTGGCCACCCGGCTGGCGGAACTCGTCACGCCCGCCGAGACCGACGCCACCCGGGCGCGGGTCGACGCCCTGCTCGCCTCGGGAAAGCACCCGGAGCCGAGCGGGGAGTGGCCGGCGATTCCCTGGCCACCGGTGTGACGGGACCAGGCACCCGACGGGCCGGGAGCACCTGCCGCGGGCACGTCGCCGGGGTGCGACCGCCCGCACCGCCCGTCGGCACGTCTGCCCGCGCCGCACACAGGCACGTCTGCCGCGCCGCACCAGGCACCTCGGCCCGTGCCGCGCGTCGGTGCCGAGAGGTCCGGCAGGACCGCCCTCGCGGCCGTCGTTCCCGGTCCGGTTCGTATACGGAACTCCCGTCCGGTTAGGCTCAGGGCATGTATGCCTGGCCCGCTTCTGAGGTCCCCGCCCTGCCCGGTGAGGGCCGCGACCTCCGGATCCACGACACCGCGACCGGTGGGCTCGTCACCCTCGACCCCGGTCCCGTCGCCCGTATCTACGTCTGCGGCATCACGCCGTACGACGCCACCCACCTGGGACACGCGGCGACCTACAACGCGTTCGACCTCGTGCAGCGCGTGTGGCTCGACACGAAGCGGCAGGTCCACTACGTCCAGAACGTGACCGACGTCGACGATCCGCTCCTGGAGCGGGCCGAGCGCGACGGCGTCGACTGGGTGGCACTGGCCGAGAAGGAGACCGCCCTCTTCCGCGAGGACATGACGGCCCTGCGGATGCTCCCGCCGAAGCACTACATCGGTGCCGTCGAGGCGATACCGGGCATCGTCCCGCTCGTCGAGCGGCTGCGCGACGCCGGCGCCGCCTATGAGCTCGAAGGCGACGTCTACTTCTCCGTCGAGTCCGACCCGCACTTCGGCCAGGTGTCGAATCTGGACGCCGCCGCGATGCGCCTGCTGTCCGCCGAGCGGGGCGGCGACCCCGACCGGCCGGGCAAGAAGAACCCCCTCGACCCGATGCTCTGGATGGCGGCCCGCGAGGGCGAGCCGAGCTGGGACGGCGGCTCGCTGGGCCGGGGACGCCCCGGCTGGCACATCGAGTGCGTGGCCATCGCGCTCGACCACCTCGGAATGGGCTTCGACGTCCAGGGCGGCGGCTCCGACCTCGCCTTCCCGCACCACGAGATGGGCGCCTCGCACGCCCAGGTGCTGACCGGCGAGTTCCCCATGGCCAAGGCGTACGTCCACGCCGGCATGGTCGCGCTCCACGGCGAGAAGATGTCGAAGTCCAAGGGCAACCTGGTCTTCGTCTCGAAGCTGCGGCGCGACGGCGTCGACCCGGCGGCCATCCGGCTCGCGCTCCTCGCGCACCACTACCGGGCCGACTGGGAGTGGACCGACGCGGTCCTCGAAGAAGCGGTCGCTCGGCTGGCGGACTGGCGCGCCGCGGTGTCGCGGCCCGACGGACCCTCCGCCGACGCGCTCGTCGAGGAGATCCGCGCCGCTCTCGCCGACGACCTGGACGCGCCGTCCGCGCTCGCCGCGGTCGACCGCTGGGCCGCGGTCCAGCACGAGCACGGCGGCACGGACGAGGGCGCGCCCGGCGTGGCCTCGCGTGCGGTGGACGCGCTGCTCGGCGTCGCGCTGTAACCGACGGCCACCGGGCGCGGCGCCTCACCCGCCGCACGGGGATCGAGAAGGCGTACGGCGGCCGGGGGATCGAGAAGGCGTACGGCGGCCGAGGGGCGGTGCGCGTCGCGCGCACCGCCCCTGCCGTTCAGTCCTCCGTGCCGTTGGAGGAGTCCGGGGAGTCCGGCGAACCGGAGGAACCCTGAGTCCCCGGGGAGCCCGTCGCGTCTGGAGAACCCGGCGATCCCGGCGAACCCGGGGCGCCCTCGGTGCCGGTGTCCCCGGCGCCCGTCTCCGCGCCGGCCCCGGCGTCGGACTCGGGCTCGGGGCCGGGCCGCTGCGGTTTCGGACGGCCCCGGCCCGCGGGGGTGTCGCGCAGGTACGACGCGGGCTCGCCGCTCTCCGTGGCGTGCCCCCCGGGCTGTGCCGCGGGACCGCCGCCGTCCCGGCGCCGCAGATAACGCTCGAACTCGCGGGCGATCGCCTCACCCGACGCCTCGGGCAGCTCGGCGGTGTCCCGGGCCTCCTCCAGCGTCTGCACGTACTCGGCGACCTCGCTGTCCTCGGCGGCCAGTTGGTCCACGCCCAGCTGCCAGGCCCGCGCGTCCTCGGCCAGATCGCCCAGCGGGATGCGCAGGTCGATGAGGTCCTCCAGACGGTTGAGCAGGGCCAGGGTCGCCTTCGGGTTGGGCGGCTGCGACACGTAGTGCGGCACCGCCGCCCACAGCGACACCGCCGGTACGCCCGCGTGCGTGCACGCTTCCTGGAGGATGCCGACGATGCCCGTCGGGCCCTCGTACTTGGTCTCCTCCAGATCCATCGTGCGGGCCAGGTCGGCGTCGGAGGTGACACCGCTGACCGGAACAGGACGGGTGTGCGGGGTGTCGCCGAGCAGGGCGCCCAGGATCACCACCAGCTCCACGCCCAGCTCGTGCGCGAACCCCAGCAGTTCGTTGCAGAACGAGCGCCAGCGCATGGACGGTTCGATACCCCGGACCAGCACCAGGTCGCGCGGCCTGTCGCCGCCGACCCGGACCACGGACAGCCGCGTCGTCGGCCAGGTGATCTTGCGGACGCCGCCGTCCAGCCACACGGTGGGGCGGTTGACCTGGAAGTCGTAGTAGTCCTCGGCGTCGAGCGCCGCGAACACCTCGCCCTTCCATTCCCGGTCGAGATGCGCGACCGCGGCGGAGGCGGCGTCACCGGCGTCGTTCCAGCCCTCGAACGCGGCCACCATGACCGGGTCGACCAGCTCGGGAACCCCCTCGAGCTCGATCACCCAGCGCCTCCTTCCGACGTGCCCTCGCGTACGTCCCAACCTTACGGCGTGCGCGGGGCGCCTCCGCAGCCCCCTTGCACGGGGGAGTGAACGGATCACTGCCCCGAACACCACCCGGGAACACCCGTCAGTCATCCGAGCTGTGCCCGGCCGGCCGCACGGCACCACGCGCGGCCGTCGGCAGCAGCCGGCCGACGAGGGGTCAGAGGGCCGATCGCAGCCACTGCTCCACGCTCGCGATGTGCACCGTCGCCCACGACCGGGCCGCCTCCCCGTCCCGGTCGCGCAGGGCGGCGAGGATGGCCCGGTGCTCGTGCAGCGTGCGGCCGACCGCGTCCCGCTGGGCCAGTCCGCGCCGGACGCGGGCCCCGGTGGTCGGCCCGGACAGCCCTTCGAGCAGGGAGCTCAGGACCGTGTTCCCGGAGCTCCGCGCGATGACACGGTGGAACTCCAGGTCGCAGGCGACGAGTTCGTCCACCGAGGGCGTGCCGCCGAGTGCGTCCAGCCGGGCGGTGAGCGCGTCCAGTTCCTGTTCGGCGATGCGCGGGGCGGCCAGTGCCGTCGCGGCCGGCTCCAGGATCCGGCGCACCGCCAGGAACTCGAGGACGGTGTCGTCGCGGTGGAAGTCGACGACGAAACTCAGCGCCTCCAGCAGGAGTTGGGGGTCCAGACTGGTGACGTAGGTCCCGTCGCCCTGCCGTACGTCGAGGACGCGGATGAGGGAGAGCGCGCGCACCGCCTCGCGCAGGGAGTTGCGGGACAGCCCGAGCACGGCGGCGAGTTCGCTCTCCCTGGGGAGTTGGTCGCCGGGCCGCAGCGTACCGGAGACGATCATCTCCTTGATCTTCTCGATCGCCTCGTCCGTGACTGCCATGGCGGAGCCCCTGTCGCTCAGACATCCGATGTCTCACGACAGTATGGGGGCGCGCAGGCCGCCTCGGCGCGGCAGCCGGCCCGGGCACGCGGAAGGGGCGGATCCCCCCGTGGGATCCGCCCCTCACTCCCGCTCGGACGCCTACTTCTCGTCGAGCAGGCCCTGCACCCTGGCGCGGATCTCGTCGGTGGCGAGCCCGCGGATCGTCAGCGTCGTACGGCGGCGCAGCACGTCGTCCGGCGTCTCGGCCCACTCGTGGTCCCGGGCGTAGACGACCTGGGCCCAGATCTCCGGGGCGTCCGGGTGGACGCGCTTGCCGAGTTCCGGGTTCTCGTTGGCCAGGCGCGCGATGTCGAAGGCCAGCGAGCCGTAGTGCGTGGCCAGGTGCCTGGCGGTGTCGGCCGCCATGCGCGGGCCGGGCGCCGGGCCGTCGACCAGCAGCCGGTGCGCCACGGCACGGGGGTTGGCGACACCCGGCAGCGGCAGCTTCTTCGGCAGCGCCTTGACCGGCTCGAAGTCCTCGCCGAGCGGGTGGCCCGGCAGCGACTCCAGCTTCTGCATGACGGTACGGCCGATGTGGCGGAAGGTGGTCCACTTGCCGCCGGCGATGGACAGCATGCCGCCGCGGCCCTCCGTCACCACGGTCTCCCGCTTGGCCTTCGACGTGTCGCCGGGTCCGCCCGGCAGCACCCGCAGGCCGGCGAAGGAGTAGGTGATCAGGTCACGGGACAGCTGCTGGTCGCGGACCGAGAACGCGGCCTCGTCCAGGATCTGGGCTATGTCCTTCTCGTTCACGGCGACCTCGCCCGGGTCGCCCTCGTACTCCTCGTCGGTCGTGCCGAGCAGCAGCATGTCCTCCCAGGGGAGGGCGAAGGTGATGCGGTACTTGTCGATCGGGGTGGCGAGCGCGGCCTTCCAGGGGGAGGTGCGCTTGAGGACCAGGTGCGCGCCCTTCGACAGCCGGATGGAGGGCGCCGCGTTCGGGTCCTCCATCTTGCGCAGGTGGTCGACCCAGGGGCCGGTCGCGTTCAGGACGAGACGCGCGTCGACGCCGAACTCGTCCCCGGTCGTACGGTCCTTCAGCTCCGCGCCCGTGACCCGGCCCCGGGTGAAGCGCAGGCCGGTGACCTCGGCGTGGTTGAGCACGACGGCGCCGGACTCGACGGCCGCGCGGACCGTCATCAGCGCCATGCGGGCGTCGTTCATCTGGTCGTCGCCGTACACGGCCACGGCCTTCAGGTTCTCGGTGCGCAGCTCCGGGACGTCCTGCTGGGCCTTGGCGGGGGAGAGCAGGTGCCCGACGCCGTCGCCGAAGGCGGACAGCGCCGAGTACGCGAACACGCCCGCGCCGAGCTTCGCGGCGCCGTGCGGGCCGCCCTTGTACACGGGGAGGTAGAAGGTCAGCGGGTTCGCCAGGTGGGGAGCCACCTGGCGGGAGACCGCGCGGCGCTCGAAGTGGTTCTCCGCCACCAGCTTCACCGCACCGGTCTGCAGGTAGCGCAGGCCGCCGTGGAGGAGCTTGGAGGAGGCGGAGGACGTGGCGCCGGCGAAGTCACCGGCGTCGACCAGAGCCACCCGCAGCCCGGACTGCGCGGCGTGCCAGGCGGTGGAGATGCCCAGGATGCCGCCGCCGATGACGAGAAGGTCGTACGTTGCCTTGGAGAGCTGCTCCCGGGTCTCGGCGCGGCTCGGGGCGGAGCCGGAGGCCGGGTGCGTACCGAGGGCAGGCACGGACTGCAGGGTGGTCTGGGTACTCATGCGGGTCTTACTCCTCGCCAGTGTTTCCATCGTCGAGCCAGCCCATGGACCGCTCCACGGCCTTGAGCCAGCTCTTGTACTCGCGGTCGCGGGTTTCCGCGGCCATGTTGGGGGTCCACTCCGCGGCCCGGCGCCAGTTGGCGCGCAGGTCCTCGGTGTTGGACCAGAAGCCGACGGCGAGACCGGCGGCGTAGGCGGCGCCGAGGCAGGTGGTCTCGGCGACCATCGGGCGCACCACGGGTGCGTCCAGGACGTCGGCGAGGGTCTGCATCAGCAGGTTGTTGGAGGTCATGCCGCCGTCGACCTTGAGGGCCGCGAGCTCGACGCCGGAGTCCTTCGTCATGGCGTCGCTGATCTCACGGGTCTGCCAGGCGGTGGCCTCGAGGACGGCGCGCGCGATGTGCGCCTTGGTGACGTAGCGGGTCAGGCCGGCGATCACACCGCGGGCGTCGGGGCGCCAGTACGGGGCGAACAGGCCGGAGAAGGCCGGCACGAAGTACGCGCCGCCGTTGTCCTCGACCGACGACGCGAGCGTCTCGATCTCGGCGGCCGACTTGATCAGGCCCATCTGGTCGCGCATCCACTGGACCAGCGAACCGGTGACGGCGATCGAGCCCTCCAGGGCGTAGACCGGGTCCTGGTCGCCGATCCGGTAGCCCACGGTGGTCAGCAGCCCGCTGTACGAGTTGATGATCTTGTCGCCGGTGTTCATCAGCATGAACGTGCCGGTGCCGTACGTGGACTTGGCCTCGCCCTCGGAGAAGCAGGTCTGGCCGAACAGGGCCGCCTGCTGGTCGCCGAGCGCGGAGGCGACCGGGATGCCGCCGAGCAGGTCGCCCAGCTTGCCGCCCGTGACCTCGCCGTACACCTCGGCGGAGGAGCGGATCTCCGGGAGCATCGACAGCGGGACGCCGATCGACTCGGCGATCTTCGGGTCCCACTCCAGCGTGTGCAGGTTCATCAGCATGGTGCGGGAGGCGTTGGTCACGTCGGTGACGTGCCTGCCGCCGTTGACGCCGCCGGTCAGGTTCCAGATGACCCAGCTGTCCATCGTGCCGAAGAGGATGTCTCCGGCCTCGGCGCGCTCGCGCAGGCCCTCGACGTTGTCCAGCAGCCAGCGGGCCTTCGGACCGGCGAAGTAGGAGGCCAGCGGCAGGCCGGTCTCGCGGCGGAAGCGGTCCTGGCCGACGTTGCGGCCGAGCTCCTTGCAGAGGGCGTCGGTGCGGGTGTCCTGCCAGACGAGGGCGTTGTGGACGGGCTCACCGGTGTTCTTGTCCCACAGCAGCGTGGTCTCACGCTGGTTGGTGATGCCGATGGCCTTGATGTCGTCGCGGGTGATGCCGGCCTTCTCGATGGCTCCGGCGACGACCTCCTCGACGTTGGTCCAGATCTCGGTGGCGTTGTGCTCCACCCAGCCCGGCTTCGGGAAGATCTGCTCGTGCTCCTTCTGGTCGACGGAGACGATGCGGCCGTCCCGGTCGAAGACGATGCAGCGGCTCGACGTCGTGCCCTGGTCGATGGCGGCGATGAAGGGGCCGGCGGTGTGTGCGTCGGTCACGGTGTGCTCCAGGAAGTCTCGGGTGGCGTGCTCGGGCCGCCGTCGGCGGTGATGGGCCGGGGGCTCACTTGAAGGCGATGTTGTAGAGACCGCCCGCGACGGCGCCGCCGATCAGCGGTCCGACCACGGGGATCCAGGCGTAGCCCCAGTCGGACCCGCCCTTGTTCGGCAGCGGCAGCAGGGCGTGCACGATACGGGGACCGAGGTCACGGACCGGGTTGATCGCGTAGCCGGTCGGACCGCCGAGCGAGAGGCCGATGCCGACGACCACGAGCGAGGTCACCAGGGCGCCGAGGACGCCCAGTCCGTTGCCGCCGTCGTTCAGGCCCTGGGTCAGGATCGCGAGGACCAGGACGACGGTGGCGATGATCTCGGTGACGAGGTTCTGCGCCACGTTGCGGATCTCGGGGCCGGTGGAGAAGATGCCCAGGACCGGACCGGCCTTGGGCGCCGCCTTCTGGTCGACCAGGGCTTCCTCGGCCGGCTGGGCCGCGAGTATCTCCGGGTCCGTGAGGTGGGCCTGGAACTGCCCGTAGTACGTGATCCACACCAGCACGGCGCCGATCATGGCGCCGAGGAGCTGGGAGCCGAGGTAGAGCGGGACATCGCTCCACTCGGTGCCGCCCTCGATGGCGAGGCCGATCGTGACCGCGGGGTTGAGATGAGCGCCGGAGACGCCGCCCGCGAGGTAGGCGGCCGTCAGGACCGCGAAACCCCACCCGAAGGTGATCGCGAGCCAGCCGGCGTTGAGAGCCTTCGAGCGCTTCAGCGTGACGGCGGCGCACACGCCACCGCCGAGCAGTATGAGTACGGCGGTACCGATGGTCTCGCCGATGAAGATGTCGGAGCTGGACACCCGCGACTCCTTTGTCCTTCGTCCAGGGGAAGCCGAACCCCGGGTCCCGCCGGTGGTTCGTGCTCTCGGGGAGTGAGAGCGATTCGGCCCTTGGCACTGTCACACCCTAACGCTTATTGCCGGTAGGTGTTCGACAATGCCGACCGATGGACGGGAGTCTCGCTCCGCCGTCTGCGGATCGTCAAGGGTTCTGTTATCGAAAACACGATCGTTATTGATCGCTGCGGGCTATCGGTCCCGCCGAGCCCCCGAGCAGGCCGCCGACGTGCGCCGACAGGCCTCCCCGGGGTGGCACGACGAAGGCCGGGACGCCCCTGGCGTCCCGGCCTCACGTACGTGTCCTCAGAACCGCCCGGCACCCAGATCGCGCGACACCGCGCGGGCGCAGTCGCGCACCGCGGCGATCAGCTCGGGACGCAGCTCCCCGTCCTTGCAGATCCGCTCGACGGCCCCGGTGATGCCCACGGCCCCGACCGGCATCCGGCGCCGGTTGTGGATCGGGGCGGCCACCGACGCGACACCCGTCCAGGTCTCCTCGACGTCGTCCGCGTACCCCCGCGCGCGCGTCAGGTCGAGGACACCCTCGAACTCGTCCGGCTCGCTTATGGTCCGGGCCGTGAACGTCTTGCGCTCGGCCTCCAGGACCTCGCTGTGCGCCACCGGGTCGTACGCCGTCAGGACCTTGCCGAGAGCCGTGGAGTGCAGCGGCTGCATGGCGCCCACCTCCAGCACCTGACGGCTGTCGTCCGGCCGGAACACGTGGTGCACGATCAGGACACCCTGCTGGTGGAGCACCCCGAGATAGACGCTCTCGCCGCTGGAACGGGCCAGGTCGTCCGTCCACACCAGGGCGCGCGCCCGCAGTTCGTGCACATCGAGATAGGTGGTGCCCAGCCGGAGCAGCTCGGCGCCCAGCTGGTACCGCCCGGACGCGGTGTCCTGCTCGACGAAGCCCTCGTGCTGGAGGGTCCGCAATATGCCGTGGGCCGTACCCTTGGCGAGGCCAAGCGAGGAGGCGATGTCCGACAGGCCGAGCCGCCGCTCACCGCCCGCGAGCAGGCGCAGCATCGCGGCCGCCCGCTCGAGCGACTGGATGTTCCGTGCCATCGCCGTGCTGCCCTCCGTCCCCTTCGGCCGTCGACGAGCCTCTGCGCTGCCGCCGTTCGGCAATGTCGAACACTACCGGTCCTTGCCGACCTCCCGCTAATACGCGGCGCACATCCGTCTCCTTCCCTTGTCCGGCGCCACCCGGTCGAGTTCGGCGCGCGCGGCCCGCCCGGGGCGTCCCGGGACCGCGCCGCCGTCGTACTCGTACGCACGGGGTCCTTTCCGCACGCCACGCCCGTCCGCCCCGTGGACGTCCCGTCCGGACCGTGGCGCTCCGGGCTACCCTGACGGCGTGCGCCTTCCATGGGAAGCGCAAAGCCGACAGCCGTCGCACTCCAGGGAGCATCATTCATGGCCTCGTCGCCGAACCCCTCTTCCCCCTCGTCCGCGGCAGCGGAGAGCCGGACCCGAACCGACGCCCTCCGCCGAGCGCTCGCCACCCGGGTGGTGGTGGCCGACGGCGCGATGGGCACGATGCTCCAGGCACAGGAACCGACGCTCGAGGACTTCGAGAACCTCGAAGGCTGCAACGAGATCCTGAACATCACCCGGCCCGACATCGTCCGCTCCGTCCACGAGGCGTACTTCGCCGTCGGCGTCGACTGCGTCGAGACGAACACCTTCGGCGCCAACCACTCCGCGCTCGGCGAGTACGACATCCCCGAGCGCGTGTTCGAGCTGTCCGAGGCCGGTGCCCGCATCGCCCGCGAAGCCGCCGACGAGTTCACCGCGTCCAGCGGACAGCAGCGCTGGGTGCTCGGCTCCATGGGCCCCGGCACCAAGCTGCCGACCCTCGGCCACGCCCCGTACACCCTCCTGCGCGACGCCTACCAGCGGAACGCCGAGGGCATGATCGCCGGCGGCGCGGACGCCCTGCTGGTGGAGACCACCCAGGACCTGCTCCAGACGAAGGCCGCCGTCCTCGGCGCCCGCCGCGCGCTGGACGCCACCGGACTGGACCTGCCCGTCATCGTCTCGGTCACCGTCGAGACCACCGGCACCATGCTGCTCGGTTCGGAGATCGGCGCCGCACTGACCGCCCTCGAACCGCTCGGCATCGACATGATCGGCCTGAACTGCGCCACCGGGCCCGCCGAGATGAGCGAGCACCTGCGCTACCTGGCCCGCCACTCGCGCATCCCGCTCTCCTGCATGCCGAACGCTGGCCTGCCCGTCCTCGGCAAGGAGGGCGCGCACTACCCGCTGACGGCTCCCGAACTGGCCGACGCCCAGGAGACCTTCGTACGCGAGTACGGCCTCTCCCTGGTCGGCGGCTGCTGCGGCACCACCCCGGAGCACCTGCGCCAGGTCGTCGAGCGGGTCCGCGAGCTGTCGCCCGCCCCCCGGGACCCGCACCCCGAGCCCGGCGCCGCCTCCCTCTACCAGACCGTGCCGTTCCGCCAGGACACCGCCTACATGGCGATCGGTGAACGCACCAACGCCAACGGTTCCAAGAAGTTCCGCGAGGCCATGCTGGAGGGCCGCTGGGACGACTGCGTGGAGATGGCCCGCGACCAGATCCGCGAGGGCGCGCACATGCTCGACCTCTGCGTCGACTACGTGGGCCGTGACGGCGTCGCCGACATGGAGGAACTCGCCGGCCGCTTCGCCACCGCCTCCACCCTGCCGATCGTCCTCGACTCCACCGAGGTCGACGTGCTGCGTGCCGGACTGGAGAAGCTCGGCGGGCGCGCCGTCATCAACTCGGTCAACTACGAGGACGGCGACGGCCCCGAGTCCCGCTTCGCGAAGGTCACGAGGCTCGCCCAGGAGCACGGCGCCGCGCTGATCGCGCTGACCATCGACGAGGAGGGCCAGGCCCGCACCGTCGAGACCAAGGTCGCCATCGCCGAGCGGCTGATCGAGGACCTGACGGCCAACTGGGGCATCCACGAGTCGGACATCCTCATCGACTGTCTGACCTTCACGATCTGCACCGGCCAGGAGGAGTCCCGCAAGGACGGCGTCGCGACGATCGAGGCGATCCGCGAACTCAAGCGCCGCCACCCCGACGTACAGACCACACTCGGCCTGTCGAACATCTCCTTCGGTCTCAACCCGGCCGCGCGCGTCCTGCTCAACTCGGTCTTCCTCGACGAATGCGTCAAGGCGGGCCTCGACTCGGCGATCGTCCACGCCAGCAAGATCCTGCCGATCGCCCGCTTCGACGAGGATCAGGTCAGCACCGCCCTCGACCTGATCCACGACCGGCGCCGCGAGGGCTACGACCCGCTCCAGAAGCTGATGGCCCTGTTCGAGGGAGCCACCACCAAGTCCCTCAAGGCCGGCCGCGCCGAGGAACTGGCCGCCCTGCCCCTGGACGAGCGGCTCAAGCGCCGCATCATCGACGGCGAGAAGAACGGCCTGGAGCAGGACCTCGACGAGGCGCTCACGGAGCGTCCCGCCCTCGACATCGTCAACGAGACGCTCCTCGACGGCATGAAGGTCGTCGGCGAACTCTTCGGCTCCGGCCAGATGCAGCTCCCCTTCGTGCTCCAGTCGGCCGAGGTCATGAAGACCGCGGTGGCCCACCTGGAGCCGCACATGGAGAAAGTCGCCGACGGCGAAGACGCGGTGGGAAAGGGCACCATCGTCCTTGCCACCGTCCGCGGCGACGTGCACGACATCGGCAAGAACCTCGTCGACATCATCCTGTCCAACAACGGCTACACGGTCGTCAACCTGGGCATCAAGCAGCCCGTCTCCGCGATCCTGGAGGCCGCCCAGGAGCACCGCGCCGACGTCATCGGCATGTCCGGCCTCCTGGTCAAGTCCACCGTGATCATGAAGGAGAACCTGGAGGAGCTGAACCAGCGCAAGCTGGCCGCCGACTACCCCGTCATCCTCGGCGGCGCCGCCCTGACCCGGGCATACGTGGAGCAGGACCTGCACGAGATCTACGAGGGCGAAGTCCGCTACGCCCGCGACGCCTTCGAGGGCCTGCGCCTGATGGACGCGCTGATCGCCGTCAAGCGCGGTGTGCCGGGGGCCGCGCTGCCGGAGCTCAAGCAGCGCCGGGTACGGCCGGCGGCCACCGTCGTGACCGAGGAACGGCCGGAGGAGGGGCACGTCCGCTCCGACGTCGCCGTCGACAACCCCGTGCCCGAGCCGCCGTTCTGGGGCTCGCGCGTCATCAAGGGCATCCAGCTCAAGGAGTACGCCTCCTGGCTCGACGAGGGCGCCCTGTTCAAGGGCCAGTGGGGCCTCAAGCAGGCACGCACGGGCGACGGCCCCACGTACGAGGAGCTCGTGGAGAGCGAGGGCAGGCCCCGGCTGCGCGGACTGCTGGACCAGCTCCAGACCGGCAACCTGCTGGAAGCCGCCGTGGTCTACGGCTACTTCCCCTGCGTGTCCAAGGACGACGACCTGATCCTCCTGGACGAGCGGGGCAACGAGCGCACCCGCTTCACCTTCCCGCGCCAGCGCCGCGGCCGTCGCCTCTGCCTCGCCGACTACTTCCGGCCCGAGGAGTCGGGCGAGACGGACGTCGTCGGCCTCCAGGTCGTCACCGTCGGATCCCGGATCGGCGAGGAGACCGCCAGGCTCTTCGAGGCCAACGCCTACCGCGACTACCTCGAACTGCACGGCCTGTCCGTGCAGTTGGCGGAGGCGCTGGCCGAGTACTGGCACGCACGCGTGCGTGCCGAACTCGGCTTCGGGGGAGAGGACCCCGCCGCCGTCGAGGACATGTTCGACCTCAAGTACCGCGGCGCCCGCTTCTCCCTCGGTTACGGCGCCTGCCCCGACCTGGAGGACCGCGCCAAGATCGCCCGGCTGCTCGAACCGGAGCGCATCGGCGTCCACCTCTCCGAGGAGTTCCAGCTCCACCCGGAGCAGTCCACGGACGCGATCGTCATCCACCACCCCGAGGCGAAGTACTTCAACGCACGCTGAGTCCTCCCGAGCACGCCCGGCACGCCGGACGCCCTGAGCCCGCCCCCGCGAGGGCGGGCTCAGGCGTGACACGAGGCATGCCCGGGCGTCCCTGGAGGCATGTGCGAGCGTCCGCCGAGGCATACCCGCCGGACACGTCGTACACTGGTCGGTCCACTGCAGGCCGGCTGCCCCCTGATCGAAAGGGGCAGCCGGCCTGACCGTCCCTCAAGGAGGTGCGCCCGGATGACCAGTACGGTCCCCGCGCTCGGAACCCGTACGGCCGAGGGCTCAGCCCTGCAGGCCGTACTCCTCGACATGGACGGCACCCTGGTGGACACCGAGGGCTTCTGGTGGGACGTCGAGGTCGAGGTCTTCGCCTCCCTCGGCCACGTCCTCGACGACTCCTGGCGCCATGTCGTGGTGGGCGGCCCCATGACCCGCAGCGCCGGCTTCCTCATCGAGGCGACCGGCGCCGACATCACCCTGGCCGAGCTGAGCGTGCTCCTCAACGACGGGTTCGAGGACCGCATCGGCCGGACGCTCCCGCTGATGCCGGGGGCCGCCCGACTCCTCGCGGAACTCGCCGCGCACGAGATCCCCACCGCCCTGGTCTCCGCCTCGCACCGGCGCATCATCGACCGCGTCCTGGCCTCCGTGGGCCCCCAGTACTTCGCGCTGACCGTCGCGGGCGACGAGGTCGAGCGGACCAAGCCGTTCCCCGACCCGTATCTGCTGGCGGCTGCGGGGCTCGGCGCCGACCCGGCCCGGTGCGCGGTCATCGAGGACACCGCGACCGGCGTCGCGGCCGCCGAGTCGGCCGGCTGCCACGTGGTCGCCGTGCCGTCCGTGTCGCCCATCGCGCCCGCCCCGCGGCGCACCGTCGTGTCGTCTCTCGAAGAGGTGGATCTGCGATTTCTGCGGGGCCTCGTGACGGCGGAAATGCGCTAGAAGTTCACTCAGCGTGTGGGACCGAATGCGCGGAAATTGCCGGAGTGACGGCCCGGGCAATTGACAGCCAAGCCGGATGGCCGAATTCCGGTACCTGTCAGCCGAGTTGACACTGTGACGTTCCTCACGCATCCGGGGGTCGACAACAAGGCGGCGTTGTGCTGAATCCCCCTTTTCGGGGGTACCGGGTGTGCCCTTGTGTCCTGATTGGTGGAACCGTGCGCGTTTCCTTCCGCTGTCGGGTTTTCGGTGCGTCCGCGCCCGGTTTCGCAGCGTGATGGCAGGGTGGCTCCCGTCCCTGTGAGCCGCCGCGCAGGCGCGGACTAATCTCGTCGCGAGAACCTCGCCACAACTCCCCGTGATCCGCAGCACCACCCCTGCATGCCGGGTACACGGACTCGACAGCTCTGGAGAAACTCGAGCATGAACCGCAAGACTTTGGTGCTGCCGGCGATCGTCGGCCTGCTCGGCCCCGTACTCGCCGGCTGCGGTGGGTCCGACAGCGGCAGCAAGGACGGCGACGCGATCGTCGTCGGCACCACGGACCGGTTCACCGTCTCGAGCGACGCTCCCGCGCCGCTCGACCCGGCGTACGCGTACGACGTCGGCACCTGGAACATCCTTCGCCAGACCGTGCAGACCCTCATGACGCAGCCGCGCGGCGACGGCGATCCGCAGCCCGAGGCGGCCGAGCAGTGCGGCTTCACCGACTCCGGCAACGAACGGTACGTCTGCACCCTGCGCAAGGACCTCCAGTTCTCCAACGGTGACCCCATCACCGCGAAGGACGTGCAGTTCTCCATCAACCGCGCGCTCTCCCTGAAGGCCGACAGCGAGGTGTACGCACTGCTGTCCACCATCGACACCGTCGAGACCCAGGGAGACCGGGAGGTCGTCTTCCACCTCAAGACGGCCGACGCCACCTTCCCGTTCAAGCTGTCGACGCCGGTCGCCGGCATCGTCAACCCCGACGACTACGAGAAGGGCAAGCTGCGCGACGGGTTCCAGGTCGACGGATCCGGTCCGTACACCCTCGAGTCCGAGGTCAAGGACAACGAGCTCGTCAAGGCCGTCTTCACCAAGAACCCCCACTACAAGGGGCTCCTGAAGCCGAAGAACGACAAGGTCGAGCTGCGCTCCTTCACGAGCGCCGACGCCATGGGCGCCGCGCTCGACAAGGGCGACATCGACCTGATGACCCGCCAGATGACGCCGAAGCAGATCCAGCAGCTGTCCAAGAAGTCCGGCGACGTCGACCTGGTCGAGATGCCCGGTCTGGAGATCCGCTACCTCGGCTTCAACACCACCGCGTCGACGGTCAAGTCCAAGGCCGTCCGCCAGGCCATGGCCCAGCTCGTCAACCGCGGCGAGCTCATCTCCAAGGTGTACGGCACCCAGGCCCAGCCCCTCTTCTCGATGGTCCCCGCCACCATCACGGGCCACAGCAACTCGTTCTTCAACGAGTACGGCGACCCGAGCGCCGCGAAGGCCAAGGGGCTCCTCACCAAGGCCGGCATCTCCACCCCGGTGAAGCTCACCCTGCACTACACGACGGACCACTACGGCACGGCCACCAAGGCCGAGTTCGAGGTCCTCAGGACGCAGCTCAACAACAGCGGCCTGTTCGACGTCGACATCAAGGGCGAGGGCTGGGACAAGTTCCGTCCCGCCGAGATGGCCGGCAAGTACGACGTCTACGGCATGGGCTGGTTCCCCGACTTCCCGGACGCCGACAACTACCTGGCGCCGTTCCTCGACAAGAACAACACCCTCGGCTCGCCCTACGCGAACGGCGAGATCCGCAACACGCTGATCCCGGAGTCGCGTCGCGAGGCCGACCGGCTCAGCGCGTCGAAGAGCATCTCGGAGATCCAGGACATCGTGGCCTCGGACGTACCGCTGCTGCCGCTGTGGCAGGGCAAGCAGTACATCGCCACCCGCGACGACATCACGGGCGCCGAGTGGGCCATCAACTCCTCCTCGACCCTCCAGCTGTGGGAGCTCGGCCGCGGTCTCTGACCCGCCGACGGCTTCCCCGGCCCCCGGGACCCTCGGCGGTCTTCCGGGCCGCACGTTCCAACGACAAGGCACATGCAAGTGAATACGCGTAACCAGTGGCCGGTCCTGTCCGTCGTGACGGGGCTGGCCGCCGGCCTGCTCGCCGGATGCGGCGCCGACACGGGCGGCGCCGGCGCCGGCTCCTCCGTAGTCATGGGGATGTCCGACGACGTCCTCGCGACCGACCCCGCCGCCGGCTACGACCCCGGATCGTGGCTGCTGTTCAACAACGTCTTCCAGTCGCTGCTGAGCTTCCCCAAGGGCGGTACGGAACCCGAGCCCGAGGCCGCCAAGGAGTGCGCCTTCACGGACACCGGGACCACGGTGTACCGCTGCACCCTGAACGACGGTCTCAAATTCAGCAACGGCGACGTGCTCACCTCGAAGGACGTCAAGTTCTCCTTCGACCGCCTGCTGAAGATCAACGACGACACCGGCCCCGCGATCATGTTCCCCATGCTCGACGAGGTGACCACACCGGACGCGAAGACCGTCGTCTTCCGGCTCAAGTACGCCGACGCCACCTTCCCGAGCAAGATCGCCTCGGGTGCCGGCTCGATCGTGGACCACCGGCAGTACTCCGCCGACGGACTGCGCACGGACGGCGGGGCGGTCGGCTCGGGCCCGTACAAGCTGGACTCCTTCGACAAGGACCAGGCCGTCTTCTCCGTCAACGACAACTACCGGGGCGCCGCCGAGGTCCACAACTCCGGCGTGACCCTGAAGTTCTTCCACGGCGACCGCTCCGCCCTGAAGAACGCGCTGCTCGCCGACCGCGTCGACGTCGCCTACCGAGGCCTCGCCGCCGACGACATCGCGGACCTCGACAACGCCACCTCCACCGGCAAGGGCATCGAGGTCATCGAGGGCGCCAGTGCCGAGGTGCAGCACCTGGTCTTCAACATGGACGACCCGGTCGCAGGCAAGCTCGGCGTGCGCAAGGCCATCGCGTATCTGCTCGACCGCGAGGCCCTGGTCGGCGATGTCTACGAGCACACGGCGACACCGCTGTACTCGATCATCCCGGCCGGCGTCACCGGCCACGACACGGCGTTCTTCGACACCTACGGGGGCCGCCCCTCGGAGTCGAAGGCGCGGGCCGCACTCCGGGAGGAGGGTGTCAGCGGCAAGGTGAAACTGACCCTCTGGTCGACTCCCTCGCGTTACGGCCCGGCCACCGACGACGAGTTCAGGGCGATCGCGCGGCAGCTCAACGCGAGCGGGCTGTTCGACGCCACCGTGCGGTCCGTCGGCTTCGACCAGTACGAGAAGGACATCGCCGAGGGCAGGTACGGCGTGTACGTGAAGGGCTGGGTACCCGACTACCCGGACCCGGACAACTTCACGGCTCCCTTCTTCGGCAAGGGCAACGTGCTGGGCAACAACTACACGAACAGCACGATCACGTCCCAGCTCATCCCGAGGACCGCCGCGGAGAGCGACCGCTCCTCGACCGACTCGGACTACGCGCGGGTCCAGAGCATCGTCGCCGACCAGATCCCCGTCATCCCGGTCTGGCAGGCCAAGCAGTACGCGGTGGTGCGGGACGACGTCTACGGCCTCGAGTACTGCCTCGACGCCTCGACGGTCTTCCGCTTCTGGGAGATCAGCAAGGACTGACCCCCGACGCACCCACGGGACCCGCGGTAACGCGAGAGGGCGTCTCCTTCCGGCCGGAAGGAGACGCCCTCTCGCGTACCACGACGGCCGCCCGGTGCGCGGGCGGGCCGGTCACTGGGCGCCGGGACGCACCAGCCCGCTCTCGTACGCGTACACCGCCGCCTGCACCCGGTCGCGCAGACCCAGCTTGGTGAGGACGTGCCCCACATGCGTCTTGACGGTGGTCTCACTGACGAACAGGTCGGCCGCGATCTCCGCGTTCGACAGGCCGCGGGCCACCAGCTTCAGCACCTCGACCTCCCGCTCGGTCAGCGTGTGCAGGGTGTTCGGGACCTGCTCGTCCCCGGACGGCAGATGGCCCGCGTACTTGTCGAGCAGGCGGCGCGTGATGCTCGGCGCGAGCATCGCCTCGCCCGCCGCGACGACCCGGATCGCCTGCACCAGTTCGTCGGCCGGCGCGTCCTTCAGAAGGAAGCCGCTGGCGCCGGCGCGCAGCGCCTCCACCACGTACTCGTCGAGGTCGAAGGTGGTCAGGACCAGAACCTTCGCCGGACCGTCCCGGCCGGGGCCGGTGATCTGCCGGGTCGCCTCGACCCCGTCCATCCTCGGCATGCGGATGTCCATCAGAACCACATCGGGCTGCAGGGCACGTACCTGGTCGAGTGCCTGGAGGCCGTCTCCGGCCTCGCCGACGACCGCAAGATCCTGCTCCGCCTCCAGGATCATCCGGAAGCCGGTACGCAGCAGCGGCTGGTCGTCGACCAGTAGGACGCGGATGGCCACGTAAGTCTCCTTCGCTAGTCCGGCCCCATTCTGCCCTGCGCGCCCGAAGCGGACTCGGGCGCCCTGACGGGGAGCGGATACGGCGGGGGAGTACCGCCGAACTCCGGGCACACCGCCCGGTGGTCGCACCAGCCGCAGAGCTTGGTGGGCCGCGGCCGCCAGTCGCCCGTCTCCGTCGCCTCCCGGATCGCCTCCCACAGCGCGAGCAGCTTGCGCTCGACGCGCTCCAGGTCCGCGATCACCGGGTCGTACGTCAGCACGTCACCGCTGCCGAGGTAGACGAGCTGGAGCCGGCGCGGGACGACCCGCTTCAGCCGCCAGACCACCAAGGCGTAGAACTTCATCTGGAACAGGGCGCCTTCGGCATACTCCGGGCGCGGGGCCTTGCCCGTCTTGTAGTCGACGATCCGCACCTCGCCCGTCGGTGCCACGTCGACGCGGTCGATGATGCCGCGCAATTTCAGCCCGGAGTCCAGACTCGCCTCGACGAACATCTCCCGCTCGGCCGGTTCGAGCCGGGTGGGGTCCTCCAGCGTGAACCAGCGCTCGACCAGCCGCTCCGCCTCGCCGAGCCAGCGCGCCAGGCGCTCGCCCTCGGGGTCGTCGGCGAACAGCTCCACGACCTCCGGCCTGGTCTCCCGCAGCCGGTCCCACTGACCGGGGATCAGGGACCTGGCGCGCGGCGCCGTGCGCTCCGCGGCCGGTGCGTCGAAGAGACGCTCCAGCACCGCGTGCACCAGCGTGCCGCGCGTGGCCGCCTCGCTGGGCTTCTCCGGCAGCTTGTCGATCACCCGGAACCGGTAGAGCAGCGGACACTGCATGAAATCGCCCGCGCGTGAGGGCGACAGCGACGCGGGGGGCGCGGGCGCGGCCCTCGCGACCGGTCCGGCGACGGCGACCGGTCCGGCGACGGCGACCGGTCCGGCGACGGCGACCGGTTCGGCGACGGCGGTCAGGGCGGCGGGCGTCACCGGCTCTGCCGCCCGGGCGGGCACGGCGTCCGCCACGACGGTCACCGGGGCCCCGGCCACCTCCGACGGCGCGGCCGTGCCGATGCCGTCCGCCGGGGCCTGCGGGGTGCCGGCCGCATCGGTCCGCGCCACGTCGCCGACGCCGGTTGCAGCCGCGTCCTCGGTGCTGGTGTCCATGACGACAGACCATACGGCCCGGCACCGACAGTCCCCCAGCCGCGGCTGGGGCGACGGCGCGGAAAACCCAGGGGGTGCCGGGGCGGAACGCGCCGCGACGGCCGCATACCATCGACCGCAGACCCTCCCGCCCTGCATGATCGGGAGTGGGGGACGCTTCGAACGAGGGGACATCGTGGACGAGAGCGGCGGGAGCGGGCAGCCGCGGTCCGGCAACGACGGGGCGACCGGGGCTCACACGGATCCGTCGGCACCCACGGCCGCCGGGACCGGGCGCCCGGTGGCGCGGCGGCACGACACACCCCAGGAACCCACGCCCGCGCCCCCGGGCCACACCCACGAGACGCTTCCCGGCGACGGCACCCCGGCGCCGACAGGCGGTGCTCCGGCCCCGGCCGGCACGCAGGTGACGCTCCCGGGTGACACCACCGCGACACCAGTCGGCCACGGGACGGCGCCCGGCGCCCGGACGACACCCGAGGGTGCTCCGGCTGCGGACGCCCAAGGCGGCACCCACGGCCCCGGCGCCGCGACGCCGGACGCTCGCGAGGCGACTCCGGCCGCCTCGGCGACCGGCGACCACGGCACGGCCCACGCCGCCGGCGCTGCCGCCCCGGGCGACCATGACAGGCCTGTGTCCGACACCCCCGCGGGTCCGGCCCGGCACGGGAGCGCTCCCGGCGCCGTCCCTGTGGCCGCGGGCCCCCACGGGACGGCTCCCGGCGACAGCTCTGCGGGCGCGGGCCCCCACGAGGCGGCGCTCGGCGGCGTGACACCTTCCGGCGACGGCCATCCGATGCCCGGCGACCACCCGACGCCTCCGCTCGGTAGCCCTGTGGGACCGGCCCGGCACGGGAGCGCTCCCGGCGCCGACCCTGCGGCCGCGGGCCCCCACGGGACGGCACCCGGCGTCGGCCCGGCCGGCGCGGGCGCCCACGGAGACGTGCCCGGCGACACCCCTGCCGGCCAGGACAACGCCGGGGCCGCACCCGGCGTCAGCCCCGCAGCCCCGGCGCGGGCCGGTCACGCCGAGGCCGCCCCGGAACATCCCGGAACACCCGAGGCGCCCTCCGGCCCCACAGGCCGGCCCGAGCCCCGCGCCGAAACCACTCCGGCCGGCGCCGGTCCCGAAGGCCCCCAGCCCCGGCCCGACCGCGACCGCGGTGACGGCCCGGCCGGCGGTCCGGCCCCGACGGTTCCCCCGGGAGCCGACGCGCAGGGCACCGGCGGCCCGACGGGAGGCGGCCGGCGGACGCCCCCGCCCGGCAACCGCAAGGGCCGACCGCCCCGACGGGGCAAGGAGCCCGGCGGCGGGCTGCTCATGGGACGCCCCTTCGGCGTCCCCGTCTACGTCGCCCCCAGCTGGTTCCTCGTGGCCGCGCTCATCACCTGGGTGTTCGGCGGCCAGCTCGACCGGGTGCTGCCCGAACTCGGCAACCTGCGCTACCTCGTGTCCCTCTTCTTCGCCGTCGCCTTCTACGCCTCCGTGCTGGTGCACGAACTGGCCCACACCGTCGCCGCCCTGCGCTTCAAGCTGCCGGTGCGCCGGATCCAGCTCCAGTTCTTCGGCGGGGTCTCGGAGATCGAGAAGGAGTCCGAGACACCCGGCCGGGAATTCGTGCTGGCCTTCGTCGGCCCGCTGCTCTCCCTGATCCTCGCGGGCCTCTTCTACCTGGCCGTGCAGGCCGTCGAACCGGGCACCGTCCCCGGCGTACTGCTGGCCGGCCTGATGATCTCCAACCTGATCGTCGCCGCCTTCAACCTGCTGCCGGGACTGCCCCTGGACGGCGGCCGGATGCTGCGCGCCGTGGTCTGGAAGATCACCGGCAGGCCCATGAGCGGCACGATCGCCGCGGCCTGGGTCGGCCGCGCGCTCGCCGTGTCCGTACTGATCGGACTGCCCCTGCTCACCCAGTCCGGCGCGCTCGGCGACGCACCCGACGAGATCGGCGGCATGGACACCGTCATGGACGCCCTGCTCGCCGCGATCCTCGCCGCGATCATCTGGACCGGCGCGGGCAACAGCCTGCGCATGGCCCGCCTGCGGGAGCACCTGCCGGAGCTGCGCGCCCGCTCGCTCACCCGCCGCGCGGTCCCGGTGGAGACCACCACGCCCCTGTCCGAGGCCCTGCGCCGCGCCAACGAGGCCGGGGCCCGCGCCCTGGTCGTCGTCGGCGCCGACGGCGAACCCCTCTCGCTGGTCCGCGAGGCAGCCATCGTCGGCGTACCGGAACACCGTCGCCCCTGGGTCGCGGTCGGCGGACTCGCCCAGGACCTCACCGACGGCATGCGGATCTCCGCCGAGCTCGCGGGGGAGGACCTCCTCGACGTGCTGCGGGCCACCCCCGCCACCGAGTACCTGGTGGTGGAGGACTCGGGCGAGATCTACGGCGTCCTCTCGGCGGCCGACGTCGAGCGCGCCTTCGTCAAGGCGATGGCCCGCCCCTCCTAGCGATCACCCCGGGCGGCCGCGGAGCAGCGCACGGCGGCTCCCGGCCCGCCCGCCGGGACCCCCTGCGGGTGGTCCGCGGCCCCCGCCGGGACCGGTAGGCTGGTCACATGTCCGAACCGACCGGTGCCGCCCGCAGGCGCGGGCCCTTCGAGGTCGGGGACCAGGTTCAGCTGACCGACCCCAAGGGCCGCCACTACACGTTCACGCTCGAGGCCGGGAAGAATTTCCACACCCACAAGGGTTCCTTCCCCCACGACGAGCTGATCGGCGCTCCCGAGGGCAGCGTTGTCCGCACCACGGGGAACGTCGCCTATCTCGCGCTGCGCCCCCTGCTCCCCGACTACGTCCTGTCCATGCCCCGCGGCGCCGCCGTGGTCTACCCCAAGGACGCGGGGCAGATCCTGTCCTTCGCGGACATCTTCCCCGGCGCGCGCGTCGTGGAGGCGGGGGTGGGCTCCGGCTCGCTCAGCAGCTTCCTGCTGCGCGCCGTCGGCGACCAGGGCATGCTGCACTCCTACGAGCGCCGCGAGGACTTCGCCGAGATCGCCAAGCAGAACGTGGAGCGCTACTTCGGCGGCCCGCACCCCGCCTGGCAGCTCACCGTCGGCGACCTCCAGGACAACCTGAGCGACACGGACGTCGACCGGGTCATCCTCGACATGCTGGCCCCCTGGGAGTGCCTCGAGGCCGTCTCCAAGGCGCTCGTGCCCGGCGGCATCCTGTGCTGCTACGTCGCCACCACCACCCAGCTCGCGCGCACCGTCGAGTCCATCCGCGAGATCGGCTGCTTCAACGAGCCGACCGCCTGGGAGTCGATGGTCCGCAACTGGCACATCGAGGGCCTGGCCGTCCGCCCGGACCACCGGATGATCGGCCACACCGGCTTCCTGCTCACCGCCCGCCGTCTCGCGGACGGCGTCGAGCCGCCCATGCGCCGCCGCCGCCCCGCCAAGGGCGCCTACGGCGAGGACTACGCGGGCCCCAACGCCGACGGCGGAGGCCGCTGACCCGACGGGCACAGCCCTCGGCATACCCAACGCACCACCGCTGTGGCCGAGTTCCCGGAAACGACCGGGAACTCGGCCACAGTGCTTTTCCGTTGAAGAACCCGTACGGGTACCCACCCCGCGGTTCCGCCGCACTGTGACGTGTGGCACCATGCAGGCCACCCCCACCGGTACAGCCCTCACAGGAGACGCTCCGAGTGCAGCAATCCGCCGTCCCGGAACTGGCACACACGCACACCCGCCCCGTCCACTGGGTCGCCACGGCCACCGCCCTCGCGGGAGTCGTCGCGCTGTCCTCCGTCCTGCAGCCCGACGCGGCGACAGCGGCCCAGGCGGCGGGCACCGACCACAAGGCCGCCCCGGCCGCGACCGCGCCGCCCGACCCCGCGGCGGTCGCCTTCCCGATCGAGTGCGGTTCCGCGAAGGTGCTGGTGCAGAAGACAGCGTCCGGGGACCTCGACGGGGACGGCCGCCCGGAGACCGTGGCCGTCGTCCGCTGCGACGCGGGCTCCGGCACCCCGCCGAACGGGGTCTACGTGCTCACCCGGGGCGAGGGCGCCGACAAGCCGCGGATCGTGGCCACCCTGGTCGATCCCGAGGACCGCCTGAGCGTCTCGGACTTCGCGCTGCGCGACGGAGCCGTCACGGCGACCCTGCTCGGCTACTCCTCGGCCGCCGTACCGAGTTGCTGCCCGGACGTGAAGCAGCGAGCCAAGTGGCAGTGGAACGACGGCGCTTTCGTCCGCTCGAAGCCGGCCGAGGCGCGGACCGTGTGAGGTATCCGCACCGGCGGTGACGCCCGGTGCCCGTCAGATCACCCGGCGTCCGGCCCGTAGACCTCGACCCTGTCCGAAACGCGCCGCACGTGGATGCAGTCGCCCGGGCACTCCTTCGCGGAGTCGGCGACGTCCCGCAGAAGCGGCAGAGGTACGGGCGTTGTGGCGCCCGGCGCCTGGAGCAGTTCGTCGTCCCCGCTCTTCACGTAGGCCAGACCGTCGATGTCCAGCTCGAAGACCTCGGGCGCGTACTGGGCACAGATGCCGTCGCCGGTACACAGATCCTGGTCGATCCAGACCTCGAGCGCCTCGCCGCCGACTCCTGCCTCCTGCTGCACGGTCATTTCTCCTGCCGTTTCCTGCGTCGAGCGATCCGATTCGCCGGCAAGTCGGGCCAGCTCTGACGGGTGTTGAACACTTCGACCCTACCTCCGTCCGCTTCCCAATCATGTTGGGTGGGTATTCCCCTGGCGTGAGGGAGAGCGCAAGGGTGAAGATCGGACACTCCTCGACAGTCTTTGTGATCTAGGGGTTTCAATCGACACCCACCCAGGTAGGGTCTGGAAGCGTCCAGCTCCCCTTGGAGGAGGTGAGGACCGTGGCAGCCCACGACGACGACATGAACCGCGGCATCCGCCCGGGAAGAGGGTCCGATGACCCCGCCGGGCAGGTTGCCTACCTTGAGCAGGAGATCGCCGTCCTGCGACGCAAGCTCGCCGACTCTCCGCGGCACACGAGGATTCTCGAGGAGCGGATCGTCGAGCTGCAGACCAACCTGGCCGGCGTGTCCGCTCAGAACGAGCGGCTCGCCAATACGCTCCGTGAGGCCCGCGACCAGATCGTGGCCCTCAAGGAGGAGGTCGACCGGCTGGCCCAGCCGCCGGCCGGCTTCGGTGTCTTCCTCACGGCGAACGAGGACGGCACGGCGGACATCTTCACCGGGGGCCGCAAGCTCCGGGTGAACGTCAGCCCGAGCGTGGAGCTCGAAGAGCTCCGCCGCGGCCAGGAACTGATGCTGAACGAAGCGCTCAACGTGGTCGAGGCCATGGAGTACGAGAGCGTCGGCGACATCGTCACCCTCAAGGAGATCCTCGAGGACGGCGAGCGCGCCCTCGTGGTGGGGCACACCGACGAGGAACGGGTGGTACGGCTCGCCGAGCCGCTGCTGGACGTCACCATCCGCCCCGGCGACGCCCTCCTGCTCGAACCCAGGTCCGGCTACGTCTACGAGGTCGTGCCGAAGAGCGAGGTCGAGGAGCTCGTCCTCGAAGAGGTCCCGGACATCGGCTACGAGCAGATCGGCGGCCTGGGAAACCAGATCGAACTGATCCGCGACGCGGTCGAGCTCCCGTATCTCTACCCCGACCTCTTCAAGGAGCACGAACTGCGGCCGCCCAAGGGCGTGCTGCTCTACGGGCCCCCCGGATGCGGCAAGACGCTCATCGCCAAGGCGGTCGCCAACTCGCTCGCCAAGAAGGTCGCCGAGGTGACCGGACAGGCCACCGGCAAGAGCTTCTTCCTCAACATCAAGGGCCCCGAGCTCCTGAACAAGTACGTCGGCGAGACCGAGCGGCAGATCCGCCTGGTCTTTCAGCGTGCACGGGAGAAGGCCAGTGAGGGCACACCCGTCATCGTCTTCTTCGACGAGATGGAGTCCCTCTTCCGCACCCGCGGCTCCGGTGTCAGCTCGGACGTGGAGAACACCATCGTCCCCCAGCTGCTCGCCGAGATCGACGGTGTGGAGGGCCTGGAGAACGTGGTCGTGATCGGCGCCTCGAACCGCGAGGACATGATCGACCCCGCGATCCTGCGCCCCGGCCGGCTCGACGTGAAGATCAAGATCGAGCGTCCCGACGCCCAGGCCGCGAAGGACATCTTCGCGAAATACCTCACCGCGCGCCTCCCGCTGCACTCCGACGACCTCGGTGAGCACGGCGGGGACCGGGAGGCCACGGTCCACGGCATGATCCAGACCGCGGTGGAACAGATGTACGCCGAATCCGAGGAGAACCGCTTCCTCGAGGTCACCTACGCCAATGGCGACAAGGAAGTCCTCTACTTCAAGGACTTCAATTCCGGCGCCATGATCGAGAACATCGTCGGCCGCGCGAAGAAGGCAGCCATCAAGGACTTCCTCGACGCGAACCAGAAGGGCCTCCGGGTCTCCCACCTCCTCCAGGCATGCGTGGACGAGTTCAAGGAGAACGAGGACCTGCCGAACACCACCAACCCGGACGACTGGGCCCGCATCTCCGGCAAGAAGGGCGAACGGATCGTCTACATCCGCACCCTCGTCACCGGAAAGCAGGGCGCGGACACCGGGCGCTCCATCGACACGGTGGCGAATACGGGTCAGTACCTGTAAAAGACAGGGCGGCTGCGGGTGCCCTTCGCGGGTATCCGCAGCCGACTGCTTTTCAGGCCACGGCCACGGCCGGAGCAAGGCAATGACGCAAATGATCTCCCCACCAGCGCAAAGGCGTTCTAGGCTCTTTCGTACCGCCGAGTCGCGTGATGCGGGGACGGGCACCGCGCACGCACCGGAGCACCAGCGGTACTTGAGCAGCGCCCCCGACCGGGGGCGCCGCCGGGCAAGGAGGGCCGCATGACCGTACGGCGAGTAATGGGCATTGAGACGGAGTACGGAATCTCCGTCCCCGGCCACCCCAACGCCAATGCCATGCTCACCTCATCCCAGATCGTCAACGCCTACGCGGCGGCGATGCACCGGGCGCGCCGCGCCCGGTGGGACTTCGAGGAGGAGAATCCGCTGCGGGACGCGCGAGGCTTCGACCTCGCCCGTGAGACCGCCGACTCCAGCCAGCTCACCGACGAGGACATCGGCCTGGCCAACGTCATCCTCACCAACGGCGCGCGTCTCTACGTCGACCACGCGCACCCGGAGTACAGCGCGCCCGAGGTCACCAACCCGTGGGACGCGGTCCTGTGGGACAAGGCCGGCGAGCGCATCATGGCCGAGGCGGCGGAGCGCGCGGCCCAGCTGCCGGGCGCCCAGCCGATCCACCTCTACAAGAACAACACCGACAACAAGGGCGCCTCCTACGGCACGCACGAGAACTACCTGATGAAGCGGGAGACCCCGTTCTCGGACATCGTGCGCCACCTCACGCCGTTCTTCGTCTCCCGGCAGGTGGTCACCGGCGCCGGACGCGTCGGCATCGGCCAGGACGGCCACGAGCACGGCTTCCAGCTCAGCCAGCGCGCCGACTACTTCGAGGTCGAGGTGGGCCTGGAGACCACCCTGAAGCGGCCGATCATCAACACGCGCGACGAACCGCACGCGGACGCCGAGAAGTACCGCCGCCTGCACGTGATCATCGGCGACGCGAACCTGTCGGAGATCTCGACCTATCTCAAGCTGGGCACGACGGCCCTGGTCCTCTCCATGATCGAGGACGGCTTCATCGCCGTCGACCTGGCGGTCGACCAGCCCGTCCGCACGCTCCACCAGGTCTCCCACGACCCGACGCTCAAGCGCCTGGTCACGCTCCGCAGCGGCCGCACCCTCACCGCGGTGCAGCTCCAGATGGAGTACTTCGAGCTGTCCCGCAAGTACGTGGAGGAGCGCTTCGGCGCCGACGCGGACGACCAGACCAAGGACGTCCTAACGCGCTGGGAGGACACCCTGAACCGCCTGGAGAACGATCCGATGAGCCTCTCCCGGGAGCTCGACTGGGTCGCCAAGCGGGAGCTGATGGAGGGCTACCGGCGCCGGGACGACCTCGACTGGGACGCGGCGCGGCTCCACCTGGTCGACCTCCAGTACGCCGACGTACGGCCCGAAAAGGGCCTCTACAACCGTCTCGCGGCCCGGGGGCGGATGAAGCGCCTCCTGGACGAGACGGACGTCGAGCGGGCCCGCACCAAGCCGCCGGAGGACACCCGGGCGTACTTCCGCGGACGCTGCCTCGAGCAATACGCGGACGACGTCGCCGCAGCCTCCTGGGACTCGGTGATCTTCGATCTGCCCGGCCGGGACTCGCTCCAGCGCGTCCCAACCCTGGAGCCGCTTCGCGGAACGCGTAATCACGTCAAGGAGCTCCTGGACCGCTGCCGGACGGCGGAAGACCTGGTCAGGGTCCTGTCGGGCCACTGAGCGGCTGATGTGCCCCGCCGCGGCCGGGTGGCCGCGGCGGGGTGGAAACAGGCGGCGTCCGGGAATCATCGAGGTGGCTCCGGGATGTTGTAGCAACAGCGGGGCCGATGTCGGACCCTGCTTGTAGGGTCTGATCAAGAACGTCGAACCGAGCGGGGTGAGGGTTATGGCGACCAAGGACACCGGCGGCGGGCAGCAGAAGGCCACGCGTTCCACCGAGGAGGCCGAGGAGCAGACGCAGGAAGCGCAGGGCTCCGAGGACCTCAAGGAGCGCCAGGAGAAGCTGAGCGACGACGTCGACTCCGTACTGGACGAAATCGATGATGTGCTCGAAGAGAATGCTGAGGATTTCGTGAGGTCATTCGTTCAGAAGGGCGGGGAGTAGGCGACTTTCACCTTCGAAACGAAGGTGGACGCGGGGGGCTGGAGTTGACCGGAAGTCCGGAGTTGCGGCGCTGTTCGCGGTGCAAGCAGTACTTGCCGCGGGCGAGGTTCGCAAGCAACAGATCCATGCGCGACGGTCTCCAGGCGTACTGCCGGGAGTGCTCTGCCGAGTACTACCGGCAGCGCCAGGAGGCCAAGGGCAGGTCGGTGCGTGTGAAGGTGCCGGTGCCGCGAGGGCACAAGCGCTGCCCGCAGTGCACCGAGGTGAAGCCGCATTCGGAATGGGAACGCAACAAGTCCTCTTCGGATGGCTGGTCGAGCTACTGCCGGGAGTGCCGGGCGGAGCGCAACCGGATCAGTTACTTCCAGCGCAAGTACGGCCTGACGCCCGCTGAGTTGGAAGCAATGGTCGCGGAGCAGCATGGTCTCTGCTGCATCTGCCTCGTAGCCCCGGCCGAGCATGTTGATCACTGCCACAGCACGGGTAGGGTCCGAGGCGTACTGTGCTTCAGCTGCAACGCCGCACTGGGGCAGTTCAAGGATCGGCCCGATGCCATAAGGCGGGCTGCTGCTTACGTGGAAGGAATCGCGTGGAAGCCAACACTCGTAGCACCGGGCGTCTACCAGCTGCCTTCCTGACGCCCGGGTCGTCGTCCTTCATGGACTTCCTGTCCGAGCATCAGCCGGCCATGCTCCCGGGCAACCGGCAGCTGCCGCCCACCCAGGGCGTGATCGAGGCACCGCACGGCACCACCATCGTCTCCGTCACGTTCCCCGGCGGTGTGGTACTCGCCGGTGACCGGCGCGCCACGATGGGCAACGTGATCGCGCAGCGGGACATCGAGAAGGTCTTCCCGGCCGACGAGTACTCGGCGGTGGGCATCGCCGGCACGGCGGGTCTGGCCGTCGAGATGGTGAAGCTGTTCCAGCTGGAGCTGGAGCACTTCGAGAAGGTGGAGGGTGCCACGCTCTCCCTGGAGGGCAAGGCGAACCGTCTCTCCACGATGATCCGCTCCAACCTCGGCATGGCCATGCAGGGTCTTGCCGTGGTCCCCCTCTTCGCGGGGTACGACGTGGACCGCGAGCGCGGCCGCATCTTCTCCTACGACGTCACCGGCGGCCGCTCCGAGGAGCACGGCTTCGCCGCCACCGGCTCCGGTTCGATCTTCGCGCGCGGCGCCATGAAGAAGCTGTACCGCGACGACCTGACCGAGGAGCAGGCCACGACGCTCGTCGTCCAGGCCCTGTACGACGCGGCGGACGACGACTCCGCGACAGGCGGTCCCGATGTCGCCCGCCGGATCTACCCGATCGTCACCGTGATCACCGAAGAGGGATTCCGCAGGCTCACCGAGCCGGAGTCCTCCGAGATCGCCCGCGCGATCCTGGAGCGGCGCCTCGAGCAGCCCGACGGCCCGCGGGCCGCGCTGCTCTGACCCCGCTTCCTCCTGGCCCAGGTGACCCTGTGACTTCGACAGAAAGGGACGGTTAACCGGTGTCGACGCCGTTCTATGTCTCTCCCCAGCAGGCGATGGCCGACCGGGCGGAGTACGCCCGCAAGGGCATCGCCCGTGGCCGCAGCCTGGTCGTGCTGCAGTACGCCGACGGCATCGTCTTCGTCGGCGAGAACCCGTCCCGCGCGCTGCACAAGTTCAGCGAGATCTACGACCGGATCGGCTTCGCCGCCGCCGGCAAGTACAACGAGTACGAGAATCTGCGGATCGGCGGTGTGCGCTACGCCGACCTCCGCGGCTACACCTACGACCGGGACGACGTGACCGCCCGCGGTCTCGCCAACGTCTACGCACAGACCCTGGGCACGATCTTCTCCTCGGCCGCCGAGAAGCCGTACGAGGTGGAGCTGGTGGTCGCCGAGGTGGGGGAGACCGCCGAGGGCGACCAGATCTACCGGCTGCCGCACGACGGATCGATCGTCGACGAGCACGGCTCGGTGGCGGTCGGTGGGAACGCCGAGCAGATCAGCAGCTACCTGGACCAGCGTCACGAGGACGGCATGACGCTCGCCGAGGCGCTCAAGCTGGCCGTGCAGTCCCTGTCGCGCGAGCCGAACGGCGGTGAGCGGGAGATTCCCGTGGAGCGCCTGGAGGTCGCCGTCCTGGACCGTACGCGTCCGCAGCAGCGCAAGTTCAAGCGCATCACCGGGCGGCAGCTCGGCCGCCTGCTGGAGGCCGGTGGTGCGTCCACCGCCACGGAGGCCGAGGATCCCGACGACGACGAGTGACCTCGCGTTCGCCCCGTTGTGTGTGTGCCCCGGCCCCTGTGGCCGGGGCACGCGGCGTTTCCGGGGGCTTCGGTTCCGGCGGGGGGCGGGGTCGCGGCGGGTCCTCGGTTCCGTTCGGGGGCGCGCGGTGGTGCCTGCCTCCTTCTGCTGCGCAGGGCCGCGCCGGGGACAGGGCTGCTCAGACGGCGGAGGGGGACCCCGTCCCCGGGCGGTGTCCGGGGGGCGGGGCCGTGGAGCCCCGTACGACCAGTTCGACGGGGATGTCGCCGGCCTCGGGCGTGCGGCCCTCCAGGACCGCCAGGAGGGCCGCCATGCCGCGTTCGCCGAAGAGTTCGGCGTCCAGCCGGACGGTGGTCAGCTCCGGGTCGATGGCGGTGGCGAGCGCCAGGTCGTCGAGGCCGGTGACGGAGACGTCGTCCGGGACGCGCAGACCGAGCCGCCGCACGGCCTTGTAGGCGCCCGCGGCCAGCTTGTCGTCGTCGCAGACGATCGCGGTCGGCCGCGGCCCGGGGGCGCCGAGGGCGGCCTGGGCGGCGGCCAGGGCCCCGTCGATGGAGATGGGGGCGGGCGCGGTCCGCAGCCGGGTGCCGGGGACGGTGGCGAGCCGCGTGCCGAGTTCCCGTGCCCGGACCTCGAACGTCCAGGAGGCGATGTCGGCGGCCAGGTGCAGGATGTGGCGGTGGCCGAGGGCCAGCAGGTGCTCCGCGACCTGCCGCACACCGTCCGCGATGTCGAGGTTGACGGTGGCCGCGCCCAGGCTGCCGGCGGGGTCGCTGTCCAGCATGACGAGGGGCAGCTGGTCGCCGCGGATGGCGGTGAGGGCGTCGGCGGCCATCGAGGAGGCGAGGACGCCGTCCAGGGCGGCGGGGGCGGAGCCGAAGGGGTCGCGGGCCGGGCCGATGCCCTCGGGGGAGGGGTACAGGACGACACCGAAGCCGTGCTCGGCGGCGACCCGGGCGGCGCCGGTGTAGACGCCGGCGAAGAACTCGGTGGTCAGGGCGGGCACCACGAGGAGCACGGTCCGGGTGCGGCCGAGGCGCAGGTTGCGGGCGGCGAGGTTGGGCCGGTAGCCGAGTTCGCGGGCGGCCTCCCTGACCCGGTCGGCCGTCGTCGCGGAGACCCGGCCCCGCCACTTGTCGCCGAGCACCAGGGAGACGGCCGCCTGGGACACCCCGGCGGCCTGGGCGACGTCCCGGCTCGTGGGGCGCGTGCTGCTCGGTGGCACCGTCGACCTGTCTCTCTGCTGGACTCCCGGACTGGGCTCATGGTACGTATGACCGAGGACGTTATACGTAAAACTTGAGGTGCGGGCAGCCTCGGTGCTCGGGAGAGAAGGCGACATGGCCGCGGGATACCTGGAGATCCTCAGGACAAGGCACGCCGCACGGCTCCTCACCGGCACCCTGGTGGGCCGCCTGCCGAACGCCACCGCCGCGATCGCGGTCGTGCTCTTCATCCGCGCGGAGGGCGGCACCTACAGCCTGGCCGGGGCGCTGGCGGCCGTCTACGGCGTCTCCAACGCGGTGGGCCAGCCGCTCCTCGGCCGCCTCGTGGACCTCTGCGGGCAGCCGCGCGTCCAGTTGCCCGCGGCTCTCGTCTCCGCCCTCGGCATGACCGCGTTCGCCTTCGCGGGCACCGACCCGCTGCCTGTCGCGTACGCCTCCATGGCCGTCGCCGGGCTCTTCACGCCGCCCCTCGAAGGCGGCCTGCGTGCCCTGTGGCCCAGCGTCCTGCGCAAGGAGGAGCAGGTGCACACCGCGTACGCGATGGACGCCGTGGCGCAGGAAGTCATGTTCACCGTCGGGCCGTTGCTCGTGACGCTCTGCGTGTCGCTCTGGTCCGCCCGGGCCGCGCTGCTGGTGCTGAGCGTCATCGGGCTCCTCGGCGCCCTCTCCGTGGTGCTCTCGCCCCCCTCGCGCGCGTGGCGTTCGGCACCGCGCGAGGCGCACTGGCTGGGCGCGCTGCGCTCGCCGGGCCTGCTCGCCCTGCTCGGCGCGTTCCTGTTCATCGGCATGGCGCTCGGGTCCATCACGGTCGCCGCGGTGTCGTACGCCGACGACCACGGCGGTGACGCCGTGTACGGCTGGCTGATGGCGGCGCTCGGTCTCGGCGCTCTCGTCGGCGGCAGCGTGTACGGCGCGCGGCGGTGGGCGGGGGAGCCGGAGGGGCGGCTGAGGTGGCTGGTCGCCCTTCTGGGGGTGTGTTACCTGCCGCTGATGCTGATGCCGGGCGCGGTGGCCATGACGGCCCTCACGGCTCTCTCCGGTGTGTTCCTCGCGCCGTGCATCGCCTGTGCCTTCATCCTGGTCGACCGGCATGCCCCGCGCGGCACGGTCACCGAGGCGTTCTCCTGGCTGGTGACGACGTTCACCGTCGGCGCGTCGGTCGGAACGGGCCTCGCGGGGCCGGTCGTCCAGTGGGGCGGAGCCTTCTGGGGCTTCGCGGTGCCGGGTGCCGCCGGAGCCGTGTCCCTGCTGGTCCTGCTGGCCACCGGGCGGGTCCTGGCGGCTCCTGCCGCGGGCGAGGTCGTTGCGGTCTCATCGGAAAATGATCCAAACCGTGCCGTCGAACCCCGTTTCAGCGCAGGGGATCGGGCGTAATGTTCAGTCATGGACCGCCGCATTTTCGGGCTGGAGAACGAGTACGGCGTCACGTGTACGTTCAGGGGACAGCGCCGCCTGTCTCCCGACGAGGTGGCGCGGTACCTCTTCCGCCGTGTCGTGTCATGGGGCCGCAGCAGCAATGTCTTTCTGCGGAACGGTGCCCGCCTTTATCTCGACGTGGGATCACATCCGGAATACGCCACACCCGAATGTGACAACGTGACCGAGCTGGTCACCCACGACAAGGCCGGCGAGCGCATTCTCGAAGGACTCCTCGTCGACGCCGAACGCCGCCTGCACGAGGAAGGAATCGCGGGCGACGTCTATCTGTTCAAGAACAACACCGACTCGGCGGGCAACTCCTACGGGTGCCACGAGAACTACCTGGTGGCCCGGCACGGGGAGTTCTCCCGACTCGCGGACATTCTCATTCCGTTCCTCGTCACGCGCCAGCTGCTGTGCGGCGCCGGCAAGGTGCTGCAGACACCGCGCGGTGCCGTGTACTGCGTCAGCCAGCGTGCCGAGCACATCTGGGAGGGCGTCAGCTCCGCGACGACCCGCTCCAGGCCCATCATCAACACCAGGGACGAGCCGCACGCGGACGCCGAGCGCTATCGCCGGCTGCACGTCATCGTCGGCGACTCGAACATGTCCGAGACCACCATGCTGCTCAAGGTGGGCGCCACCGACCTCGTGCTGCGCATGATCGAGGCCGGCACGGTGATGCGCGACCTGACCCTGGAGAACCCGATCCGGGCGATCCGCGAGGTCAGCCACGACATCACGGGCCGCCGCAAGGTGCGGCTGGCCAGCGGGCGCGAGGCCTCCGCCCTGGAGGTGCAGCGCGAGTACTTCGAGAAGGCCGTGGACTTCTGTGAGCGCCGCGGCATCCGCACGGGAACCGTCGAGCAGGTCCTGGAGCTCTGGGGCCGCACGCTCGACGCGATCGAGGCCGAGGACCTCGACCGGATCGGCACCGAGATCGACTGGGTGATGAAGTACCAGCTGATCGAGCGGTACCGGGCCAAGCACAACATGACGATGTCGAATCCGCGGGTCGCGCAGATAGACCTCGCCTACCACGACATCCACCGTCGCCGCGGCCTGTACTACCTGCTGGAGAAGAAGGGGCAAGCCGCCCGGATCTGCAACGACTTGAAGATCTTCGAGGGCAAGTCCGTGCCGCCGCAGACCACCCGCGCGAGGCTGCGCGGCGACTTCATCCGGCGGGCCCAGGAGCAGCGCCGCGACTTCACCGTCGACTGGGTCCATCTCAAGCTCAACGACCAGGCGCAGCGCACGGTGCTGTGCAAGGACCCGTTCCGTTCCGTCGACGACCGCGTGGAGAAGCTGATCGCCGGCATGTGAGCCGGCGGCGCACCGGTGCGCGACGCCCGATGCCCGGAGGCAGTGATGCCTCCGGGCATCGGGCGTTCCGCGTCCCGGTCCGGGCGCGGGTGCGCCCCGGGTGCGGTCCTCGGGCGGTCCGGGCGCGGGCGAGGGTGACCGGGGTGTCACGCGGCCCGGGCACCGGCGTGTGTCGCGACAATCCGTGCACCGATGTGCGTACGCCGTAGAGTGGCGCCCATTGCCCCGCCTCCGATCCCCAGTTGGACTGATGAACTACAACGTGAAGCGTCGTGCCGTCGCGCTGCTGGCCGTACCCGCCCTGCTGTTCACCGCCGCGTGCGGATCGGACGGTGACGACGAGGGCGGCTCCGCGGAAGGAGTCGCCGTGGTGAAGGGAGAGGTCGGGCAGAAGCCCAAGATCTCCGTTCCCAAGGGCGACCCGGCGGACAAGACGGTGACCAGGACCGTGTCCGAGGGTGACGGGAAGGTGATCAAGAAGTCGGACTTCGTCCGGCTGGACTGGACCGTCGAGAAGTGGGACGGCGCCAAGGAGCTGGGCGGTACCTGGGCCTCGGCGAGCAGCGGCAGTACGCCGCGCCAGCAGGCCGTGGAGCGCGTCGGCCAGCAGAGCCAGCAGCTGCCCGCCAAGGTGCTCGACGCCGTCAAGGGCAAGAAGCAGGGCAGTCGCGTGCTGGTGCAGGGCACCGCGGGCGACCTGATCGGCGAGAACCTGAACACGTCCTCCGGCATCGCCAAGAAGGACGTCCTCATCTGGGTGGTCGACGCGGCCGGTGCCGCCACCGTCGACCCCAAGGCGGAGGTCAAGGGTGAGCAGGCCGCCCCGGCCCCCGGCATGCCGGTGGTGAAGGCCCCCTCGCAGAAGGCGGCGGTCATCACGATCCCGAAGAACACCAAGGCGCCCAAGGACCTCAAGGAGCAGGTGCTCATCAAGGGCACCGGTCCGAAGGTCAAGGCGGGCCAGGGCCTCATCGCCCAGTACACGGGTGTGAAGTGGGAGGACGGCAAGACGTTCGACTCCTCCTGGAACCACGGGGGCGCCACCGGCTTCCAGATCGGCACCGGCTCCGTGGTGCAGGGCTGGGACAAGGGCCTCGTCGGCAAGAACGTGGGCGACCGTGTCCTGCTGGTGATCCCGCCCTCGCTGGCCTACGGCTCGAACCCGCAGAGCGAGCTGGCCAAGAACACGCTGGTCTTCGTAGTGGATATCCTCGGAACGGTCTGACCGCGGTGTCAGTGACACCGTCCGGGACCATGCCGCGTAACAAGGAGCAATGAAGTGAGCATCGAGAAGCCCGAGATCGACTTCCCGGGCGGCGAGCCCCCGGCGGACCTCGAGATCAAGGACATCTGGGAGGGCGACGGGCCGGTCGCCAAGGCCGGTGACACGGTCAAGGTCCACTACGTGGGCGTGGCCTTCTCGACCGGCGAGGAGTTCGACGCCTCCTGGAACCGCGGCACTCCGCTGCAGTTCCAGCTCGGTGTCGGCCAAGTCATCTCCGGCTGGGACCAGGGCGTGCAGGGCATGAAGGTCGGCGGCCGTCGCCAGCTGACCATCCCGGCGCACCTCGCGTACGGCGACCGCGGTGCCGGCGGCCGGATCGCTCCGGGCGAGACGCTGATCTTCGTCTGCGACCTGGTCTCGGTCTGAGCCGATCAGGGGACCCCACCCGATCCGGTGCTCGTCGGAAACGGATCGTGCTCCGGTCTTCGTCCGCCGTGTGATCGAAATCCGACCGGACCCGATCACCTGGGCCCATGCCTGTCCGGCATGGGCCCTCGGCTTTTGCCGCGACACTCCTGAGCGGTACGGTCATCGGTCGGAAGCACCATAGGAAGGGCGTCGATGGCCATTGCCAAGGCCGAGCGGCTGATGAATCTCGCGCTGTGTCTGCTCGGGACGCGGCGGCCGCTCAGCAAGCGCGAGCTGCGCGAGTCCATCGAGGCCTATCTGGAGGCCGGGTCGGACGACTCCTTCAACCGGATGTTCGAGCGCGACAAGGACGATCTGCGCGAACTCGGCCTGGTCATCGAGACGGTGGAGAACCTCGACGGCGAGATCGGCTATCTCGCCCGCCGCGACAGCAACCGGCTGCCGCCGATCACGCTCGACGCCGAGGAGGCCGCCGCCCTGGGCCTGCTCGCCAAGGTGTGGCAGCAGGCCCGCCTGGCCGGAGCGGCGAGCGGCGCCCTGCAGAAGCTGCGCGCCGCCGGCCTGCCCGAGGACGTCGACCCGTACGAGGTCCACGGCGCCCTGGAGCCGCACATCCCCGTGCACGAGGCGGCCTTCGAACCGCTGATGCTGGCCTGCCGCGACCGCCGCCCGGTCACCTTCGACTACCGGAAGGCCACCGCCGCCCGGCCCGAACCCCGCACGGTCGAACCCTGGGCCCTGGAGTGCTGGCGCGGCCACTGGTACCTGGCCGGCTGGGACCGCGACCGCGGTGCCGAACGCGTCTTCAGGCTCTCGCGGATCACCGGCAAGGTCCGCAGCCGCTCGGGGAAGTTCACGGCCGAGGTGCCCGACGTCGTCACCGTGCGGGTGACGGTCGCGAGCTGGGCCGGGGAGAACGCCGACCGCTCCGCCCGGATCCGGCTGCGCGCGGGGGCCGGCTACCCGCTGCGCGCCAAGGCCGCCTCCGTGCGGGAACTCGGCGACGGGTGGGACGAGTTGGAGATTCCGTACGGGCACGGCCTGGACGCCTGGCTGGTGGAGTTCGGGCCGGACGTGGTGGTCCTCGAGCCCGCCGAACTGCGGGCCGAGGTAGTGGACCGGCTGCGCGCCGTGGCCAAGGGCTGAGGGGGACACGACAACGTGGCAGGCAAACCGGCCAAGCCGGCGAACGCCATCGACCAGACCCGGCGGATGCTGTCGCTGGTGACCTATCTGCGCGAGCGCCCCGGCGCGCGTGTCAGCGACGTCGCCCGCGCCTTCGGCATCAGCGAGGACGAGCTGATCTCCGACCTCGACGTGCTGCCGCTGTGCGGGACCAGCTTCCGCGGGGGTGACCTCCTCGACATCGACACCGACGGCGACCGCATCTGGTGGCACAACCCGGCCGCCCTCGGCGCCGAGGCCGCGGAGCCGCTGCGGCTGGCCGCCGACGAGGCGACCGCGCTGCTCGTGGCCGCCCGCGCGGTCTCCACGCTGCCCGGACTGCGCGAGGGCGACCGGCAGGCCCTGCTGCGGGCCACCGCCAAGGTCGAGGCCGCGGCGGGCGAGGCGGCGGGCGCCAGCTCCCGGCTCTCGGTCACCTTCGAGTCCGAGGGCGGTGTCTTCGCGGACGTCGACCGGGCCATCTCCGAGCGGCGCCGTCTGTGGATCCGCTACTACTCGCCCGCCCGCGACGAGCTCTCCGAGCGGGAGATCGACCCCATCCGCCTGGTCAGCGTCGGGCACACCTATGTCGAGGCCTGGTGCCGCCGCTCCGAGGCGCGCCGCACCTTCCGGCTGGACCGGGTCGCCGAGATCCGCATCCTGGACGAGCCGTCCGCACCGCCCGAGATCGAGCTGCGGGACCTGTCCGAAGGCCTCGTGCAGCCCGCCGCGGAGGATCCCGAGGTGGTGATCGAGGTCGGCCCCGGCGGTCGCTGGGTCGCCGAGTACTACCCCCACGACACCGCCGAGGAACTGCCCGACGGCGGACTGCGGATCACGCTGCGGGCCCCCGACCCGGCCTCGCTGCGCCGGCTCGCGCTGCGACTCGGCGGAGACGGCCGGATCGTGTCGCCGCAGGATCTCGCGGACAGCGCCCGCCGGGCCGCGCGCGAGGCGCTCGCGGCGTACGACGGGCCCGAGCCGCACGGAGCGCTCGGCGCACCCCGGCCGGCCGCCGGGCAGGCCGCGCCCCCCGGAGTTCAGGACGAGCTGTACGACAGGCAGGAGCAGGGGCTGTGAGCACGTCGGCGATCACTGGTGCACATGACATGGCGGTGGCGTCGGCGTTCGCCGGGATGACGGGAGTCGCCCCCGTGCTGTTCAGAGCCGCCTGTCCCGACTGCCGGGGCCGCTTCGAGCTCTCCGCCGCGGCGCTGCGGCTGGCCGTCGGCGCCAGCAGCCGCACCACGTTCTACTCGTTCACCTGCCCCGACTGCGGGGAGGCCGTGCGCAAGCCGGCCGGTGAGCGGATCGTCGAGCTGCTCACCGGCGGCGGGGTGCGGACGCTGCGCCTGCACTCCGGGACCTGAGGGACAGGCGCTAGGGTCGACGACATGTTCTGGCCGATGTTCGCGATCGCTGTGGGTTTCCTGGGAATCGCCGTGCTCGGCGTGCTGGCTGTCCGCGTCTTCCTCGAGGCGCAGCGGCTGGGACGGCAGGTGGCCGATTCGGCGCAGCGGATCAACCGTGCCGCGGAGGATCTGGAGCGGGTCGCCGTGATCACCGCCCGCTCCGTGGACACCCTGTGAGTCGCGGTTGCGGGGCGTCCGAGGGGCTTCCGGCCTGTCGAGGCGGCGGGGCAGCCGGGTACGCTGCGTGTTGTGGCCCGGATAACGAGGCGCGGGCCGCGAACCGGGAGTACGCACAGGGATTGCCTCGCGTTTACCCCTGAGCGTTACGATCGCTGTCAGCGCGACGATCGGGCACCTGTCCGACCGATCGAACAGCTCCCCATCCAGCCGCCTCGGTGAGAAGGTAAAGACTTATGTTCGGAAGGCTCGGCGCCCCCGAGATCATTCTCATCCTCGTCGTCATCATCCTGCTGTTCGGCGCGAAGAAGCTTCCGGACATGGCGCGTTCGCTCGGCAAGTCCGCCCGCATCCTCAAGAGCGAGGCCAAGGCCATGAAGTCGGAGGGCCACGACCCGGCCCCCGCCGGCCCGCCGAACACCGACGAGCAGTCCCCCTCTCAGCGCACCATCCAGGCCGCGCCCGGCGACGTGACCAGCTCGCGCCCGGTGGCCGAGCCGACGGACACGACCAAGCGCTGACGCAGGGCCGGAGGCCTCCGGCCCGCCGCACGAGATGAGGACGTGGGTTGCTCAAGTCTGCCCGCAAGAAGGAGAGGGATCCCGAGGGTCGGATGCCCCTCGCGGAACACCTTCGTGAGCTCCGCAACCGGCTCGCGAAGGCGATGCTGGCCATCGTCGCCGTCACCGTCGTGGCCGCGTTCTTCTACTACGACATCATCAACTTCATCACGGAGCCGATCCTCAGCAAGGTCGGCTGCCACCAGACCTTCGAGGAACTGTCCAAGTCCTCCAAGGACCAGTGCGCGCAGCTGACGGTCAGCGGTCTGCTCATGCCGTTCACGCTGGCCCTGAAGGTGTCCCTGATGGCCGGTGTCGTCCTGGCGTCCCCGGTCTGGCTCTACCAGCTGTGGGCGTTCGTCGCGCCCGGCCTGCACCGGCACGAGAAGAAGTACGCCTACGGGTTCGTGGGCCTCGGCGCCCCGCTCTTCCTCGGCGGCGCCTACTTCGCCTACAAGGTGCTGCCCACCACGGCGAAGGTACTGCTGGACTTCACGCCCGACGGGGCGGTCAACCTGCTGCCGCTGGACAACCTGCTGGACCTCGTGACGCGCATGGTGGTCGTCTTCGGGCTGTCCTTCGAGCTGCCGCTGCTGCTGATCTTCCTGAACCTCACGGGGATGATCACCGGTAGGCGCATGCTGGGCTGGTGGCGGGGGATGATCCTGGGCATCACGCTGTTCGCGGCCCTCGCGACGCCCAGCACGGACCCGCTGAGCATGCTGGCCCTCGCGGGCCCGATCTGGGTCCTGTACTTCTTCGCCGTGCTCTTCTCCCTCCTGAACGACCGGCGCAGGCGGCGGCGCGATGCCGAGGGCCCCGCCGACGACGAGGCTTCCGAGCTCGACCTCACTCCCGAGGACATCGGCGAGATCGAAGCCGTCCCGGCCGGACGGGCGCTGCCCGAGCAGGCCAGCACGGACCGGGTCAACGGTTATGACGACGTGACCTGACGGGGACCGGGACCTCGTAAGGTCGGGCCGTGACCAGCGAGATCACCCTCTTCGTCAACCCCACCGCGGGCCGCGGCCGGGGCGCCCACGCGGCGCAGCCGGCCGCTTCGGCGTTGCGGGCGGCGGGCTTCCTGGTGCGGACGGTCCTCGGCGCGGACGCCGGGGACGCGCTCGCACGCGCGCGTGCCGCCGTCGCGGAGGGCACCGGAGCCCTGGTGGCCGTCGGCGGCGACGGGATGGCGAGCCTCGCCCTGCAGGCCGTCGCCGGCACGCGCACGCCGCTCGGGCTGGTCGCCGTCGGCACCGGGAACGACTTCGCGCGGGCCCTCGGGCTCCCGGTGCGCGACCCCGCGGCAGCGGGGCGGCAGATCGCCGACGCCCTCAAGTCCGCCCGGCTGCGCGACGTCGACCTCGGGCGGGTCGGCGGCACCTGGTTCGGCACCGTCCTCGCCTCCGGCTTCGACTCCCGGGTGAACGACCGGGGCAACCGGATGCGGTGGCCCGCCGGCCGCTTCAAGTACGACCTGGCCATGCTCGCGGAACTGGCCTCCTTCAAGCCGTTCCCGTACCGGATCACGCTGGACGGCGGCGACGTCCGGGAGGTCGAGGCGACGCTGGTGGCCGTCGGCAACGGCTCGTCGTACGGCGGCGGCATGAGGATCTGTGCCGACGCCGACCTCGGCGACGGGCTGTTCGACGTCACCGTCGTCGGGGACTGCAGCCGTACGACGCTGCTCAAGGTGTTCCCGAAGGTGTACCGGGGCACGCACCTCGGCCATCCGAAGGTGACCGTCCACCGGGCCGCCCGGGTCGAGCTGGTGGCCGACGGCATCACCGGGTACGCGGACGGCGAGCCGCTCGGGCCGTTGCCGCTGACCGCGGAGTGCGTGCCCGCAGCGGTCCGCGTCGCCGCTCCCTGACCTGCTGAGCTGGGCGGATCCGGGTCCCGGGCCGGCGGATCCCGATAATGATCGTCCTGTTGTCAGTGGCTGCCGGTAGGCTCGAAAGCACGATGACAGAGGACCTCTCACCGGCCGAGCGGTACGCGGCAGCACGGAAGCGCGCTGCCGAGCAGGCCACCGCGCTCGCCTCCTTCCGCGAGATGTACGACTTCGGCCTCGACCCCTTCCAGATCGAGGCCTGTCAGGCGCTCGAGGCGGGCAAGGGCGTTCTGGTGGCCGCGCCCACCGGCTCGGGCAAGACGATCGTCGGCGAGTTCGCCGTCCACCTCGCCCTCCAGCAGGGCAAGAAGTGCTTCTACACGACCCCCATCAAGGCGCTCTCCAACCAGAAGTACGCCGACCTCGCCCGCCGGTACGGCGCGGACAAGGTCGGCCTGCTCACGGGCGACAACAGCGTGAACTCCGACGCCCCGGTGGTCGTGATGACCACCGAGGTGCTGCGCAACATGCTCTACGCCGGCTCGCAGACCCTGCGCGGCCTCGGCTACGTGGTCATGGACGAGGTGCACTACCTCTCCGACCGCTTCCGGGGCGCCGTCTGGGAGGAAGTGATCATCCACCTCCCCGAGTCGGTGACCCTCGTGTCGCTCTCGGCGACCGTGTCGAACGCCGAGGAGTTCGGCGACTGGCTGGACACGGTGCGGGGCGACACCCAGGTGATCGTCTCCGAGCACCGGCCCGTGCCGCTCTTCCAGCACGTGCTCGCCGGACGGCGGATGTACGACCTCTTCGAGGAGGGCGAGGGCCACAAGAAGGCCGTCAACCCCGACCTCACCCGCCTGGCGCGGATGGAGGCGAGCCGTCCGTCCTACCAGGACCGCAGACGGGGCCGCGCCATGCGCGAGGCGGACCGGGAGCGCGAGCGCCGGCAGCGCTCGCGCGTGTGGACGCCCAGCCGGCCCGAGGTCATCGAGCGGCTCGACTCGGAAGGCCTGCTGCCCGCCATCACGTTCATCTTCAGCCGCGCGGCCTGCGAGGCCGCCGTCCAGCAGTGCCTGCACGCGGGCCTCAGGCTGAACGACGACGAGGCACGGACGCGCGTCCGCGAACTCGTCGAGGAGCGCACCGCCTCCATCCCCACGGAGGACCTGCACGTCCTCGGCTACTACGAGTGGCTGGAGGGACTGGAGCGCGGCATCGCGGCCCACCACGCGGGCATGCTGCCGACGTTCAAGGAGGTCGTCGAGGAGCTCTTCGTACGCGGTCTAGTCAAGGCCGTGTTCGCCACGGAGACCCTCGCGCTCGGCATCAACATGCCGGCCCGGTCGGTGGTGCTGGAGAAGCTCGTCAAGTGGAACGGCGAGCAGCACGCCGACATCACTCCCGGCGAGTACACGCAGCTCACCGGCCGCGCGGGCCGCCGCGGCATCGATGTCGAGGGCCACGCGGTCGTCCTGTGGCAGCGCGGAAGCAGCCCCGAGCACCTGGCGGGACTCGCGGGCACCCGGACGTATCCGCTGCGTTCCAGCTTCAAGCCGTCGTACAACATGGCCGTGAACCTGGTGGAGCAGTTCGGCAGGCACCGCTCGCGCGAGCTGCTGGAGACGTCGTTCGCCCAGTTCCAGGCGGACAAGTCGGTCGTCGGCATCTCCCGGCAGGTGCAGCGCAACGAGGAGGGGCTGGAGGGCTACAAGGAGTCCATGACCTGCCACCTCGGGGACTTCGACGAGTACGCGCGGCTGCGCCGTGAGCTCAAGGACCGGGAGACCGAGCTGGCCAAGCAGGGCGCGGCCCAGCGCCGGGCCGAGGCGGCCGTCGCCCTGGAGAAGCTCAAGCCCGGCGACGTGATCCACGTTCCGACGGGCAAGTACGCGGGGCTGGCGCTCGTGCTGGACCCGGGGCTGCCCGCCGGCCGGTCCAACGGCCACCGGGGCTTCGAGCACGTCGACGGCCCGCGCCCGCTGGTGCTCACCGCCGAGCGTCAGGTCAAGCGGCTGGCCTCGATGGACTTCCCGGTGCCCGTGGAGGCGCTGGAGCGGATGCGGATCCCGAAGTCCTTCAACGCGCGTTCGCCGCAGTCCCGCCGGGACCTCGCCTCCGCGCTGCGTACCAAGGCCGGGCACATCGTCCCGGACCGGCTGCACAAGAAGCGGTCCGCGGCGGCCGACGACCGGGAGATCGCCCGGCTGCGCACCGCCATCCGGGCGCACCCCTGCCACGGGTGCAGCGACCGCGAGGACCACGCCCGCTGGGCCGAGCGCTACCACCGCCTGCTGCGCGACACCTCGCAGCTGGAGCGCCGCATCGAGGGCCGGACGAACACGATCGCCCGCACCTTCGACCGCATCGTCGCGCTTCTGACCGAGCTGGACTACCTGCGCGGCGACGAGGTCACCGAGCACGGCAGGCGGCTCGCCCGGCTCTACGGCGAACTCGACCTGCTCGCCAGCGAGTGCCTGCGCGCAGGCGTCTGGGAAGGACTCGGCCCGGCCGAACTGGCCGCGTGCGTCTCCGCGTTGGTGTACGAGTCCCGGGTCGGCGACGACGCCATGGCGCCGAAGGTGCCGTCCGGCAGGGCCAAGGACGCGCTCGGCGAGATGGTCCGCATCTGGGGCCGCCTCGACGCACTGGAGGAGGACTTCCGGATCAGGCAGACCGAGGGGGTCGGCCAGCGCGAGCCGGACCTCGGTTTCGCCTGGGCCGCCTACCAGTGGGCGTCGGGAAAGGGTCTCGACGAGGTGCTCCGGGAGGCGGAGATGCCCGCGGGCGACTTCGTGCGCTGGTGCAAGCAGGTCATCGACGTGCTGGGCCAGATCTCGGCCGCCGCGCCGGTCTCCGGCCAGACCTCGACGGTCGCGAAGAACGCCCGCAAGGCGGTCGACGGGCTGCTGCGCGGTGTCGTGGCCTACTCCTCAGTGGGGTAGCGGGTCCCGTCCGTTCCGATCAGGTGCGCCGTCCCCGGCAGGGGGCGGCGCACCTGTGTGTGCAGGGCATTCTGCCGGCAGGCACGCGGCGGGGGGTGCCGCACCGGGCAGAACGGTGCTTTCGCACGCCCGTGTGCCGTCACGCACCGTGTGCGAACGAAGCCTGAGCGTGCAAATGGGGTCGAGAGTACTCCTGCCCCATGGGCGATTTCAGGGGCTTGCCGAACATGACACGGCGGATGATCCGGTCGGACTAAGCTCGCCCGCAGCGCACCGAGTTGAGATGAATTCGTGCGTTTGTTCATAAGGGTTCCAAAAGTCCAGAACGATCCCCCCACTCCAGCCGACTTGTCTCAGAGGGCATACATGGTGAGTGTTCAATCGCCTCCCGGTGGCCGCGAACTTCCCTACGCACGGGTGCTGTTGCTGCCGGCCATACTGATGGCCGCGGTGTCCGGGGCCGCCGTCGCCATGGTGACGGAACCGGCCAGGACCGCCGTCGGCTGGTGCGGTGCCGTGGCCACGCTCCTGGTGATCGCGACCGCGGCGGAGGCGGTACGCCGCGGCCGTGCCGCCCGCGCCCTGGGCGCCGACCTCGCGCACCGGAACGCCTGCCTGGAACAGCGCTTGGCCGGCCACGACCAGGAGATCGTGCGCCTCGGCACCGAACTGCTGCCGGCCGCGCTGCACCGGCTGCGCGGCGGAGAGCCCGTCTCGAGCGTGATGCGCACGCTCATCGACGCCGATCCCGCCCACCGCGAACTCTCCGACGCGCAGCGCGTCCTGACGCGGGCCGTGCTCGACATCGTGGACCACGAGACCGCGCTGCGCGACTCCGCCCAGCGCGCCTTCGTCAACATCGCCCGGCGCGTCCAGGCGATCGTCCACCAGCAGGCCAACGAACTCCGCGAGATGGAGGAGGACCACGGGCGCAACCCCGAGGTCTTCGACGACCTTCTGCGCATCGACCACGGCACCGCGCTGATCGGCCGCCTCGCCGACTCCATCGCCGTGCTCGGCGGCGGCCGCCCCGGACGCCAGTGGCCCGCGCCCGTACCCCTGTTCAGCGTGCTGCGCGGCGCGATGTCCCGGATCCTCGAATACCGCCGCATCGAACTGCATGCGATCGCGGAGGTCGCCGTCGACGGCATCTCCGTCGAACCGCTCATCCACGCCTGCGCCGAACTCCTCGACAACGCCACGCGCTACTCGCCCCCGCAGACCAAGGTGCACGTCACCGCCGTCGAGGTGCAGACCGGGATCGCCATCGAGATCGAGGACGGCGGCGTCAGCCTCAGCGAGGAGGCCCGCGGCCGGGCCGAGAACATGCTCCGGCTGGCCCAGGCCGGCATCGACCTCAACGACCTGGGGGAGGCCCCCCGCCTCGGTATGGCCGTCGTCGGCCGCCTCTCGCAGATGTACGACATGCAGGTCTCGCTGCGGCAGTCCGCGTACGGCGGTGTCCGCGCCGTCCTCGTCGTGCCGCACGCCATGCTCACCACCGAGCCCGCCCCGGGCCTCGCCCACGGCGTCGGCGCCGCCGCCGTACCGCGCATGGACACCGGCGGCGTCGAGGGCCCCGCCCGCAAGCCCAAGAAGCGCCGCCCCACCACCGGACCCCGCGTCCCGGCCCCGATGGACGGCCACCTGGAGGACGAGGCCCCCGAGGTGACCGAGTGGGCGCCCAACGGGCTGCCCCAGCGCCGCAGCCGCGTCAAGGTCTCGTTCACCCAGCGGATCGCCGAGGCCCGGGCCGCCGAGGCCGCCGCGGAGGCGGCCCGAGCGACCGCACCCGTCTGGGCGCCCGACCCGGCCCCCGAGCGGCAGGAGCCCGAACCGGGCCTGTGGGTCGAGGCGTTCATGAACGGACTCAAGGGCGGCGACCCCGCACCGGGCGCCCCGGCCACGAGCAACCAGCCGGCCCGCGTCGAGGCCGACGACGAGGGGGACCTCAAGTGAGGCAGCAGCGAGCCAACTTCGACTGGATGCTCAAGGAGCTCTCCGACGGCGTCCCGGGCACCCGGCAGATCGTGGTGCTCTCCGCCGACGGGCTGCGCATCGCCCGCTACGGCGGCGACCCGGACGCCGCCGACCGCCTCGCCGCCGCCTGCGCGGGACTGCAGAGCCTGGCCGGAGCGGTCGCGGGTGAGATCCCCGACAGCGACGGCCGGATGCGCATGGTCATCATCGAGATCGACGGAGGCTACTTCTATCTCATGTCGGCCGGCGCCAACGCCTACCTCGCGGTGCTCGCCGACCGGACCGTGGACGCCGGACTGATGAGCAATCGCATGCGCGACCTGGTCGTACGGATCGGAGCGCATCTGACCAGCCCGCCGCGGCGCAACGGGCAGACCGTATGACTCCTCCGCGACGCCGACGGCGCCACCCCGAGCAGGAGCAGCCCGCGGAACCGCCCCGAACGGGTCAGGACGACAGGATCCCGGAGCGGCTGTACGTACTCACGGGCGGGGGTGAGGGCGGTGAGCGCGCCCCGCTCGACCTGGTCACCCTGGTCGTGGCGAACGTCGGCGCGCCCCCGCCCAACTCCCAGCCGGAACAGTCGGCGCTGCTCCGGCTCTGCGCGGCCCCCCTGTCCGTGGCCGAGATCTCGGCCTATCTGAATCTGCCGTTCAGCGTGGTGACCGTGCTGCTCACCGAGCTGCTGGCGGCCGAACTGGTACAGGCGCGCGCCCCGATCGTCCGTTCGGCGCTCCCCGACCGTTCCCTCCTCGAAGCGGTGATGCATGGACTTCAAAAGCTCTGACACCATCACGGGCCCTCGCACCGCGGACCATCTGCCGCACACGGCACAGGCCGCCGTGAAGGTCGTGATCGTGGGCGGCTTCGGAGTCGGCAAGACGACCATGGTGGGCTCCGTCAGCGAGATCAGGCCGCTGACCACCGAGGAGACCATGACGCAGGCCGGCATCGGAGTCGACGACGACTACGGCTCGGAGACCAAGACGGCCACCACCGTCGCCATGGACTTCGGACGCATCAGCATCACGGAGCAGCTGGTGCTGTACCTGTTCGGCACGCCCGGCCAGGAACGCTTCTGGTTCCTGTGGAACGGCCTCTTCGAAGGCGCGCTCGGCGCGGTCGTCCTGGTCGACACCCGGCGGCTGGAGGTCAGCTTCGACGTCATCGGCCGCCTCGAGGAGCGCGGTGTGCCGTTCGTGATCGCCATGAACGACTTCCCGGACGCCCCCCGCTGCCCGGTCGAGGACCTGCGCACGGCACTCGACCTGTCCGCGGAGATCCCCATCGTGAAGTGCGACGCGCGGCGCCGTGCCTCCAGCCGGGACGTCCTCATGACGCTGATGCGCTTCCTGCACTCGCTGGCGATGACGCCGACGTCCGCTTAGGGCCGCTCCACCCCAAGACAGCACATCCACCTCAGCCTCGGAGCCACCACCGTGACGCCAGAACCCCACTCCCTGACCGGCATGGACGAGCCCACCCTCGGACCCGCGCCCGGCTGCCCCGCCCGCGGACTCGGCCCGGGCGGGCTGCGCCGGCTGTACGGTCCCGAAGCCGAGGACCTGTCCGCCCTGTACGAGAAGCTCCGGGCCGAACACGGCGCGGTGGCACCCGCGTTGCTCCACAACGACGTGCCCGTCTGGGTGGTGCTCGGGCACACCGAGAACCTGCACATGGTGCGCACCCCCTCGCAGTACGCGCGCGACAGCCGGCTGTGGACCGCCGTACAGGACGGCACGGCGGGGCCCGACCACCCGCTCGCGCCGCACATCACCTGGCAGCCCATCTGCTCCCACGCCGAGGGCGACGAGCACCTGCGGCTGCGCGGCGCGGTCACCGGCGCCATGTCCACGATCGACCACCGCGGTATCCGCCGCCACATCAACCGCTTCACCCAGGTCCTGGTCAACCGGTTCTGCGAGCGGGGCACCGCCGAACTGGTCGGTCAGTTCGCCGAGCACCTGCCGATGGCCGTGATGTGCGAGATCCTCGGCATGCCCGAGGAGTACAACGACCGCATCGTGCAGGCCGCCCGCGACATGCTCCGCGGCACCGAGACGGCCATCGCCAGCCAGGCGTACGTCCTGGACGCCCTCCAGCGACTGACCGAACGCCGCCGCGAACATCCCGCCGAGGACTTCGCGAGCCAGCTGATCAGTCACCCTGCGGGGCTGACCGACGACGAGGTCACCAAGCACCTGTGGCTGGTCCTCATGGCGGCCTACGAGGCCACCGCCAACCTCCTCGCCAACGTGCTGCGCATGGTCCTCACCGACCCGCGGTTCCGGGCCCAGCTCAACGGCGGCCAGATGACGGTCCCCGAGGCGGTCGAGCAGTCCCTCTGGGACGAGCCGCCGTTCAGCACGGTCTTCGCCTACTTCGCCAAGCAGGACACGGAGTTGGGCGGTCAGCGCATCCGCCGGGGCGACGGGCTCCTCTTCGGCATCGCCCCCGGCAACGTCGACCCGCGCGTCCGCCCCGACCTCGCGGCGAACATGCAGGGCAACCGCTCCCACCTCGCCTTCGGCGGCGGGCCTCACGAGTGCCCGGGCCAGGACATCGGCCGTGCCATCGCCGACACGGGTGTCGACGCGCTGCTGATGCGCCTGCCGGACGTCGAACTGGACTGCGCGGAGCACGAGTTGCGCTGGACGTCCTCGATCGCCTCGCGCCACCTGGTCGAACTGCCGGTGCACTTCGCGCCCAAGCCCCAGCAGGACGTCGAGCAGCGCCCGGCCGCACACCCCCTGCCGGCGCCGCGGCCGGACTGGCAGGTCACGACCGCGCCGTCGCCACAGCAGCCGGTGGCGCCGCCCGCCGGGCCCGCCGCCCCGCAGGAGGCGCGGCCGGGTGCGGATCCGGCCCGTCACCCCGGCGCCTGGCAGCGCCTGCTGCGCTGGTGGCGCGGCTACTGAGCCCAGTCGTCGTACGCGGACCACGCGCCGAGCACCCGGTCGCTGGCGAACCGGTGCTCGTGTCCCGTCAGCGGATCAATGAACTCCAGTGCGCGCGCCAGCAGTTGCAGCGGGCGCCGGAAGTCACCGACCGGAACGGGGCCGCTCACCACCGGATACAGCGGGTCGCCGAGGATCGGCACGCCCAACGTTCTCATGTGGGCCCGGAGTTGATGGGTCTGCCCGGTCTCGGGCGTGAGCCGGTAGCGGCCGAGACCGGACCGCTGCTCCACGAGTTCGATCCGGCTCACGGCGTTCGGCTCGCCCTCGGTCTCCCGGGCGGCCGGCACGCCGCGTTCCTTGACGATCCGGCTGCGGACGGTCCGCGGCAACGCCAGACCGGGGGAGTACGGGGCCACCGCCTCGTACTCCTTGCGGACCAGTCTGTCGCGGAACAGCGTCTGGTACGCGCCCCGCTCCTGCGGCCGCACGGTGAACAGGACGAGCCCGGCCGTGAGCCGGTCGAGGCGGTGCGCGGCGCTCAGCGCCGGGATGCCCAGTTCCCGCCGCAGCCGCGCCAGCGCGGTCTCGGCGACATGGCTGCCGCGCGGGGTGGTGGCGAGGAAGTGCGGCTTGTCGGCGACCACGATGTGCTCGTCGTGGTGGACGACGTCGAGGGGGAACGGCACCCGCTCCTCGTCGGGCAGCTCCCGGTGGAACCACACGAACATGCCCGGCAGGTAGGCCGTGTCCGGCCGTACGGGCCGCCCGTCCGCTCCGACGATCAGTCCGTCGCCGAGCATCCCGTCGATCACCCCGGGCCCCGCCGCGAGCCGCTCCACCAGGTGCTCACGCACGGTTCTCCAGCTTCCGCCCTGCGGCAGCCTGATCCGCACGGGGTCCACCCCGTCGCGCTGCGGCAGGGGGGAGGGCGGAATCGGGGGCCTGCGTCTCATCGCGGTCAATCGTACGAGGCGCGGTCCGTCCCGGTCGCCGCGGTCGCCCGGGGCCGGACCGGTGGCCGCCGCCGGCCGGACCCTCGACGCCGGTTCGGGAGGACGCCCTCAGGAGGACGCCGGTTCAGGAGGACGCCGCCTCCTGCTCGGCCTCCACCTGGGCGTTCCACTCCCGCTTGGCGGCCTGCCAGCCGTCCTCGTTGTGCCCGAGCCGCCAGTAACCGGAGACCGAGAGGTCCTCGCGCGGGATCGCGTGCTCGACGCGCAGCAGACGGCGCAGGTCCTTCACGAAGCTCGCCTCACCGTGCACGAACGCGTGCAGCCGGCCCTCCGGGAACTCCAGGGCCCGCACCGCCTCGACCAGGGCCGCGCCCACCGGCCGCGCCCCCCGGTGCAGCCAGACGACCTCCACGTCGGAGTCGATCTTCTGCTCCTCCTCGGGCCCGGAGATCTCCACGAAGGCCCGGGCCTTCACCCCGGCGGCCAGGGACTCCAGGGTGGCCGCGATGGCGGGCAGCGCGCTCTCGTCACCGGCCAGCAGATGCCAGTCGGCGCTCGCGTCGGGCGCGTAGGCACCGCCGGGGCCCAGGAACCGTACGACGTCGCCCGGCCGGGCGCGCAGGGCCCAGGGGCCGGCCAGCCCCTCGTCGCCGTGCACCACGAAGTCGAGGGTCAGCTCGCGCAGTTCCGCGTTCCAGTGGCGCACGGTGTACGTCCGGGTGACGGGCCACTGGTCGCGGGGGAACTCCTCGCGGATCCGCTGTACGTCGAAGGGCTCGGGGTAGGTGACGCCCTCGGCCCCGAACAGCAGCTTCACGTAGTGGTCGGTGCAGGAACCCACGGTGAAGTCGGCGAGGTCGTCGCCGCCGAGCACGACCCGCTGCATGTGGGGGGTCAGCCGCTCGGTCCGCACGACACGCGCGGAATGGGGCTTCGGGGTCCTGCGTGCCGGACGCTCTGCCATGACGGCCTCCCAGTAGGTGCTTAGGCATACCTAAGTTAGCAGCTGCCCCCAGTTAACACCTCAGGCCTGAAGTGTCGCGAGCAGTCGCTGCAGGGATCCACCCAGACTCCACCGCGCGCCCAGCTCCGCCAAGCCGGACGGGTCGCGCGGCGCGTGCGGCAGCGCGGTGTCGACGTCCGGCAGGGGCACGTCTCCCGCGACCCGCACCACCTTGGGCGCCACCTTCAGGTACGGCCGTGACTCGTCCAGGCGCCGGCGCTGCGACGGTGTCAGCCGGGCCTTCGGGTCGTCGACGGCGGCCATGATCCCGGCCAGGTCGCCGAACTCGGCGAGCAGCTTCGCGGCCGTCTTCTCGCCGATACCGGGAACGCCCGGCAGTCCGTCGCTGGGGTCTCCGCGCAGCAGCGCCAGATCCGCGTACCCGGCGCCGTCGACCCCGTACTTCCCGCGGAGCCACGCCTCGTCGGTGAGCTGGAGCGAGGCGACGCCCTTGAGCGGGTACAGGACGCGGATCTCCCGCTCGTCGTCGACCAGTTGGTACAGGTCGCGGTCGCCGGTGACGATGTCGACCGGGCCCGTGGCGCGCCCGGCGAAGGTGCCGATCACGTCGTCCGCCTCGTACCCCTCGACGCCCACGCGCGCGATGCCGAGTGCGTCGAGCACCGCCTCGATGACGGGCACCTGCGGCGACAGGGTGTCCGGCACCTCCTCCTCGTCCGGGCCCAGCGCGCGCTCCTCGGCGACGCGGTGCGCCTTGTAGGAGGGGATGAGGTCGACCCGCCACTGCGGGCGCCAGTCGGCGTCCATGCAGGCGACCAGGTTGTCGGGCCGGTGGTCCTTGACCAGGCGGTCGATGAATTCGAGCAGTCCGCGCACGGCGTTCACGGGCGTGCCGTCGGGGGCCCTCACCGAATCGGGGACCCCGAAATAGGCCCGGAAGTAGAGGGAGGCGGTGTCGAGCAGCATCAGGCGTCTGGTCACCCTGCGCATCATGCCGTACGGCACCGACAGTCTCCGGCCGGTGGGAGTGCGTGGCCCGCCCGGGGTGTCGCACCCTCCTGACGTGGGACGAAGGGCCGTGCCCGGCGGGGACGTGAACGCGCTGTGAACTGAACCACTCCGGCGTTTGGCCCAGGGGCAAAGGGGCAGGTGCCGGGCCGGAGCGAAGCCGGTCGTATCTTCAACATCTTGCGACGAATGCCATCCGGCCGAGCGGACAGAACCCGCCTCGCTCCACGGCCCGCGGCGGGGGAGGCGGGCCGTCGTGGTTCCAAGACGAGAGGCGCCCGTGGCATCCAGGCTAGAAGCGGAACATCTGTACAAGGTGTTCGGCAGACGACCCGAAGACGCGGTGGAACGGCTCCGGGCCGGAGCCGGCCGCGACGAACTGCGTGAGGGCGGCACCACCGCGGCGGTTATCGACGCGTCGTTCACGGTGGAACCGGGCCAGATCTTCGTGGTCATGGGCCTGTCCGGGTCGGGCAAGTCCACGCTGCTGCGCATGCTCAACGGGTTGCTGGAGCCGACCGCGGGACACGTGCGCTTCGACGGACAGGATCTGACGGCGCTGAGCCCCCGGGCGCTGCGCGAGGTCCGTTCGAAGAAGATCAGCATGGTCTTCCAGCACTTCGCGCTCTTCCCGCACCGCAGCGTCCGCGAGAACGCCGCCTACGGCCTGGAGGTCCAGGGCGTGCCGGGTGCCGAGCGCAGGAAGCGGGCCGCGGAAGCGCTCGAACTGGTCGGTCTGGGCGGCTGGGAGAAGTCCTGGCCCGACGAGCTGTCAGGCGGTATGCAGCAGCGCGTGGGCCTGGCCCGCGCGCTCGCCACCGACGCCGATCTGCTGCTGATGGACGAGTCGTTCAGTGCCCTGGACCCGCTGATCCGCCGTGACATGCAGGACCAGCTGATCGAGCTTCAGAAGAAGCTGAAGAAGACCATCGTGTTCATCACGCACGACCTCAACGAGGCCATGCGGCTGGGCGACCGGATCGCCGTCATGCGCGACGGCCGCATCGTCCAGACCGGCACCGCCGAGGACATCCTGGTGCGCCCCGCGAACGACTACGTCGCCTCCTTCACCCAGGACGTGGACCGCACCCGGGTCCTCACCGCGGAGTCCGTCATGGACACCGATGTACGCGGCGACGAGGCGGACTGCTCCTGCGAGACCGCCGCCCCCGACACCTCGTTCACCGAACTGTGCGCCATCAGTGCCCGGTTGACGCATCCGGTCGCGGTGCTCGACGAGCACCGCGAACTCGTCGGCGTCGTCCCCCGGCAGCGGCTCGTCGCCTTCCTCGGCGACGAGCAGGGCGAACCCGTGGCGTGCGGCACGCCGCGCGACCGGAGCGTCGAGGCGGTGCAGGCCGGTGCCTAGGATCCCCTTCGGCGACTGGGTCAACGCCACGGTCGACTGGCTGCTGAACCACATGGCGTGGCTCTTCGACTTCCTCAAGACCGTCTTCCTGGGCGCCTTCGACGGCATCGACGCCGTCCTCCAGGCTCCCGAACCGCTCCTCCTCGCCGGCATCTTCGCGGTGATCGCCTTCTGGCTGCGCGGCACTTCCGCCGGTGTCCTCACCTTCCTGGGATTCGCCTTCATCGACTCCCTCGAACTGTGGGAGGACGCGATGGTGACCCTCTCGCTCGTCCTCGTCGCCACACTCATCGCGCTGGTGATCTCGGTGCCGGTGGGCATCTGGGCGGCGCGCTCGGACCGGGTCAGCGGACTGGTCCGGCCGGTCCTGGACTTCATGCAGACGCTCCCCGCGATGATCTACCTCATCCCGGCGATCCTCTTCTTCGGCACCGGGGCCCCCGCGGGCATCGTGGCCACCCTGATCTTCGCGCTGGCACCCGGCGTGCGGATGACGGAACTCGGCATCCGCCAGGTCGACAGGGAACTGGTCGAAGCCGCCGACGCGTTCGGCACCACACCCGCCAACACGCTGCTGCGCATCCAGCTGCCGCTGGCGCTGCCCACGGTCATGGCCGGCGTCAACCAGGTCATCATGCTCGGACTGTCCATGGCCGCCATCGCGGGCATGGTCGGCACCGGAGGTCTCGGCGGCGACGTGAACGAGGCCATCGGCCAGCTGAACGTGGGCCTCGGCTCCGAGGCCGGTGTCGCCATCGTCATCCTCGCGATCTACCTGGACCGCATGACCAGCGCGCTCGGCACCCAGGTGTCGCCGCTCGGCCGCCGCGCCGCCGCCAAGGTCCGGGCCGCGCAGGGGCTGTCGATCCGGTCCTACCGTCCCCGTCCGGCCGTGGCCGTCATCGGCGTGGTCGTGCTCGCGCTGGTCGCCGGAGGAATGGGCGTCTTCGGCGGCGGAGCGGACAGCACCACCGCCGCGTCCGACGGCGAGAACGTCGGCCACGGCAAGAAGGTCACCATCGGTTACATCCCGTGGGACGAGGGGGTCGCCTCCACGTTCCTGTGGAAGGAGATCCTCGAGGAGCGCGGCTTCGAGGTGGACACCAGGCAGTTCGACGCCGGACCGCTCTACACCTCCCTCGCGCAGGGCAGCGTCGACTTCCAGACCGACGCCTGGCTGCCGACCACGCACGAGCAGTACTGGAAGAAGTACGGCAAGCAGCTGGACGACCTGGGCTCCTGGTATGGCCCGACGTCCCTGGAGCTGAGCGTGCCCTCCTACCTGAAGGGCGTCGACTCCCTGGCGGACCTCAAGGGCCGGGCGGACGAGTTCGGCGGCAGGATCACCGGCATCGAGTCCAGCGCCGGGATGATGGGCCTGCTCAAGAGCAAGGTGCTCAAGGAGTACGGGCTCGACGAGGAGTACAAGGTCGTCGACAGCTCCACGCCCGCCATGCTGGCCGAGCTGAAGCGCGCGTACGCCGAGAAGAAGCCCGTCGTCGTCACGCTGTGGTCGCCGCACTGGGCGTACAGCGACTACGAGCTGAAGAAGCTCAAGGACCCGAAGGGTGCCTGGGGCAAGGGCGACGGCGTGCACACGCTCTCCCGCAAGGGCTTCGCCGAGGACAACCCGGTCGTCGGGAAGTGGCTCAAGAACTTCCGGATGAACGAGAAGCAGCTGACCGGTCTCGAGGCGGAGATCAACAAGGCGGGCAAGGGCGCGCAGCAGGACGCCGTGCGGGCCTGGCTGAAGCGCAACCCCGGTGTCGTCGACAAGCTGGCGCCGGTCAAGAGCGCGTCGGCCGCCCCCGCGGAGGCCGAGCGTGACGTGAACGTGGCCTGGTTCCCCTGGGACGAGGACGTCGCGGTCACCTACCTCTGGAAGAACGTCCTGGCCCGGCGCGGCTACACGCTGAACCTCAAGCAGATGGACGTCGGCCCGGTGTACACGGGACTCGCGAGCGGCGACCTCGACGTCAACTTCGACGCGTGGCTGCCGTACGCGCAGAAGAACTACTGGGACAAGCACAAGAACGACCTGAAGGACCTGGGCACCTGGTACAAGCCGACGTCGCTGGAGGTCGCGGTGCCCTCGTACGTCAAGGGAGTCGAGTCCCTGGCGGATCTCAAGGGCAGGGCCGGCACCTTCGACGGGAAGATCATCGGCATCGAGCCGGGCACCGGCGAGATGAACCTGCTCAAGAAGAAGGTCCTGCCGGGCTACGGCCTGGACAAGGAGTACAAGGTCGTCGACGGCTCCACGCCCGCCATGCTGGCCGAGCTGAGGCGCGCGTACGCCAAGAAGGAGCCGGTCGCCGTCGTCCTGTGGTCCCCGCACTGGGCCTACAGCGAGTACCGCCTCACCAAGCTGAAGGACGACAAGAAGCTGTTCGGTGAGGGCAACACCATCCGCACCATCGCCGCCAAGGAGTTCCCGCAGCGGTATCCGCAGCTCACGAAGTGGATCAAGAACTTCAGGATGAGCGAGGACGAGCTCGGCAGCCTGGAGAGCGAGATCAAGAAGCGCGGCCAGGGGCACGAGGAGGACGCCGTCGCCGCGTGGCTGAAGCAGCACCCGGACATGGTGGAGCGGATGACTCCGCAGTAGCCCACCCCTCGCGCCGTTCCCGCGGCGCCCGGCCTCGCCCACGAAAAGGATCCGGCCAACCACATCGCCGTGAGCGGCCGCCGGGACGAACCCTGCGGCGCTGCTGATCACCGCCCCGGCGGGCCGTCCGGTACAACTGGTCAGCGCTTTCGTCCCACGGGCGGAGGCCGCGCCGGGCGGGGCCGGAGAACGCGTCGGCTGGCGCGAACCGCAACCCCGGCCGTCCCACGGAATGACACCGATGTGACGGCCGCGTGAAACGGTTTGCCGAACATGCGTAGGGTGCAGAGAACTCATCAGCCGCAGCGCGGTGAAGAAGCGGCCGGGATCAGCGGACCGACGAGCGAGGGAGGGAGCCGGAGCTATGGGCGACCACAAAGAACAGCCCCTGCGGGTGGGCGCGGCCGTCCGGCGGCGGCGCCGGGCACTGGAGCTCACCCTCGCCGTCGTGGCCGAGCGCAGCGGCCTGTCGGTGCCCTTCCTGAGCCAGGTCGAGAACGAGCGGGCCCGTCCCAGCAGACGCTCCCTGGAGCGGGTCGCCGCCGCCCTCGACACCACCGCGGGCGAACTGCTCGCCGCGGCCGACCCGGCGTGCAGCGTCGACGTGGTGCGCGCCGACGGCAGCGAGACCACTCCCGAGGCCCAGGTGCGCCCCCTGGTGCGCGGGCACCACCAGCTGCACGCCACGGAGTTCACCGGTGACCACGACGCGGGCCGCGAACTCCAGCACCGCAACGACCAGGTGATGTACGTCGCAGACGGTGCCGTCGAGGTCGAGGCGGAGGGCCGCGCCCATCGCCTCGGGCGGGGTGACACGCTGTACCTGACGGGCGGGGTGCGGCACCGGTGGCGCGCGACCGTGCCGGACACGCGGGTCGTCGTGGTCGCCGTCGCCGACCACATCGACGCCGTGGAGGACCGGCACGCCTTCGGTGGCCGCTGACCCGGCCGCTCCCTCCGCCGTCCTCCCGTTCCGCGACCACGGCAGTAGGACGCCGGGATGAGCGGTCCGCACGGCACGGCGCGACGGGTGGTCTCGCTGGTGCCCTCGCTGACGGAGGCCGTGGCGGTGACGCTGCCCGGCGTCCTGGCCGGCGCCACCGACTGGTGCAGCCACCCCGCGGACCTCGACGTCCCCCGGATCGGCGGCACCAAGAACCCCGACGTCGACGCGATCCTGCGGCTCGCCCCCGACCTGGTCGTCGCCAACGAGGAGGAGAACCGCGCGCCCGACCTGTCGGCCCTGCGCGCGGCGGGCGTAGAAGTCCTGGTCACCGAGGTACGGGACGTGCCCGGAGCCTTCCGCGAGCTGGACCGGGTGCTGCGGGCGTGCGGGGCGCCGGGGCGACCGCGCTGGCTCGACGAGGCCGAGGCGGCGTGGTCCGCGCTGCCGGGGCCGGACGCTCCGCGCACCCCCGGCGCTCGCGAGCCCGGACCGGGCGGGCCTCCCGGCCCCTCCGGGGGCGCGACCGCCGTCCCACCCGCCCACGGCACGGCCGCCGTCGGCCCCGTTCCCCGTACGACCGCCGTCGTGCCGGTCTGGCGGCGGCCCTGGATGGTGCTCGGCCGGGACACCTTCGCCGGGGACGTGCTGGCCCGCCTCGGCGTGGACAACCTGTACGCGGCGCACCCGGAACGCTATCCGCGCGTACCCCTGGAGGAACTGCGGGCCGCGGCACCCGATCTCGTGGTGCTGCCCGACGAGCCCTACCGCTTCACGGCCGGGGACGGGCCCGAGGCGTTCGCCGGGACGCCCTGCGCGCTCGTCGGCGGACGTCATCTCACCTGGTACGGGCCGTCACTGGTGGAGGCCCCGCGGGTCATCGGCGAGGCGCTGCGAGCAGCTCGCCGCTGAGCAGACCACGGCCCGTACGGACGGCGGCCACCGCCCAGGCGGCCACGAGCACCGCGTACAGGACGACCGCCAGACCGTCGAACGCGGCGAGCCCGGTGCGTCGCGCGAGCCCCTCAGCGCCGGTGACACAGGTGCCCACCGGGAAAGTGAACGCCCACCAGGTCATCGTGAACCCCATGCCCCGGCGCCGGGCCCGCAGCACCATCGCGCAGGCCAGGCCGAGCCACAGCAGCGCGAAGCCCATGACCGGCACGCCGTACAGGAGGGCGAGGACCCCGAAGCCCTGCGCGTACGGGTCGGGGACGACACCGGGGGCGTACCGCGCGAACTTGTCGGTGGCCGTCGTGGACTGGCCGAGCGGGCCGAGGACCAGGAACAGGGCCGGGGTCAGGGCGGCCGGGAGCGGGCCCGAGGTGAGCAGCCGCGCGAAGATCGCGGGGAGCATCAGCGCGGTGGCCAGCAGGCTCAGCCCGAACATCGCGACACAGGCGAGCAGCAGGCTCTCCCGGGCCTGCCCGGGCGGAAGGTGCGGGACGAGGAGGGGACCCGCGGCGGCGGACACCATCGGTGCTACCACGGGCAGCAGCCACACGGGCGTGGCCGCCGCGGCCCCCGCCGGGGCCCGGGTCACCAGGAGGTACGGCACCGCCACGGCCGCGGTCAGCGCGACGGCCGTACCGGAGGTGAACAGCACGACGTCCAGGGCCAGCGCCGCGCGGGTCCCGATCCAGGCCTCGCCCACGACGAGCGCGCCGCCGCCGACGGCGACCAGGGCCATGGCGAGGCAGCCGTAGAAGGGCGCGACGGCGGGGTCGCGGAGGTGGGCGCGGGCCTGGTCGCGGTGGTGCGCCCAGTGCAGGGTCCGGGCGCCGAGCAGCACGGCGAGCAGGGTCAGCGCCAGGGCCCAGACGGCCGCGCACACGGTGGACAGTCCGGGAACGTCCCGGGGGAGTCCCGCTCCCGCCGTGGCCACGATCGCCGTACCCATCACGCCGGCGTACCAGTTCGGGCCGAGGTGCCGGAGGGCTGCGTGGGGACGGCGGGCCCGGGTGCCGGGGAGCGCGAGGGGCTGGGCTGCGGTGACCATACGGCCACGGTCCCGCCCCGGCCGGGCCCCCACCAGGGAGTATGGCTCTATGAGGGCATAAGCTGAGCTTATGGGCATGGTGTGGTCGTGGTCGCGGTGACTGAGAATCCGGAGCCCGCGAACGGAGCGGGGCAGCCGGCGGGGATCGCGCACCGGGTGCCCGACCTCGGCGCGCTGGAGCTGCTGCTGGCCGTGGCCCGGCTCGGGAGCCTCGGGCGGGCCGCCCGGGAGGTGGGCATCACCCAGCCGGCGGCCAGCAGCCGGATCCGCTCCATGGAACGGCAGCTGGGGGTGGCCCTGGTGGACCGTTCCCCGCGCGGTTCCCGGCTCACCGACGCCGGGGTCCTGGTCACCGACTGGGCGCGGCGGATCGTGGAGGCCGCGGAGGCGTTCGACGCGGGCGCGCAGGCGCTGCGGGGCCGCCGTGACTCCCGGCTGCGGGTCGCGGCGAGCATGACGATCGCCGAGTACCTGCTGCCGGGCTGGCTGATCGCGCTGCGCGCCCAGCGCCCCGGCACGGCGGTGTCGCTGCTGGCGGGCAATTCGGCGGCGGTCGCCGAACGGCTGCTGGCCGACGAGGCGGACCTCGGCTTCGTGGAGGGACTGTCGGCGCCCGCCGGGCTGGACTCGGTGGTGATCGCCCACGACGACCTGATCGTCGTGGTGGCGCCCGGTCATCCCTGGGCACGGCGGCGGGCCCCGCTCGCCGCGGCCGAGCTGGCCGTGACTCCCCTCATCCTCCGCGAGACGGGCTCGGGCACCCGGCAGGTCCTGGACGTCGCCCTGGGCGGTCTGGCTCTCCCGCTGCTCGAACTGTCCTCGACGACGGCGGTCAAGGCCGCCGCGGTGAGCGGCGCGGGCCCCGCGGTGCTGAGCGAACTCGCCCTCGGTGAGGAGCTCTCCTCCCACCGTCTGGTCGGCATCCCGCTCGCCGACGTCCGGCTCCACCGGTCCCTCCGCGCGGTCTGGCCCACGGGGCACCGCCCGACCGGTCCGGCGAGGGACCTGCTGGCCCTGACCCGCAGCCGCGCCTGAACAAGCGGCTCAGGAGGCGGCTCGCACCAGGGCCCGCACGACGCGGGGGTCCTCGCCCATCTCGGGGTGCCACTGCACTCCCAGTACCCAGGAACCGCCGGGCAGTTCGACCGCCTCGACGGTCCCGTCCGCCGCGTGGGCCGAGGCGACCAGGCCCTCGCCCAGGCGCTCCACCGCCTGATGGTGGTACGCCGGTACGGCGGTGGGCTCCGGCACCGCCCGTGCGTAGCGGGTTCCCGGCACCGGCCGCACGTCGTGCTCCCCGAAGACGCCGACGTCCTTCACGTGCCCTTCGAGGTGCTGTACGAGGGTGCCGCCGAGCGCGACGTTCAGGAGCTGCATCCCGCGGCAGATCCCGAGCAGCGGTGTCCCGGACGCCAGCGCGGCCTGGATCAGGGCGAGTTCCCAGGCGTCCCGCTCCGGTGCGGGCGGGCCCGTCCGTGGGGAGCGCTCGGCGCCGTACCGCGCGGGGTCGACGTCCGGGCCGCCCGCCACGACCAGGCCGTCCAGGCGGGCCACGGCACCGGCCGCGTGCGCGGGATCGTCCGGCGGCAGCATGACGGCGAGTCCGCCGGCCCGCTGCACCAGCCGGGGATAACCGGCCGGCAGCAGCACCGCGTCGAGGGTCCAGACACCCCAGCGGACCTCGGGCTCGTAATACGTGCTCACGCCGATCAGCGGTCTGTTCACGCCGCGCTCCCTCGTGCCGTGGTGCGTCCCCGCTCCGGGATTCAATGGAGCGCACTCATACCTTTGCGGGACGACCGAGGACAGTGCAACTCCCCCGAGGAGACCGGCGGGTCACATGAGGAACCCGCGCAGCAGCGCCGCCGTCCCCGCGCAGTGCTCGCGCGTCATCTCCCGCGCCCCGTCCGCGTCACCGTCGAGGACGGCCTCGACCAGGGCGATGTGCTGGCGCTGCGAGTGCTCCAGGTTCCGCACCAGCAGGGGGATGCAGTCGAGCAGGTCGTTGAGGCCGGCCCGTACGGCCGCGTACCGGGCCGCGAGTGAGGGCGACCCGCACAGCTGGGCGAGCGTGAGGTGCAGCAGGGTGTCCAGGCGGCGGTACTCCGTCAGCGGGGCGTCGTGCGTGGCGGCCAGCGCGCCGCGCAGCCGGGCCGCCTGCTCCGGGGTGAGGCCGTGGGCGGCGCACAGCCCGGCCGCGCCCACCTCCAGGACCTCGCGGAACCGCAGGACGTCCTCGATGTCGACCGCCCGGCTGCGCCGGCGCAGTTCGTCCTGGCCGCCCGCGTCGGACCTCGGCCGTACGAACGTGCCGCCGTAGCGGCCCCGCCGGGACTCCACCAGCCCCTCGTCCTGGAGCACCTTCAGCACCTCGCGCAGCGTCACCCGGCTGATGCCCAGCCGCTCCGCCAGCTCACGCTCCGCGGGCAGCCGCCCGCCGGCCGGCACCAGGCCGAGCCGGACGACCTGGAGGATCTGTTCGAGTGCCTCCTCGAAGCCGTTGCCCGCGCGGACCGGCCGCAGGACCGGTGCCAGCCGGTCCCCGGAACCGCCCGCCTCTCCGCCGGCATCCGTCTGCGGCATCCGGTCGTGCCCCCTTCCCAAGCAATGGTTCTCGGCAATACCTTATGGCTCCGGCTGACCGAAGGAGGCACTTCCCGTGGCAGACCGCACACCCCCGCTCCGGGTCGAGGAACTGCACGCCCTCGTCGCGGGCGGCGAGATCGACACGGTCGTCCTGGCCTTCCCCGACATGCAGGGGCGGCTCCAGGGCAAGCGGTTCGCCGCCCGCTTCTTCCTCGACGAGGTCCTGGAGCACGGCACCGAGGGCTGCAACTACCTTCTCGCCGTCGACACCGAGATGAACACCGTCGAGGGCTACACCATGTCCTCCTGGGACCGGGGCTACGGCGACTTCGCCATGCGCCCCGACCCGAGCACCCTGCGGCGCGTCCCCTGGAACGAGGGCACCGCCCTGCTCATCGCGGACCTCGCCTGGAACGACGGCTCACCCGTGGTGGCCGCTCCCCGCCAGATCCTGCGCCGCCAGCTCGACCGGCTGGCCGCCCTCGGCTACACCGCGCAGGCCGGCACGGAACTCGAGTTCATCGTCTTCAAGGACACCTACGAGCAGGCCTGGAACGCCCACTACCGGGGCCTGACGCCCGCCAACCAGTACAACATCGACTACTCGGTCCTCGGCACCGGCCGGATCGAGCCGCTGCTGCGCCGCATCCGTAACGAGATGCAGGCCGCGGGGCTGACCGTCGAGTCGGCCAAGGGCGAGTGCAACCCCGGCCAGCACGAGATCGTCTTCAGGTACGACGAGGCACTCGTCACCTGCGACCAGCACGCCGTCTACAAGACCGGGGCCAAGGAGATCGCCGCCCAGGAGGGCGTCTCGCTCACCTTCATGGCCAAGTACGACGAGCGCGAGGGCAACTCCTGTCACATCCACCTCTCGCTCACCGGCGAGAACGGCGACAGCGTCATGGCCGGGGACGGGCCCGGCGGCATGTCGCAGGTCATGCGGCACTTCCTCGCCGGCCAGCTGGCCGCGCTCAGGGACTTCTCGCTGCTCTACGCCCCCAACATCAACTCGTACAAGCGGTTCCAGCCCGGCTCCTTCGCGCCGACCGCCGTCGCCTGGGGCCACGACAACCGCACCTGCGCCCTCCGCGTCGTCGGCCACGGCCGCTCCCTGCGGTTCGAGAACCGGCTGCCGGGCGGAGACGTCAACCCGCATCTGGCCGTCGCCGGACTCGTCGCGGCCGGCCTGTACGGCATCGAGCACGAGCTGGAGCTGCCGCCGGCGTGCACGGGCAACGCGTACGCCGGCGAGTACGAGCACGTCCCCACCACCCTGCGCGAGGCCGCCGAACTCTGGGACAACAGCCCCATCGCCCGCGCCGCCTTCGGCGACGAGGTGGTCGCGCACTACCGCAACATGGCGCGCGTCGAGCTGGACGCCTTCGACGCCGCGGTGACCGACTGGGAGCTGCGCCGCTCCTTCGAACGCATGTGAGGCCTTCCTTGTCCGACCACCACACAGGCGAGGACACGCTCCAGGTCCTCGATCCCGCGACGGGCGAGGCCGTCGCCACCGTCCCGGCCGCCACACCCGAGGACGTCGACGCGGCCGTCGCCCGGGCGGCCCGGGCGCAGACCCGCTGGGCCGCCCTCGCGCCCGGCGAACGGGCCCGGCTGCTGCGCCGGTTCGCCGTCGTCGTCGACGAACACGTGGAGGAGCTGGCCCGGCTGGAGGTCCGCGAGGCCGGGCACCTCCTCGGCAACGCCCGATGGGAGGCGGGCAACGTCCGCGACCTCCTCGACTACGCGGCCGGGGGAGTCGAGCGGCTGACGGGCCGACAGATCCCGGTCCACGGCGGTCTCGACGTCACGATCCTCGAACCGATCGGCGTCGTCGGCGTCATCGCGCCGTGGAACTTCCCGATGCCCATCGCCGCCTGGGGCGCGGCACCCGCCCTCGCCGCGGGCAACGCGGTCGTCCTCAAACCCGCCGAGACCACACCGCTGACCGCCCTGCGCCTGGCCGAACTCGCCCTGGACGCAGGCCTCCCCGAGCACCTCTTCCAGGTCCTGCCCGGCGCGGGCCCGGTCACCGGCAACGCCCTGGTCGAGCACCCGGACGTCGCCAAGATCGTCTTCACCGGGTCGACGGCCGTGGGCAGACAGGTGTGGGCGAAGGGCGCAGCCCGTCTCAAGCGCGTCACCCTCGAACTCGGCGGCAAGAGCCCCAACATCGTCTTCGCCGACGCCGACATCGAGGCCGCCGCGGCCTCCACCCCCATGTCCTTCCTCGACAACTCCGGCCAGGACTGCTGCGCCCGCACCCGCATCCTCGTCCAGCGTTCCGTCCACGACCGTTTCCTCGAACTCCTCGCCCCCGCGATCGAGTCCGTCGTCGTCGGCGACCCGGCCGACGAGCGGACCGCGATGGGCCCGCTGATCTCCCGCGCCCAACTGGACCGCGTGCGCTCGTACGTGTCCGACGACGCGCCCGGCATCCGCGGCAAGGCGCCCGAGGGACCCGGCTTCTGGTTCCCGCCCACCGTCCTCACCGGCGTCGCACCGGACGCCCGCGTGGCCGTCGAGGAGGTCTTCGGGCCGGTCGCCGTCGTCCTCCCCTTCGAGGACGAGGCCGACGCGATCCGCCTCGCCAACGCCACCGAGTACGGCCTCGCCGGGTCCGTCTGGACGCGGGACGTCGGCCGGGCGCTGCGCGTCTGCGGAGCCGTCCGCGCCGGGAACCTGTCCGTCAACTCCCACTCCAGCGTCCGCTACTGGACCCCCTTCGGCGGTTTCAAGCAGTCGGGCATCGGCCGTGAACTCGGCCCCGACGCGCTCACCGCCTTCACCGAGACGAAGAACGTCTTCATCAGCACGGAGGGCCCCGCACAGTGACACCAGACCCCATCTGCCGCCGTCTCGTCGGCCGCACCGCCGTCGTCACCGGCGCCGGCAGCGGCATCGGCCTCGCCACCGCACGCCGGCTCGCCTCCGAGGGGGCCCACGTCGTCTGCGGCGACGTGGACGAGACCCGTGGCCGGGCGGCCGCCGAGGAGGCCGGCGGGATCTTCGTGAAGGTCGACGTCACCGACGCCGACCAGGTCGAGGCGCTGTTCCAGGCGGCCCACGACACCTACGGCTCCGTCGACGTCGCCTTCAACAACGCGGGCATCTCGCCGCCCGACGACGACTCCATCCTGGAGACCGGCCTGGAGGCCTGGAAGCGGGTCCAGGAGGTCAACCTCACCTCCGTCTTCCTGTGCTGCAAGGCCGCCCTCCCCTACATGCGCCGCCAGGGCAGGGGATCCATCATCAACACGGCGTCCTTCGTGGCCCGGATGGGCGCGGCGACCTCGCAGATCTCGTACACCGCGTCCAAGGGCGGCGTCCTCGCCATGTCCCGCGAACTGGGCGTGCAGTTCGCCCGCGAGGGCATCCGGGTCAACGCCCTGTGCCCGGGCCCGGTCAACACCCCGCTCCTGCGGGAACTGTTCGCCAAGGACCCGGAGCGGGCCGCGCGCCGGCTCGTGCACATCCCGGTCGGACGTTTCGCGGAGGCGGACGAGATCGCCGCGGCGGTCGCGTTCCTCGCCAGCGACGACTCCTCCTTCGTGAACGCCACCGACTTCCTGGTCGACGGCGGAATCTCGGGGGCGTACGTCACGCCTCTCTAGCGGGGAAGCCGGGCCGGTGTACGGTCCACGTTCCATGCGATACCGACGCGTCCTCGCGTGGACCACGGTCGTGGCAGCCGCCCTGGCGGCCGCGCCCGCCGCCGCACCGGCCGAACGGCGTCCGTCCTGCCCGCGGCTCTCCCAGCGGCTCGACTGGTACGGCGACAACCGCGCCCACCTCCAGCAGGTCGTCGACGAGCGCGGCAGCTGCGCCGGGCGCGGCGGCCGCCCCGTCGCCGTCTTCGACTGGGACAACACCGTCACCAGGAACGACGTCACCGACGCGACGATCTCCTGGGCCCTGCGCCACGACCAGATCCTGCGCCCGGCGAGCTGGCGCGACACCAGCGCGTGGCTCACGGACGCGGCCGGCACCGCCCTCACCGACGCCTGCGGCACCGACGTGCCGGTGGGCGCACCCCTGCCGACGTCCACCCGACCCCGCTGCACCGACGAGATCCTCGAGATCCGCGAGAACGGCAGGACGGTGAGCGGCGCCGCCGCCTTCGCCGGGCAGTGGAACCACCGGCGCACCGTCCCGCAGTACGCGTGGGTGCCCCGGCTGTTCGCCGGGCACACCGTCGCCGAACTCTCCTCGTACGCCCGCGAGGCGCGCGCGGAGGCCCTGGCGGCACCCCTGGGCGCGACCCGCACCCTCGGCACCCACACCGTCCCGGCGTACGTGCGCTACTACGACCAGCAGCGCGACCTGATCGGCACCCTGCGGCGGGCCGGATTCGACGTCTACATCGTCTCCGCCGGTTCCGAACCCGTGACCGAGGTCTGGGCGCGGGGTGTCGGCATCGACGCCCGGCACACCGTCGCCATCCGGTCGGTCCTCGACCGGCGGGGCCGGATCACCACCCGGAACCAGGGCTGCGGCGGCGTACCGGTGAACCGCGGAGAGGCCATCCCCTACATCGACGGCAAGCGGTGCTGGATCAACCAGCAGATCTACGGTGTCGATGGCGCGGCTGCCTGGGACCGGCAGGACCGGCGGCACCGCCCCGCGATCGCCGGCGGTGACGCCGACACCGACGTCACCTTCGTGGCCGACGCCACCGGCGCGCACCTCGTCCTCAACCGCAACAAGAGCGAGATCATGTGCCGGGCGTACGACGACGCCGACGGGCGCTGGCTGGTGAACCCGATGTTCATCGACCCGCTGCCGCCGAAGCCGGACCCCTACCCGTGCTCGACCGGCGCGTACAACGCACCCGACGGCAGCAGGGCGCCCGTCCGGCGTGCCGACGGCTCCGTCGTGCCCGACCGGCCGGACACCGTCCACTGAACCCGCCCCGTGTACTGGTGTTCGCGTGACGTCCTAGAGTGCCGGGATGAGCACGACGCCCCCGCCCGGCTGGTACCGCGACCCGTCCTACCCGCTCACCGAGCGCTGGTGGGACGGGACCGCGTGGACCGACCACCGGCGTCAGCCCGAGGCGGCGCCCCGCCCCCCGGAGCCGCCGCGGCCCGCCGCCGGTGACTCCCGGCGCGCGAAGGCCGTCACGCTCACCGTGGCCGGGGCCGTCCTCGTCGCCTCGGTCGTGACGGGCGCCGTGCTCCTCGACCGGGACGACGACGGCGACCGTACGCAGACGCGGACCGCGCCCGGGGGTTCCTCACCCGCGCCCCGGCCGACCGTCACCGCGTCGGCCTCCGGCCGCCCGTCCGAGGACCCGTCCGTGGTCGTGGACGAACTCAACGGCATCACACTGCCGTTGGCCGACGGCTGGGTCAGAGCGGAGAACGTGGCCGAGGACGACGTCGTCATGACCACACCGGGGACGTACGACTGCCCCGGCGATCCCGGCCTGTGCCGTCACGGCAGGGTCTCCTCCCGCACGGTCACGGCCAACGACGAGAAGTCCCCGAGGGCGCTCGCCGAGAACGACATCGAGGACGCGGCGAACAGCGCCTACGACCGCGACCTGCTCGACGCCCGTCCCTACCGGGGCATCACCTCGCACCGGCTGGTGAAGGCCGGCTCGGTCGCCGTCGCGGGCCGCGCCGGGTACTTCGTGCGCTGGCGGGTCAGGACCGGGGTGGGACCCGGCGGTTACGTCGAGTCGCTCGCCTTCCCCTCCAGCGTCGGCTCCCAGTCGCCGGTCATCGTCCGCTTCGCCTTCGACGCCGGGGACGGGGGGCCGCCCGTGTCCGACATGGACAGGATCACCGAGGGGATCCGTCCGGTCGGGGACGCGGACACCGGCGGGGGAGTGGGCAGCAGCATCGGGCCGCCCGGCCGGTAGGCGGCCCCGCCGGGCCCCGGCACCCGGCGCGGCAGGGGCGCGCGGACGCCCGGGCGGGCGAACCCCGCGAGCGGGGCCCCACCGGGTCAGAGGAAGGTCCGGCCCTCACCGCGGTACGTCGGGACGGCCGCCGTCACGGCGTCGCCCTCCACCAGGTGCAGCGTGTCGAACCGCTCGCACAGCTCGCCCGCCTTGGCGTGCCGGAACCACACCTTGTCCCCGATGAGCAGGTCGTCCGCCGGGGAGCCCAGCAGCGGCGTCTGCACCTCGCCCGGTCCCTCCTGCGGGTCGTACCTCAGCCCCTCGGGGAGGTGAGGCACCGGCAGCCGGTCGCGGCCGGGGGCGCCCGACGCCGGATATCCGCCGCCCAGCACCGTGACGACCCCGACGCCCGGCCTGCGGACGACCGGCTGGGCGAACAGGGCCGCCGGACGGCCGGTGAACGACGTGTAGTTGTCGAAGAGCCGCGGCACGTACAGTCCCGACCCGGCGGCGATCTCGGTCACCGCGTCCTCGGCCGCGGTGTGCTGCACACTGCCCGTGCCGCCGCCGTTGACGAACTCCAGGCCCGGCGCGACGGCCCGCACCGCGCGCACCACGTCGGCACGGCGCTGCGCCAACTCCCTGCGGGCCGCGGCCTGCATGAGCCGGATGGCGCGCGAGCGCACGGGACGCCCGGCGAGCGAGTCGCCCACGCCGGCGATGTGCCCCTCGTACGCCATGATGCCCACCAGCTCGAAGCCGGGCCGCCGGACCACCGAGCGGGCCAACTCGGCGACCTGGGCCGCCGAGTACAGCGGGGAACGGAGGGCACCGACCCTGACCCGGCCGCCGAGCAGTCGGAACGACGTGTCCAACTCAAGGCAGACCCGGACGACTTCGGTGCCGCCCTGCCGTGCCGCGTCGATCAGGGCGAGCTGGGCGGGGTCGTCGATCATGACGGTGACGGCCGCCGCGAGCTTGGGGTCGCCGGTCAGCTCGGCGTAACCCGCGCGGTCGGCCGAGGGGTAGGCGAGCAGGACGTCGTCGAAGCCGGAGCGCGCGAGCCACAGGGACTCGGCGAGGGTGAAGGACATGAGGCCCGCGAATCCGTCGCGGCCGAGGACCCGTTCCAGCAGGGCACGGCAGCGCACGGACTTGCTGGCGAGCCGGATCGGTTTGCCGGCGGCGCGGCGGACGAGGTCGTCGGCGTTCGCGTCGAAGGCCTCCAGGTCCACGATCGCGACAGGGGCGTCGAGGTGAGCGGTGGCCCGGTCGTAGCGGGCCCGGTCTGCGGCGCGGGCAGTCATGAACGCAGCCTGCCAGACAGGATTACCGCAGGGTAGGGGGACGTTCCGGGCAGATGCCCCGGGCCTGCGTACTGGTTCCCGCCGGGCCCGGGTCAACCCGTAGAGTGACGCGCACGCAGGGAGGAACGACCTCGCCGGGCCGGTCGCGGCCGGGTGACGGTGCGTCCGCACGGGTATGCCTGCCCGGATCGGACGCAATCCTCTCCGCACGTGTGCAGCGACCCGCACGAACTCCGACGCGGGCCGACGGCCCGGGACGAGGAACGGGGGGTGCATGAGCACGGAAGCGCGCCGCGCGTCCATTCCGCCGCGCCCGCCGTCCCCTCCCGGCGAGGACTTCACCGCCGACGACACCCCGGCACCGCGGCCCGGCCACGCCTCCGCGCCCGCCGTCCCACCGGTGCCCCCGCACCGCCCCCCGACGGCCCTTCCGCCCCGGCCCCCGTACGAGCCGCGGCGGCCGATGCCGGCCCCCGGCGAGCTGCGACCCGGGCAGCGCACGCCTGCCTCCGAGGCGGAGGCGGCTGCCGCTGTGCCCGCTACGGCGGGCCGGTCCCTCCACGAGTCCCAGCCGCCGGCACGGGTTCCCGGTGAGGGTCGGCCGGGGCGGACGCCTGCTCCGGAGCAGGCGTCCGCCTTCGCGTCCGGCACAGTGACTTCGCCGGAGCAGGCGCAGCCGTCCGTCCCCGCGAGGACCCCGGGAGGCGACCCTGCCGCCGGCTGGTTCGACGGGCCGGGGCACCGGCGGCCGGCGGCCCCCGCCCGCCCGACGCCCGCCCCGGGCAGGGCGACCCCGCAGGAGGGCCCCGGCAGGACCCCGGGAGAACCCGCGCACTCCCGACGCCGCGCGTGGGCGGACGAGCCGAGGGTGCCGACGGGACGCACGGAGCCCCGGCGGCACGTCCGCCCGGTGCCCCCGGCGGACGTGCCGCCGGCGCCCCGGAGCCGTCCGGAGGCACCGGCCACCGGCGCCGCGTCGGCCCCGCCCCCGCCACCGGCCTCGGCCCGCTTCCCCGACGCGCCGCCCGCCGGCACTCCGGGGACGGGCACCGGCACCGGCGACTTCCGCGGGCACGGCACCCCGGCCCGCCCGGCGGAACCGCCCCGTCGCACCGCCGTACCCGAGGAGACCTCGGGCGAGACCACAAGGCGGCTGCGCCCCGTGCGCGACGAGGTCCTCCGCGAGGCCCCGACCCCGCGCCCCTTCGTGTCGTTCGGGCAGCCCGAGACGTACGACGACTCCGCGCGCCCGGCGGGCCGGCGGACCCGGCCCCGCGCCCTCGCGGCCGCCGCCTGCGTCGTCCTCGGCCTCGGGCTCATCGGCGGCGCGGCCACCGGCAGCTGGCTGACCGGGGACAGCGCCGCGGAGGCCGGATCGCCGGGCGCCTTCGCGGCGGCCGGCGGCATGTGGCACAGCGTCCCCGTCGACCGGCTCTTCCCGCCCACCGTGAACGGCGAGGGCGCGGGACCCGGCGGCGCCGACCGGACCTGGACGCGGATAGGCGTCGCGCCCGACGGCGGCTGCGCGGACGCCTTCGACCCGCTGCTGCGCAAGGCCCTCGCCCCCGCCGGCTGCCTGCGGCTCCTGCGCGCCACCTACACGGACGCGACCCGCAGCCACGTCACCACCGTCGGACTGCTGTTCACCAAGGCGGACGCCGCTGCCATGACCTCCCTGAAGAACCGCTTCCGGCGGGAGGGACTCGACCGGCGCACCGACCTCATGCCCCGCTCGTACGCCCCGAAGAACACCCTCGCCGCGGGCTTCGGCGATGCGCAGCGCGCGTCCTGGACGGTGTCGGTCCTCACCGACGCCCCCGTGGTCGTCTTCGCCGTCTCCGGTTTCGCCGACGGCCGCACCGTCGCGACCCCGCAGCCCGCCGCGGACGCCACCGGGTCCGGCGCCACCACGGCCCCCGCCCAGGCGGGCCTCGGCCACGAGGCACAGGGCCTCGCCGACCGCGTCGAGCGCAGCCTGCGCAAGAGGGTCGCCCCGGCGACGGAGAGCCCGTCATGAACCACCGCCTGGGTGCCCGGCTCCTCATGGTGCTCCTCGCCGGCTCCCTGGCCGTGCTGCCCGCCACGAGTGCCCATGCCGACGGCATCCGCGCCCAGCAGTGGGCCCTCGACGCCCTGCACACCGAACAGGCCTGGCGCACGACCAGGGGCGCGGGCATCACCGTCGCCGTCCTCGACACCGGCGTCGACGCCGAGCACCCGGACCTGGCCGGCAACGTCCTCACCGGCAAGGACATGGTCGGCTTCGGCGCCCGCCGCGGCGACCGCGCCTGGGCCAGGCACGGCACCGCCATGGCCGGGATCATCGCCGGCCACGGACACGGCACGGGCAACGGCGACGGCGTCATGGGCATCGCCCCCGAGGCGAGGATCCTCCCCGTCCGGGTCATCCTCGAGGACGGCGACTCGGCTCGCGGCAAGGCCCGCAACACCCGCGGCAACGCCCTAGCCGAGGGCATCCGCTGGGCCGCCGACCACGACGCCGACGTCATCAACCTGTCCCTGGGCGACGACTCCAAGTCCGCCCACCCCGAGCCCGCCGAGGACGAGGCGGTCCAGTACGCGCTCGACAAGGGCGCCGTGGTGGTCGCCTCGGCCGGCAACGGCGGCGAGAAGGGCGACCACATATCGTATCCCGCGGCGTATCCCGGCGTGATCGCCGCCACCGCCGTCGACCGGGTCGGCGCCCGCGCATCCTTCTCCACCCGCCGCTGGTACGCCACCGTCAGCGCCCCCGGCGTCGACGTCGTGATCGCCGACCCCGACGACAAGTACTACGAGGGCTGGGGCACCAGCGCCGCCTCCGCCTTCGTCTCCGGGGCCGTCGCCCTGGTCCGGGCCGCGCACCCGGGCCTCGCCCCCGCCCAGATCAAACAGCTCCTGGAGGACACCGCCCGCAACACCCCCGCCGGCGGCCGCGACGACTCCCGCGGCTTCGGCTTCGTCGACCCCGCCGCCGCCATCGAGGCGGGCGGCCGGCTCGCACCGGAGGGACTGCGCCCGGCGGCGTACGGCCAGGAGTACTTCGGGCCGGGTCCCGACGACGTCGCGGACGACGGCTCGGCAAGCTGGGTGGGGCCGCTCGCCGGCGCGCTCGGCGCGGCACTGCTCGCCGCATCGGTCGTCCTGTGGCGCGGACGCAGGGGCTCGCGTGGGTACGACGCCTAGTACGGGCAGCGTCCGGCCGCGACGGCTGGGGGGCGTCCGGGTACGGCGTCTGGCTACGGGGACACCGCGCCCCGCGCCCCGCGCTACGCGTCCGTGTCCCGGATCGCGGAGACCGCCGCCTTCGCCGCCGCCTCCACCAGCGCGACACCCCTGGCCTTCGTCGTGCTGCCGCACGACAGCACCGCCACCAGCCGGTCGCGCCCGTCGACCGTGATCCGTCCGATGCTGTTGACGTCCCACAGTCCGGTCGTGCTGCGCGGCAGCCACCCGTTCTTCAGCGCCCACCCGGACTCGGGGACGGAGGCCGCCGCCGAGACACCCCAGCGCTGCCCCGTAGCTATCCGGCCCATCAGCGTCCGCAGATACGTCCGCGAGGCACTGCCGAGTTCCGAGTCGTCCCCGAACACCTGCCGCAGCAGGACGAGCTGGTCGGCCGCCGTGGTCCGCGTCAGCCCCCACAGGCCGCCGTCCCCGCCCGTCGTCCCGGTCAGCCCGAAGCGGCGGTTGGCGGCATCGAGACCGGCCGAGCCCCCGATGGCGTCCCACAGCGCCGTCGCGGACGCGTTGTCGCTGTCCTCGATCATCGCGGTGGCGTACGTCCGCTCCCGCGCCGTCAGCCGCCGGTCCGCGTCCTGCGCCTGGAGCAGCAGCGCCGCGAGGATGTCCACCTTGACGATGCTGGCCGTGTCGAAGGCGCCGTCCCCGTACGCCGCGCCCGCACCGGACGCCATGTCCAGCACGGCGACCGAGACGTCGGCACCGTCCTCGACGGTCACCGACCGCATGGCCCCGGCCAGGAGTGCGTCCCGGTCCGCCGAGGGTTCCGACGCAACTGCCACCGACACCTCCTCACCGGTCGCCGGCGACGCCGTGGATGACGCCGAAGACGATACGACCCCGGCGTCTGCGTGCGCCTGGGCCTTCACGCGGGCGGTGCCCGCCGCCGTGGCACCCACCAGCACGGCGGACGCCAGCACGGTGCAGAGGAAGCGGCGGCGTCCGCCAGGCCGGACACGCGGGCGAGCTCTGTGGGAGTCCATGCCCGCGATGCTGGGCGCCGGGCCTGTGCACACCGTGGGACGGAAGTGAGACACGCGTCAGGGAAGACTGAGAAACACGTGAGCGCGCTCGCGCCGGGGGCGCCGGGGCCGCGGATTCCCGGCCCCACCCCACCGATAGGGTCGTGACCGTGGCGAACAAGAACATTCCCGACCCCGGCTTCTCCGACGACGACGGCTCCGCCGATCCCCGGCTCAGCGCGGCGCTCGCGGCCTGGGCCGAGGACCGCACCGCGGTGACCCCGGTCCTGGAGGCCCTCAAGGGCGCCCGGCTGCTCGTGCCCGTGGTGGCCGTCCTCGGCGAGGTCGAGCAGGACGAGAACGGGCTGCGCCACGAGAAGACCAGCGACATGGCGGTGCCGACCCTGAAGGCCGGGAACCGCACGGCCCTGCCCGCGTTCACCTCCACCGAGTCGCTCGCCCGCTGGGACCCGCAGGCCCGCCCCGTCGCCGTACCCCTGCACCAGGCGCTGCGGGCCGCGGCGCACGAGAAGGCCGACACGCTGCTGCTCGACCTCGCAGGACCGGTGCCCTACGAGCTGACCGGCCCCGCGCTGCTCGCGCTAGCGGAGGGGCGGACGACCACGGACCCGCTGCGCGACCCGGCCGTCGCCGAGGCGGTACGCACGGCGCTGGCCGCCGAGCCCGCCGTGCTCCGCGCGCACCTGGGGCCCGGCGGCGGGGACGGCACCCTCGCCCTCGTCCTCGACCCCTCCGCGGCGCCCGCCGGGGCCGTCCGCGCGATCGCCGGGCGGCTGGCGGCCGACGAGACACTAAGGGCCCGCCTGGTGCACGGTCTCGACCTGGCACTGGTGCCGGCCGAGGCTACGCTTCCGGGCGAGCCCCTGTACGTGCGGGACGCGTGAATCAGCCGTAGACCGGACCCGTGTACTTCTCGCCCGGGCCCTGGCCGGGCTCGTCCGGGACGAGCGACGCCTCGCGGAACGCCAGCTGGAGCGACTTCAGGCCGTCGCGCAGCGGCGCGGCGTGGAAGGAGCTGATCTCGGTCGCGCTCGCGTCGAGCAGTCCGGCCAGCGCGTGCACCAGCTTGCGCGCCTCGTCCAGGTCCTTGTGCTCCTCGCCCTCCTCCGTCAGACCGAGCTTCACGGCGGCGGCGCTCATCAGGTTGACGGCGACCGTCACGATCACCTCGACCGCGGGGACCTCCGCGATGTCGCGGGTCATGGTGTCGAAGTCGGGGTTCTGGGGAGGGGTGTCACTCATACCTCACACGATAGGTCCACGCCGGACGTGCTCCCGACGCCGCCCCCGCCGCCCCGGTTAGCCGTGCCCCGGCGGAGCTGCTAACCTTGTGTAACGACCGGTCGGACACTCCTGTGTTCCGGCCCACAAGTGGAGGCTCCGAACTCCCACCCGACCGTCCCCCGGGACGGCGGGTCACCCGGTCAGGCGGCCCCCATCGTTCCGTACGGACGATGGAGTCGCCCGAAGCGCGCCCCGCGGTTGACCGCGGCGGTGCTCCGGTAGTGCTTGGAGCCCCGCCTGTGTCCCGTCCGGGGCATTTTTCATGTCCCGCGATGGTTGGTCCCAGTGTCATCAGAGACATACGCGGCTGTCCGCCAGACCGCCGTGTGGTGCTACCGAGGAGGATCCATCAGCGCCGAGCCCCGCATCAACGACCGGATTCGCGTTCCCGAAGTGCGACTTGTCGGTCCTAGCGGCGAGCAGGTCGGGATTGTTCCGCTTGCCAAGGCCCTTGAGCTTGCTCAGGAGTACGACCTCGACCTGGTCGAGGTGGCGGCGACAGCTCGCCCGCCCGTCTGCAAGCTCATGGACTACGGGAAGTTCAAGTACGAGTCGGCCATGAAGGCCCGTGAGGCGCGCAAGAACCAGGCGCACACGGTCATCAAGGAGATGAAGCTCCGGCCGAAGATCGACCCGCACGACTATGACACGAAGAAGGGTCACGTCGTCCGGTTCCTCAAGCAGGGCGACAAGGTCAAGATCACGATCATGTTCCGTGGTCGCGAGCAGTCCCGGCCGGAGCTCGGCTACCGACTGCTGCAGCGTCTCGCTTCGGACGTCGAGGACCTCGGGTTCGTCGAGTCGAGCCCGAAGCAGGACGGCCGAAACATGATCATGGTTCTCGGCCCGCACAAGAAGAAGACCGAGGCGATGGCCGAGGCCCGCGAGGCCCAGGCGGCCCGCAAGGCGGAAGCGAAGGCCAATCCGGGCAAGTCGCAGAACGCCGCGGAGAGCGACATCGACGGTGAGGACCTCACCGACGACGTCGAGACCGACGAGGCTCCGGCCGAGGCACCCGCCGAGGCCTGATCCCAGGGCGACGGCCCCGGGGCACCCAGGACGAGAGTCCGGGGGGCCCAGGGACGGCAGTCCAGGGATGTCAATCCATACATATGACGTTCCGACGTGCCCGGTTTCGCGACCGGGCACCGGAGCGCCACTGACGAGGAGAGAACGGCGCTATGCCGAAGAACAAGTCGCACAGCGGTGCCAGCAAGCGCTTCAAGATCACCGGCTCCGGCAAGGTGCTCCGCGAGCGTGCCGGCAAGCGCCACCTGCTCGAGCACAAGTCGTCCCGACTGACGCGCCGCCTCACCGGCAACGCCGAGATGGCCCCGGGCGACGCCAAGAAGATCAAGAAGCTTCTCGGCAAGTGACGTACGGGCGCTCACGCGCCCCGCGTCTGGACCGGGACCCTATCGATTTCGGGCCGTGTGACCACATCCACGGCCCCGCTACAAGGAGTTAAAAAGTGGCACGCGTCAAGCGGGCAGTCAACGCCCACAAGAAGCGCCGGGCGATCCTCGAGGCGGCCTCCGGCTACCGCGGTCAGCGTTCGCGCCTGTACCGCAAGGCCAAGGAGCAGGTCACCCACTCCCTGGTCTACAACTACAACGACCGCAAGAAGCGCAAGGGCGACTTCCGTCGGCTGTGGATCCAGCGCATCAACGCTGCGGCCCGCCAGAACGGCATGACGTACAACCGCCTCATCCAGGGTCTGAACGCCGCCAACATCGAGGTGGACCGCAAGATCCTCGCCGAGCTGGCCGTCAACGACCCCAACGCGTTCGCCGCGCTCGTCGAGGTCGCGCAGAAGGCGCTGCCGTCGGACGTCAACGCGCCGAAGGCCGCCTGACACCTGGCGCTGGCGTGAGCCGGTAGTGCATCGGACCCGCAGGCCGTCACGGTCTGCGGGTCCGACTGCGTCCGGAGCCGCCGCGACCGCCCCGGGCGCGCCGGTCCGGCACCGCCGGGTTCACCGCCGCGGCCGGGAGACCCCGCACGGCCGGGGAAGACTCCGCACCCTCCATGAATCCCGAAGGTGAACCCATGCCCGCCGCCACCGAGTTGATCTCTCCGCGCTCGCCGCGTGTGTCCGCCGCCCGGCGGCTGGCCAGGCGGAACTTCCGGGGCAAGGAGCGGCTGTTCCTCGCCGAGGGGCCGCAGGCCGTGCGGGAGGCGGCGGCGCACCGGCCCGGCGGCGACGCCACCCTCGTGGAGCTGTTCGCCACCGTGGAGGCGGCCGACCGGTACGCCGACATCGTCGGGGACGCCCGGGCCGCGGGCGCCCGCCTGCACCTCGCCGACGAGGACGTGATCGCCGACATCTCGACCACCGTCACCCCGCAGGGGCTCGTCGGCGTCTGCCGGTTCCTCGACACCCCCTTCGAGGAGATCCTGGCCGGCCGGCCGAAGCTCGTCGCCGTACTGGCCCACGTGCGGGACCCGGGGAACGCCGGGACCGTCCTGCGCTGCGCGGACGCCGCCGGCGCCGAGGCCGTCGTACTCACCGACGCGTCCGTCGACCTGTACAACCCCAAGGCCGTACGGGCCTCGGTCGGCTCGCTGTTCCACCTGCCCGTCGCCGTCGGCGTGCCCGTGGAGCGGGCCGTCCAGGGGCTCAAGGACGCCGGGGTGCGCATCCTCGCCGCCGACGGGGCGGGAGAGGACGACCTCGACGACGAGCTGGACAAGGGGACCATGGGCGGGCCCACCGCCTGGGTGTTCGGGAACGAGGCCTGGGGGCTCCCGGAGGAGACCCGCGCACTGACGGACGCCGTGGTGCGCGTCCCGATCCACGGAAAGGCCGAGAGCCTGAACCTCGCCACCGCCGCGGCCGTATGTCTCTACGCGTCCGCCCGTGCACAGCGCGCCTCCGGAGGGTGCCGCTCCGTCACCGAGAGCTAGTAGGGTGACGGGCTCGGGGGCCCACTGCGCCGGACGAGAGGTGGGGTACGGGGATGGGTGTCGGCACGACGAGAGCACCGGGGGCACGGGACCTGCGCGGCACGCCCGCGGCCCGGCGCGGTGAACTCGCCGAACTGGGAGCCGAGCCGGGCATCGGCCCGGACGACCTGCCGGACGGACTCGTCGTCGCCGACGAGCACGGCCAGGTGATCTGCTTCAACGCCGCCGCCGCCCGGATCACCGCGGTGCCCGCCGCCGACGCCCTCGGGCGCCGGCTGGAGCGGGTCCTGCCGCTGGAGGACCTCGAAGGCCGCCGCTGGTGGCAGCTCACCGACCCGTACGGCGGCCTCGCCATCCGGGTCGGACAGCCCGAGCGGAACCTGCTGCTGCCCGGCGGGCGCGAAGTGCTGGTCTCCGCCCGCTACGTGCGTACCCGGCCCACCGGCCCCGTCCGCCGCGTCATCGTCTGCCTGCGGGACACCGAGGCCCGCCGCCGCACCGAGCGCAGTCACGCCGAGCTGATCGCCACCGTCGCCCACGAGCTGCGCTCCCCCCTCACCTCGGTCAAGGGGTTCACCGCGACCCTCCTCGCCAAATGGGAGCGCTTCACCGACGACCAGAAGAAGCTGATGCTGGAGACGGTGGACGCCGACGCGGACCGCGTGACCCGGCTCATCGCCGAACTGCTCGACATCTCCCGGATCGACTCCGGGCGCCTCGAAGTGCGCCGCCAGCCCGTCGACATCGGCGCCGCCGTCGGCCGCCACATCCAGGCGTACGTCGCGGCCGGCCAGCCCGCCGACCGTTTCCTGCTGCGGATCCGGCATCCGCTGCCCGACCTGTGGGCCGACCCCGACAAGGTCGACCAGGTGCTCAGCAACCTCCTGGAAAATGCCGTGCGCCACGGCGAGGGAACCGTCACCATCGACGTCACGCCCTCGGCGTCCCCGCGCGACCGCGCGGACGACGACGGCACGGCGTACGCAGCCACGTCGGTCACCGTGAGCGACGAGGGCACCGGCATCCCGGAGGAGTCCATGAACCGCGTCTTCACCCGCTTCTGGCGGGGCAGCAAGCGCGGCGGCACCGGGCTCGGGCTCTACATCGTCAAGGGCATCGTCGAGGCCCACGGCGGCACCATCACCGTCGGCCGCGCGCCCGGCGGCGGCGCCGAGTTCCGATTTACGCTGCCCGTGGGCACCCCGGCGTATCTCCTCTAGCGCCGCACGGGCCCCACGGGCGCAGCCGCAGCGAGCCCGCCCGGACGCCCAGTCGGGGAGAGGCTCCCACCCCCGTTAGACTCGGCCTTTGGCACCTTTGCGTCCCCGTTTCAGGGACGATGCGTCCCCCCGAGTCGGGACGGGGACCATCCGCCAGCCAACCGGAAGCACGGGAAGAGATGTCGGCACCGAATAAGTCGTACGACCCTGTAGAGGTCGAGGCCTTGAAACCGGAAGAGATCGAGCGCATGCGGGACGAGGCGCTCGCCGCCTTCGCGGCCGCCGGCGACCTCGACGCGCTCCAGGAGGCCAAGGTCGCCCACACCGGCGGCGCCTCGCCGCTGGCCCTCGCCAACCGCGAGATCGGCGCGCTGCCCCCGCACGCCAAGGCCGAGGCCGGCAAGCGCGTGGGCCAGGCCCGCGGCGCCGTGAACAAGGCCCTCGCCGCCCGCCAGACCGAGCTGGAGGCCGAGCGCGACACCCGGGTCCTGGTCGAGGAGGCGGTGGACGTCACCCTGCCGTACGACCGCGTACCGGCCGGCGCCCGCCACCCGCTGACCACGTTCATGGAGCGCGTCGCGGACGTCTTCGTGTCCATGGGATACGAGATCGCGGAAGGCCCCGAGGCCGAGGCGGAGTGGTTCAACTTCGACGCCCTGAACTTCACGCCCGACCACCCGGCCCGGCAGATGCAGGACACCTTCTTCGTCCAGGGCCCCGAGGGCACGGACGGCGACGAGTCCGGTGTCGTGCTGCGCACGCACACCTCGCCGGTGCAGGCCCGCGCCATGCTCGACCGTGAGCCGCCCGTCTACGTGGTGTGCCCCGGCCGGGTCTACCGCACGGACGAGCTGGACGCCACGCACACCCCGGTCTTCCACCAGATCGAGCTGCTGGCCGTCGACGAGGGCCTGACCATGGCCGACCTCAAGGGCACCCTGGACCACATGGTCCAGTCGCTCTTCGGCGCCGACATGAAGACCCGGCTGCGGCCGAACTACTTCCCCTTCACCGAGCCGTCCGCCGAGATGGACATGCTCTGCTACGTCTGCCGGGGCGCGTCCGTCGGCAACCCCGACCGGCCCTGCCGCACCTGCTCCAGCGAGGGCTGGATCGAACTCGGCGGCTGCGGCATGGTCAACCCGCGCGTCCTCGTCGCCTGCGGCGTGGACCCGGAGAAGTACAGCGGATTCGCCTTCGGGTTCGGCATCGAGCGGATGCTGATGTTCCGTCACAACGTGGAAGACATGCGAGACATGGTCGAGGGTGACGTCCGGTTCACCCGGCCGTTCGGGATGGAGATCTGATGCGGGTCCCGCTTTCCTGGCTGCGGGAGTACGTCGACCTGCCGGCCACCGAGACCGGCCGCGACGTGCAGGCCAAACTCGTTTCCGCCGGCCTGGAGGTCGAGAGGGTCGAGCAGCTCGGCACCGGCCTCAAGGGCCCGCTCGTCGTCGGCCAGGTGCTGACCATCGAGGAACTGGAGGGCTTCAAGAAGCCCATCCGCTTCTGCACCGTCGACGTCGGCGGGGCCAACGGCACCGGCGAGCCCCAGGAGATCGTCTGCGGCGCCCGCAACTTCGCCGTCGGCGACAAGGTCGTCGTGGTCCTCCCCGGCGCCGTGCTCCCCGGCGACTTCGCGATCGCCGCGCGCAAGACGTACGGCAGGACCTCGCACGGCATGATCTGCTCGGGCGACGAGCTGGGCATGGGCGACGACGGCTCGCACGGCATCATCGTGCTGCCGCCCGAGTACGAGCCCGGCACCGACGCCATCGAGCTGCTCGAGCTCGTCGACGAGGTCCTCGACATCGCCGTCACGCCCGACCGCGGCTACTGCCTGTCGATGCGCGGCGTGGCCCGCGAGACCGCCATCGCGTACGGGCTGCCGCTGCGCGACCCGGCGCTGCTCGACGTGCCGGCGCCGAACGCGTTCGGGCACCCGGTGCGCGTCCTGGAGCCGCGGGGCTGCGACCGCTTCACCGCCCGCACGGTCACCGGCCTCGACCCCGAGGCGCGCTCCCCGATCTGGCTGCAGCGCCGCCTGCAGAAGGCCGGGATGCGCCCCATCTCGCTCGCCGTCGACATCACCAACTACGTGATGCTGGAACTCGGCCAGCCCCTGCACGCGTACGACCGCTCCCGCATCCAGGGCGCGATCGGTGTGCGCCGGGCCGAACAGGGCGAGCGGCTCACCACCCTCGACGGCGTCAAGCGCACGCTCGACGCCGGGGACCTGGTGATCACCGACGACCGCGGGCCGATCGGCCTCGCGGGTGTCATGGGCGGCGCCGACACCGAGATCGACGACACCGAGGGCACCACCACCGAGGTCGTCGTCGAGGCCGCGCACTTCGACGCGATCTCGATCGCCCGCACCGCCCGCCGGCACAAGCTGGCCTCCGAGGCGTCCAGGCGCTTCGAGCGCGGCGTCGACCCGGAGGCCGCCGCGGCCGCCGCGCAGCGCACCGTCGACCTGCTCGTCCTCCTCGCCGGCGGCACCGCCGACGCGGGTGTCACGCAGATCATCGCCCCGTCCGCGCCGCACACCATCACGATCCCGGCAAACCATCCGGACCGGGTCGCCGGCGTCGAGTACGGCCGCGAGAGCGTCGTGCGCCGCCTCCAGGAGGTCGGCTGCGACGTCTACGGGCAGGACGAGCTGATCGTCACCGTGCCCTCCTGGCGTCCCGACCTCACGGACCCGAACGACCTCGCCGAAGAGGTCATCCGGCTCGAGGGCTACGAGAACCTGCCCTCCACCCTGCCCAAGCCCCCCGCGGGCCGCGGTCTCACCGACCGGCAGCGGATGCACCGCCGGTTCGGCCGCGCGCTGGCCGGCGCCGGATTCGTCGAGGCGCCGAACTACCCCTTCCTCGGCGAGCACGTCTTCGACCAGCTCGGACTGGACGCCGACGACCCCAAGCGCAAGGTCGTCAAGCTGGCCAACCCGCTCTCCGACGAGGAGCCGGCGCTCCGCACCACGCTGCTGCCCGGCCTGCTCGGCGCGCTGCGCCGCAACGACGGCCGGGGCAGCCACGACCTCGCGCTGTTCGAGACCGGTCTCGTCTTCCACCCGCGCGAGGAGCAGCGCGTCGCAGTGCGGCTGCCCGTCGACCGCCGCCCCACCGACGAGGAGATCGCGTCGCTGACCGCCGCGCTTCCCGTCCAGCCCCGGCACGCCGCCGTCGTTCTCGCGGGCGCCCGCGAGCAGGCCGGCTGGTGGGGCAAGGGCCGGCCGGCCGACTGGGCCGACGCCGTCGAGGCGGCACGCACCCTGGCCCGGGAGGCGGGCACCGAACTCCTCGTCCGCACCGGCCAGTACGGACCGTGGCACCCGGGCCGCTGCGCCGAGCTCGCCGTGGTGATCGACGGCGCCGAGCAGGTCGTCGGGTACGCCGGCGAGCTGCACCCGCGGGTCGTCAAGGCGCTGGGCCTGCCCGCGCGCACCTGCGCGGCGGAGGTGGACCTGGACGCGCTGGAGCAGGCGAGCGCGGGGCTCCCGAAGGGCCCGCACATCTCGTCGTTCCCGGTGGCCACCCAGGACGTCGCGCTGGTCGTCGAGAAGTTCGTCCCCCACGCGGACGTGGAGGCGGCGCTGTGTGAGGGCGCCGGTGAACTCCTCGAGTCCATCCGGCTGTTCGACGTCTACGAGAGCGAGCAGCTCGGCGAGGGAATGAAGTCCCTGGCCTACGCGCTGCGCTTCCGGGCAGCCGACCGCACCCTGACCGTCGACGAGGCCTCCGCGGCCCGTGACGCGGCCGTCGCCCTGGCGGCCGAGCGCACCGGGGCGGTGCTGCGCGGGGCGTGACCGTGCCGGGTCACCGCTGGTGACCCAGGTTGACGACGAGTGAGGGGCACGTCCGGATTGTCGGATGTGCCCCTCACTCGTTCGGGTGACAACTGCGGGCGATCTGGTCCGATCGGGGCATGCGGTCGAAAGAATCGGACCGGCCCCGGGGGTGTCGTCGACGGACACCCCGGGCCATTCTGCGCAGTCAGGGCCTGATGGGGGGCCGTCGGCATGATCCGTATCAAGGCTGGGGCGGTCCGCGACGTGTGGCCCCGGAGGCATTCCCGGCCGTCGGGACGGACGGCTCTCCCGGCGCGGGGCCGCCGGGACGAGCCGGGGACCCGGCTGACGCGCGCGGTCCGCCGGGCCGGGCCACGAGCGCGGCTGACGCGCGCGGTCCGCCGGACCGACCGGCTGCCCGCGCGCCGGACCGTGCGCCGTGCCCTGTCGATGGGGCCCCCCATGCTCTGGGGCGCGGGCGCCGTCACGTACAAGCTGAGCTGCCCGCTCGCCCAGCAGACCGGGCTCGGGGCCCGGATCGTCACCAGCGCCGTGTTCTTCGTCGTCGGCACGGGGCTCGTGGTCCACGTCCGGCGGACCCTGCTGCGCGAGCTCCGGCAGGTCCGCAAGGTCGCCGGTGCCGCGCAGAGTGTCCTGCTGCGTCCGCCGCCGCCGCGGATCGGCGGCCTCGACATCGCCGCGGCCCAGCTCTCCGCGGAGCGCGGTGCCGTCGTCGGAGGCGATCTGTACGACGTGACAGCCACCGAGTACGGGGTGCGGGCCGTGATCGGGGACGTCCGCGGCCACGGCCTCGGCGCCCTCACGACGGCCGCCGCCGTCCTCGGCAGCTTCCGCGAGGCCGCGCACGACGAGCCCGACCTCACCCGGGTGCTCACGCGGCTCGACCGCGCGCTGGCCCGGCATCTGCGGGAGCGGGCGAGAGCCGGGCATCCCTCGGCGGGTACCGAGCCCGACAGTCCCGTCGCGGAGGAGTTCGTCACCGTACTGCTCCTGGAGATCCGCCGCGACGGCGAGCTGCGCGTCCTCAACTGCGGTCATCCCTGGCCCTATGTGCTGCGCGCCGACCCGGCCCCGGGCGGAGCGGCCGTCCGGGTCGAGCCGCTCTCGTGCGGCGAACCGCTGCCGCCGCTCGGCCCGTTCCCGCTCCCGGCCGATCTGACGCCGTCAGCCCACGGGCGGCTGCTGCCCGGTGACGCCCTCGTGCTGCACACCGACGGGGTCGAGGACGCGCGGGACGCCCGTGGCCGGTTCTTCTCGCTGTCCGCCGCGCTCACCGGGTGCGTCCGTACGCGGCCCGTCTCACCCCAGGCCGTGCTGGCTGCCGTCTTCTCCGGGCTGCGGCGCCACAGCGGCGGCCCGCCGACCGACGACGCGGCGCTGCTCGTCCTCCACAACGCCCGTCAACCCGCCCACCACCAGGGCGAGCCCGTGGGGCACCGCGCACACCCCGTCGTGTGAGTTCGGCGCGCCGTCCGCCCCGCCGCGGAGTGCCGGGCAGGCGGCCGGGCGGACGGCGCGGAAGCGGGCCGCCGCACTGTACGAGGGGGAGCCGGCGGCCCGCCCGGCCTCTTGCGAGGCAATTCAGTCAAGCGGCCCGAAACGCTCCGCAACAGCGCGTGCACTGCGCGGATTCGGGCATTCCGATCACACCCCGTGTGAAGCCGGACGCACTACGCTGTCGACACCGAGTCATCGGAGGGCCTCCATGCAGCCCAACACTCTGCTCGACGCGATTCTCGACGAGGCCGGGATCTCCCACGCGGGTCTCGCCGCGCACGTCAACCAGGCGGGCCGGGCGCGCGGCCTCGCGCTGCGGTACGAACACACCGCCGTGGCGCGGTGGTTGAAGGGACAGCGCCCCCGCGGTCAGGTGCCCGACCTGATCTGCGAGGTGCTCGCGGGCCGGCTGCACCGGCCCGTCACGCTCGACGACATCGGTCTCGGAGTCCCCGGCGAGCCCTCCGTCCCGCACGCCACCTCGCTCTCCGGCTTCGTGGAACGGGCCACGGCCCTGTGGCGCTCCGACGAGCAGCAACGGCCGCACATCCTCGGCGCCCCGGCCGTCACCGGTACGCCCGCCGTGATGCCCGTGTGGGAGTGGGAGAACCCGCCCGAGGACGTCGACGTCTCGCGCGGCGGGCGCCACCGGGTCAAGATGGCCGACATCGAGATGCTCCGCGCGGCCCGCGCCCACTACGAGCAGATGTACCGCAAGGCGGGCGGCGTCGCGACCCGCACCCGGATCGTCGGTTTCCTGAACTCCGAGACCGCGCCCCTGCTGCGCGGCAGCTACACCGACGAGACCGGCCGTCAACTCCACCGCGCCACCGGCGGACTGGTGGCCGTCGCGGGGATCTGCGCCTATGACTCCGACGCGCACGGACTCGCCCAGCGCTATTTCCATCAGGCGCTGCGCCTGGCAAAGGCCAGTGGGGACCGGGGACTTGGTGCCTACGTGATAGCACTGCTCGTCAACCAGTCGCTGTTCATGCGGGAGTACCGGCAGGCCGTCGCCTTCGCCGAGGCCGCGCTGCGTGCCGCGGGCCGGCACATCACCCCGGCGCTCGCCTCCGACCTCTACGCGATGCAGGCCAAGGCGTACGCGCATCTCGGCGACGGCAGCAGCGCGCTGTCCTGCATCCGACGGGCCGAACTGGCGGCCGATCGCATCCGGCGCGGTTACGAGCCCGACGAGACCGGCTATGTCCAACCGGGCCTGGTGAACGTACAGGTGGCGGAGGCGCTGCTCAGTCTCGGGGACCTGGTGGCCGCGGCCGAGCACGCCGCGGCGGCGGTGGACACCCCCGCGCACGACCGGGGGCGGGTGCACCGGCTCGCGATGCTCAGCCAGATCGAGCTGCGCCAGGGCAACGCCGACAAGGCGGTGGCGACCGCCGTCCAGATGGCCGAGCAGGCGCGGGGGATGGAGTCCCAGCGCCTGCGCGACAGACTGCGGGCGGTACGCGAACACCTGGTGACCAGCGGTTGCGCCGGTACGGCCGAGGCCGCCGAACTCATCGACGGGGCCCTGCGCGTACCGCTGTAGAAGACCCGGACGACCCTGCCGCACGCCCGCGGGGAACCCGTGGGAACACCTCATGCCGTGCCGGGGAGACGGGCCGTCCGTCCCCGCGCGGCACACCGCGCCTGCCGCCGCGCTGTGAGCCAACTGCCGCGAGCCTGCTGCCACGACGCTCCTGCTGCGATATTGCCATCTACTCGGCGGAAGGTGGCAGAACCGTGCAGTGGACGAAACAGAACGAACAAACTGTGTATGAAAACCGCTGGTTCAGCGTCAATCTCGCAGATGTCGAGCTGCCGGACGGCCGGCATCTCGATCACTTCCTGATAAGGCTGCGGCCCGTGGCCGTGGCCACCGTGGTGAACGAGGCCAACGAGGTACTGCTCCTGTGGCGGCACCGCTTCATCACCGACAGCTGGGGATGGGAGCTGGCGGCGGGCGTCGTCGAGGACGGCGAGGACATCGCCGTAGCGGCGGCCCGCGAACTGGAGGAGGAGACCGGCTGGCGGCCGGGACCCCTGCGCCGTCTGATGAGCGTCGAGCCCTGCAACGGGCTCACCGACGCCAGGCACCACATCTACTGGGCCGACGAAGGCACGTACATCGGGCACCCCGTGGACGACTTCGAATCGGACCGCCGGGAATGGGTTCCCTTGAAACTCGTCCCGGACATGGTCGCCCGCGGTGAGGTCCCGGCCGCCAACATGGCGGCCGCACTGCTTCTCCTGCACCACTTGAGGCTCGGGCAGGACGCCGTGCCCTGATCCCCCGCGCGTCCTGCGACCCGCAGGCTCCAGGCCGTGTCCGCAAAGTCCCGTCGTCCGCCCGGAGGGCGGGTTCCGCGGCGTCTGGTGCGTGCTCTGGGGGTCCCCCCGGCCGGAGGCTGGGGGAGTGCCGGGCGGAGACCCTCGTACTGGACGTACTTGGGGCTTCGCCCGGTGCGGCGAGTGGGGGCACCTCCCACGCCTTCAGGGCAGTGGGGGAGCGTGCCAGGCGTCGCGGAACAGGCGGGACTTTGCGGACACGGCCTAGTGGCCGAGGGCCTGCCAGATCGCCACGACGAGTGCGCCCACGGCCGTGACGGCCGCGACCGCGGGCAGCGGCCAGCGGGAGTGTTCGAGGGCGACGACCCGTGCGCTCAGGTCGTCGAGCTCCTTGGCGGTCTGTTCGGCACGGTGACTCAGCAGAGCCAGCCCTCCCTCGACGCGCGCGTGCGCCACGTCGAGGCGGCGCCGTAACTCTGCGAGTTCCCCTTGGACCACGGGATGCTCCCGGTCGACGGTCACGTGATCGCTCCTTTGCGTAGTCATCACATCCCTTTCCTGCGCACGGAAAGTCAACTCGCCTGGTGGGTGCGCGGGGAGCGTGTGCGAAGGGCATATGCGAGCCCGGCGCGCACACGGTGTGTGAATGGAGCGGGCCCGGCGCGCGAAGGCGAGCCGGGCCCGTTTCCCGTCCGATGGTGACGGAGCGTGTTCGCAGGCGCGAGTGAGGCGGGGTGATCGCGCCGCCATGGCCGAGACCGGACGCGGCTGGCCGGATCGAGCGCCTTCGCCCGGTAACGGGGACGAGGCGGGAACCCGGCTCAGGAGTACGTGTAGAACCCGGAGCCCGTCTTCCGGCCGAGCCGGCCCGCGTCGACCATGCGCTGGAGCAGCGGGGGAGCGGCGTACAGCGGCTCCTTGTACTCCTCGTACATCGAGTACGCGACCGAGGCCACCGTGTCCAGGCCGATCAGGTCGGACAGCTTGAGCGGACCCATCGGATGGGCGCAGCCCAGCTCCATGCCGTTGTCGATGTCCTCGCGGCTCGCGATGCCCGACTCGAACATCCGGATCGCCGAGAGCAGGTAGGGGATGAGGAGCGCGTTGACCACGAAACCGGAGCGGTCCTGGGCGCGGATCGCGTGCTTGCCGAGGATCTTCTCGACGAGTACCTGCGCCCGGCTGAGGGTCCCCTCGGAGGTGGTCAGCGCGGGGATCAGCTCGACGAGCTGCTGCACGGGCGCCGGGTTGAAGAAGTGGATGCCGATGACCTGGTCGGGACGCGAGGTGGCGACGGCCAGTTTCACCAGCGGGATCGAGGAGGTGTTGGAGGCGAGGATCGCGTCCTGCCGGGTCACCACCTGGTCGAGGACCTGGAAGATCTCGGTCTTCACCTGCTCGTTCTCGACGACGGCCTCGATCACCAGGTCACGGTCGGCGAACTCGCCGAGGTCGGTGGTGAAGGTGAGCCGGTCCTGCGTCGCCCGCAGCTCGTCCGCGGAGATCTTTCCGCGCTCGGCCGCCTTGGAGAGGGAGTTGAAAAGCCGGGTACGGCCAATCTCCAACGCCTCGCCGGTGGTCTCGGCGACCTTGACGTCAAGGCCGGCACGGGCGCACACCTCGGCGATGCCCGCCCCCATCTGGCCGCAGCCCACCACTCCGACGCGTTCGATGTCGGTCACATCGTCCCTTTCGCTGGTCATCGTGCCCGCAGGTCCCCCGTTGTCCGGTGCCTGCTCCGATCGAGCACGTTACTCCGGAAGTGCCGGTGATCGATCGTCCGGGTCGGGCATGCTGGGCCGGGAGACGATCCGTGACGGGGCGGATCCGCAGCGTATGGGGGTGCACGGATGGGGCGGGTGTCACGTCGGGCGTTCGCGGTGGCGGCGCTGGCCACGCTGTCGGGCCTGCCGGCCGCGGGGGACGCGGCGGGCGTTCCCGGTGCGCGGGGCGCCGGTGCCGCGGGCGCGCGGAGGCGTGCGGCGCGCGGGATGCGCGGCATGTGGCTGGCGACGGTCGCCAACCGCGACTGGCCCTCGCGGGCCGGCCTCACCGCGGCCGAGCAGCGCGCCGAACTCCTGGCCCACCTCGACACGGCGGTCAGCCGCCGCCTCAATGCCGTGATCTTCCAAGTGCGCCCGACGGCCGACGCGCTGTGGCCCTCGTCCTACGAGCCCTGGTCGCAGTACCTGACCGGCGTCCAGGGCCGGCACCCCGGCTGGGACCCGCTCGGCACGGCGGTCACGGAGGCGCACGCCCGGGGGCTCGAACTGCACGCGTGGTTCAACCCGTACCGGATCGCCAACCACACCGACCCGACGCGGCTGATCGCCTCGCATCCCGCCCGGCTGCACCCCGACTGGGCCGTGCCGTACGGCGGGAAGCTGTACTACAACCCTGGTCTGCCCGAAGTGCGCGCGTTCGTGCAGGACGCGATGCTCGACGCGGTGCGCCGGTACTCGATCGACGCCGTGCACTGGGACGACTACTTCTACCCGTATCCGGTGGCGGGCCAGGTCTTCGACGACGACGCGGCGTACGCGGCCCACGGCGCGGGTTTCCCGGACCGTGCCGCCTGGCGGCGGCACAACATCGACCTGCTGGTGCGGGAGACGGCCGCCCGCGTGCGGCGCGTGAGGCCCGGCACCCGGTTCGGGATCAGCCCCTTCGCCGTGTGGCGCAACGTGGCGACCGACCCGCTCGGCTCGGACACCCGGGCCGGCGTCCAGACGTACGACGATCTGTACGCGGACACCCGGACATGGGTGCGCAGGCGCTGGATCGACTACATCTGCCCGCAGGTGTACTGGAACATCGGCTTCGCCGCGGCCGACTACGCGAAGCTGGTGCCGTGGTGGGCGGAGGTCGTCCGGGGCACCGGCGTGCGGCTGTACGTGGGTGAGGCGCTGTACAAGGCCGGCGATCCGGCCCAGCCCGCGGCCTGGCAGGACCCGGCCGAGCTGTCCCGCCACCTCACCTTCGCCCAGGGCCACCCTCAGGTGCGCGGCCACGTCTTCTTCTCGGCCAGGGAGGTGTCCGTGGACCGGATCGGGGCGATGGCACGCGTGGTCGCCGATCACTACGGACGGCCGGGACCGGCCCGGTAGCGGGCGCCCGTGCCGCGACGGCGTCCGTGCCGCCGACGACGGCGCACCGGCGCCGGCCGACGCCCGCCGGACGCGGCCACCCCGCCGTTCGGCCCCCGGGTGCCGGGTGCCGGGTGCCGGGTCGGTCAGCGCGGGAAGAGCGGCTGGACCACGGTGTCCCTGTGGCGGATCTCGGAGTCGGGGCCCGGCGACATCACTGCCTCGTGCCCGTCCTGGAAGCGCACACGGTACGGGGGAGTGCCTTCCGCCCCCATGACCTCGGTGATCTCCGCGACCTTGTCGTGCTGGCCGACGATCCTGCCGTGCGTCACCAGCTGGTCGCCCACGGTTGCACGCATCGTGAGGTCCTCCTCGTCACGTGCCGGATTTGGTCCGTGCGACAAGTCTACGGCCGACGGCTGCCGTTGACACGGTCCGTGGCCGGAGGTCAGCCCCGTGCCCGCTGGGTGAGCGCGATGCAGACCAGCACGGCCGCGGCTGTCAGGGGTGCGGCCGGGGTGAGGTGCTCCCCGAGGAGCAGCACCGACCACACCAGGGTGAGCAGCGGCTGTGCCAGCTGCAACTGGCTGGCCTTCGGGACGCCGATCGCCGCCATGCCCCGGTACCAGACCACCAGGCCGAGGAACTGCGAACCGGCCGCGACCCACAGCAGTCCGGTCACGCTGTGCGCCGTGAGGTGGACGGGCTCGTACGACAGCGCGACCAGCGCGCCCGGCACGGAGAGCGGCAGGCACAGCACCAGCGCCCACCCGATGACCTGCCACCCCGGCATGACCCGGGCCAGCCGGCCACCCTCGGTGTAGCCGGCGGCGCAGACCAGCAGGGCGCCGAAGAGATACGCGTCCGCGCCGGTCAGCCTCCCGCCACTCTGCTGCACGGTGAACGCGATCACCGCGGCCGCCCCGGCGAACGCGGCGGCCCAGAAGGTCCGGGAGGGCCGGGCCCCGGTGCGCGCCGCGGAGAGCAGGGCGGTCGTCAGCGGCAGCAGACCGACCACGACGGCCGCGTGCGACGTGGTGGCCGTCTCCAGCGCGAGGGTCGTCAGCAGGGGGAACCCGAGCACGACACCCGCGGCGACCACGGCGAGCCCGGTCCAGTGCCGCCGCCCGGGCAACGGGACGCGCAGCGCCAGCAGACAGCCGCCCGCGACGAGCGCCGCGAGGACGCTGCGGACCGCCACGAGGGACCAGGGGCCGAAACCCTCCAGGCCCCAGGCGGTGGCGGGGAAGGTGAGCGAGAAGGCGGTGACGCCGAGGGCGGCCAGGAGGGTGCCCGTGCGGGCGTCGCCCCGCTGCCGCACGTCGCCCCGGTGGTCCGAGCGGGCGCTGCCGGGGGAGTCCGGCGGGCCGGTGTGCGAGCTGCCGGGGGTGTCCAGCGGGCCGGTGTGCGAGCTGCCGGGCGTGCTGACCGCTATCGCGGTCCGAGCGGTAGCGCTATCCTGTGCTGTCATGCATGAGCGTAGCAGCGTTGGTGAACTGGCGAATCAGCTGCGGCGGGAACTGAACCGCTACTCTCCCGGTGGAAAGCTGCCGTCGAGTCGGGCCCTGGTGGAGCGGTTCCGGGTCAGCCCCGTGACCGTGTCGGGGGCGCTGGCGCAGCTGGCCGCGGAGGGGCTGGTGGTGACGCGGCCGGGAGCCGGAGCCTTCCGGGCCGCGGCGCGTACCGCTCCCGTCTCGGCCGGGGACACCGCCTGGCAGACGGTGTCGCTGAGCGCGGACGCCGCCACCGAACTGGTACCCCGCACCGTGGACGCCTCCGGCGTGCTGGTGTCACTGGCCGCCCCGCCGCCCGGCGTGATCGAGTTCAACGGCGGCTACCTCCATCCCTCGTTGCAGCCCGAGCGGGCGATGGGCGCCGCCCTGTCCAGGGCGGGGAGGCGGCCCGGCGTCTGGGGACGGCCGCCCGTCGAGGGCCTCCCGGAGCTGCGGGAGTGGTTCGCCCGGTACATCGGCGGGGCCGTCTCCGCGGCGGAGGTGCTGATCACCGCGGGGGGCCAGTCGGCGCTCACCACCGCGCTGCGCGCGCTCGCTCCGCCGGGTGCGCCGGTCCTCGTCGAATCGCCCACCTATCCGGGGATGCTGGCGATCGCCCGCGCCGCGGGGCTGCGTCCCGTGCCGGTGCCGGTGGACCCGGACGGGGTGCAACCCGCCCTGCTCGCCGACGCGTTCCGGGCGACGGGCGCCGGCGTCTTCGTCTGCCAGCCGCTGTTCCAGAACCCGACCGGAGCGGTCCTCGCGCCCGAGCGGCGCGGCGAGGTACTGCGTATCGCCCGGGAGGCGGGGGCGTTCGTCGTCGAGGACGACTTCGTGCGGCGGCTCGCGCACGAGGACGCCGGGCCGCTGCCCCGGCCGCTCGCCTCGGAGGATCCCGACGGAGTGGTCGTGCACGTGAACTCCCTGACGAAGGCCACCTCGCCGAGCTTCCGGGTGAGCGCGCTCGCCGCCCGCGGCCCGGTCCTCGAAAGGCTGCGCGCCATCCAGGTCGTCGACACCTTCTTCGTGCCGCGGCCCCTCCAGGAAGCGGCCCTGGAACTCGTCGGCTCGCCGGCCTGGCCGCGCCATCTGCGCTCCCTCTCGGCCGAGTTGAAGCACCGGCGCGATGCCATGACCTCGGCGCTCCGCCTCCACCTGCCCGAACTCGCCCTGCCGCACATCCCGTCCGGCGGCTACCAGCTCTGGGCGCGCCTGCCCGACGGCACGGACGAGGCCGCGCTCGTCGCGGGGGCCCTGCGGGCGGGGGTGGCCGTGACGCCCGGCCGTCCCTACTTCAGCGCCGAACCGCCCGCCGGACATCTGCGGTTGAGCTTCGCGGCCGTCGCGGGCCCGGGAGAGATCACCGAGGGCGTACGGCGACTGCGCGCGGCGTGCGACGAGGTGCTCCGGCGGACCGGGGATCGATGACGTGGACCGGGCCGCCGCTTCCAGGTACGCGCCCCCGGGGTGATCCCGTCAATACCCTCAGTTACACCTCTTGACCTGCGAAGTTTCGCGCTCCACCATCACCGCATGCCTCTTCGGGTCACCTTCGTCGCTGCCGCGCGCAGCTCCGCGCTGCTCGCCGAGCGCTTCGAGGACGACCGGCCGCTGGACCAGGCCGGCTGGGACGAAGCGCAGCGTGCCGCACGTGGACTCGTGCCGCCATCGGCCGCCGAGTCGCGCTACTGCTCGCCGACCCCGCGCAGCAGGGCGACCGGCGACGCGCTCGGCTATGCGCCGCTCGTCCAGGTCGCGCTGCGCGACTGCGACATGGGGCGCTGGCGCGGCTTCACGCTCGGCGAGGCGATGGCCCGCGAACCCGACGCCGTCGACGCCTGGCTCGCCGACCCGCACTCCGCCCCGCACGGCGGGGAGTCGCTGGCGTCCTTCGTCTCCCGGGTGGGCGACTGGCTCGACACCCGGCCCGCCGGCGACGGCGGCCGGATTGTCGCCGTCGTCGAACCCTCCGTCGTCCGGGCCGCCCTCGTCCATGCCCTGAAGGCCCAGCCGTCCGCGTACTGGAACATCGACGTCCGACCCCTGTCGACGGTCACCGTCACCGGGCAGAAGGGGCGCTGGAACCTGCGCCTGGAATCCGGGCTCGAGCGCGTCTAGGGACTGTCCGTCTCCGGCAGGCGGACGTAGTCGGTGGTGAGGACCAGGTCCTTGGCCGGGCCGCCCACCCGCCACACCGTCCGCCAGTGGTCCGTGTCGTGGACCGTGAACTCGCCCCGGTAGAGGTCCGCCGCGCAGGGATGGACGGCGACATGGCGGCCCGTGGACAGGTCGAGGTCGTGGAAGAAGCGGCCGTCGGAGAACCGTACGGCCGCGGTACCCGCGCGGTCCCCGGGCCGGAACCACAGCGTCCGCTCGGCGGGACGGGGAGTGCCCTGCCAGAGGAAGGTCCCGGACTCGTGGTGCAGGAGGCCGTCGCTGCCGTCCTCGGGCGGTGAGAAGACCGTCGTGCCGGTGAACCGCCCCTCGGCGCCGGCCGCGAGATCCGCCACCCGGCGCTCCACCCGCCAGCTCCCGGCCAGGTAAGCCAGCGTGTCGGCCACCGGCCTGAACTCGCCCATCCCGCCCTGCTCTCCGTCACTTCCGACCCCGGTACGCACCCGCGCACATCCGATGCTGCGCAACCCATTGACGCGCTTCGGCCACCTCCCTATCTTGCCGTTCGAAGTACTGATCACTGTCCGAGATTTCGAACAAGTTCAGACTACAGAGCCGCGGAGTATCCATGTCACCCACCCGCACCCGCTGGAGACTCGGTCTCACGGCCGCCGCGCTCCTGGTGGCCTCGGCCGTCGTGCCCGGCCCCGCGAACGCAGCCGACGTCACCGACTACTCGATCACCGTCGACCCGAAGGGCTCGGGAGCGAAGATCGACGACACGATGTACGGCGTCTTCTTCGAGGACATCAACCGCGCCGCGGACGGCGGGCTGTACGCCGAGCTCGTCCAGAACCGCTCCTTCGAGTACAGCACCGCGGACAACGCGTCCTACACCCCGCTCACCTCCTGGGACACCAGCGGCACCGCCCGGGTGGTGAACGACGGCGGACGCCTCAACGCTCGCAACCGCAGCTATCTCACCCTGGGCGGCGACTCCTCGGTCACCAACTCCGGCTACAACACCGGGATCAGGGTCGAACGCGGCAAGGTCTACGACTTCTCGGTCCGGGCCCGCGCCGAAGCGGCCACCTCCCTCACCCTGACGCTGCACGACGCCGACGGCACACTCGCCCGCGCCCGCCGGGTCGGCGTGCGCGGCGGATGGGCGGAGTACACGGCGAAGTTCACCGCGAGCCGTACCAGCAGCACCGGCCGCCTCACCGTGGCCGCCGGCCGTCCCGCGGCGCTCGACATGATCTCGCTGATGCCGCGGGACACTTACAAGGGCCATGGTCTGCGCAGGGACCTCGCCGAGAAGATCGCTGCCCTCCACCCGGGCTTCGTACGCTTCCCGGGCGGCTGTCTGGTCAACACCGGCAGCATGGAGGGATACGACGAGGCCTCGGGCTACGAGCGCCGCCGCTCCTACCAGTGGAAGGACACCGTCGGCCCCGTCGAGCAGCGCGCGACGAACTCCAACTTCTGGGCCTACAACCAGAGTTACGGCCTCGGATACTACGAGTACTTCCAGTTCTCGGAGGACGTCGGCGCGATGCCGCTGCCCGTCGTGCCGGCGCTGGTCACCGGCTGCGGCGAGAACCGGGCCACGGACGACGACGCCCTCCTCGCACGGCACATCCAGGACACCCTCGACCTGATCGAGTTCGCGAACGGGCCCGTCACCAGCGAATGGGGAGCGAAGCGGGCGGCGATGGGCCACCCCCGGCCCTTCCGCCTCACCCACCTCGAGGTCGGCAACGAGGAGAACCTGCCCACCGAGTTCCTCGCCCGCTTCGAGAAGTTCCGCGCGGCCATCGCGGCCGAGTACCCGGACATCACCGTGATCTCCAACTCCGGTCCCGACGACAGCGGTCCGGTCTTCGACACGGCCTGGAAGCTCAACAAGGACGCGGACGTCGACATGGTCGACGAGCACTACTACAACAGCCCGCGGTGGTTCCTGCAGAACAACGACCGCTACGACTCCTACGACCGCGGCGGACCCGAGGTCTTCCTCGGCGAGTACGCCTCGGGCGGCAACACGTTCAAGAACGCCCTCGCCGAAGCCGCCTACATGACCGGCCTGGAACGCAACGCGGACGTCGTGAAGCTGGCCTCGTACGCCCCGCTGCTCGCCAACGAGGACTACGTCCAGTGGCGGCCCGACATGATCTGGTTCAACAACCACGCCTCCTGGGGATCGGCCGACTACGAGGTGCAGAAGCTCTTCATGCGGAACGTCGGCGACCGCGTGGTGCCCTCCACGGCGAGCGGCACACCGGACGTGAGCGGGCCCCTCTCCGGCGCGGTGGGCCTGTCGACATGGGCGACCACGGCCGCGTACGACGACGTCCGCGTCACCGGCGCGGACGGCACCACCCTGCTCGACGACGACTTCAGCGGTGATGCCGGACGGTGGACCCACACGGGCACCGGCAGCTGGAGCGTCCAGGACGGCCAGTACGTGCAGACCGACGAGGCCGCCACCGACACCATGGTCTCGGCGGGCGACCCCGCCTGGCACGACTACGACCTGCATGTGAAGGCCACCAAGAAGTCCGGCAAGGAGGGCTTCCTCGTCGCCTTCGGCGTCAAGGACACCGGCAACTACTACTGGTGGAACCTCGGCGGCTGGAACAACACCACGTCGGCCGTGGAACAGGCCGTCGACGGCGGCAAGTCGACCCTGCTCTCCAAGCCCGGCTCGATCGAGACGGGCCGCGCCTACGACGTCGACATCAAGGTGCGGGGGCGCCAGGTCACCCTCTACCTCGACGGCGAGAAGTGGGGAACCTTCACCGACGACAAACCGGCCGAGCCGTTCCGGCAGGTCGTCACACGCGACGCCAAGAGCGGTGACCTGATCGTCAAGGTCGTCAACGCCCAGTCGGCGGACGCCCGTACGGCCGTCGGCCTCGGCGGCGCGAAGGTCGCCTCCAGGGCGAAGGTCACCACGCTGGCCGCCTCGCCCGACGCGGTGAACAGCGAGACCGCGACCGCCGTCGCGCCCGTGACGTCCACCTTCGAGGGGGTCGCCGACAGGTTCACGTACACCTTCCCGGCGAACTCCGTGACCTTCCTGAGGATCAGGACGCGGTAGGCGCCGAGGGCGCGGACGCCCCTGCCGGACGACGGGTCACCGGCCCGTGGCCCGGCGGGGGCGACCGGGCCCCCGGACTCCCGAGGCCCCGGATGTTCCCCGGTGCCCCCGGGCCGCCCGGCGCGTCAGCCCACCCGCTCGGCGAGGAAGGTCTCCCAGGTGAGCTTGCCGACGTCGTTGCCCCGGAGGGCGAGGTTCTCGCCGGCGCGGTAGGCCCGGCCGGCCTTTCCCGGCATCCGGATCGGCAGCAGCGGACGCCGCTTGCCGCGCGCCTCCAGGTAGTCGCGCAGCAGATCGCCCAGCGGGTAGACCGTCGGACCCGCGAGCGGAGCCACCAGGCCGGCGGGCTGTCCGAGGGCCAGCTCGGCCAGCCGGGCGGCCACCTCGCGCGAGTCCACGGGCTGGAACCGCAGGCCGCCCGGGACGGGGACGACCGGCATCTTCGCCATCTTCTCCGCCATCGTGAGGACGAGGTCGTGGAACTGGGCGGCCCGCAGCATCGTCCACGGAATCCCCGAGTCGGTGATCGCGCGCTCCGCGGCCAACTGCGTCCTGAACCAGCCCAGCGGCATCGTGTCGGCTCCGATGACCGAGATGTGCACGAGGTGCCGCACACCGGCGCGCTGAGCGGCCCGCACCAGGTTCCGCGCCACCGTGTCGTCACCTTTGTTGCCGCCCGCCAGGTGCACCACCGTCTCCACCCCGGCCAGCGCCGGCTCGACGCCCTCACCCTTGAGCAGGTCGACCGCGACGTACTCGACACCGTCACCGGACGTGCCCCCGCTGCGGTTCAGCACCCGTACCTCGCGGCCCGCCGCCCGCAGCAGCGGGACGACGTGGCGGCCCAGGGTGCCCGTGCCGCCGGTGACCAGGATCGGGGAGGTCTTCATGGCAACTCCTGAAGTGTTCGGTCCGGAAGCCGTACTCCCGGGACGCTCGGCTGCGTTGAGTGGATCTACTGTTCTGACACCCGGCGACGAAGGAATGTGACACGGTGGACGAACACGAATCGCTGACGGTGCGTTTCGAGGAACAGCGGCCCCACCTGCGGGCGGTGGCGTACCGCATACTCGGCTCCCTCGGCGAGGCCGACGACGCGCTTCAGGAGGCCTGGCTGCGGGCCGGCCGTGCCGACACCGGCAGCGTCGAGAATTTCGGCGGCTGGCTGACCAAGGTGGTGGCCCGGGTCTGCCTGAACATGCTCCGCGCGCGGGAACACCGCCGCGAGGACCCCCTCGACGGACAGTTCCCGCCCGACGGACAGGTGTCGCACCCGGTCGTCCATCCGGAGTCCGGGGACGATCCCGTGCGGGAGGCGGAGCTGGCCGACTCCGTTGGTCTCGCGATGCTGGTGGTGCTCGACACGCTGGCGCCCGCCGAGCGGCTCGCCTTCGTGCTGCACGACATGTTCTCCGTGCCGTTCGACGAGATCGCCCCGCTGATCGAGCGTTCCACGGCCGCGACGCGACAGCTCGCGAGCCGCGCGCGCCGCCGGGTCAAGGGCGGCAGCCCGCAGCCGGCCGCCGATCTCACCCGCCGGCGCGCGGCGGTCGACGCCTTCCTCGCCGCCACGCGCGGCGGGGACTTCGACGCGCTGGTCGCCCTGCTCCACCCCGATGTCGTGCTCCGGGCCGACAAGGCCGTCGTCCCCAGCCCGGAACCCGTCCTCGTCACCGGCGCCCGCGCCGTGGCCCGGGGAGCCATGGCCGCCATGGACCGCGCCGGGGCGACCGAGGTGGCCCTGGTCGACGGACGCGTGGGTCTCGTCATGGCACCGCTCGGCCGCCTCCGCCTGGTGCTCGCCTTCGTCGTCGCGGACGGCGGGATCACCGAGATCGAGGTGATCGCGGAGCCGGACCGCCTGCGCCGGCTGGAGCTCGCCGTCCTCGACGCCTGACCACCACCGGCCCGGCCCGCCGTCCCCGGCGGGCCGAGCCGGCCGTCCCCGGCGGCTCGGACCCATCGGTCCGGTCCGCCGTCTCCGTCGGCTCGGCCGCCGACCCCGGTGGCTCGGTCCGCTGCCCCCGTCGACTCGGTCCGGTGCCGTAGGTCCGGCTCGGTCCGGTGCCGTACGTCCGGCCCGGTGAGCGCCGGGAGATCCGGAAACCGGTCGACGGGAGCGGCCGGTACGGGACAGGATCCGCACTCGTGACGACGCCCCAGCAGCTCCTGGTCGAGGCCGCCGCCCGCAACAACGCCGAAGGGTGCGCGGCGATGAGCCGCTCGCACGGCCTGGCGGCCGCGATCCGCCACGGGTTCCGGCCGGCCGGCCCGCTGCGGGTCCGGCTGCGCGGATGACCCGGCTCCGGGCGCCCGCCGTGCCCGGCCGGCCCGCACACCGGGACCGCCCCGTCGTGCGCCGCGCGGCCCTGTTTGACCTTGACACGGTGACAAGGTCTTCACTGTCCGACGAGGAGGTGGTCTCGATGACGATCACCAAGCAGGACACGGACGTGCTGAGAGCACTCCAGGGGCTGGAGGACGGCCGTTCGTCCGTGCGGCTGCGGGCCGCGCTGGCAGCCGGCTCGGCGCCCGACCCGCGCTACGTCGGCAAACTCGTCGAACGATGCGCGGTCGAGCCCGACTTCTTCGTCCGCGACATGCTGACGTGGGCGCTCACCCGCCACCCGGCCTCCCTGACACTGCCCCCGCTGGTCCGCGAGGTCCGCTCGGAGAGCGCGCAGGCGCGGAGCCAGGCGCTGCACACGCTGTCCAAGATCGGGGACCGGCGGGCGTGGCCGGCGATCACGCGGACGCTGCTCTGCGACCCCGACGACGAGGTGGCGCGCAGCGCCTGGCGGACCGCGGTCGTCCTCGTGCCGTACGGGGAGGAGCCCGCGCTGGCCGCGCTGCTCGCGACGCAGCTGGGGCGCGGTGTCATGGAGACACGGCGGAGTCTCAGCCGGGCACTGGTCGCGCTGGGCGAAGCGGTCGGGCCCGCTCTGCGTACGGCGGCGACGGCGCCGGACCCGCACGTGCGCGCGCACGCGCTGGCCACCCAGCGGCTGCTGGCCGACCCGGACGCCGACTTCGGGTTCGCGGTCGAGGAGGCGAAGCGTGTCGTGGCTCTCGACGGGTTCGGTGAGAAGGGACCGTAGAACGTGTTGATCGGTGAGGTGGCGCGACGGTCCGGGGTCAGTGCCCGCATGCTCCGGCACTACGAGTCGCTCGGCCTGGTGCGGCCCTCCGGCCGGACGGGCTCGGGCTATCGGGAGTACTCCGGGGAGGACATCCGGCGGATCTTCCACATCGAGAGCCTGCGGTCGCTGGGGCTGTCGCTGCGCGAGATCGGGCGCGCTCTCGACGATCCCGGCTTCACGCCCGCGGCGCTCGTCGGCGACCTCGTCCGCCGGACCCACGAACGCATCGCCGCCGAGACCGAGTTGCTGACGCGGCTGCGCCGGATCGATGCGGCGGACCCCACGGGCTGGGAGGACGTCCTCCACGTCGTCGCGCTCCTCCAGGCGCTGGACTCGAAGAGCGCCAACGCGCGCCAGCGCGCGGCCCTTTCCTCGGTCCACCTGGTGCCGGTGCCGGTGGAGGCCCTGGTCGAGGCGGTCCTGGGCGAGGCGGAGCCGAACGTCGCCGGAACCCTTCGATGGGCGCTGGCGCGATCGGGCGACAAGGGCTCGGCCCTGCTGGCGGAGGGCCTCGGCTCACCGCTCGCCGCGGTGCGGGAACGTGCCGTCAGGGCGCTCTCCGGGATGCCCGGCGAGGAGGCCACCGCGCGGCTGTGGCAGGCCCTCGCGAGCCCCGACGCCGTGGTCCGCGGACATGCGGCGCTGGCACTCGGGACACGCGGAGCGGCCGACGCGGTCCCGACCCTGGTCGACATGATCGTGGAGGGAAGGAACGACACCGACGCGGCCGACGCGCTGAGCGTGCTGGCCCGCGACACCGCGACGGCGGACCGGATCGCGACCGGGCTCGTGGACCGTCTCGCCGACGGCGCCACGCAGGCGCCCGCCCGCGGACGGCTGACTCAGGCGCTGGCCGCCGTACCGGGGGCGAAGGCGGCCGAGGCCCTCAAGGCGCTGTCGCACGACGAGGACCGCGCCGTCGCGCTGACCGCGGTGTACCTGCTCCGGCTGCGCGACGAGGGGTGACGCGGGCGCCACCTCGACGGGCCGGAACTCCGTCGCGCCGGGAGACCCCGACGGGCGCCCGTGCCCGGCTACTTGCCGGCGTCCTCGGCGAGGGTGTGGGCGACGAGGGCGTTGGCGTGCCCGTGGCCCAGGCCGTGCTCGGACTTGAGCCAGCCGACGAGGTCCATGTGCCCGGTGAGCGGGGAGGTGCGGATGAGTTCCTTCCATTCGGCGATCGGGCGGCCGTACTTCTTCTCGATGGAGGGGAAGTAGCTGGCGGGACCCTTCACTGCGGCGGTCATGGTGTCCTCGTTTCCTGTTCGGGCGGTCTGCGCGCCGTCCATGTGGTGTCGTTCATACGACCGGCGGAGATCGGTAGAGTCATCGCCCGGAGCGATGTGCGCTGCGTCACATTAGCCCGGCCGCCCCGGCGGAACCCGAACGGATTGCATAAACGTGCAACGAAACGTATAGTCATGCCATCCAGGAGGAGGGTTTCATGGCGGTACGTGCGGCAGTGGCGGGAGCGAGCGGATACGCGGGCGGGGAACTGCTGCGTCTGCTCCTGGTCCACCCCGAGATCGAGATCGGCGCTCTGACCGGCAACTCCAACGCCGGCCAGCGCCTCGGCACGCTGCAGCCCCATCTGCTGCCCCTCGCCGACCGGGTGCTCGAGGAGACGACCCCCGACGTCCTCGACGGCCACGACGTCGTGTTCCTCGCGCTGCCCCACGGGCAGTCCGCCGCCGTCGCCGAGCGGCTCGGCCCCGACGTCCTCGTCGTGGACATGGGCGCCGACTTCCGGCTCCGGGACGCGGCCGACTGGGAGCGCTTCTACGGCTCCCCGCACGCCGGGACCTGGCCCTACGGCCTCCCCGAACTGCCGGGTGCCCGCGCCGCGCTGGAGGGGTCCAAGCGCGTCGCGGTGCCCGGCTGCTATCCGACGGCCGTCTCGCTGGCCCTGTTCCCCGCCTACGTGGCCGGGCTCGCCGAGACCGAGGCCGTGATCGTCGCCGCCTCGGGCACCTCCGGCGCGGGCAAGGCACCCAAGGCACACCTGCTGGGCAGCGAGGTCATGGGCTCGATGTCCCCGTACGGCGTCGGCGGCGGCCATCGGCACACCCCCGAGATGATCCAGAACCTGAGCGCAGCCGCCGGGGCGCCGGTGTCCGTCTCGTTCACGCCGACCCTCGCGCCCATGCCCCGCGGCATCCTCGCCACGTGCAGCGCGAAGGCCCTGCCCGGCGTCACCGCCGAGTCCGTACGGGCCGCCTACGAGAAGGCGTTCGCGGACGAGCCGTTCGTGCACCTGCTGCCCGAGGGGCAGTGGCCCGCCACGGCGTCCGTGCACGGTTCCAACGCCGTTCAGATCCAGGTCGCGTACGACGCCGCCGTGCACCGGATCATCGTGATCAGCGCCATCGACAACCTCACCAAGGGCACCGCGGGCGGTGCCGTACAGAGCATGAACCTCGCCCTCGGGTTTCCCGAGGACGCGGGTCTTTCCACGATCGGAGTCGCACCGTGAGCGTCACGGCAGCACAAGGGTTCACGGCGGCGGGCATCGCCGCCGGGATCAAGGAGAACGGCAACCCGGACCTGGCCCTCGTGGTCAACAACGGGCCCCGCCTGGCCGCCGCCGGCGTCTTCACCTCCAACCGCGTGAAGGCCGCCCCCGTACTGTGGACCGAGCAGGTCCTCAAGGGCGGTCTCGTCTCCGCGGTGGTCCTCAACTCCGGTGGCGCCAACGCCTGTACGGGCCCCCGGGGCTTCCAGGACACGCACGCCACCGCCGAGAAGGCCGCCGAGACCCTCGGCGTGAACGCGGGCGAGGTCGCCGTGGCCTCGACCGGCCTCATCGGCGTGCTGCTCCCGATGGACAAGCTCCTCCCCGGAGTCGAGCAGGCCGCCGCTCAGCTCTCCGCGCACGGCGGCGAGAAGGCCGCCATCGCCATCAAGACCACCGACACCGTCCACAAGACCTCGGTCCGCCAGGGCGACGGCTGGACCGTCGGCGGCATGGCCAAGGGCGCCGGCATGCTCGCCCCCGGCCTCGCCACCATGCTCGTCGTCCTGACGACGGACGCGGACGTGGACGGCGAGACCCTGGACAGGGCGCTGCGGGCGGCCACCCGGGTCACCTTCGACCGCGTCGACTCCGACGGCTGCATGTCCACCAACGACACCGTGCTGCTCCTGGCCTCCGGCGCCTCCCGCATCACCCCCGGCTACGAGGAGTTCGCTCAGGCCGTCCGGGCGGTCTGCGACGACCTGGGCCAGCAGCTCATCCGGGACGCCGAGGGCGCCAGCAAGGACATCAGGGTCGAGGTCGTGAACGCGGCGAGCGAGGACGACGCCGTCGAGGTGGGCCGTTCCATCGCCCGCAACAACCTCCTCAAGTGCGCCATCCACGGCGAGGACCCCAACTGGGGCCGCGTCCTGTCCGCCATCGGCACCACCACCGCCGCCTTCGAGCCGGACCGGCTGAACGTCGCCATCAACGGCGTCTGGGTCTGCAAGAACGGCGGCGTGGGCGAGGACCGCGAACTCGTGGACATGCGCTACCGCGAGGTCCACGTCGTCGCCGACCTCGCAGCGGGCGACGCGACCGCCACGATCTGGACCAACGACCTCACCGCCGACTACGTCCACGAGAACAGCGCGTACTCCTCATGAGCACCACTCGTAAGCACACGGCGCTCCCCAAGGCGCAGATCCTCATCGAGGCGCTGCCCTGGCTGACCCGGCACCACGGCAGAACCGTCGTCATCAAGTTCGGCGGCAACGCCATGGTCGACGAGGAGCTGAAGGCCGCCTTCGCGCAGGACGTGGTCTTCCTGCGGCACGCCGGCCTCAAGCCCGTCGTCGTGCACGGCGGCGGACCGCAGATCAGCGCCGCCCTCGACCGGCACGGCATCGTCAGCGAGTTCAAGGCGGGCCTGCGCGTCACCACCGAGGACGCCATGGACGTCGTACGGATGGTCCTGGCCGGGCAGGTGCAGCGCGAACTGGTCGGACTGCTCAACCAGCACGGGCCGTTCGCCGTCGGCATGACCGGCGAGGACGCCCACACCATCACCGCCACCAGGCACCAGCCGCTGATCGACGGCGAGTCCGTCGACATCGGCCGGGTCGGCGAGATCACCGAAATCGACACGGGCGCGATCGAGGCCCTGCTCGCCGACGGCCGGATCCCGGTCGTCTCATCGATCGCCCGCTCCGAGGACGACGGACATGTCTACAACGTCAATGCTGATACGGCGGCTGCGGCACTCGCTGCGGCTCTTGGTGCCGAGACCCTGATGGTCCTCACCGACGTCGAGGGCCTCTACGAGGACTGGCCGAACTCCGACGAGGTGATCAGCCGGCTCACCGCGAGCCAGCTGGAGAAGCTCCTCCCGGAGCTGGCCAGCGGCATGGTGCCGAAGATGGAAGGCTGTCTGCACGCCGTCCGCAACGGCGTCAACACGGCCCGCGTCATCGACGGCCGGGTCCAGCACTCGATCCTGCTGGAGATCTTCACCGACGAGGGGATCGGCACGATGGTCGTGCCGGACGACGAAGAGGGGGACGCCGCATGACCGCCAACCAGGACCTGACGCAGCGGTGGCAGGGCGCGCTCATGGACAACTACGGCACCCCGCGGCTGCCGCTCGTGCGCGGCGCGGGCACCCGGCTGTGGGACGCCGACGGCACGGAGTACCTCGACTTCGTCGGCGGTATCGCGGTCAACGCGCTCGGACACGCGCACCCGGCCGTCGTCGAGGCCGTGAGCACCCAGATCGCCGCCCTCGGCCACGTCTCCAACCTCTTCGTCGCCGAGCCGCCCGTCGCGCTCGCCGAGCGGCTGCTCCAGCACTTCGGGCGCGACGGCCGCGTCTACTTCTGCAACTCGGGGGCCGAGGCCAACGAGGGCGCCTTCAAGATCGGCCGGCTGACCGGACGTTCCCACATGGTCGCCACGCACGGCGGCTTCCACGGCCGGACCATGGGCGCGCTCGCCCTCACCGGCCAGCCCGGCAAGCGCGAGCCGTTCCTGCCGCTGCCCGGCGACGTCACGCACGTCCCGTACGGCGACGCGCAGGCCCTCGCCGAGGCCGTCACCGAGGACACCGCGCTGGTGATCATCGAGCCGATTCAGGGGGAGAACGGCGTCGTCGTGCCGCCCCCGGGCTATCTGAAGGCCGCCCGCGCCATCACCGCCGCCACCGGCAGCCTGCTGGTCCTGGACGAGGTGCAGACCGGGATCGGGCGTACCGGCTCCTGGTTCGCCTACCAGGCGCACGAGGGGGTCCTGCCCGATGTCGTCACCCTCGCGAAGGGACTGGGCGGCGGGCTCCCGCTCGGCGCGACCGTCGCCTTCGGCCGCGCCGCCGAACTGCTGAAGCCGGGCCACCACGGCACGACCTTCGGCGGCAACCCCGTCGTGTGCGCGGCGGGACTCGCCGTGCTCGACACGATCGGGTCCGAGGGACTGCTGGAGAACGTGAAGCGCGCGGGCGAGAAGCTGCGCGACGGAATCGAGGCACTCGGGCACCCCTTGATCGACCACGTCCGGGGTGCGGGCCTGCTGCTGGGTATCGTGCTCACCGAGCCGCTCGCCGCCCGGGTGCAGCAGGCGGCTCAGGACGCCGGCCTCCTGGTGAACGCGCCCGCCCCCGACGTCGTACGGCTGATGCCTCCGCTGAACCTCGGCGACGACGAGGTGGACGCGTTCCTCCGGGCGCTGCCCGGTGTCCTCGACGCTGTCGACGGGGACGGACGATCCGGAGAATGAGACGACGATGAGTCAGGCGCAGGAGCACGAGCACGCAGGGCCTGCCGTGCCGCATACCCGCACCGCACGCCACCGCCGGATCGTGGACATCCTCAACCGGCAACCGGTGCGCTCCCAGAGCCAGTTGGCGAAACTTCTCGCGGACGACGGGCTGACCGTCACCCAGGCGACGCTCTCCCGGGACCTGGACGAGCTGAACGCGGTGAAGATCCGCAACAACGACGGCGACCTCATCTACGCGGTACCGAGCGAGGGCGGTTTCCGCACCCCGCGCGCGCCGCTGGGCGAGTCGGCGAAGGAGGAGCGGATGCGGCGGCTCTCCGCCGAGCTGCTGATCTCCGCGGAGGCGTCCGCGAACCTCGTGGTCCTGCGGACGCCGCCGGGTGCCGCGCAGTTCCTCGCCTCGGCCATCGACCAGGCCGAGCTGCACGACATCCTCGGCACCATCGCGGGCGACGACACGCTGATGCTCATCAGCCGTGATCCCACAGGGGGCCAGGCGCTCGCCGACCACCTGCTGCGGCTGGCCCAGAACGACCACTGAGGTGTAGGAGGGTGGCGGGCCCGCGGTCACGGGAGCCGTCCACCTCCTCGGGCCGTCCGGGCCGGCGGGTAGCCTGCCTCAGCCCAGCAGCCGGGCGAGACCGTCGGTGCACCGGACCTCGTCGCCCGCCGTGATCAGCAGCGCCTCCACGCCGGGAAGCGACTCCAGCCACGCCGGCGCCTGCCGCGAGCCCATCGCGAAGGCCGCCGTCGCCCAGGCGTCCGCCCAGGTCAGCCGTGGCCCCACCACCGTCACGGCCAGCAGGTCGGTGACCGCGGGCCTCCCGGTGCGCGGATCCACGATGTGGGCGCCGCGCTCAGCCGTGCCCGAGGTGGCCACCGCCAGCTCGTCCGCACCGGCGGCGGAGACCACGGCCGCCAGCGAACCGGGGCGCAGGGGGTCGGACACGCCGACCCGCCACGGACGCGCCGGACCGGGGACGCCGCACAGCTGCACGTCGCCGCCGCCGTTCACGCTCACCCCGCTCGCCCCCGCCGCGGCGATGTGCCGTGCCGCGCGCTCGCCCGCCCAGCCCTTCACGATCCCCGTCGGGTCGAGCCGTCCCTCGTACGTCGTGCTGAACCAGCCCTCGCTCAGCCGCTCCGCCTCGGCGCCCAGCGCGAGCACCTCGGCGACCTGCGGATCGCACTCCCCGACGCTCAGCTCGCCGCGCGCCAGCCGCATGACCTGACTGTCCTGGCGGTACGTGCTGAACATCTCGTCCACCTCGTGGAGCTGGACGACCGCCTCGTCGAGCGCGGCCCGCACGGCAGCGGGCTCCCCGCCCCGCACGTCGAAGGAGAAGACCGTGCCCATGACCTCCTCCGCATGCCGCAGGACGGCCGCAGCCGCGGGCTCAGCCACCGGCCTCGTCCAGGGCGGCCTGGAGGGATTCCTTGTATCCGGCGCTGGTGTAGGTGGCTCCGGAGACGGTGTCGATGTCGGCGGTCCCGGCCGTGACGGCCTGCTGGTTGAGTTCGGGTACGGCGTTGTCGGTGATCTGGGTGCTGCGTCCGCCGCTGGGTGCCTGGACGGCCTCGGCCTTGGTGATCTTGCCGCCGGTGAGGGTGAGGCGTACCTGGACGGGCCCGTACTGGGTCTGCGAGACACTGCCGGTGACGGTACGGGCCTGCGACGACTGCTGCGAGCTGCCGCCCTGCGGCGACTCCTGCCCGGCCGCCGACCGCGGGGGCACGGTCCCGCCCGCCGACGCGGCCGCGGGGTCCGACGCGGGCTTCAGTGACAGCAGCAGGACGATCCCGGACACGGTGGCGGCCGTGGCGAGCACGACACGCCGGATGGGGTGGCTCTTCTTCATCGCTCCTGACTCCCGTCGCTCACATCTCGAACGACTCGTGATGGATGCGGCGGGCGGGAACCCCCGTGCCGCGCAGTGCTTCGTACACCTGCTGCGCGAAACCGGGCGGACCGCACAGGAAGACGTCGTGCTGGTCGATGTCCGGCAGTTTGCGCCGCAGGGTCTCCGCGGAGATGTCCGGGCGTTCCCCCTCGGGACTGTTCACCGCGTACATCAGCCGTGCGCCGCGCTCCTCGGCGATCATCGCCAGCTCGTCCCACAGCGCCAGGTCCTGGGTGCTGTTGGCCCGGTACAGCAGCGTCAGGTCGCCGGACGCGCCGGGCAGCGTCTCGAACAGCGCCCGCATCGGGGTGATTCCCACCCCGCCCGCGACGAGCAGCACCTTGCCGCGGCTGCGCCGGGCGGCCGTCAGCGCCCCGTACGGCCCCTCGGCCCACACCCGGGTACCGGGCTCCAGGTCGCGCAGCGCGGCGCTGTGGTCACCGATCGCCTTCACGGTGATCCGCAGCATGTCCGGGCGCGGGGCCGCCGACAGCGAGTACGGGTGGGAACTCAGCCGCATCCCGGGCGCGAGGAAGCGCCAGCGGAAGAACTGCCCCGCCTCGGCGCCCATGCGGTGCAGTCTGCGGCCGCGGATCAGCACGGACACGATCCCGGGCGTCTCCTCGATGACCGCCTCGACCCGCATCCGGTGCCGCAGGTTCAGCCGGACCGGCACGAAGACCCGGTACCAGAGGACCAGGGCGGTCACCGACCCGTACAGCCCGTACCAGACGGTCTTCGCGGTCGGCTCGACAGCGAAGTCGTTGCCGGTGGACAGCTGGTGCCAGAACGTCAGGAACACGGCGGCGTAGGTGAGCAGGTGCACGTGGTACCAGAGGTCGTACGGGATCCTGCGCCGTACCGGGCCGATGGAGATGAGCCCGATGAGCAGCAGCAGACCCGTCCCGATGGCCGCCTTGCCCATGTCCGGGAGCTGGTTGACGGAGTCGACGGTCTGCTGGACGACGCCGCTGAAGGTACGGCCCGCCTGCAGCGCGTACCCGTACATGATCAACACCAGGTGGGCGACGACCAGGCACAGCGTGTACCTGCCGCTCATCGCGTGCCAGCGCGCGACCCGGTCCGAACCCACCCGGCGCTCCAGCGCGGGCACCCGTGCCATCTGCAGCACGACGAGCGCCATCAGGTAGCCGGCGAGCAGCCCGGTGATGCGGCCGGCGTTGAGGATCTTGCTGTTGTCGTCCGCGATGGACGGGGTGTTGCTCCACCACAGCCAGATCACCCCGGCGGCGCCCGCCCAGACGGCGAGCAGCAGCGGGACGGCGGGGGAGCGTCGGGGGCGGATGCGGCGCATGGTCTGGCGCCGCGCGGCGCGACCGCCGGCGATCGTGGACACGGTTCCTCCGTGTTCCTGTGGGGAACGGGGCAAGGGGAGTGGCCCCCTGGCCCAGAGATACGTTCCGCGACGGCCGTGCGTTCAGAGGGGGGCCGACACCATGGACCGGCCCGGCTAGTACCGAGCGATCGCGGTCGCCCCGCCCGCCGTCCCGATCGCGATGTGCGGGGCCTGCCCGGGATCCGCCCACGTCAGGATCTGCCGCATCGCGGATGCGGAGACGGAGACGCAACCAGCCGTCGGTCCACGCCCGTTGACATGGAGGAAGATGCCCGCGCCCCGCCCCCGCACCGGCCGGTCGTAGTTGAACCCGATGACGAGGGCGTGCGCGTACTGGGCCCGGTAGGAGATCAGGTGCTCGGACTCCGGGGCGCGGCAGTCGGAAGGCCGCGGCTCGGTCCAGCGGTTGTAGGAGCGGGAGCCGTTGTCCTGGCACCACCAGGAGTCCCGGTGGATCCGGCGGTAGGGCGTCCTCGTGCCGTCGGGCGCCGCCTTGATCCCGAACGCGTACGGCAGGTCGTACAGACCGGTCGGGGTCGTGTTCGTGCCCTGCCGGCGGGAGGAGCCCTCGGTCAGCCCACGCGCGCCGAAACGGGCCGCCGCGGAACCGGCCCTCACCCAGCGCCCGTGGCGCCGCTCCCACCAGGTGACCGTGCCGGTCCTGGCGGACGGACGCGCAGCCTGGGCGGTGATCAGCTGGCTGCCGCCGCCGGTGTCCGCCATCCGCTCCGGAAGTGCGGGCGGACAGCCCGGAGCCAGGGCGAACAGGGACGCGGACGCGAGTGCGGCGGCAGCGAGGCGCATGGCTCAGACGGTAGTGGGGGGCAGGGGCAACGGCAGCCCCGGTAGGCCGTCCAGGCTCGTCGCCACGTGGTCCTTCTTGCGGAAGTACGCGTCCAGCGAGGCGTCGTCCTCCCGGGCGAAGCGCTTGCCGTGCAGATCGCGATCCTCGTCGTACGTCATGAAGGGCACCGCGTAGCCGCAGGTGTCGCGGATCAGCTCGGCCGACACGACGATGACGGCGCGCAGACCGTGCTGCGCCGGGTCGATGTCCGGGAAGTGCGTGAGCAGTTCCGCGAAGCGCGGGTCGTCCCGGAAGACGGGCTCCCCGTGGCCGTGCACCCGCACGATGTTCGGCGGCCCCTGGAAGGCGCACCACATGAGGGTGATGCGGCCGTTCTCGCGCAGATGCGCGATGGTCTCGGCGTTGCTCCCGGCGAAGTCCAGGTAGGCGACGGTCAGCTCGTCGAGTACCGCGAAGGAGCCGGTGAGCCCCTTGGGCGAGAGGTTGACCGTGCCGTCCCCGGACAGGGGTGCGGTCGCGGTGAAGAAGATCGGCTGCGCCTCGATGAACGTGCGCAGTCTGCCGTCCAGGCGCTCATAAGTCTTTCCCATGCCTAACGATTATCGGGCAGGCTTCTTTGCCTGTCCGACGAACCGGTCATCCGTCTCGGCCGGATGCGGAAGCCGTCGTGCCGGTCCGTGGCCGCCCCGGCCGGCGCGCGGGGCGGCCACGGTGCCCGTCACTTGTTGAGAGTGCAGGGCGCGAGGGCGTCCAGTCCCTGGGGCTTGGCGGCGGTGCGGCCGATGGCGGTGGCGATGCGGTTGATGGTGGCGATGCGCTTGTCCTCCAGCGGGCCGAGGATGGCGTTCTGGACGAAGTTGGGTCCGCCTTGGCCGACGGTGTCGGCGATGCGCTTGTCGGCCTCGCCGATCTGGGTGTCGAGGAGGGCGAGGTTGCGGTCGACCTCGGCCCGGGCGGAGGCGGGGATGGCGGGGAGACTCGGGGCGACGGCCGGGCAGTTCACCGTGCCAGCGGCCGTGGAACCGCTCGCGTCGTCCGCGTTCCCGCCCGTCTGCTCACCCGCGTCCGAGCCGTTCCCGCCCGCGTCCTGCCCCGCCTCCCCGGTGGCGGTCGCGCTCGGTGCCGCGGTCGCCGCCGCGCCGCCACCGGCCGTGCTCAGCACGCAGGGCGCGAGGGCGTCCAGTCCCTGGGGCTTGGCGGCGGTGCGGCCGATGGCGGTGGCGATGCGGTTGATGGTGGCGATGCGCTTGTCCTCCAGCGGGCCGAGGATGGCGTTCTGGACGAAGTTGGGTCCGCCCTGGCCGACGGTGTCGGCGATGCGCTTGTCGGCCTCGCCGATCTGGGTGTCGAGGAGGGCGAGGTTGCGGTCGACCTCGGCCCGGGCGGAGGCGGGGATGGCGGGGAGACTCGGCGCGACGGCCGGGCACTTCACCGTGCCGGGGGAGGCCAGGGTCCTGGCCGCCTCACCGCCGCTCCTGTCCGTCTCGCCGGCGAGGGCGGAGCCGGCGATCACGGCTCCGGACAGCACCACCGCGGCGGCGCCGCCGATGATCACGGTACGGCGCTTGCGGTACTTGGGGAGAGCCCTGGACATGCGGAAGCCTCATTCGGGTTCGGGGTGAAGGCCGCCCGGCGGTCGTCCGGGATGCCTGTTCCTTCTCTGCTGTCTTGTGATGCCAACGCGGCGCCTGCGTCTGCCGAGACATACGAGAAAGCGCATTCCATCGTTCAAGGGAGTCCGATCAATCCCCGCCCGGCCGCTCGATTGACGAATCATGCAGAGTTCTGCATACTCATGCATGGCGGGGATCCGCGACGGGGATCGCGGGGACGAGAAGAACCCGAGACCGGGTGCGGACCGGGCGCCCCCGGACACCTCCGCCCCCGGCCTGTCGTCGAAGATCACCGCCGGGTGGGACTTCGCCGACCGATAGCGTGAAGCCGCCCGGCCGCCCGCGCGGTCGAGGAGGCGGCGGCACATCCACAGTCTTGAGGAGCACAGCGAGTGAGCAGCAACAGCGGTGACGTACGGCTCTGGGGCGGCCGTTTCGCCGACGGTCCCGCCGAGGCCCTGGCGAAGCTGTCCGCGTCCGTCCACTTCGACTGGCGGCTCGCGCCGTACGACATCGCCGGCTCGCGTGCGCACGCCCGCGTGCTCCACAAGGCCGGTCTGCTGACGGCCGACGAGCTGGAGCGGATGCTGGACGGACTCACCCGGCTCGAACAGGACGTGGCGTCCGGCGCCTTCGTGGGCACCATCGCCGACGAGGACGTCCACACCGCCCTGGAACGCGGCCTGCTGGAGCGCCTCGGCCCCGACCTCGGCGGCAAACTGCGCGCGGGCCGGTCACGGAACGACCAGGTGGCGACCCTCTTCCGGATGTACCTGCGCGACCACGCGCGGATCATCGGCGGCCTGATCGCCGACCTCCAGGACGCGCTGATCGGCCTCGCGGAGGCCCACCCGGAGGTGGCGATGCCCGGCCGCACCCATCTCCAGCACGCCCAGCCCGTCCTGTTCGCCCACCATGTCCTCGCCCACGTCCAGGCCCTGTCCCGGGACGCCGAGCGGCTGCGTCAGTGGGACGAGCGGACGGCCGTGTCGCCGTACGGCTCGGGCGCGCTGGCGGGTTCCTCCCTCGGCCTGGACCCCGAGTCGGTCGCGAGGGACCTCGGCTTCGAGCACGGCAGCTCCGCCAACTCCATCGACGGCACCGCCTCCCGCGACTTCGCCGCCGAGTTCGCCTTCATCACGGCGATGATCGGGGTCAACCTCTCCCGCATCGCCGAGGAGATCATCATCTGGAACACGAAGGAGTTCTCCTTCGTCACCCTCCACGACGCCTTCTCCACCGGCTCCTCGATCATGCCGCAGAAGAAGAACCCGGACATCGCGGAGCTGGCGCGCGGCAAGTCGGGCCGCCTGATCGGCAATCTGACCGGGCTCATGGCCACGCTCAAGGCCCTGCCGCTGGCGTACAACCGCGACCTCCAGGAGGACAAGGAGCCGGTCTTCGACTCCTGCGACCAGCTGGAGGTGCTGCTGCCCGCCTTCACCGGCATGATGGCGACGCTGACCGTGCACCGGGAGCGCATGGAGGAGCTGGCCCCGGCCGGTTTCTCGCTCGCCACCGACATCGCCGAGTGGCTGGTCAGGCAGGGCGTGCCGTTCCGTGTCGCGCACGAGGTCGCCGGCGAGTGCGTGAAGGTCGCCGAAGCCGGGGGCGTCGAACTCGACGGGCTCACCGACGAGCAGTTCGCGAAGATCTCCCCGCACCTGACGCCGGAGGTGCGCAGCGTCCTGAACGTGCCGGGCGCGCTGGCCTCGCGCAATGGGCGCGGCGGTACGGCACCGAGCGCGGTCGCCGTGCAGCTCGCCGAGGTCAGGGCGGACGTGGCGGCGCAGCACGCGTGGGCCACCGCGAAGAACTAGGGCCTGTCGTTTGGCTCAGGCCGGTCCGTCAGGACGAACCGCCGGTCACAGCCGGCTGATCCAACGACAGGCACTGGCACCCCGCGTTCGGCGAGGGCGTCGCGGGTTACGTTGGCCGGAGCCGATCAAGGAGCCGACCCCATGGAGCCCGCGATGCCCTTCGCCCGACTCGCCTCGGCGACCACGCCCACCGCCCACCTCGGCCTGGGCCTCGCCGCCGTCGGCCGCCCCGGTTACATCAACCTCGGCCGGGACCGCGACCTCCCGGCGGAGCGCAGTGTCGACGCCCTGCGTGCGCGCACCCACGAGCTCCTCGACGCCGCGTACGCGCAGGGCGTGCGCTACTTCGACGCGGCCCGCTCCTACGGCCGCTCCGAGGAGTTCCTGGCCGGCTGGCTGCGCGCGCGGCCCGACGCAGACGACGTCGTCGTCGGCAGCAAGTGGGGCTACACCTACACGGCCGACTGGCGCACCGACGCCGACGCGCACGAGATCAAGGACCACAGCCTCGCCACGTACGAGAGGCAGCGCGCGGAGAGCGCCGAGCTGCTCGGCGACCGTCTCGACCTCTACCAGATCCACTCGGTGACCCCGGACAGCCCGGCCCTCACCGACAAGGAACTCCACGCACGGCTCGCCGACGCCGCGGCGCAGGGCGTCTCCGTCGGGTTCTCGACCAGCGGGCCCGCGCAGGCCGACGCCATCCGCACCGCGCTCACCGTGACGGTCGGCGGCGAGCCCCTCTTCCGCACCGTCCAGGCCACGTACAACGTGCTGGAGACGTCGGCAGGGCCCGCGCTCGCCGAGGCGCACGCGGCCGGACTCACCGTGATCGTCAAGGAAGGCATGGCCAACGGCCGGCTGGCCGCGCCGCACGCGCCGGGCGTGCTCCTGGACATCGCCCGGGAGACGGGCCTGACCGCCGACGCGGTCGCCCTCGCCCTGGTGCTGCACCGGCCCTGGGCCGGCGTCGTCCTGTCGGGCGCCGCCACCAGCGAGCAGCTCGCCTCCAACCTGCACGCGGCCGTCGTCGACCTCGACGAGGACCGGCTCGCCCGCCTGGACACCCTCGCCGAGGACCCCCGGGCCTACTGGGAGCGGCGCGGACAGCTGCCCTGGCACTGAGCCCCCGCTCACCGCCGGCCCCATGCGGTGAGCTTCACATGCCTCTGGTGAGACATGAATGTCTCACATGGTCTACTCTTGTCTCATGGCCGTCGACCGTGAGCACGTACTCCGCAGCGCCGCCGCCCTGCTGACCCGCAAGGCCACCGCCACCATGGACGAGGTCGCCAGGGCGGCCGGGATCAGCCGGGCCACGCTGCACCGCCAGTTCGCCGGGCGGGACGCGCTGGTCCGCGCCCTCGAAGACCTGGGCATCCGGGAGTGCGAGTCCGCGCTGGACGCGGCCCGCCTGGACGAGGGGCCCGCGAGCGACGCCGTACGCCGGCTGGTGAAGGAGATCGAGCCGGTGGCGGGGCTGCTGGCCTTCCTGGTCACCGAGAACCAGCTGTTCGAGGGCGACGCCCGGCACGAGGGCTGGGCCCGGCTCGACGCCAGGATCGCCGCGCTGTTCCGGCGCGGCCAGGACAGCGGCGAGTTCCGCATCGACCTGACCCCCGCCTGGCTCACCGAGGCCCTCTACGGGCTCGTCGGATCCGGTGCCTGGGCCGTGATGGACGGCCGGGTGGCCGCCAACGACTTCCAGTTCATGATCGTCGAGCTGCTGCTCGGCGGCGCACTACGGAGAGTGGAACCATGACCAGCACCGAACAGCAGGCCGTCGCGGCGGAGGTGGGACGGCGCCCCGGGCGCTGGCTCGCCCTCTCCGTCCTCGTCCTCGCTGTGCTGCTGGTGGCCGTCGACGCGACCGTCCTCGGCCTCGCCACGCCCTACATCAGCGAAGACCTGCAGCCCTCCGGCACCCAGCTGCTCTGGATCGGCGACGTCTACTCGTTCGTCATCGCCGGCCTGCTCGTCTCCATGGGCAGCCTCGGCGACCGCATCGGACGGAAGAAGCTGCTGCTCGTCGGCGCCACGGCGTTCGGCGCGATATCCGTGCTCAACGCCTACGCGACGACACCGGAGCTGCTGATCCTTGCGCGGGCACTGCTCGGTGTCGCGGGCGCCACCCTGATGCCCGCCACCCTCGCCCTGATCCGCAACCTCTTCCACGACCCGCGCGAACGCAGCCTCGCCGTCGGCATCTGGGGCGCCACCGCCTCCGCGGGCACGGCGGTCGGGCCGGTGGTCGGCGGTTTCCTGCTGGAGCACTTCTGGTGGGGTTCGGTCTTCCTCATCAACCTGCCCGTGATGATCGTGCTCGTCCTCGTCGGCAGCAGGCTGCTGCCCGAGTCGCGCAACCCGGCCCCGGGCCCCTGGGACCTCGCCAGCGTCGTCCTGTCGCTGGTCGGCATGATCGGCATCGTGTACGCGGTCAAGGAAGCGGCCACGCACGGGTTCACCTGGCAGCCGGCGGTGGTGGGCCTGCTCGGCGCCGCCGCCCTGTTCCGGTTCGTGCGCCGCCAACTCACGCTGCCCGCGCCGCTGCTGGACATGCGGCTCTTCCGGCACCGGGGATTCTCCGGAGCCGTCCTCGCCGACCTGCTGACGATCCTCGGCCTGTCCGGGCTGGTCTTCTTCCTCTCCCAGTACCTGCAACTCGTCCAGGGCAGGGCACCGTTCGAGGCAGGCCTCGCCGAAGTCCCGGCCGCCGTCGGCGCGGTGGCGGCGGGTCTGGTCGCCGGCACGTTCGCCCGCCGGTTCTCGGTGCGCGCCGTGGTCTCCGGCGGCCTCGCCGCGGTGGGGCTGGCACTCGCGGCCCTCACCCTGCTGACCGAGTCCACCGGCTATCCGCTGATCGGCGCCGCACTCCTGGTCGTCGGCATCGGCGCGGGCTTCTCGTTCACCGTCACCGCCGACGTGATCCTCTCCTCCGTGCCGAAGGAACAGGCGGGCGCCGCGTCCGCCGTCTCCGAGACGGCGTACGAGCTCGGCGCCGCCCTCGGTATCGCCGTGCTCGGCTCGATCGTGACGGGTGTCTACCGGGACTTCACCGGTCCCGCGGGCACCCCGGCCGAGGCGCGCGAATCCCTCGGCGGCGCCGCCGAGGCGGCGGCGGAACTGCCGGCCGACACCGCCGGGACGATGATGTCGGCGGCCCGCGGTGCCTTCGTGGAGGGGCTGACCCTCGCGGCGGGTGTGGGCGCCGCCGTGCTGCTCGCCGCGGCGGCGGCGGCCTGGTTCCTGCTGCGCGGCCAGCGGTTGGAGAGCACGCCGTAGGGCCGCGGCGCACCTCCCGGGACGCCTGTGCAGGGGCATCTCCGGGACGCATATGAAAGGGGGCCGCACCCGCCGTCCGGCGGGTGCGGCCCCCTTTCATGAGCCGAGCGGCTACGCGGCCTTCGCCTTCGTGGCGTACATGTCGACGTACTCCTGGCCCGAGAGGCGCATGACCTCGGTCATCACCGAGTCGGTCACGGCCCGCAGCACATAGCGGTCGCGGTCCATGCCCTCGTACCGGGAGAACTCCATCGCCTCGCCGAAGCGGACCGTGACACGGCCGGGGCGCGGGATGCCGGCGCCGCCGGGCTGCAGCTTGTCGGTGCCGATCATCGCGAACGGGACGACGGGAGCGCCGGTCATCAGGGTCAGCCGGGCGATGCCGGTGCGGCCGCGGTAGAGACGGCCGTCGGGGGAGCGGGTGCCCTCGGGGTAGATGCCGAAGACCTTCCCCTCCTCCAGGATGCGACGGCCGGTCATCAGCGCCGCGACGCCGCCGTTGGCGCCGTCCCGGTCGACCGGGATCATGCCGACGCCGGTGAAGAACCAGGCCATCAGCCGGCCCTTGAAGCCCTTGCCGGTGACGTACTCGTCCTTGCCGATGAACAGCACCTGCCGGTCGCAGACCAGCGGAAGGATCATCGAGTCGATGAACGTGAGGTGGTTGCCGGCCAGGATGACGGGACCGTCGCCGGGGATGTGCTCCACGCCCTCCACCCGTGGGCGGAACATCAGGCGCATGATCGGTCCGAGCACTGCCTTGATGAGCACGAAGCGGGACAACGGGCCCTCCTGTGTCAAGGGATCGGTATGAAGTATGTGCAGGTGAGGACGATACTCGTGGCCGCCCGGTGATTGCACATCGGGTTCACCGAACGGATACGCGGTGTTGACGCATGTTTACCTGCGGGTGGCGCCCCGGGAAGGGCCGCCGGGCGGGAAAACATGTGACGGACGTCGCGCGAGTCGCCGCCCCCCGGGCGACCCGGGAGGCGCGGGACTCCCCGTGGTGACACCCGCCGCCGCCGGCCCCACCCGCAACCCCGGGACTCGGCCGCCCCACGCGACCAGCACCGCCGGGGCAGCCACCGACCGGGTACCCGTGCCCGCGGCCCCCAACCCGGCGAACCGTCAACTCACGCACCCCGCAGGACATCCGGAGTCACCCACGTGTTCCGTCCGGGGTCTCCCTCCCGTCACCCGCGGGCACCTACGATCGTCCCGCTTCGAACAGGTGCGGCACGGTACGGCGGAGGAGTGCTCATGGGGACGCAGGAATCGGACGAGCAGGAGCGGGGCACGGCGCGACGGGCACTGCTCGGCGCGGCGGTGCTCGGAGCGGGCGGGGCGGTCCTCGGGCTGCCCGGCACGGCGAGAGCCGGCGAGCGGCACGGAGGCGGCTACCGGAACCTGCCAAGGCCGACCGTCATCGGACACCGGGGGGCCAGCGGCTACCGGCCGGAACACACCTTCGGCTCGTACGAGCTGGCCCTCGACCTGGGGGCGGACGTCGTCGAGGCCGGCGACCTGGTGCCCACCAGGGACGGACACCTCGTGTGCCGCCACGAGCCGGAGATCGGCGGCACCACCGACGTCTCGGCGCACCCCGAGTTCGCCGACCGCAGGACCACCAAGAGCCTCGACGGGGTCACCACCACCGGCTGGTTCACCGAGGACTTCACCCTCGCCGAGCTGAAGACGCTCCGCGCGGTCGAACGCATCCCCAGCACCCGGCAGCGCAACACCCTCTACAACGGCCGCTGGGACATCCCCACCTTCGAAGAGGTGCTCCGCTGGCAGGACGAGCAGACCCGCAAGCGCGGCAAGCAGGTCTGGATCTACCCCGAGCTCAAGCACCCCACCTACTTCCGCAAACTGGGCCTCGGCACCGAGGAACGGCTCGCCAGGCTGCTGCGCAAGCACGGCAAGGACAGGAAGAACTCGCCGGTCATCATCCAGTCCTTCGAGCCGACCAGCATCCAGCGGATGAACAAGCTCGTCGGCAACCCGCTCGCCGTGCTCCTGTCCGGCGCCGGCAGCCGCCCCTGGGACTTCGTCGACACGGGCGACCCGCGCACGGTCGCCGACCTGGTCAAGCCCGAGGGCCTGAAGGAGATCGCGTCGTACGCACAGGGCATCGGGCCCACGCTCGACCTGATCATCCCGAAGGACGCGAGCGGCAACCTCACCACGCCGACCACACTGGTCCGCGACGCGCACGCGGCGGGCCTGATCCTGCACCCGTACACGATGCGCAACGAGAACACCTTCCTGCCCGCGAACTTCCGCAAGGGCACCGACCCGAACGCCTACGGCGACGCCTTCGGCGCCTTCCGGACGTACTTCGAGACCGGCATCGACGGCGTCTTCTCCGACAACCCGGACACCGCACTCCTCGCCCGCGAGGACTTCGTCAACGGATGAGCGTCCCACCCCGGATGGGGTGACACCCGGCCGCCCCGGCAACCTCGCGCCGGGGCGGCCGCGTCGTGCCGCACATGACACACGAGATGGTTGCCACCCTGCGCCCGCTGCTCGCCGCGGAGGCCTCGGCCGAGGCGCACGCGACCGGAGCGGAGCCGGGCGACCTCGAACAGGCGGTCTGGGTGCGGCTCCTGGAGCGCCTCGGCACGGACGGGGCGCCCGCCGACCCGCAGCGGTGGCTGCGCCGCGCCGTGCGCGCCGAGACCCGCCGCAGCCGCCGTACGGCCCGCTTCGAAAGGCCGTACGGAGCCGAACCCGCGGACGACCGGCGGCCCGGCCCGGAACAGCACACCCTCAGCGCGGCCCGGCACCGCGCCCTCCACGACGCCGTCCGGCGGCTGCCCGGCCGCTGCCCCCGCCTCATGGCGGCGCTGCTCTCCCCACGGGACCTGACCTACCGGGAGATCGCAGGCGAGTTGGGTATCTCACAGGGGAGCCTGGGACCGGAACGTTCCAGATGCCTGGGATGTCTGCGTCGATTGCTCTCCCCGGAGGTTGCGGCCCACGAAGCACGGGGATAGGAGTGGGGGACAACCGGTAAACAGGTGAGCGGGAGGCATGCACACATGGGCATGAGCGTGACCATCTCGGGGGCGACCGACCAGGAAGCCGAACAGATCCTCAAGCTGCAGTACCTCTGCTACCAGAGCGAGGCCGAGCTGTACGGCGACTACCGCATCGAACCCCTCACCCAGTCACTGGACTCGCTCAGGGACGAACTGGCCCGGGGCGCGGTGCTGGTGGCCCGGCTCGGGGACGAGGTGGTGGCCTCGGTGCGCGGCACCGTCGACGCCGACGGGACGGCACGCATCGGCAAGCTCATCGTCCACCCGCGCATGCAGCGCCACGGCCTGGGCGGCCGCCTGCTCTCCGCCATCGAGACCCGGCTGGGCGCGGACGGCGCCGCCAAGTCCTACCAGCTGTTCACCGGTCACCGCAGCGAGCACAACCTGCGCCTGTACCGCAAGCACGGCTACGCCCCGGTCTCCACGAGGCGCGTCGACGAGCGCCTCACCCTCATCACCCTGGCGAAGGACGCCGACGCGAGCGCCTTCGCCGCCAGCGCCTAGGTGTATTGATCAGGAGCGTTGCGGGCCCTGCGGAGCCAGTACATCGCCGTCAGCGGCAGCAGCACCGGGATGAACAGGTAGCCCATCCCGTAGTCCGACCACACCGTGGCGTCGGGGAAGGCGGACGGCTCCACGAGCGTCCAGGTCCCGACGATCAGCACGCCCGCCAGCTCGGCGGCGCAGCACACCAGCGCCGCCCGGCGGGCCGTCTCGCCGCCCCGGACGAGCGAGTACGTGATGAAGCCGTACACCAGCCCCGCGACGGCGGACAGCGAGTAGGCGAGCGGGGCCTTGTCGAACTCCGTCGAGATCTGCACCGCGGAACGCGACACCGCCCCGACCACCATCACGCCGTACAGCCAGACCAGCAGCATGCCGGGCCCGCGGATGAGCCGGACCCGCTTCCGCCCGGCCGGCGCCTCGGGCGGGGGCACGTTCCCGTTCTCGTCGGCGGCCGGCACCTCAGCCTCCCCAGATGTCATAGAGCCGCACTTCGAGCACGGCGAGGACCACGCCACCGGCCGCGACCGTGACCGAGCCCCAGCGGGTGCGTTCGGCCAGCGACATGAACCCCGCGACGGGGACGCACGCGAGGGCGCCGAGCAGATACGCCACGAAGATCGTCGTGCCCTGTTCCGGCTTCTCGCCCCGCGACAGCTGGACGATGCCGACGACCAGCTGCACCAGGGCGAGCGACGACACCACGGCCATGCCGATGAAGTGCCAGTCCTTGGTGGGCTGATCGCGGTAGGCGGCCCAGCCGCACCAGGCGGCGAGCAGGAGTGCGGCGACGGCGGTCGCGACCGTCAGGGCATCAAGCATGCCGCGACCCTATTACGGGCCAAAAGGCCCGATGCCCCCGCCCCCGGCGTGCCACGGGAAGGGGGGAGCCCCGGCAGGGCTCCGTGGTGTTGGCCACAGCCGTGCCGCACGCGGGCCGGGTTCGGGCTCGGCGCGGGGGCCGTCCGTCGCGTCCGCGCTGGTCACGCGCGGGCGGAGCGCCCGGCGCCCTCGGGTGCGTCCGGCGTCCACGGCTGTCCGCTATTCGGACAGCGGTGCGGGTCCCCAGGCATACGTCTGCTTTACTGATCGCATGACCACGACGAGCAGCCGCATCCTTGCGACCGAGGCGACCACGACGCCCGGTGCTCGTTGTATGTGTCGAATGTGCGCCTTCTGAGGGCCCCCGCACCACCCCTGAGCCTCGCGCCCCGAAGCGAGACGGCTGTGCCGTGTCCGTAGCTCCTGCGTGACCGAGCCGGCCCCCGCGCACACGTTCTCCCCGGTTCGACCGCCCCTCGCGAGAACCGTGCCGCGTTCCCGACCGCATGCACCCGTGCCGGGGCACACCCACGCCCCGCACACGACAGTGACGGAAACCCAGTGATCACGACAACGGGCCTGACCAAGGTCTACCGCTCGCGCGGCCGTGAGGTGACCGCCCTCGACGGCGTCGATCTGCACGTACGCGAAGGCGAGGTGTACGGCGTCATCGGCCAGTCCGGCGCCGGCAAGTCCTCCCTCATCCGCTGCGTCAACCTCCTGGAGCGCCCCACCGCCGGCACCGTGACCGTCGCCGGGCAGGACCTCACCGCCCTCGCCGGCCGCGGCCCGCGCGCCGGCCGGGAGCTCCGCAGGGCACGCAGCCACATCGGCATGGTGTTCCAGCACTTCAACCTGCTGTCCTCGCGCACCGTGCAGGACAACGTCGAACTGCCCCTGGAGATCCTCGGCGTCTCCGGCAAGGAGCGCTCCCGCAAGGCGCTCGACCTGCTCGACCTGGTCGGCCTCTCCGACAAGGCGAAGGCCTACCCGGCGCAGCTCTCCGGCGGACAGAAGCAGCGCGTCGGCATCGCCCGCGCCCTGGCCGGCGACCCGAAGGTGCTGCTCTCCGACGAGGCCACCAGCGCCCTCGACCCCGAGACCACCCGGTCCGTCCTCCAGCTCCTGCGCGACCTGAACCGGCAGCTGGGCCTGACCGTCCTGCTCATCACCCACGAGATGGACGTCGTCAAGACCGTCTGCGACTCGGCCGCCCTCATGCGGAACGGCCGCATCGTCGAGTCCGGCACGGTCACCGAGCTGCTCGCGACCCCCGGCTCCGAGATGGCCGCGGCCCTCTTCCCGGTGAGCGGCGACGCCTCCGCCGACGACCGCACCGTCATCGACGTCACCTTCCACGGCGAGGCCGCCACCCGGCCCGTCATCTCCCAGCTCTCGCGCACCTACAACATCGACATATCGATCCTGGGCGCCGCGATGGACACCGTCGCGGGCAAGCAGGTCGGCCGGATGCGCATCGAACTGCCCGGCCCCTACGAGGAGAACGTCGTGCCGATCGGATTCCTGCGGGAGCAGGGCCTGCAGATCGACCTCGTCGGCCAGGCGGACCAGCAGTCCGCGCTCGTGAAGGAAGGTGCCAAGTGACCTGGTCGGAGATGCAGCCACTGCTGACCCAGGCGTGTTGGGACACGTTCTACATGGTCGGCTGGTCCACGCTCATCGCGATCGTCGGCGGCCTGCCGCTCGGCCTGCTGCTCGTCCTCACCGACCGCGGGGGACTGCTGCAGAACGTCGTGGCCAACAAGGTGATCGGGCAGGTCGTGAACATCGCCCGCTCGATGCCGTTCATCATCCTGATGGTCGCCCTGATGACCTTCACCCGCACGGTCACCGGGACGACCATCGGCCGGGAGGCGGCGATCGTGCCGCTCGCCGTCGGCGCGATCCCCTTCTACGCGCGGCTCGTCGAGATGTCCGTCCGCGAAGTCGACGACGGACTGGTCGAGGCCGTGCAGTCGATGGGCGGCAGCACCTGGAAGACCGTACGCAGCGTCCTCGTGCCCGAGGCCCTCCCGTCGCTGATCTCCGGCGCCACCACGACGGTGGTCGCGCTCATCGGCTACTCCGCCATGGCGGGCACGGTCGGCGCCGGCGGACTCGGCGACATCGCCATCCGGTACGGCTACCAGCGCTTCGAGACCGGCCTGATGTGGATCACCGTGGCGGTCCTGGCCGTCGCGATCTCCTTCCTCCAGTTCGGCGGCGACTTCGCCGCGCGCGCCCTGCACCGCAGGGGTGCCAGGACCGGCCCCCTGCTGCTCTTCCGCCCCTTCAGTGGCATCTTCCCCGGCACGGTCGCGACCGACGCCGTCAGGAAGAGCTGACCCCGGACTCCCCGTCCCACCCAGACGGGGCCGCTTCACCCATAAGGAAAGGCACTTTTCGTGCGTAACACCGCCAAGATCACCACCGCCGTCCTCGCCGCCGGAGCCCTCACCCTCGGCCTCAGCGCCTGCGGCTCGGAGAAGGACTCCGCCTCCGACACCAGCGGCCCGCTGATCGTCGCCGCGAGCCCCACCCCGCACGCCGAGATCCTCACCTACGTCAAGGACCACCTGGCGAAGAAGGCGGGACTCGACCTGGAGGTCAAGGAGTTCACCGACTACGTCACGCCGAACACGGCGACCGAGGACGGGTCCGTGGGCGCCAACTACTTCCAGAACCAGCCCTACCTCGACGACTTCAACAAGAAGAAGGGCACCCACATCGTGCCCGTCGTCACGGTGCACCTGGAGCCGCTCGGCCTGTACTCGCACAAGGTCAAGAAGGCCGACGAGCTCAAGAGCGGCGCGACGGTCGCCGTCCCGAACGACACGGTCAACGAGGCGCGGGCGCTCAAGCTCCTCGACGACAACGGGATCATCACCCTCGCGAAGGGTGTGGGCAACGAGGCGACCCCCGGCGACATCGTCAAGAACCCGAAGAACCTGAAGTTCAAGGAGCTCGAGGCCGCCCAGACGCCCCGCTCCCTGGACGACGTCGACGCCGCGGTGATCAACGGCAACTACGCCATCGAGTCCGACCTCAAGCCCGCCGACGACGCCCTCGTCCTGGAGTCGGCGAAGAACAACCCCTACGGCAACTTCCTCGCCGTGAAGAAGGGCAACGAGGACGACCCGCGCGTGAAGAAGCTCGCCAAGCTCCTCACGTCGCCCGAGGTGAAGAAGTACATCGAGGACAAGTACGCCGGGTCCGTCCTGCCGTCCTTCTGATCCCCGACACGGGGCCGCTCCCGGCCGGTCGCCCCCGGCCGGGCCCGCCGGTCACCCCACGGGGTCCGCTCTTCACCGGGAGTGGACCCCGTGATGCGGTTCGGTGCTTCCATGCTGCATGCTGGGCAGTTCAGCAGGCCGGACGACATCCGACGGCCCGACAGCTTCCGAAGGTTACGGAGCGGCGCATGACGAGCACCTTCCCCGGCATCTCCATCAGCACGGAGCGATTGGTGCTGCGCCCGCTCGAAGAGGACGACGTCCCGGCCCTGGCCGAGATGATGAACGACGAACTGGTCGCCGCCTGGACCTCCGTACCGCAGCCCTTCACCGAGGACGGCGCCCGCCGCTGGATCGCCGAGTACGCGCCCGCCGAACGCGCTGCGGGCCGCGGACTCGACCTGGCCGTCACGGAGTTCCTCACCCAGCGGCTGGTCGGCATCGTCCAACTCGGCAGAACCAACTGGCACGTTCGCTCCACCGAACTGTCGTACATCATCGCGCCCTGGGCCCGCGGCGAGGGCTACGCCTCCGAAGCCGCCCTCGCCACCGCCCAATGGCTCTTCCGCGACCAGGAGTTCGAGCGCATCGAGCTGCGCACAGCCGCCGACAACACGGCCTCCCAGCAGGTCGCCCAGAAGATCGGCTGCATCAGCGAGGGCGTCCTGCGCAACGCCTGCATAGCGCGCACCCGCACCGAGGACGGCACGTGGGCCGACCTGCGCACCGACTTCATCGTGTGGAGCCTGCTCCCCGAGGACCTCGACGGCGTCGCCGAGGAACTCGCCGAGACGACCGGCTTCACGTCGTACTCCGACTGGAACTGAAACCGCGGGACCGCTCCCACCCGTGGCGGGGGCCGTCGCCGCACCGCCCAGGTCCACCGGGTACCCTCACGGAGCCCGTGCGCGGGCAGCCCCCCGACACGCTGCGAAAACCACCTGGAGACTGACGACGATGGCCGACCGGGTCACGGTGATCGGCTGGGACGGCTCGCCGCTGACCGCCGCGGCGCAGTCCGCTCTCCGTGCCGCCACGCTGGTGGCGGGAGCCGGCCACCACCTCGAACTCCCCGAAGTGCCCGCGACCGCCGAGCGCGTCCGCCTCGGCAGCGTCGCCCTGGCCGCCCGCCGCATCGCCAACCACCGCGGTACCGCCGTCGTCCTCGCCGACGGGGACCCCGGCTTCTTCGGAGTCGTCCGCACCCTGCGCGCTCCCGAGTTCGGACTCGAGGTCGAAGTCGTCCCCGCCGTGTCCTCCGTGGCCACCGCCTTCGCCCGCGCCGGAATGCCCTGGGACGACGCCCACGTGGTCGTGGCACACCCCCGCTCGCTGCGACGCGCCGTCAACGTATGCCGCGCCCACACCAAGGTCGCCGTCCTCACCTCACCCGGCGCCGGCCCCGCGGAACTCGGTCTGCTCCTCGAAGGAGTCCACCGCACCTTCGTCATCTGCGAGGAGCTCGGCACCGGCCGCGAGCAGGTCAGCGTCGTCACCTCGGACAAGGCCGCCGACCACACCTGGCGCGATCCGAACGTCGTCATCGTCATCGGCGGCTTCGTGGCCGCGGCCGAGGGCGGCGGCTGGATCGCCGGACGCGAGCCGGGCGCGGGCCCGCGCGGCTGGGCGCTGCCGGCGACGGCGTACGGCGGTGTACTCGGCGAGGGCGAGGCGGACCTGCTGCGCGCCGCGCAACTCGCCAGACTCGGACCGCGCATCGGTGACCTGGTGTGGGACATCGGATCCGGCAGCGGCGCCTTCGCCACCGAGGCCGCCCGCACCGGCGCCGCGGTCATCGCGGTCGACCGGAACCCGGCGGCCTGCGCGCGCACCGACGAATCGGCCCGCCGCTTCGGCGTCCAGGTCCAGGTCGTGCCCGGCACCGCCCCGCACATCCTGGAGAACCTCCCCGAACCCGACGTCGTCCGTGTCGGAGGCGGGGGAGCGGCGGTGGTCTCCGCCGTCGCCGACCGCCGACCGCAGCGCATCGTGACCCACGCGGCGACCCGTGACGCCGCCGAACTCATCGGCCGGGACCTCGGCGAGCACGGCTACCAGGTCGAGTGCGCCCTTCTCCAGGCCGTCGACCTCGACACGCGGGCCTGGACGGAGAGGGAGCGGAGCGTCGCGTTCCTGCTCACCGGGCGTCTGCCCGACCGCGCCCCGTGATCCGCTTGTCATACCGCGCGCGGTAGGCTGGCCGATCGTGGTACCGCACTTGTGCCCGGCGCTTCGTCGGCCAATGTCCGGAAAACGCGCCCCTTTTGGGTCGGGTGTGGTACGGCGTCGACCGGAGGACGCGCAACGTGGCGCAGTCCACAGTGGACCGTGGCGGATCAAGCTGTCGCGACGGCGGGACGACCGCGACAATGCCAGTTAATGGCTTTGTCTCCTTTGCGGGCGGGTCGTTCGTGCCGCTGGGCACGCACGCTCGTTCTTCTCTGCGGGGGGCGGTCGGTGCGCCGTTCCGGGCGAGCTGGTCGTAGGAGCACTAACCGATGGGCGAGGGGTACGCATGACCGACACCGGCCAGGTCCCGGGCGAGGGACTGCCTGAGAACGCAGGCATGGTGGAGCAGCCGGGCGTCTCCTCGCTCGGTGCGTACACCTACCTCGACCCCTCCGGCGTCCCCGCCGAGGACGACGATCTGCTTCTCATGCCGGGCGCACAGGGTGCGTGGGGCAACGAGGTGGCACCACCCGCCCCGATGCCCCTCCCCCCCGAGCCGCACCCGCTGTTCGTCCCGCAGGCCGCGCATGAGCCCGGTCCGCACGAGACGGGCGGCCGGGACAGCGGGTCGGTCGATCTCGGCGGTGTCCGGACGGCCGCCGCTCCGGCGTCCCAGCCGGCGCCGCCCCGCCGTCCCCTGCACCTCGGTCCGCCCACCCCGGACGGCTCGTCCAGCCCCGTGCGCTCGCTCGCGGACCGCGGCCCGGCGGGTGCGCCGGCCGCCCCCGCGCCCGTACGCCGGGCCGGCCCGCCGGCCAACGGGTCCGAGTACCCCGACGTCCCGCAGCTCGGGGACGTCCCGCAGCAGGGCGCGCCCTGGGGTGCCGCGCCGCAGCCGGCCACCGGGGGGATCCCCGCAGAAACGGTCGTCCCGGAGGCGGCACCCACCGCGGAGGCCGGGCCCGCGCCGGAACCGGCGCAGGTCGCGGACGCGTCCCCGGAGCCGGAAACCGCGCCGCCCGCGGAGACCGCCCAGGCCCCGGACGGCACCGAAGCCGCGCAGGCCCCGGACGACATCGAGGCGCCCCAGGCCGCGCCCGCCGAGCCGGTGCACGCCGAGCCCGCTCCGGACGAGGCCGCTCCGGACGAGGCCGCTCCGGACGAGGCCGCTCCGGACGCGGCCCCGGTGCTCGAATCGCCGCAACGCACCGAGACGCCGGAAGGCATCGACGCGCCCACTGGCATCGCTGAGCCCGTAGGCACCGACGATTCCGCGGGCACCGCTGAGCCCGCAGGGATCGACACGTCGGGGGTCCTCGACGCCGTACCGGCACCCGAGACCGGAGCCGTGCCTGCCGGTGAAGCCGCGCTCGCGCCGGAGAACTATCTGCACCAGCAGGCCCTGGACGGTGCCGTCCTCACCGACGGGTCGCCCGCCCTGCAGGACCCGCACGCACCGGCGATCCCGCAGAACCTCGACGGCTCGCCGGACCCGCAGGACCCGCACGCCGGGCACGTGACCGAGGTCGGGACCGGGCAGCCGCTGCCGCCGGTGCAGGCCGACCTGCACGGACCCGCCGTTGCCGAGCCGTCCGCCCCTGAGGGGGAGGAATTGGAGCTCGCGCGGCACGCCGAGTCCGGGCACCCCCACCCGGCGCCGGACCTCCAGCCCGCCCCGGACCTCCAGCCCCTCCCGGATCCGCAGGCCCTCCTGAACTCGCACGACGCCTCGTCCGCGTACGAGCCCCGGATCGCGCCCCCCGTACAGCCGCGGACCACCGAACCGGCGGCGCCGGACACGGACGCGGCCGACACGGGGGCCGCTCCGCCCACCGGGGCCGTGCTGCCGGACGCCGGTGCCCCGGACACGGACGCCGCCGCCCCGTTCGTCGACGCGGGGCCCGCCGGGGACCCGCAGCAGCCGCCCGTGCAGGCACCGCAGCCGCCGGCCGGGACGGACCCCGTGCCCGCGGTCGACGCGGCGTACGCCGAGCCGGTCGCGGACGTCGAACCGGCGGCGCCGTACGTCCAGCAGATCCCCGAACCCGTCGCGGAACAGCCGCACGCCGTCCCGGCGGGCGTCGGCGCGCCCCACGCCGTCCCGGGTCAGGGCCCGGCCGGTCACGCGCGGGGCGAGGTCCTGCCGGACGAAGCGGTCGTGTTCCCGGAGCCTGTGCCCGCCGCGGACCACCGGGAACACAGCGTTGGCAGGCACGCGAACCGGCTCGTCGGTGAGTTCGTCCCCGTCGAGGGTTCGGTGCCGACGACGCCGCATCTGGCCCCGACACCCCCGCACGCCATGACGGTGCCGCCCCTGCCCCCGCAGGAGCAGCAGACGGCCCCGGCCCCCGACCCGGAGCCGGCACCTGTCGCTCCGGCGGTGACCGCACCCGCTTGGGCACCGACCGAGGAGCCCCTCACCGGGGAACCGGTCGAAGCCGAGGCGGACCAGCCCCTGGCCGCCGAAGCCGAAGCACCGGTGGAACAGCCCGCGGCGGCCGAGCCCGTCCCGGAGGCCCCGGTCCCGGCCCCCGAGCCGACGGACGAACCGCAGCCCGCCACCGCCCCCGCGGCGGCCGCGGAACCCGACGCCGCCGTGCCCGCCCCACGCGAGACCGAGGCGTCCCCCGTACCGGAGCCGCCCGCCGCGGACCCGGAATTCGTAGTCGCACAGCAGGCGGACGACCTGGACACCCAGGGCGCCGACCAGGAAGAGAGCACGGCCGCAGTGGAAGACGTGAGGGAGTCCACCGGCCCCGCCGCGCCCGGTTACGACGACGCCGAGCGCGAGGCCGTGCTGCGCGTGATGCGCGAGCGCCGCGACATCCGCAACGGTTTCCGCAGCGACCCGATCCCGCACGACGTGCTGCTGCGCGTCCTCGAGGCCGCCCACACCGCGCCGAGCGTCGGCCACTCGCAGCCGTGGGACTTCGTGGTGATCCGCTCCGCCGAGACCCGCCGCTCGATGCACGAACTCGCGGCGCGTCAGCGCGAGGCGTACGCGAAGTCGCTGCCCAAGGGCCGGGCGAAGCAGTTCAAGGAACTGAAGATCGAGGCCATCCTCGACACCCCGGTGAACATCGTCGTCACCGCCGACCCGACCCGCGGCGGCCGCCACACCCTGGGCCGCCACACGCAGCCGCAGATGGCCCCGTACTCCTCCGCGCTCGCCGTCGAGAACCTGTGGCTCGCCGCGCGCGCCGAGGGCCTCGGCGTCGGCTGGGTCAGCTTCTTCGACGAGCGTGAGATGGTCCGCGCCCTCGGGCTGCCCGAGCACCTGGAGGTCGTCGCCTACCTCTGCGTCGGCTACGTCGACGAGTTCCCGGACGAGCCCGAGCTGATGCAGGCCGGCTGGTCCAAGCGCCGCCCGCTGTCGTGGGTCGTCCACGAGGAGACGTACGGCCGTCGCGCGCTGCCCGGCGAGGAGCCGCACGACCTGCTCGCGGAGACCGTCACCAACATCCGCCCCCTCGACGCCAAGGCGCTCGGCGAGGCCTGGGAGCGCCAGAAGCGGATGACGAAGCCGGCCGGCGCACTCGGCATGCTGGAGATCATCTCCGCGCAGCTGTCGGGACTGTCCCGCCAGTGCCCGCCGCCCATCCCGGAGCCCGCGGCCGTCGCGATCTTCGCCGGGGACCACGGTGTGCACGCCCAGGGCGTCACTCCCTGGCCGCAGGAGGTCACCGCCCAGATGGTGGCCAACTTCCTGGGCGGCGGCGCGGTGTGCAACGCCTTCGCCAACCAGGTGGGCGCCGAGGTCTGCGTCATCGACGTGGGTGTCGCCTCCGACCTGCCCGCGACCCCGGGTCTGCTGCCGCGCAAGATCCGTGCCGGCACGTCCGACATGACCACGGGTCCCGCGATGACCCGCGAGGAGGCCAGGGCGGCCATCGAGGTGGGCATCGAGACCGCCCGCGACCTCGTGGCGGCCGGCAACAAGGCGCTGCTCACCGGCGAGATGGGCATCGCCAACACCACCGCGTCGGCGGCCCTGATCTCGGTCTTCACGGGCGCCGACCCCGGCGAGGTGACCGGTCGCGGCACGGGCATCAACGACGAGACCCTGGCTCGGAAGACGGAGGTCGTCCGCCGCGCCCTGGAGCTGCACCGGCCGGACCCGGCCGACCCCGTCGGCGTCCTCGCCGCGATCGGCGGATTCGAGCACGCCGCCATGGTCGGCCTGCTGCTGGGCGGCGCGTCCCTGCGAACGCCGGTGATCCTGGACGGGGTCAGTGCCGGTGCGGCCGCCCTGGTGGCGCGCGCGGTCGCCCCCGAGGTGCTCGCCGCCTGCATCGCGGGCCACCGCAGCGCCGAACCCGGCCACGTGGCGGCCCTGAACAAGCTGGGCCTGCGTCCCCTGGTCGACCTCGACCTGCGGCTGGGGGAGGGCACGGGCGCGCTCCTGGCGCTGCCGGTGGTGCAGAGCGCGGCGCGGGCGATGCACGAAGTGGCGACGTTCGACTCCGCCGGGGTGACCGAGAAGTAGCACCGGGGGCGCCGTGCCCTGTCCTGCCCCCTCGCATGGGCGGTACGGGAAGGGCACGGCCGCCCGGAGCCGGCTCGACACCCCCGGACACCGGCCCGGCCCCGGCTCGCCACTCTGGACGCCCACCCGGCACCGAGCGGCACCCCCCGGGACACCGACCCCGTAGCAAAGCGGGACCCCCGAACACCGACCCGGTACCAAAGCTTCGCCCCGGGCCGCCGACCCGGCACCGAGCGCCACCCCCGGACACCCCGGACACCGCCCCGCCCGGACACCGCCCCCGTTTCGGGCGGGCCAGGGTGCGGGGAGGAAATCCGCACCCACCCGCGCCACCACACGGACCCGCAGCTTAAAATCCGCACGTCAGGCCCGCTCCGAAGGCGCAGGGGGCCCGTCTCGCACCGCCCCGCAAGGAGCCGACCTCCCATGGCCGAACACCCCGCCTACCCCGTAGGCCTCCGCCTCGCCGGCCGCCGCGTCGTCGTCCTCGGCGGCGGCCAGGTGGCCCAGCGCCGCCTCCCCGCCCTGATCGCGGCAGGCGCGGACGTCCACCTCGTGTCACCGCACGCCACTCCCTCCGTCGAGGCGATGGCGGACGCGGGCGAGATCAGCTGGACGCGGCGGCCGTACGAGGACGGAGACCTCACCGACGCCTGGTACGCCCTGATCGCCACCAGCGACACCGCGGCCAACGTGCGTGCCTCCGCCGAGGCCGAACGGCACCGCGTCTGGTGCGTCCGCTCCGACGACGCCGACGCCGCCACCGCCTGGACCCCGGCCACCGGCCACAGCGAGGGCGTCACGGTCGCCGTGCTGACGACCGACGCGCGGGGCCGCGACCCCCGGCACACCGCCGCCATCCGTGACGCCGTCGTCGAAGGCCTGCGCGACGGCACCCTCGTGGCGCCCCACCACCGCAAGCGTGCCCAGGGCGTCGCCCTCGTCGGCGGCGGCCCCGGCGACCCCGACCTGATCACGGTGCGCGGCCGCCGGCTCCTCGCCGAGGCCGACGTGGTCATCGCCGACCGTCTCGGCCCGCGCGACCTGCTCGCCGAACTCCCCCCGCACGTCGAGGTGATCGACGCGGCGAAGATCCCGTACGGCCGGTTCATGGCCCAGGAGGCCATCAACAACGCGCTGATCGAGCACGCCAGGCAGGGCAAGGCGGTCGTCCGGCTCAAGGGCGGCGACCCCTTCGTCTTCGGCCGGGGCATGGAAGAGGCCCAGGCGCTCGCCGAGGCGGGCATCCCGTGCACGGTCGTCCCGGGCATCTCCAGTTCGATCTCGGTCCCGGGCGCCGCGGGCATCCCGGTCACGCACCGCGGGGTCGCCCACGAGTTCACCGTGGTCAGCGGTCACGTGGCCCCCGACGACGAACGCTCCCTGGTCGACTGGGCGGCGCTCGCCAGGCTGCGCGGCACGCTGGTCGTCCTGATGGGCGTGGACAAGATCGGCGCCATCGCCCGCACGCTCATGGAGAACGGCAAGTCCGCCGACACCCCGGTCGCCCTGGTGCAGGAAGGCACGACGGCCGCCCAGCGCCGGGTCGACGCGACCCTCGCGACGGTCGAGGAGACCGTACGCTCCGAGGACGTGAGGCCCCCGGCGGTCATCGTCGTCGGGGAGGTCGTGAACGCGGGCGCGGGACTGCTCACGGACCTTTTCGGAGCGGCGTCCTCCGGGCCGTCCGACGTCCCGGCCCCCGGGCTCACCGAGTAGCACACTCCACGTAACCGCGGGTAACGCACCCGTTCCGAGCCGTTGGCACCGCATCCAGGACAAGGCAGTATCACCCTGTGGCCGATCTCATCACCATTGAGGACCCCGACGACCCGCGTCTGCGTGACTACACGGGCCTGACCGACGTGGAGCTGCGCCGCAAGCGCGAACCGGCCGAGGGCCTGTTCATCGCCGAGGGCGAGAAGGTCATCAGACGCGCGAAGGACGCCGGCTACGAGATGCGCTCGATGCTGCTCTCCGCCAAGTGGGTCGACGTCATGCGCGACGTCATCGACGAGCTGCCGGCCCCGGTGTACGCGGTCAGCCCGGAGCTCGCGGAGCAGGTCACCGGCTACCACGTGCACCGCGGCGCCCTCGCCTCCATGCAGCGCAAACCGCTGGCGACGGCGGACGAACTGCTGCGGTCGGCCCGCCGGGTCGTCGTCATGGAGTCGGTCAACGACCACACCAACATCGGTGCGATCTTCCGTTCGGCGGCGGCCCTCGGCATGGACGCGGTGCTGCTCTCCCCGGACTGCGCGGACCCGCTGTACCGGCGTTCGGTGAAGGTCTCCATGGGCGCCGTCTTCTCGGTTCCGTACGCCCGGCTCGACTCCTGGCCGCGGAGCCTGGAGTCGGTGCGCGAGGCGGGCTTCGCCCTCCTCGCGCTCACCCCCGACGAGAAGGCCAAGACCCTCGACGAGACCGCGCCGCACAGGATGGACCGGGTCGCCCTGATGCTCGGCGCGGAGGGCGACGGCCTGTCCACCCGGGCACTGGTCGCCGCCGACGAGTGGGTGCGCATCCCGATGGCCCACGGTGTCGACTCGCTCAACGTCGGCGCGGCGGCGGCGGTCGCCTTCTACGCCGTGGCGACGGGTCGCCCGCCTGCCTGAGCGTCCCGTCGGCCGCGCGCCCCGCCCGACGCGGGTCCCGCCCGAGGCGCGTCCCGCTACCTCGGGGCGATCCGGTGTCCGCCGTCCGGAGGCGCGTACGACAGCTCGTGACGTACGTCCGTGCGGGCGTCCCCGTCTTCGAGTCCCCGCGCCGGACCCTGGCAGCCCTGGGCCACCGCGATGCCCAGCGCCACCAGCAGCGTCACCACGACGAACACGAAGAGCCGCTGCCGCAGGAGCCGCGGATTGGCGGGCCGCCGACCGGTGCCGGTGGTACGCGGGCCCGGCCGGCCGGCGCCGCTGCGGGGAGCGGGCCGCCTGCCGGAGCGGGTCGTGTCGCGCGAGGGCGCGGGGCGCGACCCCGGCCGCGAGCCGCCGCCCGTGCGGGGCTGGGAGGTGCCCCGTGACCCCTGTGTGCCCTGCGGGCGGCGCTGGGTGCGCTGCTCGGCGTACTGCTCGGCGAGCCGGCCGCTCGGCCGGGCCGGGTCCGTGCGCGGGGCGGGCGGCCGTACGTCCGCGAGTCCCTGCGCCTCCCGGGCCGCGATCTCCTTGAGGCGCAACGACAGTTGCAGCGTGCTGGGCCGCTCCTCGGGATCCTTCGCGAGGCAGGCCCGCACGAGCGGGGCCAGCGCGTCGGGAACGCCGTGCAGCTGGGCCTCCTCGTGCACCACGCGGTACAGCATCACCTCGGAACTGCCGTGCCCGAAGGGCGAGTCGGCCGTCGCCGCGTAGGCGAGCGTGGCACCCAGGGAGAAGACGTCGGTCGCCGGAGTGACGGCGGCGCCGCGCACCTGCTCGGGCGCGAGGAACCCCGGCGACCCGACCGCCGTACCGACGTGCGTGAGCGTGGAGGCACCCGTCGCCCAGGCGATCCCGAAGTCGATGATCCGGGGGCCCTTCGGGGACAGCAGGATGTTGGACGGCTTCAGGTCGCGGTGGACGACACCGGCCTCGTGCACCGCGACGAGCCCTTCGGACAGGGCGGCGCCGACGGCCGCCACGTCGGCGGCGCTCAGCGGTCCCTCCTCGGCGACCTTGTCGTGCAGCGAGGGGCCGGGAACGTACTGCGTGGCGAACCACGGCCGCTCCGCGTCGAGATCGGCCGCGACGAGCCGCGCCGTGCAGCCGCCCCTGATCCGCCGGGCCGCCGAGACCTCGCGCGCGAACCGCGACCGGAATTCCTGATCCTCCGCCAGGTCGGGCCGGATCACCTTCAGTGCGACCCGCTGGCCACGCCGGTCGGAGCCCAGGTAGACAACGCCCATCCCGCCCGCGCCGAGCCGTCGGTGAAGCCTGAACGAGCCGACGACACGCGGGTCCTCGCGCCTCAGGCGCATCATCGCCATGTCCATCCCCGCTGCCCGGTCCGTTTGACGAGCCACAGCTTACGTTTCCACGGCCGGGCGCGCGCATAGGCCGCGCCCTCGCGACCCGATCGATTGTCAGTGCCGGGTGGGAAACTTGAAAGGTGGTCAGGGAACGCGCGGCCAGGCCGGCTTCGAGCTGCCTGGGGTCCCAACCATCCGTCGCAGAAGGGGGATTGAACCCGTGAAGGGTGACCGTGTGGAGATAGTCGTGGACGCCGGGGACACGACGCGCACGTACGAGGTGGTGGCGAGCAGGGCGGGTCGCCGGGTGGAGACGGCGGTGCGCCGGGGTGTCGTGGAAGTGAGCGAAGTCACCCGAAGTGGATCAGTGGTGCGCACGGCGCGCTTCATGGCCAATCGGGTGCTGGCCCTCGTCGAGCAGCCGATCCCGAGAGAGGACACCTCGGAAGAGTAGGGACACACCGGACGTCCCCTCCGGGAAGACCCTGAGACCTAGGACCTCATCTCCACCCAGGGGAGTACGTCGCAGGTCATCGCTCATCCTCCGGGAGGCCCGGCAATCGGTACGAGGGCATGACGACCGGCACCCGCCGGGCCCCTAGATTTGAGGTCAAGCGGCGGGTGCAGCACTCGTCCCCCGAGGTCAGCCACCCGCCGCCGTCAAGAACGACAGAAACTCGGTCAGGAGAGGGACCATGGCCCATACGGCACCGCGGACGGCGATCCGCACGCAGGGACGCAAGGCGTACGCCGCGTTCGGCGGCAGCCCGGGCCGTCGCCACCCGTTGGTGGCGACAGCGATGGTCCTTCCCCTGGCGGCCCTGCTCGTGGTCGTGTTCGGCGGCTGGGAAGCAGTGGTCACACAAGCGTCGTCCGTGGGCGTGATGCTGGGGCGCTGAGCGGCGCCCCGGGCCCGGAAGAGCGGTCCGGGCGGGGACATCCGGCCAGGAAACCCCGTGGGGACGGGGGTGCGGCGGACGGCACAGATGCCCGCGCAGCTGGGGAGCTGCGCGGGCATTGCCATGCCCACGTCCCACCGGCCGCCAGGGGCGGGCCCCACCCTGAAGCGCACCGCGGTACCGGGACCAACGCCCTGACCCACGCCCTCCGGGGCCCCCGTCGTAGGGGATGCGCCGCTGTGACGGGGCGGCCCCCGTGAGCGACGCGCCGCCGTGTCCGGGGCGGCCGCCGCCGTGGGCGCGCGACCGCCGGGACCGGGCTGCCGCCCTGGGAACCGATCCAGCGGCGCACGGCTACCGCCGCCAGGGACGCACCGCCCTGTCCCGAGCCGCCCGGCGTCTGCGTACGCTCAGTTCGAACCGAACGCATCCGAGGGGGACCCGTGACCGCAGACGTGCTGCCCGCCCTGACCGCCCGGGCGCGCGGCGCGGCCCACCCCGGGGGCGCCGCCTGCGCACACGCCGAAGCCGTCCTCGCCGACCGGGCGGACGGCACCGTCGTGCGGCACGGCGACACCGTCGCCAAGGCCCACGACTCCGGTACCGACCCGCGGGAGCTCTCCCGGCGTCTGGCCGTCGCCGCGCACCCCGGCCTCTCCGGTGTCCTGCTGCCGCCCCTGCACCCGGCCCCCGTGACCCTGCACGGTCGCCCCGTGACCTTCTGGCCGTACGGCACGCCGGTGGACCCGGAGACTCCGGAGGCGGCCCCCTGGGAGGAGGCCGCCGTCCTGCTGGCCCGGCTGCACCGCACGCCGGTGCCGGCCGGACTGCCCGTGATGCGCGGCCCGGCCAAGGCGGCCCGGGCGATCGGCAGGCTCACGGCGGCCGGCCCGCACCCCGCCGCCGAACCGGTCCTGCGCGCCTGGGCCGGCCTGCCGCCCTGGGCCCGCGCCGAGGCCCCGATGCCGGCCGCGCCCACCGCGCTCTGCCACGGCGACCTCCACCTCGGCCAGCTCGTGCGCCACCCGGCGGCGACCGGCCCCTGGCTGCTCATCGACGTCGACGACCTCGGCCACGGCGTGCCGGCCTGGGACCTGGCCCGCCCGGCCGCCTGGTACGCCTGCGGTCTCCTGCCGCCCGACGAGTGGACCCGCTTCCTGACCGCCTATCGGCAGGCCGGTGGCCCGGCGGTTCCCGCCGAGGGCGACCCGTGGCCCGCGCTGGACGTGCCGGCCCGCGCGCTCACCGTGCAGACCGCGGCGCTGGCGATCGCCAAGTCCGTGGCGGCGGGGCGCCCCTTGGACGAGGTTCAGCAGGCCGTGGTCGACGCGTGCGACCGCATGGCCCCCCGCCCGCCGGAGTCCGCACGTGATCACGCGAAGTAGGGTGCAACCGACCGCAGGCCGGGCAGTGTCTGTCCTGATGGAGAGCGAAGCAGCGTTGACGACGAGGAGTTGAGCCGAGCATGCAGTGTCCGAAGTGCCACGCGCCCATGCACACCTACAACCGCAATGGTGTCCAGATCGAGCAGTGCAGCGGCTGTCGCGGGATCTTCCTGGACTACGGCGAGCTGGAGTCCCTGACCCGCCTGGAGTCCCAGTGGTCGCAGCCCGCTCCGCCGCCCCCGGGCGTCCCGCAGGCGTACCCTTCGGCCCCCGCGCCGGCGTGGGGCGCTCCGCAGGGCGGCCACGGCGGCCACGGCGGTCACTACGGCGGCCACCACCGCCAGAAGAGCTTCGGGCACATGCTCTTCTCGTCCTGAACCGAAGAGGGGCCCTCCGCGCGGGAGGGCCCTTCGCCGTCCCCGGCCGGAGACGGGGCACGACGAAGCCCCCGGCCGTCGAGACGGCCGGGGGCTTCGGCTGGTGCGCGATACTGGGATTGAACCAGTGACCTCTTCCGTGTCAGGGAAGCGCTCTCCCGCTGAGCTAATCGCGCGGGACATGGTGCGGTGTACTGCGTGCGCGATACTGGGATTGAACCAGTGACCTCTTCCGTGTCAGGGAAGCGCTCTCCCGCTGAGCTAATCGCGCGGGATCGGATCTTCGACAAGATCCAGTGGACGATACTGGGATTGAACCAGTGACCTCTTCCGTGTCAGGGAAGCGCTCTCCCGCTGAGCTAATCGTCCTTGGAGGTGGAGACGGGATTTGAACCCGTGTAGACGGCTTTGCAGGCCGTTGCCTCGCCTCTCGGCCACTCCACCAGGAGTGCGGGGGTTCGGGAAGATCCCCCTCTTCCTACGAGCGGACGACCAGGTTCGAACTGGCGACCTCAACCTTGGCAAGGTTGCGCTCTACCAACTGAGCTACGTCCGCGTGTCGTTTCCGGTCGGCTCACGCGTCCCGGCGACGTGTTGAACTCTAGCGGATTCCCGGGCCAGTACAAAAACGCGTTTGTGCAGCGTGCTGCGGTGCGTCCGCGCCGGGACGCGGCCGGGCCCACCCGCAGGTCACCCGCCCTAGACTCGACCGCGTGCACGACCTCCCTGCTCTCGCCCGCTTCGGCGGCCTCGTGGCGACCCGCCTCCTGGACGTCACCAGCGACCCCGCGGCCCTGGAATCCACCGGCTTCTGGGCCGTGGCGGCCGACTTCGAGGGCCGGCTGACCTGCGCCCGTTTCGGCGACGTACGGCCCGAAGAGGTGCCCGCGCCGGTGCCGGGGGAGTGGCGGGGGCCGGCGGCCGGTGACTGGACGTCGTCCCTCGACCGCACCGCGTACACCGAGGGCGTACGGCGGATCCGGAAGCACATCGCGGCCGGCGAGGTGTACCAGGCGAACCTCTGCCGGGTGCTCTCGGCGCCCGTCGCCCCCGGCGCCGACGTGGACGCGCTCACCGCGCTGCTGGCCCGCGGAAACCCCGCGCCGTACGCGGGGACGATCCGCCTGCCCGCCCACGGCGTCGAGATCGCCACCGCGTCCCCGGAACTCTTCCTGCGCCGCGACGGCCGGACCGTCGAATCCGGGCCGATCAAGGGAACGGGGCGGACGGAGGCGGACCTCCTGGAGAAGGACCACGCCGAGAACGTGATGATCGTGGACCTGGTCCGCAACGACATCGGGCGGGTCTGCGCCACCGGCACCGTGACCGTCCCCGACCTGTGCGTCGTCGAGAAGCACCCCGGACTCGTGCACCTCGTCTCCACCGTCCGCGGGGAACTGCGCGAGGACGCGGGCTGGCCGGAGCTGCTCGCCGCGGCCTTCCCGCCCGGCTCCGTCACCGGCGCCCCCAAGTCCAGCGCCCTGCGGATCATCGACGCCCTGGAGACCGCGCCGCGCGGCCCCTACTGCGGCGGCGTCGGCTGGGTCGACGCCGACCGGGGCACCGGGGAGCTGGCCGTCGGCATACGCACCTTCTGGATCGACCGCGCCGAGGGTGTCCTGCGGTTCGGCACGGGGGCCGGCATCACCTGGGGCTCGGACCCCGAAGGCGAGTGGCGGGAGACCGAGCTGAAGGCGTCGCGACTGCTCGCGGTAGCGTCGGGGACGTACGAGGCGAGTGGAGGGACCCTTTCGTGAAGATCTGGCTCGACGGCGGGCTGCAGGACATCGAGTCCGCCCGCGTCTCCGTCCTCGACCACGGACTGACCGTGGGCGACGGCATCTTCGAGACGGTGAAGGTGGCCGACGGGCGGCCGTTCGCCCTGACCCGTCACCTCGACCGGCTGACCCGCTCGGCCCGCGGCCTCGGCCTGCCCGACCCCGACCTCGACGAGGTGCGCCGCGCCTGCGCCGCGGTCGTCGAAGCCAACCCGATGGCGCTGGGCCGCCTGCGGATCACCTACACCGGCGGCCACGGCCCGCTCGGTTCGGACCGCGGCGAGCACGGCCCGACACTGATCGTCGCGCTCGGCGGGACCGCCCGCCGCCCCGACTCCACCGCCGTCGTCACCGTGCCGTGGACCCGCAACGAGCGCGGCGCCCTCACCGGCCTCAAGACCACCTCGTACGCGGAGAACGTGGTCGCCCTGGCCCGCGCCCGCGAACAGGGCGCATCCGAGGCGCTGTTCGCGAACACGGCGGGGCAGCTGTGCGAGGGCACGGGGTCGAACGTCTTCGTCGTCCTCGACGGCGAGATCCACACTCCGCCGGTCGCCTCGGGCTGCCTCGCCGGCATCACCCGCGCCCTCGCCGCCGAGTGGACGGGCGCCCGGGAGACCGACCTGCCGTTCGACGTCCTGGAGCGCGCCGACGAGATCTTCCTGACGTCCACGCTGCGGGACGTGCAGGCGGTGCACCGCGTCGACGGGCGTGAACTGCCGGGCACCCCGGGCCCGGTGACCGCCAAGGCGATGCGGATCTTCGAGGAGCACGCCGGGAACGACCTCGACCCGTAGCCGAACCGCCGGCAAATCCGGATGACGTCCGGCCGCCGGGCGGGTACAACACCCCTGATGACCACCACCCTGCGGCCGACCGAGCCGCTCCAGCACCACGCCGACGGGACGCGTTCGCGCCGCTACCAGGTGTGCGTGAACAGCCGTCCCGTGGGCGCGATACACCTCAGTACCCACGCGCTCTTCGGATCCGGCGTCGCCCGGGCCGCCGACCTGTGGATCGACGAGCCGGACCGCGGGCGCGGGCGGGGCACGGTGGCCGCCCTCGCCGTCGAGGAGGTGGCCCGCGGCTGGGGCTGCCGGCGGATCGAGGTGTCGGTTCCCGCCGACGCCGTGGCCGCCCTCAGGCTGACGAGTGCGCTGGGGTACGTCACACGCAACCGCGGCATGGAGAAGCGGCTCGGCGCCGAACCCCCGCGGCTGCCCGCGGGCAGCCGCGCCCGCCCCATGTCCCAGGAGGAGTACGGGCCTTGGGAGGCGCGGGCCAGGGAGAGCTACGCGCGGATCTGGATCGAGCGCGGCGTGCCCGAGGCGGAGGCGTACGAGAAGTCGCGGCGCGACCACGACGAGCTGCTGGCGCGGGGGACGGACACCGAGGACGTGCTGATCAGCGTCCTGGAGCACGAGGGAGCTCCGGTCGGCACCCTGTGGCTGGCGCTTCAGGACGACCGCGCCTTCGTCTTCGACGTCGAGACCGACGCCGCCCACCGCGGCCGGGGCAACGGCCGTACGCTGATGCTGCTGGCCGAGGCGCAGGCGGTGGCCGCCGGCCGGCCCGTGATCGGCCTCAACGTCTTCGCGGGCAACACGCCGGCCGAGCGGCTCTACGAGTCCCTCGGCTACCGGACGACCGCCCACCACCTGTACAAGAACCTGCTGTAGGGCAGGGGGCGGACGGGATCAGGCCTCCTGCTCCGCCAGCAGCCGGTCGGCGATCTCCTCGACGCGCTCGCGCAGCCCCTCCTGGCTCCTGCCGCCGTCGAGGCGCTCCCCGCCGATGACGTAGGTGGGCGTGCCCGTCACGCCGATGGCCTTGCCCTCGGCCTGATCGGCGTCGACGATCAGGATGTGCCGGCCGTCGATCAGCGCGGTGTCGAACTCCTCGGCGTCCAGGCCGAGTTCACGGGCCACCTCGACGAGGAACCGCTCACCTCCGCCGTCGAGTTCCTCGACGCGGCCGAGCACGGCCTCCACGTACGCCCAGGCCCTGCCCTGCTCCGCGGCCTCCTCGGCGGCCTGCGCGGCGGCGAAGGCGTGCTTGTGCTTGTCCAGCGGGAAGTGCCGCAGCCGCAGTTCGAGCCGGTCGCCGTAGCGGGCGCGCAGGGCGCGCAGGTCGTCCAGGGCCGTGCGACAGTCGGGGCACTGCAGTTCGCACCAGAGGTCCAGGACGGGGGTGGCGGGGCGGGCGGCGGAGGAGTCGTTCATGGTCCCCAGTCTTCCAGCCGCGGCGCCGCTGCCCAACCGGGACCTCCGCGGCGCCGCTGCCCGGCCGGGACTTCCGCGGCGCCGCTGCTCGACCGGGACCTCCGCGGCGCTGGTGCCCGACCGGGACCTCCGCGGTGCCGGTGCCCGACCGGGGCCTCCGCGGTGCCGGTGCCCGACCGGGACCTGGGGAGGACGCCGACCCGGAGATGTCCCTGAGGTCCGCCCGGACCGTGGCACGCCGGGCCGGGCTCGGTGCAGGATGGAAGGGACGCAGTAGCCCTTCCCGCCCGCCCGCACCCCGCCCGGAGGACCGGATGATTGCCGAGACCGTCTGTTCCGCCGTGTCCGCGGCCGGGCTGGGTATCGCCGTGGTCACGGCGTACCGCAAGCGTTTCCTCGCCGCGGCCCGCATCGCCGCCTACTCCCTGGTGCCCGTCGGTCTGGTGATGACCGGTGCCGTCGGCTGGGCCGCGGACACCGCCTTCAGCCCGACCGCGTGGGCCGGTTTCGCAGTGCTGGGCGGTGCCTGGCTGCTGTTCCTGACCACCCGGGCCGTGGAGCGCCGCGGCGGCGGCACCCGCGAGGAGCGCAAGGCGGCGCGGGCCGCGCGGCGTACGGCGGTGGCCCCCGAGGCGTCCGCGCCCTCGCTGGGGCAGAACGCGCGCCCCACCGGGCGGCCCGCCCCCGCGCGGCGCCCGGCGGCGGCACCGCAGGAGGACTTCAGCGACATCGAGGCCATCCTGAAGAAGCACGGCATCTGAGAGAGCACGGAGCACGGAGCCGGTCGGAGACGGCCGGTAGGCGGGCAGCGCTCAAGTGATCACATGCACCCGCGGAAGTGATCACCTCCGGCGTCCTGCTGCGCGAAGATCAGTGAACTCCCGGTCATTTCGGGTGTCTTGATCGCCTGCGGGGTGTCCCGTAGGTCATCATCACCGCGAGATGCTGGACACAACACAGAGCGACACCGCCGCCCCTCCCGAGGAACGGCGAGGTTGTCTCTTCGCGCTTTCCCAGCCACCGCTGATGATCTTTCTGGCGGTGATCGGCTGTCTTCTGCTCATGGCTTCGCTGCACGACCTGCTGCTGCTCTGAGCCGTACACGGAGCCCCTGGCGCCACCCGCCGAGGGCTCCGTCAGCCGGCCGCTTCCTTGCGCCGCGCCCGGTAGGCCGCCACATGCAGGCGGTTTCCGCAGGTCCGGCTGTCGCAGTACCGGCGGGATCGGTTGCGGGAGAGGTCGACGAAGGCACGCCGGCAGTCCGGTGCCTCGCAGCGGCGCAGCCGTTCCTGTTCCCCGGCGACCACGAAGAAGGCCAGCGCCATCCCGCAGTCCGCCGCGAGGTGGTCGGCGACGGAGGCGCCGGGCGCGAAGTAGTGCACGTGCCAGTCGTAGCCGTCGTGGTCGGTGAGGCGCGGTGTGGTTCCCGCGGCGGCGACCAGTTCGTTGATGAGCAGGGCCGCGGCGCGCGCGTCGTCGGCCGCGAAGATGCCCGTGAACCGCGCCCTCACCTGGCGCACGGCCGCCAGATCCTGCTCCGTCAGCACCCCCACGTCGCTGATGTCGTGGTTGCGCACGAAGTCCTCGAGGGAGGCGAGGTCCGGGAGGCGGTCCGCCGCGTCGTCCTCCGGCGCGGTGTTCACCAGATCCACCACGGTGTCGAGCGCGCACCGGGTGTCGTGGGTGATCAGCACGTTTCGCTCCCTGGCCTGAAGTCGGGCGGGCGCCCGCCGATGGGGGGCCGAGCCTAGCGGCTCGGCGTCGGTGGAGGCCGGTACGGACCAGGTGCCGGAACGCTCCGTGACGGCCGGACGTCCGCCGTGGGCACGCACCGGCGCCGGGGGGGGGGGGGCCCCCCCCCCGCCGCGGGCCCGCCGGGGGGGGGGGGGGTGGGGGGGGGGGGGCCCCCCCCGGGGGGGGGGGGGGGGCCCGCCCCGCGGGGGGGGGGGGGGGGGGGGGGGGGTGGGGT
>NZ_JBIAJE010000009.1:0-436198 GCF_042871785.1 Streptomyces sp. NPDC005551 | reverse complement strand
CGCCGCGCGGCCAAGAAGTCCGGCCCCGCCGCCTCCGGCGACACCCTCGCCTCCCCCATGCAGGGCACCATCGTCAAGGTCGCCGTCGAAGAAGGACAGCAGGTCAACGAAGGCGACCTGATCGTCGTCCTCGAAGCCATGAAAATGGAACAGCCCCTCAACGCCCACCGCTCCGGCACCATCAAAAGCCTCACCGCCGAAATCGGCGCCTCCCTCACCTCCGGCGCCCCCATCTGCGACATCAAGGACTGACCCCGGCCCGTCGACGAACGACCCACACCCGAAGTCGCAACGCCCGAGGAACGGAGCACGAGAATGCAGCGGGTCGCGGTACGCAGGAAGGTGGAACCGGTCCTGGAGGCCGCGCGGACCAGTCTCGGCGGCTACGACCACGTGGACGCCGTGGCGGTCGACGTCGCACCGGGCGTCTCCGCGGTCGACTTCACCCGGCGCATGCTGGGTTCACCCCCGCGCTGGGTGCGGTCGCTGCTCGTGGTCCGGGACGCGGCGGTGGCGCCGTTCGGTCTCAAGCAGCGGGAGAGGGGCGCGCCCGCGGCCGTCGCCGCCGGCGCCAAGATCGGTCCGATGCGGCTGCTGAGCGTGACCGACGCCGAGGTCCTTGCGGGCGACAACGACAAGCACCTGAGTTTCCGCTGCTCCTTCGCCGTACGGCAGGGCCCGCACGGTCCCGAGGCGGTGTGCACGACCGTCGTCCGCTTTCACCGCCGGGCCGGCCGCCTGTACTTCCGGGCGATCGAACCCTTTCACCACGCGGTCGTCGCGGGACTGGTCAAGCGAGGGGCGCAGGACGGGACACCGGGTGTTTCCGCCGCCACGGACTGACCTCTCCCCATCGACATCGCGTCAACGAGAAATAACGTTCAATTCTCACCTAACTACTGTTCGTTGACGGTGGGAGTGGGTATAGGTAGACTCCCCATTGGGAATTCTGGAAGCTTTTGCCCAGCTTTTTCGGGGGAGGATCCCGCACCGACGAAGAATCGTGCGGGGTTGTAACGGGGGATGCATGTCCAATGGGGAAACTCTAACGAATTCAGGCCTGTTCGACAGTGCGGGGGTAGAGTTCTCGCACATTTCAAGCGATGCCGAGCAGGCGCTCCTCGAGATCCGTGACCGTATCGAGTCGATCGTCTCCCGGGGACAGCGTCCGTCCCCGGGCAGCAGATCGCTGCTGGTGACCGCCGAGAGCGCCCGCGCGGCGCTCGGAGCCCTGCAGCGCCTGCTGGGCGAGGCGAAGAGCAGTGTGAACGTGCTGGTGCCCTCGGACCGTTCGGCGGCCCGGCTGCGGATCCATGTGCTGTCGCAGCTGGCCGGGGAGGTGCCGGACGGGGTGCGGGTCAGAGTGCTGGACTCGCAGGCCACCGCGGACCGCGGCCGGCTCGCCGAACTGCAGCGGCGCAGGCCCGGCATCGAGGTCAGACTCGGCGACGCCGCGCTCACCGGCGCGATCATCATCGACGCGGAGAACGTGCTGACCCGCTCCGAGGGCACGGACGGCGACGGGCCACGGCACATCGCGCTGGTGCGCGCACCCGCCGTCGTGGACGCGCTCAACGCGCTGTTCACCGACGCCTGGGACCGCGGTGTGCCGCTCGCCGAGGACCAGCTGCGCCAGGGCGTCCCGCAGGACATCCTGCGCTGCCTGTACGAGGGGTACACCGACGACGCCGCCGCCAGGGCCCTGTCGATCTCCGTGCGCACCTATCGCCGGCACGTGGCCGAGATCATGCGGGTACTGGGGGCGAGTTCCCGTTTCCAGGCAGGTGTCCGCGCCGCCGACATGGGGTTGCTGAGAAGCGGCCGCGGGGCGGACCGGGGCCGGGCCGGGCACGGCTGAGGCTCAGCAAGCTGCCACTTCCGGTCACCGCGGCGGGGAACCGCACGGCCCGGCCGTCAGCTTCCGGCCAGGGCGTTGTACCACTTCCGGCCTCGGGCATAGCTTGAGAGCAGCTTGAGAACAGTTCGAGCGGCGCACGCAGCGCGGGATCCCCCGCACGCGGCCCGCTGGGGGACCACGGCCCAGTCACTCGGGCCGGGCCCGGCCGCGACGGGGCGGCCCCGGTCCGGCCGTGCCGAGACGGCACTCACTTCATCCGCGCGGGATTACCGCACTCGCGACCCTTTCCGGGGTTCTGTCGTGCGGCGCCCCGCGGTGCCGTCGGGAGTGAAGGGGCCGGCAAGAAAAACGGGGAAGCTTGATGAAGTCTCATATACCGGCCCGCCCCTGCGCGGATATCCGGCGAGAAAGTCCGACCGAATCCCATTCCATTCCGGCGAACTCGTATCCACTGCGTAAACTCTCCCGTGGACGCGGACGTCCGCCCTACGGATTCCGCACGGCCGTCGTCCTCGACGGCACCGGGCAGCGGCGGCAACTCGTCCCGGACGAGCACACCGCGCCCGTGGTGCGCAGGATCTTCGACGAGTGCCTGGACGGCCGGAGTCTGCAGAGCATCGCCGAGGGGCTGAACGCCGACCGCGTCCCGAGCCCCGGTCCGGCCGGGCCGAACGCGGCCCGAGCGGCCTCCGCCTGGTCCAAGAGCACCGTGCGGGCCATCCTCCTCAATCCCCGCTACGCGGGACGCCACGCGCACGACGGCGCCGCCGACGACGCCGCGGGGCGGCAGCTGGTGCCCTCCGACGTCTTCGAGGAGGTCCACGCGATGTTCGCGAAGCGCAGGAAGCCCAGCGGGGAGTGCGGCGCGGAGCAGCCGAAGCCGTACGCGCTGCGCGGGCTGCTGCGCTGCGGCCGCTGCAACCGGCTGATGCAGGGCACCTGGAACAACGGCGAGCCCTACTACCGCTGCCGCGTCCCCGCCGCCGAGGACGCCGCGTGCACGGACCACCCGCGCAACGTCTACCTGCGTGAACAGGCCGTCATCGGCCCCCTCGTCACCTGGCTGCGCGGTCTCACCGCCCCGCAGGGCCTGCGCCGCCTGATGGTGGCGGGCGGCGGACACCACGCCGGGGCGGCCGCCCGCCACCAGCTGCGCTCCCTGGGCGTGGACGGCGAGCTGCGGGCCTCCGCGCTCCAGGCGCTGGGCGTCAGGCTGAGCTACTCCGACTCCGGCCGGCTGCTGGACGTCAAGGCGGTGCTCGGACCTGAGGGCCTCGTCGTCCGCACCCGGATCGCACTGTAAGCGCACGTGGAGAGGAACCGAGTGCACTCGATCGAGCTGATGCCGAAGTCGTCCGTCGTGCGACGGGACGGTGACGGCATCGAGATGACGTTCGCCGCGGACCCCGGAGCGCCGGTCTTCGCGGGCCACTACCCCGGATTCCCCCTGCTGCCGGGCGTCTTCGCCCTGGACGCCGTGCACCACGCGGTGCTGCGGCACGCCGAGACCACGGGCGGCGACAGCCCCGAACTCGCGGGCATACGGTCCGTACGCTTCCTGTCCCCCGTGCTGCCCGGGGACACGCTGAGCGTCGAGGCGGCCGTCACCCGCACGGACGGCGGGCGGGACGTGCGGGCCGTCTGCCGGACCGGGCGAGGCAAGAGCGCGACGCTCCGGCTGCGCTACCGCGACGCGGGGCCGCGGGACCTGTCGGCGGCCCCGGACGGCGCGCCGTCCGGGGCGGACTCGGCGCCGGGCGTCTCCCACGGGGTGGCGGCGCTGAAGCAGCTCATCCCGCACCGTTTCCCCGCCCTGCTGGTGGACCGGGTCCTCGCCGTGGAGCCGGGCCGCAGCGTCGTCACGCGGAAGGCGGTGACGTGCAACGAGCCCTGGTACCGGGACCTTCCCGACGACACCGCGGAGTCCGGCTACCGGTACCCGGCGGCGCTGCTCATCGAGTCGTGGTGCCAGAGCGCGGCGCTGCTCGCCGCCTGGGACCGGTCCCCGGAGGAACTGGCCGGGCAGGTCGCCCTGTTCGGCGGGATGTCCGGCATCGAGGTCCTAGGCGAGGTGCTGCCCGGCGACGTACTGCGCCACGAGGTGAGGATCAGCCGGGAGCTCGCCGGGACGTGGATCTTCGAGGGCGCCACCGGCACCGCCGACGGCAGACCGGTCCTTGCCGTCGGGAGCGTGATGACCGCGCTGCGGCCGAGCGCGGTTCTCGGGGCGCCCGTGCCCACCTGACGCGGGCACGACGGCACAGGCAGGACCATGGCGACCGGGACCGCACTCCGGACGCCCGACCGGGACCGTACTCCAGGAAGAGGCTTCGCCATGGCCACAGCGACCGTACGCAGGCACGCCACGCCCGTCCTCGACGGGGCACGGGCCAGTCTCGGCCGTTGCGACCACGTGGACGCGGTCGCCGTGGACCTGCCGGCCGGCACCACCGCGGTCGACTTCACCCGCACCGTGTTCCTCGGCACCCCGGAGTGGGTGCACCGGCTCATCACGGTGCGGGACAAGGTCATGGCACCCTTCGGTCTCCAGACGCAGCGGCGCGTCGCCCCGGCGGACATCCGGATCGAACCCGGCCTGCGGATGGGGCCCTTCCGGCTGCTGACGGTCACCGACGACGAGGTGCTGTGCGGGGACGACGACAAGCACCTGGACTTCCGGACGTCCTTCGCGGTCCGCCCGACCGCGTCCGGCGACGGCACGGAGGGCGTCTGCACCACCGCCGTACGTTTCCACCGCCCCGCCGGACGCCTGTACTTCACGGCGATCCTGCCGCTGCACCACCTGATCGTGCCCCGCGTCGTCGGCGGTGCCTGCCGCGGGTGAGGCGCCGTCAGTGGCGGCCGGCCACCCGGTCCGCCAGCCGCGCCAGCCGGGACGACTCGGCGCTGTGCGTGGTCAGTTCACGTCGGTCCGCCGTCCGGTAGGTCGCGTACATGCCGTGGACGCCGGCGAACCGGAACGGCTCCGGCTCCCACTTGCGGACCCGGTGGCCGACCCAGGGCAGGGCGGTGAGGCCGGTGGGGCCCGCCTGGCCGGAGTCGTGCTGGATCAGGTCGCGCAGGGTGCGGGCGGCGAGGTTGGCGGTGGCGACGCCCGAGCCGACGTAGCCGCCCGCCCAGCCGAGGCCGGTGGAGCGGTCCAGGGTGACCGTGGCGCACCAGTCGCGCGGGACGCCGAGGACCCCCGACCACGCGTGCGCCACCCGCACCCCGGCGAGGGACGGGAAGAAGCGGACGAGGATCTCGTGCAGGGCCTCGACGGTCGCCCGTTGTGTCCGGCCGTCGTTGTCGGTGCGCGAGCCGAAGCGGTACGGGACGCCGCGTCCGCCGAGGGCGATGCGGCCGTCCGCGGTGCGCTGGGCGTACATGTACGCGTGCGCCATGTCGCCGAGCGTCTCGCGGCCCGCCCACCCGACGGACTCCCACTGGGCGTCGGTCAGCGGCTCGGTCGCGATCATCGAGGAGTTCATGGGGAGCCAGGTCCGCCGCTGGCCCTTCAGGGACGCGGTGAAGCCCTCCGTGCAGCGCAGGACGTAGGGCGCGCGGACCGTGCCGTACGGGGTCACCGCGTGCCGGGGGCGGATCTCGGTGACCGGTGTCTGCTCGTGGACGGTGACGCCGAGCGCCTCCACCGCGGCGGCCAGTCCCTTGAGCAGCTTCACCGGGTGCAGCCGCGCCCCGTGCGGGGTCCAGGTGGAGCCGACCGCGTCCGCGACCCGGACCCGCCCGGCGGTCTCCCGGGCGCCGTACAGCTCGCGGTCCTCCTCGCCGTAGGAGAGCTCGGTGGCGTGGAAGGCCTTCAGGCGGGCCAACTGGGCCGGTGTGTACGCCACTTCGAGGACGCCGCCCTGATGGATGTCGGCGTCGATGCCCTCCTCGGCGGCCACCCGGACGACCTCGCCGACGGTCTCGTTCATCGCCTGCTGGAGGTGTACGGCCGCGTCGTGGCCGTGGAGTTTCGCGTACCGGTCGCGGCCCGCGATGCCGTTGTAGAGCCAGCCGCCGTTGCGCCCCGAGGCGCCGTAGCCGCAGAACTTCTGCTCCAGGACGGTGATGCGCAGGAAGGGCGCCGCCTTCTTCAGGTAGTACGCGGTCCACAGACCCGTGTAGCCGCCGCCGACGATCACCACGTCGGCCGACGCGTCCCCGGGCAGCGGCTCGCGGGGGGCGGGGAGACCGTCCTGCGCGTACCAGAACGAGATGCCGCCGTTCACGGTGGCTGCGGTGCTTGCGCTGCTCGCGGGCCTGCTGCTCATGGCCGGGACGTTAACCCCTGCGGACCGGCGGTGTCTCCTTCGGATTTCGTGTTCTTTCGCAGCTCCGCGGCCTTCCGGACGCCTCCGGGGCGCCCGGGCGGCCGCCCGGCGGGGCCTGACGTAGCCTGCCCGCATGATTCGTACCGCGACCCCCTCCGACGTCCCCGTCATCCACGCGATGATCCTTGAACTGGCCGAGTACGAGAAGGCGGTGCACGAGGTCCGGGCGACCGAACGGCAGCTGCACGAGGCGCTGTTCGGTGAGCGGCCCGCCGCGTTCGCGCACATCGCCGAGGAGGCGGGCGAGGTGGCCGGCTTCGCGCTGTGGTTCCTGAACTTCTCCACCTGGCGCGGGGTGCACGGGATCTACCTGGAGGACCTGTACGTGCGGCCCGCCGCGCGCCGCGGCGGGCACGGCAGGGCGCTGCTCACCGAGCTGGCGCGGATCTGCGTCGAGCGCGGTTACGAGCGGCTGGAGTGGTCGGTGCTGAACTGGAACCGTCCGGCCGTCGAGTTCTACGAGTCGCTGGGCGCCCGGCCGCAGGACGAGTGGACGGTGTACCGGCTGACGGACGACTCGCTCGCGAAGCTCGGCGCGCGGGACTGACCCCGGCGCCGCCGGGGCCGGTCAGGGTTCCAGGACCACCTTGCCGACGGTGCCCCGGTTCTCCAGGGCGCGGTGGGCGGCGGCCGCCTCCGCGAGCGGGAAGCGCTGCACGGCGGGGGTCAGACGCCCGGCGGCGGCCTCGGCGAGGGCACGCGACTCCAGTGTGCGCAGCGGGTCGGGGCCGCCCGCCCTGCGCAGCATCACCGGGCCGAGCACCTGCTCCGACACCCCGTCGACGAGGTAGGGGCCGCCGTTCTTCACGCCCTCGCCGGACCAGCCGAAGACGAGGTGCCGGCCGCCGGGGCCCAGCAGGCCGACGGCGGCCCGGGCGACGTCGCCGCCGACCCCGTCCAGGACGAGGGTGGCCCTGCGGTCCCCCAGGCCGGCGCGGACCCGCTCCGGCCAGTCCGCGGCCCGGTAGTCCACGGCCAGGTCGGCACCGTTGGCCAGGACCCGGGCCACCTTCCCGGGGCCGCCCGCCAGGCCGACGACGGTGGCGCCCGCGTTCTTCGCGTACTGCACGAGGAGGGTGCCGAGGCCGCCCGCGGCCGCCGGGATCACGGCCACGGCGCCGGGCCCGAGGTCGGCGAACTGGAGGATGCCCAGCGCCGTACGGCCGGTTCCGATCATGGCGACGGCCTCGGCGAAGTCCAGGTTCGCCGGGATCTCGTGCAGGCGGGCGGCGTCGGTGACGGCCAGTTCGGCATAGCCGCCGGGGGCGAAGCCGAGGTGGGCGACGACCCGCCGGCCGAGCAGGTCCCGCGGGACGCCCTCCCCGAGGGACTCGACGACGCCCGCGATCTCTCGGCCGGGGACGGTGGGCAGCTCGGGAGGCTGCGGCGCGGGGCCCCGCACGCCCTCCCGCAGGGCCGCGTCCAGGAGGTGCACGCCCGCCGCGGCCACGGTGATCCGGACCTGGCCCGGGCCCGGTTCGGGATCCTCGGTCTTCTCCAGGACGAGGTTCTCGGCGGGGCCGAAGGCGTGCAGACGGACGGCGAGCATGGCGGACTCCTCGGGGCGTGGGCGTGCGTGGTCGTGACGCGTGCGGGCCGTGCCGGAAGGCCGCCGGCCGCGAACGCGCGGTGCAGACCCCAGCCTTCAACCTCAGGCTTGCTTGAGGTCAAGGGGGAGGCCGAGAGGTGCGCGGGGAGCCCCGGCCCGCTGTCAGTGGCGGGGTGCAGCATGGGGGCATGGTGCGAAGAGCGGCGGGTGCGGCGGGCAGGGCGAGCGGGCGCGGCAAGGGGGCGCGGCGGCCCGAGGTGCGGCTGCCGCCGCTCGACGCGTACGCGGGCGGGGAGCTGGAGCGCGACGGGGACTACGACGGGCTGGAGTTCCGGGAGACGGACTTCGCCGGGCAGGACGGCGGGGGAGCCCGCTTCATGGACTGCGCGCTGACGGACTGCGCGCTGGACGGGACGCGGCTGGCGCACGTGCGCGTGCTGGACTCCGTCCTCACCGGTGTGCGGGGGGTGGGCACGGATCTCGCCGAGGCGATGCTGCGTGACGTCGAGGTGCTCGACGCCCGGATGGGCGGAGTGCAGCTGCACGGCTCGGTGCTGGAGCGGGTGCTGGTGCGCGGCGGCAAGATCGACTACCTGAATCTGCGCCGGGCCCGGCTCCGGGACGTGGTCTTCGAGGGGTGTGTCCTGGTGGAGCCCGACTTCGGCGGCGCCACACTGGAGCGCGTGGAGTTCGCCGGCTGTGTGCTGAAGGGGGCCGACTTCAGCGCGGCGACCTTGAAGGACGTCGATCTGCGGGGGGCGGCGGAGCTGGACATCGCGCGCGGGGTGGACCGGCTGGCGGGCGCGGTCGTCAGTCCGGACCAGCTGATGGAGCTGGCACCGCTGCTGGCGGCCGAGCTGGGGCTCAGGGTGGCGGGCATCGGCCAGGAGTGAGAGCGGGCGCGGTCCGGGTGTCCCGTCACCGTCACCGTCCCGGGAAGGGCGTACGCGGTGGCGGGTCCGGGCGCGACCGCGGCCCGGGCGCCGTCACGGACGGGCGTACGCGGTGTCAGCCGACCCGGGGGAAGCGGGCCTGGAGCGTCCAGACCGCCGGGTTGTCGGCCAGGCCCTCGTGCAGGTCGGTGAGGTCGGCGAGCAGGTCGTGCAGGAAGTCGCGGGCCTCGCGCCGCAGTTCGGCGTGGGAGAAGGTCAGCGGTGCCTCCTCGACGTGCATCCAGTCGGCCTCGATGTCCACCCAGCCGAAGCGCCGCTCGAAGAGCATCCGGTCCGTGGACTCGGTGAAGTCGAGCTCGGCGTGCTGCGGGCGGGAGGCGCGGCTGCCGCGCGGGTCCCGGTCGAGCTGCTCCACGATGTCGCACAGCGCCCAGGCGAAGTCGAGCACCGGCACCCATCCCCAGGCCGTGGACAGCTCGCGGTCCGCCTCGGTGTCGGCGAGGTAGACGTCACCGCAGAACAGGTCGTGCCGCAGCGCGTGGACGTCCGCGCGGCGGTAGTCGGTCTGCGGGGGGTCGGGGAAGCGGTTGGAGAGGGCGTAGCCGATGTCGAGCACGTAGGTGATGGTGTCACGCCCTCGTAGGATCACGGACGTGCCCCGATCTTCCGCCCGCGTACCCTTTGCCCTGGCCGCGGCCCTGTTCCTCACCGCGTGCGGCGGCGGTGTCCAGGGCACCCCCGGGGCGCCGGGCGTCCGCGACCCGTACTTCCCGAGGGCGGGCAACGGCGGCTACGACGTCACGCACTACGGCCTGGCCCTCTCGTACGACCCGGGGAGCCGCGAGCTCACCGGTAGGGCCGAGATCACGGCGCGCGCGACACAGGACCTCAGCGCGTTCAACCTGGACCTGAAGGGGCTGGACGTCGGGAGCGTCAGCGTCGAGGGGCGCGGCGCCCGCTGGAACCGCACCGGCCAGGAACTGACGGTGCGCCCGCCCGGCGACCTGGACCGGGGCGAGACGTTCCACGTGCGGGTCGGCTACTCGGGCACACCGGAGACGATCACCGACCCGGACGGCTCGGAGGAGGGCTGGCTGCGGACGGCCGACGGTGCCCTGGCCCTCGGCGAACCCACCGGTTCCGCGGCCTGGTTCCCGGGCAGCCACCATCCCGGCGACAAGGCGTCGTACGACATCGCGGTCACCGTCCCGGCGGGGCTGCGGGCGGTCTCCAACGGCGAGCTGAGGAGCGAGACGTCCGGCAGGGGCCGCAGCACGTTCCGCTGGCACACGGCGGAGCCCATGGCGAGCTACCTGGCCATGGTCGCGATCGGCCGGTACGACATCCGGCGGTCGACGACGAAGAGCGGACTGCCGCTGTACGTCGCGGTCGACCCCGCCGAGGCGAAGGCGAGCGCGAAGGTGCTGGCGCGGCTGCCGGAGATCCTCGCCTGGGAGGAGGACGCCTTCGGCCCGTACCCCTTCTCCGCCGCGGGCGCGGTCGTCGACGACGCGGACGGCGTGGGCTACGCCCTGGAGACCCAGACCCGCCCGGTCTTCCCCGGCGCCCCCGACACCGCGACCCTCGTCCATGAGCTGGCCCACCAGTGGTTCGGCGACTCGGTCACCCCGGATTCCTGGCAGGACATGTGGCTGAACGAGGGGTTCGCGACCTACGCGGAGTGGCTCTGGGAGGAGGAGCACGGCGGCGACACGGCCGACGAGACCTTCGACGCCCTCTACCGGGGCGACTACTACGACGACCCCGCGTCCGGCGAGGCGGTCTGGGCCTTCCCGCCCGCGCGGCCGTCCGGCGCCGCCCACATCTCCGACAGCCCGGTCTACGAGCGCGGCGCGATGGTCCTCCACAAGGTCCGCGAGACCGTCGGCGACACCGCCTTCCGCCGCATCGTCCGGGGCTGGGCCGCCGCCCACCGGCACGGCAACGCCGGCACCGCGGACTTCACGGCCTACGTCGAGAAGAAGGCGCCGGACCGGGACTTCGACGTGATCTGGCGGGACTGGCTGTACGGGGACGGCAGACCGAGCCGCCCGTGAGCACGGCGGGGCCCTTCGGCCACCGGACCGCGTGAGCGCCCTGCGGGGCGTGGCGTCAGCGCGGCCGCGGCGCACCGGCGTGGTCGGGGGAGTGGTCCAGCACCTTGCGCAACACCGCGCAGGGGCGGCCGTGTTGCAGATCCCTGCGGTGGTCGATGACCTCGTAGCCGAGGGCGGTCCAGAAGGCGAGCGCCCGCGGGTTGTTGTCGAGGACGGCCAGGCGCACGGCGCTGCGGCCCGACGCGCGCACCCGCTCCTCGACGAGCGAGGCCAGCTGCCGTCCGTGTCCCCGGCGCTGTTCGCGGGCGTCCACCAGGAGCAGGCCGATCCAGGGATCGGGGTCGGCCGGGTCGGGGTGGTGCGCGAGGGTGATCGCGACGCCGAGGAGCCGTCCGGCGCCGCGGGCGAGCAGCACCTCCACGTCCGGGTGGGCCAGTTCGTCGGCGAGCGCCCGCGCGACCTGCTCGACGCGGATGTCGTCGGCGTCCGGGAAGTCCCCGCTCAGCGCGTAGAAGTCGCGGTTGGAGGCGTGGAGAGCGGTCAGTTCCGTGAGGAGCGGGGCGGGGAGGTCGCGGTCGGGTGTGAGGCGAAGGGATTCGAGGATCACGGGGGCAAACTACCGCCGCCCGGCGGGCGCGGCGGGGATGCCCGGGCGGGCCGGGCACGCGGAAGCCCCCGGCCGGACGGCCGGGGGCTTCCGCGATCACACAGGGGCGGGTCAGACGCTCACGCCGAAGTCCTGGGCGATGCCGGCCAGACCCGACGCGTAGCCCTGGCCGACCGCGCGGAACTTCCACTCGGCGCCGTTGCGGTAGAGCTCGCCGAAGACCATGGCCGTCTCCGTCGCCGCGTCCTCGGACAGGTCGTAACGGGCGATCTCCGCGCCGCCGGCCTGGTTCACGATGCGGATGTAGGCGTTGCGGACCTGGCCGAAGTTCTGCGAGCGGGTCTCGGCGTCGTAGATCGAGACCGGGAAGACGATCTTCTCGACGTCGGCCGGGAGACCGGCCAGGTTGACGTTGATCGCCTCGTCGTCGCCCGCGCCCTCACCCGTGCGGTTGTCACCGGTGTGGACGATGGTCTGGTCCGGGGTCTGCTTGTTGTTGAAGAAGACGAAGTGGCCGTCCGAGTAGACCTTGCCCTGCGGGTTGACCGCGATGGCCGAGGCGTCGAGGTCGAAGTCGGTGCCGGTGGTGCTGCGGACGTCCCAGCCGAGGCCCACGGTGACGGCGGTCAGGCCCGGAGCCTCCTTGGTGAGCGAGACGTTGCCACCCTTGGACAGGCTTACAGCCATTGTTGGGAGTCCCTTCCCTCGTTACGTACGGGCTAGGTGCCCGTACGTATGGGCTTCGTACGGGCACGAAGCTACAGCTACCCCTATGAACGTCGAGGGGGGCACCCGAGGTTCCAGGTGTCTTTGCTTTCTTTACCCGAAGGGGCGTACGGCGCCGAAAAACGGGTGACGCGGACCGGACGGGCAAGCGACCATGGACCCCATGTCCGGTCCCTACGTCGTCCGCGGCTCCGTCTCCCTTCCGGAGGCCGAGCTCATGTGGCGTTTCTCGCGCTCCTCCGGACCCGGTGGGCAGCACGTCAACACCAGCGACTCCCAGGTCGAGCTCCGGTTCGACCTCGCGAAGACCGAGGCGCTGCCGCCGGTGTGGAAGGAGCGCGCCCTGGACAGGCTGGCCGGGCGCCTCGTCGACGGGGTCATCAGTGTGCGGGCCTCCGAGCACAGGTCGCAGTGGCGCAACCGCGAGACCGCGGCCGTACGGCTCGCCTCGCTGCTCGCCGAGGCGAGCGCGCCCCCGCCCAAGCCCCGCCGGGCGACCCGTATCCCGCGCGGAATCAACGAACGTCGGCTGCGCGAGAAGAAGCAGCGCTCCGACACCAAGCGGGGCCGTACGGGGCGGGACTGGGGCTGATGGGCGAGGGCGCCGTTCCCGGGAGCGTTCCGGCGGGAAGCGCCGGCCGGGAGGGCGACCTCCTCGCCGAGCGGTTCCAGTCGCACCGCGGACGTCTGCGCGCCGTCGCCTACCGCATGCTCGGTTCGCTCACCGAGGCGGAGGACGCCGTCCAGGAGACCTGGTTCAAGCTCAGCCGCACCGACGCCGCCGCGGTCGACAACCTCGGCGGGTGGCTGACGACCGTGGTGGGCCGGGTCTGCCTCGACATGCTGCGCGCGCGCAGGAGCCGCGCCGAGGAACTCACCGAGGAGCCCGGCCTGCGCATGCCGGAGCCGGTCCTCAGCCCGGTGGGCGGGGTCGACCCCGAGCAGCAGGCGCTGCTCGCCGACTCGGTCGGCCTCGCCCTGCTCGTCGTCCTGGAGAACCTGGCGCCCGCCGAGCGGCTCGCGTTCGTGCTGCACGACCTGTTCGCCGTGCCCTTCGAGGAGATCGCGCCCCTCCTCGGCCGTACGCCGGCGGCGGCCCGGCAGCTCGCCAGCCGTGCCCGGCGCCGGGTCCGGGGCGGGGCACCGGTCCCCGACGCCGACCTGAGCCGGCAGCGCGCGGCCGTCGACGCCTTCCTGGCCGCCGCGCGCGACGGGGACCTCGACGCGCTGGTCGCCGTGCTCGACCCCGACGTGGTCGCCCGCTCCGAGGCGGGCGTGCGCAGCGGTGCGAAGGCGGTGTCCGCGGGGGCGAGCGGTTTCGCCCACCTCGCCCGCATCGCGCGGCCCGCCCTGGTCAACGGGGTCGCGGGGGCCGTCGTGATCACCGAGGGGCGCGCGGTCGCCGTGCTGGCGTTCACCGTCACGAAGGGGCGGATCGCCGCGATCGACATCCTCCGGGACCCGGAGCGGCTCGCCGGTCTCGATGTGACGGCCTTCGGCGGCTAGCCGATGTCGGCTCGGCGCAGGCCCACTGCCCGCCGGCCGTGCGCGGGCGGGCTTCCGGGCTCATCCTGGAAGCAGGGATTCCGGAGGTGATCGTGATGGCGCGGACCGCTGTCGGATGGCACGTCGAGCTGGAATTCGAGGAGGACTCCCACCGCACCCGCGCCGCCGCGCTGGTACGGCTCGCCGACGGGAGCGAGGTGCGGGCGCACGGGTACTCCAGCCGCCACCCCTCCGACGCCGACCAGCCGAGGGTGGGCGAGGAGGTGGCGGGCGCCAGGGCACTCAACGAACTGGCGATGAAGCTGCTGACCAAGGCGCACGACGAGATCGACGACGCGGCGGGCCGCACGTCACACCCGCTGACGCCGTGACGCCGTGACGCCGTGACGCCGTGACGCCGTGACGCCGTGACGCCGTGACGCCGTGACGCCGTGACGCCGTGACGCCGGCTCCCTGGCGGGCCGGCGGGCCGTGGGGCGCCCCGCGGCCCTAACCCAGCTGCCGGTACCGGCCCTTGAAGTACGTCAGGGGGTCGCCGTCCGCGCTCGGGACCGATGCCGTCAGGACGCGGCCGATGACCAGCGTGTGGTCGCCCGCCGTCACCCGCTGCTCCGTGCGGCACTCCAGGGTGGCCAGGGCGCCGCCGACCAGCGGTGCTCCGGACTCCTTGCCGCGGAGGTACGGGAGGTCCTCGAAGAGCAGACGGTCGCTGATCCGCCCCTTCATCGCGAAGCGGCCCGCGATCTGACGCTGGCTGTCGGACAGCACGGAGACCGCCCAGTGCGGCTGCTCGGCGAGCAGGTCGTCCATGCGGGAGCCCTCCCGCAGGCCCACCATCACCAGCGGCGGGTCCAGGGAGACGGACATGAAGGAGGTCGCCGTCATGCCGACGTCCTCGCCGCCGGGCCCGTCCGGATCCAGCGCGGGCTCATGGGCGGTCACCAGGACCACGCCCGCGGCCAGCCGGGACATGACGGCGCGGAACTCGTCGTTGCTCACCCCCTCAGCATGCCCGTCGGCGTGCGGCGCGGCGGACGGGGGAGGGGCGATGGCTACGGCAGCGGGTGTCTTCAGCACGGGAAAACGCTAGTCCCCGCCTTTGGCCCGTCGCATCGGACCCGGGGCCGACCCCGGGCCGAGCCGGGTCCTAGGACCACCGGCCGACCCCGCCGCGCGCACCGGGGCGGACGACGGACCGCCGTCGCCGGTCACATACGCTCACAGCCTGTACACAGATCCCGGATATGCGCGCAGTAAACACACAGTGAAAATGCAGAAACCCCACTCAATTGCTCATGTTCTGTTGTGACTTGAGTCACAGGAGCCATATTTTGTTGACCCTGTGTACCGAGTGGGCAGCGCGCTGTGATTCAGTGGCGGGAACGATGTACGAAGCCACGGTTGAAGCTACCGAGCAGTAAGCCGAGTCACGCCGAAGAGAACCCTGGAGTTGCTGCGAGGTCTCGGGGGGAGGGCGCATGGAGAGCGAGTCGGAGCCGTACGTCCGCCTTACGACCCTGCGGCAGCTGCACCAGGTGATGGCGGACATGAACACCGCCCGCAGCCTGGCCGACACGCTGCAGACCGTCGCCGACGGCGTGGTCAACGGCCTCGGCTACGAGCTGGCCTGCGTCAACCTGGTCCAGCCGGACGGCGACCTCGTGGTGGCCGCGCTCGCGGGCAACTCCGCCGCCGAGGCGCTCATCACCGGCCGGGTCGGCTCCCGCACCTCCTGGGACCGCCGGCTGAGCATGGGCGAGGCCTGGGGCGACCTGCGGTTCATACCCCACACCGAGGGCTGGGTCCTCGACGAGGACGACGTGCCGCAGTGGTACACGGACGGTCCGGCGCCCCGCTTCGAGGACGAGTGGCACCCCTCCGACCGCCTCTTCGCGCCGATGTACACCCCCGGCATCTCCGGCTCCCGCTGCGGCGAACTGATCGGCGTCCTGTCCGTGGACCGGCCGCGCAACGGCCGCCGGCCCGGCGCCTGGGGCCGCGAGGCCCTCCAGATGTACGCCTTCCAGGCCGCGATCGCGATCAGCAACGCCCGGCTGCGCGCCAACATGCAGCGCGCCCTGGTCCGCCTGGAGCGCGAGCAACAGGCCCTGCGCGCCAGCGAGGAGAGCTTCCGCCAGGCCTTCGAGTACGCACCCTCCGGCATGGCCATCGCCGAGATGGGCGGCGACCAGCACGGCCGGCTCCTGCGCACGAACGACGCCCTGTGCCGGCTCCTCGGCCGCCCCGCCTCCGCGATGCGCCGCTACTCCTTCTCCGACCTCGTCCACCCCGAGGACATCGGCACGCTGCTCAGGACCTCCGCCGAGGGCGGCCGGGCCGAGCTGCGCCTCGGCCGCCGCGACGGCACCTACGTGTGGGTCAGCCTGCGCAACTCCGTCGTCGCGGACGCCGCCGACGGGCCGCGCTTCCTGCTCACCCACGTCGAGGACATCGAGGAGCGCAAGCGCCGCGAGCTCCAGCTCGCCCACCGCGCCTCGCACGACTCGCTCACCGGCCTGCCGAACTCGGCCGAGCTGCGCTCCCGCCTCGGCTCCCGTCTCTGCCAGCGCCCGCAGTCCCTGCCGCCCGGCGCGGTCGCCTCGCTGGACGCGGCGTACGGGGCGTACCCGCCGGAGCACCCGGCCGCCTTCGACCAGGAGGCGCACGGCCACGGATTCGACTTCCGGCCGGAGCCGGGGCCCTACGACGGCTTCGACCACCACGTCCACACCATCGCGCCCGAGGGCGAGACCGACGACGGCACCAAGGGCCTCGCCGTGCTCTTCTGCGACCTCGACGGCTTCAAGTCGATCAACGACCGCTACGGGCACAACGCGGGCGACGCGGTGCTCGTGGAGGTCGCCCGCCGGCTGACCAGCGTCGTACGGGACGGGGACACGGTCGCCCGGCTCGGCGGTGACGAGTTCGTGGTCCTCGCCGACGGCCTCGGCCGGGCCGACGCCCAGGACCTCGCCGTACGGCTGCGGAACGCGATCATTCCGCCCATCAAGGTCGACGGCCGGGCCGTGCGGGTGGGCGCCAGCTTCGGCATCGGATGGGCACACTGCGGCATGACGGCGGACGAGGTCTTGAAATCCGCTGACGAACGGATGTACGTAGAGAAACGGTCTCGTCCCAAACAGCATCGGCGTGCGGGATAACACGCAGGTCAGTGGATCGATGAGAACTGAGTCACCCGTTCGGGTCCCCCGGAGCGGGTAGGCTCGCCATTCACCCACGTACCGCACCCGCTGAGGAGACCAAGGGATGACGCCCGGCAACAACGGCGCGAGCACACCCGAGGACGACGACCCGTTCGGCTACCTGTACGCCGACGGCCAGGCCGCAGGCGCACAGCCGCCGAGCGGTGGCTACGGCTATCCAGGCTCCGTCAACAGGGTGCGCGCGGTGGGCGAGCGGCAGTACGGGCAGCAGCAGACCACGTACGGCCAGCAGGCCACGTACGGCCAGCAGGCACCGACCGCGCAGTACGGCCGGCAGGTCCCGCAGCAGCAGGCGTACGGCCGGCCCGCCCCGCAGCACGGAGCACCCGAGACCGCCCCCGGCGCCGTCACCACGAGCCGGACGCCCATGGTCGGCGGCGGCGGGCGGGGCCGGGGTCCCAACACCAGGGGCCTGCTGATCGGCGCGATCGCCGTGGTCGCCGCGGTCGTCGTCGGTATCGGTGTCGTGATGCTCGGCGGCGACTCGGACGACGACAAGGGCGACAACGCCGGCGGCGCGACCCCCACGGCCTCGCAGAGCGCCGAGCCCAGCAAGTCGGCCGGCCGGCCCGCGGAGGCCGAGGACGACCTGCCCGCGATCGACGCCAAGGCCCTGCACCTCGACGGCGCCACCACGGCGTCCGACGTGAAGGGCGCGAAGGCGGCCGGCGGCGTCTACGTCGCGAACTTCAACCAGGTCGGCGCCGCCGTCACGTGGAACGTGAGCGGCATCCCGAAGTCCGGCAAGTACACCGTCTACACCGGTTACAGCGTGCCCGGCAAGGACGCCACCGCCACCCTCACGGTCAACGCCAAGCCCCTGAGCACCCCGCTCGCCCTCAAGAACTGGGCACAGGCCCCGGCGGGGGACTACGAGAAGGGCTGGACGAAGACCTACAACTACGTCGAGCTCAACAAGGGCACCAACACCATCAAGATCTCCTGCGAGCAGGGCAACGAGTGCGACGCCCTCCTCGACCAGATGTGGCTGGCCGAGGGCTGGAAGAGCTAGGTCGTGTCCGCAAAGTCCCGTCGTTCGCCCGGAGGGCGGGTTCCGCGGCGTCTGGTGCGTGCTCTGGGGGTCCCCCCGGCCGGAGGCTGGGGGAGTGCCGGGCGGAGACCCTCGTACTGGACGTACTTGGGGCTTCGCCCGGTGCGGCGAGTGGGGGCACCTCCCACGCCTTCAGGGCAGTGGGGGAGCGTGCCAGGCGTCGCGGAACAGGCGGGACTTTGCGGACACGGCCTAGGTCCTGCCGCGGCGCGGGGGCGGATGCACCCGGGCCGCGCCGGTCTCCCGGGTCACCGTCACCCGGCCCAGCAGGTCCTCGTACGCCGCCCGGTCGAACTCGCCGGCCGCGGGCGCCAGGACGGTCGCCGCCGAGAGGGCTACGGCGCGGGTCAGGCGCTCCGGCCACGCCAGCCCCTCCACCAGACCCGACAGCAGGCCCGCGACCGCCGAGTCGCCCGCGCCGGTCGGGTTCCCCCGGATCCGGCCGGGCGGCGCCGCCCGCCAGCGGCCCCCGGCGTTCACCGCGAGCAGTCCCTCCGCACCCAGCGAGGCCACCACGGTGTGGGCGCCGCGCCCGCGGACGTCCCGGGCGGCCCGCGCCGGATCGTGGGAGCCGGTGAGTCCGGCCAGTTCCTCGGCGTTCGGCTTGACGATGTCGGGACGGGCCGCGAGCCCCCGGCGCAGCGGCTCCCCGCTGGTGTCGAGCAGCACCGGCACCGCCGCCGCGCGGGCCGCGCGGACGAGTCCCGCGTACGCGCCGACCGGCACCCCGGGTGGCAGGCTGCCGCACAGGGCGACCGCGGACGCGCAGCGCAGCAGCCCCTCGTAGGCCTCCTGGAAGGCGGTCCACTCGGCGGACGTGATCGCCGGGCCGGGCTCGTTCAGCTGGGTGGTGTCGCCCGTGGCCGTGTCCGCCACGGCTATCGTCCGCCGCGTCGCGCCAGCCACCGGCAGCAGTGCGTCCACCACGCCGGGGACCCGCGCGAGCCGGTCCCGCAGGACGTCTCCGGTGGCGCCGCCCGCGAACCCGGTGGCCGTCACCTCGTGACCGAGGGCGGCGAGCACCCGGGCCACGTTCAGCCCCTTGCCGCCGGGCCGTTCGGCCACCTCGGTCACCCGGTGCGAGGCGTGCGGTCGCAGGGCCGGTACGCGGTAGGTGATGTCGAGAGCGGTGTTCAGTGTGACCGTGAGGATCACCTCGGCCGACCTCCCCGGGAGTGGGAGCGGGCACCCCGCCCGCCCGTGCGCGCGAAGACCCGATCATGCCAAGGACGGCGGCGGCGGGCCCGGCCCTCGGGACCGCCGCGGGGAGCACGGCTCACCCCAGTCGGGGACGGACCACCCATTCACCCCGGCGCAGCACGCCCCGCACCTCGAACTCCGCGTCCAGCACCACCAGGTCGGCGTCCTTGCCCGCCTCCAGCGAGCCCACCCTGTCGGCCACGCCGAGGAGCCTCGCGGGGTTGGCGGACAGGGCGGCGACGACGTCCTCGACGGGCAGCCGGTCCACGGTGACCGCCCGCTTGAAGGCGCGGTCCAGCGTGAGCGTGGAGCCCGCGATCGAGCCGCCCTCCACCAGGCGGGCGACGCCGTCCGCCACCTCCACCTCCAGCGGGCCGAGCATGTAGCGGCCGTCGCCGAAGCCGGCGGCGTCCATCGCGTCGGTGATGAACGCCACCCGGCCGGCGCCCGCGTGACGGAACGCCAGTTCCAGGGCGGCCGGGTGCAGATGGGTGCCGTCGTTGATCAGCTCGACGGTGATCCGCTCGTCCTCCAGCAGTGCGGCGATCGGCCCGGGGGAGCGGTGCCCGAGCGCGGGCATCGCGTTGAACAGGTGCGTCGCCACGGTGGCACCCGCGTCGATGGCCTCCCGCGTCTGCTCGTACGTCGCGTCGGTGTGGCCGATGGCCGCGATCACGCCGTGCTCGGCCAGCAGCCGTACGGAGTCGATACCGCCCGGCAGTTCGGTGGCGAGCGTGACCATCCGGGCCCGGCCGCGCGCCGCGTCGAGCAGCTTGCGGACCTCGGCGGGGTCGGGGTCGCGCAGCAGTTCCTCGGAGTGGGCGCCCTTGCGGCAGGGGGAGATGAAGGGGCCCTCGAAGTGGATGCCCGCGATGTCGCCCTGTTCGGCCAGTTCGGAGAGCAGTCCGGCGCGCTGGGCGAGGCCGTCCATGTCGCCGGTGACGGTGGAGGCGACGAGGGTGGTCGTGCCGTGCAGCCGGTGGGTGTGGACGCCCTTGAGGACGTCCTCGACGGTTCCCGAGGTGAAGGACGCGCCGCCGCCGCCGTGGTTGTGCATGTCGACGAAGCCCGGGACCAGCCAGTGGCCCGTGAGGTCGAGCCGCTCCGCGTCCCCGGGGACTCCGGCCGGCTCCGTCCCGGGGGGACCCCCGCCCGCGATCCGCGCGCCGTCGACGACCAGGTGGCCGCCGTCCACGATCCCGGTGGGCAGGACCACCCGGGCGCCGGCGAGAACCTTGCTAGGGGCCATCAGGTGGTTACCTCCGAGCGGACGGTGATGTCGGTTTCGAGTAGATCCCAGGCCAGCAGTCCGGCGCCCAGACATCCGGCCGTGTCGCCGAGAGCCGCGGGGACGAGGGACGGCAGCTGCTGGAAGGTGACGCGCTCCGCGACGGCGGCGCGCAGCGGCGCGAACAGGGTGTCCCCGGCCTCGGCGAGCCCGCCTCCGATGATCAGGGTGCGCGGGTCCAGCAGGGTCAGCGCGGTGACGAGCCCGTCGGCGAGCGCGTCGACGGCGTCCCGCCAGACGCGTACGGCCCGCTCGTCCCCGTCCTGAACGGCCCGCGCGCAGTCCGCCGCGTCGGCGTCCGGGTCGCCGGACGCGAGGGCCCAGGCCTCGCTGACGGCCGACGCGGAGGCGTAGCGCTCCAGGCAGCCGCGCTGCCCGCACGGGCACGGGGTTCCCCCGGGCCGTACGACGATGTGGCCGATCTCCCCGGCGAAGCCGTGCGCGCCCGCCTCCACCGTGCCGTCGATGCCGATCGCGCCGGCGATGCCGGTGCCGAGCGGTATGAACAGGAAACGGTCGGCGCCCCGGCCCGCGCCGATCCGCCCTTCGGCGAGTCCGCCGGTGCGCACGTCGTGACCGAGGGCGACCGGTGTCCCGGCCAGCCGTTCGCCGAGCAGCCGGCGCAGCGGGAGGTCGCGCCAGCCGAGGTTGGCCGAGTAGACCGCGACGCCCCGCGCGGAGTCGACGATGCCGGGGACGGCGACGCCGGCCGCTGCGGCGGCTTCGCCGAACTGCCGCTCGCCGTACGCCAGCAGCTCGGCCGCGAAGTCGAGGATCGTCCCGACGACGGCGTCGCTGCCGCGCTCGCGGCCGGTCGCCCGGCGGGCCTGGTGGAGCAGCTCGCCGCCGGCCCCCACGAGGGCGGCCTTCATCCCGGTGCCGCCCACGTCGAGGGCGATGACATGTCTCACGGGGGACAGTGTCGCCCCTTACCCCAGGAGAGGTCTAGTCCACTCACGTGGTGTAGACCTTGTACCCGAACTTTGGGACAACAGGACTAGACAACAGGGTTGGGGACGAGCGGTGCAGCGGCGTAGGACAGGACTGATCGCGGTGGTGTCCGCACTGGGCACGACAATGGCGCTCACGGGCTGCGGCGGCTCGGCCGGCTCCGACGACGTGACCCTGCGACTGGTCGCCGCGGACTACGGGGACTCCGCGGCCAACAGCTCCGAGAAGTACTGGGACGAGCTGGCCGCGAGCTTCGAGGCCGAGCACCCCGGCATCCACGTCGAGGTCGACGTCTACTCCTGGAACGACGTCGACCGCAAGGTCAGGGACCTGGTCGACGCCGGCAGGGCCCCCGACCTCGCGCAGATCGGCGCGTACGCCGACTACGCGGCCAAGGACGAGCTGTACGAGGCCGACGACCTGCTCTCCATACCCACCCAGGCCGATTTCGTCTCCCGGCTCAGCGACGCGGGCGAGATGCGGCGGGTGCAGTACGGCATGCCGTTCGCCGCCTCCACACGGCTGCTCTTCTACAACAAGACGCTGTTCTCCGAGGCGGGCCTCACCCCGCCGAAGACCTGGAGCGAGCTCGCGGCCGACGCCAAGGTGCTCAAGTCCAAGGGCGTCGAGATCCCCTACGCGCTGCCGCTCGGTCCCGAGGAGGCGCAGGCGGAGACCATGCAGTGGCTGCTGAGCGGGGGCGGCGGCTACACCCAGGACGTCGGCACGTACTCCCTCGACTCGGCGGAGAACGTCAGGACGTTCGACTGGCTGAAGAACGAGCTGGTCGGCAAGGGGCTCACCGGACCGACCGCGCCCGCGAAACTCAACCGCGCCGACGCCTTCGCCGCCTTCGCCCGCGGCGAGGTCGGCATGCTCAACGGGCACCCGACGCTGATGAAGACCGCCGCCGCGAAGGGCATCAAGTTCGGCATGGTGCCCATGCCCGGCGCCGAGGGCAGGAGCCGGACCACGATGGGCGTCGCCGACTGGATGATGGCCTTCAAGAAGAACGGCCACCGGGAGCAGGCCGGCGAGTTCCTCGACTACGTCTACAGCACGAGGAACGTGCTGGCCTTCTCCCGCCGGTACGACCTGCTGCCGGTGACCACGTCAGCGTCCGCGGTCATGGCGGAGGACCCGGAGGACAAGGATCTCGCGCCCTTCCTGGAGGAACTCCCCTCCGCGGAGCTCTACCCGGTCGGCGAGACCAGCTGGGCCGGCGTCAGCGCCTCCGTCAAGCAGGACATCGGCAAGGCCGTCGGCCCCACCGGCCGCCCGTCCGCCGTCCTGGGCGAACTCCAGCGCCGGGCCGTCATCGCGGAGAGCGCGGAGTAGCGGGGCGGGACCGGACGGGCGGGCGCTGTCGGTGGCGGGGGTTACCGTGGCCGCCATGGAGCAGCTCACCCCCCAGGAGCGGGCCGTCCTCGCCACCGAGCGCAGGAACTGGCCCGGCCCCGGCGCCAAGGAGCGGGCGATACGCGAACAGCTCGGTCTCGTGCCGGTCAGGTACTACCAGCTGCTCAACGCCCTGCTCGACGACCCGCGGGCGCTCGCCCACGACCCGGTGACGGTCAACCGGCTCCGCCGGGTCCGCGAGGCCCGCCGCGCGGAACGCTGAGTCCGCCAGGGGTGCCCGGCGCAAAGTGACAGGCGTGCGTCCCGCCCCGCGCGGATAGGGTCGTCCCATGGGCAGCAACGCGGACTTCACGGACTCCTTGCCGACCCCGGCGACCACGGCCGGGCGCGAGGGACTCGACGCCATCCTGCGACGGCCCGGCCGGGCCGTGATCGCACTCGACTTCGACGGGACGCTCGCCCCGATCGTCCCCGACCCCGAACAGGCCCGGGCCCACCCCGGCGCCGTCCCCGCCCTCGCGGCCCTCGCGCCCGAGGTGGCGTCGGTGGCGGTCGTCACCGGCCGCCCGGCGGGCGTCGCGGTCCGCCACGGCGGCTTCGCGGGCGTCCCCGGCCTGGAGCACCTGGTGGTCCTCGGGCACTACGGCGCCGAGCGCTGGGACGCGGTGAGCGGCACGGTCAGCGCGCCCGCACCGCACCCCGGAGTGGCCGCCGTCCGGGCCGAACTGCCCGGCTTCCTGGACGAGATCGGCGCCTGGCAGGGCACCTGGATCGAGGAGAAGGGCCGCGCCGTCGCCGTGCACACGCGCCGCGCGGCGGACCCGCAGGCCGCCTTCGAGACCCTGCGCGGCCCCCTCGGTGAGCTCGCCGCCCGGCACGGCCTGATCGTCGAGCCGGGCCGGATGGTCCTGGAGCTGCGGCCACCGGGCGTGGACAAGGGCGTCGCCCTCACGGAGTACGTGCGCGAGAGCGGCGCCGAGGCCGTCCTCTACGCCGGTGACGACCTGGGCGACCTGCCCGCGTTCGCCGCCGTCGACAAGCTCCGCTCCGACGGGGTGCCGGGCCTGCTGGTGTTCAGCGGCAACGCGGAGGTCGCCGACCTCGCCGAGCGTGCCGACCTGGTCGTCGACGGCCCGGCCGGGGTCGTCCACCTCCTCACGACCCTGGCGAACCGGCTGACCTGACAGCGGACCGGCGCCGGTGCGGGTACCGGTACCCGCACCGACGCCGGTGTGGCTCGGTCCCGGCCGGGGACAGAGCCACGAGGGGTCAGGCCTGGAGGGCGTGCAGCTGGTCCAGGAACCACCGGGCCGGCGGCAGCGCGGTCGCCGCCGCGGCCAGCCGCTTCGTGCGCGTGGCGCGCTCGTCGGCCGGCATCGTCAGCGCCTCGTGCAGCGCGCGTGCGGTGCCCACCACGTCGTACGGGTTCACCGTGATCGCGTCCTCGCCGAGCTCCTCGTGCGCCCCCGCCTCCCGGGACAGCACCAGGACGCACCCCCCGTCGGAGACGACCGGCACCTCCTTGGCCACCAGGTTCATACCGTCCCGGATCGGGTTGACCAGCGCCACGTCCGCCAGCCGGTACGCGGCCAGGGAGCGGGCGAAGTCGTCCTGGACGTGCAGCACGACCGGGGTCCAGCCCGGCGTCCCGTAGCGCGAGTTGATCGTGTCGGCGACGCGCTGCACCTCGGCCGTGTAGTCCCGGTAGACGGCCAGGTCCTGGCGGGACGGGTAGGCGAAGGCGACGTGCACCACCCGCTCGCGCCACTCGGGGCGCTCCTCCAGCAGCTGCTCGTACGCCCGCAGGCCCCGCACGATGTTCTTCGACAGCTCGGTGCGGTCGACCCGTACGACCGTCCGGCGCGGGCCGCCCTCGGGGGACGTGCCGATCTGCTCCCGCAGCGCCGCCATCCGGTCGTCGACATCCGCCTCGTGCGAGCGCGCGCGCAGGAAGTCCGCGTCCGCGCCCAGACCGTGCACCCCGACCCGGGTGCCGCCGAGACCGCCGGCCAGGTCCTCGCAGCACGCGGTGAACGCGTCCGCCCAGCGACGGGTGAGGAAGCCCAGGCGGTCCGCGCCGAGCATCCCGCGCAGCACCTGCTGCGCGATGTCGTCGGGCAGCATCCGGAAGTAGTCGACCGGCGCCCACGGCGTGTGCGAGAAGTGCCCGATGCGCAGGTCGGGCCGCAGCTCACGGAGCATCCCGGGCACCAGCGTCAGGTGGTAGTCCTGCACGAGGACCGAGGCCCCCGTCGCCGCCGCCGAGGCCAGCGCGTCGGCGAAGGCCCGGTTGTACGTCTCGTACGACGCCCACCGGCGCCGGAACTCCGCGTCGAAGGCGGGCTCGAGCGGGGTCTGGTACAGCATGTGGTGGACGAACCACAGCACCGAGTTCGCGATGCCGTTGTACGCGTCCGTGTGCACCTCGGCGTCGATGTCGAGCATCCGCACGCCGTCCTCGCCGACGCCCCGCCGCACCGCCTCGCGGTCCCCGTCGCCGAGGGCCGCGCACACCCACAGGGCGCCCGCGTCCGGCCCGATCGCCGACAGTCCCGAGACCAGCCCGCCCCCGCCGCGCCGGGCGCGGAGCGAGCCGTCCTCGCGCAGCTCGTAGGAGACCGGGCCGCGGTTGGACGCGACAAGGATCTGGTGGTCACCGTGCGTGGAAGCCATAGACCTCAACCTAGCCCGGCTCGGAAACGCTCAAACGTACGGGCGGGGTACCGCCTCGCCCGTCGGCCGCCGGAGCACGTCGTCCGGCGGCAGCCGGCCCCGCCCGGCATCACCCGGTGTCCGGGCTCAGGCCACTCTGCGTGAGCGGTACTCGGCCAGCTCCACCATCGGGGGCCGCTCCTGCGTGTCCACGGAGTGGGTGCGCGGCACGAAGCCGTCCTCACCCCGCTCGAACTGGGTGAGGGCCGGGCGGACGAGGTGCCCGCGGGCGAGCCGGAGCTGCGCGGTGCGGTAGATCGCCGCCGACATCCGGCCGAGCGCCTGCCCGTCCTGGTGGCGGTGCCTGCGCACTCCCACGTCGACCTGGGCGAGCGCGTCGAGACCCACCAGGTGCAGCGCGTCCACCAGCATGCCCAGCTCCACCCCGTACCCGACGGGGAACGGCAGCCGCTCCAGCAGCGACCGGCGCGCCGCGTACTCGCCGCCCAGCGGCTGGACGAAGCCCGCGAGCTGCGGCCAGTGCATGTTCAGGAGCGGACGCGCCATGAGCTCGGTCACCCGGCCGCCCTGGCCCGCGGCGGTTCTGCCGGAGGCGGACCCGTCGGACACGGTCAGCGGCCGGTCGTACATGGCCTTGACCAGGGCCACGCCCGGGTCGGTGAGCAGCGGGCCCACGATCCCCGTGACGAAGTCGGAGGAGAACTCGCGCAGGTCCGCGTCGACGAAGCAGACGATGTCCCCGCTCGTCACCAGCAGGGACCGCCACAGGACCTCGCCCTTGCCGGGGACGGGCGGGAGCCGCGGCAGGATGTCGTCCCGGTGCACCACGCGGGCGCCCGCCGCGGCGGCCACCTCGGAGGTGCGGTCGGACGAGCCCGAGTCGACGACGACGATCTCGTCGACGAGCGGGACCCGCAGCATCAGGTCGTGGCGGACGGCCGCGACTATCGCGCCGACGGTCTCCTCCTCGTTCAGGGCGGGCAGCACGACGCTGACCGTCGACCCCGTGGTGCGTTTGGCGGCCGTCAGCTGGTGGAGCGGACGGTCGGTCACGGACCAGGAGCGGGTGCTCAGCCAGCGCTCGACTTCTTCCAGCACGGTCCGGGCTCCTCTCTGTCCGACCACACGCCACGCCGGGGTGTGATCCATCTCGCGGTTCGGACGACTATCTCAACTGTCCTGGCCTTCGGTTACAGTCTTGAACAACGCGGATGACCATCGCATGTCCTGGCTCGGTCCCCGCGTCGCGACCAACAACTGAACACCGCTCATCCAGAGGGGCAGAGGGATACGGCCCGTTGAAGCCCCGGCAACCCTCCAGCCGGTCTCGTCCTGATCATCGCCGATCAGCGTCGCGAGGCTCCCGGCTAGGGAAGGTGCCAAATCCGTCTCACGGCGAAGTGCGCCGTGAGGAAGATGAGGAGAAAGGGCCTCGCCTCCATGGCTGCGCAGACAGTTGCAAGCACCACCGATTCTTCCACCGCCGCGGACTCCGTCGATCTCGGCCCCGCCGCGGCCCTCTCCTGCCGCGAATGCGGACACCGCGTGCCGCTCGGCCCGGTCTTCGCCTGCGAGGAGTGTTTCGGCCCGCTGGAGATCGCCTACGACTTCTCGGCGTACGACACCGAGGAACTCCGCAAGCGCATCGAAGCGGGCCCCGCGAACATCTGGCGCTACGCGCCGCTGCTGCCCGTCCCCGAGGACGTCGCCGACAAGCCGAACATCAACCCGGGCTGGACCAAGCTCGTGCAGGCCGACAACCTCGCGCGCGAACTGGGCGTCGACCCCGGCAAGCTCTTCGTCAAGGACGACTCGGGCAACCCGACGCACTCCTTCAAGGACCGCGTCGTCGCGCAGGCCCTGGAGGCCGCCCGCGCCTTCGGCTTCACCACGCTCTCCTGCTCCTCCACCGGCAACCTGGCGGGTGCCGTCGGTGCCGCCGCCGCCCGGGCCGGCTTCCGCTCCTGCGTGTTCATCCCGCACGACCTGGAGCAGGGCAAGATCGTCATGGCCGCGGTCTACGGCGGCGAGCTCGTCGGCATCGAGGGCAACTACGACGACGTCAACCGCTTCTGCTCCGAGCTCATCGGCGACCCGGCCGGCGAGGGCTGGGGCTTCGTCAACGTCAACCTGCGGCCGTACTACGCGGAGGGCTCGAAGACCCTCGCGTACGAGATCTGCGAGCAGCTCGGCTGGCGGCTGCCGGACCAGCTGGTCGTGCCGATCGCCTCGGGCTCCCAGCTCACGAAGATCGACAAGGGGCTGCGGGAGCTGATCGGGCTCGGCCTCGTCGAGGACCGGCCGTACAAGATCTTCGGCGCCCAGGCCGAGGGCTGCTCGCCGGTGTCCGTGGCCTACAAGGCGGGACACGACGTCGTACGGCCGCAGAAGCCGGACACGATCGCCAAGTCGCTCGCCATCGGCAACCCGGCCGACGGGCCGTACGTCCTCGACATCGCGCGCCGGACCGGTGGCGCGGTGGAGGATGTCGACGACGGGCAGATCGTCGACGCGATCAAGCTGCTGGCGCGGACGGAGGGCATCTTCGCCGAGACGGCGGGCGGCGTGACCGTGGGTGTCACGAAGAAGCTGATCGAGAGCGGCGTCCTGGACCCGACCCTGACGACGGTCGTCCTCAACACCGGTGACGGCCTCAAGACCCTCGACGCGGTGGCCGGCACCGGTCTGACCGCGACCATCCGCCCGAACCTGGACTCCTTCCGAGAGGCTGGCCTCGCATCATGAGCGTCAACGTTCGCATCCCCACCATCCTGCGCACCTACACGGGTGGCAGGGCCGAGGTCCCGGCGGAGGGCGCGACCCTCGCCGAGGTCATCTCGGACCTGGAGAAGAACCACACGGGCATCGCCGCGCGCGTCCTGGACGACCAGGGCAAGCTGCGCCGCTTCGTCAACGTGTACGTGAACGACGACGACGTGCGTTTCGAGCAGGGCCTCCAGACGGCGACGCCGGACGGCGCGGGCGTCTCGATCATCCCGGCCGTGGCCGGCGGCTGCTGACAACCGGGCTCCGAAAACCGGCTGTTCCCCCGGATTGCCCTCTCCGCAAGAAACGGAGGGGGCAATTCTGCATGGTTGAGCACGGTACAGTTGGGGAAGCTGCCGTTCTTTCCATGCCGGGCGCATATGAACGCCGATCCGGTGTCCGACAAGAAGCAGCCAATGTGCCCGGCCTTTTCAAGCCTTTCATGGCACCTACGGGGCCCGACTTGCCCTGAACATGTGCGAGTCCTCCACATATTGCCGATCATGCGTGCCCGGATTTCTCGTCCGACTGACCTGTTGCAGACGGCAGTTGGACAGATACATTCAGCCGCGGTCGACGCGTTCCGGCGCACACCCCCAACCGTTGGGGGGTGAGGTCTGACCCGGATCCGCGAAGTGCGGATCTGTGCAAGGGCCAGTAATAGGGGAGTTGGGCATGGCTCAGGGCACCGTCAAGTGGTTCAACGCGGAGAAGGGGTACGGCTTCATCGCGGTCGACGGTGGTGCGGACGTCTTCGTGCACTACAGCGCGATTCAGATGGACGGCTACCGCACCCTTGAAGAGGGTCAGCGAGTGGAGTTCGAGATCTCGCAGGGCCAGAAGGGTCCGCAGGCGGACATGGTCAAACTCGCCGTCTGATCTCGGCGCGATCGGCCACCGACGCACGTATTCACTCACGTCGAGGGGTCCGTATCCCATCAGGGGTACGGGCCCCTCGGGCGTTCCCCGACCCGGCCGCGACGAGGCCCGCGGCGGGGCGACCGGGAGGCCGGGACGGTGTTGTGGCAGCGCGTGCGGGAGGTTGGGACGGGTGCCGTCCCGGGGCGTGCGGGCGCGTGGGAGTGCTCCCGGCGGGGTCCGCGCGCCCCCTGGAAGGGGCTCACTGCGGGGGAGCGTCTTGCACTCTCGGGGGTCGAGTGCTAATCATTGGCGTTAGCACTCTGAAGGTGAGAGTGACAACGAAGGACCGGGTCGGCGAGGCCCGCAGGCCATGTGGGGCAAGGAACCACGAGGCAGGCAGGCCGTCCGTCGCGGGCGCCAGCGCGGTCCGGAGCAATCCACCCCAGTCCGGGAGGACCACTTCACATGGCCAAGATCATCGCGTTCGACGAGGAGGCACGGCGCGGTCTCGAGCGCGGGATGAACCAGCTCGCCGACGCCGTCAAGGTCACCCTTGGTCCCAAGGGTCGCAACGTCGTCCTCGAGAAGAAGTGGGGCGCCCCCACGATCACCAACGATGGTGTTTCCATCGCCAAGGAGATCGAGCTCGAGGATCCGTACGAAAAGATCGGCGCCGAGCTGGTCAAGGAAGTCGCGAAGAAGACCGACGACGTGGCCGGTGACGGCACGACGACCGCGACCGTCCTGGCCCAGGCGCTGGTCCGCGAGGGCCTGCGCAACGTCGCCGCCGGCGCCAACCCGATGGCTCTGAAGCGCGGTATCGAGAAGGCCGTCGAGGCCGTCTCCGGTGCCCTGCTGGAGCAGGCGAAGGATGTCGAGACCAAGGAGCAGATCGCTTCGACGGCCTCCATCTCCGCCGCCGACACCCAGATCGGCGAGCTCATCGCCGAGGCGATGGACAAGGTCGGCAAGGAAGGCGTCATCACGGTCGAGGAGTCCCAGACCTTCGGTCTGGAGCTCGAGCTCACCGAGGGCATGCGCTTCGACAAGGGCTACATCTCGGCGTACTTCGCCACCGACATGGAGCGTATGGAGGCCGTCCTCGACGACCCGTACATCCTGATCGCCAACTCGAAGATCAGCAACGTCAAGGACCTGCTGCCGCTCCTCGAGAAGGTCATGCAGTCGGGCAAGCCGCTGCTGATCATCGCCGAGGACGTCGAGGGCGAGGCCCTGTCGACCCTGGTCGTCAACAAGATCCGTGGCACGTTCAAGTCCGTCGCCGTCAAGGCTCCGGGCTTCGGTGACCGCCGCAAGGCCATGCTCGGCGACATCGCCATCCTCACGGGCGGCGAGGTCATCTCCGAGGAGGTCGGCCTCAAGCTGGAGAACGCGGGCATCGACCTGCTCGGCCGTGCCCGCAAGGTCGTCATCACCAAGGACGAGACCACGATCGTCGACGGCTCCGGCTCCGCCGACCAGGTCGCCGGCCGGGTCAACCAGATCCGCGCCGAGATCGAGAACTCCGACTCGGACTACGACCGCGAGAAGCTCCAGGAGCGTCTGGCGAAGCTGGCCGGCGGCGTGGCCGTCATCAAGGCCGGTGCCGCCACCGAGGTCGAGCTCAAGGAGCGCAAGCACCGCATCGAGGACGCCGTTCGCAACGCGAAGGCGGCCGTCGAGGAGGGCATCGTCGCCGGTGGTGGCGTGGCCCTGCTGCAGGCCTCCTCGGTCTTCGAGAAGCTGGAGCTGACGGGTGACGAGGCGACCGGCGCGAACGCCGTGAAGCTCGCCCTGGAGGCCCCGCTCAAGCAGATCGCCGTCAACGGCGGTCTCGAGGGCGGTGTCATCGTCGAGAAGGTCCGCAACCTGCCCGTCGGCCACGGCCTGAACGCCGCGACCGGTGAGTACGTGGACATGATCGCCGAGGGCATCATCGACCCGGCGAAGGTCACGCGCTCTGCCCTGCAGAACGCCGCGTCCATCGCCGCGCTGTTCCTCACCACCGAGGCCGTCATCGCCGACAAGCCCGAGAAGGCCGCCGCAGGCGGCGCCCCGGGTGGCATGCCGGGCGGTGACATGGACTTCTGATCCTCGCGGATCAGGCTCGTCCTTTCCGAGGGCGGCACCCCTTTCCGGGGGTGCCGCCCTCGGGCGTTTCCGGGGTGCGGCGGCCGATCCGTGGCCGGGATCACACCGAGGTGGGCCGGGGGCCCGGAATGCCGTGGGCAACGGGGCCGTTACCGGGAGGGTGGGTCGATGCACGTGCACATACCCACCGGAATGCCCCGTCCTGACCCGCCGTCCAGAGGAGCCCCCACGTGAGCGCCGATTCCGCGTCCCGCGCAGCCGAGATCCTGTCCCGTCCCGTGTCCCTGAACGGTCTGACGGTCCCGAACCGGATCGTGATGGCACCGATGACCCGGCAGTTCTCGCCGGGCGGCGTCCCGGGGGAGGACGTGGTGGGCTACTACTCCCGGCGCGCCGCCGCCGGCGTGGGCCTCATCGTGACCGAGGGCACGTACGTCGGCCACGAGTCCGCGGGTCAGAGCGACAGCGTGCCGCGGTTCCACGGCGAGGAGCAGCTGGCCGGCTGGACGAAGGTCGCCGACGCCGTGCACGCGGCGGGCGGCACGATCGTGCCGCAGCTGTGGCACATCGGCATGGTGCGCCGGGCCGGTGAGCCGCCGTTCGCGGACGCCCCGGCGATGGGTCCCTCCGGCATCCACGCCGAGGGTGCCGAACCCAAGGGCCGGGCCATGACCCAGCGGGACATCGACGACGTCGTCGAGGCGTTCGCGAAGGCCGCCGCGGAGGCGGAGCGCATCGGCTTCGACGGCGTGGAGCTCCACGGCGCCCACGGTTATCTGCTCGACCAGTTCCTGTGGGCCGGCACCAACCGGCGCACCGACGCCTACGGCGGGGACCCGGTGGCCCGCGCGAAGTTCTCCGCGGAGATCGTGGCCGCGGTCCGCGCCGCCGTCTCGCCCGAGTTCCCGGTCCTCTTCCGCTACTCGCAGTGGAAGCAGCAGGACTACGACGCCCGGCTCGCCGAGACGCCGGAGGAGCTGGAGGCGATCCTCGCCCCGCTCGCGGCGGCCGGAGTGGACGTCTTCCACGCCTCCACGCGCCGCTACTGGGTGCCCGAGTTCGACGGCTCCGACCTCAACCTCGCCGGCTGGACGAAGAAGCTCACCGGCAGGCCCGCCATCACCGTCGGCTCGGTCGGCCTGGACGGCGAGTTCCTCAAGTCCTTCCAGGGCGAGGGTTCCTCCGTCCGCGGCATCGACGACCTGCTCGACCGGCTGGAGCGCGACGAGTTCGACCTCGTCGCGATCGGCCGCGCCCTGCTCCAGGACCCGGAGTGGGCGGCGAAGGTCCTGGCCGGCCGCTCCGACGAGCTGAAGGCGTACGACGCGGCGGCGCTGGGCACCCTCAGCTGAGCCGGCGCCGGGCACCCTCGGCCTTCCGGGGCCTGCGCCCGGGTCGGCCTTCCGGGGCTAGTACCCGGGTCGGCTGAGCCGGGGCTCGCGCCCGGGCACCCCGGTCACAGGTTTCCCATCGGCTCGATGTCGATCTTGACCGGGGTGCCCCAGATGCGCAGCACCTCGTAGTCGGTGAACTCGTGGACCAGGCGGTAGGCCATGCCGGGGCGGGGGGACCTGCGCTCGGCGGCCAGGTAGCGCTCGGCCTCGTGCCGGTCGCGGCGAGGGGTGCCGCAGAGCTGCCACGCCTGGCCGTTCCACACCTCCGGCAGCCAGCGCTGCTGCGGCTCGGGCCGGTCGGCGCGGACGCCGTAGCGGGACTGCGTGCGGTCGGGGGACTCGCCGGAGCCGGTGGGGCGGCCGTGGGCGTAGGCGCCGTTGACCTCGGAGCGGCGGGCGGCGCGGCGCCGGGTCTCGCACAGCAGGCACAGGTCGACGGCGCCCTTGTCGACGGGGCCGGTCGGGTGCTCGGCGCAGCGCGTCGTCGGCACCGCCGTCGTGACCGTGTCCTCGAGCAGGTCGAGGGCCCGCTTCAGATCGGCCTTGACCTCGTGCAGCTTCGCGTCGGGACTGTCGGCGCCGAGGGCGTCGCCGTGCTCGCCGAGCAGGCGCAGGGCGCGGCCGAGAGCGGTCAGCTGTGCGTGGTTCATGGGCGTGCGGTGTCCCTCCCCGGGCGGAGTGCTGTCCTACGCAGAATCGCACACGCCGCCGAACCGGTGGTCCGGCCCGCTGCTCACCGCGGGGCGGCGCCCGCGGTCACCGCGGTGCCGCCGGGCCGCTCGACGGCACCGAGCCCGAAGAAGTAGGTCGCGCCGAAGCCAACCAGATAGCCGGTGAGGAGGCCGCCCGCGTAGATCGCGGCGGTCAGGGTCAGGCTCCGGTTGCCGGACAGGAGCGGGAACAGGGCCCAGCCGGAGGGGCCGATGGCCGTCGACCCGACCCGGTCGCCGAGCATCGAGAAGAACCCGACGAAGGCGCCGCCGGCCGCGCCGCCCGCGCAGGCGGTCACGAACGGCCGGCCGAGGGGCAGCGAGACGCCGTAGACGAGCGGCTCGCCCACCCCCAGCAGGCCCGCCGGGAGCGCCGACCTGATCGTCGTGCGCAGCGTCCGGTCGTGGCGCAGCCGGACGTAGACCGCGAGGGCCGCGCCGACCTGGCCCGCGCCCGCCATCGCGAGGATGGGCAGCAGGACGGTGTAGCCCTGCTGGTCGATGAGGGTGGTGTGGATGGGGATCAGCGCCTGGTGCAGGCCGAGCATCACCAGCGGCAGGAACAGGCCGCCCAGGATCAGCCCGGCGAAGGCGCCGGTGCGGCCGAGGAGCCAGTCGGCCGCGGTGCCGATCGCCGAGGAGACCTCTCCGGCCGCGTACATGAGGCCGTAGATCGTGACCAGGCCGGCCACGAGCACGGTGACGGTCGGGGTCAGCAGGACGTCGAGTGCGTCCGGGACCCGGCCGCGGCACCACTTCTCGACGTACGTCGCGAGCAGGGCCGCGGCCAGCGCCCCGAGGACGCCGCCCTGCCCCGGGGAGAGCGTCGTGCCGAGGACCGTCACCTTGGCGACTCCCGCGTGGACGACGATCGCTGCGGCGGCGCCGCCGAGGACCGGGGTGCCACCGAACTCCTTCGCGGTGTTGAGGCCGACGAAGACGGCGATCAGCGCCATGAAGCCGGAGGCGACGGCGGTGAGGGCTGGGGTGAGGGAGGCGAGCAGTCCGAGGTTCACCAGCAGGCCGTTGAGGCCCGCGATGATGCCGCAGCCGATCAGGGCCGGGATCAGCGGGACGAAGATGTTCGCGACGCGGCGCAGCAGGAGCCGGAGCGGAGTCGCGTTGCGCTCCCGCCGGGCGGCGCGCAGTTCCGCGCCCCGGTTCTCCAGGGCGCCGGCGGCCGTGGGGCTCGCGGCGACGAGTGCAGCGAACTCGGGGGTGACGCGGGCGACCGCGCCCGGTCCGAGCACGATCTGGTACGTGTCGTCGTCCACGACGCCGAGGACGGCGGGCAGTGCCCGCAGCGCGTCCTCCCGCACCAGGGTCCGGTCCCGCAGACCGAGACGCAGACGGGTCATGCAGTGGGCCACGGACGTGACGTTCGCCGCGCCCCCGACGAGGGGGAGGAGCGCGGCGGCGGTGGCGCGGGCGGTGGCTTCAGTGCTCATGCGGGGCCTTGCTGTGCGGGGGTGCGACGCCTGGCGCCCATGGTGCCGCCCGCACGCAGGCCCGCCGCCGCGGCGCGCGGACGACGGTCGGGAGAAGTCCGGGGCCTGCTGGGGCTGCGCGCCGGGAGGCTCCGGGGCCTCCTGGGGCTGCGCACCGGGTACTCCGCCCCGGACCGGGGTTCGGGGTCACGCCCGCCGGCGGCTCCGGGGTGCCCTCCCGGTGCCGGGGGCGTCCCGGCGCCCGGACAGGCCCTAGGTGCGGGTGGCGGTCAGGGCCGTGCGCAGGTGGCCGTCGGCTGCTTCCAGGAGACGGGTCGCCGTGGGGGCGTCGACGTCGCCCAGGATCGTGAGGATGGCGGTCTTGACCTCGCCGTCCGTGGCGGCGAGGGCCGACTCGATCTCCTTGTCCGAGGCGCCGGTCGCCAGCGCGACGATGCGGCGGGAGCGGGCCCGCAGCTTCTCGTTCGAGGCGCGTACGTCGACCATCAGGTTCCCGTACGTCTTGCCGAGGCGGATCATCGTGATCGTCGAGAGCATGTTGAGGACGAGCTTCTGGGCGGTGCCCGCCTTCAGGCGGGTGGAGCCGGTCAGCAGCTCGGGGCCCACCACGACCTCGATGCCGTGGTCCGCGGCGGCGGCGAGCGCGCTGTGCGCGTTGCAGGACAGCCCCACCGTCAGCGCACCGCGCGCACGGGCGTGCTCGACCGCGCCGACCGCGTACGGGGTGCGGCCGGACGCCGAGACGCCGACCACCGTGTCGTCGGAGGTCAGGGCCAGCGCCTCCAGATCGGCCGCGGCCAGCTCCCGGGAGTCCTCCGCTCCCTCGACCGAGGTGACCATCGCGCCGGGGCCGCCCGCGATCAGGCCGACGACCTGGGCGGGGTCGGTGTTGAACGTGGGCGGGCACTCGGAGGCGTCCAGCACGCCGAGCCGTCCCGCCGTGCCCGCGCCCGCGTAGATCAGCCGGCCGCCGCGGGACATCCGCTCCGCGATGGCGTCGATCGCGGCGGCGATGAGCGGCAGCCGGGCGGCGACCGCGGCCGGCACGGAGGCGTCCTCGCCGTTCATCAGCCGGGCGATCTCGGCCGTCGGCAGCCGGTCGATCTCGGACAGCTCGGGGCGGAACGCCTCGGTGGTCAGGGTTTCCAACTCCGCGACCAGATCGCGGTGGTTGTCGTCGTCCGGCTCGCGGCCGTCGGCGTCGCGCAGGTCGCGGTGGTGGGAGGAGGCGTCGGCGGTGGAGGTCATGTGGAGCGGCTCTTTCCGGTGCTTTCCGTACGTACGGGCTGGGCGTACGCACGTTCCGTGGATGCGTCGTCGGAGCTACGGCGGGCGGACGGGGGCGGGAGGCGCACGGGTCAGTGTGTCAGCGGTGGGAGCCGCGGGCGCTGTGGCGGTGCGCCAGCGCCTCGTACGAGGCGGACAGCGCGGGCGCCGCCGTCTCGTACGTCCGCTGGGCGACCCCCACGAACAGGCAGTCCACGACGAGCAGTTGACTCGTGCGGGACGACATCGCCGCGGGCCGCAGCTCGCTCTCCCGGGCCGTCGACGTGGTGAGGATGTGGTCCGCGTACTGCGTGACGGGTCCGTCCGGGCGGCCGGTGATCGCGACCGTCGTCGCCCCGCGCTCGAAGGCGACCCGGAGGGGTTCGATGACGTCGCCGGTCGAGCCCGAGTGCGTGATGGCTATCGCCACGTCCTTGGCGCGCAGCTGCACCGCGTTGGTGACGGCGAGGTGCGGATCGCTGTGCGGGTGGGCTATGAGCCCGATGCGCAGCAGCTTCTGGGCGAGGTCCTGGGCGACCAGGCCGGAGGCGCCGACGCCGTAGATGTCGACGCGGCGGGCGGCGGCGAGCGCGGTGACGGCGGCGCCGAGCTGGACCGTGTCGAGGCCGGCCGCGGTGTCGGCGAGGGTCTGCTGCTCGTCGTAGGCGAGTTTGGCGACGACGTCGGCGATCGGGTCGTCCACCGCGATGTCCGCGGTGACGGCGGGGGCCCGGCCGGACTGCTGCTGGGCGGCCAGGCCGGCGAGGGCGAGGCGCAGGTCCCGGTACCCCGGGTAGCCGAGGAGGCGGGCGGTGCGCACCACCGTCGCCTCGCTGGTGCCGGTGAGTTCGGCGAGGCCGGTGACCGTGAGGGCCGCGCAGCCCGCCGGGTCGCCGGCGACGGCCTCGGCGACGCGCTGCATGGAGCGGGTCATCGACGGGGCGAGCGTGCGCACCTTGGCCGCGAGGGCGGCGGGGGCGGGCGGCGCCTCCCCGGCGAAAATTTCCTTCACGTCATGGGTCACCTTTGAAAGATATTTTCCGTTGGGGTATGCGGTCAAGGGTGCGCACAATGGGTGCATGGACCCCATCAGCCCCCTGGAACAGGCGCTGCACGCGGCGCGCGCGCTCGTGCTGGCCGACCTGGTCGCGGGCGAGGTCGCCGAGGCGGACGTCGTCTCCCTCGTGGAGGAGTCGGTCGCCCGGCGCCGCTGGTGGGTCGAGCAGTGGCCGGAGGGCGCGGGCTATGTGGCGGGCCTGGTCGCCCAGGACGTCCAGGACGCCCTGCTGGACCGGTACGGCCGGTGGCCGCTGTGTCCGGCCTGCGGTTCGGGTGACCCGCACGCCCTCGACGTGGAGCCCGAGTTGGGGCCGGACCCGCACTGGGTGTGCCACAAGGCCGGGGTGAAGGTGGCGCCGGTGGGCTCGCTGGGCTCCGCCGTCGGCGGGAACCCCTCGCCGTGACGGTGTACATCGATCCGCCCGCCTGGCCCGGTCACGGGCGGATGTGGTCCCACCTGGTGAGCGACGTGTCGTACGACGAACTGCACGCCTTCGCCGAGCGGTTGGGTGTCCCGCGGCGCGCTTTCGAGCGGGACCACTACGACATTCCCTCGCACCGGTACGCCGACGCGGTGCGGGCCGGCGCGGTGGAGGTCGGCAGCCGCGAGGTGGTGCGGCTGCTGCGCGGTTCCGGGCTGCGCAGGCCCAAGAGGTGGGCGGGCCGCGGCTGAGGCGCCCGGGGCGTCAGGCCTCGGTGCGGACCGGACGCGGGGACGCGCCCGCCCCGGCGACCACGCGCGAGGTCCGGGTACGCCGGTGCAAGCGCAGTGAGACGAGCACCACGGCGAGCCCGGCCAGTGTCAGTGCCGCGCCCGCCCACGCCGTCGACGCGTAGCCGTGGCCCGCGTCGATGACGGTGCCGCCGAGCCAGGGCCCGCCGGTGTTGCCCAGGTTGAAGGCGGCCGTGACCGTGGCGCCGGCCAGGGTGGGGGCGGTGCTCGCGAGGTTGAACATCCGGGCGTTCAGCGCCGGGGCCGTGTAGAAGCAGGTGACGCCGAGGACGAAGGAGAGGACGGTCGCGGCGACCGCGTACCGGCCGAACAGCGCGAGGGCGACGAGCACGACGGTCGACGCGGTGATGCCGCTGACCAGCACCCCGAAGAGGTGCGCGTCGGCGAAGCGGCCGCCGATCGTCGTACCGATCAGCGCGCCGACGCCGAACAGCGCCAGCACGGTCGGGACCCAGCCGGCGTCCAGGCCCGCCACGTCCGTGAGGAGCGGGGAGAGATAGCTGAACGCGCAGAAGACACCGCCCGCGGCGAGCGCGGTGACGGTGACCGACAGCAGGACCTGACGGTCGCGGTAGATGCGCAGTTCCCGCTTGAGCTGCGGCTTCTCGTCCGGCACCGGGATGCGGGGGATGAGGGTGGCCACCCCGGCCAGCGCGACCGCGGAGGCCGCGCCGACGGCCCAGAAGGCCGACCGCCAGCCCAGGTGCTCGCCGAGGAAGGCGCCGGCCGGGACACCGAGGACGTTCGCGATCGACAGACCGCCGATCATCACGGCGAGGGCGCGGGCCCGCGCGGTCACCGGCACCATCGCCACGGCCACCGCGGCGCCCACCGCCCAGAAACCGGCGCAGGCCAGCGCGCTCACCACGCGGGACGCGAAGAGCACGCCGTACGTCGGGGCGAGCGCGCCCGCGACCTGGCCGAGGCCGAAGACGGTGATCAGCGCGAGGAGGGTGGTACGGCGCGGCAGCCGCAGTGTCGCCACGGCGAGCAGGGGCGCGCCCACGACCATGCCGATCGCGAACGCGGAGATCAGCAGCCCCGCCTGCGGGATCGTGACGCCCATGTCGTCGGCGATGGGCGGGAGCAGCCCGGACAGCATGAACTCGCTCGTGCCGAGGGCGAACACGGAGAGCCCGAGGATGTAGACGGCGAGGGGCATGCGGGGACGATCGGCGGGTGCGGGCACATCAGGGTGCAACCGAGGCGGACGGGAGCGCATTCCCGTCCGGGGCGGCTGCCCCGCCCCGGATTACCCCGGACCACCCCGGTCCACGGCTCGGGTCACTGCGTGCCGGGGGATCGGGCTGCCCGGAACCGGCCCGCTGGTCGGACCGTCGGTGGGAAGGGGGGCCGCGCGTGTGGCCGTCGTCCGTGGGGCGGGGTTACGGAGTGAGTGTCTCCAGTTCTCGGCGGAGGTTCTCGTGGGCCCGCGTCTCCCATTCGCGCTGTCCGTGCGGTGTGCGGAACAGTCGGGGCAGGGCGAGGAGTTGGCGCAGGACCGCCGCCCGGCCGGTGCGGAAGGCGTCCGGCGGGACGAAGGCGTACTCCTCGCGGACGGCGGCCGTGTAGGCGGCGTACGCGTCCGGGGGCGCGGCGAGGATCGCGAGGTCGGCGTCGCACAGCACGGCGCCGTTCGCGTCGTCGGCGTGGGGGTCGTGGGTGACCGTGAGCCGCACCAGCCGGGCGACCTCGGCGGTGCGGGCCTCCTCGACGCCCAGCTCGGGCAGGGCACGTTCGGCGAGCCGGGCGGAGCGTTCCTCGTTCGTCGACCGGTCCGGCAGGTAGACCGCGTCGTGGAACCACGCGGCCAGCCGCACCGCGGCCGGATCGGCGGCGTACGCCTCCAGGACGTCGATGCGGTCCAGGACCGCGACGAGGTGATCGGTGGTGTGGTACCGCCGCCTGGGCTCGGCCCACCGGCGGAGCAGGTTCTCGGCGTAGGGGCGGGGATCGTGCGCCTGCCCGTCCGCGAGGGCCGGGTCCGGCGTCCGGGCCGCCGTGATGGTCTCGGTCCAGCGCCGCGCCAGGTCCTCGTACGCGGGATGCCGGTCCGCGGGTGCCGCCGCGCCTGTCGCCGGTCCCGCCCCTGTCTCTTCCTCAGCCATGCCGTTCATTGTCCTCGGCGCCCCCGGTGGCCGTCCCCACGGCCTGCTTCAGGGACGGCGCGGCGGGCCGCGCCACTCGCGCGATCTTCTCGCGGACGCACACCCTCCGGGCGTAGTCTGGATTGGACTAGACCTGTAGCCGTCCAAGGGAAGAGGTCCTATGAGCAAGCGTGCGGTCCTGGAGGTGATCGCCCTCGACGTCGAGGACGCCGTCGCCGCCCAGGCTGGAGGCGCCGACCGGCTCGAACTGGTCGCCGACATGGCCGCCGACGGGCTCACTCCCGCGGTGGAGACGTTCGCCGGGATCCGCGCCGCCGTCGACCTCTCGCTGCGCGTGATGCTGCGGCTGACGGACGGGTTCGAGGCGGGCGGCCCTCGGGGGACCGCCGCGCTCGTACGGACCGCGCGCGACCTGCGGGCCGCGGGCGCCGAGGAGTTCGTGCTCGGGTTCCTCGACGAGCACGGCGGCCCCGACCTGGCCGTCGTGGAGCGGCTGGCGGCGGAGCTGGACGGCTGCCGGTGGACCTTCCACCGCGCGATCGACCGGGCGGCCGACCGCGACGCCCTGCGCAAGCAGCTGGCGGACCTGCCGGGCCTCGACGCCTACCTGACGGCGGGCTCGGCCGCCGGGGTCGACGACGGGCTGCCCACGCTGGTCGCGGAGGCGGCCCGGCGCGGTGAACCCGGCTACGAGCCGCGGATCCTCGTCGGCGGCGGCCTGCGCCTCGACCACGTCCCCCGGCTGCGCGCCGCGGGCGTCGACGCGTTCCACATCGGCGGCGCGGCCCGCCCCGCCGGCTGGACCGCGCCGGTCGCCGCGGAGGCGGTCCGGGAATGGCGGACGGCACTGGACGCGTAGCGCGCCCCACGGCATGTCTCCACCGGCCCGGACGTACCCGGCGGTCAGGCCGGGGCCGGGCGGCGGCGGCAGGGCCAGGACAACCGCCCGCCGGGCGCCGTCGGTTCAGGCGAGCTGGGGTGGCAGCGGGGCCGTGTGCGTCACCGTGAGGCCCGAGACCGCTCGGGTCAGTGCCACGTACAGGCGGCGCAGGCCGGTGCGTTCGTCCGGCTCGCCGTCGACCACGGCCCGCGGCTCGTCCAGGACCACGTAGTCGTACTCCAGACCCTTGGCGAGCGAGGCCGGCACGAGGGTGAGCCGGGTGTCCGGGGTGGTCTCCTCGCCCGGCCCCAGGAAGGTGATGCCGGCCGCCGTCAGCGCCTCGGCCAGCGCCGGGACCCGGGCGTCGGCGGCGATCAGCCCGATCGACCCCTCGTTGCGCAGCGACTCGGCGCAGGCGGCGACCACGTCACCGTCGCCCGTGACGGCCCGCACCTCGAAGGACCCCGGGTTCTCCCGCACCGACGCCACGGGCGCGAGCCCCGGCGCGATGTGCGGCAGCAGGCGGGACGCGTACGTGATGACGTCCGCGGGGACACGGAAACCCGCCGTCAGCTCCTCGACGACCGCCTCGCTCTTGCCCAGGTGCGCCAGCGCCTCCTGCCAGCTCCGCGTCGCCCACGGCGTCGTCCCCTGCGCCAGGTCGCCGAGGACGGTCGCCGACCCGGTGGAGCAGCGCCGCCCCACCGCCCGGTACTGCATCGGCGACAGGTCCTGCGCCTCGTCGAGCACCACGTGCCCCAGCGAGTGCGTGCGCCGGACGAGATCGGTCGCCTCGTCGATCAGCACCGCGTCCGCGGCGGACCACTTGGCGCTCTTCACGCTGCGCACCGGCTTCGCCCAGAGGACCGCCTTCTGCTCGTCCTCGTCGAGGAGGCCCCCGGCGTGCTCGGCGAGGAAGTCCGCGTCGGACAGCAGCCGCAGGACCAGCTTCGCCGGGTCGACCGGCGGCCAGATCGCCTTGACCGCCGCCTTCACGGCGCTGTTGCGGGCGACGGCGTCCTGCACCCGGTCGTCCGGCGCCTCGCCCGCCCGCTCCATCTGGACGAGCACGGCGTGCGCGATGCGCTGCGGAAGGGCCTCGCCCGCGGCACCGTAGCGGATGTCGCGTTCCGTCAACTGGCGCACGATCTCCTCGAGTTCGTACACCGGTACGCGCCAGCGCCGGGAGCCGCGCACCACCACGACCGGCTCGGTGGGCTGCGTGATGTGCGAGCGGACCGCCCGGCGCAGCACCTCGGCCATCCGCGCGTCGCCCTTGACCACGGCGGCCGTGGCGTCGTCCGTGCCCCGTACCTCCACGTGCGCGACCAGGTCGTCGACCGTGGCCTGCTTGACCTCCAGCTCGCCCAGCGCCGGGAGGACCTGCTCGATGTAGTGCAGGAAGGACCGGTTCGGGCCGATGACCAGCGTGCCGGTGCGGGCGAGCCGGTCCCGGTGCGCGTACAGCAGATACGCGACCCGGTGCAGGCCCACGGCGGTCTTTCCGGTGCCGGGGCCGCCCTGCACGCACACCGAGCCGGACAGGCCCGCCCGGACGATCTCGTCCTGCTCGGGCTGGATGGTCGCCACGATGTCGCGCATCGGGCCGACACGGGGCCGCTCGATCTCCTGCTGGAGCAGCTTGCTGGTCCCCGCCGCCTCGGCCGGGTCCAGGAGGTGCTCGTCCTCGTACGCCGTGAGATCGCCGCCGGTGTAGCCGAAGCGGCGGCGCAGGGCGACGTCCATCGGGTCCTTCCCGGAGGCCCGGTAGAACGGCTGGGACACCGGGGCACGCCAGTCGATGACCATCGGGTCCCCGTCGGCGTCGTGCACGTGCCGCCGCCCGATGTAGAAACGCTCACCCGCCGCGCCCTCGGCCCGCTCGGCGCCGGGAGCGTGCAGGTAGTCGAGGCGGCCGAAGAACAGGGGGGTGTGGCTGAGGTCGGCGAGGGCCTTGATGCGCTCGTCGATCTGGTTCTGCAGGACGACCGCGTTCACCCAGTTCGCGGTGACGTCCTTGATGTCGAGTGACTGCACGTCCTCCCGCATGGCACGCAGAGCGGCACGGGAGTCGGCGAGGTGCGTCCGCTCACGGACGAGCGGATCGTCGGAACCTTCGGGCATGGGGGACACGGGTGTTGCCTCCGGGGAACGGGCTGCGTCGCTGACGGTCTGCCGGCCGGTTTCCGTCCGGACGGCGGCACTCCGTGAAGGGAGGCGGGCAAGAGCGGAGATCTTAGGCGAGGGGAGGGTGCGGGTGCCAGCGAATTGTCGGGGACCCCTAGGTGGTGACGCCCAGGCCCTAGGGGGCACGGGGGGCGGGGTCCCTCCCGGGGTGGAGAGGGGGCGCCCGCCAGGCGTACGGGAGGGGCGCCGAGGTTACATCGGAAGACCGACGTATCCGCTGTGTCCCGATTCCATGATGGAAGCATGAGTGCAGCGACCTTCACACCCCACCACCTCCCGCCGAGCGGGGCCACCGCCCTCGACGGCGGCCATCACCCGCACCGTCTCGGCGACGCCCTGCGCGCCCTCAAGGTCTTCGCGACCGCGGCCGTCGGCGTCGTCCTCCTCGGCGAGTACGGCGAGGAAGCGGGCGTCCACCGCAGGTGAGCGCCGGCCGGCCCCGCGCCTCACCACCGGTGAGCGCGCACCGGCACCCGCGCGCCGGCCGGTGAACCGTTGCCCGCGCCCGCCCGCCTGCCGCCGGTGACCCGACGCCCGCGCCGCGCGTCCGCCGCCGGTGCCCCGCCCCGAACCGCCCTTGCGCGACCGTCCCCGTGAGGGGTGTCCCAGGTCGTGTCCCAGGTCGGACCCGCGCGGACACTAGGGTCCCTGCGTGACTCGACGGAATGTAACCCTCCGACCACCCACCGCATCCACCCCATCCGCCGTACCCACCGCATCCGCCGCACCCGCCGTCGCGGCCGCGAGCGCCCTGCTGGTGGTCTCCCTCGCCGCCTTCGTCGCGCTGTGCGTCCTCCAGCGCGCGCCCATGGCCGACGCGTTCGTCTACCGCGCCGAGGGCGCGGCCGTCGTCGCCGGCGGCGACCTGTACGGCTTCACGGTCACCGAGTGGCACCTGCCCGCCACCTACCCGCCGTTCGCGGCGATCCTGTTCGTGCCGACCGCCTGGCTCCCGCCGCTGGCGCTCAAGGCGGCGTTCGTCGCCGGCAACACCGCGCTGCTGGCCCTGCTCGTCCGGCTCTCCTGCCGCCTCGCCGGACTGCCCGCGGGCGTCCCCCTGGTGTGCGCCGCCACCGCCGGGGCCCTGTGGCTCGAACCCGTCTTCCAGACCGTGCTGTTCGGGCAGATCAACCTCGCGCTCGCCTGTCTCGTCCTGTGGGACCTCACCCGCCCGCCGGGCGCCCCCGGCAGAGGCGTCGCCGTGGGGATCGCGGCCGGTGTGAAACTGACCCCCGCCCTCTTCGTCGCGTACCTCCTGTTCACCCGGCGCACCCCGGTACGGCCACGGGTACGGACCCGGGAGGGGCTCACCGCGCTGGGCTCCTTCCTCGGCACCGTCCTGGCCGGCGCGCTCCTGCTGCCCGCCGCGAGCGTCGACTTCTGGACCCGCCGCCTCTTCGAGACCGACCGGGTCGGCAAGGTGTGGATCGTCGACAACCAGTCGGTGCAGGGGCTCGTCGCGCGGGCCCTGGGCGACCCCTCGCCGGGCCCCGCCTGGGCACTCGTGGCCGTGCCGGCCGGCTGCGCGGGCCTCGCACTCGCGTGCCGCGCCGCCGACGCCCGCCTCGGTGTCCTGCTCACGGCCTTCACCGCGCTGCTGGTCTCACCGGTCAGCTGGTCCCACCACTGGGTGTGGTGCGTACCGCTGCTGGCGGTCCTGCACGCCCGGGGCCGCACCGGCCTCGCCGTGCTGAGCGCCGCCGTCTTCACCGCCCGCACCCTGTGGCTGGTCCCGCACCGGGGCGACCTGGACCTGCGCCTGCCCTGGTGGCAGCAGCCGCTCGCCTCCCCCTACCCCCTGCTGGCGGCGGCCCTCCTGACGGCGGCCTGGCTCACCCTGCGCGGGAACCCGGCACCGGATGAGTACGCCGGACCGCCCCCGCTGAGTATTCGCACCGGTGCGCCGGCACCCCGCGCGACGGTGAACTGTCCGCATGACGACACCGCACCTCGCGTCCCCACCCGCCACGGCACGGCCGGCGAACCCGTCCGCCGCGGATGAACCGCACCGCAGGGCCTGGATCGCGCCGCTCACGGCGTCGCTGCTCCTGCTGCTCCTCGGTCCGGCCGCCCTCTTCCTCGGCGGCCTCTCCGCCATGGCCACGGACAGTTGCGGCCCCGACCACTGCTCCCCGGCCCTGATGGACAGCCTGTCCTGGATCTACGGGATCCTCTCCTACGGCGGCCCGGTCACCACCGTGTTCCTGGTCCTCGCCTGGGCGCTGCCCTGGAAGCGGCGCTGGGCGGGCACCCGCGCCTGGGCCGCCTGCGCGGCCCTGCTGCCGCCCGTGACGGTCATCTTCCTGGTGCTCGCCCTGCCCGCGCCCTGACGGGTCAGCTGCCCGCCAGCAGCTCGTCCGCGTCGACGATCCGGTACGCGTACCCCTGCTCCGCCAAGAAGCGCTGGCGGTGCGCCGCGAAGTCCTGGTCGATGGTGTCGCGGGCGACGACCGAGTAGAAGTGCGCCTGGTGGCCGTCGGCCTTCGGACGCAGGACGCGGCCGAGGCGCTGCGCCTCCTCCTGCCGCGAACCGAAGGTGCCCGACACCTGGATGGCCACCGTGGCCTCCGGCAGGTCGATCGAGAAGTTCGCCACCTTCGACACCACGAGCACGCTGATCTCGCCCTGCCGGAACGATTCGAAGAGCTTCTCCCGCTGCGCGTTCGACGTCTCGCCCTTGATGACGGGCGCGTCCAGGTGCTCGCCCAGCTCGTCGAGCTGGTCGATGTACTGGCCGATGACGAGGATCTGCTGCCCGGCGAACTTGCGCACCAGCGCCTCCGTGACCTTCCGCTTGGTCGCGGTGGTCGCACAGAACCGGTACTTCTCCTCGGTCTCGGCGGTGGCGTACGCGAGCCGCTCGGAGTCGGTCAGATTGACCCGCACCTCCACGCAGTCGGCGGGCGCGATGTACCCCTGCGCCTCGATCTCCTTCCACGGCGCGTCGAACCGCTTGGGCCCGATCAGCGAGAAGACGTCCGACTCCCGGCCGTCCTCCCGGACCAGCGTCGCCGTCAGCCCGAGCCGGCGCCGCGCCTGGAGATCGGCGGTGAACTTGAAGACGGGCGCGGGCAGCAGATGCACCTCGTCGTAGACGATGAGCCCCCAGTCACGGGAGTCGAACAGCTCCAGGTGCGGATAGACGCCCTTCCGCCGGGTCGTCAGCACCTGGTACGTGGCGATGGTGACCGGCCGGATCTCCTTGCGCGTACCGCTGTACTCGCCGATCTCCTCCTCGGTCAGCGACGTCCGCTTCACCAGCTCGTGCTTCCACTGCCGGGCCGAGACGGTGTTCGTGACCAGGATCAGGGTGGTGGCCTTCGCCTGGGCCATGGACCCGGCGCCGACCAGCGTCTTGCCCGCCCCGCAGGGCAGCACGACCACACCCGAGCCGCCGTGCCAGAAGTTCTCCACGGCCTGCTTCTGGTACGGGCGCAGCGCCCAGCCGTCCTCCGCCAGCTCGATCGGGTGCGCCTCCCCGTCGACGTACCCGGCGAGGTCCTCGGCCGGCCAGCCCAGCTTCAGCAGCGTCTGCTTGATCTGCCCGCGCTCGGAGGGGTGCACGGCGACCGTGTCGGCGTCGAGGCGGGCGCCGACCAGCGGCGCGACCCGCTTCGACCGCAGGATCTCCTCCAGCACCGGCCGGTCCGTGGTCGTCAGGACGAGCCCGTGCGCCGGATGCTTGCTGAGCGTCAGCCGCCCGTAGCGGTCCATCGTCTCGGCGATGTCCACGAGCAGCGCGTGCGGCACGGGATAGCGGCTGTACTGCACGAGCGCGTCCACGACCTGCTCGGCGTCATGGCCCGCGGCACGCGCGTTCCACAGCCCGAGCGGCGTCAGCCGGTAGGTGTGGATGTGCTCCGGGGCCCGCTCCAGCTCCGCGAACGGCGCGATCGCCCGACGGCACTCGTCCGCCCGCTCGTGGTCGACCTCCAGGAGCAGGGTCTTGTCCGACTGGACGATGAGGGGTCCGTTCACGCGAGTGCCCTTTCCGGTCCCGGCCCGCATCCGACGCGTGCGGCCAAACGTCCAGTGTGCCGTACCGGCGGGCGATCACGTCGAGGTCGGCCTCAGGGCTGGTCCTCCGCCAGCTCCGCGACGCCGGTGACGCGGTGCAGGGGATAGGTGCGGACCTCGTCCGCCGTGTGGTCGTACGCCGTCACGAAACCGCCCTCGACCCGGACGGGCGCGATGACGCGCTGGCTGGCGGCGCCCTCGGCGTTGACGTAGCCGATCCACAGGGACTCGCCGGTCAGGACCGCGGCCTGCATCGTGGCGAGGGTCTCCGCGGCGCTCGTGCGGGGCAGCTCGCCGCCCGTGACGGGGGCGGCGTCCGGAGCCGTCCTGCGCGGCGCCGTGGCGGCCAGGTCACCGGCGCGGACTGCGCGGATCGCGGCACCCAGCAACGTGGCGTCGGGGACCGGCGGGCCCTCCGGGACCGGCTGGGGGGCCGTGCGCGGCGGCGTGCGACGGGCGTGGGCGCGGGTGATCAGGACGTCACCCTCGGCGGACTCGGCGGCGGGCGCGAAGCCCATCGCGCGCAGGCCGTCCAGGAGCGCCGCCGGATCCGCCTGGGCGGCGAGGACGGTCGGCGCGAGACGGCGCAGCCGCAGCCCGGCCGAGCGCTTGTCGGCGAGGATCTCGTTCAGCACCGCGTCGTCGTCGCAGCGGACGTACGCCGAGGCCGCGCCGATGCGCAGATGGCCGTGGCGGCGCGCCACGTCGTCGATCAGATAGGTGAGCGGCTGCGGCACGGGTGTACGCGCGTGCTCGGCCAGGAAGGCGTGCAGGTCCGACGCCGCCCGGCCCGCGTCCAGGGCCCGCCGCACCGACCCCGGCGTGAACCGGTACACCGTCGCGCCGCCCTTCGACTCCACGTCCGCGAGCACCCCGAGCATGTCGGCCAGCGGACGCCGCAGCGGCCCGGGCGCGACCGCCGTCAGGTCGGCCTGGAGCAGGACGTGGTCCAGCGGCTCCGGCAGGAGCGGCGCGAGGAGCCGGGCCGCGTGGGCGGCGTCCGCGGCCTGCTCGGCGGGCGTGCGGACGGGCCGCGGGGCGGTGTCCGGGGGCTGGTGCGGACGGGCGGGGAGCCCGCCACCGGGACCGGACGGCCCGGCCTCCGAGGCGGCGTCCACCTCTCGTGCGGTCCCGCTGGTCCCGGACGTCCCGGGGGTCTCGCTGGTCCCAGCCGCCCCAGGGGTCTCGGTGGTCCCGGCCGTCCCTGCGGTCTCGGTGGTCCCGGCCGCCCCAGGGGTCCCGGAGGTCCCGGCAATCCCTGCGGTCCTAGGGGTCCCGGAGGTCCCTGCGGCGTTCGCGGTGTCCGAGGCGCTCGCGGCCCCGGCAACCCCGGCGGCCCCGGCGGCCCCGGCGCTCTCAGCCACCCCAGCCGCCGCTGCGGTATTCGCGGCCCCCGCGGCCGGTAGTCCGAGCAGCGCCCGCCCGTGCGAGGACAGCGCCCCGCGCCCCGTCACGCCCAGGGACTCGGCCTCGGACAGCGTCCACCGGGCCAGCCGCGTGCGCAGATCGTCGTCCTGCGCCGACTGGGCGCCCCGCAGCGGACGCTCCCAGTGAAGGCGGGACAGCAGGGACTCCGCGTCGGGCGACGCGCCCTCGGGCAGCGTGCCGAGGAGGGCGAGGACACGGTGCCGGACCTCCGGAGCCGCGGAGCGGTCAAGACCGGGGCCGAGCGCCGAGAGCGTACGGTCCTTGGCGTCCCGTCCGCCGACCAGACCCGGTGTGCGGGTCGCCGCCAGCCAGGCCCCGGCCAGCCGCGCCCAGCGCTCCGCGGAGGGCAGCTCCAGCCATTCGTCGTAGGCGGGCGTGGCCGCGTACCGCTCGTCGGCGTCACCGTCCGACGCCAGCAGCCCGGCCGCGTAGGCCAGTTCGACCCAAAACGCGGCCACCGGCTCCGGCACGTCCAGCGCGACCGCCGTCCGCTTCAGGTCGCGCACGCTCAGCCCACCCGCGCGCAACACCGCCGGGCCGCCCTCGTCCCAGTCCTTCAGCAGCTCCTCGACGGTCGCGAGCGCGGTGTACGCCTGGCCCGCCGCCGTCGCGTCCACCATCGCCGGACGGTGCGCCGCACCCGGCTCCACGGCCGGCGGCACCGGCTGCGTCTCGCGGTGCGCGCGGCCCGCCCGCAGATGCAGGGCGACCTCCCGCGGCAGGACGACCGTGCCCGGCGCGGTCGGCAGCAACAGCCCCCGGTCCAGGAGCAGCCGCAGCCGGGGCGCCGGATCGGCGGTCACCTGGCCGTACGGCGGTCCCCAGACCAGCCGGGACAGCACCTCCAGCGAGTCCGCCGGAATCCCGTCCAGCAACGCGGACATCCGCGTACGGTCCGTGAACAGCTCCGTCAACGCCGCGACGGCCGACACCGAGTCGTGCGTGGTCGCCAGACCCGCCGCCGTCACGATCTCCTGGATCCGGCCCGGCGACATACCCGACGCGGCCTCCGCCACCGTCGGCCCGAGACCCGTCGGGGACGGATGCTGCGCGGACGGCGCGAGCAGCTCACGAGCGGTACGGACCAGACGGAGACGGTCGTCCGCACCCCACACCAGCGCCTGCTCGCGCAGCGTGCCCAGAGCACGGGGGAGCGCCTGCGCGACCACCGGGTCACGGTCGTCGCCCGCCATCAGCCCGAGCAGTTCGCCGTACGCCGCCGGTTCCGGCGCCACCGCCAGCGCCTCCGCCGTCTGCAGCGCGAAACGGTCCAGCCGCTCCAGCGCCCGCACGACGGACGCGCGGGTACCGGCCCGCGTCGCCAGCTGGGTGAGATCCGTGGGGACGGGCGTGATGAGGTCCGGGCGGGCACGCAGCAGCGCGGCCAGGGAGGCGTCGTCCCGCGCACGGAGGGCTTCCGCCAGGGAGCGCGGTGCGTTCCCCGCGGGTGCGGACTCCGTCGTGGGCTGCTCCTCGGTGCTCATCCGGCCAACGGTAGCGGTTCCGCTTGTCCGAGGGCTCCGCCCCCGGACCCCCGGATCACCGCGGCACGCCCGCCCTCACCCACCGGACCGGCCGGGACCTGCCACCGGCGAGGACCCCTGTGGCCGGGGGTAACGGCCCCCGGGGGCGGAGCCCCGAAGCGGCACGCGACGGGCGGCGACAGGCAAAGACCCGGTACCGTCGGGGACGCGGGGTAACCAACACACGCGCCCCGGAGGGGACTTCGTGGGGATCGAGAGTGATCAGCTCGTCTTCGACTATCTGAGCCGGGTCGGCGACCTGGCCCAGCAGCGGCAGCTGCCGTCCGCGACACGGATGCGGCTCGTGTCGGAGCTGCGCGGCGAGATCGACCGCCGCCGGGCGAAAGCGCCGGTCGACACCCCCGCGTCCGTCCGCCGCATCCTCACCCGCCTCGGCACCCCGGACGAGGTCGTCGCCACCGCCGCCGACGGGGCCACGGGCAGCGGTACCGCCGCGGACGAACCGGATACCCGCGCCGCCGTTCCCGCCCAGCGCACCCGCCCACAGCGCACCCACGACAAGCGCGAGCACCCGGCCGACGACCGCCCCCGTGGCCTGCGCCGCGTCGTCCCCCGCCCGCGCCCCGCTGCGGAACCGGAACCGGAACCCGCCGAAGCACCCCGCGACGCCCCGTCCCCGCCGCACCTGGCCGGCACCCACGAACTGGGCGACAGCGCCACGCAGCCCGACTGGTGGCGCGTGGACGGCACCACCTTCGGCCCCGGCGAGAGCGTCCCCGGATTCGTCGGCGGCGTGGAGATCCCCGAGATACTCAAACCACCGCCGGGGAAACCCGAACCCACCGACGAGGACCCGCCCCCCGCCCTCCCGGGCCGGACCCGCACCCCGGCCGCGACGGAGCAGGACGTGGAGGCGGCGCCCGCCCGCCGTCGCCGCCTGCCCCGGCTCGCCGGCCGGCGCAACCCGCTGCTGCTGCTCGCCGCCGCCCTTCTCGTCGCGGGCGCCGCCCTCGGCAACTGGATCGCCCTCGGTCTCGGCTGGCTCATCGCCTACACCTCACGCCGGCTGACCCCCGCCGAGGCGAAATGGGCGGTCCTCGTGCTGCCGGGCCTCGCCGCCACGGCCGGAATCGGCTGGCTCTGGGGGCGCACGGAGGGCCGCTGGGGCGATCCCGTCGCCGACGGCCACCTGGGCGACGCGATGGCCGGCACCTGGCCCTGGGTGGTCCGCGGCGCCGCCGTCACCTCGGCGCTCTACCTGGCCTGGCGTTCCCAGCGCCCGCGGTAGCGGCGGAATCCGGAGGGCCCCCTCCGACGGGCTCGGCACAATGGCCCGTATGACTTCGCGCCCGCCGACCGTCGGCTTCGACCTCGACATGACCCTGATCGACTCCCGCCCCGGCATCCACGCCTGCTACCGGGCACTTGCCGCCCGGACGGGGACGTACATCGACTGCGACCTGGTCGTCACCCGGCTCGGGCCGCCGCTCGAGGACGAGCTCTCGAACTGGTTCCCGGCCGAGCGGGTCGCCGCCGTCGCCGACCTCTACCGTGAGATGTACCCCACACACGCCATCACCGGCTCCACCGCGATGCCCGGCGCCCGCGACGCCGTCGACGCCGTACGGGCGGCGGGCGGCCGCGCCGTCGTCGTCACCGCCAAGTGGGAGCCCAACGCCAAGCTGCACCTCGAACACCTGCGCATCGACGCGGACGCGGTCGTCGGCAACCTGTGGGCCGAACAGAAGGCGGACGCGCTGCGCGAGCACGGCGCGAGCGTCTACGTCGGCGACCACACCGGCGACGTCCGCGGCGCGCGCCGCGCGGACGCGTACTCCGTCGCCGTCGCGACCGGGCCCTGCGACGCGGCGGAGCTGACCGCGGCGGGCGCCGACGTCGTCCTCACGGACCTCACCGAGTTCCGGGCATGGCTGAGGAGCCACACGGCCGGCTGAGACCGCGCGTTCGCGCGTTCGCGCCGCGCCCCGGACCGCTCCGCCTGCGGCTGCCGAGCTACGGCTGCCGTGCGGCGCGGGCCCGGCGGCGCCCCGCCGCGAGCGACTGGAACAGCCCGCCCCCGGCCATCAGGAACCCGACGCCCATCAGCATGCTCAGGCCGAACATGTACGTCGGAAAGGGCGTCGTGCCGAGCAGCAGCGGGGCCACGGTGACCAGAGTGGCCACGGCCCCGACGAAGAAGACGATCGCACCGGCACGGATCAGCCAGTCACCGGGCTCCGCGGAATTCGCTTGGGTTTTGTCACGCACCCGACCAGGGTAGTTCCCAGCGCAGAGGAACCGTCCGGCGACGTCTTGTCACCGGCCCCGGGACCATTAGCCTTGGTACCGGCGGGTCCGACGACCCGCTGTAGTGCTGTCCGGGCCGGTTTCCGGGCAGTCGCCCGCGCAGTTGTCCCAGCAGTTTTCCGAGCAGTTCCCGACGAGTACGAGGACGAGGACAGACGGTGCCCACCGGCAAGGTCAAATGGTTCAACAGTGAGAAGGGCTTCGGCTTTCTCTCCCGGGACGACGGCGGCGACGTCTTCGTCCATTCCTCGGTCCTGCCCGCCGGAGTCGACGCTCTCAAGCCGGGCCAGCGCGTGGAGTTCGGCGTCGTCGCCGGGCAGCGTGGCGACCAGGCGCTCTCGGTGACGGTCCTGGACCCCACCCCCTCGGTCGCCGCCGCGCAGCGCCGCAAGCCGGACGAACTGGCGTCCATCGTCCAGGATCTGACGACCCTCCTGGAGAACATCACGCCGATGCTGGAGAAGGGCCGCTATCCCGACAAGGCCTCCGGTCACAAGATCGCAGGCCTGCTGCGCGCGGTCGCCGACCAGTTGGACGTGTAGCCCGCCCCGTCCGGCCGGCTCCCGGCCGGTCGTGTCTCCGGCCGGCTCCCGGCCGGTCAGCTCACGGGAAGTCCAGCGCGTCCGGGCCGAGGGGCGGCACCAGTCCCTCGGCCGCCGCTCGCGTGAGCAGCCCGCGGACCGCGGCGTAGCCGTCCTCACCGAGGTCGGCCGTGAACTCGTTGACGTACAGGCCGATGTGCTGGTCCGCGACGGCCGGGTCCATCTCCTGGGCGTGTTCCAGGACGTAGGGGCGGGAGGCCAGCGGGTCGTCCCAGGCGGCGCGGACCGAGGCGCGTGCCGAGTCGGCGAGCCGGCGCAGCCGTTCCTCGCCCAGCGACCGCCTGGCGATGATCGCGCCCAGCGGGATCGGCAGACCCGTGGTCCGCTCCCAGTACTCGCCCAGGTCGGTGAGCTTGTGCAGCCCGTAGTCCTGGTACGTGAACCGGGCCTCGTGGATGACCAGTCCCGCGTCGACCTTCCCGTCCCGTACGGCGGGCATGATCTCGTGGAAGGGCATGACGACGATCTCGCCGACCCCGCCGGGCACCGTGTCCGCCGCCCACAGCCGGAACAGCAGGTACGCCGTCGACGTCTCGCTGGGCACGGCGACCGTGCGGCCGGTGAGTTCCCCGGGCTCCCGGGTCAGCACCAGCGGGCCGCATCCCCGCCCGAGCGCGCCGCCGCACGGCAGCAGCGCGTACGTGTCGAGTACGTACGGCAGCACGGCGTACGACACCTTCAGCACGTCGAGTTCGCCGCGCTCGGCCATGCCGTTGGTGAGGTCGATGTCCGCGAAGGTCACGTCGAGCGGCGGGGCGCCCGGGACGCGGCCGTGGGCCCAGGCGTCGAAGACGAAGGTGTCGTTCGGGCAGGGCGAGTAGGCAATCCGCAGGGGCGTGGCGGGTGCGGCGGGCTCAGTCGGTGCGGTCATGTCGGTTCCAACTCTCCAGTACGGGCGCGAGCTTCCCGAAGGCCTCGGTGAGGGCCGCGAGGGCGTCCCCGATGCGCCAGGCGGCCCGGTCGCGCGGGCCGACGGGATTGGAGACGGCGCGTATCTCCAGTACGGGCACGCCGTGCAGGGCGGCGGCCTCCGCGACGCCGAAGCCCTCCATCGCCTCGGCGAGTGCGCGGGGGTGCCGGCCGCGCAGTTCGGCGGCGCGGGCGGCGGTCCCGGTCACGGTGGAGACGGTCAGTACGGTGCCGGTGGCCGCGCCGGTGGCGGCCGCGGCGTCCCGTACGAGTGTTTGTGGCGGACGGTGGGTGACGGTCCCGAAGCCGAGAGCGGTGACGGGGACGAAACCGTCCGCGGTGTCCGCGCCGAGATCGGCGGCGGTGATCTCGTCGGCGACGACGAGCGAGCCGACGGGTGCGCCGGGCTGGAAGCCGCCGGCGATGCCCGCGCAGACGACGAGGTCGTACGGGGCTCCGGCGAGCGTGGCCGCGGTGAGGGCGCCGGCGGTGGAGGCGGCGGCGAGGGCGGGACCGACGCCGGCGGCGAGCAGGTCGTGGCCCGGCGCCCGGCGCAGGGTCAGCCCGGGGAGCGGGACGTCGTGCGGCGGGGCGGTGCGGCCCCGGAGCGTGAACGCCCGGGCCACCGCGTCCCGTTCGGCGGGGACCGCGGTGGCCACCAGGACACGTGCGTGAGACGTGCCCGGGAACTCTTCGGCGGACGTGATCAGGCGTCCTTCTTCAGCTTGAACGACCACAGGCCGGTCACCGACTTCTCGTCGCCCTGCTGGACGGAGATCAGCGTCGAGTTGCCGCTCGCGCCGTACTGCTCGTTGAAGAACACGCTGCCGGGAATCGTGCGGTAGGTCTTCTTGCTGGAGTCGGTCAGCGGGCGGCCGTTCATCAGGATCGTCCAGCCCTTCTCGGCGACGTCCGGGTCGACACCGAAGCGCACGGTCTCGTCGGGGTCGACCTTGATGGTCTTGATGTCCTTGGACTTCAGGCACTTCGCCAGCTCGGAGGTCTTCACCGTCTTGCCGTCGCCGTAGCAGTCGGTCTCGGAGCTCACCGAGTTCTTGCCCACCGTGACGGTGGTCAGCGGCGTCGGCTTGTCACAGGCGGACAGGGCGAGAAGCCCGGCGGAAACGGCGCCGACGGCGGCGACGGCGCGACGGCGGCGCGCAGCGGAACGCAGGGAGGTCATGGCCGAAGGCTATCGGGCACGTCCACCGGTCTCCCCACGTGGGGTGCGGCGTGCCGCGGGGAGCCGCACGCGCGCTGTCCGGGTTCCGGTCGGTGCGGCCCCGTGACCGGGTGCCGGGTGCCCGCGTCCGGGGTGGGGGCGGTGCCGTTCACGTGACCGGTTGCCGGGCGCCCGCACCGCCGTGCCGGGCCGCGCCGAGCAGCCCCCGTACCGTGGTGAGCCAGCCGAGGGCGACGATCGCGGCCGCCACGCTGAGGCCGAGCGTGCCGTTCAGCGGCAGCAGGATGCCGATCGCGCCGCCGATCACCCACGCCACCTGCAGCAGCGTCTCGGACCGCGCGAACGCCGACGTACGGACCAGTTCCGGGACATCCCGCTGGATCAGCGCGTCCAGGGACAGCTTGGCGAGGGCCTGCGCGAACCCGGCCACCGCGGCCAGACATGCGACCAGGACCGCTCCGAAGAACACCGCCGCGGTGATCGCCGCCCCCAGTACGAACGCCACCACCGTCACGATGATGACCTCGGGAGCGCGCGATTTCAGCCAGGCGCCGACCGCCGTGCCGAGGGCGTTGCCCGCGCCCGCGGACACGCCGACGATCCCCAGCGAGACCGCCGCGCTCTCGCCGGTGAGCGGGTGTTCGCGCAGCAGGAACGCCAGGAAGAAGATTAGGAACCCGGACAGGCAGCGCAGGGCGGCGTTGGCGGCGAGCGCGTGCGTGACGGCCGTACCGACCGTGCGCAGCCCCGGGCGGCGGGCGGTCTTCCGCAGGTGGGGTCCGTGCAGGTGCTCCTCGTCCGACGCCAGCAGCGCCTTGTCCTCGCCTCTCGCCGAGTCGACCTTGGGCGGCAGCGAGAACGACAGGAACATGCCCGCGACGAAGATCACGAAGGCGCCGTACAGCGGCCAGCGCGCGCCGAGCGCCTGCAGGCCCGCCCCGATCGGCGCGGCGACCCCGGTGGCCAGCAGTCCGCCCAGGGTGACCCGCGAGTTGGCCTTCACCAGGGAGAAGCCGGGTGGCAGGAGCCGGGGCACCACGGCGCTGCGCACCACGCCGTACGCCTTCGAGGAGACCAGTACGCCGAGCGCCGCGGGGTACAGCTCGATGCTGCCGGTCACCACCGCGCCCGACAGCAGCAGCGCGAGCAGTGCCCGGGCGCCCATCGCGCCGGCCATGGCGGCGCGGCGGCCGTGCGGCAGGCGGTCCAGGAGCGGGCCGATCACGGGTGCGAGCAGGGTGAAGGGCGCCATGGTGATGGCGAGGTAGAGGGCGACGCGGCCGCGGGCCTCGTCCGTGGGGACCGAGAAGAACACGGTGGAGGCCAGGGCCACGGTGATCATGACGTCGCCCGCGCCGTTCACCCCGTGCAGTTCGATCAGTTTGCCGAGGCCCGACTCGCCCGCGCCGTGCGCGTGGGTCGCCTTGCGGATGCCGCGGGCCGTTCCCGTCACGGGGAAGTGCAGGGCACGGCCGACCGCGCGGACGGACCCGCTCATCCGGCCCGATCCGCCACTTCGGATGTTCCCCTTGGCCGCGCCGGTTCCGGCGGTTCCCTGGGGCGACCTCGCGGCTGCCACCCCGTCATAGTGCCCCGAGAACGGCGAAGGTAGCGCGGTTACCGCGCGTATGGGCCTGTACGGCGGTCCGCGGGCGCCGCGTTCCGGCGGGGGCGGAGGGCGTACAGGCCCGGAAACAGGGCGGTGTGGGGCCTGCCGGTGGGCCGCGGCGGGGCGGGAGCGGGCCGGAAAATTGGTGCCGGGAGGGGGCGGGGTGAGGGTGCGGGCGCGCTGGAGAACGGGGCGGGGAGCGGGTGCGGGGTACGCGGGGTGAGCCGGCCCGCGCCAACCCGGCCGCACGCCGGTGTGGGCCCAGGGGCCGGGAGAAGGTAGCGTGCGTAGCGCGCCAGCGGCGGTTGTTCTCGGCCGCGCGCCTCTCGGCCATCCCGCAGAATGGATGGCGTAGGTGCGCCCGAGTGCGACAGGGCGCGGACGTCGACGCGGCCCTTCGGTCCGCTCCGTCCGCACCTCCGCCGGGTACCGGCGCACCCGTGACGGCGTAGGAGAGAAGCGATACCTGTGAGCGCGACAACGCGAAGCCGCACCCCCGACCGTCTGTGCGCCGAGGCCGTGGGTCTCGCCCGTGCCGCCGCCGAGGAGGCCGCCGCACCGGGCGTCGTCGGTGAGCATGTGGGGCTGGTCTCCGAGGGGGACCGCGTTGTCACCCACTTCTTCGAGTGCGAGGACTGGGCATACCGCGGGTGGCGCTGGGCCGTCACCGTGGCGCGGGCTTCCCGGGCCAAGGTCGTGACGCTGGACGAGACGGTGCTGCTGCCCGGTTCGGACGCGCTGCTCGCGCCTGAGTGGGTGCCGTGGAGCGAGCGGCTGCGGCCCGGGGACATGGGCCCGGGGGATCTGCTGCCGACCGAGGCGGACGATCTGCGGCTGGAGCCCGGGTTCTCCGGCGAGGACGAGCCGCTGCCGAACTCGGTGGTCTCGGACGAGATGGCGGAGCTGGTCGAGGCGGAGGACGCGGAGGTCGCGGGCGGGGCGCCCGCGAGCCTGCCGGTGGTTCCCGCGCGCGGTTCGATCACGTCGGTGGCGGAGGAGCTGGGGCTGCGGCGGGCGCGGGTGCTGTCCCGGTACGGGCTGCATGTCGCCGCCGATCGCTGGGAGGAGGCCTACGGGCCGAAGACCGCGATGGCGCAGGCGGCGCCGGCGGCGTGCGTCAGCTGTGGCTTCCTGAACCGGATCGGGGGCTCGCTCGGTCAGGCGTTCGGGGTCTGTGCGAATGAGTTCTCGCCGGCGGACGGGCGGGTCGTGTCGCTGGCGTACGGGTGCGGGGGGCATTCGGAGGCTGCCGTGATGCCGAAGCCGCCGCGGCCGGCTCCGCCGGTGATCGACGAGACGCGGGTGGATCCGTTCCCGCTGCGGCCGTCGCCGGACTCCGGGTCGGTGCCGGTGGCCGCGGACGACACGTCGGCGGAGCTCGGGCACTCCTAGGGTCGCTGACCGGCGTGGGGTGCCCTCGGCTTCGGTGGGGCGCCTCGGCTCCGGTTGGGGCGCCTTGGCTTCGGTGGGTGGGTCGGGGCCGCGCCGGTACATCCGCCCGTTGCATGCCGGGCGCGTACGTGAGTTGCGGGGGTGGGCCGGGGCCGGCTGCCCGGCCTGCAACGGGCATCTGATGTACCGGCACGGCCCCTTCCGTGCGAGAGCGAGTGCGGGTGCGCGGGGATCGCCGTCCCGGCCTCGGCTGCGGCGCCGGGTGTTACCCGGGTGTCGGTGGTGACCTCGGGGGTAGGGCGTCAGGACGAGCAGGACGCCGGACGGGGTGATCGCGTCCGCGCGGTACCTTCGTGCGGCGGCCGGTCCCGCGCTCGCGGCCGCGCCACACGAGAGGGAGAGTGAACCGTGAGCAAGTTCGTGCGGCCGGCAGCCGAGGGTGCGGACCCGTTCGGGACCGCGCGCCTGCGGCGCGGAGTGCTGGACGCCTGGGCCACCAGCGCGGCCCGCTTCCGTGAGGACGCCAACGCCGAGGAGGACCTGGCCCTCGGCGGCTACCGGGACAGACTCGTCGTCGAACTCGCGCAGAACGCCGCCGACGCCGCGGCCAGGGCGGGAACGCCGGGACACCTGCGGCTCACCCTCCGCGACGGGGTGCTCGCCGCCGCCAACACCGGCGCCCCCCTCGACGCGACCGGCGTCGAGTCGCTCTCCACGCTGCGCGCCTCCGCCAAGCGGGACGCGCACGACACGGCCGTCGGCCGCTTCGGCGTCGGTTTCGCCGCCGTGCTCGCGGTGACCGACGAGCCGGCCGTCCTCGGCCGGCACGGCGGGGTCCGCTGGTCCCTGGCCGAGGCCCGCGAGCTGGCGGGGGAGACGGCCCGGCACAGCCCGGGGCTCGGCGACGAGATCCGCCGCCGGGACGGCCATGTGCCGCTGCTGCGGCTCCCGTTCGCCGCCGAGGGCTCCGCCCCCGACCCGTACGACACCGTCGTCGTCCTGCCGCTGCGCGACGCCGCCGCCGAGGACCTCGCCGAGCGGCTGCTGCGGGGCATCGACGACGCGCTGCTGCTCGCCCTGCCCGGCCTCGCGGAGGTCGTCGTCGAGATGGGCGACGGGGACGTCCGTACCCTGCGGCGCCGTGCCGACGAGGACGGTGTGACCGTCGAGGACTCCCGCGACGGCACCACCCGCTGGCGCACCGTCGCCCGCCACGGCGGCCTGGAACCCGCGCTGCTGGCCGACCGCCCCGTCGAGGAGCGGCTGCGTCCGCACTGGTCGGTGACCTGGGCGGTGCCCGTCGACTCCGACGGCGGCCCGGCCCGCCCCCGCACCAGCCCCGTCGTGCACGCGCCGACCCCCAGCGACGAGCCCCTCGGCGTCCCCGCGCTGCTCATCGCCTCCCTCCCGCTCGACACCACCCGGCGGCACGCCGCCCCCGGCCCGCTGACCGCCTTCCTGGTGGAGCGGGCGGCGGACGCGTACGCCGAACTCCTCGCCGCCTGGCGCCCGGTGGGCCCCGGCATCATCGACCTCGTACCGGGCCCGCTCGGCAGGGGCGAGCTGGACGGGGCGCTGCGGCAGGCGATCCTCGACCGGCTGCCGCGCACCGCCTTCCTGCCGCCGGCGGTCGAGGCGGACGTCGCGGAGTCCCCGGCCGACTGGGCCGATCCGGGTGCCGAGGAGACCGCGGCCCCGTCCGTCGCACTGCGGCCCCGGGACGCCGAGGTCGTCGAGGGCGCGGGCGCCGACACCGTGCGCGTGCTCGCCGAGGTGCTGCCCAGCCTGCTGCCGGCCGGCCTCGAACGCCGGGTGGAGCTGCGCACGCTGGGTGTGGCCCGGGTGCCGCTCACGGAGGCCGTGGACCGGCTGGCGGGTCTGGAGAAGGAACCCGGCTGGTGGCGGCGGCTCTACGACAGCCTGGCGGGCGTCGACCCGGACCGGCTCTCGGGACTTCCCGTGCCGCTCGCGGACGGCCGGACGACCATCGGGCCCCGCCAGGTGCTGCTGCCGTCCGGCGGCGGGGCGCAGGTGGCTCCCGAGGCGCTGGCGCGGCTCGGGCTCAAGGTCGCCCACCCGGACGCCGCCCACCCGCTGCTGGAGAAGCTCGGCGCGCTGCCCGCCACGCCCCGCGCCGTCCTCACCACTCCCCAGGTGCGTGCCGCGGTGGCCGCGTCGCTGGACGACGAGGGGGGCTGGGACCTGGCGGGCCCGGACGCCGAGGAGCTGGCCGAGACCGTGCTCGCGCTCGTCCGCGACGCCGCCCTCGACCCCGGTGACGAGCCGTGGCTGGGTGCCCTCGCCCTGCCCGACGAGGACGGCGAACTGGCGCCCGCCGGTGAACTGGTCCTCCCGGGCAGCCCGTTCGCCCAGGTCATGCGGGAGGGCGAACTCGCCTTCGTGGACGCCGAACTCGCCGGGCGCTGGGGCGAGCAGCCGCTCGCGGCGTGCGGCGTGCTCGCCGGGTTCGCCCTGGTCCGCGCCACCGACGTGGTACTGGACCCGGACGAACTGGAGCCGCGCGACGGCGACTTCGCCGAGCCGGACGACGCCGGGCTGCTCGACGCCGTCGACGTGTGGTGCGAGGACGTCCTGGACCAGCTGCCCGACACGCCCGTGCCGCCGGTCGCCACCGAGCTGGTCGCCGTACGGGATCTGGACCTGGTGGACGACGAGCGCTGGCCGCAGGCGCTGGCCCTGCTCTCGCGGCCGCCGCTGCGGGACGCGCTCACCCAGCCGGTACGGATCCTGCTGCCGGACGGCACCCACGAGATCGTGCGGCCGTACACCGCCTGGTGGCTGCGTGGTCACCCGGTGCTCGACGGGCGCCGTCCGGCGGGTCTGCGGTCCGCGGGCGGCGACCCGCTGCTGCACGGCCTGTACGAGGAGGCCGACGCGAGCGGCTTCGACGACGAGCAGGTCCTGCGGGCGCTGGGGGTACGGACGTCGGTGGCGGCCCTGCTCGACGAGCCGGGCGGTGCGGCCGAACTTCTCGACCGGCTCGCCGACCCGGAGCGCGAGGTGTCCGCCGCCCAGCTGCACGCCCTCTACGGCGCTCTGGCCGAGCTGGACCCGGAGAGGGTGACGCTGCCGGAGGAGCTGCGGGCCGTCGTCGACGGGCGGGTGACGGTCGTGGACGCGGCGGACGCGGTGGTCGTCGACTCACCCGATCTGCTGCCCTTCACGGCCGGCATGCCGCTGCTGCCCGTCCGGCCGGCCTTGGCCGCGGAACTCGCCGAGCTGTTCCAGGTACGGCGGCTGAGCGAGTCGGTGACCGGTGAGGTGACGTCCGAGGGGACCGAGCACGACGTGCCGGAGTCCGTGCGGGTGCTGCTGGGTCCGTCCGCTCCGGCGTCGTACGTCGAGCACGGGGAGCTGGTGGTCGACGGCACGGAACTGGACTGGCGGCGCACCCGGGACGGGGTGCTGCACGCGTCCACCCTGGAGGGCGTGGCGGCCGGACTCGCCTGGGCGGCCCGCCAGTGGCCGCGGCGCTTCGAGGTGGCGGCGCTGCTGGAGGATCCGTCCCGCACGGACGAGCTGGCGCGGGACCGCTGGTTCGACTGACCGGGCCGGGGTCGCGTGCCCGAGGGCGCGTGACCCCGGAGGGTGCCGTGCGCGTGACGTGGGCCACAAGGGTTGTCAAATGTTCAGACGACGTACAACCTTTCGTCGCCGTCGCGAATCTGATCACGCGAGTCCTTCGGACTCCTCGATCATTCGGGCACCTTGCGGCCGCGACGGACCGCGGTGCCCCTCTCCTCATGGGGAACTACATGCGCATTCGTGCCACTGTGGCCGCCGTCACCGGCGCCCTGGCCTTCGCCGCCCTTGCCGTCCCGGCAGCCCAGGCTGACGCCGGCGTCCAGAACGTGGACAAGCCGAGCGCCGCCGAGCGCTTCGGCTCCTCCGCCTCCGCGCGGTCGACCTTCACCGCCACCGCCGTGCCGACCGTGTCCAACGTGACGGTCAACGCCGGCAAGGACATCGTGGTCGGCACCACGAACCTCAAGACCGTCACCGTCTCGCTGACCGCCAGCCACGCCTCCGGCGTGGCGGACGCCTACATCGACCTCTGGCACGGCAGCGACCTCGACAATGTCGACGGTTACCTCGGCCCGGACCAGGAGGCCGCGACCTGCACGGCGTCCAGCGCCACCACGTCGACCTGCAAGCTGACGATCACGGCCGACCCGCAGGGCGAGCCCGGTGAGAACGGCCTGTACGCCAACGCGCTCGCCGGTTCCTGGCACGTGACCGCCGCCGTCCTCGCCAATGACGGCAGCGAGTACTGGGACGACTTCCGCACCACCCACAAGGTGCAGCGTCTGTCCAAGCTCACCGTCAACGCCTCCCCGGAGCCCGTCAAGAAGGGCCGGACCATCACGGTCACCGGCGCCCTGACCCGCGCCAACTGGGACACGCACAAGTACGCCGGCTACACCGCCCAGTCCGTCCAGCTGCAGTTCCGCAAGAAGGGCACGGACACCTACACCACCGTCAAGTCGGTGACCTCGTCCTCCACGGGCGCCCTGAAGACCACCGTCACGGCCGCCACCGACGGCTACTTCCGCTACAACTTCGCGGGCACCTCGACCACCCCGGCCGTCAAGGCCACGGGTGACTTCGTCGACGTGCAGTAAATCCTGACTCCCGCGAGGGAGTTCACGCCGGGAAGCGGCGGTCGACCCATTTCCACAGGAACTCCAGGACGGCCGCCGCCACCGCCGCGATGCCCACGGCGATCCACGGCACCACCGAGCCCACCAGCCTCAGCGCGAAGAAGTGCTGGAGCCCGGGCACGACGAGCACCAGCACGAACGCCCCCGCCATCGCCGCCACCAGGCAGACCCGCCACCAGGTGTAGGGCCGGGCGATGATCGCCAGCACCCACATGGAGATCAGGAAGAGCGTCAGGGTCGCCGCGCTCGTCTCCGCGGCCAGCGCGTCCTCCCCGCGGTAGTGGTGGCGGGCGATCAGATACGTCACGAAGGTGGCGACCGCGGCCAGCACCCCGCCCGGGATCGAGTACCGCATCACGCGCCGCACGAAGTGCGGTCTGGCCCGCTCCCCGTTCGGGGCGAGCGCGAGGAAGAACGCCGGCACGCCGATCGTCAGGGTCGAGAGCAGCGTCAGGTGGCGCGGCAGGAACGGGTACTCCACCTGCCAGCACACCACCAGCACCGCCAGCAGCACCGAGTAGACCGTCTTCACCAGGAAGAGCGTCGCGACCCGGGTGATGTTGCCGATGACCCGGCGCCCCTCCGCCACCACCGAGGGAAGCGCCGCGAAGCTGTTGTCGAGCAGCACGATCTGCGCCACGGCCCGGGTCGCCTCCGAACCGGAGCCCATGCTCACCCCGATGTCGGCGTCCTTGAGGGCCAGCACGTCGTTCACGCCGTCCCCGGTCATCGCCACGGTGTGGCCGCGTGACTGGAGCGCGCCGACCATCTCGCGCTTCTGCTGCGGGGTGACCCGCCCGAACACCGTGCCCTCGTCGAGCGCCTCCGCCATCCGTCCGCGCTCCGCCGGGAGCCGGCGCGCGTCCACCGTCTCGCCGCTGAGCCCCAGCTTCGCGGCCACCGCGCCGACGGAGACCGCGTTGTCGCCGGAGATCACCTTGGCCCGCACGTCCTGCTCGGCGAAGTACCGCAGCGTGTCCGCCGCGTCCGGGCGCAGCCGCTGCTCCAGCACGACCAGGGCGGTGGGCCGCACGCCCTCCGTGACCCGGGCGTCCTCCAGGTCGCGGGAGGTCCGGACGAGCAGCAGTACCCGCAGCCCCTGCTCGTTGAGCCGCTCCGTCTCGTCGAGCGCCGGATCCTGCGGCGACAGCAGCACGTCCGGGGCGCCGAGCAGCCAGGTGCTGCTCCCGCCGTCGCCCTCGCTGAAGGTCGCGCCGCTGTACTTGCGGGCCGAGGAGAAGGGCAGCGACTCGGTGCAGCGCCACTCCTCGCTGTCCGGGTAGGCGGCGACGACGGCCCGCAGGGAGGCGTTCGGGCGCGGGTCGGACTCGCCGAGCGCGCCGAGCACCTTGCGTACGTACACCTCGTCGCTGTCGCCCAGCGGACGCAGCTCGGTGACGTCCATGCCGCCCTCGGTGAGCGTGCCCGTCTTGTCGAGGCAGACGGTGTCGACGCGGGCGAGGCCCTCGATCGCCGGCAGCTCCTGGACCAGGCACTGCTTGCGGCCGAGCCGGATGACGCCGATCGCGAAGGCGACGGAGGTCAGCAGGACGAGTCCTTCCGGCACCATCGGCACGATGCCGCCGACCGTGCGCGCGACGGAGCCCTTGAAGTCGTTCTGCTTGACCACCAGCTGGCTGACGACGAGCCCGAGCGCCGTCGGGATCATCATCCACGTCACGTACTTGAGGATCGTGGAGATGCCGCTGCGCAGCTCGGAGTGGACGAGGGTGAAGCGGGACGCCTCCTCGGCCAGCTGGACCGCGTACGCCTCCCGGCCCACCTTCGTCGCCGTGAACGCGCCGCCGCCCGCGACCACGAAGCTGCCCGACATCACCTGGTCGCCCGTGTGCTTGGCGACCGGGTCGGCCTCACCGGTGAGCAGGGACTCGTCGATCTCCAGGCCCTCGGCCTCCACGCAGGTGCCGTCCACGACGATCTTGTCGCCGGGCCCGATCTCGATGACGTCGCCGAGCACGATCCGCGAGACGCTGACCTCGGCGGCCACCCCGTCCCGGCGGACCGTCGGTCTCGCCTCGCCGATCACCGCGAGGGAGTCGAGGGTCTTCTTGGCCCGCCACTCCTGGACGATGCCGATGCCGGTGTTCGCGAGGATCACGTAGCCGAAGAGGCTGTCCTGGAACGGCGCCACGAACAGCATGACGAGCCAGAGCACCCCGATGATCGCGTTGAACCGGGTGAGGACGTTGGCCCGGACGATCTCCCGCAACGAGCGGGAGCTGCGCACGGGGACGTCGTTCACCTCGCCGCGCGCGACCCGCTCGGCCACCTCGGCCCCGCTCAGCCCCCGCGCCCGTCCGGGCGGGGGCACCGGATGCACCGGGTCGAGTTCGGCGCCCGCTTCCATGTGCGTCATGCACTCGACGGTACGTGCGGACATACGGCTTCACCCGCCGAGTGCGCCAAAGATCCGACCAGGGGTGGACGGTGCCGCCGACAAGTGCTGCCGTGGGCGTACGGGACGGCTATTCCGCGGGAGCGGCGTCCCTGGCCGCGGCCTCCCGCTTGATGGCCGCGTCGCGCCTGCGGACGTACCAGATGCCGATCAGGCCGAGTCCGGCTCCGGCCAGGCACGTCCACACCCACCAGGTGTGCCCGTGCTCGTCGAACCAGCCGTAGAAGGGGAGCTGCACCAGGAAGAGGACGAACCAGAGGATCGTGCCGCCCGTGATGGTGGCGACGACGGGCCCCTCCAGGGGCTCCGGCGCCTCGTGCTTGGGGGTCCACTTGGCCATGGGCACAGCTTACGAGCCCGGCCGACGGGCTCGGCCGGGGATCGGCCCCGGCCGGCGCGGAACGGTTGCTTCCGCAGTTCACCGGGGGTCTACGCGCGGAGATAGCGATTTCCGCCTCATATGTTCATACTGAAACGGCTTGATGCTGGCTCTTTCTGTTCGTACGAAACTCCAACAGAAACGTCGACGAAACCTTCTGGTGATCAGCTGACGGCCAGACTCGGTCACGTTCCGCCGCGCGAACCCTTCCGCCATCCGGCTCCGCCCGGCGCCCGTCCTGGCCCTCCGAGGCCCCGCACGTATGAGGTCCCGCATGTCCCCGTCGGCCCCGACCACGGCCCCCACACCGGAGAAGCAGCCGTCCCCGCGGCCCGCGCACGGTGCCCTCGACCGCTACTTCAAGATCTCCGAACGGGGCTCGACCCCGGGGCGTGAGGTCCGCGGCGGTCTCGCCACCTTCTTCGCGATGGCCTACATCATCGTGCTCAACCCGATCATCCTGGGCAGCGCGAAGGACATGTACGGGCACCACCTCGACAACGGCCAGCTGGTCACCGCGACCGCCCTGACCGCGGCCTTCACCACGCTGCTCATGGGCGTCATCGGCAACGTGCCGATCGCGCTCGCCGCCGGACTCGGGGTGAACACGGTCGTCGCCCTCCAGCTCGCGCCCCGCATGTCGTGGCCGGACGCCATGGGCATGGTCGTCCTCGCGGGCTTCGTCGTGATGCTGCTGGTCGCCACCGGTCTGCGCGAGCGGGTCATGAGCGCGGTGCCGCTCGGCCTGCGCAAGGGCATCGCGATCGGCATCGGCCTGTTCATCATGCTGATCGGCCTGGTCGACTCCGGTTTCGTCTCGCGCATCCCGGACGCCGCGCAGACCACCGTGCCCCTCCAGCTCGGCGCCGACGGCCACCTCAACGGCTGGCCGGTCCTGGTCTTCGTCCTCGGCACACTGCTCACCCTCGCGCTGATCGTGCGCAAGGTGCCGGGCGCGATCCTCATCTCGATCGTCGCGATGACCGTCCTCGCGGTGATCGTCAACGCCGTCGCCGAGATCCCGTCCTGGGGTCTGACCACCCCGAAGTGGCCCGGCAACCCCGTCGCCACCCCGGACTTCGGCCTGGTCGGCAAGGTCAGCCTCTTCGGGGGCTTCGAGAAGGTCGGCGTGCTGACCGGCGTCCTGTTCGTCTTCACGGTCCTGCTGTCGTGCTTCTTCGACGCGATGGGCACGATCATGGGCGTCAGCGACGAGGCCAAGCTGACCGACGCCCAGGGCAACATGCCCGGCATCAACAAGGTCCTCTTCGTCGACGGCATCGCGGTCGCCGCGGGCGGCGCCAGCTCCTCCTCGGCCACCACCTGCTTCGTGGAGTCCACCGCCGGCGTCGGCGAGGGCGCGCGCACGGGCTTCGCCAACGTCGTCACCGGCCTGCTCTTCGCCGTGGCGCTGTTCCTGACCCCGATCGCCACGATGGTCCCGTCCCAGGCGGCCACCCCGGCCCTGCTCGCGGTCGGCTTCCTGATCCTGTCCCACTCGATCAAGGACATCGACTGGGCGGACTACACGATCGCGATCCCGGCGTTCGTGACGATGCTGATGATGCCGTTCACGTACTCGATCACGAACGGCATCGGCATGGGCTTCATCACCTTCGTGGTGCTGCGCCTCGCGGTCGGCCGGGCCCGGGAGATCCCGGTCGCGATGTACGTCGTGGCGGCGGTGTTCGGCTTCTACTACCTGATGCCGGCGCTCGGGCTGACCTGACCCGACCGGCACCGCTCCCGCGCGGCGGCGGGGTCCCCGTGACCCCGTCCCCGCGCGGCGGCGGGCTCACGTGACCCCGTAGAACTTCTCCGTCTCTTCGACGGCGGTCTGGAACCGCTCGTCGAAGTCGTCGCGAACGAGCGTCCGGACGACATAGTCCTGGACGCTCATTCCTCTTCTGGCGGCGTGGTGCTGGAGCCGGTCGAGCAGCTCCCCGTCCATCCGCAGGCTGAGCACGCTGGTCCCCATGCGGACGAGAGTCGCGGCACTCCCCGGGTGCGAGGGCCGGATTTCGTACTCGTCTCACTCGTACGAGTGACGCATGGGTTCAGTGGTCCGTTTCACGGGCAGCCAAGTGGTCTTTAGTCAGAGTAATGAGTTACGCTAAAGAACATGCCTGACCTCCCCCATGGCGACGACGCCGCCGCCGTGAACTCCCTGCGATCCGCCGTGATGCGCCTGTCGCGCCGGCTCAAGCACCAGCGGGTCGACGAGTCGCTGAGCCCCACCGAGATGTCGGTGCTCGGCACCCTCGCCCGCTGCGGCTCGGCCACCCCGGGCGAGCTGGCCCGCAAGGAGCACGTCCAGCCGCCCTCGATGACCCGCATCGTCGCGCTGCTCGAGGCCAAGGGACTGGTCAGGCTGGAGCCGCACCCCGAGGACCGGCGCCAGAAGGTCGTCACGCAGACCGAGCAGGCCGAGGCCATGCTCGAGGAGAGCCGCCGCCGGCGGAACGCGTGGCTGGCCGGACTGGTCGCCGCCCTCGACGAGGACGAGCGCGCCAAGCTCCGCGCCGCCGCCCCCGTCCTGGAGAAGCTCGCGCACCTGTGACCCGCCGCATCCGCCGGCCACCGACGTCGAACCACCCCGCCCGAGGAGGCGAACGCTGTTGAGTTCGGGACCCGGAGCAGACTCCGCCCCCGCACCAGCCACCCACGACACCCCGCCCGACTCCGGGACCGCCAGGTCCTCGATGTTCAGCTCGCTGAGGATCCGCAACTACCGCCTGTTCTTCACCGGCCAGGTCGTCTCCAACACCGGCACCTGGATGCAGCGCATCGCCCAGGACTGGCTGGTGCTCAGCCTGACCGGCTCCTCCGCCGCGGTCGGCATCACCACCGCGCTCCAGTTCCTGCCCATGCTGCTCTTCGGGCTGTACGGCGGCGTCCTGGTCGACCGGCTGCCCAAGCGCCCGGTCCTGCTCGCCACCCAGACGGCGATGGGCCTCACCGGCCTCGCCCTCGCCCTCCTGACCCTCTCAGGACACGTCCAGGTCTGGCACGTCTACGTGGCGGCCTTCGCCGTCGGCCTCGCCACCGTCGTCGACAACCCGGCCCGCCAGTCCTTCGTCGCCGAGATGGTCGGCCCCGGCCAGCTGCAGAACGCGGTCAGCCTGAACTCCGCGAACTTCCAGTCCGCCCGCCTCGTCGGTCCCGCCGTCGCGGGCCTGATGATCACCGGTGTGGGCACCGGCTGGGCGTTCCTGTGCAACGGCCTGTCCTTCGTCGCGCCGGTCGTCAGCCTCCTGCTCATGCGCGGCCGCGACCTGCACCAGGCCCGGCGCACCCCGCGCGGCAAGGGCCAGCTCCGCGAGGGCCTCAGCTACGTGGCGAGCCGCCCGGAGCTGATCTGGCCGATCGTCCTCGTCGGCTTCATCGGCACCTTCGGCTTCAACTTCCCGGTCTGGCTCTCCGCCTACGCCGACGACGTCTTCCACGCGGGCGCCGGTGCCTACAGCCTCTTCAACACCCTGATGGCGCTCGGCTCCCTGGCCGGCGCGCTGCTCGCCGCCCGCCGCGGCACGGCCCGGCTGCGCGTGCTGAGCGGCGCGGCCCTGGCCTTCGGCGTGCTGGAGGTGGCGGCGGCCCTCGCCCCGTCCCTGTGGCTGTTCTCCCTGCTGATGGTCCCGATCGGCGTCTTCGGCCTGACCGTCAACGTCACCGCGAACACGGCGGTCCAGATGGCCACCGACCCCGCCATGCGCGGCCGGGTCATGGCGCTGTTCATGATGGTCTTCATGGGCGGTACGCCGCTGGGCGCGCCCCTCGTCGGCTGGGTCACGGACGCCTACGGCCCACGCGTCGGCTTCGCGCTCGGCGGGGTGGTGTCGGCGCTCGCCGCGGCCACCGTGGGACTGGTCCTGGCCCGCGTCGGCGGCCTGCGCCTGTCCGTCGGCTGGCACCGCGGCCACCCCCAGGTCCGCTTCGTACCGAAGGAGCGGCTCACCGCGGCCGCGTGAGCCCTCCGCCGCGGACGCCCGCCGCCACCCGGACCCGGGTCGCCCGGCCCCGGGCCGGCCGGGCGAGGCGGCGTCCACGGCGGAGGCCGCTCGCCACGTGCTCCGTTCCCTGCCAGGGTGACCACATGAGACTCTTCGCGGCGGTGCTCCCACCCGAGGACGCGGTGCGGGAACTCGCCGCCGCCGTGGACGGGTTGCGGCGGCTGCCCGGCGCGGACGCGCTGCGCTGGACCGGCCGCCCCGGCTGGCACTTCACCCTCGCCTTCTACGGCGAGGTGGCGGACGACGTCGTCCCGGAGCTCTCCGAGCGGCTGGCGCGCGCCGCCCGCCGCACCGAACCGTTCCCGCTCGCCCTGCGCGGCGGCGGCCACTTCGGCGGCCGGGCACTGTGGACGGGCGCCGCGGGGGACGTCGGCGCGCTGCGGCTGCTGGCCGGGCGTGCCGCGGCCGCGGCGAGGAAGGCGGGCGTGCCGACGGAGGAGCACCGCCGGTACCGGCCGCATCTGACGGTGGCCCGCAGCCGCGGCACGGCCGACCTCGGCCCCTGCGTCACCGCCCTGGACGCCTTCGCCGGACGGGAGTGGACCGTGGGCGCGCTGAGCCTCGTCCGCAGCAACCTGCCGGTGTCGGGGGCGCCGGGGGAGCAGCCGCGGTACGAGACGGTCGCCCGTTGGCCCCTGGGAAAGGGCGGCTGAGGCCCCGGCGGGGGCGGGCGGCTGAGGCCCGGCGGCGGCGGCCGGATAACCTCGACCCCGTGGACCCTAAGACCCGGAACCGGATCATGGCCGGTGTGCTCGTGCTGATGTTCGTCGTCGTGGCGCTGGCGGCGGCGGTCAAGTAGACCGCCGCCGCCGGACGTGCCGTGCCCCGGGGCGCCGCACGTCAGGACCCGAGGGGCCCCGGCGCACGGGGCGGCCCCGGTCTACCAGGCGAACGCCTCGGGCGACGGCCCGGGACCCGGGAAGATCTCGTCCAGGGACGTCAGCACCTCCTCCGACAGCTCCAGCTCGACGGCGCGCAGCGCCGACTCCAGCTGTTCGGCCGTACGCGGGCCGACGATCGGGCCGGTGACGCCGGGACGGGTCAGCAGCCAGGCCAGCGCCGCCTCGCCCGGCTCCAGGCCGTGCTTGTCGAGCAGGTCCTCGTACGACTGGATCTGCGCGCGGATGGTGGTGTTGGCGAGGGAGTCCGCGGCCCGGCCGCTCGCCCGGCGTCCGCCCTGCGCCTCCTTCTTGATCACCCCGCCGAGCAGTCCGCCGTGCAGCGGCGACCAGGGGATGACCCCGAGCCCGTACTCCTGCGCCGCCGGGATGACCTCCATCTCGGCGCGGCGCTCGGCGAGGTTGTAGAGGCACTGCTCGCTGACCAGGCCGTAGCTGCCGCGGCGGGCGGCGGCCTCGTTGGCCTGGGCGATCTTGTAGCCGGGGAAGTTGGAGGACCCGGCGTAAAGGATCTTGCCCTGCTGCACCAGCACGTCGATCGCCTGCCAGATCTCCTCGAAGGGAGTGCTGCGGTCGACGTGGTGGAACTGGTAGAGGTCGATGTAGTCGGTCTGCAAGCGCTTCAGGCTGGCGTCGACGGCGCGCCGGATGTTCACCGCGGAGAGCTTGTCGTGGTTGGGCCAGGCGTCACCGTCGGCGGCCATGTTCCCGTACACCTTGGTGGCGAGCACGACCTTGTCGCGGCGCTCGCCGCCCTTGGCGAACCAGCTGCCGATGATCTCTTCGGTACGGCCCTTGTTCTCGCCCCAGCCGTACACGTTCGCCGTATCCACGAAATTCAGTCCCGCGTCCAGCGCCGAGTCCAGGATCGCGTGACTGGTGGGTTCGTCGGTCTGAGGTCCGAAGTTCATGGTGCCGAGGACGAGCCGGCTGACCTTGAGTCCCGTGCGTCCGAGCTGCGTGTACTCCATGGTCCCCAAGCCAACGCGCTGGAGTGCGCTCCAGGCAAGGGTGGCAGGGCGGGCGGCGCGGTCAGTCGCGCGGGAAATCACCGGTCGCGAGGGTGAGGCCGGTGCCGCTCACGGTCAGTTCCACGTCTCCGCCGAAGGCGACGGTGGTCTCCGTGACGTAGTCGCCGTTCTTGGGCTGGGTGTGGACGTGGCACTTGCCGGTGTACGGATCCACGATGAGGTAGACCGGGACTTCGGCGCAGGCGTAGGCGCTCTTCTTGGGTCCGTAGTCGTTCGGGGCCGTCGCCTTGGAGAGCACTTCGGCGACGAATTCGATGTCCTGGGTGAGCCAGTGCCCCGTCGCGTCCTGCCGCGCCCCGTCGCGCAGTTTCGCCACGTCGGGGCAGAAGCCGTTGCGGTGGCCCGGGAAGTCGATCCGTACGTCGGACAGGACCAGGGCGTCCATGCCGAACGTGTCGTCCAGGGCGTGGACGATCCTGCGGATGATCATCCAGTGAGTGCTCCGCTGCGGCACCATGAAGACGGCCCCCTCGACGACCTCTGCCTTGAATCCCTCGGGGGCGGCGCGCTCGATGGACTCGAACAGCGCGTCCAGAGTCGGCTCGCCGTTGTCGTCGGCCATCTCGATCCTGTCTTCAAGGACGGTCATCGTGGCGCTCCTCCCCGGTCGTGACTCGGTCGAGTGCGGTCGCGAGGTACAACGATACGCACGGTCGCGAGGTCTCCAAGGGACCGCGCGCTGCCCGGCCCGGTTGTCCGGTCAGGCGGTGACGGCGTAGGGCGCGCCGAGGCCCCATGCCTGGTGCATCGCCGTCGCGAATCCCTCCGCGATCTTGTGTTCGCCGCTCGCGTTCGGGTGGGTGCCGTCGTACGTGTCCAGGTGGATGTCGTACGAGGCGGGCGGCGACGCCAGCAGGAGGGGGGAGCGGGGCTCGTCCAGGTCGGCGACGGCCTTGGCCAGCAGGACGTTGAAGGCGGCGACCTCGGCGGCGAACGGCGCGTCGGACTCCGCGCGCACGTTGGGTATCACCGGCAGGAGGACCATCCGGACGCGCGGGTTCGCCTCGCGGGCCTCGGCGACGAAGCGGCGCACGTTCCGCGCCGTCTGCTCCGCGTTCGTGTAGAAGCCCAGGTCGATCAGTCCGAGGGAGACCAGCAGGACGTCGGCGCGCTCGGCGCGGACCGTCTCGCGGATCAGGGGGGCCATGTGGAGCCAGCCCTCGCCCCAGCCGGCCAGGTGGGCGCGGGGGAAGTCCGGGTCGGCGTACGCGTACGAGCCGGGCGAGCCGGTCGCCGGGTCGTACAGCGTCTCGCGCGGGCCGACGATGCGGAACGGCCCGCCGTGCGCCGCGCGCAGGTGCTGCCACAACCGGTAGCGCCACGTGTGTTCGCCCGGGCTTCCGATCGTCATCGAATCGCCTACGGGCATGAACCTGAGCATCCGCTCATCATCGTCGATCACCGGGGCGGGCGGGATGTGAGGCTGACCACGCGGAGTGAACTGCGGGCACGGATGGCAGGCTTGGCGCATGCGCCGACCGTTCTCTCTCCTCGCCGGGGCCCTGCTCGCCGCCTCCGGGACCCTGCTCGCCGCGGGCCCGGCCGCGCCGGCCGCCGCCGACGACGGCGGGTTCACCATCGAGGACCCGCGGATCACCGAGTCCAGCGGGCTGGCAGCCTCGCGGCTGCACCCCGGCGTGTACTGGACCCACAACGACAGCGACGACGGACCCTACCTGTACGCGGTCGACAGCCGGACCGGGAAGACGGTCGCCACCGTCACCCTGAGCGGCATCGGCGCGCCCCGGGACGTCGAGGCCATCTCCGTCGGGCCGGGCAACCGGATCTGGGTCGGCGACATCGGTGACAACTTCGGCGGCAGGTGGGACCACGTGTGGCTCTACGAACTGCCCGAGCCGAAGAAGCTGGCGGACCGGACGATCCGTGCCACGCAGTACGTCGTGAAGTACGCGGACGGCCCCCGGGACGCCGAGGCGATGATGGTGCACCCGAAGACCGGGCGGGTCTACATCGTCTCGAAGAACGAGGACGGCGGCGGCCTGTACGAGGCACCCGCCCGGCTCTCCGCCTCCGGCACGAACGTCTTCCGGCGCGTCGCCGACATCGGCCTGTGGACCACCGACGGGGCGTTCTCCCCGGACGGGAAGCAGCTCGCCGTGCGCGGCTACCTCGGCGGCATCGCCTACCGGTGGAACGGCGGGAAGCCCGAGCGGGAGGCGGGGCTCGACGTGCCGTTGCAGGGCCAGGGTGAGTCCGTCACCTACACCGCCGACGGGTCCCGGCTGATGTACGGGACGGAGGGGGAGCGGAGCGCGGTGCAGTCCGGCGACGTACCGGGGTCCGGGGACGGCAAGTCCCCCTCCGGGGGCGGCGGTTCGGCGGACGGCAAGAGCGACGGGGACGGCGGGGCGGCCGGTGGTTCCAGGGTCGGCACCGGCGCCGTCGTCGTGGTGGCGCTCGCGGCGGCGGCGGTGTTCGGCGGCCGCCGGCTGCGCCGCCGGCGGTGAGCGCCCCGGCGTCACCGGGCCAGGGGGCACGGGAGGGTGGGGTCCGTGCGGTTCGGGGAGCAGGTGACCAGCGCCAGGGAGAGGTATGAGGGGCGTTCCAGATAGAAGCCCCACGACAGGTCACCGCCCGACCTCAGCCCCTCCGCCGCCGACGTGACGAGGCCGGCCAGGTGACCGGCGTCGCGCTGCGCCTCGGAGGTGAACCGGGTTGCGTACTCGGCCAGTCGGGCATCGAGCCACGCGGCCGCCTGTCCCGGTTCCGGCCAGGTGCCGCGGACCAGCGAGGGCGGTTTGACGAGCCAGTACGCGGTTTCCAGCGGGGGCAGGTCGCAGACCGGGAACTCCGCGGCCACGGCGCGGTACCGCTGGATCAGTTCGGGTCGGGCGTCGGGCGGTGGGGGCTCGGGGTGGGGCGGCCTGCGGAGCGCTTCCTGGTCGAAGCGGTCCTTCGGGCCGGTCCACAGATATCCGTGGTGGTGCACGGGAGTCCTGTCCGGTGTGCCGTCTCGGCGGTCGCGAGACCCCGGCCGTCCCTGGCGGATCGCGTACGTACCAGGGCCGGCCGGGGCGGGAAGAGGGGTGGTTCAGCTGGTCAGGCCGAACCGCGCGGGGTCGATCCCGGCCGCACCCAGTTCCCCGGTGGTGAACCGCAGCGGCTCCTTGTCGGGGCGCTTGCTGTCGCCGAGGGCCCAGGCGTCCTCACCGATCCGGGCCAGGGTCACGCACCCCTCGGTACAGGGGCCCCCGCACGCCTGCTTGAACGAGGCCGAGGGGAGATCGAGCGCGTAGAGGTCGCTTCCTTGCTGCATGATGGTGCCTTTCCGTATCGCCTATGTAACCGGCCGTTTGCACTGCGTGATCACCGTAGGTGGCGGCAGTTCGGGAAGGCGCGAAATATTCTCCGTTATTCTCGCGCGACTACTCGGCATGCGTGGACGTGCACTCAGCGGAGTCGAGATGCTTGGTGCACGGAGATCGTCGCGACCGAAGGGGATCGCATGGCGCGCAGGCTGCGTTTCAACGGGACTGGCAGTGACATCAGCGGATGTCCGTCCTTGCACGAGGACTTGGACACCGGGGAAGTCGTCGTGCACGGGCCCCCGCTGTCCGACCCCGACGACGTCGCGCAGCTTCGGCACCTCTCTGCGGGTGAGGTCGCGGTCGTGGTTCCGCGGGACCTGCTCGTCGACTGGTCGCCGAAGGGGCGGGCGCGGCAGGCGCGGACGATCGACCTCGATGAGTTCAACGGCCTGTTCGCCAGGTTCGAGCACACCGCGTGGCGGCTGGAGACGCGTCGGCGCTACGCGAGTGACGAGGCGACGGACCGCTGGGGCCGGTTCGTCGAGACCGGAACGGTCGGGGACGACTCGGTGTTGGGCGCGGAGCACAATAGATTCGGCGACATGATCCGCGCGCAGACCGCGCAGGGAAAGCGGATCGAACGAGTGCGCATCGTGGACCGGCCCCCCACGACCGGTCAGCTCTATCTCCTCGACAGTGCCAGGTGGAACATCGGCAACGGTGAGGACATCCGCAACCTGTGGCGGGACGACGCGGACCGACTCCGGCTTCCCGCCGAGGACTTCTGGTTGTTCGACAGCCGTCTCATCGCCCTCCTGCGGTTCGATCGCGACGACCAGCTCACCCACGTGGACCTGATCACGGAACCCGCGGAGGTGGTGCGCTGCTCCATGGTGCGAGATGCTGCATGGCACCACGCCGTGTCGCGACAGCGGTTCATGGCGCAGATGCGCAACGACGGGTAAGGGCGAGAACGGTACAGGTGAGCACCGACTATCAGAGGGCGCGCGAGGAACTGGGCCGCAGGCTGCGGGAGTTGCGCATGGAGTGCCCAGGTGGTCGGCTCACCGGTGACCAGCTCGCGCAGCGGCTTGGCTGGCAGCAGTCGAAGGTCAGCAAGCTGGAGAACGGCCGGCAGACGCCCACGGACGACGACCTGCGGGCCTGGGCCGAGGCGACCTGCCAGGCCGCCGCCTTCGGTGAACTGCGCGCACGACTCAAGGGGTTCGAGAGCCACATCCGCTCCTGGCGACGTCAGCTCGCGGCCGGGCACGGCCCCGTGCAGGAGACCTGGAACACCCTCACCTCCAACGCTCGGAGCATGCACGCGCTCAGTAACGCCGCCGTCAGCGGGATGCTTCAGACGGCCGAGTATGCCCGCTACGTCTTCGAGCACCACGCCGTACTCCAGAATGCGCCACGGGACACGGAGAGCGCGGTACGGGGGCGTATGAAACGACAGGAGTGGTTGTACCGGCCGGGCAAGCGGTTGAACCTTCTCATGCACGAGAGTGTGCTGTGGGCCCGGATCTGTCCGCCGGAGGTACTGGCCGCTCAACTCGACCGACTGCTCGGCGTGGTGGGCATGGACACCGTGCGCATGGGGATCCTGCCGCTCGATGCCCAGCTGCGGACGGCGCTGGGCAATTCGTTCTGCATGCTGGACGAGCGCCTGGTCGTCGTCGAGGACTGGCACGCCGAACTCTGGCTGGACGATGCCGAAACGATTGTTCTGTACCGGCGCGTCTGGGACACGCTGGCGGAGTCGGCCGTCTTCGGAACCGACGCCCAGCAGGTGATCGCTCGCGTCCGGCGGGGGATCAGGGTCTGAGGACGAAGGGGCCCCGCCAACCGTCCCCGCAACCGCGGATTTCGTCCGCTCACTTGACGTGTCCACAGTCGATACGTTCGATAGAGGCACGCGGTCTTGTGGGAGCGCTCCCACTCGGTTCCGGAGCCGCGTCCCTCCCCGGAAGGGACCAGCGACATGCGCCTCACGTATCCGAAGCGCCTCACGCGCCTCGTCCGCAGAGCCCTCACGGCGGTCGCCGCCGTGTGCGCGCTCGTGCTGCCGCTCGCGGTCGCCCAGACCGCGCACGCCGCGGCCACCGCGCCCGGTGCCGGTTACTGGCACACCAGCGGCCGGCAGATCCTGGACGCCGACGGCCGGGCCGTACGCATCGCCGGCATCAACTGGTTCGGCTTCGAGACCGGCAACCACGTGGTCCACGGCCTCTGGTCGCGCGACTACAAGAGCATGATCGACCAGATGAAGACGCTGGGCTACAACACCATCCGGCTGCCCTACAGCGACGACATCTTCAAGAGCGGGACCGTCCCCACGGGCATCGACTTCTCCGCAGGCAAGAACGCTGACCTCCAGGGGCTCAGCTCCCTCCAGGTCATGGACAAGCTCGTGGCGTACGCGGGCCAGGACGGCCTGAAGGTCATCCTGGACCGGCACCGGCCGGATTCGGGCGGCCAGTCCGCGCTCTGGTACACCGCCGCCGTCCCGGAGTCGACCTGGATCGCCAACCTCAAGGCGCTGGCGACGCGTTACGCCGGCCAGGACGCCGTCATCGGCATCGACCTGCACAACGAGCCGCACGACCCGGCCTGCTGGGGCTGCGGCGACCAGGCGACGGACTGGCGGCTCGCCGCGCAGCGCGCCGGCAACGCGGTCCTGGCCGTGAACCCCAGCCTGCTGATCTTCGTGGAGGGGGTGCAGACGTTCGCCGGGGTCTCCGGATGGTGGGGCGGCAACCTGATGGGCGTCGCGCAGTACCCGGTGCAACTGGACGTGGCGAACCGGGTCGTCTACTCCGCCCACGACTACGCCACCAGCGTCGCCCAGCAGAGCTGGTTCAGCGATCCGTCGTTCCCCGCCAACATGCCGGGCGTCTGGGACAAGTACTGGGGCTACATCTTCAAGCAGAACATCGCGCCGGTGTGGGTGGGCGAGTTCGGCACGAACCTCCAGTCGCCCGTGGACCAGAAGTGGCTGGCCGCACTGGTCTCCTACCTGCGGCCGACCGCCACCGCCGGGGCCGACAGCTTCTCCTGGACCTTCTGGTCGTGGAACCCCAACTCCGGTGACACCGGCGGGATCCTGAAGGACGACTGGACGAGCGTCGACACGGTCAAGGACGGCTACCTGGCGAGCATCAAGGCGCCCGGCTTCCCCGCCGGTGGCGGTGGCGGTGGCGGCGGGGGCGGCGGTGGGACCACCCCGGCGTGCACCGCCGCCTACACCGTCAGCAGCGACTGGGGCGGCGGCTTCAACGCCGAGGTGAAGGTGACCAACACGGGTACCACCGCGATCAACTCGTGGCGATTGACGTGGACCTGGAGCGGCGCCCAGAAGGTCACCAGCATGTGGAACGCCTCGTACACCCAGAGCGGCGCGAGCGTCACCGCGTCCAGTGCGGCACACAACGGCGCGCTCGCGGCGGGCGGTTCGGCGAGCTTCGGGTTCGGGGGTGCCCCGGGTGGCGGGAGCGTGCCGACGGTGAGCTGCTCGGCGGCCTGACCGGAACGGCGGCCCTCCGGGGCAAACCCGGGGTCACGGTCTGAGGACGTACGGCCGTACGACGTCCTCGTCCGTCTCCCAGGCGGGTGGCCGGGGGCGGTCCGGGGTCTGCTGCCAGCACGGCTCCTCACGCGGGAAGGGGAGTCGTCGGCCGCAGGCCCAGGACCGCCTGGACCAGCGCCGCCAGCGGGCCTCGTAGGGGCTTGGCAGCCGCCACACGTACGGGTCGGGCGTCCGCACCTCCCGTGCGAGGTGCCGGTCGTCCACCTCGGTGACGCGGGGTCTGCGTCGGGCCATCAGGCGGGCCACCCGGTCACGAAGGCGACGGAACATGTGTACCCCCCGGCCTCTGCGTCGTCGGGAGCGCGAACCGGGCCCACACGCACTTGGCGTGCGGCTCCCGTCGGCACCCCCACGAGTCGGCCAGCGCCGCCACGAGCGCGAGGCCGCGTCCGCCCTCCTCGTCCGGGGACGGGTCGTGCGGGGCGGGGAGCCTGTCCCGGTCCGGGTCGGACACCTCCAGGACCAGTGCCGGACCGTGCAGGACGAGCGTGACCCGCACCTCGGCGCAGGAGACCCGGCAGTGGGTCACCGCGTTGGTGACGAGTTCGTTCGCCAGGAGTGCGACGTCCTGGGCGAGTTCGCCCGCGATCCCCCAGTCCGCGAGGGCCTTGAGTAAGTGCCGGCGGGCCGTCGGCACGTGCCTGCGGTGCTTGGGGATGCGGAAGGTTTCGGTGGGGGGCATGACCGGAAGGTACGGCCGTATTCAGCGCGAGTGCAACGGATTCGGGTGAATGCATTCAGTCGTGCACTCGATCGAGTGATCTCTTCGCGAAATCGTCGGCCCATGTGGCATCTTGGCCGGAGAAGAGGGGAGATCCATGCCCGCAGGTGGACGGCCGACGGTACGCAGCAGGCGTTTGGGAACTGCGCTCAGGCGGTACCGGCTCGCCGCGAAGTACGACCAGCCGAAGGCCGCCGAGGTGATCGCGGCAAGCCAGGCCAGGATCAGCCGCCTTGAGAGCGGGACTGTCACCGCCCGTGTCATCGAGGTGCGGTTGCTGCTGGACGCGTACGGCGTCGAGGACCCGGAAGTGCGCTCCAAACTGGAGGAGTTGGCCAAGCACTCCAAGAACCGGGGCTGGTGGCTGGAGCATGCGGAACATCTGCGGCCGGACTACCTGGACCACATCGCGTTGGAGGACGACGCGACCTACATTCGACAGTGGCAACCCGCCCTCATTCCCGGCTTGTTGCAGACCCCGGCCTACGCGGAAGCGATCATCGAGGCTGGTCCTGGCTACATCGCTCCGGAGGTGCTGGAGCAGTTGGTGAAGGTCAGGGAAGGGCGCCAGGCGAAGATCGGAGAGGGCGGGGCCTCGTACACCGCCATCTTCTGGGAGGTCGCCGTCGCGCACCCCCTGGTGAGCCTCGAAACCCACCGGGAGCAACTGTCCGCGATCCTGGCGGCCATGAGGAGGCAGAACGTCACTGTGCAGGTTCTGCCGCTCGGTGCGGGAGTGCTGGTGGGCTCGATCCCGGCGTTCTCGTCGTTCAGTTTCGACTCGGAGCCCACTGTCGAGGCCGTGGCCATGGAGAACCTGCGAGGCACGTCGGTACTCGAAGCGCCGGATGATCTCGCGGCTTACGGCAACGCGTTCGACCTACTACGATCGGCGGCACTGGCACCGGAGGAGAGCGCGCGACTCATCCGGGACGTACTGCGGAGCATGAAGGAAGAATGATGGTGACCGAGGTTGTGGGCTCCTTTCGGAAGTCGTCGTACTCCGCCCAGCAGGGGGACTGTGTAGAGGTCGCCCCCACCGCCGACCGCGGCCGAGCCGTCCGTGACAGCAAGCGGCAGGACGGCCCCCTCCTCACCGTCTCCCGTGAGGGATGGCAGGCGTTCCTCCGGCAGTTCTGACGCACGACGACGAAGGGCGCCCCGCGGTTCTCCCGCCGGGCGCCCTTCGTCGTCGTACTGCGTGGGGTTACAGCTTCTCGATCACGTAGTCGACGCACTTCGTCAGCGCCTCGACGTCCGCCGGGTCGATCGCCGGGAACATGGCGACGCGGAGCTGGTTGCGGCCGAGCTTGCGGTAGGGCTCGGTGTCCACGATGCCGTTGGCGCGCAGCACCTTGGCGACGGCGGCGGCGTCGATCTCGTCCGAGAAGTCGATCGTGCCGATGACCTGGGAGCGCTTGGCCGGGTCGGTGACGAACGGGGTCGCGTGCTTCGACTCCTCCGCCCAGCCGTACAGGCGGGACGAGGAGTCCTTCGTACGGGCCGTGGACCAGTCCAGGCCGCCCTGGCCGTTGATCCACTCCAGCTGCTCGTTCAGCAGGAAGAGGGTGGCCAGCGCCGGGGTGTTGTACGTCTGGTTCTTGCGGGAGTTGTCGATCGCCGTCGGCAGCGAGAAGAACTCCGGCACGTGACGCCCGCTCGCGTGGACGCGCTCGGCGCGCTCGATCGCGGCGGGGGAGAAGACGCCGATCCACAGGCCGCCGTCGGAGGCGAAGGACTTCTGCGGGGCGAAGTAGTAGACGTCCGTCTCGGCGATGTCGACGGGCAGGCCGCCGGCGCCGCTCGTCGCGTCCACGAGGACCAGGGAGCCCTCGTCGGCGCCCGCGACCCGCTTGATCGGGGCGGCGACACCGGTGGAGGTCTCGTTGTGGGTGAACGCGTAGACGTCCACGCCCGCCTCGGCGGCCGGCTCGGGGTGCGTGCCCGGGTCGCTGGCGATCACGGTGGGCTCGGCCAGCCAGGGAGCGAGCTTCGACGCCTTCGCGAACTTCGACGAGAACTCGCCGAAGTTCAGGTGCTGCGACTTGTTCTCGATGAGGCCGTGGGTCGCGACGTCCCAGAACGCGGTGGAGCCGCCGTTGCCGAGGACGACCTCGTAGCCCTCGGGCAGCGAGAACAGCTCGCTCACGCCCTCGCGGACCTTGCCGACCAGGTTCTTGACCGGAGCCTGGCGGTGGGAGGTGCCCAGCAGGGAGGTGCCGGTGGCGGCCAGGGCGTCCAGCGCCTCTGTCCGCACCTTGGAGGGACCCGCGCCGAAACGTCCGTCAGCGGGCTTGATGTCGGAGGGAATCTGGATCTCAGCCACGGCCGGAGCCTAGCCGTTTCCGCAAACGCGGGTGAAACGTCGTCCGTCGGGTGAGACGAGGGGGGCGGCCCCGCGGGGGTCTCGCCCCCCTCCGGCCCTGCCCGTCCCGTCCCGTGGGGGCTGCATCCCCGCGTCGCGCCGCGCGCCCGTCCTCAGACGTCGGACCGGCCGGAACCGGTCCGCAGGCGCACCGGCAGTTCGAAGAGGTCGTTCTGGGTGACCACGGGCTTGTTGCGGAGGGAGTCCGCGGGGACCGCGAGGTCGAGGTCGGGGAAGCGCTCGTAGAGGGCGGGCAGGGCGACGCCCGCCTCCAGGCGGGAGAGCGCGGCGCCGGGGCACACGTGCGGCCCGTGGCCGAACGAGATGTGCCGGTTCGCGGACGTGCGGGTGATGTCGAAGTCGCCCGCCGTGGGCCCGTGCGCCTGCTCGTCGCGCCCGATCGCCCCGTACGACACGATGAGCGCGTCACCCGCCGGGATGACCCGGTCCCCGACGGGGACGTCCTCGGTCGCGAAGCGGATCAGGACGTGCGAGGTCGGCGTCGCGTACCGCAGGGTCTCCTCGACGACCGCGGACCAGTCGGCCGCACCCGACAGGACGAGCGCGCGCTGCTCCGGATGGGTGGACAGGTTCACCACCGCGTTGACGATCAGGGAGATCGTCGTCTCGTGGCCCGCGGCGACCATCAGCTGGAGGGTGGAGACGATCTCCTCGTCGGTGAGGTGGTCCCCGTCCTCCGAGGCGAGGATCAGCGCGCTGGTGAGGTCGTCGCCCGGCGCCTCCCGCTTCGCCGCGACGGTCTCCGCCATGATCCCGGCCAGCTCGGTGAGCGTGGCGATGACCTCCGCGGGCGGGGTCTGGGTGGAGAAGAACTTCTCGAACAGCACCTTCAGCCGGGGCAGCTTCGCCTCGTCGATGCCCATGAGGTCGGCGACGACGTACATCGGCAGCGGGTAGGCGAACGCGGCCTTCAGATCGACGACGTCGCCGGCGGAGCCGGCCAGCCCGTCGAGGAGCCCCTCGGTCAGCTCGGCGATCCGCCCGCGCATCCGCTCCACGCGGCGGGGCGTGAGGGCCTGCGCGACGAGCGTGCGCATCCGCCGGTGGTCGGCGCCGTCCACGGTGAGCATGGAGCGGCCCGGGTTGACGAGCCCGATCAGCGGCCAGTCGGGGGCTATCTCGCCGCGCTGCCAAGCGCCCCAGACGTTGATGTCCTTCACCAGCCGGGGGTCGGTGAGCAGCGCGCGGGCCTCGGCGTGACGGGTGACCGCCCACACCGGGACGCCGCCGGGCAGCTCCACGGCGGCCAGCGGTCCCGCCTCGCGCAGCCGGGCGCTCTCACCGTCGAGGTCGGTGACGAAGGGGTCCAGGACGATACGCGTGGTCTCGGCGTCGGCCGGACTCGTCTGGGTGGTCATGCGGGCGTGCCTCCAAGGGCCGGGGTCGGGGTGAACCGCACAGGGAGCTCGCTGAGCCCGCGCAGCCAGGGCGACGGGCGGCGGGAGAGGGCGTCCGCGGGGACGGCGAGGTCGATGTCCGGCAGCCGGTCCAGGACGACCTCGATCCCGGTCCGCGCGATGACCTCGGCGACCTCCTGGGCCGGGAACGGGCAGCGGTGCTCACCGTGGCCGAAGGAGAAGTGGGCGTTGTTGCCGCCGGTCAGGGCGGACCCGTCGGTGCGGACCTGCGGGTCGGAGTTGGCACCCTGGAGGCCGAGCAGCAGCAGGTCCCCGGCGCGGACGCGGCGGCCGCCGAGCTGGGTGTCGCGGGAGGCCCAGCGGCCCGCCACGTTCTGGGTGGGGGTGTCCTCCCACAGGACCTCGTTCATGGCCTCGGCGACGCTGTTGCGGCCGCCGAACAGCGAGGCCGCGAAGCGCGCGTCCGTGAGCATCAGGCGCAGCGAGTTCCCGATCCAGTCCGCGGTCGGCTGGTGGCCCGCGGCCATCATGACCATCAGGTCCTGCACGATCTCCTCGTCCGTGAACCCGGAGGGGTCCGCGAGCATGCGGGAGACCACGTCGTGCGCGGGCTCGGCCTTGCGGTCGGCGAGCAGCCGGGCCATGGAGGAGGCGAGGTGCCGCTGGCCCTCCAGCGCGCCCTCGCGTCCGTTGATCATGTCGTTCAGGGCGGTGACCAGGCCCGGCCCCTCCTCGTCGGAGAAGCCGTACAGCCGGGCCAGTACGCGGACCGGCAGCAGCGCCGCGTAGTCCCCGACGATGTCCGTCTCGCCCTTGGCGCAGACCGCGTCGATCAGCTCGTCGGCGAACTTCTCGGCGTGGGCGCGCAGTTCGAAGGGGTCGACGCCCTCGAGCGCGTTGCTGATCATCGCGGCGCGTTCGCGGTGCCGTTCGCCGACCGTGTAGAGGATCGAGGGCTGCTTGCGGCCGATCATCGGCAGCAGCGGCCAGTCGTCGGGGATGCGGTCCCACTGGTTCCACAGCTCGGAGTCCCGGCTGAACAGCACGGGGTCGCCGGTCACCTGGTGCAGCTCGCGGTAGCCGAGGACCAGCCACGCCGGGATGTCGCCGTCGAGGACCACCGGGGTCACGGCGCCGTGTTCGCGCCGCAGCTCCCGGTACATCGCTGCGGGTTCGGTCTGGAACCTGGGCGCGCTCAGGGGCACGGGGGCGGAGGTCACAGGGCCAACTCCGGGGATTGAATGGCGTCGTCACCGGCGGTCCGGGCGGCGGGGACGGTGCCGCCGCCGTCGGCCGGCCGGGCCGCGTACAGGGTCTGGAGGTGCTCGACGAGGGTGATCAGCACCTGCTTGCTGGACGCGCGGGACCGGGCGTCGCAGTCGAGCAGCGGGACGTGCGGGTCGAGGTCGAGGGCCTCGCGGATCTGGGCGGGGGTGTGGGTGGGGCCGCCGAAGTCGTTGCAGGCCACGATGAACGGCGTGCCGTGGTGCTCCAGGCGGTCGATGGCGTACCAGGAGTCGTCGATGCGGCGGGTGTCGACGAGGACGACCGCGCCGAGCGTGCCCGCGAACAGCCGGTCCCACAGGAACCAGAAGCGCTCCTGTCCCGGCGCTCCGAAGAGGTACAGCACGTTGCGCGCGTCGAGCGTGATGCGGCCGAAGTCGAAGGCGACGGTGGTCGCGGACTTGCCGCGCACCTCACTGATGTCGTCGACGGCCTCGCCGGCCTGGGTCATCGTCTCCTCGGTGTTGAGGGGACGTATCTCGCTGACCGAGCGGACCAGGGTCGTCTTGCCGACGCCGAAGCCGCCCACGACCACGATCTTCAGGCCGTTGTCGGCGGTGGCCCCCAGCGGGGTCCGCGCGTCAGAGGTTACGGAGTCCAACGAGCACCTGCTCCAGGATGTCGGGATCGGGAAGAGCGTCCTTCTGCGGGTGGCGGGCGCTGATGCGGCCCGCGGCCAGGAGGTCGGAGAGCAGGATCCGGGTGATGCTCACCGGCAGCCGCAGCTCGGCGGCGACCTCCACGACCGCGGTGGGCCGTTCGGCCAGCCGCAGGATCGCGGCGTGCTCGGACTGCATGCCCGTGACCGGATCGCACTCGGCGACCACCAGCGTCACCAGGTCGAACGGGGTGTCGGGCCCGGACCGGGTGCGCCCTCCGGTGAGGGTGTAGAGCCGGTCGGGGGCGTCGTCCCTGCCGGGGCGGCTCATGACGTACGCGGCTGCGCGCTCAGGTGTTCGCCGAGTTGCTCCACGAGTTCGCTCATGTTGTGCCCGACCAGACCGGCGTCGGCGTCCTCGCCGGTGACCACGGCGAGGTGCGCGCCCTCGCCGGCCTCCACGATGAACAGGACGCCGCCGTAGAACTCGGCCATCGCCGAGCGCACGCCGCCGCTGCCGTCGCCGAACTCGACGGACGCCCCGTGGGACAGCGACTGGATGCCCGCGGCGATGGCGGCGAGCTGGTCGGCCTGGTCGACGGAGAGTTCCGGCGTACGGCACAGCTTCAGGCCGTCGCGGGAGAGCACGAGTGCGTGCCGGGCTCCCGGGGTGCGCTCCAGCAGGCCCTCGATGAGCCAGGTGAGCTTCTCGTCGGCGGTGGTGGTGCCGGTCATGGGGTGGTGTCGCCTTCCGGGTGCGAGGGGGAGTGCGCGTGCGGGGGGCCGGCGGGGGCGTCGGCCGGTTCTGGGGAGGTGGCGGTGGGGCGGTCGGTGTCCCGGAGCGCCGCCGGGGCGGTGTGCGCGGTCTCCGGGGGGAGGGCGGTGTGCGCGCCGCGGGGCTCGCCGAGGCCTGCGTCCTCGGCGGTGTGCGTGCCGCCGTCCCGCTCGGCGTCCTGGGCGGGGTGCGCCTCGCGTCCGCCGTCCCGCGCTGCGTCCTGGGCGGGGTGCGCCTCGCGTCCGCCGTCCCGCTCGGCGTCCTGGGCCGCCGCCGCACCGCGTACGGCCTGGCGGAAGCTGCCGAAGCGGGCGACGCGGGCCCTGGTGTCGTCGGCGGAGGGTGCCTCGCGCTCGGTCCTGCCGTGGGCGCCGGTGCCGTGCGCGCGGCGTTCTGCCGCCGCGAGGGTGCGGCCCCGGCGCCGCTTGGGCAGACCGCCGGTGGCGCTCGGGCCGGGGGCGTGTCCGGCGCGGGCGGGCGACTCGTGGGTCGGGAGCGGGTCCGGGTCCAGGTCGGCGGCGGCACGGGCGGCGGCGTACGACACCGGTGGCCGGGTCGGCGACGGCTCGGCGGAGCCGTGACCGGCGGGGTCCGCCGGGGAGGCCGGGGCCGGCTCGGCGGCTGCGGCGGGGGCGTTCCTCAGGGCGGGCCGGGTGGTCGCGGCGGGCGCGGGCACGGCCGGCTGCGGGGCGGCGGGCGGCGCCAGGAGTTCCTGGGGGATGAGCACCAGGACGCCGGTGCCGCCGCGCGCGGACGGCCGGAAGGACACCTTGAGGCCGTGCTTGCGGGCCAGCCGGCCCACCACCGCGAGGCCGAGCCGGGTGCCGGTGAGTCCGCCGAGGCCGGTGACCTCGCCCGACACGGCGCTCTCGGCGCGGCGCAGCTGGACGTCACCCATCACCAGGCCGCTGTCCTCGACGGAGACGATGACGCCCGCCGGCACCTCTTCGACGTAGACGTGCACCTCGGCGGTCGGCGGCGAGAAGTTGGCAGCGTTGTCGAGGAGTTCGGCGAGCGCGTGCATCACGCCCTCGGCCGCGTGTCCGGAGACGGCGACCTCGCTGGCGGAGTGCACCCGCACGCGCTGGTAGCCGCTGATGCGGCCCATCGCGCCGCGCAGGATCGACTCCATGACGATCGGGCGGGCCCAGCGGCGCCCGGAGCGGGCGCCCGCTAGGACCGCGACGGAGTCGGCGAGACGGCCGGCCTGCGCGGTGCGGTGGTCGAGGTGCAGGAGGTCGGTGAGGACCTCCTCGTCGGAGTGCCGCTCCTCCATCGCGCGCAGGTCGGCGAGCATGCCGGTGGCCAGGGCCTGCATCCGGCCGGCCGCGTTGGCGGTGGCGGAGAGGGCGGCGTCCCGGGCGTTCTCGGCCTGCCGGGTGCGCTCGGCCAGGCGGGCGTTCTCCGCGGCGAGCCGGGCCCGGTCCTCGGTGAGCCGCTGCCGCTCCCGGGCGGACTCCTCGCCGAGCCGCGCCCGCTCCTGTGCGAACTCCTCGGCGAGGCGCACCCGTTCCCGTGCCGCTTCCTCGGCGAGCCGGGCGCGGTCCTGCGCCAGCTCACCCGCCAGGCGCGCGCGCTCCTGCGCGAACTCCTCGGCCAGCCGGGCCCGTTCGTGCAGGAGCCGCCCGGTGTCGGCCGTCGTGGCGTCGAGTCGGCGGCGCAGCGTCCTGGACGTCTGCGCGGCGCGGGTGGCCACGGCGACGGCGGCGCACAGCAGTACGGCACCCGTGCCGGCGCCCCAGGCGAGGGGCGTGCGCACGGAGTCCGGGGCCAGCGCGACCGAGCCGGCGACCACGAGGGCGGCCAGGACGGCGGTGAGCAGCGGAAAGGGCGCGACCGTACGGAAGGTGGGCCGTTCGCCTGGGGGGAGGGGCGCGGTCATGAATCGTGTCCTCGGTCGGGGCCTCGGTCGTGTTCTGGGCGAGAGTCATGTTTCTGCGCGGGAAGCGACACCTGATGCCCAACAGCCGGTCACTATATGAGAGTTCGTGATCGAATTGGGAAGGTTCCGTTCCCGGTCTCAGAATCCGGCCGCATTTTGCCGGAACCATGGCACGCGCGGGCGGGCGTCAGGGCCGCGGCGGACGGGCACGGGAGGCGCGGCGGACGGGCAGGGGACGCTCGGCCGACGGGCGTCGGGACGCGCACGCGGCGGGCATCGGGGCGCGCGGTGGACGGATGGCGAGCGCGCGGCCGACCGGCGACGGCCGGCGTGAACAGCAGGCCCGCAGCGCGTGGCGGGCAGTCCCGGAGCGGGCGGCCGACGGTCCCGCAGCACACGGCCGACGGGTCCGGAGCGGGCGGAGGGCGGGTCCGCAGCGGACGGGAGACGGGCACGGAAAGCCCGGAAGGCGGGCCCGGAGCGGGCGGCGGACGGGCACGGAACGCGCGGCGGACGGTCGCCGTCGGTGCCCGGGGGCATCCTGGGCTCATGACGGAACTCGGGCGGCAGGGCGGCACGGACGGTCTCGGCGGCCGGGGCGCGAGGAGTCCCGGGGAGCGGGGCGGGCGGCCCCCCGCGGACCCGGGAGAGCTGCGGGCCGCGCTGGCCGCGGCCGTACGCGGTGAGGTCGCCTTCGGCGCGACGGCCCGCGCGCTGCACACCATGGACGCCTCGAACTACCGGCGCGTCCCGCTGGGCGTCGTCTCCCCGCGGGACGCCGACGACGTGGCCGCGGTGCTGTCGGTCTGCCGCGCGCACGGCGTGCCGGTCGTACCGCGCGGCGGGGGCACGTCGATCGCGGGGCAGGCCACCGGCACCGGCGTCGTCCTGGACTTCACCCGCCACATGAACCGGCTCCTGTCCCTGGACCCCGGGGCCCGCACGGCGGTGGTCCAGCCCGGGCTCGTCCTCGACCGGCTCCAGGAGGCGGCGGCCCCGCACGGCCTGCGGTTCGGCCCGGACCCCTCGACCCACAGCCGGTGCACGCTCGGCGGCATGATCGGCAACAACGCGTGCGGCTCCCACTCCGTGGCCTGGGGGACGACCGCCGACAACGTGCGCGGCCTGTCGGTGCTCACGGCGCGCGGCGAGGCGCTGCGGCCCGGCCGGGACTGGGCGGGCGCCCCCGACGGCCTGCGACCGCTGCTGGAGGGCGAGTCGGCGCGGCTGCGCACGGGCTTCCCGGACCTCCCGCGCCGCATCTCCGGTTACGCGCTGGACGCGCTGCTCCCCGAACGCGGCGCGGACGTCGCCCGCTCGCTCTGCGGCTCCGAGGGCACGCTGGCCGTGCTGACGGAGGCGATCGTCGGGCTGGTGGAGGCCCCCCGCGCGCGTGCCCTGGCCGTCCTGGCGTACCCGGACGAGAGCGCGGCGGCCGAGGCGGCCGCGGGCCTGCTGCCGTACGGGCCGCTGACGGTGGAGGGCATGGCCGCGGACCTGGTCCGCTCCGAGGCGGGTCTGCCCCGGGGCGGCGCCTGGCTGTTCGTGGAGACGGGCGGCGCGGACCCGGGGGAGGCACGCGCGCGTGCCGACGCGATCGTGCGGGCCGCCGACGTCCTGGACGCCCTCGTGGTCACCGACCCGGCCGGGCAGCGAGCCCTGTGGCGCATCCGCGAGGACGCGAGCGGTACGGCGACCCGGATGCCGGAGGCGGCGGGCGGCGGCGAGGCCTGGCCGGGCTGGGAGGACTGCGCGGTGCCGCCCGCCCGGCTCGGCGCGTACCTGCGGGACTTCCGGGGCCTGCTGACGGCCCACGGCCTGCGGGGCACGCCGTACGGCCACTTCGGCGACGGCTGTATCCATGTGCGCATCGACTTCGACCTGATCACGACCGCCGGGGTGGGCCGCTTCCGGCGCTTCTCCGAGGAACTGGCGGAACTGGTCGTCTCCCACGGCGGCTCCCTGTCGGGCGAGCACGGGGACGGCCAGGCGCGGGCGGAACTGCTCCCGAAGATGTACGGGAACGGGATGGTCGCGCTCTTCGAGCGGGTGAAGTCGGTCTGGGACCCGGACGGTTCGCTCAATCCCGGCATGCTGGTGCGGCCCCGTCCGCTGGACGGGAACCTGCGCTTCGCGCCGCTGCCGCGCGAACCGGTGGACGTGGTGTTCGGGTACCCGGCGGACGGCGGCGACTTCGCGGCGGCCGTGCGGCGCTGCGTCGGCGTCGCCAAATGCCGCACGGCGCAGCCCGGTCCCGGGGTGATGTGCCCGTCGTACCGGGTGACGGGCGAGGAGGAGCACTCCACGCGGGGGCGGGCGCGGCTGCTGCACGAGATGCTGGCCGGCGAGGTCGTGACGGACGGCTGGCGCTCGGCGGAGGTCAGGGACGCGCTGGACCTGTGCCTGTCCTGCAAGGGCTGCCGCACGGACTGCCCGGTCGGGGTGGACATGGCCACCTACAAGGCGGAGTTCCTGCACCACCACTACGCGGGCCGCAGGCGCCCGGCGGCGCACTACGCGATGGGGTGGCTGCCGCGCTGGCTGGACCTCGTCGCGCGGACCCGCTCGGCCCGCCTGGTCAACTCCCTCACCTCCGTGGCGCCGTTGGCCGCCCTCGCCCGGCGGCTCGGCGGCATCGCGCCCGAGCGGCCGATCCCGCGGGTGGCCGTCGAACCGTTCGGCCGGTGGTGGTCGCGGCGGGTGCGGCGCTCGCTGCGGGACCTGCGGCGCGGCGGTCCTGGCCCCTTCGCCGCCGCCGGGCGCGACACCGTCGTCCTGTGGCCGGACACCTTCACCGAGCACCTGTCGCCGTCCGTGGGCCGGGCTGCCGTACGGGTCATGGAGTCGGCCGGACTGACGGTCCTTGCGCCGCCCCGGGCACGGCTGAAACCGGCGCCGGTCGGGGACGGTGTGACCCGCGGGCCGCTGGGTCCCGGCACCCTCGCGGGTCTTCGCCGGGGGCGTGTCTGCTGCGGCCTGACGTACGTCTCCACCGGCCAGCTGGACCGGGCCCGCGCGGTGCTGAGCCGCACCCTGGACCTGATGGAACCGGTCCTGGACAGCGGGCTGCCCGTGGTCGTCCTGGAACCGGGCTGCGCCGCCGCCCTGCGCACCGACCTGCCGGAACTCCTCCACGACGACCCGCGCGCACCGCGGCTGGCGGCGGCGGTGGTCACCTTCGCCCAGGCGCTGGAACGCCACGCGCCGCACTGGGCCCCGCCCCGCGTCGACCGCCCGGTGGTGGGCCAGACCCACTGCCACCAGCACGCCGTCCTCGGTGACGCGGCGGAGCGGCGGCTGCGCGAGGCGGCCGGTCTGACCGGTTCCCTCGCGGGCGGCTGCTGCGGCCTGGCCGGCAACTTCGGCTTCGAGAAGGGCCACTACGAGGTCTCGGCGGCCTGCGCGGAGGAACAGCTGCTGCCCGCGGTGCGCTCGGCACCCGAGGACGCGGTGGTCCTCGCGGACGGCTTCTCCTGCCGCACGCAGCTGGACCAGCTGGCGGGGCGCACGGGACGGCATCTGGCGGAGGTCCTGGCGGAGGCGCTGGACGCGGGGCGGGCGGGCCGCTGAGGCGGCAGCCGAGGCGCTCGCCCCCGGCCGTCCGGAGGCGACGTGTCACCGGCGTCCGGAGGCGACGTGTCACCGGCGTCCGGAGGTGACGTGTCACCGGCGTCCGGAGGTGACGTGTCACCGGCGCGTCGTAAGCTGCGAAAGTGCTCCACCATCCTGACCGAGTCCATTACTGTGGACTTGGAAGTACAGTGAGATAGACGCATCTCGACGACTCCACGAGCGACCCCTTGGACGGCCCCCGTGACTCTCCCCAGTGCCGACCGGCCCCCCGTGGTCGCCGCGGCAGCGACGGCGAGCGAGCCGTCCCTCGCGGCGGCGGCCGGCACCGCGACCGAGGAAGGCAGCCGGGGCCGGGGCGCCCTCGGACCGGTGGGGCTGGTCCTCGCCGGCGGGATCTCCGTGCAGTTCGGCGGCGCCCTCGCGGTGAGCCTGATGCCGCGCGCGGGAGCCCTCGGCGTCGTGACCCTGCGGCTCGTGGTGGCCGCGGTCGTGCTGTGCGCCGTGTGCCGGCCCCGGCTGCGCGGACACTCGCGCGCCGACTGGGGGACCGTCGTCGTCTTCGGCGCCGCCATGGCCGCGATGAACGGGCTCTTCTACCAGTCGGTGGCCCGCATCCCGCTCGGCCCCGCCGTCACCCTCGAGGTGCTCGGCCCGCTCGCCCTCTCCGTCTTCGCCTCCCGCCGCGCCGTGAACCTGCTGTGGGCCGGGCTCGCCCTCGCCGGCGTGTTCCTCCTCGGCGGCGGAGGCTTCAGCAGCCTGGACCCGGCGGGGGCCGCCTTCGCGCTCGGCGCGGGCGTCATGTGGGCCGCGTACATCGTCTTCAGCGCGCGCACCGGCCGCCGCTTCCCGCAGGCCGACGGGCTGGCCCTCGCGATGGTGGTCGCGGCGGTGCTGTTCCTGCCGCTGGGCATCGCCGAGTCCGGTGCCAGGCTCCTGGTGCCGACCACGGTCGCCCTGGGCGCGGCCGTCGCCGTGCTGTCCTCCGTCCTGCCGTACACCCTCGAACTGCTGGCGCTGCGCCGCCTGCCCGCGTCCACCTTCGCGATCATGATGAGCCTCGAACCCGCCATCGCGGCCACCGCCGGGTTCCTCGTCCTGGACCAGGCGCTCTCCGTGTTCGAGGGCGTCGCCATCGCGCTGGTCATCGCCGCGAGCATGGGCGCCGTACGGACCCAGGTCGGCCGGACCGGGCCCAGGAAGCCCAAGTCCTGACGGCGGTTCACCGCCCCTGAGCGCGGGGAGTGTCGACCGCCGTTCACCGTCCTCGATCGCCGGAGTCCTGGCGGCCCACCGTTGCCCGCGGTCCCCCGGCCCGGTGGCGCATGCCTGCCGGTCGCCGCAAGCAGGCCGGTCGCCCGCCGAGAGGCGTAGGGACATGGGCCAACCGCCCTGCAGGGCGGTTGGCTGTTGGAGGCTCCCGTCAGCGGGGCAGTCTCCTCCGCGCCCAAAGGAACCCGGCCACCCCGCCGACGACAACGAGGTACACCGTCAGTGGTCCGTCGTTCAGGATGAGGCCTGGCATGGCGATGACGGCCACGATCAGGAGCCATCCGCATCCGGCCATCGCGATGTCCGCCGAATCAGGGCGTCGCCCACCCTTGTCCACCCGTTCCCCCTTCGCTGGCTGCTACCTGACCCAGACATCTACCGCACGTCCCGCCCGGCGCGGTCGTCCAGGGCGCCGGAACACGCCGCACAAAAATTAATGCAAGCACGCTTGCTTGTTTCTGGTGGCGCTGCCATGCTCCCTGCACGCCGTCGTCCCCGAGGGGAGCGCATCGTGTCCGAAGCGTCGTCCGTGATCGACGATCTGTGCCGGGAGAGCGAGGAACTCGACCGGCTGGTGGGGGAGCTGGACGCGGAGCGGTGGGCCCTGGCCACGCCCGCCGTCGGGTGGAGCGTCGCCCACCAGATCGCCCATCTCGCCTGGACGGACCACTCGGCGCTGCTCGCCGTCACCGACGCGCGGGCCTTCGCGGCGGAGGTGGACAAGGCGCTGTCGGCGCCGGACACCTTCGTGGACGAGGGCGCCGACGCGGGGGCCGCGCTGCCGCCCGCCCGGCTGCTCGCCGAGTGGCGGCAGGGGCGCGCGGCGCTCGGACAGGCCCTGCGCGCGGCACCCCCCAAAGCCCGCTTCCCCTGGTACGGGCCGCCGATGTCGGTCGCCTCCATGGCCACCGGACGCCTCATGGAGACCTGGGCGCACGGGCAGGACGTCGCCGACGCGCTGGGCGTGGTCCGCGCCCCCACCGACCGGCTGCGGCACGTGGTCCGGATCGGGGTGCGGGCGCGCGACTTCGCCTTCCGGGCGCGGGGGCTAGACGTGCCGCCGGAGGAGTTCCGGGTGGAGGTGGTGGCGCCGTCCGGGGAGCTGTGGACGTACGGGCCGAAGGACGCCGGCCAGCGGGTCACCGGTCCTGCGCTCGACTTCTGCCTGCTGGTCACCCAGCGGGCCCACCGCGCCGACCTCGCCGTACGGGCCGAGGGGGCCGACGCCGACCGGTGGCTCGACATCGCGCAGGCCTTCGCGGGACCGCCGGGCGCCGGACGCGAGCCCGGGGGCGGCGACCGGTGACCTCACCCGCCCCCCTGCGGATCGGCAACGCCTCCGGCTTCTACGGCGACCGGTTCGACGCCCTGCGCGAGATGCTCACCGGCGGCCCGCTGGACGTCCTGACCGGCGACTACCTGGCCGAACTGACCATGCTGATCCTGGCCAGGGACCGGCTGCGCGACCCCTCGCGGGGATACGCCAGGACGTTCCTGCGGCAGCTGGAGGAGTGCCTCGGGCTGGCCCGTGAGAAGGGCGTACGGATCGTCGCCAACGCCGGCGGTCTGAATCCCGCGGGTCTCGCCGCGGCCGTTCGGGAACTGGCCGCGCGGCTCGGCATCCCGGTCCGGGTCGCCCACGTCGAGGGCGACGACCTCGCCGCGGGCCACCCGGGGAGCCTGGCCGCGCACGCGTACCTCGGCGGCGGCGGGATCGCCGCCTGCCTGCGCGAGGGTGCCGACGTCGTGGTCACCGGGCGGGTGACCGACGCGGCACTGGTCACCGGACCCGCCGCCGCCCACTTCGGCTGGGGGCCGGAGGCCTACGACCGGCTCGCGGGCGCCGTCGTCGCCGGGCACGTCCTGGAGTGCGGCGCGCAGGCGACCGGCGGCAACTACGCATTCTTCACCGAGCACGACCCCGGCAGGCTGCGCCGCCCCGGCTTCCCGCTCGCCGAGCTCCACGCGGACGGCACCGCCGTCATCACCAAGCACGACGGCACCGGCGGAGTCGTGGACGTCGGCACGGTCACCGCGCAGCTGCTGTACGAGACCTCCGGCGCCCGGTACGCGGGCCCCGACGTCACCGCCCGGCTCGACACCGTGCGGCTGACCGGGGACGGACCGGACCGGGTGCGGATCGACGGGGTGCGCGGAGAGGCCCCGCCGCCCACCCTCAAGGTCGGGCTCAACCGGCTCGGCGGATTCCGCAACGAGGTCGTGTTCGTGCTGACCGGGCTCGACATCGAGCGGAAGGCGGCGCTCGTCCGGGACCAGATGGAGGCGGCGCTCGACGCCGCCGAGTGCCGCCCCGCCGACGTGCGGTGGGACCTCGCGCGCACCGACCGTCCCGACGCGCCGACCGAGGAGACGGCGAGCGCCCTGCTCCGGCTCGTCGTGCGGGACGCGGACCAGGACGTGGTGGGCCGGACGCTCAGCGGGGCGGCCGTGGAGCTGGCGCTGGCCAGCTACCCCGGATTCCATGTGCTGGCGCCACCCGGGAAGGGCGCGCCCTATGGGGTCTTCGAGGATGTGTACGTCGGCCATGGAGCCGTGGACCACGTGGCCGTCCTCCACGACGGGCGCCGGATCCCCGTGGCTCCGCCCCGGGACACGCGCGTACTGGAGACACCGCCGGCGCCACCGCTGCCCGACCCGCCCCCGGCCGGCGGCCCGACCCGTCGCGCCCCGCTCGGTCTCGTCGCCGGCGCCCGCAGCGGCGACAAGGGCGGCGACGCCAACGTCGGGGTGTGGGCGCGCACCGGCGAGGTCTGGCCCTGGCTCGCGCACACCCTCACGGCCGACCTGTTCCGCGCACTCCTGCCCGAGACGGCCCCGCTGACCGTCGTACGCCATGTGCTGCCGAACCTGCGCGCGCTCAACTTCGTCGTCGAGGGGATCCTCGGCGAGGGCGTCGCCTCGCAGGCCCGCTTCGACCCGCAGGCCAAGGGTCTCGGCGAATGGCTGCGCGCCCGCCACCTGGACATACCGGAGGCTCTGCTGTGACGGTCATCGCGTCCGCCCTGGACGCCGACAGCCCCGACCACCGTGCGAACCGCGCGGCCATGCTCGCCCGGCTCGCCGAGCTGGACACCGAGCACGCGAAGGCCCTCGCGGGCGGCGGCGAGAAGTACGTGGCCCGGCACCGGGGGCGCGGCAAGCTCCTCGCCCGCGAACGCGTCGAGCTGCTGCTCGACCCCGACACGCCCTTCCTGGAGCTGTCGCCGCTGGCCGCCTGGGGCAGCGACTACGCGGTCGGCGCCTCCCTGGTGACCGGCATCGGGGTGGTCGAGGGCGTGGAGTGCCTGATCACCGCGAACGACCCGACCGTGCGCGGCGGTGCCAGCAATCCGTGGAGTCTGAAGAAGGCGCTGCGGGCCAACGACATCGCGCTCGCCAACCGGCTGCCCTGCATCAGCCTCGTGGAGTCCGGCGGCGCCGACCTGCCGTCCCAGAAGGAGATCTTCATCCCCGGCGGGGCGATCTTCCGCGACCTCACCCGGCTCTCGGCGGCCGGGATCCCGACGGTCGCCGTCGTCTTCGGCAACTCCACGGCGGGTGGCGCCTACGTCCCCGGCATGTCCGACCACGTGATCATGGTCAAGGAGCGGGCGAAGGTCTTCCTCGGCGGGCCGCCGCTGGTGAGGATGGCCACCGGTGAGGAGAGCGACGACGAGTCCCTCGGCGGCGCCGAGATGCACGCACGCGTGTCGGGCCTCGCGGACCACTTCGCCGTCGACGAGCGGGACGCCCTGCGCCAGGCCCGGCGGGTGGTCGCCCGTCTCAACCACCGCAAGGCGTACGGCGATCCGGGCCCGGCCGCGCCCCCGAAGTACGACGAGGACGAACTCCTCGGCGTCGTCCCGGGCGACCTCAGGCAGCCCTTCGACCCGCGCGAGGTCATCGCCCGCGTCGTCGACGGCTCCGACTTCGACGAGTTCAAGCCCCTCTACGGGACCAGCCTGACGACCGGCTGGGCGAGCCTGCACGGCTATCCCGTCGGGGTGCTGGCCAACGCCCGGGGCGTGCTGTTCAGCGCCGAGTCCCAGAAGGCCGCCCAGTTCATCCAGCTCGCCAACCAGCGCGACATCCCGCTGCTGTTCCTGCACAACACCACCGGCTACATGGTCGGCAGGGAGTACGAGCAGGGCGGCATCATCAAGCACGGCGCGATGATGATCAACGCGGTGAGCAACTCGCGGGTCCCGCACCTGTCCGTCCTCATGGGCGCCTCGTACGGAGCCGGTCACTACGGCATGTGCGGGCGGGCGTACGACCCGCGGTTCCTGTTCGCCTGGCCCAGCGCCAAGTCCGCCGTCATGGGCCCGCAGCAGCTCGCGGGCGTCCTGTCGATCGTCGCCCGGCAGTCGGCGGCGGCGAAGGGACAGCCGTACGACGACGAGGCCGACGCGGCCCTGCGCGCCATGGTGGAGCAGCAGATCGAGTCGGAGTCCCTGCCGATGTTCCTGTCCGGGCGGCTGTACGACGACGGGGTCATCGACCCGCGCGACACCCGCACCGTCCTCGGCCTGTGCCTGTCCGCGATCCACACGGCGCCCTTCGAGGGCGCGCGCGGCGGCTTCGGCGTCTTCCGGATGTGACGGCCATGACGGATGTGAGGTCCCCCCGAGTGATCACTTCAGTCCTCGTCGCCAACCGCGGCGAGATCGCCTGCCGAGTCTTCCGCACCTGCCGCGAGCTGGGCATCAGGACCGTCGCGGTGCACTCCGACGCCGACGAGAACGCCCTGCACGCACGCGTGGCGGACGCAGCGGTGCGGCTGCCGGGCGCGGCGCCCGCGGACACGTATCTGCGCGGCGAACTCGTCGTGCGGGCCGCCCTGGCCGCCGGGGCGGACGCCGTGCACCCCGGGTACGGCTTCCTGTCCGAGAACGCGGACTTCGCGCGGGCCGTGACCGACGCGGGCCTCGTGTGGATCGGACCGCCGCCCGGGGCGATCGAGGCGATGGCGTCCAAGACGCACGCAAAGAAGCTGATGGGGCTCGCTCCTTTGGAGAAGGTCACCCGGGACGACCTCCCGGTGCTCGTCAAGGCGGCGGCGGGCGGCGGCGGACGCGGCATGCGCGTCGTACGCGAACTCGACCAGCTGGATGCCGAGTTGACGGCCGCGCGCGCCGAGGCGCTGAGCGCCTTCGGGGACGGCGAGGTCTTCGTCGAGCCGTACCTGGAGGGCGGGCGGCACGTCGAGGTGCAGATCCTGGCCGACACGCACGGCACGGTGTGGGCGCTGGGCACCCGGGACTGCTCCCTCCAGCGGCGCCACCAGAAGGTCATCGAGGAGGCACCGGCGCCCGGCCTCACCCCCGAACTCACGGCGGAACTAGGCGAACTGGCCGTGCGCGCCGCCCGCGCGGTCGACTACACCGGGGCCGGCACCGTCGAGTTCCTGGTCGCGGACGGCAGGGCCCACTTCCTGGAGATGAACACCCGCCTCCAGGTCGAACACCCCGTGACCGAAGCGGTCTTCGGCATCGACCTCGTGGCGCTGCAGATCCGCGTCGCCGAGGGCGCTGCCCTCGAAGACGGTCCGCCCGCCGCCCGCGGCCACGCCGTCGAGGCCCGTCTCTACGCCGAGGACCCGGCCCGCGACTGGGCCCCGCAGACGGGCACACTGCACCGCCTCACCGTCCCGGACGGCATCCGCCTGGACACCGGTTACACCGACGGCGACCTCATCGGCATCCACTACGACCCGATGCTCGCCAAGGCCGTCGCCCACGCGCCCACCCGCGCCGAGGCGGTCCGCAAGCTCGCCCACGCCCTGGAATCGGCCGACGTCCACGGCCCCGTCACCAACCGCGACCTGCTCGTACGGTCACTGCGGCACCCCGAGTTCACCGGCGCGCGCATGGACACCGGCTTCTACGAACGGCACCTGGCCGCACTCACCGAGGCGGTCCCGGACCCGTACGCGCCGCTCGCCGCCGCGCTCGCCGACGCCCACGGGCGCTCCCGCCTCGGTGGCTGGCGCAACCTCCCCTCCGCGCCGCAGACCAAGCGGTACCTGATGCACGGCACCGAGCACGAGGTCCGCTACCGCCACACCCGCGACGGCCCGACCGCCGAGGGCGTGCGCGTCGTCCACGCCGACGCGGCTCTCGTCGTCCTGGAGATCGGCGGCGTACGGCGGAGATTCCCCGTCAGCCGGTACGGCGACCGGATCCACGTCGGCGCCACCGCCCTGACCGCCCTGCCCCGCTTCCCCGACCCGGTGGCCGACCGCACCCCCGGTTCGCTGCTGGCGCCGATGCCCGGAACCGTCGTCCGCGTGGCGGAGGGCCTGGCCGAGGGGTCCGCGGTGGAGGCCGGACAGCCCCTGCTGTGGCTGGAGGCGATGAAGATGGAACACCGGATCGCCGCCCCGGCCGCAGGCACGCTCACCGACCTGTGCGTCACCCCCGGGCAGCAGGTGGCGGTGGGGTCCCTGCTGGCAGTGGTGCGCGAGGCCTGAAGCACGGGAGGACATCGCCCGGGCGGCACCGACGCGCGGGCGCGACCGGCCACGACGAAACCCGCAGACGAAGGAGCCGCATGAGCCCCGTCATCGAGTCCGACGAGCACAAGGCCCTCAGGGCCGCCGTATCCGCCCTCGGCAGGCGCCACGGCCGCGCACACGTCCGGAAGGAACTCTGGTCGGAGGCGGCAAAGCTCGGCTACCTCGGCGTCAACCTCCCCGAGGAGTACGGCGGCGGTGGCGGCGGGATCTCCGAACTGTCCATCGTGCTGGAGGAGTTGGGTGCGGCCGGCTGCCCCCTGCTGATGCTGGTGGTCTCCCCGGCCATCTGCGGCACCGTGATCGCCCGCTTCGGCACCGACACCCAGAAGCGCGAGTGGCTCCCCGGCCTCGCGGACGGCACCCGCACGATGGCCTTCGGCATCACCGAGCCCGACGCCGGCTCCAACTCCCACCGCATCACCACCACCGCCCGCCGCGACGGCGACGACTGGCTGCTCAGCGGGCGCAAGGTGTTCATCTCCGGCGTCGACATCGCCGACGCCACCCTCATCGTGGGCCGCACCGAGGACGCCCGCACCGGCCGCCTCAAGCCCTGCCTGTTCATCGTCCCGCGCGACACCGAGGGATTCGGGCGGCGGCGGATCGACATGGAACTGCACAGCGCCGAGAAGCAGTTCGAGCTGACCCTGGACGACGTACGGCTGCCCGCCGACGCGCTCGTCGGCGAGGAGGACGCGGGCCTGCTCCAGCTGTTCGCCGGACTCAATCCCGAGCGCGTCATGACCGCCGCCTTCGCGATCGGCATGGGCCGCTACGCGCTGTCCAGGGCCGTCGAGTACGCCCGCGACCGCACCGTCTGGCGGCAGCCCATCGGCGCCCACCAGGCCGTCGCCCACCCCCTCGCACAGGCCCACATCGACATCGAACTCGCCCGCCTGATGATGCAGAAGGCGGCCTTCCTCTACGACTCCGGGGACGACGCCGGCGCGGGAGAGGCCGCCAACATGGCCAAGTACGCGGCCGCCGAGGCCTGCGTGAAGGCGGTCGACCAGGCCGTGCACACCCTCGGCGGCAACGGCCTCACACGGGAGTTCGGCCTCGCCTCGCTCATCACGGCCGCACGCGTGGCCCGGATCGCCCCGGTGAGCCGGGAGATGATCCTGAACTACGTCTCCCACCAGACCCTGGGCCTGCCCAAGTCGTACTAGGAGTCGTAACGAGCGCCGTGCAAGGAGCCGTACCAGGAGCCGTACAAGCACTCGTACCAGGAGGAACCGTGTTCCGCAGCGAGTACGCAGATGTCCCGGCCGTCGACCTCCCCATCCACGACGCCGTGCTCGGCCGGGCCGCCGAGCGGGGCGGCGCCCCCGCGCTCGTCGACGGCGTGGACGGCACCACCCTCACCTACGAGCAGGTGGACCGTTTCCACCGCAGGCTCGCCGCCGCGTTCGCCGAGGCGGGTCTCGTCAAGGGCGACGTCCTCGCCCTGCACAGCCCGAACACCATCGCCTTCCCGACCGCCTTCTACGCCGCCACCCGCGCCGGCGCCTCGGTCACCACCGTCCACCCGCTCGCCACGGCCGGGGAGTTCGCCAAGCAGCTGCGGGACTGCGGCGCCCGCTGGATCGTCACCGTGTCGCCGCTGCTGGAGACGGCCCGCGCGGCGGCCGGGCAGGCGGGCGGCGTACGGGAGATCTTCGTCTGCGACGGCGCGCCCGGCCACCGTTCACTGATCGACATGCTCGGTTCGGCCGCGCCCGAACCGCGGATCGACATCGACCCGGCCGAGGACGTCGCCGCGCTCCCGTACTCCTCGGGCACCACCGGCGTCCCCAAGGGCGTGATGCTCACCCACCGGTCCATCGCCACCAACCTCGCGCAGCTCTCGCCGACCCTGCCGATGGGCCCCGGCGACCGCATCCTCGCCGTGCTGCCGTTCTTCCACATCTACGGGCTGACCGCCCTCATGAACGCACCCCTGCGGCAGGGCGCCACCGTCGTCGTGCTGCCCCGCTTCGACCTCGACACCTTCCTCGCGGCGATCGAGAGGCACCGCATCACGGGCCTGTACGTGGCGCCGCCGATCGTCCTCGCCCTCGCCAAGCACCCGGCGGTCGCGCGGTACGACCTGTCGTCCCTGCGCTACCTCATCTGCTCCGCCGCCCCGCTGGACGCCGCGCTCGCCACCGCCTGCTCGCGCCGCCTCGGACTGCCGCCGGTCGGCCAGGCCTACGGCATGACCGAACTGTCACCCGGCACCCACGTCGTTCCCCTGGACGCCGTGGACCCGCCGCCCGGGACCGTCGGCAAGCTGATCGCGGGCACGCAGATGCGGATCCTGTCCCTGGACGACCCGGACAAGGACCTCGGCGTCGGCGAACCCGGCGAGATCGCCATCCGCGGCCCCCAGGTCATGAAGGGCTACCTCGGACGCCCCGACGCCACCGCCGCGATGATCGACCGGGACGGCTGGCTGCACACCGGCGACGTCGGGTACGTGGACGCCGACGGCTGGCTGTTCGTCGTGGACCGGGTCAAGGAACTCATCAAGTACAAGGGCTTCCAGGTCGCCCCCGCGGAGCTGGAGGCACTGCTGCTGACCCACCCCGGTGTCGCCGACGCCGCCGTCGTCGGGGTGTACAACGACGACAACAACGAGGTCCCGCACGCCTTCGTGGTCCGCCAGCCGGCCGCTCCCGACCTCTCCGAGGGCGAGGTCATGATGTACGTCGCCGAGCGCGTCGCCCCGTACAAGAGGGTGCGCGGGGTGACCTTCGTCGAGAGCGTGCCGCGGGCCGCCTCGGGCAAGATCCTGCGCCGGGAACTGCGGGAGCGGTCATGACGCCCGTCGCCGTCACCCGGGAACGGGGTGTCGCCACGCTCACCCTGAACTCGCCGGGCAGCCGCAACGCCCTGTCCGCCCCGCTCGTCGCCGCCCTCGCCGACGCCCTGACCGCGTGCGGCGAGGACCCGGGCGTACGCGCCGTCGTCCTCACCCACACCGGGAACACCTTCAGCGCCGGAGCGGACCTCCGGCAGCCGCCGGACCCCGCCGCGTTCGTGGCCCTGCTGCGGCAGGTCGTGGAGCTGCCCAAGCCGGTCCTCGCACGCGTCACCGGCCACGTACGGGCGGGCGGACTCGGGCTGGTGGGCGCCTGCGACATCGCGACGGCCGGACCTGAGGCGTCCTTCGCCTTCACCGAGGTCCGCATCGGGGTCGCGCCCGCCGTGATCTCCATGCCCCTGCTGCCCCGCCTCGACCCGCGCGCCGCCGCCCGCCACTACCTCACCGGCGAGCGCTTCGACGCGGCCGAGGCGGCCCGCTGCGGCCTGCTGACGGAGGCCGCCGAGGACGTCGACGCGAGCCTCGCACCGGTCCTGGACGGCCTGCGCCGGGCCTCACCCGAGGCCCTGGCCGAGACGAAACGGCTGCTCACGGCTAGGGTGCTGGAGACCTTCGACCGGGACACCGCCGCGCTCACCGCGCTCTCGGCACGCCTGTTCGCCTCCGACGGCGCCCGCGAGGGGATGACGGCCTTTCTGGAACGACGGGATCCCGCATGGGTGCTGTGACCGCGACCGGCGTCGACCGTGCCCCGAAGCAGGACCGCAGCCGGGCCACCCGGCAGCGGCTGCTCGCGGCGGCCGTGGCCTGCCTCGCCGAACACGGCTGGGCGGGCTCCACGGTCTCCGTCGTCGCCGAACGCGCCGGCGTCTCCCGGGGCGCCGCCCAGCACCACTTCCCCACCCGCGAGGACCTGTTCACCGCCGCCGTCGAGTACGTCGCCGAGGAACGCTCCACCGCCCTGCGCGCCCTCTTCCCGGAGGGCGCCGCCGACCGCCCCGCCGTCGTCTCCGCCCTCGTCGGCCTCTACACCGGGCCCCTCTTCCGCGCCGCCCTCCACCTGTGGGTCGCCGCGTCCAACGAGGAGCAGCTGCGCCCCCGGGTGACCGAGCTGGAGGCCCGCGTCGGCCGCGAGAGCCACCGCATCGCCGTCGACCTGCTGGGCGCCGACGAGACGCGCCCCGGCGTCCGCGAGACCGTCCAGGGACTGCTCGACATGGCCCGCGGCCTGGGCCTGGCGAACCTGCTCACGGACGACGCGGGCCGCCGCGAACGGGTCGTCGCGCAGTGGGGCGCACTCCTCGACGACGCCCTCGGCTGACGGCGCGGCCCCGGCCCGGTCACGTCAGGGGCTGAGCCGCTCCACCCGCCAGGCGCCGTCCGCCCCGGCCACGTACCGGAGCCGGTCGTGCAGCCGGTTCTCGCGGCCCTGCCAGAACTCGACCGACCGCGGGGCGATCCGGAACCCGCCCCAGTGCGGCGGCACCGGCACCCGCTCGCCCTCCGGATAGCGGGCGGTCAACTCCTCGTACGAGGCGTCGAGTTCCGTGCGCGAGTCGATCACCGTGGACTGCGCGCTCGCCCAGGCGCCGAGCTGGGAGCCGTGCGGGCGGGTGCGGAAGTACGCCGCCGTCTCGTCGCGTCCGGTGCGCCGCGCGACCCCCTGGACGATCACCTGGCGGGCCATCGGATGCCACGGGAACAGCAGCGACACGTGCGGATTGGCGGCCAGCTCGCGCGCCTTGCGGGAGTCGTAGTTGGTGTAGAAGACGAAGCCCCGTTCGTCGTACTGCTTCAGCAGCACCGTGCGCGCACTGGGGCGGCCGTCCGCGTCCGCGGTGGAGACGACCATGGCGTTCGGCTCGTACACCACGCCCCGCACCGCGGCCTGCGCCGCCTGCTCGAACCAGCGGCCGAACTGGTCCATCGGGTGGGGAGCGAGGTCAGGCTCGTCGAGACCCTCCGCGCGGTAGTGCGCGCGCATCGCGGCGGGGTCGGCGGCCGGCGGTCCGCCGACGGCCTCGGCGGCCTCGGCCGCACGCTGGACGAGGGGCTCGGCGGCGGATTCATCCGGGAAGCGGTCGGTCACGCGGCCATCCTGCCGTACGGACCCGGGGTCCCGGCGGTGAGCTGCTGGAGCGGATGCGCGAGCGACTGCTCCACGGGTGCGCTTCGTCACTGTGTGGCACTGAGTGCCGCACGCTCTCCCCAAAGGTGGCACTCAGGGATATCGTGCTGCTGCCGTTCCGGTTGGGTGACCGCCGACCGCACGGGGCACCACCGGGGTGACCGCTTCGGACCGCGAGCCGCCGGAGACTTCGGGCAGTCCCGCACGAGTCTTCGGACCCGGCCGGGGAACCGGACCGGACCCGCCCCGCCCACGTCCGGCACATGGTCGCCGAACCCCGAACACCATCTGTCGCACCCACCACGAGGAGCCGCCTGATGTCCGACTTCGTACCCGGGCTTGAGGGAGTCGTCGCGTTCGAGACGGAGATCGCCGAACCGGACAAGGAGGGCGGCGCGCTCCGGTACCGGGGCGTCGACATCGAGGACCTGGTCGGCCACGTCTCCTTCGGGAACGTCTGGGGCCTCCTCGTCGACGGCGCCTTCAACCCCGGACTGCCGCCCGCCGAGCCCTTCCCGATCCCCGTCCACTCCGGCGACATCCGCGTCGACGTGCAGTCCGCCCTCGCCATGCTCGCCCCCCGCTGGGGTCTCAGGCCGCTGCTCGACATCGACGAGCGGCAGGCCCGCGACGATCTCGCCCGCGCCGCCGTCATGGCCCTGTCGTACGTCGCCCAGTCCGCCCGCGGCCAGGGCCTGCCGATGGTCCCGCAGAGCGAGATCGACAAGGCCCAGTCCGTCGTCGAGCGGTTCATGATCCGCTGGCGCGGCGAGCCGGACCCCAAGCACGTGGCCGCCGTCGACGCCTACTGGACCTCCGCGGCCGAGCACGGCATGAACGCCTCGACCTTCACCGCCCGCGTCATCGCGTCCACCGGCGCGGACGTGGCCGCGGCGCTGTCCGGCGCCGTCGGCGCGATGTCCGGCCCGCTGCACGGCGGCGCCCCCTCCCGCGTCCTCGGCATGATCGAGGAGATCGAGCGCACCGGCGACGCCGAGGCCTTCGTCAAGCGGGCCCTCGACAAGGGCGAGCGCCTGATGGGCTTCGGGCACCGCGTCTACCGCGCCGAGGACCCCCGCGCCCGCGTCCTGCGCCGCACCGCCCGCGAGCTCGGCGCCCCCCGCTTCGAGATCGCCGAGGCCCTGGAGAAGGCCGCCCTCGCCGAGCTGCACGCCCGCCGCCCCGACCGGGTGCTGGCCACCAACGTCGAGTTCTGGGCGGCCATCGTCCTCGACTTCGCCGAGGTGCCGGCGCACATGTTCACCTCGATGTTCACGTGCGCCCGCACCGCGGGCTGGTCGGCGCACATCCTGGAGCAGAAGCGCACCGGCCGCCTGGTACGGCCGTCCGCCCGCTACGTGGGCCCCGGCTCCCGCAGCCCCCAGGACATCGCGGGCTACGGGGGCATCACGTCCTGACCCCGGCCCGGTACGCCGTCCGCCCTCACGCGGGCACGAGCAGCCCCGCGTGGTGGCGGGCGGCGACCAGCGGATGCGCGCGGAGCTTGCCCTTCAGCTCGTTGCGCCCGTACTCCGCGAAGAGCGGGTTGGCCGGGTCCGTCGTCACCCCCGGCGCCGCGGACGCGCGCGGGAACGGCAGCGGCTCGACCCGGGCGTCGAGCCGCGGGTTGTAGAAGAACGGCACGGAGAACCGCTCGGTGGCCCCGGGTGGGCTGACCACCCGGTGGCTGGTCGCCAGCAGGTAGCCGTTCGTCGCCACCTCCAGCAGCTCGCCCAGGTTGACGACGAACGCCCCCGGGACCGGCGGCACGTCGTGGAAGAGCCCGTCCGCGCGCTGCACCTGGAGTCCGCCCACCTCGTCCTGGAGCAGCAGCGTCAGGAACCCGTAGTCCTTGTGCGCGCCCACCCCCTGGCCCGCGCCGTCGCCCGCGCTGCCCGGGTACCGCACCAGCTTCAGCTGCGGATGGGCGCGCTCCCCGAACGCGGTCTCGTAGAAGTCGCCGGGCGCCCCGATCGCGGTCAGCAGCTCGCGCAGCAGCCGCGCCGCGACGGAGCTGAGCCGGTCGATCCACGCGAGCGCGGCGGTACGCAGTTCCGGCAGCGCGGCCGGCCACTGGTTGGGGCCCTGCAGCCACCAGTACGCAGGTTCGTCCGGGCCGGGAATCCTGGCGGGCCGCTCGGGGCCGATGTCGAGCTGGTCCCGCCAGTCCCGGCTGCCGCCCGTCCGCTCGTCCCCGGTGCGGGTGTAGCCGCGGAAGTGCGGGGAGTTGACGTTGTCGAGGGCCAGCCGGTCGGCCTCCGGGAGCGCGAAGAACCGCCGCATGGCACCGAGCAGGGCGGAGGTCTCGGCCTCCGGCACCCCGTGCCCGACGAGCTGGAAGAAGCCCACGTCGTGGGCGGCGCTGTGCAACTGCGCGTGCAGCAGCGCACGCGCCTGAGGACCCCGGCCGGCGGCCGACAGGTCGATGATGGGGAGCTGCTGGTACGACGGGTTCGTCGCGGCATTCGTCATGGGATGCGTCCGCAGGGGTGTACGGGTGCCCGGGCCGCCGCCGGGGGTGGGGCGGGCGCCACGGGTGCCGGGTGGGCGTGGAGAGGGAGGGGGCGCTCCCGGGAAGAACCGGGAGGCGGGTGGTGCGGGGCCGGGGTCAGACGGACCGTCGACAGCCCGTGCTCGTGACGCGGACGTAGTCCACATGGCGGCGTCGTACGAGCGAAAGCATGCGCCCAGCGTACTGCGGGTCCCCCGAGCGGGACGCGGCCCCGGTCACATCCGTGGTCCGCTTCCGCGAAGTCGCCCCGGCCGCGGGCGATCCGTGCCCCCCGACGCAGGCGACCCGCGGGCTCTGGTCCCCTCGCCGGGGCGAGGAGGCCGGCCGGACGTACCGGCGAGCCCGCGGGTCGGGTGACTGCGTGGAAATTCGGCCGGCTGCACGCGCGAACACGCGCGCTGGTCCGGCACCGCACTGCATGGGGTGGCGGGCCGCTAGCCCGCAGCCACCTCGCTCGTCCGGGTTCCATACATCTGCCGGATCACCTCCTTTCTCAGCGTGCGCCCAGCCTAGGAACCGATCCCGCACGGCTCAACCGTTTTTTCCGGGACGCCTGCGGTTGGGCATCCCGGGCAGGCGAGGGACCATGGGAAGTGCGCGGCGACGGAGCCGCCGGGGACCGGGGACGGAGCTTCGCCCCGCGACGATTTCCCCGAACTTCGGGGAACGTGGTGTGGGCTGGGTCACGTTCCAGTTGAATGATGACGAGTGAGCGAACCGACGCGCCGTACGTGCGGACGCAGCCTGCAGGGGGTTCAGGTGAGTGCTTCCCGGCGTAGTGGGACCACCGACGAGCTGGGGCCGGACGAGCCCGAGCACGACGGTTCGGATCTTCTTGCCGCGCTGCTGGACGGGATGGACGCGGCGCTGTGCGCCTTCGACGCCGACGGCGTCGTCACGCACTGGAACCGCGAGGCCGAGCGGATCCTCGGCTGGACCGCGGCCGAGGCCGTCGGCCGGCGCGGGTTCGCCGGATGGGCCGTGCGGACGGCGGACGCGGCGGAGGTCGCGCAGCGGCTGATGTCCGCGATGGACGCGCCCGGACGGCAGGTCCACGAGTTCGCGCTGGTCACCAAGGACGGCGGCCGCGTCCTCGTGCGGACGCAGTCGGCGGCCGTCCGCGGACCCGACGGCAAGCCCGCCGGGGTCTACTGCGCCTTCAGCGAGGTGCACACCCAGATCGACCTGGAGCGCTCCATCGCCCTGAGCGAGGCCCTCTTCGAGGACGCCAGCTGGGGCGTCGTGCTCGTGGACGCCGACCTGCGGCCCGCCGTGGTGAACGCCCACGCGGCCCGGGCCCTCGGCACCGGACGCACCGCCGTCCTCGGCCGCCCCCTGGGCGAGCTGCTCGCCCAGGGCGTCGAGGAACTGGAGAGCGCGCTGACGCACGTACTCGCCGAGGGTGCCCCGCCCGCGCCCGCCGAGATGTGGGTGAGCGTGCGCACGGCGGAGGGCGACAAGCGCCGCTGCTGGCGCAGTGGCTTCCTGCGGCTGGCCTCGCCGCTCACGGAGGAGCCCGTGCCGCTGGGGGTCGGCTGGCTCTTCCAGGACGTGACCGAGTCCAAGCAGACGGAACAGGAGGCCGCGCTGCTGCGGTTCCGCGCCAACCAGCTGCACCGGGCCGCGCGGGCCGCCGCGGAGTGCGAGGATCCCGCCGAGGCGGCCACGGTGCACCTGGACTTCGCGCTCGCCGGATTCGCCGACCACGCGCTGATCGACCGCGTGGCGGGCGGCCCGGTGGCCGACGGCGACACCCCGGTGCGGCTGGTACGGGACGCGGCCACGCCCGCCGGGGCGCCGGGTCCGAGCCTGCCGGGCGGGAAGGCGGGGATCCCCGTGCGGTACGCGCCGAGCCATCCCGCGCTCCAGTGCGTGGAGCGGTCCGGATCGGTGCGGGCCGGCGCGGGGAACGCCTCTCCCGAGGCGGCCCGCGAGTGGGCGGTGGCCCGCCAGTGGCCTGCGGACTCCGTGCACGCGCTGTGCGCCGTACTGCGCAGCCGTGGCCGCACGCTGGGCGTCGTGACGTTCCTGCGGGGCGCGGGGCGCAGCCAGTTCGAGCGGGCGGACGCGGTGTACGCGGAGGACGTGGCCGTCCGGATCGCGGCGTCCCTGGACCTGGCGGCCCTGGTGGCGCCGGACCGGTGACCCGGGTCGGAAATCCGTTGGCGGCAGGGGCTCTCCGGAGCCCGGTTCCGGCTCAGTGGCGGTAGAAGATCCGGTCCGCGTACTCGCTCATCACCCGGCCGTTCCAGTCGTGGCCGCCGTCGACGTTGCCCGAGCGCAGGAGCGGGGGCTCGATGCCCCGCTCGGCCAGGGCGCCGGCGGCCGTGGCCATCACGGCCTGGAGCAGCGCGGCGGTGACCACCGTGGAGGCGGGGGCGAAGGGCGCCGGGATGGCGTCCACGCTCAGCTCCGCGTCGCCGACCGCGATCTTCGAGTCCAGCACGATGTCGCAGTGGTCCTTGAGGTAGGTGCCGGAGGCGTGCCGCGACCTGGTCTCCGAGGCGTAGGCGACCGACGTCACGCCGACGACCTTCAGGCCGAGGGCGCGGGCGTTCACCGCCATCTCGACGGGGAGGGCGTTGCGTCCGGAGAGGGAGACGATCACGAGGAGGTCGCCGGCGCGGGCGGGGCTGGAGTCCAGGACGGCGCTCGCGAGGCCGTCGACCCGCTCCAGCGCGGAGCCGAGCGTGGCGGGCATGACGTCGACGCCGACGACGCCGGGCACGGCGAGCAGGTTCATCAGGGCGAGGCCGCCCGCGCGGTAGACGACGTCCTGCGCGGCGAGCGAGGAGTGCCCGGCGCCGAAGGCGAACAGGCGGCCCCCGGCGGCGACGGTGTCCGCGACGAGCGTGCCCGCCGCCTCGATGGCGTCGGCGTCCTCGTCCCGCACCCGCTGGAGCAGGCCGATGGCGGCGTCGAAGAACTGCCCGGCCAGCTTGCTCTCGCTCATCGGCGAAGCCCCTTCGAAGTCGCGTCGGCGGCGGCACGCCGGTGTCGGCGGCGGCCCGGAGCCGGGCGAACCGGCGGCCCGGCCGGGCCGTGCTCCCGTCGTGTCGCGGATCACGTTGCGGTCTGGACCAGTGCCCTGTCAATACGGCCCCCGCGGGCGGCGCGGACAGGCCGTCCGGGCATCGCGCAGCGCGCGGTTTCCCGGGCACGGCACGGTTGTCGGTGGTATGCGTCAGAATTGGGTCCAGGGCCAGCGCACGCGCCGGAGAGCGGTCCAGCTCTCGGCAGAGCAATCGAGGGGCACGTATGTCCGGACTGATCGACACCACGGAGATGTACCTCCGCACCATCCTCGAGCTGGAGGAGGAAGGTGTGGTCCCCATGCGCGCCCGGATCGCGGAGCGGCTCGACCAGAGCGGACCGACGGTCAGCCAGACGGTGGCGCGGATGGAGCGCGACGGCCTGGTGGCCGTGGCGGCCGACCGTCACCTGGAGCTCACCGAGGAGGGCCGCCGCCTCGCCACCCGCGTGATGCGCAAGCACCGGCTGGCGGAGTGCCTGCTCGTCGACGTGATCGGTCTGGAGTGGGAGCAGGTGCACGCCGAGGCGTGTCGCTGGGAGCACGTGATGAGCGAGGCGGTCGAGCGCCGCGTCCTGGAGCTGCTGCGGCACCCCACCGAGTCGCCGTACGGGAACCCGATCCCGGGCCTCGAGGAGCTGGGCGAGAAGGACGGCGCCGACCCGTTCCTGGACGCGGGCATGGTGTCGCTGGCCGACCTCGACCCGGGCGCGGACGGCAAGACCGTCGTCGTCCGGCGGATCGGCGAGCCCATCCAGACGGACGCGCAGCTGATGTACACGCTGCGGCGGGCGGGGGTGCAGCCCGGCTCGGTCGTCAGCGTCACTGAATCGCCCGGCGGCGTGCTGGTCGGCAGCGGCGGCGAGGCCGCGGAGCTGGTGGCGGACGTCGCCTCCCACGTGTTCGTCGCCAAGCGCTGACCTCCGGCGAGCCACACCTCCGAGTCCCTTCGGGTGTCAACTGCCGCGCCGCCAGGGGCAGTTGTGACGTCGAGTCGATCCCGTCGAATTCGAGATCCAGTGCGCGGAATCGCAGCGCCGCGACCGTTTGCGTGCGACGCTGTCGCGTGAGGCATATGACCGAGGGGTTCTTGGCCGTCGTCCGACAGCGATGTCACGCGGGCCGGGGAGGGAGCGGGAGATGTGCCGCAGGACGTGGAGAGGGCCCCGGCGCCGCTCGGCGCCGGGGCCTGTCCTCCCCTGTGCTGACCCGGAGCCCCGAGCTCCCAGGGTCATCCCCACCGGACCTTTTCCCCGAGTGGTCCGTTCCCTGTGGAAGATCTCCCCTCGGTGGCGGCCGTCAATCCCTGGGGGAGGTCACTCGAATGAGGGGTGTTGCCGTGCGAGAGCCCCTTTTCGAATCCCCATTCGATAGCGTGGGTGTGACGGATCATGTGTGACGCGCGCTGTATCACCGGGCACGTGGTGGCGAGGTGAGCGGCGGGCACGGCGGGACCCGGCAGAAGCGGCAGGACGACCAGCGGTACGGAAATGGACCGGCGGAAGTGAGCGGTCCGAGCGAGCCAGGGGGGTGCCAGGACCTATGGTGCGGCGCATCGACGTGACCGGAGCGGCCGGCGTACGGCTCGCGGCCTGGGAGTTCGGCGACCCTCCGAAGGGCGATCCGGGCCGGGCGGCGGAACCGGCCGTGACCGTGCCCGCGCAGGCCGGTGCCGGGCGGTTAGCCGCCGAGCGGACCGAGCAGGGGCCCGGCGTGCTCCTGCTGCACGGCCTGATGGGCCGTGCCTCGCACTGGGCGTCGACCGCGCGCTGGCTCTCCGAGCGGTATCGCGCCGTGGCGCTCGACCAGCGCGGCCACGGGCAGAGCGACAAGCCCCCCGAGGGGTTCTACACCCGCGAGGCCTACGTCGAGGACGCCGAGGCCGCGCTCGAACAGCTCGGTCTCGCGCCGGCGGTCGTCATAGGCCACGCCATGGGCGCGCTGACCGCCTGGCAGCTCGCCGCCAAGCGTCCTGACCTCGTCTGCGGCCTGGTCATCTGCGACATGCGGGCCTCGGCCCTGGGCGCCGCGTCCCAGCGGGAGTGGGAGGACTGGTTCAAGGCCTGGCCCGTCCCGTTCGCGACGCTGGCCGACGTCCGCAAGTGGTTCGGCGAGGACGACCCCTGGGTGGAGCGCCCCAATCCGGCCCGCGGGGAGTTCTACGCCGAGGTGATGTCCGAGTCGGGTGACGGCTGGCGCCCCGTCTTCGAGCCGGAGCAGATGCTCAAGTCCCGCGAGACCTGGGTGTACGACGCGCACTGGGAGGAGCTGACCCAGGTCCGGTGCCCTGCCCTGGTGGTCCGCGGCCTCGACGGCGAGCTCGGCCGCGCGGAGTCCCAGGAGATGGTCCGCGTCCTGCCCCGCGGCGAGTACGCGGAGGTCGCCGACGCGGGCCACCTCGTCCACTACGACCAGCCCGACGCCTGGCGCGCGGCGATCGAGCCGTTCATGGACAGCGTCCTGACGAAGTGAGTGCGGCCGGGCCGCCCGGTGATCCCGCCACGGAGGGTGCGCCCGGGGCTCCGCGCGGGCGCCCGTCCGCGTGACGTGCGGACCACGCCCCGCCGGGGCAGCGGCCCCGCCTTGTGACGGGGCCATGCCGGCATTGGCTCCAGCCGGGCCCGTGCGGGCCCGTGGCAGAGGGCTGCCGTGTCCCCGGTGCGGTGGGGGCACGTACGGCGGCCCGCTGTCGACGGTGCCGGGGGTCTCGCTCGGCCGCGGGGCGGGCCCGTGCCGGGCGGTCGGCGGCCATCGGGCCGGAAGAAATGTGCCCGGCACCTGACCGGATGCCTCGCGCCGCCCCCCCTGGCCGGACCGGCGAGTCACCGCACCATGCCGGCGCACTGCCCGGGGCGCGCACCGCGTCCCGTTCCGTCAGCCCTTGCTCACCGCCGTGAGGATCTCCGGCAGTCGCCGGGCCGTGCGAGGGGCGGCCAGGCGCAGGCCCAGCAGCGTGATCAGCGCGCCGTACGCGGTGCCGGCCGGCAGCAGCAGCCACGTCCACGCGTCGCCGTCCGCGGTCACGTTCAGCCAGATCGTGAGCGCGATGACCGGGGCGCACAGCAGCGCCGCCGCCACCATCCCGCCGAAGATCGAGATCCAGGCGAGGCCCGCCTGGCCCGGGGCCACGTTCTTGTAGCCCTCCTGCGGGATCGAGTACGGGAAGCGGGCCGACGACCAGGCGCCGGTCGCCAGCATCGCGCCGAGCAGCGCGAAGGACAGCCCGAGCACCTCCGGCAGCCGGGCCCAGTCGCCGAGCAGCGCGGTGGTCGCTACGGTCACGAGCGTCGCGTAGGGCAGCGTGATCACCAGCAGCGCCAGTGCCCGCCCGCGCAGCTCGACATAGGCGTCCCGGGTCGACGAGATCGTCGTCGCGACCATCCAGAACGCGGAGGTGTCCTGCCCGAACTGGTTGTACATCTGGATGCCGAGCATGCCGGCCGCGAAGCACGCGAAGTAGACCGACCCGGTGCCCTGGAGGGCGTTGAACACCGGCACGATCAGCCCGACGGCGAGCGAGGTCACCCAGGCCGCCTTGGTCTTCGGGTCGCGCCACACGTAGCGCAGGCTCCGCTCCATGACGGTCCCGGTGCGCCCCGCGGGCAGCAGCCGGCTCAGGCCCGTCGAAGCGCGTTCCCTGGCGGCGGGCTCGGCCGCCTGCAGCGTCGACCCGTCCGGCGAGGTCATCAGCCGGGTCAGACTCCGCGACCAGAGGACCAGCAGGCCCACCAGAGCGGCCCCGGTGAGCAGGAGCTGGACGGCCGCGACACCGTACGAGCCCTCGCTCACCGCGTGCACCGCGCCGATCGCGGAGGCGGGCGGCACCCACCGCAGCACGTCGCCCGCCGGTTCGAGCGCGGCCAGCCCGCCCGCGGAACCGAGCCGCTGCGCGCCGAAGTTGACCAGCTGCGCGCCGACGGCGATGACGAGACCGCTGAGCACCGCGAGGTCGCGCCCCCGGCGGCTGGTCAGCAGCCGGATGTTGGCAGCAGCGACGGCCCGCGCGAGGGCCACGCAGACGAGCAGCGCGAGCGCCGTGGCGATCACCGCGGTGACGTACGCCGCCGGACCGTGCGCGACGGCCAGCACGGAACCGCCGAGCAGGCAGAGCGTGAACAGCGGCCCGATGCCGACCAGGGAGGCCACGAGCAGCGCCCGCACCAGGGGCCGCGGACGCAGCGGCAGCATCACCAGCCGGGTGGGGTCCAGGGTCTCGTCGCCGCTGGGGAAGAACAGCGGCATCACCGCCCAGCCGAGCGCGAGGACCGCCACCAGCAGGACGGTGACGGCGGTGGCGTGGGCGTTGCCGCGCAGGGCGATCAGGCCGATCAGCTGGAGCGCGGCGAAGAGGAGCACGAGCACGGTCGAGGTGACGTACGCGGCCCGCCGCCCGGACGACTGCCGCAGCCCGTTGCGCAGGAGCGACAGCTTGAGACGTACGAAGACGGAAGTGACGGAGGCGGCGGGTGCGGCGGGTGCGGCCGGACCCGGGGCGGTGGCCGTGTTCACCGGGCGCCGCCGCCGAGCCAGTCGAGGTCGGAGCCGGCGGTCCGGCCGTGCGCGCCGACGAGTTCGAGGAAGGCGTGCTGGAGCGAGGGGGCGTCGCCGCGGACCTCGGCCAGCGGGCCGTGCGCGCGGATGCGTCCGGCCGCCAGCACCGCCACCCAGTCGCACAGCGACTCGACGAGCTCCATCACGTGGGAGGAGAAGACGACGGTGGCGCCGGAGGCCGTGTAGCGCTCCAGGACGCCCCTGATGATCTGCGCGGACACCGGGTCCACACCCTCGAACGGCTCGTCGAGGAACAGGACTTCGGGGTTGTGCAGGAGTGCGCAGGCCAGGCCGATCTTCTTGCGCATGCCCGTCGAGTAGTCGACGACGAGCTTGTGCTGGGAGCCCGCGAGGTCGAGGACGTCCAGGAGCTGGGTGGCCCGCTTGTCCACCTCGGCGCCGGGCAGTCCGCGCAACCGGCCGGTGTACGCGAGGAGTTCGCGCCCGGACAGCCGCTCGAAGAGCCTGAGCCCCTCGGGCAGGACCCCGATCCGGGCCTTGACCTGTACCGGGTCGCGCCACACGTCGTGGCCGACGACCTCGACGGTGCCCTGGTCGGGCCTGAGCAGCCCGGTCACCATCGAGAGGGTGGTGGTCTTCCCGGCCCCGTTCGGTCCGACCAGTCCGATGAACCGGCCCGCCGGCACCTCCAGATCGATACCGGCGACGGCGATCTGGTCCCCGAACCGCTTCCAGAGCCGCCGTACGCGTACGGCGGGCACATCCACCCCTGCTGCCTCGGTCATACAAGCACCTTAAGGGGAGCGACCCCGCTGCCGGCGGGGTGCGGGGAACCGCGTGACCGGCCGCGCGGCGGGCCCGGGGCGCGCGCAGCGCGGGACCCGCCCGGCGCTACCGGCGCACGTCCCGCCCGCAGGCGTAGGCGAGCGGCGGGACGAGCTCCTCCGCGTCCGGCAGCCAGCGGTTCGCCGGCGTCGGCCGGCAGGCCCACTGCACGGCACCCCGGAACCCGTGGCGCGTGGGCGGGGCGGCCACGTACGTGCCCTCGCCGAACACCACCAGGTCGAGGGAGGCGGGCGGCCAGCCGAGCGTGCGGACGAGGTCGGGGAGCTTGGCCGCGGCTCCCGGGAGGACGAAGAACTGCATGCGCCGGTCGGGCGTGCAGGTCACCGGACCGAGCGTCAGCTCCATGCGCTCTATGCGCGCGAGGGCCAGGAACCCGGCGGACTCGGGTACGTCGATGGCGTCGAACGTCCGTCCCGTGGGCAGCAGGATCGAGGCCGTGGGCTGCGTCGACCACATCCGGCGGACGACGGACGCGCTGCCCGTCGCCCCGGTCGCCCAGTCCTCGCGCGCCGGGTGTGCGCCGGGCAGGGCGCACGCGGGTTCACCGCAGGAGCAGCGCTGCGTGCCGTCGACCGCCTCCAGCCAGGTGCCGGGGAACACGTCCCAGTGGCGCTCCTCGACGTAGCGCACTGCGGCGTCCAGCAGCGCTTCGCCGCGCTGCACGGGGATCTGAGCGGTCTCGGTGCCTGCGATGGTCTCGTCCACGGTCCACTCAACTCCCGCACCCACCTCGGGTTACGGCCTGCGCGCGGGGGAGGAGCACCGCGCCCGCTTCCGGGGCGCACGGGTGCACGGGCGGGGGCGCGCACGGGCAGCGGCAGCGGGGGGTGGGTAATCCCCTGGGGGGTCGGGCAATCGCCTTTACCCCGGCAAACCTCACATGCCTCGCATCTTCCGTATCTCGATGGGGCATTGATCTTCCTGGCCGCCTCCGCACGCCGGGGGCGGTCACAGAGGACACGTCAACTCCGTGTGTGGGCAGGCACGCGAGTCGCCAGAGAGCAGGGGGTACGCCATGGCCGCAAGGCCGCTCGTCGCGCGGCAGCCGAACGAACGACTGCAGGCGCTCATCCAGGAAGCGGGCTGCTCGAACGCAGGACTGGCCCGCCGGGTCAACATGTGCGGCGCGGAACACGGACTGGACCTGCGCTACGACAAGACGTCCGTGGCGCGCTGGCTGCGCGGACAGCAGCCGCGGGGACGGGCGCCGGCGGTCATCGCCGAGGCCCTGGGCCGCAAGCTGGGCCGCACGGTCACCATCGACGAGATCGGCATGGCCAACGGCAAGAACCTCGCGTCCGGCGTCGGGCTCCAGTTCTCGCCGACCGTCCTCGGAGCCATCGAGCAGGTCTGTGAGCTGTGGCGCAGCGACGTGGGGCGCCGGGACTTCCTCTCCGGCTCCTCCGTGGCGGCCTCCGCGCTGGTCGAGCCGAGCCGCGACTGGCTGATCTCCGCACCGGACTCGCAGGTCGCCCGCGCGGCGGGGCCGCGTGTCGGCCTGCCGGACGTGGCGGCGGTCCGCGCGATGACCCAGGCCCTCGTGCAGCTGGACCACCAGTACGGCAGCGGCCACGTACGGCCCGTCGTCGTGCACTATCTGAACAGCGTGGTCTCCGGGCTGCTCGCGGGCTCCTACCGGGAGGCGGTGGGGCGCGAACTGTTCGCCGCGGTCTCGCGGTTGACCGAGCTGGCCGGCTACATGGCCGTCGACACCGGGCAGCCCGGGCTCGCCCAGCGGTACTACATCCAGGCGCTGCGGCTCGCCCAGGCGGCCGGTGACCGCGGGTACGGCGGCTACGTGCTCGCCGCGTCCATGAGCCACCTGGCCGCGCAGCTCGGCAACCCGCGCGAGATCGCGCAGCTGGCCCGCGCGGCCCAGGAGGGGGCCCGCGGCCGGGTGACCCCGCGTGCGGAGTCGATGTTCCACGCCGCGGAGGCGCGCGGGCACGCGCTGATGGGCGACGTGCGGGCGGCGCAGCTGGCGTCGGGGCGGGCGGTCACCGCCCTGGAGTCGGCGGACGCGGCCTCCGGGGACGACCCGACGTGGATCGCGCACTTCGACGAGGCCTATCTGGCCGACGAGCTGGCGCACTGCCACCGGGACCTGGGGCAGGCCGAGGCGGCGGCGCGGTGCGCGCAGGAGTCCCTCGCGGGGCACCCCGAGTCGCGGGCGCGGCGGCGGGCGATCGGTTTCGTGCTGCTGGCCACCGCGCAGGTGCAGCAGCGCGAGATCGAGCAGGCCTGCCACACGGGCCTGCGTGCCGTCGAACTCCTCGGCACCCTGCGGTCGAACCGCGGGGCGGAATATCTGGAGGATTTCCAGCAGCGGCTGGAGCCGTACCGCGAGGAGGCCGTGGTAAGGGAGTTCGGGGCGCGGATGGACCTTCAGGCGGCGGCCTGAGCGGGCGTCTGCGGGGTTATGGCGCGCGCGAGGTGAACGGACGGGGCGCGGTCGCGTGAACAGCAGGGAAACCGGTGCGCACGCGGTGGAGGGAGGCGTGCGGGGCGCACCGGGGGGCGGTTCCGGCGTCGCGGTCGCCGGGGCGGGGGTCGGGCCATGTGCTGCGTGGCACGGGGTTGTCGGGACCCGGTAGCGTGAGCCGACGATTCCGAAGGTCCCCCATTCGTAGGAGTCCCGGTGACGCAGAGTGGACAGGGCGATTCGCCCTCGGCGCGACCCGCGCGCGAAGGCATCGTGCTGCCCTCCGACGGCGGAGAACCTCTGCTGCCGGGCACGACGGGTGACCGCACGGCGCCGGCCGGCGGCCGGACCTGGGACGGCGGTTGGAGCCCCACCGCCGCCCCGGACCAGGACCCCGGGCCCGGCCGGCATGCACAGCCCGGCCAGGGCCCCGCGCAGCCCGGCTGGGGAGCCCCGGCCGACGGCACGGGCTCGCCGTCCGAGGTGCAGGGTTCCGGGCAGTACGGCCAGGGCGCGCAGCAGGGTTCCGGGCAGTACGCCCAGCCCGGCCAGGGCGCGCAGCAGGGTTCCGGGCAGTACGGCCAGGGCGGCCAGGGCGCGCAGCAGGGTTCCGGGCAGTACGGCCAGGGCGGCCAGGGCGCGCAGCAGGGTTCCGGGCAGCCCGGCTGGGGAGCCTCTGCCGAGGGCACGGGCTCGCCGTCCCCGGTCTGGGGCGCGTCCGAGCCGCACCGCTCCGCCCCCGCCCCGGACTGGGGCACCCCCGCCACCGCCCAGGCGAACTGGGCCGGGCCCGGGACCGGCCAGGGCTGGGACGAGTCGGCGGCGTCCCAGGGCTGGACCGACCCCGGTGCACAGGGCTGGGGCGGGACCCCGGCGCCGTCGCAGCCGCTGCCCCCGGAGGGCACGCGGCCGGGCCGCCACGGCACCGGCGGCCACCGTGCGCCGCAGGCACCCGGCGCGCACGCCTCCGCGCCGCCTCCGCAGGCCCCCGACGGCCGTCACACGCCGTCGCACCGCGCCGGAGCCGCCTCGCCGCTGCCGCCCGCCGCGCCCGTGGACGAGGGAGCCACGCAGTACCTGCCGCCGGTCCCCGCGGCGCCCGACGAGGGCGCCACCCAGTACCTGCCGCCCGTTCCCGCGGCGCCGGACGAGGGCGCCACCCAGTACCTGCCGCCCGTTCCCGCGGCGCCGGACGAGGGCGCCACGCAGTTCCTGCCCCCGGTGAGCCCCGGCGCCCTGCCGCCCGAGGTGCCCTCCGACGCGACGCGGTACCTGGGGCGCGCGAACCACGCCCCGCCGGGACCGCTGCCGTCCGCGGGGCACCCGGACGCCGAGGCCACGCAGTACATCGCCCCGGTCCCCGCGGAGCCCGCCGGAGCGTCGTACGGGATACACCCGGGGGGCCCGGAGGACCGTACGCCCCCCGCGGAGTTCGACAACCTCTTCCGCAGCGAGCCGGAAGGGCCCTCGTCCACACAGCAGTTGCCCCGGATCGACTCCCCGTCCCGGCGGGCCCCGCAGGGCGCGGGTCCCGGCGCGCCGGGCGGCCGGGCCGCCGCGCGCCGCGGCGCCGACGGCGGCAGCGGCGGGGGCGGCGGGGGCGGGGGCAGCCGTACCGGTTCGCGCGTGCCGGTGATCGCCGCCGTCGGCGTCGGCATCGCCGTCCTCGGCATCGGGGCCGGCGCCCTGCTCAGCACCGGTTCGGGCGGCGACGAGAAGAACGAAGGCAAGCCCGTCTCGGCGGCGGCGTCCACCGCGACGCAGTCGCCGTCCGCCTCCGCCGACCCGGCGAAGGCGCAGGCGGTCGCGCTGGACAAGCTCCTGGCCGACAGCAACGGCAGCCGGGCCTCCGTGATCAAGGCCGTCGGCAACGTACGGGCCTGCAACAACCTCGGCCAGGCGGCCACCGACCTGCGTGCCGCGGCCGGGCAGCGCAACAACCTCGTCACCCGGCTGTCCCGCCTCAAGGTCGACAAGCTGCCGAACCACGCGGACCTGACCACCGCGCTCACCAACGCGTGGAAGGCGTCCGCGTCCGCGGACAACCACTACGCGGCGTGGGCCGACCAGGTCGCCGGCAAGCACGGCTGCCACAAGCACCGCGCCCGCACCACCGCACAGTCCCAGGCGGGCGACCGGGCGAGCGGCACCGCCAGCGCGCAGAAGAACAAGGCCGCGGGGCTGTGGAACTCCATCGCGTCCACCTACGGACTGACCCAGCGTCAGGCGACGCAGCTCTGAGGCCCGTTGTTCCCGGGGGAGGCCGGCGGCCGCGCGCTCACAGCGAGTTCGAGGCCGCGCTCTCCAGCGTCTTCGACACGTTGACGAACCCGCGCCGCGCGGAGGCCAGCCGGCCCTGGCGTACGACCTGGACGGTCACGTCGGCGTTGATCAGGCGCGGGAAGTCGACCGCCGCCAGCAGGTCCCCGAAGCGCCAGCTGAGCGTGGGCGTGAGCCGGCCCGTGGTGACCTCGAGGCCGTCGTCGAGCTTGCGCCGGACGGTGCGGGCGCTCACCTCGCCGTCGCCGAGGGCCTCCAGGGCCCGGTGCAGGACGTTGTAGGCGATCCAGGTGGTCTGCACCCCGGCGTCCGAGGGGTTGATCCGGTTGTCGTCGAAGGCCTGCTCGCGGATCACCGTCTTCATGGCGTTCCAGCGCGCGTCGCTCGACGCCGGGTACCAGCTGGTGACGTAGGCGTTCTCGTACGGGCCCGAGGGCCCGCCGGTGGCGTCGATCACCGTCTGGTCGACGCTGCCCAGCACGGACGCGGTGCGCACCTTCGGGTAGTCGTCCCGGTGGTGGCGGAAGGAGTCCATGAAGGCGGCCGTGCGGTCCCCGAGCGCGGACACCACGCAGCCGCGCTTCGCGGGGTCGGAGGACGCCCGGGCGAGGGCCTGGGAGACCTGCGCCGAGTACTCGGTGGAGTCCTCCGCCGCCCGTATGTCCACGGCCGGCGCGTGCCGTTTCCGCTCCAGGCCCGCGCCGATGAGCACCGGGAGTTCGTCACCGGCGATGGTGTCCGGGCGGACGAGCACGACGGGCCCGCACGTCTCGCCGAGCTCCTCACCCAGGCCGGCCAGCAGCGCGGGCTGCCCGCCGTTGACGGGGTAGGAGAACGGGCTCTTGAACTCGTCGTCCGTGAGGCCGTAGCCGCCGATGTACGGGATGCCGGCGCCCTGCAGCGGGGAGAGGAAGGAGCTGCCGTGCTGGCTGTAGGAGCCGACGACGGCCACGACGTCCTCCCTGGCCGCGCGCCGGGCGCACTTCGCGGCGTCCACGGAGTCGTTGTGGTCGTTGCAGGTGAGCACCCTGAGCTCGCGGCCGTTGATGCCGCCGCGGGAGTTGACCCAGCGGGCGTACGCCTGCGCCATGGCGGGCATGCCCGGCTTGTTCGTCGCGGCGGTCTCCTCGGGCGCCCAGGTCATGACGGTGATGGAGTCGCCCCCGGAACCCCCTGTGACACCGGGGACGACTCCACAGCCGACGGCGATCGACGCACACACCGCCAGAGCGCCCGCCGCCAGCAGCGTGGCCCTCAGGGGGCGGGACGGTCGGGAGGGGGAGGAACTGCGGGTGCGTCGCCTGCCGGTCATGCCCACGCACGATTCCGTCACATCACCAACCCGGGAGTGACCATCGGTCAACACACGGTGACATACAGGTGAACAACGGGGTGTGGTGAGCGCCCCTGTGAAGGGAACGTACGATCGATGACCGTGCAAGGTTCGGAGAAGTCTTCCCGTCGCGGGCACCGCTCATCCACCATGGGCGGCATGCCACTGAACGACATGCCGTGGTGGCGCTGGCGCAGCAATGTGCGCTCCGCGCTGCACATGCTCTCCGACCCCGGGTTCCAGCGGGACGTCTGGCTCGCGGGCGTCGACGGGTACGGGGACGTCACCGACGCCGTGTACCGCCTGGTCGAGGACACCTGGCTGGACAACTGGTCCGCCGAGAAGTACGTCGGCACGATCCTCCGCGACTCGCAGGAGGCGGCCCTCGTCGACACCGCCGTGCTGCGCGTCCTGCGGATCATGCACCAGGTCGGCCCCGACGCGCCGGTCTCCGCCTATCTCGACCACCACGCATGGCCGGAGGCGGTCCGCGCCGCCCGCGAGGCGCACGTGCGCCTCGCGACGAGCGACGGGGACGACCCCGACGTGCCGCCCCGCACGCTCGAGGTGCTCCGCATCCTGACCCGGTCCGCCTAGCGATACACCCGCCCGGCCCGGCTGCCGGATATGGGACCCTGGCGTGCATGAACGAGCAGTCCGTCCCCGCCGCCGCGCCCGCCGAGCAGTACGTCCTCATCCTCTCGTGCCCCGACAAGCAGGGCATCGTGCACGCCGTGTCGAGCTATCTCTTCATGACCGGCTGCAACATCGAGGACAGCCAGCAGTTCGGCGACCACGACACGGGCCTGTTCTTCATGCGGGTCCACTTCTCGGCCGAGGCACCGGTGACGGTGGACAAGCTCCGCGCGAGCTTCTCCGCGATCGGTGACGCCTTCCACATGGACTGGCAGATCCACCGGGCCGAGGACCGCATGCGGGTCGTCCTGATGGTCAGCAGGTTCGGTCACTGCCTGAACGACCTGCTCTTCCGCGCCCGGATCGGCGCGCTGCCCGTCGACATCGCCGCCGTGGTCTCCAACCACACCGACTTCGCCGAACTCGTGGCGTCGTACGGCGTCCCCTTCCACCACATCGCGGTGACGAAGGACACCAAGGCGGAGGCCGAGGCGCGGCTCCTGGAGCTGGTGCGCGCCGAGGACGTGGAGCTGGTCGTCCTGGCCCGCTACATGCAGGTCCTCTCGGACGACCTGTGCAAGCAGCTGAGCGGCCGCATCATCAACATCCACCACTCCTTCCTGCCGAGCTTCAAGGGCGCCAAGCCGTACCACCAGGCGCACGCCCGCGGTGTGAAGCTCATCGGTGCCACCGCGCACTACGTGACGGCGGATCTCGACGAGGGCCCGATCATCGAGCAGGAGGTCGAGCGCGTCGGCCACGACGTGACCCCGGACCAACTCGTCGCCATCGGCCGCGACGTGGAGTGCCAGGCCCTGGCCCGCGCGGTGAAGTGGCACGCGGAACGCCGCATCCTGCTCAACGGCCGCCGCACGGTGGTCTTCGCGTAGCAGCGGCCTCCGGGCGGGCACACCCGGGCGGCACCCCGCCTCCGGCCGTGTCCGCCCGCCTCCCGTTGCCTCCGGCTGCGTATGACCGCATCCCGCTGCCTCCGGCTGCATCCGGGCGCGTCCGGCTACATGCGGCTCAAGGACGCCGCCGCGCTCAGCACGTCCTTGATCGCCTCCCGGTCCCCGTCCTGCCCGGCGGCGGCCTCATCGGGCGGTACGTGCCCCGCGGCCAGCCGGCAGAACTCCACCCCGTCCAGGGCGACATGCGCGACCTCCCGCTCGGCGGAGCCGACCGCGCCCGGCGAGTCGAGCGGGACGAGCCACTCCCCGCCGCCCGCGCCCTCGATCTCCAGCCGCAGGCTGCGACCGGGCGCGCCGGCGGCGACGAGGTGCCGGGCCGGCGGGGACGACAGACCCGCGCGCCGCCGCTCGGCCAGCGACACGGGCAGCATGCGGGCCGCCAGGTCGATCATCCGGTGCAGATGGCGGGGTGCGGGCGGCTCGTACGGGTAGTCCACCGCCTCGGCTATGTCGCCCGCGTGCACCCAGCACTCGAACGCCCGGTCCAGCATGGAGTCGCGCAGCGGCAGCTCGAAGCCGCCGTACGGCACGGGCAGGAGCCCGGAGCCGCCGCCCGCGAAGGACACCGTGCGGACCAGGTTGTGGCTCTGCTCCCGCCAGGGGCCGCGCAGGGCACGGGTGGGCGGGAAGTGCGACGCGGCCCAGTACGCCTCGGTCCGCCCGGCGGGCGACCCCTCGTCCGCGCGGGTCCCGCCCAGCGGATCGTCCAGCCCCAGCGCGACGGCGACCAGACCGTCGACGCTGAGCAGGTGGGCGATCACTCCGGCGACGGTCGTACGGCGGCTCACGGGACCTTCGCCGTCGAACCAGCGCAGCCGCACGGGCGCGTGCCACTCGGCGCCGCCGATGTCCTGCAGCAGCGCGTCGAGCCGTGCGGTCTCCGCGTCGTACGGGGCCGCCCAGTCGGGCACCGGGATGCGCGGCGGGCGCCGGCCGAGGCAGCCCTCCAGCACTCTGGTGCGCAGCGTCGGGTCGAGGTCGAGGCTCTCCGCCGGGTGCAGCAGTCCGACCGCCTCGCGCAGCCGGCGGGCCTCGTCCGCGCAGGCGCCGCACTCGCCGAGGTGTTCCTCGACGGTCAGCGTCTCCTCCGGTGAGCAGGCGGCGAGCGCCCAGGCGCCGAGGAGCGATTTCAGGACACGGTGCTCCAGGAGCAGCGGCGCGGGGGAGCGGGGCACCCCGGCCGGGTCCGGCTCGGGAAGCGGAAGTCCGGTGTCCTCGACGGAGGCGCGCGGCAGCGGGATGAGCGCCGGCCGGCCGGGACCTTCCCCGGAACCGGTCTTCCCGGGACCGCTCTCCACCCCGCCGGGACCGCTGGGACCTTCCCCGCGGCCGGTCTCCCCGCCGCCGTGTCCCCCGTGCGCGCCCTCCGGGCCGAGGCCGTCGAACCGCTCGGCGTCCCCGGTCACCGCGTGCTCCCCGGTTAGGGCGGGGTCCCGGACGGACCGGCTTCGTGCGCCGTCGAAAGCAGCTGGAGTCCGAGGCGCAGCCGGCGCCGGGCCTCGTCCTCGGTGATGCCGAGGTCCGCGGCGGTCTGGCGGTAGTCGCGGCGCTGGAAGTAGGCCCGCTCCAGGGCGGCCCGCAGCGGGGTGGGCATCGAGGTGACGATGTAGTCCGCGCGGGCGGCCACCGAGGCGCGGCGCACCCGGCGTTCCAGCTCCTCCGCGCTGCCCCGGCCGCCGGCGAGCGCGGCGGTCTCGGTGACGCGCAGGCGCTGCACGGCGAGCCGGTGGGTCAGCGTGGCGACCCAGGAGCGCAGCGGGCCCTGCTTGGGGTCGTAGGCGTCCGGGTTCTCCCAGACGTGGGCGAAGACCTCGCGGGTGATGCCGTCGGCCGCGTGCTCGTCCCCGAGGACGCGGTGGGCGAGTCCGTGCACGAGCGAGGCGAACCGGTCGTACAGCTCGCCGAGCGCCGCCGCCTCCCCGCGAGCGAGCCGCTGCTGCATCTTGCGGTCCCAGCGGGGCGGTGCGTCCTTCGCCATACGGCCCCTCACCCCTGCTCGTCGTGGTGCCCGTTCTGCCGGGTCCAGCCTGTGCGCGTCGCTGTCTTGAATGTAGTCGGCACGTCCGGCGACGCACGCCCCTTTACGGCAATGTGCGCCCCTTGACGAGCGGCGTTTGGTAGTGGACTCCCGTCGGCGCGGCGCCTACCCGTCCCCGCCCCGATCAGACCTGACCCGGACAGATCGACCGGGAACGGATTGGCTCGACCGGGACGGGCTTTCGATCACCGGCGGGTGTTTCATGGAAAAGGCTGCCGGGCAGCCGCGCAGGAGAAGCGAGGGAGCGCATTCCGCTTCCGGCGAGCGACGAGAGGCGTGGCTGGTGACGCTCAGGGTGACCGACGGGGAGCAGGGCGACTGGGCCGTGCTCCAGGTGACGGGCGAGATGGACCTGGTGACATCACCGGTGGTCCGCCAGCGGGTGCACGACGTGGTGGCCGACGGCCGCCACAGTCTCGTCCTCGACCTGTCCGAGGTCTTCTTCTGCGACTCCAGCGGGGTGGGCGTGCTCATCGCGACCCGCCGGCTCATCCGTTCCTGCCAGGGGCGGCTGCGGCTGATCCTGCCCGCGCAGGGCGCGGAGGACGGTTCGCACGTCAACCGGGTGCTCGCCGCCCTCGGGGTGCGCCGCCTGTTCGAGGTCTTCCCCGACCTCGTCACCGCCCTCGACGAGGAGTCGCAACCGCTGTCCGCGTGAGAACCGGGTCACCTCGCCGTGGCGCGGTGCCACACAGGTGTCCCGGAATTCCCGCGGTCTTGGTACAAGCGCCGGTTTCCCGCTCCCGGGAGGGCACCGGCGTCGTACGCTCCCTGCCAGATGAACGCGCAGTCCGGCTGAAAGTCCGGCTCTGATGTAAGGCGGTCCGAACACCATGGTCAGCACCGAGTACGAGCGCAGGATCGCCGCCCGGTTCGCCACCTTCGACCAGGACGGCAACGGCTACATCGACCGCGAGGATTTCAACGCGGCGGCCAAGTCCGTCCTCGCCCAGTTCGCCACGGCGGCCCGGTCGGACAAGGGCCAGGCCCTGTACAGCGGCGCCGAGGCGTTCTGGCAGGGCATGGCGGGCATCGCGGACCGGGACGGCGACCAGCGCATCACGCGCGCGGAGTTCGTGAACGGCGCGGCCAAGCGGCTGCGCGACAACCCCGACCGCTTCGCCGAGATCGCGCGCCCCTTCCTGCACGCGGCGCTCGCCGTGGCCGACGGCGACGGGGACGGCGCCGCCACGGTCGAGGAGACGGCGCGGGTCCTCCAGGCCCTGGGCGCCCCGGAGGACGTCGCCGCCGCCGCGGCCGGCAGCCTCGACACGGACGCCGACGGCCGTATCGGCGAGACGGAGGTCGTCACCGCCTTCGCCCGCTACTTCACGGTGCCCGAGTGAGAGCCGCGGCCCGCTCGGCGGTCACGCGGAGAAGCGCTCCCTGAGCCGGTACTTGAGCACTTTGCGCAGGGTCTCGTTGCGCGGAAGGGCGTCCACCACCTCCAGTTGCTCCGGCAGCTTGTGCACGGACAGCCCTTCCCCGCGCAGATACTCCGTCACGGCCGGCAGGGTCAACGCGGGCGCCCCCGGCGGCTGTTCGACCACCGCGCAGACCCGCTCGCCGCGTTCGGCGTCGGGCAGGCCGATCACGGCGGCGTCGCCGACGGCCGGATGCCGGTGCAGCAGGTCCTCGATCTCCCTGGCCGAGATGTTCTCGCCCTTGCGGATGATCACGTCCTTGAGGCGGCCGGTCAGCACCAGATGACCGCTGTCGGTCAGCCGGCCGAGGTCGCCGGTGCGCAGGAAGCCCTCCTCGTCGAAGGCCTGCGCCGTCTGCGCCGGGTCCAGGTACCCCTGGCAGACGGCTTCGCCGCGCAGCCGCACCTCCCCGTCCACGATCCGGATCCGCATGCCCTCGGGTGGTCTTCCCTCCGTCGTCGCGAGGTTCTCGGCCGTGTCGTCGGGCGAGCCCATCGTGATCATCGGAACCTCGGTCATCCCGTATCCGTGGGTGAGCTGGACGCCCATCTCGCGCACCACACGGTGGTAGAGCTCGGGCGGTTTCGGCGCCCCGCCGCCCGCCAGCAGCCGCAGCGTCGGGATCACCTTCGCGCCGGGCCGCCTGCGCTGTTCGGCGAGGAACATCGAGTAGAACGCGGTGGAGCCGCCGGCCACCGTCACCCCGTGCCGGCGGTACTCGTCCAGGGCGGCGGGCAGCGCGAAGTGCTCGAACAGCACCGCGGGGAAGCCGTACAGCAGCAGCATCACCGTGTAGTCGGGCCCGGCGATGTGCGCGTACGGGAAGGCCATCGAGCCCACGTCGTCGGCCGACAGGCGCAGCGCGTGCGCCAGGCAGGAGCCGCCCGCGATCAGTGAACGGTCGGTGTGCAGCACGCCCTTGGGGTCGGAGGTGGTGCCCGAGGTCCAGTAGACCCACCGGACGGCGGTGCCGTCGGCGGGCGGGGCGGGCAGCACGGACGGATCGCCGTCCGGCAGGTCGTCGTACGCCTCGAAGACGCCCTTCGCGCCGAGCGCGCGCGCCATCTCCGTGTGGTCGAAGCCGCGCCACACGCCCGGTACGGCGAAGAACTCGGCCCTGGACGCCCGCAGGGCGAAGCCGACCTCGCGGTGCCGGTAGAAGGGGATCACCGGTGACTGCACGGCGCCGAGGCGGGCCAGTGCGAAGGACAGCAGCGCGGTCTCGATCCGGGTCGGCAGCTGCCAGGCGACCACCGTGCCGGGGCGTACGCCCATGCCGTACAGGCCCGCCGCCACCCGCTCGGCGCGCCCGCGCAGCTCGCCGAAGGTCAGCCGGCGGTCCCCCTGGAGCAGGACGGGCCGGTCGGGGGTCAGCTCGGCGCGACGGCCGACCAGTTCCCAGAGCGTGTGCGACGCGGCGAGTGCGTGTGCGGTGTCGGTCACGTCGATCCCCTCGCTGCCGGTTCCCTGCGGCCTGTCACCGCCGGTCCCCCGCGACCGGCCGAAAGCCCGGAACTGATGGACAGTCAGATAGTGGGCAGAGCGTAGGGCGCACCGCCTTGTCGGTCCAGGGGTGCGGGGCTAGCCTGGTTTCTGACGGGTCATCAGATACGTCGCCGGACATGCACCCCACGGTGGAGGGGACCCATGACGGAACTGCCGCGGATCGTCAGCGTCGACGACCATGTGATCGAGCCCGCGCACCTCTTCGAGACCTGGCTGCCGCAGAAGTACCGGGACCGCGGCCCCAGACCGCTCACCGCGGGCATCGGCGAACTCGCCTACGTCGCCGGCAAGTACCGGATCACGATGGACCCCGACGGGCCGCCCACCGACTGGTGGATCTACGAGGACCTCAAGTTCCCGTACAAGCGCAACATCGCCGCCGTCGGCTTCGACCGCGACGAGATGACGCTGGAGGGCATCACCCGCGCGGAGATGCGGCGCGGCTGCTGGGATCCCGCCGAGCGCCTCAAGGACATGGACCTCAACCACGTGGAGGCCAGTCTCTGCTTCCCCACCTTCCCCCGCTTCTGCGGGCAGACCTTCGCCGAGGCGCACGACAAGGAGGTCGCCCTGGCCTGCGTCCGCGCGTACAACGACTGGATGGTCGAGGAGTGGTGCGGCGACAGCGGCGGCCGGCTGATCCCGCTGTGCCTGATCCCGCTGTGGGACATCGGCCTGGCGGTCGCCGAGATCGAGCACAACGCCGCCCGCGGGGTGAAGGCCGTGACCTTCTCGGAGATCCCCACCCACCTCGGGCTGCCCTCGATCCACTCCGGTTACTGGGACCCCTTCTTCGCGGTCTGCCAGGAGACCGGCACCGTCGTGAACATGCACATCGGGTCCAGCTCGCAGATGCCGGCGGCGTCCCCGGACGCACCGCCCGCCGTGCAGGCCTCGCTGAGCTTCAACAACGCCATGGCCTCGATGATGGACTTCCTCTTCTCCGGCGTGCTCGTGAAGTTCCCCCGCCTCAAACTCGCCTACTCCGAGGGGCAGATGGGATGGATCCCGTACGCCCTGGAGCGAGCCGACGACGTCTGGCAGGAGCATCGCGCCTGGGGCGGGGTCAAGGACCTGATCCCGGAACCGCCGTCGACGTACTACTACCGGCAGATCTTCTGCTGCTTCTTCCGCGACAAGCACGGCATCGCGTCCCTGGACACCGTCGGCCGCGACAACGCCACCTTCGAGACGGACTACCCGCACGTCGACTCGACCTTCCCGCACACCAGGGAGGTCGCCCTCGATCACGTGCGGGGCCTGGACGACGAGACCGTCCACAAGCTGATGCGCGGCAACGCGATCCGCATGCTGGACCTGGACCTCGACAGGTAATGGACCTCGCGTACACGCAGGAGGAGCAGGACTTCCGCGCCCGGCTGCGCGCCTGGCTCCGCGAGGTGCTCCCCGGGCTGCCCCCCAGACCGTCGCCCGACGACTGGCCGGGACGGCGCGCGTACGACCTCGGCTGGCAGCGGATGCTGTACGAAGCCGGGTACGCGGGGCTGCACTGGCCCGTCGACGCGGGCGGCCGGGGCGCCACCCCGACCCAGCACCTGATCTTCCTGGAGGAGACCGAGAAGGCGGGCGCGCCCTACGTGGGCGCCAATTTCGTCGGGCTGCTGCACGCCGGGCCCACGATCGCCGCCGAGGGAAGCGCCGGGCAGCGGGCGCGCTGGCTGCCGCCCGTGCTGCGCGGCGACGAGGTGTGGTGCCAGGGGTTCTCCGAGCCGGACGCGGGCTCGGACCTCGCGGCGCTGCGCACGCGCGCCCGCCGGGACGGCGACGACTACGTGGTGAGCGGAACCAAGATCTGGACCTCGCACGCGGAGGTGGCCGACTGGTGCGAGCTGCTGGTGCGGACGGACCCCGGAGCCCCGAAGCACCGCGGGATCTCCTGGCTCGCCCTGCCCATGGACGCCCCGGGCGTAACGGTCCGCCCGCTGCGCACGCTCGCGGGCTCCACCGAGTTCGCCGAGGTGTTCCTCGACGAGGTGCGCGTCCCGGTGGCCAACCGGGTCGGCGCCGAGAACGACGGCTGGCGCGTGACCATGGTGACGCTCTCCTTCGAGCGCGGCACGGCGTTCGTCGGTGAAGTCGTCGCCTGCCGGAGGGTGTTGGGCGAGATCGCCCGGGAGGCCCGGCGGAACGGCCGCTGGGACGACGCCGTGCTGCGCCGCCGCCTCGGCCGGCTGAACGCCGAGTTCCGCGCGCTGTGGCGGCTGACGCAGTGGAACGTGAGCGAGGCGCAGCGGACCGGCGGGGTACCGGGCGTCGGCGGGTCCGTCTTCAAGCTGCGGTACTCGCACGCCCGGCAGGAGCTGTACGACGCGGCGGCCGAGGTGCTCGGCCCCGGCGCGCTGGACCTGCGGCACGCGTGGACCCTCGACCGGCTGTCGTCGCTCTCGTACACCATCGCGGCGGGCACCTCGCAGATCCAGCGGAACATCGTGGCCGAACGCATTCTGGGCCTGCCGAAAGGACGGTGACGGCTCCCCGTGCACTTCCAACTCACCGAAGATCAGCTGGCGTTGCGGGCGGGGGTGCGCGCGCTGCTCGAAGGACGTTTCGGCGCCGGGGCGCTGCGGGCGGCGGTGGCCTGCGGCGGTCTCGACCGTGCGCTGTGGCGCGAGCTCGGCGCGGCGGGCTTCTTCGCGCTGCGCCTGCCGGAGGCGGACGGCGGCGTCGGCCTCGGCCTGCCGGAGGCCGTACTGGCCTTCGAGGAAGCCGGGCGCGTGCTGCTGCCAGGACCGCTGGTGGCCACGCATCTCGCCGCCGGGACGGTGCCCGGGGCCGCCACCGGGGAGACGGTGGTGACGGCCGCGTACGGCGGACTCGTGGAGTGGCTGCGGGAGGCGGACGTCGTACGGGGGCAGACGCGGGCGCCCTCCGCCGGTGCGGTCACCGGGGGGACCGTGCTCCCGCCGGTGCGGGGAGCCGTACCGCTGACGTCCGTGGATCCGTCGACGCCCCTGCACCGGGTGCCCGTCCGCGTACCGCCCGATCCCGTCGTCGTCCTGCTCACCGCCGCCGAACAGCTGGGCGGTGCGGCCCGCACCTGCGAGCTGGCGGTGCAACACGCCCGGGCGCGCGAGCAGTTCGGGCAGCCGATCGGCGCCTTCCAGGCGGTCAAGCACCTGTGCGCCGAGCTGCTGGTACGGGTGGAGACCGCACGCGCGGCGGTCTACGCGGCGGCCGTCACCGCCGACCCGCTGGACATCGCCGCCGCCCGGCTGCTCGCCGACGAGGCGGCGGTGCGCGGCGCCCGGGACTGCCTCCAGGTGCACGGCGGCATGGGCTTCACCTGGGAGTCCGACGTGCATCTGTACCTGAAGCGGGCCTGGGTCCGGACACAGCGCGCGGGCTCCGTCACGGAGAGTGAGGAGAAGTTGGCTGGAAATCTGCTGTCCGAATCCTCCTGATGAGGCTCTGTTCAGGGGAGTGCGCGCAGGCCGCCCGGAGGGATGTCGCGGATCGTGGCAGTCGGCAATCACGGAGCGTCGAGACCGGGTTGTGTCCTAGGCGTGACTCGTCACCGCCTGGAGTCGGCACCGTGCTCCGGTACCTTGTGTGGGATGCGAGTGGTTGTGAGGCCGGACCGTACCGGTGCTGCCCCCGAGGCGGCCCCGGATCCGGCGATGTGCGCCGCTCGCAGGGCGGGACGGACCGTCGTCCCCGCCTGTTCGACTCCCCGTCACGAGCGTCGCACAGTATGCCGTACGCGTACTCCTTCGCGCTGGAATATGCCCGAAGCGCTTGTTGGGGTGACTGTACGTCAACCATGCTGTCTCTCAAGGGAATCACGTTCCGTGACCCTGGTTCTGGCCATGCAGGTGAAGGCCACGATCGTGGCCCTGGTGAGGCGCGAGGCGATGTGTCCGCCGGTTCGGATGGTGTGAACGGTGCAGGTGCTTCAAGTGCAGCTGGAGATCCGGCCCGACCCCGCAGAGGTGGGTCGCGCCCGTCGCTGGGCCCGTGCGCGGCTCGCGGTGTCCGGGATAGAGGCCGACGAGCCGCTGGCCGAGACGCTGATCCTGCTCGTCTCGGAGCTGGTCACCAACGCGGTGGTGCACACCGGCTGCCCGGCCGTGCTGCGCCTCCAGCTGGGGGTGCGTGACGAGCCCCCCGGTGTGCCCGCGGGCACCGTGCGTCTGGAGGTGGCCGACGCGAGTGGTTGTCCCCCGGCCCCGCGGCACGCGCACGGTGACGACACCAACGGCCGCGGCCTGGAGCTGGTCGACGGTCTCGCCGACCGCTGGGGCTGGAGCCGGGAGGGTGCCGGCAAGCGCATCTGGTGCGAGGTGGACCGCTGCGCCCCGGGCGTCTCGCGGGCGGTCGCGTACCCGTCGTACGAGGGTTACGCGTACGAGGCCGTGTAGCGCGCCGCCGCCCTGACGGTGCGGCCCGCCGCGAAGGGTGCATCCACGCACGGCGAGGTGCGTACCTGCACGGCAACGGCTTCCGTGGCGGGGTCCACGGCTGAATGCGCCGGGCTGTGCTTCCGTGCGCGCCACCGTGAGGCGGGGCGCAGGTGATGAATCCCCTTGCGGGTGTTGACGTTCCGTGTCCGTTTGATCACGCTTGTGGTCAGCGATGCGCCGCGAGGGGACGCCGAGGGTTTCGGTGACGGAAGCCCTCGGCGAGTGCGGATCGCGATTCGGCGTCGGTTCCCCGAGGGCCACGGGGGAGCAGGGGAGCGGGGGCGGTGCGCCGGAGCCGGATGGCGGCGCGCGGTGCCGTGCTCGGGGCGGGCGGCGGCGCGCCGCCAGCCGCTGTCCGCCGCCCGGTGGCTGTCCCTCCGGCCGCCCTGTCACGGTGCCTGTCCCTCCGGCCCTTGCCCGGTGTCTGTCCCTCCGGTCGTCTCCGGTGTCTAGAGCACGGCTACCGGTGCGACCGGAGAGCCCGTGGCGCCGACGAACGGTTCAGGGGTGGCCGACAGCAGAAAGCTGTAGCGGTTTTCTTGTCCACAGGCTGTGGACAACTCTTCGAGATTCCAGTTCTGGCCCTGCAGCATCCCCATCTCGACCAGATCGAGCGCGTGTACGGGCAGCCACAGATCCTCTATTTCCGGAGGAAATATCTCAAAAGTGAGGGTGTCGTTCGCGACCGCGGCGACATCGCGGGCGTGGAACCACTCCGGAGTGCGGACCGACAGCCCCGGCGACGGATAGCCGTACGCCTGCTTGTCGCCCGCCAGACAGACCTGGATCTGGCCGGTGCGTACGAGGACGATGTCCCCGGCGCGCACGCGCGTGCCCGCCAGCTCCTCGGCGGCGTCGAGATCCTCGGGGGTCACGGCGTGCCCGCCGTCCAGCCGGTCCTCGCCGCGGGCGCGGGCGACGTCGAGCAGCACGCCGCGCGAGACGATGTGCCGCGGTTTGTCGATCCCGCCGAAGGCGGCGCCGCCGTGCGGGGTGATCGAGTCGGCCGGCCGGCCGTTGTAGAGCCTGCCCGAGTGCGACACGTGGGGGAGTGCGTCCCAGTGGGTGGCGGCCTGGAGTCCCATGGTCACGACGTCGTCGCTGCACGCGACGGTGCCCGGGCCGAACAGCTCCTGGTTGATCTGCACCATCACATGCAGCGGGTTGACCCGCCCCGGGATCATGCCGGTCTGCACCCCGTCCTGCTGGAGCGGCAGCGCGAGCGGGATCCGGCGTCCGGTCCGCACGCACGCCGCGGCCTCCCGCACCACTGCGTCGGTGACGAGGTTCAGTGTCCCGATCTCGTCGTCGGCGCCCCAGCGGCCCCAGTTGTTGACGCGCTCGGCGAGGTCGCGGAACGCCGGATGCGGCGTCGTCGGTGACATGGGTCCTCCACGGGGCTTGTCTGCGGGTGTCCGACGGGCCATAAAATCTAACGGTCCGTCAGAAACCGCGGGAAGGGGCCGGCGTGGGGAACTTCTTGGCAGGCAAGGTGGTCGCCGTGACGGGGGCCGGCCGCGGGATAGGCCGAGCCGTCGCGCTCGCCGCGGCGGCCCAGGGAGCGCGCGTGGTCGTCAACGACTACGGGGTGTCGGTCGAGGGCGGTGAGCCGACGAGCGCGGTGGCCGCCGCCGTGGCCGGGGAGATCGAGGCGGCGGGCGGGGACGCGGTCGCGGTCGCCGACGACATCTCGACGATGGCGGGCGGACAGCGCGTCGTCGACACGGCCCTGACGTCGTACGGACGCGTCGACGGCGTCGTGTGCACGGCGGGGATCCTGCGGGAGCGGATGCTCTTCAACATGACCGAGCAGGAGTGGGACCCCGTCGTCGCCACACACCTGAAGGGCACCTTCACGGTCTTCCGCGCCGCCTCCGCGGTGATGCGCGGGCAGGGGTGCGGCACACTGATCGGCTTCACCAGCGGCAACCACCAGGGATCCGTCGCCCAGGCCAACTACAGCGCCGCGAAGGGCGGTGTCATCTCCCTCGTCCGCAGCGCGGCGCTCGGCCTGCACAAGTACGGGGTCACGGCGAACGCGGTCGCCCCGGTCGCCCGCACCCGGATGTCGGCGAACGTCCCGATGGAACTGGCCGAGATCGGCGAGCCCGAGGACGTGGCCGCGCTGGTCGTCTACCTCCTCTCCGAGCGCGCCCGCGAGGAGCGGATCACCGGCCAGGTCTACACGATCGCCGGCCCCAAGATCGCGGTCTGGGCCCAGCCGAGGGAGCTGCGCGCCGGTTACGCAGAGGGTTCCTGGACCCCCGAGCGGATCGCCGACTTCCTCCCCGGGACGGTGGGGACGGACCCGATGCCGCTGCTGGAGCGGGTCGAGGCGATGGCCCGGGCCGCCGCCGCGAAGGAGCGCCCGAACGCGCGGCGAACCGTGAGAGCGGCCGACGTGAGGCGGTGACCGTGGACTTCGCATTCGGACCCGAGGACGAGACCTTCCGGGGCGAGGCCCGCGCCTGGCTGGCCGAGCACCTCCCGGGCGAGTACACCCGCGGGGGCTGGGAGCGGGAACTGGGCGCGGCAGGCTGGATCGGGCTCGGCTGGAGCGAGGACGGCTACGGCAACCGGACCGCGTCACTGACCCAGCAGGTCGTCTGGGCCGAGGAGTACGCCCGCGCGAAGGCCCCCGCCCGCACCGGCCACATCGGCGAGAAGCTGCTCGCTCCCACCCTCATCGCCCACGGGACACCGGAGCAGAAGGCCCGCTTCCTGCCACCGGTGGCCCGCGGCGAGGAACTGTGGTGCCAGGGCTACAGCGAGCCGGGCGCGGGCTCCGACCTCGCCGGCGTGCGCACCACCGCCGTACGGGACGGGGACTCGTACCGCGTCACGGGACAGAAGATCTGGACCTCCCTCGCCCACGAGGCAGGCTGGTGCTTCGTCCTCGCCCGTACACGGCCGGAGTCGGCCCGTCACCACGGCCTGTCGTTCCTGCTCGTCCCCATGGACCAGCCCGGCCGCGTCGAGGTCCGGCCGATCCGCCAGCTCACCGGGACGAGCGAGTTCAACGAGGTCTTCTTCGACGGGGCGGTGGCGCGCGCCGAGCACGTCGTGGGCGGCGAGGGCAACGGCTGGCGCGTCGCGATGAGCCTGCTCGGCTTCGAGCGGGGGGTGTCGACCCTGGCCCAGCAGATCGGCTTCGCACGGGAGTTGGGGCAGGTGATCGAGACGGCCGTCGCCACCGGCGCGGCCGACGACCCCGTCGTCCGCGACCGCCTCGTCGAGGCGTGGGCGCGGCTGCGCACGATGCGCTGGAACGCCCTGCGCACACTGGGCGGTTCGCGGACGGCGGAGCCGGGTGCGCCGAGCGTGGCCAAGCTGCTGTGGGGCCGTTGGCACCAGGAGCTCGGCGAGCTGGCGATGCGGGTGCGCGGGGCCGGGGCGGCCGTAGGGCCCGCGGACTGGTCACCGCGGGAGCCGTACCGGATCGACGCGTTCCAGCACCTGTTCCTCTTCAGCCGGGCCGACACCGTCTACGGCGGCTCGGACGAGATCCAGCGCACGATCATCGCCGAGCGGGTGCTCGGCCTGCCGAAGGAGCCCAGGGGATGACCCCGGGCGGAGGGGAGCCGGTGCGATGCGAGGCGTGATCTTCGACGGCAGGCGGACCGAGGTCGTGGACGACCTGGAGGTGCGCGACCCGGGACCGGGCGAGGTGCGGGTGGCGATCTCGGCGGCCGGCCTGTGCCACAGCGACCTGTCCGTGCTGGACGGCACCATTCCCTTCCCCGTCCCTGTGGTGCTGGGGCACGAGGGTGCGGGGACCGTCGAGACGGTGGGCGCGGGCGTCACCCATGTCCGGGCCGGCGACCACGTGTCGCTGTCCACGCTCGCCAACTGCGGAGCCTGCGCGGAGTGCGACCGGGGACGGCCGACCATGTGCCGCAAGGCGATCGGGATGCCGCGGCAGCCGTTCACGCGGGGCGGCAGGCCGCTCTTCCAGTTCGCCTCCAGCTCGGCCTTCGCGCAACGGACCCTCGTCAGGGCGGTGCAGGCGGTCCGGATCCCCGACGACATCCCGATGCCGTCCGCCGCGCTGATCGGGTGCGGGGTGCTGACCGGTGTCGGAGCCGTGCTGAACCGGGCGCGGGTGGAACACGGAGACACGGTGCTCGTCATCGGCACGGGCGGCGTCGGGCTCAACGTCATCCAGGGCGCGCGGCTCGCGGGCGCCCGGCGGATCGTGGCGGTGGACGCCAATGCGGCCAAGGAGGCGACGGCCCGCCGGTTCGGCGCCACCGACTTCCTCACCTCGACGCAGGGCGTGCGGGACCTCCTGCCCACCGGCGTGGACCACGCCTTCGAGTGCGTCGGCCGGACCGAACTCGTCCGCGAGGCCGTCGACCTGCTCGACCGGCACGGCCAGGCCGTCCTCCTCGGTGTCCCGTCGGCGACCGCCGAGGCGTCCTTCCTCGTCTCCTCGATGTACCTGGACAAGTCGATCCTCGGCTGCCGCTACGGCTCCTCGCGCCCGCAGCGCGACATCGCCCGGTACGCCGGGCTCTACCAACGGGGACAACTGCTGCTGGACGAGCTGGTGACGAGGACGTACCCCGTCGAGGACTTCGAGAAGGCGGCGGACGACACCCGCCGGGGGAGGGTGGCGCGGGCGGTCCTGACGTTCTAGGCAGCGGTCCTGACGTTCTAGCGGGCGGTCCTGACGTTCCGGCAGGTGGTCCTGACGTTCTGGCGGCGGGTCGCGTGCGTTCCGGCGGCGGGTCGCGCGTGTGTTCCGGCGGCGGGTCGCGCGTGCGTTCCGGCGGCGGGTCGCGTGCGTTCCGGCGCCGGTCGCTCGTGCTCCGCGGAGCGCCGTCGCGCTCCCGCTCCTCCCCGCTCCGGTGGACCCGGCCGGAGTTTTCCACAGGGCGGCGAAAATTCGCGGCCGGTGTCGGCCAGGTCCCCTAACGTCGTCGCATGAGCTATCGCGACATCGCCTCCAAGCGGGTCCTGGCCTGGGCGTTCGTGGCCGTCGGGGCCCGGCTGCCGGTGGCCATGGCCCCGCTCGCCCTGGTCTTCCTGGTTCGCGAGCGCCCCGGCGGCTACGCGCTGGGCGCGGTCCTGGCCGCGGCCTACGTGGCCGGCGAGATCGCCGGCGCGCCCCTCCTGGGCATGCGGCTGCGCCCGGAGAGAGCCCGCTCCCAACTGGCCGCGGGTCTCGCGGCCGGCACGGCCGGCTTCGCGGGTCTCGGCGCGCTCCCGCAGGCGCCCGCGGCGCTCCTCGCGGCGTGCGCGTTCCTCGCCGGCGCGGCGCCCGGCGCGGTCCCGGGCGGCCTGCGCACCCTGCTCACCGGCATCGTCCCGAAGCGGGCCGCCGCCCAGGCCCTGTCGGCCGAGTCGATGCTGATGTCGGGCATCTGGGCGCTGTCCCCGGCCCTGGTCACCGTCCTCGCGCTGGGTGTCTCGCCCGCCGTGCCGCTGCTGCTGGCCGCCGCCCTGATGGGGACCTCCGTCGCGGGCCTGTGGCTGCTGCCCGCCGGCTGGGAGGCCGACCCGGAGGACCGCGACGGCGTCCCGCTGCCCCGCCTGCTGGCCCGCGCCTGGCCGGTGTACGTCACGGGCGCGGCGAGTCTGTCCCTGCTCGCCCTCGCCGAACTCGTCCTGCCCGCCCTCCTGGAGCAGCGCGGCATCGGCGTCGGCTGGTCGGGCCCGCTGCTGACCGGTCTCGCACTCGGGTCCGGCGTGGGCGCGTTCGTGTACGGGCTGCGGTCCTGGCGGGGGGACCTGCGGACCCGGAGCGTCGTGCTGATGGCCGGTGTCTCCGCGTGCGTGGCGCTGGTCGCGCTGATACCGGACACCGGCTGGATGGCCGTCGCCCTCGTCGTCGCGGGCGTCCTCCAGGCCGCTGCGATCCTCACCCGCAACCTGTCGCTGCGCGAGGCGCTCCCGCCGAGCGCGCTGGCCGCGGGCTACTCGGTGATGTACGCGGCGGTCGGCGCGGGGTACGCGGCCACCGGCTCCCTCGCGGGCGCCCTGCTGCACTTCGTCACGCCGTCGACCGCGATCCTGGCCGGCGTCGCGCTCACGGCGGTGCTCACGGCGGTGGGGGCGGTGGGGGAGGGACGCCGGTCCCCGGCCGGTGCGGACCGGTCAGCCGGCGTTGCCCACGGGACCGGTGCCGACCCCGCCGCCGTCCCGGCCGCCCGCTCCGGCACGGAAGGTGCGGCGGTACGTGGTGGGGGTGACGCCGAGAGCGGCCTGTAGGTGCTGGCGCATCGACTGGGCCGTGCCGAAGCCGGCGTCCCGGGCGACCTGGTCGACCGACAGGTCGCTGGACTCCAGCAGATGGCGGGCCCGCTCCACGCGCTGCCTGGTGAGCCACTGCCCGGGACTGATACCGGCCTCCTCGCGGAAGCGGCGGGTGAAGGTGCGTACGGACATGGACTCCTGCTCCGCCATGTCGCGCAGCTGGATCGGCTCGTTCAGGCGGCCGAGGGCCCAGGCGCGGGCTGCCGACGTGGTCGCCACCTGCGGCTCGGGGACCGGCCGGTGGACGTACTGCGCCTGACCGCCGTCGCGGTGCGGCGGTACGACGGTGCGGCGGGCCACGTCGTTGGCGACGGCGGTGCCGTGGTCGCGGCGTACGAGATGGAGGCACAGGTCGATCCCGGCGGCGACACCGGCCGAGGTCAGGACGTCGCCGTCGTCGATGAAGAGGACGTCCGCGTCCACCCTGATCTGCGGGAAGAGGCGCTGGAAGTGCTCGGCGGAGGCCCAGTGCGTGGTGGCGGGGCGGCCGTCGAGGTAGCCGGCGGCGGCCAGCACGTACACACCGGTGCAGATGGAGACGAGCCGGGTGCCGGGCCGGACGTGGGCGAGGGCGGCGGCCAGTTCGGGTGTCAGGACACCCTCGTCGTAGACCGGGCCCAGTTCGTACGACGTGGGGACGACGAGGGTGTCGGCGGTGGCCAGCGTTTCCGGGCCGTTCTCGACGAGTACGGCGAAGTCGGCGTCCGTGTCGACGGGGCCCGGCGGGCGGACCGAGCAGGTGACGACGTCGTACAGCGGGCGCCCCTCGGCGTCCCTGGCCCGCCCGAAGATCCGCTGCGGGATGCCCAGTTCGAAGGGCATCACCCCGTCCAGGGCGAGGACGGCGACGCGGTGCCGGTGGCCGGGTCCGGGTCCGGGTCGGGCCCCGGGGCCTGCGGCTTCCGCGGTTGCCCCGCGACCCGCGGCTTCCTCGGCCGTCCTCGGAGCTGCGGCCGTCCGCGGCTCGGCGGGGGACTTCCGGCGCGGGGCGGGCTCGGGGAGCGGGACGCTCGCGGGGGCGTCCGGGGTCGTCGCGGCCGCGAGGTCCTCGGGGACCGCCGTCGCCGGGGCCGTAGTGGCTTCGGGCGGGCGGGGGAGAAGGGCCATGGCCCGATCCTAGCGAATGCTGTCCTTCGGGCCACTCGATCAGGCGGAGTTGACGATCACCGGCGCGGCGGCCTTCCGTTCTTCGGGCCTGCTCATCGACCCGTTGAACGAGGACTTCGCGTAGTGATGCTTTGGGGGACTTGAAAGTGGTGTTGCGCACCTGCCGGTTTCGAACCCGCCCAGGCCGGATCGGGTGGTCAGGCGCCTGCACAGGGCGGCTCCCGCAGGGGGGAGCGCCCAGATCGCTCACCGCGGTGTGGTCGAGTACCGCTCGATGCTCGCGCGGCCTGTCGATCGGTCGAGAAGGCGCAATTCCCACGGACCCGTGTTCACATCGAAGTCCTTGCCGAACCCGACCCACTTGCCTGCCATGCGTCGGCCCGTCGGCTCGATGAGCAGCTGAATCGCACCGTGGTACCGGGCGCCCTGGTAGTACCCGTCAGCCGCCGTCTGCTCGGTCCACGTACCAGTGACGACGTTCCGATCAACGGTGAGATCCAAAGACAAAGGGCTGTCCGGGTTGGTCGATGCTCCGGGCAGACTCTGGGCCGTCAGCCGGTTGCCGTGCTGGACGATCACGACGTGATGCTTGCAGTCGAACGTCTCGTCACGGCTGGACGAGTAGAACTCGTACCGGGACAGCCAGATGCCCGCGTACTCGCTCTGCAGCCCTGGCTCCGGGCTCGTGGCAGCGTCAGCCGTGCCGACTTCCCCAGCCTCCATGTCGTGGCCTCCTGCCCCGTCCGAGTGGACGCGTGCCATCGGGATCGCGAACCCCAGCGACTCAGGGGTACGGCCGGTCAACCGCTTCAGTGCCCGCGCATACAGCGGGCGGCATGTCCTGGTCTCCCCGGACTCCCAGCGTTGCACGAGTCGCTTGGAGGCGTCGTTCGGCTCCCCCAACTCCTCGCCTGCGCCGCGTAAGCCCCGAGCGAACTCGTCTTGGCTGAGATTCATCGACTTGCGCACGGACGTCAGCACGTCGTTGGGGATTCGCTCCCGCTCGGCTGGAGTCGTCATGATCCGAGGGTAGCCACGTCAAGCCTCCAATGACACCGGTTTGACGCCCTTGGGGTGGCACCGACATGACGCCCGAGAGACGCCCTGAACGTCGCCGCGATGGTCGTGATCGATCCGGAACATGGTCGTCATGTCCATCCGCATCAGCGCTTACACGGTGAGAGCCGACGGCACTCAGACCAAGCCGCGAACCCTGTACGAGGGTGAGGGAGGGGAGCCTCTCGCTTCTGGCCTCATGCCGCCGTGCCTGTGTCCCAAGTGCGCGGGTGGACGACGTAACCGGAGCACCACAGAACCCCAATTACGTGGAGGCAAGCCAGCATGAGCACGGCAGTAGTGACCCGCGACCCGAAGGCGTATGTCACCCCGGACGTGTGGAAGCGGGAGGTAGCCCTCCTCCTTCGCAACCCAGAGAACACGCGCGAACTTGCGGAGGCCAAGTTCGGACAGGCCATCGCCTACCTGATCACGTGCGGCGAGAACCCGGACCTTCTCATGGGCCCGTCTGAACAGGTGGACGAAGCATGGCACTCGTTCATGCTCGACTCGATCCCGTACCACCACTTCACCAGCCGGCACTTCGGCCGGTACATCCACCACGTTCCGGAGCTTCCGGGGACGACGGCCGGGGTCCAGTGCGTCAGCGACGACACGGCGAAGGAGGACGGGCGCGACCGCAGGAGCGGCGGCCCGCTCGTTCTGGCGCAGACGATCAAGGCCATTAAGGCGGCCGGGTTCGAGATTGACCGCGACCTGTGGGGCATGGAGAACGCGGCCAACTGCAACCAGTGCCACGCCGGGTGCCACGACTCGCCCAAGTAACGGTGACGACCAAGTGAGTGGGGGCCTGTCTCCGTAGGTTGGGGGTGGGCCCCTCTCGCTGGAAAGGATCAACGCATGTCATTGGCTGAGTCCTGGGACAGGTACGCGGTTGGGAGCAAGCCGCGCAGGATCGTGAACGCCAAGGGTGATACGACCTGGCTGAACTGGACTCAGTACGCCGACCACGGCCCGGACGAGAGCGTGCTGGGCCCCGTGGCCGGACGCCGGGTGCTGGAACTCGGCTCAGGGAGCGGTAGTAACCTCGCGCACCTCGTGACGCTTGGCGCGACCGGTCAAGGGGTGGACATCGCCCCTGCTCGCAAGACGGTCGCGCGGGAGCGCTGGGGCGATCTGCCGGGCCTTGAATTCCATACGGCGGAGGCGACGGTGTTCCTGAACGAGACGGACGAGAGATTCGATGTCGTGCTCTCGATCTTTGGTCCCGTGTGGTTCGTCGATCCGGCCACCTTGCTCCCGCTGATCCGCTCGCGTATGGCCCCGGGCGGCATCCTGGCCTTCTCACATTTGCCCCCAGCAGGCCAGGGGCCCAAGCCTGAAGCCGGACTGCGGCACGACCGCACTCCGGATGAGTGGAGTCACATCTTGACGGGGCACGGCTTCTCTGACGTGCGTGTGTCTCTGATCGACCCACCAGAGGGCAGGGCAGTGGGCACGCTGCTTGTCCGCGCCTTGGCGGCCTGACCGCATGGCTGTGCGCCTGCCTCAGGCGCTCTCTCCGAGGGGTGCGGTACGGCGGGGGAGAAGGGCCATGGCCCGATCCTAGCGAATGCTGTCCTTCGGGCCACTCGATCAGGCGGAGCGCGGGCCGGAAGCTCTAGGACGTGACCCAGACATCCGAAGCCACCGCCGCCGGAACGGAATCCGGACCCGCCCTGCCGTCCCGACCCGGACGCATCCACCGCGCGTGGTTCGTCGCGGCCGTGACCTTCGTGACGATCATCGGCGCGGCGGCCTTCCGTTCGCTGCCGGGCCTGCTCATCGACCCGTTGAACGAGGAGTTCGGCTGGTCGCGGGGCACGATCGGCGGGGCGGTGTCGGTGAACCTCGCGCTGTACGGGCTGACGGCACCCTTCGCCGCCGCGCTGATGGACCGCTTCGGCATCCGCCGGGTGGTCGCGGTCGCGCTGCTGGTGATCGCCCTCGGCTCCGGGGCGACCGTGTGGATGACGGCACCCTGGCAGCTCCTGCTCTGCTGGGGCCTCCTGGTGGGCCTCGGATCGGGCTCGATGGCACTGGCCTTCGCCGCGACGGTCACCAACCGCTGGTTCACGCAGCGCCGCGGCCTGGTGACCGGCATCCTCACCGCGGCCTCGGCGTCGGGCCAGCTGATCTTCCTTCCGCTCCTGTCCTGGATGATCACCTCGCAGCGCGACTGGCGTCCCGCGGCCGTGACGGTGTCCCTGGCCGCCCTCGCGGTGGTCCCCTTCGTCTGGCTGCTGCTGCGCGACCACCCGGCCGACGTGGGCCTGAAGCCGTACGGCGCGACGGAGTTCGTGGCGAAGCCCCCGCCGGTGCCGGGGGCGGCGCGGCGGGCGGTGACGGTGCTGTTCTCCGCCGTCCGCACCGGCCCCTTCTGGCTGCTGGCCGGCACCTTCGCGATCTGCGGCGCCTCCACCAACGGCCTGATCCAGACCCACTTCGTGCCGGCGGCCCACGACCACGGCATGCCGATCACGGCGGCCGCCTCGCTCCTCGCGGTGATCGGCGTCTTCGACGTGATCGGCACGGTGGCCTCCGGCTGGTTCACCGACCGCTTCGAGCCGCGCCGGCTGCTCGCGGTGTACTACGCGCTGCGGGGCGTCTCGCTCCTGTTCCTGCCGATGCTGCTGGCGCCCGGCGTGCATCCCCCGATGATCTTCTTCATCGTCTTCTACGGCCTCGACTGGGTCGCCACCGTGCCGCCCACCCTCGCCCTGTGCCGTGAGCAGTACGGCGAGGACAGCGCGATCGTCTTCGGCTGGGTCCTCGCCTCGCACCAGGTGGGCGCCGCGCTGGTCGCCTTCCTCGGCGGGGTCGCGCGGGACGCCTTCGGCTCGTACGACGTCGTCTGGTACGCCTCCGGGGCGCTGTGCGCGGCGGCGGCGCTCATGGCGCTGGTGATCCGGCGGCGGCCGGTGCGCCCGGCTCCGGCGGTGGCCGGGGCGCCGGCCTGAGCACGGGGTGAGCCGCGGGCGGGGGTGCGGCGGGTGCGGTGAGCGGGCTGCGGGCCCGGCGGAGGGGCGGCGGTCGAGCGGCGGGCGGGTTCGGACCGGCCGGCGGGGCGGCTCAGGCCGGGGGAGGGAGGAAGCGTCCGCGGTGGAAGAGGAGCGGTGGCCGGTCCTCCTCCGACGTGCCGAGCGCGGTCACCCGTCCCACCACGACGAGGTGGTCGCCGCCCGTGTGGACCGCGTGGACGGTGCAGTCGATCCACGCGAGGGTGCCCGCGAGGCGCGGGGAGCCGGAGACGGGCGCCGCGTCGTACGCGACGCCGGCGAACTTGTCCGCGCCGCTCACCGCGAAGCCGCGGCACAGCTCGCCCTGGTGCGCGCCCAGCACGTTCACGCAGAAGACGCCCGCGCGGGCGATGCGGGGCCACGTCGCCGACGTACGCCCCACCATGAACGCGATCAGCGGCGGGTCGAGCGAGAGGGCGGAAAAGGACTGGCAGGCGAAACCGGCGGGGCCGTCCTCCCCCTCGGCGGCCGGGGCGGTCACCACGGTCACGCCGGTCGCGAAGCTCCCGAGGACCCGGCGGAACTGCGCCTGGTCGACGGGCGCCCGCTCGTCGTCGCCGACCGCGCGCAGCTCGGGGCGCGGCAGCGTCTCGACCGGCGCCCCGGCGGGCTCCGCGACGGTGGGAGCCCCGGCCGACCTGAGGTAACGGACGGCGGCGGCCGCCATCCCTGCGTGTCCCATCACCCCTCCATTGAAACTGACGGAGCGTCAGTTGGGAAGGGGTGGCGGCGACCGGCCGATGCCCGCCGACGCCCCCGTGAATCAGGGCGGTTCGGGAGGCGGGGCGCCACCGCCGCGTCCGGTCAGGGGGTGGCGAGGAACTCGAGCGTGTCGATCACGCGGTTCGAGAAACCCCACTCGTTGTCGTACCACGCGACCACCTTGACGTGGCGGCCGTCGACGCGGGTGAGAGCCGAGTCGAAGATCGACGAGGCGGGATTGCCCGTGATGTCGGACGACACGAGCGGGTCGTCCGAGTACTCGAGGACGCCGGCGAGCGGCCCGTTCGCCGCGGTGCGGTATGCCGCCAGCACGTCGTCGCGTGTCACGTCGCGGGCGACGGTCGTGTTGAGTTCGACGATCGAGCCCACCGGCACCGGTACGCGGATCGAGTCGCCCGACAGCTTGCCCGCGAGGTTCGGCAGCACCAGGCCGATCGCCTTGGCGGCGCCGGTCGTGGTCGGCACGATGTTGACGCCGGCGGCCCGGGCGCGACGGGCGTCGCGGTGCGGACCGTCCTGCAGGTTCTGCTCCTGGGTGTAGGCGTGCACCGTTGTCATGAACCCGTGCTCGATACCGGCGAGTTCGTCGAGGACCGCGGCCAGCGGCGCGAGCGCGTTGGTCGTGCAGGAGGCGTTCGAGACGATCGTGTGCAGGGCCAGGTCGTAGGCGTCGTTGTTGACCCCGAACGCGAGCGTGACGTCGGCGCCGTCCGACGGCGCGCTGACGAGCACCTTCTTCGCGCCCGCGTCGAGGTGGGCGCGCGCGGCCTTTGCCGAGGTGAAGCGGCCGGTGGCTTCCAGGACGATGTCGACGCCGAGCTCGGCCCACGGCAGCCGCGCCGGTTCGCGCTCGGCCAGCACCGTGATCCGGTGGCCGTCGACGACGAGGGCGTCCCCGTCGACGGTCACCGGGCGCCCGAGCCGGCCGGCGGTGCTGTCGTAGGCGAGCAGCCGGGCGAGCGTGGCGGGCTCCGTCAGGTCGTTGACGGCGACGACCTCCAGGGCGCTGTCGCGCTCCAGCAGTGCGCGCAGCACGTTGCGCCCGATGCGGCCGAATCCGTTGATGGCGATGCGAGTCATGAGTGATGTCCCTTCCCTTTCACCCCAGGCTCGCCCGCGGCCGTCGCCGCTGACAGTGGCGGGATCGCCATGGTTCAAAAGGATCCCGCCACGCGGTGTCGACGGGGCTACTCGCCCCGGGTGAAGGTGCGCCGGTACTCGCTCGGTGTGGTGCCGAGGATGCGCTGGAAGTGCAGACGCAGGTTCGCGCCGGTGCCGAGCCCGATGTCGGCGGCGATCTGTTCGACGCCGCGCTGCGAGCGTTCGAGCAGCTCGCGGGCCAGGTCGATACGGGCACGCATCACCCACTGCATCGGTGTGCAGCCGGTCTCCTCGACGAAGCGCCGGGAGAACGTGCGCGGCGAGACCCCCGCCTGCCGCGCAAGTACGTCGAGGGTGAGGGGCTCACCGAGCCGGTGCAGCGCCCATTCGCGGGTGGCCGCGAACCGCTCGCCGAGCGGCTCGGGGACGCTGCGCGGCACGTACTGGGCCTGGCCGCCGCTGCGGTAGGGGGCGGCGACCAGACGCCGGGCCGCGTGGTTGGACGCGGCCACTCCGAGGTCGCCGCGCAGGATGTGCAGGCACAGGTCGATGCCGGAGGCGGCGCCGGCCGAGGTGAGCACGCTGCCCTCGTCGACGAACAGCACGTTCTCGTCGACCCGGACGAGCGGATGCCTGGCCATGAGTGCCCGCGTGTAGTGCCAGTGCGTCGTGGCGCGCCTGCCGTCGAGCAGTCCCGTGGCGGCGAGCGCGAAGGCACCCGTCGAGATGGCGGCGAGCCGCGCGCCCCGCTCGTGCGCGGCGACCAGCGCGCCGACGACGGCCCGCGGCGGGTCGTCGCGGTCCGGGAACCGGTAGCCGGGGACGAAGACGATGTCGGCCCACGCGAGCGCGTCGAGCCCGTGGGCGACGTAGTACGCGAGGCCGTCGCCGCCGGTCACGAGACCGGGTGCCGCCCCGCACACCCGCACCTCGTACGGCATGCTCGCGCGGGTCGTGAAGACCTGGGCGGGAATCCCGACGTCCAGCGGCTTCGCCCCCTCGAGCACGAGGACGGCGACGCGATGCGGTCGGGGTGCGGGCACAGGTAGAGGTTACGGTGGGCCGTCGCCGCCGTGGGTTCAGCGGCCCCGGTACCGCGGGCTTCGGCGTGCCACGAAGCTCGCGACGCCCTCCCGGGCGTCCGCCGTCGTCATGTTGATCTCCTGCGCCGCCGCCTCCAGCGCGAACGCCGCGGCCCGGTCGCCGTCCAGGGAGGCGTTGACGAGCTGCTTGGTCAGGGCGAGGGCGCGGGTCGGGCCCGCGGCGAGCCGCTCCGCCCAGGCGCGCGCCGTCTGCTCCAGGGCCCCGGCGGGGACGACACGGTTGACGAGGCCGAGCCGTTCCGCGTCCGCGGCGGTGAGCGCGTCGCCGAAGAACATCAGCTCCTTGGCGCGCTGCGGTCCGGTCAGGCGCGCGAGCAGATAGGCGCCGCCGCCGTCCGGGACCAGTCCCCGGCGCGCGAACACCTCGATGAACGTGGCCGGTTCGGCCGCGAGGACCAGGTCGCAGGCGAACGCCAGATGGGCGCCGATACCGGCGGCGGTGCCGTTCACGGCCGCGATCACCGGCTTCTCGCAGTCGAGGACGGCGGAGACGAGCCGCTGCGCGCCGAGCCGGATGGTGCGGGCCACGTCACCGGGCACCCGGTCACCGCCGGCCGGCGTGCCCCGCAGGTCGGCGCCCGCGCAGAAGCCGCGCCCCGTCCCGGTGACGACGACGGCCCGGACGCCGGGGTCGGCGGACGCCTCCGCGAGGAGCGCGATCACGCGTTCGCGCTGGTCCGGGGTGACGGCGTTCATGGCCTCGGGCCGGTTCAGGGTGATCCACGAGACGGCGTTGTCAGTGGCGTGCAGTACCCATGAGTCGGGGGATCTCTCCGGGTCACGGGGGCGGCCCTGGTCGCTGGTGCGCCCGTGACCCGGGGAGCCGTCGGGGGAGGGCGCGTCGGCAGGGGACGCGTCGGAGAGGGACGCGTCGGGGGAGGACGTCATGGGGGAGCTCCGTTTCGTACGGCGGGTCGCGGCGGCGGTGCCGGGGCCGCGGGCCCGGGGTGGACCGGCGGGCCGGTCGCGCGGCCGGTCAGTGGCAGACCACCAGCGCGTCCAGGGCCACGGCGCCCTGCCCCCGGGGCAGCACCATCAGCGGGTTGATGTCCAGCTCCGCGATGTCGTCCCCGAGTTCCAGCGCCATCCGCTGCACCCGGAGGATCACCTCGACGAGCGCGTCCACGTCCACGGGAGGGCCCCCGCGTACGCCGTCGAACAGCGCCCGCCCCCGCAGCTCGGCCGGCATGGCCCGCGCCTGGTCCTCGCCGAACGGTGGCACCCGTACGGCCACGTCCCGCAGCACCTCGACGAGGACGCCGCCGAGCCCGACGGTGACGGTCGGCCCGAAGAGCGGGTCGTGCGTGACGCCCACGACCGTCTCGACGCCCCGCTCGACCATCTGGCACACGAGTACGCCGTCCAGCGAGATCCCCTCGTAGCGCGCGATGTCGGTCAGCTCGCGGTAGGCGTCCCTGACCTGGCTGGCGGAGGTCACGGAGACCTTCACGAGGCCCAGTTCGGTCTTGTGGGCGATCTGCGCGCCGGACGCCTTCATGACGACCGGGTAGCCGACCAGGCTCGCCGCGCGTACGGCCGCCGCCGCGCTGGTCACCAGCTGCTCGCGCGGCACCCGGATGCCGTACGTCCGCAGCAGCTGCTTCGCCGCGTGCTCGCTCAGCTGCTGTCCCGGACGCATCAGCGCCCGCGCCTTGCGGAAGGAGGGCGAGTGCGTGCGGGGCGCCTCGTCGAAGGGCGAGCGGTACGCGGCGGCGAACCGGTGGTGTTCCAGGTGGGCGCGGACGGCGGTGATGCAGTTGGCGAACGTACGGAAGGTGGCGACCCGCGCCGAGCCGAGCAGGGTCTCGCGGTATGCGGACTCCGTGCCGACCGGCGACCCCCACACCACGCACACCAGCTTGTCCGTCCGTTCCGCCGCGTCCACCAGATCCTGGGCGAGCTTGTCGCTCATCGGCGGGAAGGGCCCGGTGACGGGGCAGATCAGCACCCCGACGGACGGGTCGGCGAGGATCGCGTCGATGATCTTCCGGCCCCGCATGTCGCCCACCGGGTGGCCGCCGTTGTCGACGGGATTGGCGACGTTCAGGTACTCCGGTATCCAGGTGTGGAGTTCCGCCTGCTTGGCGGGGGACAGCGTGGGCAGCGACAGCCCGGCCGCCGTCGCCAGGTCCGCGAAGTGCGCGCCCGTGCCGCCCGAGATCGAATAGACGACGACGCCGTCCGCCCGCGGGGTGCGGGCGCGGGCCAGCAGGGCGGCGGTGTCCTGGAGTTCGTCGAGTCCGTCCACGCGGATCACGCCGTACTGCCGCATCGCCGCGTCCACCACGGCGTCCGAGCCGGTCAGCTTTCCGGTGTGCGAGGCGGCCGTGCGGGCGCCGGTCTCGGTGCGGCCCACCTTGACCGCGACGACCGGCACTCCGCGGCGCGCGGCGCGGTCGGCGGCGAGCAGGAAGGAACGGCCGTCCTTCAGGCCCTCGAGGTAGCAGGCGATGGCGCCCACCTCGGGACGCTCGGCGAAGTAGGAGATGAAGTCGGCGCTCTCCAGGTCGGCCTCGTTGCCGGTGGGGGCCCAGTGGGAGAGGCGGATGCCCAGCTCCTGGAGGGCGAAGACCGGGCGGCCCTGGTGTCCGGACTGTGTGATGAGCGCGATCGCGGGCCCTTCCAGGTCGTCGCGGAACCGCTCGAAGGCGTTGAGGTTGGTGTTGGGCCCGAGCAGCCGCAGCCCGGACCGGGCGACGGCGGCGGTGAGGCGGGACTGCGCCGCCGCACCCTCGGTTCCGGTCTCCGCGAACCCGGACGCGAAGGCGACCGCGAAGCGCACCTTGGCGTCGGCCAGTTCCGCGATCACGGGCACGGGGTCGCCGACCAGCAGCACGGCCAGGTCGACCCGCTCGGGCAGCTCGCCGACGGAGGGGAAGCAGGGGATGCCGAAGACGGCAGGGCGGGTGGGGTGCACGGGGTGGAGGCGGGCGCCGACCCGCTCGGCCCACGTGACCAGTTGCCGGGTGATCCCGGCGTTCGGCCGCCCGTCGGAGTCGGAGGCGCCGACGACGGCCACGGACTCGGGACGGAAGAAGCGGTCCAGATCGGGGACGGCGGCATACAGCGGACGGCCGCTGACGTCCAGGTCGTCCGGTTCGGCGGGTCTGCCGTGGACGACCGGTGAGGGTTGCTCGCCGCAGGCGATGACGCGGGCCCGGCGGGAGTCGGTGGTGAGGGTGCCGTGGGTTGATCCAAGCATCGGTCCGCCCGCTCCTGTGTGAGAGCCATATAACTGACGTAGTGTCAGATTACGTAACTGACGCTCCGTCAGGAACCGTCGTGCAGGCAAAGGCTGTGGGCGGGGAGAGGGGCGTGGGCCGTGGGGACGGCGCGGGTGGGCTGGGGGCGGGGCCGTGGCGGAGGGCTCCCGGGGGCGGGGTCGCGGGGCCGGGGAGGTGCGTACCGGAGTCGGTACCCGCCGTGCGCCGGAGCGGAACCCGGCGGAGGATCGGCGTCCGGAAAGGAGCGCCGGGGGGGCCGGAACGGGTGGGATTCGGCTCCCGGGGTTCCCAGGGTTCCCGGTGCTCAGGCGGCCGGGGGTGCGCGCGGGGGCGTGTGCCGGTTCGCGTGTCGGCTGCCCGGCCGGCCCCGCGCCGGTCATCCGCTCGGTCACCGGCTTGGGCGATGGCTCCCCGCAGTGCGCGGGGGTACCACGTCCCCGGGTGGCTCACTGCCGTCGGCCGGTACGTGGGGGACGACCGCTGTTACCGCCCCCCCGGGCCCTTCGCGCGGGCTGCCGCTACCGCCGGCCGCCGCTTCGGGCGGTCTTCCGGGCGATCGCCTTCGCTATCTTCTGCGCGTCGAGGGCGAGTTCGCGGAACATGCCGCTGATGGGGTTGGTGAAGCCGGTGAAGTACAGGCCGGGAGCGTCCCGCGGGGTGCGGGCGCCGTGGACGACGGGGCGGCCGCGTGCGTCGAGTACGCCGAGGTGACCGACGAGTCCCTCCAGCGCGCGCCGGTAGCCGGTGGCGGCGATGATGACGTCCGGCTCGATGCGGTCGCCGTCCGCGAGGACGACCCTGCCGTCCTCGAAGCGCTCTACCGCGGCCACGATCTCGACCCGCCCCTGGCGCACGGCGTCGACGAGACCGACGTCCTGGACCGGGATCGCGCCTTCCCGCACCCGGGAGTAGAGCCCGCGGTCCGGCCGGGGCAGCCCCTGCGCCGACAGGTCGGGCACGCTGACCCGGGCCACCGGGACGGCCAGCCGGTCCACCAGCCGGACCGGCAGGCGGCGTACGAGGATGCCGGTGAACTGGGCGGCCCAGCCGGCCGTCGAACGGCGCACGATGTGCGGTGCCGTGCGCACCGCGAGGCGTACCCGCGCGGCGCCGCCCTCGGCGAGGTCCACGGCGATCTCCGCACCGGTGTTGCCGATGCCGACGACGAGGACGTCCCGGCCGGCGTAGGGGGCGGGGTTGCGGTACTCGCCGGCGTGCAGCAGCTCGCCGGTGTACGCGTCGCGGCCGGGCCAGTCGGGCAGCCGGGGGGTGTGGTTGTGGCCGGTGGCGACGACCACGGCGCTGCCGGTCAGCCGTCGGCCGCCGGTGGCGTGCAGCAGCCAGTCGTCCCCCGACCGTTCGATGCGGGAGACCTCGACGCCGGTGACGATCTCCAGTTCGTGGTGCTCGGCGTACTTCTCCAGGTAGCGCACCACGTTGTCGCGGGACACCCACCGGCCGAAGGAGCGCGGCATCGCGAGTCCTGGCAGGGCGGACAGGCGGCGCGTGGTGTGCAGGTGCAGCCGGTCGTAGTGGCGCCGCCAGGAGGCCCCGACGCGGTCCGACCTCTCCAGCACGACGGCTCGTACACCCCGGGCACGCAGTGCGTACGCCGCGGAGAGTCCGCCGGGGCCGCCGCCGATCACGTACACGGGGCGGTCTTCGTGGGACGGCACCGGGCGGGGTGTCGAGGAAACTGTCGAGTCGGCCATGAGCGCGAGCGTAATCACGTCCTGACTTGATGGGTCTCGGTCAAGACCGGAATCGGTTGCGAATTGATCACGGCTGTGTCGAGGGCGGGTGGGGCCGGTGACGCGGGCCTCCGTGCTGTGGTGACGGCGTGTGTGCGAGCGGGCCGCCGGCAGGTGCGGAGGGGCTGCCCCGGGGCAGGCCGGAGGTGGAGGCGGAGCGCGTTCCGGGGCAGGCCGAGGTGGAAGCGGAGCGTGTGTTTGAGCGGGCCGTCGCGGGGCGCGGATCGGTGCCGGGCGCGTACGCCTCTTGCGCAGGCGCCTTGCCGTGCGCTGAACTGACGTACCGTCAGATTTTGAGTGAAGGCGTGGATGCCGATGGACACGATCTGGCTCACCGGCGCGCAGTGGCTCGCCGTGCTCCGTGTCGGACTCGGGCTGTGGTGGCTGGAGAGCTGGCGGCACAAGGACAAGAAGGGCTGGTTCGAGCGGGGGACCGGGATCGCTTGGGCGGCGGACGTCGCCTCAAGACACCGCTGGGGCGCGGTCCGCAGCGGCTTCGACACGGTCGTCGCACCCCGGCCCCGGACGATGGCGTACGTCGTTGTCTACGCCGAACTCGCCCTGGGGCTCGGCCTGGTCGCCGGTTTCCTCACCCCGGTCGCCCTGGCCGGCGGCCTGCTGCTGAACCTGCTCTACCTCGTCCTGATGATCCACGACTGGGCCGAGCAGGGGCAGAACGCGCTGATGGCGCTCATCTCGGTCGTCGGCCTCTTCGCGATGTCCTGGCAGACCTGGTCGGTGGACGACGCACTCGGGCTGTTCCCGTGACGGGGGCGGGGGAGACGGCGGGGACGGCGGCCGGCCCGCCGGGAGCTCTGCGGCCGGACCGGTTCGATCTCCCGGAGGCCGACGCGTTCAGCCGCCCCTACTGGGAGGCGGCGGCCGGGGGACGGCTGCTGCTGCGCCACTGCGCCGCCTGCGGACACACCCACCACTACCCCCGCGAGTTCTGCCCCCGCTGCTGGAGCGAGGACGTGCACTGGCGGCCCGCGAGCGGCCACGCCACGCTCTACACGTGGTCCGTCGTCCACCGCAACGACCTGCCGCCGTTCCGCGGGCGCACGCCGTACGTCGCCGCCGTCGTCGACCTCGCGGAGGGCCCGCGGATGATGACCGGCATCGTGGAGTGCGAGGAGGCGGCGCTGCGGATCGGGATGGGGCTGGAGGTGACGTTCCGGTCCACGGGGTCGCCGGGCCCGGCGGAGTTCTGGGTGCCGGTCTTCCGGCCCCGGGGTGGGTGCCGGGCGGCGGGGCGGGATTCAATGGCCGGATGGCCGACGCGCACGAGCAGTACCCCGCCTACCCCTTCCGCGAGCTGACCGGTCACGGTCTGCGGCTGCGCCCCTGGAACGCCGCCTCGGACGCGGATGTCAGGGCCTGGCTGCACGGGCTGTCCGACCCGGAGTTCCAGCGGTGGAACACGCCGCTCACGGCGGTCCGGGACATCGACGCCGCGCGGGAGTCGCTCCGCACGCGGGCCGAGAGCGCGGTGGACGGTACCGCGGCCTCGTTCTGCGTCACGGACGCCGTGAGCGGGGAGATCCTCGGGCACATCGGGGTCAACGAGATCGACCACGTCATGAGCTGCGCCCGCGTCGGCTACTGGGTGCTGCCCGAGGCGCGCGGCCGCGGGGTCGCCACCCGCGCCCTCGCGACGACCGCCCGCTTCGCCTTCACCGACCTGGGCCTGCACCGGCTGGAGCTGGGGCACGCGCTCGGGCACGACGTCTCCTGCCGGGTCGCGGAGCGGTGCGGGTTCCGGTACGAGGGGACGCTGCGGGGCGCGATGTTCGAGGCGGGGCGGCAGGACGCGTTCCGGGACGTCCACCTGCACGCGCGGCTCGCCACGGACGCGGAGCCGGAACCGTGGCCGGACCCGGAACAGGGATCGCAGCCGGACCCGGAACCGCAGTCCGAGCCGACGTAACCCCGTCACCCCGAACGAGGCAACCCGGCAACGGGGCAGCTGGGCAACGGGGCAACCGGGCAACCCGGCAACCGGGTGGCCGCCCGTGGCCGTCGCTCAAGGCCGTTGCGGACGGCCGGTGCTCACGGCCGGTGCTCACGGCCAGAGCAGCTCCTTGAGCCAGCCGTCCGCCGTGCGGCGGTAGTTCAGCCGCACGTGCCGCCTGCGGGCGTCTCCCTGGAAGAACTCCACCTCGTCGGGACGGAGCCGGTACAGGGTCCAGGTCGGGGCGGGGGCCTCCGGCTCGCGCTCGGCGTGGGCCCAGGCCGACTCCGAGGCCCGCTCCAGCTCCTCCCGCGAGGGCAGGACCTCGCTCTGCCGGCCCACCAGGGCGGCGGCGAGCGCGCCGGTGGAACGGGCGTGCAGATCGGCCTGCCCCTCCTGCGCGGGAGCGACCGCGACGGGGCCGCGGAGGCGGATCTGACGGCCCTGGGCGGGCCAGTAGAAGCCGAGGGCGGCGTACGGGCGGGCGGCCAGCTGGCGGCCCTTGCGGCTGGTCGCGTGCGTGGCGAAGGACCAGCCGTCCGCGTCCGCGCCGTGCAGCATCACCGTGCGGGTGTCCGGCAGTCCGTCCGCGTCCGCCGTGGCTAGGGACATGGTGTGCGGCTCGGTCTGGCCCGCGGCCACCACCTCGGCGAACCAGCGCCCGAACAGCGTCAGCGGGTCCCCGGGTGCCTCGTCCGGCGTGAAGCCGGGCAGGTCGGTGTCCCACACCCGCAGCGATCGCAGCAGCTCATGAAGATCCGGTTCCATGAGGCGAGTATGTCCCGGGGCCCCGCCGGCGACCGCCCCGGCGCCACCGCGCGGCAGTCCCGGCGGCGGTCAGTCCCGCCCCAGCACCACCGTCCCCGAGGAGCAGAACCAGCCACCGGTCCCGGACGCCACCGCCAGACGCGGGAGCCCCCCGTCGGCCCTGCGCACCTGCCGCCCCTCGCCCGCCTCGCCGCGCAGCTGCCGTACCGCCTCGACGAGCAGGAACAGTCCGCGCATGCCCGGGTGCTGGGCCGAGAGGCCGCCCCCGTCGGTGTTGACCGGCAACTCCCCGCCCAGTGTCAGCCGGCCCCTCTCCACGAACGCGCCCCCCTCGCCCTTCCCGCAGAACCCGAGGTCCTCCAGCGTCAGGAGGGTCATGTAGGTGAAGGCGTCGTAGATCTCCGCGAGGTCCATCTCGTCCGGGCGCAGGCCGGCGCGCCCGAAGGCGAGGCGTCCGCTCACGGCGGCCGGGGACACGGTGAAGTCGGCCCACTCGGACATCGTCGTGTGCGAGACGTGCTCCCCGGTGCCGAGGATCCACACCGGTCCTGTGCGGCAGTCGCGTACGTACTCCTCGGCGGCGAGCAGCACGGCCGCGCCGCCGTCGGAGCGGATGCAGCAGTGCAGCTTGGTGAAGGGGTCCGCGATCATCGGGCCGGACAGGACGTCGTCGACCGTGATCGGGTCGCGGAACATCGCCTCCGGGTTGTGCGCGGCGTTCGCCCGGGCCTGGACGGCGACGGAGGCGAGCTGTTCGAGGGTGGTGCCGTACTGGTGCATGTGGCGGCGGGCGGCCATCGCGTACTTGGCGACGAGCGTGTGGCCGTACGGGACCTCGAACTGGAGCGGGCCCCGGGCGCCGAACGAGAGATCTCCGGTGCGGCGCCCCGCCCTGATGTCGGCGCGGGCGGTGGAGCCGTAGACCAGCAGGACCGCGTTCGCGTGGCCCGCCGCTATGGCGTCGGCCGCGTGGGCGGCCATCACCTCCCAGGTGGCCCCGCCGACCGAGGTGGAGTCGACCCACGTGGGCCTGAGCCCCAGGTATTCGGCGACTTCCGCGGGGGCGAGGATGCCGAGGCCCGCGGAGGCGAGGCCGTCGACGGCCTCGCGGCCCAGTCCCGAGTCGGCCAGTGCGCGGCGGGCCGCCTGGGCGTGCAGTGCGTACGGGGTCGCCGCCTCCACCCGGCCGCAGTCGGCGAGGGCGGCGCCCACGACGGCGACCCTGCGCCGGCCCGGGGCGCCGGCCGTCCGCTGCGCGACGGCGCTGCGTCGGGTCACGCCACCGCGTGCGGTCACGGCACTGCGTGGGGTGGCGGTGCTGCGTGCGGTCACGGCACTGCGTGGGGTGGCGGGCACATATCTGACGGTACATCAGATATGGCGGGACGCGGGAGGGTGCGGCGCCGCGCGACGCGGGAGGGTGCCGCGGCCCTGGGCTTCCGTCCGGCCCGGGCCTAACATGACGGTCCGTCAGATCCGGCAGCGGGAGATCGGGCCCGGGGGAGCAGCCCCCGGGCCGGGGACCGCCCCGGGGGAGGAGCCCGCCCATGGACGCCCGCTTCACCGCCGAGCAGGACGAGATCCGTCGTACGGTGCGGGAGTTGCTGAACAAGCGCTGTGGTCCCGAGGGGCTGCGGGCCGCCGTGCGGACCCCCGCCGGGCATGACGCGGCACTGTGGGAGACGCTTGCGCACCAGCTCGGACTGCCCGGCCTCGCCCTCCCCGAGGCGTACGGCGGCGTCGGCTGCTCGATGACCGAACTGGCTCTCGCCTGCGAGGAGTCGGGACGCTTCCTCGCCCCTTCGCCGCTGCTGGCCACGGCCGTGCTCGCCGCCCCGCTGATCCTGGCGCTCGGCACCGGTGCCCAGCGCGCCGGCCTGTTGCCCCGGATCGCCGCCGGGGAACTGACCGCGGCTCTCGCCGTGCCCGGTCCCGGCCTCGCCGCCGCCCTCGGTCTGGTCGGCGGCCACCGGGGGGACTGGGCCGGCGGCGGCCGGGCGGGCGGCGTGCAGGCCAGGCGCACCGACGGCGGGTGGCGTCTCTACGGTCAGGCGGCCCAGGTGCTCGACGGACACAGTGCGCGGCTTCTGGTGGTGGCCGCGCACACCGGGGGGTTCACGCGGTCGCGGACCCTGCTGTTCCTCGTCCGGCCCGCTCCCCGGAGGCGTACGGGCGAGGGGGCCGCGCCCGGGCCGGGCGGGGAGCTCGTGCGGGTGCGGCAGACCGCGCTGGACGGGACGCGGCCCCAGGCCAGGATCGAACTGCGCCACGTGGAAGCGGAGTTGCTCGGGGGTGAGGACGCCGACGTGCTCGGCCCGCTCGCCGCCGCCGGGGACGCGGCGGCCGCCGTACTCGCCGCGGAGGCCGTCGGAGCCGCGGACCGTGCGCTGGAGCGGACCGTGGAGTACGTCCGGCAGCGGCAGCAGTTCGGGCGGCCGATCGGGTCCTTCCAGGCGGTCAAGCACCGGCTCGCGGATGTCCACGTGCAGGTCCAGGCGGCGCGGTCGGCGGCGTACTACGCGGCCTGGGCGTGCGGCGCGGGCGGTGAGCGGGCGGGCGGGCTGGCGCTCGCGCAGGCGCTCGAGGCGTTGCGGACCGCCGCGTCCGAGGGCATCCAGCTGCACGGAGGCATCGGGTTCACCTGGGAGCACGAGGCGCACCTGTACTTCAAGCGGGCGGCGGGCGACGAGCTGCTGTTCGGGCCGGTACACCGCCTGCGGGCGCACGCGGCCGACGCGGCACGGATCTTCGACGGGGAGAGGCGGCGGTCTGATGGCTCGGCGACAGGGCAGAGGCGGCGGGCAGTCTGATGACGCCTCGGGACGTGGGAGAGGTGGCGGTCTGATGGCCCGGCGACGTGGGCGAGGTGGCGGTCTGATGGCCCGGCGACGTGGGCGAGGTGGCGGTCTGATGGCCCGGCGACGTGGGCGAGGTGGCGGTCTGATGGCCCGGTGGCAGGGGAGCGGCGGCGGTCCGACGGCCCCGGGACGCGGGAAGCGCGGCGGTCCGGTGGTGCCGCGAGGCCGGAGTGGGGGTGATCGGGTCGCCCCGGGCCTCCGGCTGGTGCGGATGGTGTCCTCGACCCGGGTCTTCGCCCGGATCGCGCCCCACGTGATCCCCGCCCTCGACCGCGCCGTGCACCGGCTGACGCGCGGCAGGGTGCTGCTCAGCGCGCGACTGCTGCCGGGCGTGATCCTGACGGCGCTCGGCGCCAGGAGCGGTCTGCCGCGGCGTACGCCCCTGGCCTGCATGCCGGAAGGCCGGTCCGGCGGCGCGCTGCCCGGCAGCTGGGTCCTCGTCGGATCCAACTTCGGCCGGACGGGACACCCCGCGTGGACCGCCAACCTGCTGGCCCACCCGGACGCCGAGATCAGCTGGCAGGGCCGGGACGTGCCCGTCACCGCCCGCCTCCTCCAGGGGGACGAGCGGGCGGCGGCATGGCAGGCGGCGCTCGCGTTCTGGCCGCCGTACGCCACGTACCAGCGGCGGGTCAGCCGGGAGATCCGCCTGTTCCGGATCGTGCCGCGTTAGGACCGGGCGCCGGCGCGGTGGCCGGACCCGCCCCGAGGGTCCCTCCGGCACGGTGCGGGACGGCCCCGCACAGCGCAGCGGGCGGCAGTCCACACCGGTGGACTGCCGCCCGCCTGACAGGAATTGTGCCGGGGGAAAGGAAGGGCGCTACTTCGTCGGCTTTTTGCCCGTGACGCCGAGGTGCACCAACATCGCCAGGTTCGGCTTGAGTTCAGCCTGCTTGACGCCCCACGTCTGGAAGCCCTTCTGGTGCGAGGCGACCGCGGCGAGCATGGCGACGATCGAACCGGCCATCGCCGCCGGATTCACGTCCTTGTCGACCTTGCCCTTGGACTGCAGCTCGGCGACCGTGTCCGTGAGGGAGTTGTTCACCGAGTTCAGGATCTTCATCCGGATCTTGTAGAACCGCTTGTCGCCCTCGGCGGCGCCCAGGTCGACGACGCGCAGGATCGCGTCGTTCCTGCGCCAGAACTCCAGGAATCCGTCCACGAGTTCCTGGGCGGTCTGCCATCCGGCCTTGCCGACCCAGGAGCGCCCTTCGAGCAGTTGGGTCAGCCCGGCGCCCTCCGCGGCCATGCGCTCGGCGATCTCCAGGACGGCGCCTTCGACGTCCGGAAAGTACTGGTAGAAAGTCGCCGGTGACGTGCCCGCCTTCCGGGCGACATCAATGACTTTGACGTCCCGGTAGGGCGAGGAGCTGAGCATTTCGCTGAGGCAGTCGAGCAGTTTCTGCCTGGTCGCCTGCCCACGCCGTCCGGCCACACGGCCGTCGACGGTACGCACTTGTCCTGTCATGCCGTCAGCTTACCGAGGGGTGATCGGAGCGCGATTCGGCCGACTGCAAATGGGGAGTACGGCCATTTCCGGGCCCCGGGACAGGGGTGCGCCCACCGTGCGCGGTGCGTGCGGGGCCGTTAGCTTGGCGGCATGGCCGAATCCACGGCATCTGCCGCATCCGCCGCGTTCGCGGAGGGCGTCCCCTGCTGGACGGACGCCCAGCTCTCCGACGTCGAGGCGGGCAAGCGCTTCTACGGCGAACTGTTCGGATGGACCTTCGAGGAGGCGTACGGCACCCCGCGCACCCCTCGTACCGCCTCCTCCCGTACCGCCTCCTCCGCGCCGCGCGGCACCTCCGTGTGGGCCCACCGGGACGGGCAGCCCGTCGCGGGCCTCACGCCCAAGCGGGACGGCCGGATGCCCACCGTGTGGACGGTGTACTTCGCCACCTCCGACGCGGCGGCCCTCGCCCGGCGGACCGGGGCGGCCGGCGGGCAGGTGATCACGGGCCCGCTGCCCGTGGACTCGCTCGGCACGACCGTGCTCGCCGCCGACCCCGAGGGCGCCGTCTTCGGCCTCTGGCAGGCCGAAGGACACCCCGGCTTCGGCCGCCGCCACCAGCAGGGCTCCTTCTGCTGGGCCGAGCTGTACGCCAGGGATCCGTCCGGCTCCTTCTACGAGGACCTCTTCGGCACCCCCGCCCAGCCCGACGTCGGCCGGGCCGCGGTGTCCGACATCTTCCCGGCCGAGATGCCCCCGCACTTCCTCGTCCACTTCGGCGTCCGGGACTGCGAGGACGCGCTGGAGACGGTCCGGCGGCTCGGCGGCCGGGTACAGGCACCCCCGTTCGACACCTCGTACGGACGGGTGGCGGTGGTCACGGACAATCAGGGGGCGTCGTTCGCGGTGATGCAGCGCTGACCGGGCCGCTGCCCGCGTTCCAGCATCCGGCCGCCGCTTTGCAGAAGCCGCCCGACATGGTTTTGTCCTGAGACACCCCGATCCGCACCCGGGTTCGCAACCGGTGGCCCGGACAGGAAGAATCGGGGTGCGTGCCGCTGTGGCGGTTCGGTGGTGAGACGCTGCACGGGGCCGCGTTCATACGTGGATGGCGCGGCCCGTACGGGGAGGTGGCAGGCAAGTGGTGGATCAGCTGACGCAGCACGATCCGCGGCGGATCGGGCCGTTCGAGGTGCTGGGACGGCTGGGTGCGGGCGGCATGGGGCTGGTCTATCTCGCGCGCTCGGCGTCCGGCCGGCGCGTGGCGATCAAGACGGTCAGGACGGAACTCGCGGAGGACCAGCTCTTCCGGGTCCGCTTCACCCGTGAGGTGGAGGCCGCGCGGGCCGTCTCCGGCTTCTACACGGCGGCCGTCGTCGACGCCGACCCGCGCGCGGCGGTGCCGTGGCTCGCCACCGCGTACGTCCCCGCGCCCTCGCTCGAGGAAATAGTGAACGAGTGCGGGCCGCTCCCGGCCCAGGCGGTGCGCTGGCTCGCTGCCGGTGTCGCCGAGGCCCTGCAGTCCATCCACGGCGCCGGGCTGGTCCACCGCGACCTGAAGCCCTCCAACGTCCTCGTCGTCGAGGACGGCCCCCGGGTGATCGACTTCGGCATCGCGTCCGGGGTCTCCAACACCCGGCTGACCATGACGAACGTCGCGGTCGGCACCCCCGCCTACATGTCGCCCGAGCAGGCCAAGGACTCGCGCAGCGTGACCGGCGCCAGCGACGTCTTCTCGCTCGGCTCGATGCTCGTCTTCGCCGCCACCGGCCACGCGCCCTTCCACGGCGCGAACCCGGTCGAGACCGTCTTCATGCTGCTCCGGGAGGGGCCGGACCTGGCGGGCCTCCCGGACGAGCTGCGGCCCCTCATCGAGTCCTGCATGCAGATGGACGCGACGGCCCGGCCCAACCCCGCCGACCTCCAGGCGCAGCTGGCACCGCACCTCTTCGGCTCCGGCTCCGACGACAGCGGTACGGCGTCGGCGTGGCTGCCCGAACGGGCGGTGGGCCTGATCGAGACGCGCCGCGGCGGCCGTCCCCCGGTGCAGCCTGCGCCCGGCCGCGGCGGCGGAGCCAGGGGCGGTGCCGCGCTGCCACCCGTCCCGCAGCACGCCCCTGCCCCGTCGGCCGTCGGCGCGCCCGACACCGGTCCCGTGCGGCTGGCCGGCGCCCGGGTGCCGATCGGGCCGGGACCGCGCGTCGCCGACGCCCGCGCCGCCGCGGTGAAGGCGCCTCCTCCCGAGGCGGGCCTCGCCGCGTCCTGGTCCCGGCCGCGCCCCGGCGTGAACGGCGCCGACCCGGCCCCCGTCGTCGCGCCGCCCGCCCGGGCCCCGGAGTCCCCGTCCGGCTGGCGCCCCTGGCGTTTCCGCATGTCGAACGACGTGTGGGGCACGCCCGCCGTCGCCGACGACCTCGTCTACGTCACCTCCTTCGAGGTCCACGCGCTGGACGTGGCCACCGGCCGGCGCCGCTTCAAGACCCGCGACGTCGCCTGGTCGATGGCGGTCGCGGACGGACGTATCCACGCCTCCGACGGCCCCACGCTGTTCGCCCTGGACTCCCGCGAGGGCGCGGACCTGTGGCGGCTGTCCACCGACGCCTGGGTCTACTCCCTGAAGGCCGACCGCGGCACCGTCGTCACCGGCACCCGCGGCGGCGGCGTCCAGGCCTGGGAGGCCGCGAACGGCCGCAAGCTCTGGGAGATCACCGGCGCGCAGACGGACTTCGAGACCCCCGAGGCCGGACCCGCGGTCCACGACGGCACGGTCTACGTGTGGAAGGACGCGCGGCTGCGCGCCCTGGACTCCCGGACCGGCGAGGAGCGCTGGTCGTACCCCATCGGCGACGCGGCCTCCTGCGGCGGCGTCCCGGTCCGGCTGACCCCGGCACCCGACGGATACGTGTACGTCTCCGCCGGCACCCGTGTCCTCGCCATCGACGTGACCAGCGGCCACGTCCGCTGGCACTTCGAGGCACCCGCGGTCTTCCTCTGCCCGCCCACGTTCGCCCCCGGCCCCGCCGTGACGGGCGGCGGCGTCTACCTGGCCGACTACCTCGGCACGGTGTACGCGCTCGACGCCACCGACAGCCGCGACCGCTGGCGCATCGCGACGGAGTCCCGCGCCTCCGCGGAGCCGGTCCTGGTCGTCGCGGGCCACGTCCACGTCGGCAGCGGCAAGGGCCTGTACACGCTCGACGCCGTCACCGGCACCCCGAAGTGGCGCTTCCAGGCGGGTGGCGACATCGTCGGCGCCCCCGCCGTCGCCGAGGGTCGCATCCACTTCGGCTCCACCGACCATCTCCTCTACACCCTGAAGGCCGACGACGGCCGTCTGCGCTGGAAGCTCGCCACCGGCGGCGAGATCACCGGCGCGCCCGTCGTCAAGGACGGCGTCGTCTACGCCTGCAGCAAGGACAGATGCGTCTACGCCCTGGACGCGGAGAAGGGCACGGGCACAGCGAGAACGACGTGAGGGGAACGTAAGGGGAAGGCGTCAGTACTGATCCGGCGGACGCCGCCACGTGGCCGTCGGCTCGTCCTCCGCCGCACCCGTGCCGCCGCGCCCCCGCGGCTGGGGCCGGTCCGGCGCCGGATCCGCCGGCCCGGACTGCCAGGAGCCGGGCTCCTCCTGGGGCGGGTACTGCGAGGACCGGGGCTCCCCGGCCGGCCCGGACTGCCACGACCCGGGTTCCTCCGGGGGCGCGGACTGCCGTGACCGGGACTCCTCTTCCGGTGGGGACTGCCAGGACCTGGGCTCCTCCTGACGCGGGGACTGCCAGGACCGGGGCTCCTCCTGGCGCTGGGACTGCCACGACCGGTGCTCCTCCGGGGGCGCGGACCGCTCGGACGGCGGCAGCGTCGCCATGCGCTCGCGCCGCCCCCGCATCACGGCCGCGCCGAGCAGCAGCAGCGCCCCACCGGCGAGGGCGGCCGCGACACCGGTGCCGAGGCCGTTACCGTCGCTGTCGACGGTCAGGCCGGACTCGGCCTGACCCACGCGCACCATCCACAGCACGGCAAAGCCGAGCACGACGACGCCCGCGAGCGCGACCAGCAGCCGCGAGCGCAGCAGCACCCCGATGACCGCCAGGACCGCCGCCGCGAGGAGGGGGAGGAAGAGCGAGGCGAACAGCCCGGCCCGGGCGTCGCCGACGCCGGCTCCGGAGAACAGGTCACCGACGCGGTAGTACCGGCCGTGACGACCGCCGTACCAGGCACGGAAAGGGCTCCAGACGGCGGCCGCCGCTCCGAGGAGGGCGAGCACCGACCCGAGAACGTTGCGGACCATCGCGGGCCTCCTCACTGCTCTCCCCACCGACGCTACGCCGCGAAGTGCGCACCTGCCATGCGGTGTGGAGAATGCGCGGCCGTCTCCGTCATGCGGTGTGACCGGGAGCGAGCGGTGAGTAGTCTGATCACATGCATACACGGGGGCGCAGTCTCAAATTCGCAGCGGTTCTGGTCATGGTGGTGCTCGCGTTGACCGGCTTCTCGTCGGGGCGCGGTCGCGGTGGCGGCAGCCACAGTGGTGGCGGGGGCGGCGGTTGCAGCAGTTCCAGCCAGAACCACGACAGTTCGTCGTCGTCGACGTCGGGCGGAGGGTCGTACAGCTCCGGCTCGACGAGTTCCGGCTCGACGAGTTCCAGCGACGACTACGACGATGACGACACGTACGGAAGCAGCAGCACCAGCGGCGGCAGCACCAGCGGCGGCTACCACCGGCGTCCGAACCACCGCTCCACCTCCTCCTCGGGCAGCGGCTCGAAGTCGCTGGAGGACGCGAAGGCGCGGCTGGTGAGCTGCGCGACGAAGAAGACTCCGTACGCGACCGTCGAGGTGTCCAACCCGAACGCCCGCAAGGGCACGTTCACGGTGGCGGTCGAGTTCCTCGACGAGAACGACATCTCCGTCACCTCCGGCTACGAGCGCGTCACGATCCCCGCGAGCGGCAAGGAGACCGTCCGCGTGAAGGTCGGCGGCTCGGGCCTCGTCGACTCGGTGGACCACTGCGAGGTCGACCCGGCGGCCCGGCCGGGAAGCTGACACCGGGCCGGCCGACCGAGCGGCCGGGGCGGACCGGCCGAGCGGCCGGGTCGGACCGGCCGAACAGCCGGGGGCGGGCTCACCGCATCCGGTACCCGTCCGGCCGCCGTGCGGCGAACAGTTCGGCCTGCCGCGGCGGCGGCAGATTGCCCAGCGCGATGAGGTGCGGCGCCTGCGCGAACGCGTGGGCGCGCGCCGCCTCCCGTGCCGCCCACAGGGCGCGGACGGTGCCCTGTACGGCCGCGGCCGGGTAGGAGGCCATGACGGCGGCACACCGCACGGCGGCCTCCAACGCCTCTCCGGGGGGCGTGAGTTCGGACACCAGGCCGATCTCGTACGCCCGGCGGGCCGAGAGCCGCTCGGCGGTTCCCATGAGCGCCGTCCGCGCGGCTTCCCCGTACGGCATCCGGTGCGCCATGTGGACGGCCTCGTACGCGCTGACCATGCCGTACGTCGTGTGCGGGTCGAAGAAGGCCGCCGTCCCGCCCGCGACGACGAACTCCGCCTCGCCCAGCAGGTAGAACGCGCCGCCGCAGGCCATCCCCTCGACCGCGGCGACCACCGGCTTCCACAGGTCGTTCGCCTTCGGGCCGACCGTGAGCAGCGGATCGTCCGTCATGTAGGGCGAGTCGGGCTGGGGTACGTCCACGCTCCGGTCGATCCCCGTGCAGAAGGCGCGGTCGCCCGCTCCGGTGAGGACGACGGCCCGTACGGAGTCGTCGAGCCGCAGCTCCCGCCAGGCGGCGGCGAGTTCGGCGGCGAGTGCGAGGTCGATCGCGTTGAGCTTGTCGGGCCGGTCGAGGGTGAGGACGGCGACGCCGGTGTCCTGGTCGGTGCTCGTGCGCAGGCCGCCGCTCACGGCCGCTCCAGTACCCAGCGGGGCACGGTCATGCCGGTCCCGGCCGGGTCGCCGGGCCCGGCGCCGGTGAAGACCACGTGCACCCGCGCCCCGATCCGGATGCGGCCGGGGTCGACGGAGTCGAGCCGTGCGTCCGGTGCGCTGACCAGGTTCCCGACGAGCCGGATCCGCGGCGCCTCCGCCAGCTCCACGACGATCGCGTTGTACGGGGCCTGCTCCGCGTAGGCCGGGAGCAGCGGCGGATGCGCGACGACGTAGGACCAGATCCGTCCGCGCCCGCTCGTCCTGCGCCACTCGGCGGCGAAGGAGTGGCAGTGCGGGCAGCAGGGGCGCGGCGGGAAGCGCGGCTCGCCGCAGCCGGGTCCGGCGCAGGTCTGGACGCGCAGTTCGCCTTGGGCGGCGTACCGCCAGAAGGGGGCGCCGTCGTCGTCGGGGACGGGGGGCAGCAGGGGCATGGCGGCTCCTCAGTTCCTGAGCAGGAGGGCGGAGGTCGGAACGCCTTCCCCGGCCGTGACCAGGCAGGTGGCGGCGCCGGGGACCTGGGCGGTGCTGGTGCCCCGCAGCTGCTTGACGCCCTCGTTGATGAGGTTGAAGCCGTGCACGTACGCCTCGGAGAGGCCGCCGCCGCCGGTGTTGAGGGGCAGCCGGCCGCCGGTCTCCAGCGCGCCGCCCTCGGTGAAGGCACCGCCCTCGCCCCGTCCGCAGAAGCCGTAGCCCTCGAGCGAGAGCGGTACGAGGGGGGTGAAGGCGTCGTAGATCTGGGCGACGTCGACGTCCTCGGGGGTGAGGTCGGCGTGCTTCCACAGATGCCGGGCGGCGGTCCAGGCGGGGCCGGTGAGGGGGTCGTCGTTCCAGTAGTTGACCATGCCGTGGTGCTGGGCGGGCAGGCCCTGGGCGGCGGAGTGGACGTAGACGGGCCGGTGGCGGCAGTCGCGCGCCCGCTCGGCCGGGACGACCACGCAGGCGAGCGCGCCGTCCGTCTCCAGGCAGTTGTCGAACAGGCAGAGGGGCTCGCTGATCCAGCGGGAGGTCATGTACATCTCGCGGGTCAGCGGGCGCTCGTACATCATGGCGGCCGGGTTCTGGTTGGCGCGGTTGCGGCAGGCGAGGGCGACGTTGAACAGGTGGTCGCGGGTGGCGCCGTACTCGTGCATGTAGCGGCGGGCCAGCATGGCGATCTCGTCGGCCGGTCTGAGCAGCCCGAAGGGCCGGGTCCACTGGGCAGGGGTGGGGAGCTGGACGGTGGTGTTCCGCCACGGGCGGGGCCCGCTGCCCCGTTTGCGTGAGCGCCAGGCGACGCCGACGGTGGCCTGTCCGGTGGCGACGGCGGCGGCGAGATGGGCGACGGTGGCGCACGAACCGCCGCCCCCGTAGCCCACTTTGCTGAAGTGGGTGAGGTCGCCGAACCCGACCGCCTTGGCGACCTCGACCTCGTCCGTCTCCTCCATGGTGTAGGAGGCGAGTCCGTCGACCTCGGCGGGTGCGATCCCGGCGTCGTCCAGGGCGGAAAGGATCGCCCGGCAGGCCAGCGTCTTCTCGGATTCGGCCAGTTCTTTCGCGAAGGCCGTCTGTCCGATGCCGACGACGGCGGTGGCGTCCTTGATTCCCGCCGGGCTTCCCGTCCCCTTGCCCGCCATGGGCACACCTCCGCGCGCGGTCACGGCTGCTGACAGAGCGTCAGGCTACAGCTAATCTGACGGACAGTCAGCCAGTGGTACGTCCGGTCGTCCGGTCATGGGGAGGCGTGCGATGCGCGGGGACCTGGAATGGGGCAGCGTCCCGGGGCTGGTGCGGGCCGCGGCCGACCGGTACGGCGACGCCGAGGCGGTCGTCGAGGGCCGTACGCGCCTCTCGTACGCGGAGCTGGGCGCGCGCGTGGAGCGGGCGGCGGCGGCCTGTCTGGCGAACGGGGTGCGGGCCGGCGACCGGGTGGCGGTCTGGGCGCCCAACACCCTGGACTGGATCGTCTCGGCCCTCGGCGCCGTGTGCGCCGGTGCGGTGCTGGTCCCGCTGAACACCCGGTTCAAGGGCGCGGAGGCGGCGTACGTGCTGTCCCGGAGCCGGGCCAGGCTGCTGTTCGTGACCGGCACGTTCCTCGGGACGTCGTACGTGGCGTCCCTGCGGCGGGCCGCGGGGCAGGGCGCGGGGCGGGGCCCGCTGCCGGGGCTGCCGCACCTGGAGCAGGTCGTGGTGCTCTCGGACGACGCCCCCGCCGACTTCCGTACCTTCGGGGACTTCCTGGCGAGCGGGCAGCAGGTCGGGGCGGCGGACGTCCGGGCGCGCGGGGACGCCCTCGACGGCTCCTCGCCCTCCGACCTCGTCTACACGTCCGGGACGACGGGCCGGCCCAGGGGCGTGGTGATCACCCACGCCCAGACGCTGCGCGCCTACGCCGTGTGGTGCGAGCTGTCCGGGCTGCGGGAGGGCGACCGCTATCTGATCGTGAACCCGTTCTTCCACACCTTCGGTTACAAGGCGGGCATCGTGGCATGCCTCATGCGGGGCGCGACGATGATCCCGCAGCCCGTCTTCGACGTGGACACGGTGCTGGCGAACGTCGCCGCTGAACGCGTCTCGGTCCTGCCCGGGCCGCCCACCCTCCTCCAGTCCCTCCTGGACCACCCGTTTCGGGACGCCCACGACCTCTCGGCGCTGCGGCTCGTGGTGACGGGAGCGGCGGTGGTCCCGCTGCGCCTGGTGGAGCGGCTGAGGACGGAGCTGAGGATCGACACGGTGCTGACTGCGTACGGGCTCTCGGAGGCGAGCGGGATCGTCACCATGTGCCGGCGCGGCGACGCGGCGGCGGTGATCGCCTCGACGTCGGGGCGGGCCGTCCCCGGCACGGAGGTACGGGTGGTGGACGCGTCCGGTGCCGGGGCGGCGGCCGGTTCCCCCGGCGAGGTCCTGGTCCGCGGCTTCAACGTCATGCGGGGCTACTTCGAGGACGCGCCCGCCACGGAGGCCGTGCTCACCCCGGACGGCTGGCTGCGCACCGGTGACGTCGGCGTCCTGGACCCCGACGGCAACCTCCGCATCACGGACCGCATCAAGGACATGTTCATCGTCGGCGGCTTCAACGCGTACCCGGCGGAGATCGAGCAACTGCTGGGCCTGCACCCCGACGTGGCCGACGTCGCCGTCGTCGGCGTCCCGGACGCCCGCCTCGGCGAGGTCGGCAAGGCCTACGTCGTGCGCCACCCGCACGCCACCCTGACCGCCGACGACCTGATCGCCTGGTCCCGCCGCGAGATGGCCAACTACAAGGTCCCACGCACGGTGGAATTCGTCCCGAGTCTCCCCCGCAACGCGAGCGGGAAGGTGGTGAAGGGGGAGTTGCGGGGGCGGGGAGAGGACACCCGCCCGCCGGCCCCCGTCCCCGCCGTCCGCAAGGCCAACCGGCCCGGCTCCAGGAGCTGAGCCGGGCCCGGTCCCCCGGACGTCCCCCGGACACGCCTCGGCCGCGACGGCGCCCCCTCCGCGCCGCCGCGGCCGATCCCCCTCGACGGGTGGCTTGTCAGGCCTTCACGTCGGTGATGTGCGTGTCGAGCGGCTTCACCGTGCCGGCGTCGGCATCGGTGATGTGCGTGTCGAGCGGCTTCACCGTGCCGGCGTCGGCATCGGTGATGTGCGTGTCCAGCGGCTTCACCGTGCCGGCGTCCGCGTCGGTGATGTGCGTGTCGAGCGGCTTGACGGTGCCGTCTGTCTTCTTCTGGGCCATCGTGTTCAACTCCCCGTTAAGTGTGGTGAGACAGCCCGCCCGGCGACTCCCCCGAGGCCGCCGGGCGGGCTGACAAGGCCGTTCACCATATGTGATGGGCCTCGTGGCGGTCCGTCTGCCCCCCGACGCGACGGATCGACGAACTCAGAGTGGCGCAGCGCGATAAACGAACGATGAACGTCCGTGCGGCAGGGACCTACGCGGCCGCCAGCGGTGAGAGCAGGCTCCGTACCTCCGCGGACTCGGGCGAGCCCAGGTCCTCGTAGATGGTAAGGGCCTCCCGCCAGCAGGCCTGGCCGCGGTCGGTCTGGCCGATCGCGCTGAGCGCCCGCCCGAGGACGGTCAGCACGTTCCCGCGTCGCCAGTCGCCGCCGATGCCCCGCAGCACGGCGAGCGACTGCTCGGCCAGCGCGGCGGCCAGCGCGGGCTTGCCCTGGGTCAGGCGGACCTCGGCCACGCGGAAGATGGACATGCCCTCCCACAGCCGCTGACGGCTGTCCCGGAAGACGTCGAGTGCCTCGGTCAGCTGGGCGACGGCCTTGCCGAGGTCGCCTGCCTGGGCGAGCGCGAGCCCGAGGGCGTAGCGTCCGTTGGCGCCGCGCAGGGTGTGCCCGAGCCGGTCGTAGACGCCGATGCCCTGCTCCGCGAGGGCGATCGCGCTGGCCGTCTGCCCCATCGCGAGGTGGGCGCGTGACAGGTTGCACAGGGCGCTGGCCTCACCCGCGAGATTGCCGTCGGCCCGGAAGCAGGTGATCGCCTGCTGGAGGTACGCGGCGCCCGCCCCGTGCTGCCCGCGGTAGACCGCGGTGACGCCGAGGTGGTTGGGCACCCAGCAGTTGAGGGCGGGGTCGTCGATCCGGCGGACGAGGGCCTCGGCGTGCTCCGCCTCCTCCGCCGCCCGGTCGAAGCGGCCGCCGGCCAGGTGCGCCTCGGTGAGGGCCGTGCGGGCCCGGGCCTCGGCGCGCGGATCGCCCGCGCGTTCGGCGGCGTCGCGCGCGAGGACGGCGTTGGTGCCGTAGTCACGGGCGTTCGCGCCGGACTCCGCGAGGTCCTTCGCGGCCCAGAGGAGATCCACGGCTCTGCTCAGCCTGTCGTCTCCGAGGGACTGGTGGACGCAGGCCAGCAGGCAGTTGGCCTCGGCGTACAGCCAGTCCAGGGCGGCGTGGCGGTCGGCGAACCGCACCCCCGGGTACTTGGTCGGCTCCAGGTGATCCACCAGCCGGTCCCCCGGCCGTTCGATCGCGTAGACGCCCGCCGCCGTCGCCAGGTAGAAGTCCAGGAGCCGCGACATCGCCGCGTCCCGCTCGGTCGGCGGGTGTTCGTCGCGTTCGGCGCAGGCACGCGCGTAGAGGCGGACCAGGTCGTGGTAGCGGTAGCGGCCGGGGGCGGCGGACTCCAGGAGGGACGTGTCGACGAGGGACTCCAGGAGGTCCTCCGTGTCCTCGGCCGGGAGGTCCAGCACCGCGGCGGCGGCCGCGAGCGAGATGTCGGGGCCGTCGGCGAGGCCCAGCAGCCGGAAGGCGCGGGCCTGGGCCGGCTCCAGCTGGCCGTAGCCGAGCTCGAAGGTGGCCTTCACCGCGAGGTCGCCGGCCTGGAGCTCGTCCAGGCGGCCGCGTTCGTCGGCGAGCTTCGCGGCCAGCACCGAGACGGTCCAGGTGCGCCGCGCGGCCAGCCGGGAGGCGGCGATCCGGATGGCGAGCGGGAGGAACCCGCAGGCGGCGACCACGTCCAGCGCGGCCTCCCGCTCCGACGTCACCCGCTCCGCGCCGACGATCCGCGTGAAGAGCTGGAGGGCCTCCTCGGGGGACATGACGTCCAGGTCCACCAAGTGCGCCCCGGCCAGGTCCACCATGCGCACCCGGGAGGTGACCAGCGCCGCGCACCCCTCCGTCCCGGGCAGCAGCGGACGTACCTGCGCGGCGTCGCGCGCGTTGTCCAGCAGCACCAGGACGCGGCGGCCGTCCAGGGCCGACCGGTACAGCGCGGCGCGCTCCTCCAGGGAGTCGGGGATGGCGGAGTCCGGGGTGCCGAGGGCGCGCAGGAACGCCCCCAGGACCGTTTCGGGCTCGGCCGCGCGTGCTCCGGCGCCCTGGAGGTCCACGTACAGCTGCCCGTCCGGGAAGGCGCCGCGTGTGCGGTGCGCGACGTGCACGGCCAGGGTCGTCTTGCCGACGCCGCCGATGCCCGCGAGCGCCGAGACCGCCATCACCCGGCCCTCGGCCGTCGACGCCGCGGCCAGCACGTCGCCCAGTTCCTGGACGAAGGACGCGCGGCCGGTGAAGTCGGTGACCGAGGCGGGAAGCTGGGCGGGACGGACGGGCGCCGGGGGAGGCTCCGCCGGCGAGGCGGAGGGTTCCGTGAGCCCGGGGTCGGCGCGGAGGATGCGCTGCTGGAGCTCCTGGAGGTCCGCCCGGGGGTCGACGCCGAGCTCGTCGGCGAGCAGGCGCCGGGTGTCGGCGAACACCGCGAGGGCCTCGGCCTGCCGCCCGGAGCGGTACAGCGCCAGCATGAGCAGTTCCCGCAGGCGTTCGCGCAGCGGGTGGGCGGCGGTCAGCGCGGTCAGCTCGGACACGGCCTCCGCGTGGCAGCCCTGCTCCAGGTCCATGTCGAGGCGGGTTTCGAGGAGTTGGAGCCGCCACTCCTCCAGCCGGGTCCGCTGGGTGTCGGCGTAGGGGCCGGGGACGCTCGCCAGCGGTTCCCCGTCCCACAGGCCGAGCGCCTCGTTGAGCAGGGCGCGGGCCCGGCACAGGTCCCCGGTGTGCTTGGCCTTCTCGGCGTCGGCGGCCAGCTGCTGGGCCCGGGCGAGGTCGAGTGCGCCGGGGTCCGGGAGGCGGACGGCGTAGCCGCCGGACTCGCTGACGAGCACCCCGGGGTTGAGGACCTTCCTGAGCCGGGAGGCGTAGGTGCGGACGGCGGCCAGGGCCTGGGGCGGGGACTTCTCGCCCCACAGCGCGTCGATGAGTTCGGGGGCCGTCGCCGTCCGTCCCTCGCGCAGCAACAGCGCGACGAGCAGCGCGCGTTGCTGCGGTGATCCCATGGGCAGGGGTTCCGGCCCGCGCCAGGCGCGCACCGGTCCGAGCACGCCGAAGCGCAGCGCCGCCGAATCCTCGGGGCTCCGCTGCTCCGGCACTCGCGGTACACCGTCCATCGCCGTCCCCCTGCCGACCGTCATGACAACGAGGCCAGTTTGCCTTGTTCATGGCGGATGCGTCAGCCGTGGGAGACAGCCATCACAGGGGGGCGCACGGTACGGCACAAGGTCCTCACACGCTCTCCTCACGGATCGGTGCGGAGCCGGCCGCGTCGAGCGGCGGTACGGCAGGCACGACAGGGAGCTGACGGGGCGTCAGATCGGCGCTACGGTGATTCGTATGGAGACCACGCGAAGCGCGGACAGCCCCTCGCCCCCCTTCCCCAGGATCATCTCGGTGGACGACCACACCGTGGAGCCGCCGGGCGTCTGGCAGGACCGGCTCCCGGCGAGGTACCGGGACCGCGGCCCGCGCGTCGTCCGGGCGCCGCTGAAGGAGATGACGTTCCTCGGCGGCAGGTTCGCGCCCGTCATGGGCGCTCCGGGCGACGACGGGCCCATCGGCGACTGGTGGGTGTACGAGGACCTGCGCCGCCCGCTCACCCGCCTCGACACCGCCGTCGGCTACGCACGCGACGAGATCAAGCTGGAGATCATCACCTACGAGCAGATGCGGCCCGGGTCGTACGACGTGGCGCACCGGCTGGCCGACATGGACGTCAACCACGTCCAGTCGGCGCTCTGTTTCCCCACCTTCCCGCGCTTTTGCGGTCAGACGTTCACCGAGGCCGAGGACCGCGAGCTGGGCCTGCTCGGGGTCAGGGCCTACAACGACTGGATGGTGGAGGAGTGGTGCGGTCCGGCCGCGGCGGGACGGCTGATACCGCTGACGCTCATCCCGCTCTGGGACGCGGAAGTCGCGGCCCGGGAGGTGCGCCGCAACGCGGCCCGCGGAGTCCGCGCCGTGGCCTTCTCCGAGATCCCGCCCCACCTCGGGCTCCCCTCCGTCCACACCGACGACTGGGACCCCTTCCTCGCCGCCTGCGACGAGACCGGCACGGTCATCGCCATGCACATCGGCTCCAGCAGCCGCATGCCCTCGACCTCCGCCGACGCCCCGCCCGCCGTCGGCTCCACCATCACCTTCGCCAACTGCTGCTTCTCGATGGTCGACTGGCTGATGAGCGGCAAGTTCGAGCGTTTCCCGAACCTGAAGGTGATGTACGCCGAGGGCCAGATCGGCTGGATCCCCTACATCCTCGAACGCGCCGACGTCGTGTGGGAGGAGAACCGCGCCTGGGGCGGCGTCGCCGACAAGGTCCACCGGCCGCCGTCCGAGCTCTTCGCGGAACACGTGTACGGCTGCTTCTTCGACGACGCCTTCGGCCTGCGGAACCTGGACGCGATCGGCGTCGGCAACGTCCTGTACGAGACCGACTACCCGCACTCCGACTCCACCTGGCCCAGGTCCCGCGAGGTCGGCGAGGCCCAGATGGGCCACCTCGGCCCGGACGTGGTCGACCGGATCGTGCGGCGCAACGCGATCGAGCTGCTGGGACTGACGGAGGACGGGCTCTGGGCCGCCTGAGACCCGGCCCGCACCGAGTCCGGTGAACCACCGGACGACACCACGAGCGCCCACATGACGGCACGTCGGGAAGGTTGTGCCTTGGAGAATCCGCCGCACGGGCGACCGGTCTACGGGATGCAGCTTCCCGTCCAGTCGCAGAGCACCCTCTACGCCGAGCCCTGGGAGGCGCACGCGGGCCCCGGCGACCTCGTCGAGATCGCCCGCGCCGCCGACCGCCACGGCTTCGCCTACCTCGCGAGCTGCGACCACGTGGCCATCCCGCGCCGTCTCGCGGACGCCATGGGCACCGTCTGGTACGACCCCGTCGCGACGCTGGCCTTCCTGGCGGGCGTGACCGAACGCGTCCGGCTGCTCAGCCACGTCGCCGTCGTCGGGCTGCGCCACCCCCTGGTCACCGCGAAGCAGTACGCGACCCTCGACCATCTGTCGGGCGGCCGGCTGATCCTCGGCGTCGGCGCCGGTCACGTACGGGAGGAGTTCGAGGCGCTGGGCGCGGACTTCGAGCGGCGCGGCCCGGTGCTCGACGAGTGCGTCGAGGCCCTGCGCGCCGCGCTCGGGCCCGACGAGTACCCCGCGCACCACGGCGAGGCGTACGACTTCGAGGGCCTCGGGCAGCGCCCCCGGCCCGCGCAGGACCGGGTCCCCGTCTGGATCGGCGGCTCCTCGCCCGCCGCGGTGCGCCGGGCGGCGCTCCGGGGTGACGGCTGGCTGCCGCAGGGCGATCCGCGCGGCCGGCTCCCGGAGCGGATCGCGAGAGTGCGCCGGCTCCGGGCGGACGCGGGCATCACCGGGCCCTTCGTCGTCGGGGCCATCACCGAGCCGCTGTACGTGGGCGAGCCCGTGTGGGACGTCGGGCGGCGGACGCTGAGCGGGACGCCGGAGGCGCTCGCCGAGTCGCTGCGGGCCTATCCCGCCATGGGGGTGCACCAGATCCAGGTGCGGTTCCGCTCCCGCGGCCGGAACGAACTCCTCGACCAGATGGCCGCTTTCGGCGCGGAGGTCGCGCCCCACCTCGACCAGGGAGAGCCATGGGCAAGCTGGACGGACGCGTCGTCCTGATCACCGGCGCCGCACGCGGGCAGGGCGAGCAGGAGGCGCGGCTCTTCGCCGGGGAGGGCGCCGAGGTGGTCCTCGCGGACGTGCTCGACGACCGGGGCGAGGCGCTCGCCGAGGAGATCGGGGCGCGCTACGTCCACCTCGACGTCGGCCGGGAGGGCGACTGGCGGGCCGCCGTCGAGGCCGCGAAGAACGCGTACGGACGGATCGACGGGCTGGTCAACAACGCCGGCATCCTGCGCTTCAACGAGCTGGTCAGCACCCCGCTGGAGGAGTTCCTGCAGGTGGTGCAGGTCAACCAGGTCGGTGTCTTCCTCGGGATCAGGACCGTCGCGCCGGAGCTGGCCGCGGCGGGCGGCGGGACGATCGTGAACACGGCCTCGTACGCGGGACTGACCGGGATGGCGTACGTCGGGGCCTACGCGGCGACCAAGCACGCCATCGTCGGGCTGACCCGGGTGGCCGCCCTTGAACTGGCCGCGAAGGGGATCCGCGTGAACGCCGTCTGCCCGGGCGCCGTCGACACGGCGATGAGCGACCCGTCCCAGCTGGACCCGGCCGCGGACAACGCGGTGAGTGCCAGGGCGCTGGAGGAGCTGTACGGCAGGCTCGTGCCGCTCGGCCGGATCGGCAGGCCGGAGGAGGTGGCACGGCTCGCCCTCTTCCTGACCTGCGAGGACTCCTCGTACATCACCGGGCAGCCGTTCGTGATCGACGGCGGCTGGCTGGCGGGCGTGAGCGTCGTGTGAGGTACCGGGTCGCGGGCCGTGGCTGACGCGTCGTCAGCTCTTGACGGTCCAGGGGTCCGGTGGAACAGTCGCACCCAACATATCTGACGGTGCGTCAGAAACACCGTCGTCAGTGACAGGGACGGTGAACCGCCGTGGAATTCGGGATCTTTGTACAGGGATACGTGGGCAAACGCGCCGAGACCGACCCCCTCGCGGAGCACAAGGCGCTGATGGAGGAGACCGAGTACGTCATCCAGGCGGACAAGTCCGGCTTCAAGTACGCCTGGGCGTCCGAGCACCACTTCCTGGAGGAGTACTCGCACCTCTCCGCCAACGACGTCTTCCTCGGCTACCTGGCCCACGCCACCGAGCGCATCCACCTCGGCTCCGGGATCTTCAACCCGCTGGCCCAGGTCAACCACCCGGTGAAGGTCGCCGAGAAGGTCGCCATGCTCGACCACCTCTCCGAAGGCCGCTTCGAGTTCGGGTCCGGCCGGGGCGCCGGCTCGCACGAGATCCTCGGCTTCATCCCCGGCGTCACCGACATGAATTACACGAAGGAGATCTGGGAGGAGACCATCGCCGAGTTCCCGAAGATGTGGCTCCAGGACGAGTACGCCGGGTTCCGGGGCAAGCACTGGCAGCTCCCGCCGCGCAAGATCCTTCCGAAGCCGTACGGGAAGTCGCACCCCGCCATGTGGTACGCCGCCGGGTCGCCGCCCTCGTACGCCATGGCCGCCCGCAAGGGCCTCGGCGTGCTCGGCTTCAGCGTGCAGAAGGTCTCCGACATGGAGTGGGTGCTGGAGCAGTACAAGACCGCGATCGTCGACGCGCGGCCCGTGGGGGACTTCGTCAACGACAACGTGATGGTGACCTCGACGGCCGTCTGCGCGCCCACGCACCAGGAGGCCGTGCGCATCGCCGCCGGCGGCGGGCTGCACTACCTCCAGTCCCTCGTCTTCCGCTACCACGACACCTTCCCGCGGCCCGAGGGCTTCCCCGTCTGGCCCGAGACGCTGCCCGAGTTCAACGAGGAGATCATCGAACTCCTCATCGCCGAGGAGCTGTTGATCTGCGGCGACCCCGACGAGGTGCTGACCCAGTGCAAGCGCTGGGAGCAGGCGGGCGCCGACCAGCTCTCCTTCGGACTGCCCATCGGCATCTCCTCCGAGGAGACGCTCCAGACGATCAGGCTGGTCGGCGAGCACGTCATTCCGAAGATCGACACGGATCCGGTGCACCGCACGACCCGGTTCCGCCGGTCCGCGTGAGACGGCACGGACGCGAGGAAGGGACGTGGCCATGCTCGACCACCTGATCAGGGGCGCGACCGTCGTGGACGGGACGGGCGCACCCGCGTACACCGCCGACGTCGGCGTCCGCGACGGCCGGATCGCCGCCGTCGGACGGATCACCGAGCGGGCGAGGACCGCCGAGGACGCGCACGGCCTCGTCCTCGCCCCCGGCTTCGTCGACCCGCACACCCACTACGACGCCCAGCTGTTCTGGGACCCCTACGCGACCCCGTCCCTGAACCACGGCGTGACGACCGTCGCGGGCGGCAACTGCGGCTTCACGCTCGCCCCGCTCCACCCGGACCGCCCCGAGGACGCCGACTACACCCGGCGCATGATGTCCAGGGTCGAGGGCATGTCCCTGGTCGCCCTGGAGGAGGGGGCACCCTGGAACTGGCACTCCTTCGGCGAGTACCTGGACGCTTTGGAGGGGCGGATCGCCGTCAACGCGGGCTTCATGGTCGGACACTGCGCGCTGCGCCGGTACGTCATGGGCCCGGACGCGGTGGGCGGGCAGCCGACCCCGGAACAGCTGGCCCGGATGCTCACCCTCTTCCACGAGGCGATGGAGGCGGGCGCCTGGGGCCTGTCGACCACCCAGTCGTCCACGCACTCGGACGGCGACGGGAAGCCGGTCGCCTCACGCCACGCCCGGCCCGCCGAACTCCTCGCGCTGGCCCGGGCGGTGGCGGACCACGAGGGCACCCAGATCGAGGCGATCGTGGCCGGCTGCCTCGACCGGTTCGACGACGACGAGATCGACCTGCTCGTGGGGATGAGCGCGGCGGCGGGACGGCCCCTGAACTGGAACGTCCTGACGATCGACGCCGCCGTGCCCGAGCGCGTCCCCCGCCAGCTGGAGGCGAGCGAACGCGCGCGCCGGGCCGGCGGCCGGATCGTCGCGCTGACCATGCCGATCCTCACCCCCATGAACATGTCGCTCGGCACCTTCTGCGCCCTGAACCTGATCCCCGGCTGGGGCGAGGTCCTCGGCCTGCCCGTGCCCGAGCGCATCGCGCGGCTGCGCGACCCCGGGGTCCGGGCGGAGCTGCTGCGGCGGGCGGACAGCAGGGAGGCCGGCGTCTTCCGCAGGCTCGCCCACTTCGGGCGGTACGTCATCGGGGACACCTACAGCCCCGCGAACGAGGGCCTCACCGGCCGGGTCGTGCGGGACATCGCGGCCGAACGCGGCCAGGAACCCTTCGAGTGCCTCGTCGAGATCTGCGCCCACGACGACCTGCGCACGGTGCTGTGGCCGATGCCGAGCGACAACGACCCGGACTCCTGGGCGCTGCGGGCGAAGACCTGGCAGCACCCGGACGTCCTGCTCGGCGGCTCCGACGCGGGCGCCCACCTGGACCGCATGTGCGGAGCGCCGTACACCACCCGCTTCCTCGGGGACTGCCTGCGCGGACGCAGGCTGGTGCCGCTGGAGCAGGCGGTGCGGATGCTCACGGACGACCCGGCGCGGCTCTTCGGGCTGCGCGGGCGCGGCCGGATCGAGGAGGGCTTCCACGCCGACCTGGTGCTCTTCGACCCGGCGCGGATCGACGCGGGCAAGGCCACGCTGGTGCACGACCTCCCGGGAGACGGCCCCCGGCTCGACTCGAGGGCGATCGGGATCACGGCCGTGTGGGTCAACGGAGTCGAGTCGATCCGCGACGACGTGGTGACCGGTGCCGTACCGGGCAGGGTGCTGCGCTCCGGGCGCGACACCCGGACGGTGAGCACCCGGTGAGCGCCCGCGGGCCACGGCCGCGCTCCGAGGGGGCCGGGTGAGCGAGGGGCAGCGGCTGTTCGTCGGGGGCTCGTGGGTCCCGCCCGACGACGGGTTCTACGAGGTGACCGACCCGGCGACCGAGGGAGTCGTCGGGCTGGCCCCGGAGGCGTCGCGGGAGCAGGTGTACGCGGCGGCGGCCGCCGCCCGCGAGGCCTTCGGCGCGTGGTCCCGCACGCCCGCCGAGGAGCGGGCCGCCGTTCTCGCCCGGGCCGCCGGGCTCATCCGGCGCGACCTCATGTCCTGCGCGGAGCTCGCGCAGGCGGAGAGCGGCGCCACGACGGGCACGGCGCGCGCCATGCAGGTGGGGGTCGCCGCGGCCCGTTTCCAGCGGTACGCGCGCGTGGAGCCGGTGGAGCAGCCGCTGTTGCCGCAGGTCAACGAGGCCGGGCCGTTCGGTCCTGCGGCGGTGATGGGTGCGCTGGCCGCGCGCCGGCCGGTCGGCGTGGTCAGCTGCGTCACCTCGTACAACAACCCCTGGGCGAACGCCGCTGGCAAGGTCGCGCCCGCCCTGGCCATGGGCAACACGGTGGTCGTGAAGCCCGCCCCGCAGGACCCGCTCTCGGTCTACCGGATGGCCGAGGCGCTGGAGGCGGCGGGCGTGCCGCCGGGGGTGGTGAACGTGGTCGGCGGCTCGCGGGCGGAGGCCGGGCAGGCGGCCGTGGACTCGCCCGAGGTGGACATGGTGAGCTTCACCGGCTCCACCGCCGTCGGGCAGCGCATCGCCGAGGTGTGCGGGCGCGGGATGAAACGGCAGCTGATGGAGCTGGGCGGCAAAGGGGCGGCGGTCGTCTTCGACGACGCGGACCTGGAGTCGGCGGTGGCCGGGATCGGCACGACGTTCTCGTTCTACAGCGGGCAGATCTGCACGGCGCCGACCCGGGTGCTGGTGCAGCGGTCCGTGCACGACCGGCTGGTCGAGCGTCTCGCCGCGTACGCCGGGCACTTGACGATCGGGGATCCGCGCGAGTCCGGCACGGTGGTCGGACCGGTGATCTCGGCGGCCCACCGGGACCGGGTCGAGTCGTACGTGGAACTGGGGCGCGAGGAGGGGGCGCGGGTCGTCACGGGAGGCCGCCGGCCGCCCCACGCACGCGGGTTCTACGTCGCCCCGACCCTGCTCGCCGACTGCACCCCCGGCATGCGGGTGGTCCGTGAGGAGATCTTCGGGCCGGTGGTCGTGGTGGTGCCCTTCGACGACGAGGACGAGGGGGTCGGGCTGGCCAACGACAGCGACTACGGCCTGATCGACTACGTCTGGTCCGGCGACGTGGCCCGGGCCTTCCGGGTGGCCCGCGGGCTGCGGGCGGGCGGCGTCGGCGTCAACACCGTGGGCCGCAACATGGAGGCGCCGTTCGGCGGCTTCAAGAAGAGCGGAGTGGGACGGGACGCGGGGTCGTACGCGCTGCACGCGTACAGCGAGGTGCAGTCGATCGTCTGGGCGGGGTGAGGGGCCGGATCCCGGGGAGCGCACCGGAGCGGGCTCCCGCCGGGCCGGCACCGGGCCGGGCGTCCGCTCGGGCACGCCGGACGGGCGAGCGGTCCGCGCCGGGGCCGCGCTCAGTCGGTCAGGTCGACGCGTACCGTCAGCAGACGCGTGCCGAGGGCGCGGACCGCGGTGCTGTTCAGGCGCGGCAGGGTCCTCAGCCGCGCCCGGGTGTCGTCCGCCGGCATCGGGTGGGCGACGCCGTGGTGCCAACGGCCGTGGATCCGGACTCTGACCCGCGGGTCCGCCCGGATGTTCCGTACGTACTGCGACTTCTCCCCGTATTCGGAGACGAGCCAGAACGTCCGCCCGGTCCTGCGCCCGCCGACCGGTGTCCGGCGCGGCAGGCCCGAGGTCCGTCCAGTGGTCTCCAGCAGCGTCTGGAACGGCAGCCGCCGCAGCAGCGGGTTGGCGACCCGCCGCTGGAAGGCCGTGACCGCCCGGAACTTGACCTCGTCGTACCGCGACATCCCGCGTCTCTCCCGTCCCCGGCTCCTTGCCGCCGAAGGTACTCCCCGTGCCGCCCGTAGCGTTGCTACGAGCGTAGGTAGCGTTGCTACGCATAAGGTGTTAGCGTTGCTTTCATCGGGGCGCCGCACCGCTGCCCCACCGAGACGAGGAGAGCGCCATGAGCGAGCAGCCCACCACCGCCACGGCCACCGGCACCCGCGTCGCGATCGTCACCGGCGGCTCGCGCGGGATCGGCCGGGAGACCGCCGAGCGCCTGGCCGCCGACGGATACGCCGTCGTCGTCAACTACGCGGGCAACCGGGCCGAGGCCGACAAGGCCGTCGCCGCCATCACCGGCAAGGGCGGCCGGGCCGTCGCCTTCCGCGCCGACGTGGCCGAGGAGACCGAGGTGGCGGCCCTCTTCGACGCCGCCGAAACCGCCTTCGGCGGCATCGACGTGGTCGTCCACGCGGCGGGCGTCATGACCCTCGCCCCGCTCGCCGACACCGACCTCGACGCCCTGGACCGGATGCACCGCACCAACATCCGCGGCACGTTCGTCGTCGACCAGCAGGCCGCGCGACGGCTGCGCGCGGGCGGCGCCCTCATCAACTTCTCCAGCTCGGTGGTGGGCCTCGCCCTCCCCGGCTACGCCGCGTACGCCGCCACCAAGGGCGCCGTCGAAGCCATGACCCTGATCCTGGCCCGCGAGCTGCGCGGGCGGGACATCACCGTCAACGCGGTGGCCCCCGGACCCACCGCCACCGCGCTGTTCCTGGACGGCAAGGACGAGGAGACCGTCGCACGGATGGCCGCCCAGGCACCGCTGGAGCGCCTCGGCACCCCGGGGGACATCGCCGAGGCCGTCGCCTTCCTCGCGGGCCCCGGACGCTGGGTGAACGGCCAGGTGCTGCGCGCCAACGGCGGCATCGTCTGAGCGCCGGGCCCCCGCCACCCCGGTCCGCCCTGATGAGAGGCGCTGCCGCGGGTAACGCCGCTACGGGGGCGGGTAGCGTCGCTCCCGTGAGTACCAGAGCGCGCATTCTCGAAGTGGCGGCCGCCCTCGTCGCCGAATCCCCGGACGGGGACGTCTCCACCCGCGCCGTGTGCGAGGCGGCCGGGGTCGGGGCGCCCGCGCTCTACCGGCACTTCGGGGACAAGGAGGGACTGCTCTCGGCCGTCGTCGACCACGGCTTCGGCCGGTACCTGGCGACCAAACGCGAGCGCACCCCCGGCACGGACCCCGTCGAGGACCTGCGCGACGGCTGGGACACCCACACCGACTTCGCGCTGCGCAACCCCAGCCTCTACCGGCTGATGAACTCCCCGGCGATGCGCACACCCCCGGCCGCCGCCCTGGAGTCCCACCGGATCCTCACCTCGGACCTGCGCCGGGCCGCCGAACAGGGCAAGCTGCGGCTCTCCCCGGAACTGGCCGCCCAGATGATCATGTCCGCCAACGTCGGGGTCTCCCTGATGCTGGTGTCCCGGCCGGCGACCTTCGACGACCCGGGCATCTCCCGGCGCGTCCGGGACGCCGTGCACGCGGCCGTCTTCACAGCCGAGGCCATGGCCGGCGCCCCCGCGGACGACCCCGGCGCCGACAGTGCCGCGGTCCCGTCCTCGGCGGCCCGGCTGGCCGCCGTCCTGCGCCGCGCCCCGAGCCCGTCGCTCACCCCGGCCGAGGGCGCCCTCCTCACCGAATGGCTGACCCGCCTGGCCGACGACCCGCAGACCTGACCCGCCTGGCCGACGACCCGCAGACCTGACCCCCGGCCCGCCGGGAACCCCCGCCGTCGGCCCGCCCCTCACCGCCGCCCCAGGAACACCGGATTGGTGAACGCGGCCAGGGCGCCCGGCAGGCCCGGTGCCGTAGGAGCGTGCCGGACCTCGGCCCGTACGTAGGCCGCGTAGGCCGGCGTCGTCCGCCACTCGGTGGTGCCGGAACCGGAGTCCGGCACGGCCGAGGTGAGCAGCACGCCCTGGTCGGTGACGAGGCGGACCGTGCAGCCCGCGGCGCCCGTCACCTCCAGCCGGACGGTCACCGGGGCGTCCCGGTCCACCCGCAGCCGCTCGCCGATCCCGGCGTGCTCGCCCCTCGGGCCGCTCGCCGTGAACGCGAGCGACACCGACCGGGACTCGGCGACGTAGCAGCGGCCGGCGCGGATGCCGTCCTGGACCGCCTCGCGGGTCAGGTCGTCGGCGAGGACGACGGTCTGCGGCAGGCCGACCCGGTCGGGGTCGCGGTGGGCGTCGCTGTTGCCCATCGCGGGGATCCAGGCGTCGCCCGCCCGCACGGAGGCGACCAGCATCGCGTCCCAGTCGGCCAGCGCGATCTCGTCGTCCGGCGTGTAGGGGCCGTTCCACACCTCGATCGCGTCCGCCTCGCCGAAGCCGAACTTCCAGCCGCAGCCGATGCACGTCGCGTGCGGGTGGGCGGGCACCACCAGGCCGCCGGCCCGCCGGATCCGCCGGGCGAATCTGCCGAAGCGGTTGTCGCGGGCCCGGTAGCGCCAGTCGACGAAGGTGCCCGGGTCGGTGCCGAGGGCCACCACGTGACCGTTGCGGGTCGTCACCTCCTCACCGAGCATGATCAGCAGGTCGTCGCCCGCCACGTCCGCCCAATGGGGGTGTGCGGCATGGGTGTTGTGGTCGGAGGAGTTGATGAAGTCCAGGCCCGCGGCACGCGCGAGCGCGGCGATCTCCGCCGGGGTGCGGCGGCCGTCCGAGTACCAGGAGTGCAGGTGGCAGTCGCCGCGGTACCAGGCCCTGCCGCGCCCCCTGGCACGGGCGGGCGGGTACACCGGTTTCACCGCGGCGCCCGGCTCGCCGTAGGTGAGCGTGACGGTGACCTCGTAGCGCAGGCCCTGCGGCGCCACCGTGTACGGGCCGAGGGCGATGTGCCAGGTGCCCTCGCGGACCGGCCCCGGGAGGTAGCCCGGTGTCGCGTCGTCCGCCCGGACGAAGAACTCCGAGCGGGCGCCGCCCGACCAGCCGCGGAAGCCCTCGCCGCCCAGCTCGGTGCCGCGCTCGTCGAACAGCCCGATGTCCAGGGCGTTGCCCGGAGTGCCGGCCGGCACCGACGGCTTCTCGTAGGTGTACGCGACCCTGAACTCCCGTACCCCCGACGGGACGTCGACCGGCAGATACACGAAATCGGGTGAGCCGGCGGGCAGGGTGCCCCGGACGGTCCTGGTCTCCTGACCGTCCGCCGCGTGGGCGCCGCTCGGGAACTCCACATTTCCCAGCGTGAGCGCGGCGGCGGCTCCCGCCACGAACAGCGCGCGTCTGCCGATGCCGTGGTCGTCGTCGCACATGCTGCTGCTCCCGGGGTGTGTTGAGGGACGGGGGTGGCGCGAACCACCGTGCTATTCACCCGTGAACTCCGGTGCAAGGGAAGGGGATACGCGGCCATCGGGCCGACGGCAGGCGTAGGTGACCGGCTCCGGACCCGCGGCGCCCGGCGACGCGCGTACGGCGCCCCGTCCCGGACCGGCGGCATCCGGTGCAACCCGGACCGGCGGCATCCGGTGCAACCCGGTCCGGCGGCATCCGGTGGAACCCGGTCCGGCGGCACGAATCGGACAGTCCCGGTTTCCGCTGATCACGCCGATCGTATGCTCGACGGATGACGACTTCCGCGACTTCCGAGGCCTCCGGAACCGGGCCGACCGCGAACTCCATGCGGCGCGCGCTCAAACGCGCGCGTGACGGCGTCGCGCTCGACGTCACCGAGGCGGCCGTCCTGCTCCGGGCCCGCGGCGCGGACCTGGACGACCTGGCCGCGTCCGCCGCCCGCGTGCGGGACGCCGGGCTCGCCGCGGCGGGCCGCCCGGGCGTCATCACGTACTCCAAGAGCGTCTTCGTCCCGCTGACCCGGCTGTGCCGCGACAAGTGCCACTACTGCACGTTCGTCACCGTGCCGGGCAAACTGCGCCGGGCCGGGCACGGCATGTTCATGTCCCCGGACGAGGTGCTGGACATCGCCCGCCGGGGCGCCGCACTCGGCTGCAAGGAAGCCCTGATCACCCTCGGCGACAAGCCCGAGGACCGCTGGCCCGAGGCCCGCGAGTGGCTGGACGCGCACGGCTACGACGACACGATCGCCTACGTACGGGCCGTCTCCGTCCGGATCCTGGAAGAGACGGGCCTGCTGCCGCACCTCAACCCGGGCGTGCTGTCGTGGACCGACTTCCAGCGGCTGAAGCCGGTCGCCCCGTCCATGGGGATGATGCTGGAGACCACCGCCACCCGGCTGTGGAGCGAGCCGGGCGGCCCCCACCACGGGTCGCCCGACAAGGAACCCGCCGTCCGGCTGCGGGTCCTGGAGGACGCGGGCCGCTCCTCGGTCCCCTTCACCAGCGGGCTGCTGATCGGAATCGGCGAGACGTACGAGGAGCGGGCCGACTCGCTGTTCGCGCTGCGCCGCGTCTCCCGCGCCTACCACGGCATCCAGGAGCTGATCATCCAGAACTTCCGCGCCAAGCCGGACACCGCGATGCGCGGGATGCCGGACGCGGAGCTGGACGAGCTGATCGCCACGGTCGCGGTCGCCCGGCACATCATGGGACCGTCCGCCTGCCTCCAGGCGCCGCCCAACCTGGTGGACTCCGAGTACGGGCGGCTGATCGGCGCCGGCATCGACGACTGGGGCGGGGTCTCACCGCTCACGATCGACCACGTCAACCCCGAGCGGCCGTGGCCGCGGATCGACGCGCTCGCCGAGCAGTCCGCGGCGGCGGGCTTCGAACTTTGCGAACGGCTGTGCGTCTACCCGGAGTTCGTGCGGCGCGGCGAACCGTGGCTGGACCCGCGGCTGCTGCCGCACGTACGGGCGCTGGCGGACCCGGAGACGGGTCTCGCCCGTACGGACGCGGTCGTCGAGGGGCACCCGTGGCAGGAGCCCGACGAGGCGTTCACGGCGACGGGCCGCACCGACCTGCACCGCACCATCGACACAGAGGGGCGCACCGGCGACCGGCGCGAGGACTTCGACCTCGTGTACGGCGACTGGGCGGAACTGCGGGAGGCGGCGGCGCCCGGGATGGTGCCGTCCCGCATCGACACCGACGTACGCCAGGCCCTCGCGACGGCCGCCGACGACCCGACGAGGCTCACCGACGACGAGGCCCTCGCCCTGCTGCACGCGGACGGCCCCGCCCTGGACGCGCTCTGCCGGATCGCGGACGACGTCCGCAGGTCCGCGGTCGGTGACGACGTCACGTACATCGTCACGCGGAACATCAACTTCACCAACGTCTGCTACACCGGCTGCCGCTTCTGCGCCTTCGCCCAGCGCCGCACGGACGCCGACGCGTACACGCTCTCGCTCGACCAGGTCGCCGACCGCGCCCAGCAGGCCTGGGAGGTGGGCGCCGTGGAGGTCTGCATGCAGGGCGGCATCCATCCCGACCTGCCCGGCACGGCCTACTTCGACATCGCCAGGGCGGTGAAGGAGCGCGTCCCCGGCATGCACGTCCACGCCTTCTCCCCGATGGAGGTGGTGAACGGTGCCACCCGCACCGGCCTGTCCGTCCGCGAGTGGCTGACGGCGGCCAGGGAGGCGGGGCTCGACTCCATCCCGGGCACCGCCGCGGAGATCCTCGACGACGAGGTCCGCTGGATCCTGACCAAGGGCAAGCTGCCCACGGCGACCTGGATCGACGTCGTCACCACCGCCCACGAGCTCGGCATCCGCTCGTCCTCCACGATGATGTACGGCCACGTGGACCAGCCCCGGCACTGGCTCGGCCACTTCCGCACGCTGTCCCGGATCCAGCAACAAACGGGCGGGTTCACGGAGTTCGTGACGCTCCCGTTCATCCACACCAACGCGCCGGTGTACCTGGCGGGCATCGCCCGGCCCGGCCCCACCGTCCGCGACAACCGCGCGGTGACCGCGATGGCGCGCCTGCTCCTGCACCCCCACATCCCCAACATCCAGACCAGCTGGGTGAAGCTGGGCACGGAAGGCGCCGCCGAGATGCTCCGCTCGGGCGCCAACGACGTCGGCGGCACCCTGATGGAGGAGACCATCTCCCGGATGGCCGGATCGAGTTACGGCTCCTACAAGTCCGTCAAGGACCTGATCGCGGTGGCCGAGGCGGCGGGCCGCCCGGCGAAGCCGCGCACGACGCTGTACGGCGAGGTCCCGCAGGAGCGGCAGCGGGCCGCCGCCGCCTCCGACGGCCACCTGCCCGAGCTGCTGCCCGTCCTGGAGTGAAAGCCGCGGGGCCGCCTCCCGCCGGAGGCGGCCCCGCGGTGCGCTAAGCCCCGCCGTCCGCCGACGAGGACGCCCGTCCGCCGAACGGCAGGTGCACGACCAGCAACACGACCCCGCTCAGCGTGAAGACGCGGGTCGCGGCGTCGAGCCCGTTCCAGGTGTCCGACTGCCACATCGCGAACCACTCGCCGCCGACCCCGATGAAACCGGCGCCGAACAGCAGCATCACCATCACCAGCCCGTACGTCGACCACCGCCGCGCCTCGGTGTTCCCGCGCCGCGCCCACAGCCAGGTGGCGGCGACCAGCACGAGCGCGGAGAGCGTCTCCCACACGATGATCGCCACATAGGCCGTGTCCTGCAGCGCCCTGGACTCGACGGCGTGCCACATCAGGTCGTCGTCCTTGAACGTGGTGTCCATCGCGAGGACATGCCGCACGAACTGCTGGTTGGTCCCGAAGTCGGTGATGTTCCCGAAGGCGACGAGCGCCATGTAGAGCGCGACGGTGGCGGTGAGGAGGGTGGCGGCGAGGGAGAGGGGCGAGAGAGCGCGAGAGGGGCGTGAGGCGGCCATGCTTCCACTATGTCGTCGGGGACGGGGTGACTCCCAGGCGTTTTCCGGCGCGTTGAGCCAGACTGGGGCCGTCTGACCGGCGGACGGGCGGAGGGAACGGCTAATGGCGCGGGCGCGGTCCTCGACGCAGCAGGTGATCAGCGAGCGCAGTCGGCGCGCGTTCGTCGGACGGGACGCCGAACGTGCGCTGTTCCGGGCCAACTTGGAGCACGGGCCGCAGGACGAACGGCACACGTTCCTGTTCCACGTGCACGGCAACGCGGGCGTCGGCAAGACCTGCCTGGTGCGGGAGTGGGAGCAGATCGCGCGGGAGTGCGGGGCGCTGACCGTGTACGCCGACGAGGCCGTGGGCAGTGTGCCGGAGGCGATGGCGGCCATCAGCGCCCGGTTCGCCCGCCAGGGGCACCGGACGAAGGACCTCGACCGGCTGCTGACCGCCCACCGCGAGCGCCGCCACGAGGCGGAGACGGCGGTCGCGGCGGCCCTCGGACCAGCGATCGGCGGGACCGGAGACCCGCAGGGACCGGACGCACCGGCCCAGCCGTCACAGCTCGCCCTCGCGGCGACCCGCGCCGGACTCGTGGGCCTCGGCCTCGTGCCCGGCGTCGGCGCCCTCGCCGGAGCCGTCGACCCGGTGCAACTCGCCCAGGGCGCCGACCGGTTGCGCGCCTCGGTCGGTACCCGCATGCGCAACCAGGAGGACCTGCGGCTGGTCCTCGCCCCCGAGGAGGTCCTCACCCCGGTGCTGCTGGACGAGCTGACCGGGATCGCCGCCGAGGTCCCCTGGATCGTCCTGTTCTTCGACACCTACGAGCGCACCGGGCCCTTCCTCGACGGCTGGCTGCACGACGTGCTGGGCACGGACCGCCACGGCGCGGCCCTCCCGGACAACGTCGTGGTCGTCACGGCCGGCCAGCGTCCCCTGGACACCGCACGCTGGGCCGGGTTCGCGGACTCCGTCACGGACGTGCCGCTTGGGCCCTTCACCGAGACCGAGGCGCGCCTGCTGCTCGCCCGCCGGGACGTCGTCGCCGAACCGGTCGTGCGGCAGGTGCTGCGGCTGACGGGCGGGCTGCCGGTGCTCGTCTCCACCCTGGCCGCGCACCGGCCCGCCGCACCGGACGAGGTGGGCGACCCCAGCGGCACCGCCGTGGACCGCTTCCTGAAGTGGGAGCAGGACCCCGTACGCCGGGCCGTGGTGCTGGCCTGCGCGCTGCCCCGGCGGCTGGACGCGGACGTGTTCCAGGCGGCCGCCCAGTGTGCGGACGAGGAGGCCGACGCGCTGTTCGCCTGGCTGCGGGAGCTGCCCTTCGTCGGTGACCGCGGGGACCGGGTGCAGTACCACGACGTCGTACGGGCACCGATGCTGCGCCTCCAGCGGCACCGTTCGCCGCGCGGCTGGACCGAGCGGCACACCCGCCTGGCGCGGACGTTCGCCCAGTGGCGCGGCGAGACGGAGACGGGCCCGGACGCCGGACGGCCGTGGGCCGACGCGCGGTGGCGGGAGCTGCGACTCGCGGAGTCCTACCACCTGCTGTGCGCCCGCCCGCGGGTCGCGCTGCCCGAGGTGCTGGCGGACGCGGTCCTCGCGTGCGACCTGGGCGAGGCCGTGGCCGGGCGGTGGGCGCGGGTCCTCGTCGACGCGGGCGAGGACGCGGACGCCGCGGACGTGGCGCGCTGGGGACACGAGCTGTCCGAGGCACTCGCCGGTACCGATGCGTCCGCCGGGAGCGGGGCGGACGCCGGAAGCGATGCGCCCGCCGGTACTCGTGTGCCCGCCGGCACCGGTGTGCCCGCCGGTACCAGTGCGCCCGCCGGTACCGATGCGCCCGCCGGGAGCAGGGCGGACGCCGGAAGCGGTGCGCATGCCCGTACCGATGTGCCCGCCGCGGGAGCGGGGAACGCCGGCGCGGGGGCTGCGGACACCGGCGTCGTCGCCGCGCTGGGCCTGCTGCTGAACCGGGCCGTGCTCGACCCGCCCCGGCAGGCCCTCGCCCGGACCGCCCGCGGCGCCGCCCTGCGGCGTGCGGGCGCCCACGCCAGGGCGCTGGCGGAGTACGACCGGGCACTCGCCCTCGATCCGGAACTGGCCCGCGCCCACCGGGGCAGGGCGATGAGCCGGGGCGAACTGGCCGACTACGAGGGCGCCCTCGCCGACCTGGACCGCGCCGTGACGCTGGCCCCCGACGACGGCCGGGCCTTCTCCGTGCGCGGGGAGTACCGGCGGATCCTGCGCGACTACGACGCCGCGATCCGGGACCTGGACCGGGGGATCGCCCTCGAACCTGCGCGGGCCTTCGCCTGGGCGTCCAGGGGGGCCACGCGGCTCAGCCGCGGCGAGCTCGACGCGGCCCTCGCGGATCTCGACCAGGCGCTGGAACTCAACCCGGAGTACGGGTGGGCGCTGGCCCGCCGGGCCCGCGTGTGGCGCGCCCGCGGCGAGCACGCCCGGCAGCTCGCCGACCTCGACCGGGCGGTGCGGGCCCAGCCGGACTGGGCGTGGGGCGCCTGCGAGCGCGGCGACGCCCTGCGCGTCGCCGGCCGGTACGAGGACGCTCTGGCCGACTACGACAGGGCCCTCGCGCTGGACGGCGCGTACGCGTCGGCGTACGCGAGCCGCGGCGCCTGCCTGAACGCCCTCGGCCGCCACGCCGACGCACTCGCGGACCTGAACCGCGCCCTGGAACTCAGGCCGGGCTACGCGTGGGCACTGGAGCAGCGGGCCGCCGTCCACGAACGGCGGGCCGAGGGCGGGGAGTGAGACGGCTCAGTGGGCGAGTTCGGTCCCGAAGAACGCCTCCTTCTCGGGGGCGCCGAGCGCACCCGGGCCGAAGGACGCGATGCGGGTCGTCGTCAGCCCCGTCTTCGAGCCGCGCAGCACCCAGGCCGCGCCGGAGTCCTGGTAGGTGCCGTCCTCGAAGGGGGCGGCGGCGACGAGGTCGGCCCGGTCGTTGGCGTTGACGTCCGCCAGCAGGACCGTACGGCCGAAGCCGTCGCTCGTCTCGGACGCGCCGGGGACACCGGCCGTCGACTGGTGGAAGGCTTGGGCGCCGGACCCGGTCAGGCCCCGCGGGCCGCCCTTCAGCAGGACCACCGCGCCCGCCTCGCGGACGGAGCCCACGTCCTCGCCGGGGACGCCGGCCGCGATGTCCGGGTAGCCGTCGCCGGTCACATCGCCCGCGGCCAGCGCGTAGCCGAACTGGTCGCCGAAGTCACGGCGGTTGTCGCCCGCCTCGTCCTTGCCGGGCACGCCCGCCGTGTTCTGGGTGATCTTCGCGGTACGGGTGGAGGGACCGTTCGCCGAGCCGTAGACGACGCGGACCGCGCCCGCCTCGAACTCGCTCATCTCGGACACCTGGCCGACCTGGCGGGCCACGAGGTCGCCGTAGCCGTCCTGGTCCACGTCGGCGACGACACCGCCCACCGTGTAGTAGCCGGTGCTCCTGTAGGTCGTGCCGAGGCCGGTCGACGTGCCCTTGTAGAAGCGGGACCGGTACTGCATCTCCTCGAACCCGTGGGTGGTGACGACGTCGTCCTTGCCGTCGCCGTCCATGTCGCCCACGGCCATCCGCTGCGGGCCGGACTCGTCCGCGATGACGAGCGTGTCGGTCCGGGCGGGGACGCCCGCCCGGGTGAACGGGCCGAAACGGACCTCCAGATTGCCGTTGCCGTTCGCGACGAGGTCGGCGTGGCCGTCGCCGTCGATGTCGCCCGCCGCCACACGGTGGGCGGCGTCGGCGAGCGGTGCGCCGCCGCTCAGGCCGTGGGCGGAGCCCCACAGGACCATGGGGGCGTAGTAGCTGCCGACGGCCAGGTCGGTGTAGCCGTCCCCGTCGAAGTCGCGGGCGGCGGTGCTGATGCCGAAGGTGCCGTACTCCATGAGATCGCCCGGCACGCCGTCGGTGGCCTGCGTGATCAGCTGAGGGTGCGCGCTGTCGGCGCCCGCGGCGGAGCCGTACACCACGGAGACCGAACCGGCCTGGTGGACGCCGGACACGGTGGCATGGGGGGCGCTGACCGCGAGGTCGGCGAAGCCGTCGCCGTCGAAGTCCACGACGGGGGTCGTCGGGGCGGCCGCGGCGGCCGGTCCCGCGGTCAGGACGAGGGGGGCGGCCAGCAGGGCGGCCAGCGCCGCGCACCGGGCGGCGCCGCGACGGCTCCTGGGATGAGGCATGGAGGTCTCCGAAAGTTGGGGCCGGGTACGTCGGTCGTTCAGCTGGACCCGCCGGGGGCGGAAACGGTTGTGGCGCAGGCGACCGATCGTGGCCCTGAACCGACCGTTCCCGTTCGATTACAGTGCTGAGCGACGCGGACCGGAGGAGGGCGTGGTGGGTGCGACATCCGGTGCCGTCTGGGGCCGCAGAGAGCAGCAGGACTTCCGCAGCCGGGTCCGCGGGACGCTGCTGGGCGCCGCCGCGGGCGACGCACTGGGCGCCCCGCTCGACGGGCTCACCCTGGCGGAGATCCGGGAGGCGCACGGCGCGGCCGGTCTCACCGACCTCACCACCGGGTCCGGCGGACGCGGCACCGTCTCCCACCTCACCCAGCTGACGCTCTTCACCTTCGACGGGCTGATCCGCGCGCAGGTGCGCCGGGACACCGGCGCCTGGCACCCGCCCACCGACCTCCACCGGGCCTACCGCCGCTGGGCCGCGACCCAGAGCGACTGGGGGCCCGACGAGCGCCGCAAGGACGACGGCTGGCTGGCCCGCGAGGAGTGGCTGTACGCCCGGCGCGCGCCGGCCCGCGCCTGCCTGCTCGGCCTCGGCGACGAGACCATGGGCACGCTCGACGCACCCAAGAACCCGGGTGAGCTGGGCGCCGAGGCCGCCGCCCGGTCGGCGCCCTTCGGGCTTCTGGTCGGCTGGGAGCCGCAGTTGGTGATGCAGCTCGCCGTGGAGTGCGCGGTGCAGACGCACGGGCACCCGCTGGCCTACCTGTCGGCGGGGGCGTACGCGGTGGTCGTGCACGCGCTGGCGCGCGGGGAAAGCCTCGACGGTGCCGTGCGGCGGGCGTTGGGGCTGCTGGCCGCGCGCCCGGGGCAGCAGCCCGTCACGGACGCGCTCCAGCACGCCCTGGGCGCCGTGCGGCAGGGGATGCCGACGCCTGCCCGGGTCGAGGAGCTGGCCGGGGAGGGCACGGCGGAGGGGCTGCTGGCGGCGGCCGTGTACTGCGCGCTGGTCGGCGAGGACGTACGGCACGGCCTGTCCCTCGCGGTGAACCACGGCGGGCCCTCGGGTGCGGCGGGCGCCCTCACCGGGGGACTGCTCGGCGCCCTGCACGGCGAGACGGCCCTCCCGCCGGCCTGGCTGGCCGAGCTGGAGGGCCGTCCCACGATGCTCGTCCTCGCGGACGACTTCGCGATGGAGATGACCCAGGGGCCCGCACTGCACGGGCCCGCCGGATCCTCGCCGGGCTGGCTCGCCCGGTACCCGCGCGCCTGACCGGCCGGGTGCGGCGGCCGGCCGGGCGCCGGTCAGTCCTTGACGGGCGTGCCCACCACCCCGTCCGCCGCCCGGGCCGGGCCGGGGAGCGTGGCCGCCGTCGGTCCGGAGCCGTCGTCGTCCGTGTTGATGATCTCGATGATCGCGTCGCGCTCCGGGGTGTCCTCGGGCTTGAGGAAGCCGATGAGGATGTACAGGACGAGGGAGATCGCCATCGGTACGGAGACCTGGTACTCCAGCTTCACGTCCGTGCGCTGCGCGAAGTCCAGGTGGTAGTTCATCAGGAAGAACGCCACCAGACCGCAGGCCCAGCTGGTGAGCGCCGCCGTCGGACCGGACTTACGGAACGGCCGGAGCAGGCCGAGGATGAACGGGATCGCGATCGGTCCCATGAGCCCCGCCACCCACTTGATGACGACGGTGATGATGTCCTTGAAGGTGGGGGAGTTGACCTGCGTGGCCACCGCCATGGAGAGGCCGAGGAAGGCGACGGTGGTGACGCGTCCGGCGATCAGCCCGGCCCGGGTGTCCCAGGCCCGCGCCGCCTTCGAGAGCACCGGCATGATGTCGCGGGTGAACACGGCGGCGATGGCGTTCGCGTCCGAGGAGCACATGGCCATCGTGTGGGAGAAGAACCCGACGACCACCAGGCCGAGCAGGCCGTGCGGCAGCAGCTGTTCGGTCATCAGCCCGTACGCGTCGGAGCCGTCGGGCTTCTTCGCCGTCACCAGGAGCGGGGACAGCCACATCGGGATGAAGAGGATGACCGGCCACACGAACCACAGCGTGGCGGACAGGAACGCGGACCGCGTGGCCTCCTTGGCGCTGCCCGTCGCCATGTAGCGCTGCGCCTGGTTCCACATGCCGCCGTTGTACTCGAACAGCTTGATGAAGAGGTACGCGATGAAGAAGACGGTCATGTACGGGCCCGCGAACCCGTCCGCGTGACCGTCCAGCTTCGGCGAGTCGAGCGCCTTGGACAGACCGCCCTGCTCGGAGATCTTGTTCAGGGCGATGACCAGCATCGCGACGCCGGCCAGCAACTGGATGACGAACTGGCCGAGTTCGGTCAGCGCGTCGGCCCAGAGCCCGCCGATCGTGCAGTACACGGCCGTGATGCCGCCGGTGATGAGGATGCCCTGGGTGAGCGAGACCCCGGTGAAGACGCTGAGCAGGGTGGCGATGGCGGCCCACTTGGCGCCGACGTCCACGATCTTCAGCAGGATGCCGGACCAGGCGAGCGCCTGCTGGGTCGGCAGGTTGTAGCGGTCCTTCAGGTATTCCAGCGGCGAGGCGACGTGCAGTCGCGAGCGCAGCCGGTTGAGCCGGGGCGCGAAGGCCTTGGCGCCGATCGCGATGCCGATGGCGATGGGCAGCGACCAGGTGACGTACGAGGTGATGCCGTAGGTGTACGCGATGCCGGCGTAGCCGGTGAACATCACCGCGCTGTAGCCCGACATGTGGTGCGAGATGCCGGACAGCCACCACGGCATCTTGCCGCCCGCGGTGAAGAAGTCGCTTACGTCGTCCACGCGCTTGTGGGACCAGATGCCGATCGCGGTCATCACGCCGAAGTACGCGACCAGGACGGCCCAGTCGAGACCGTTCATGTGCCCCCTCCAGGGGTCCGCCTTGTGAATGCAGGTACCGGAAGGCACTTCGCCAGTACGCCTGGGGTCCCCCTGCTCGGGCGGAGCCGAGAGCCCGGGGGAGGGCGGAGCCCCCGTGCGGGTGCGGGGACTTCCGGGATTGAACCGCCGGTTCGACCGGCCGGTCAAGACCCGCACGATCACGGATATGAACACAGATCAGAAAGCAGAACGATTTTACTTTCTCTTGACCTGCTGGGATGTTGTCGTGCTCGTGGCGTGAACCACACGATGAGCGGGCACTTCGCCAGACGGACCAGCGACAACGAGACAGGCGTACGGGATGCGGGTCCCGTGCGGCCCGGAAAGGAGGCGCCCGCCGCGACTAGCGCATGAGTTCGCCGGCGTTCACCAGCAGGGACTGCCCGGTGATCGCCCGCGCCCGGTCGGACGCCAGGAACACCACGGCGTCCGCCACATCCCCGTCCGTGGCCAGCTCGGGGAGCGCCATCCGTTCGGTGAGCCGCTCGCGCACGACCGCCTCCGGCACGCCCTCGGTGTGCGCCGTGAACCGGACGTACGCCTCGACGGGCGGACCCCACATCCAGCCCGGCAGCACGGTGTTGACCCGGATCCGGTACGGGCCCAGTTCCCGGGCCAGTGAGTACATCGCGCTGGTCAGCGCGCCCTTCGACGCCGCGTACGCCGCCTGCCGCACCTGCGAGGGGGCGGCCACCGACGACTGGGTGCCGATGACGACGACCGAGCCGCCGCCCTCCTTGAGGGCGGGCAGGCAGGCGCGGGTCATCCGCAGCGTGCCGAGCAGGTTCACATCGATGACCGACTGCCAGGTGGCGAAGTCGGCGTCCTCCAGACCGCCGAAGCAGCTGTCCAGGGCCGCGACATGGACGACGGCGTCGATCCCGCCGAACCGCTCCCGGGCGAGCGCCGCCAGCGCCTCGCACCGCCGCTCGTCGGTGATGTCCGTCGCCCGGTACGCCGAGTGGGCGCCGCCCGGGTCGACTTCGGCGGCCGACTTCGCGAGGTTCGCCTCCGTACGCGCGCCGAGCACCGCGTTGCCGCCGTCGCGCACGACGGCCGCCGCGACCCGGTGACCGAGCCCGGGACCGACCCCCGACACGACGACGGTCTTCCCCGCGAGCAGCGACATCGGAAACCCCCGGCTCTGGCGCATTGTCTGACGGGGCGTCAGAGTATGGGCTGCCGCCGCAGGAGGGAAGTCCCGCGCGGAGCCCGCACCGGAAGGGGGAGCGACATGAGCGAGGACACCCGCAGCGAGGTGTACGCCGAACTGGCCGCCCTCGGCCCGTACGGAGTGCACCCGGGCCATGCCCTGATCACCATGGTCGAGCCGCACCCGGGCCACGAGCACGCGTACAACCGCTGGTACGAGGACGACCACTACTACGCGGGCGCGATGGCGATGCCGTGGATGTTCGCCGGCCGCCGCTGGGTGGCCACCCGTGATCTCCAACTCCTGCGCTACCCCCAGGAGTCGGCCGTCGCCCGGCCCGTCACCGCGGGCTGCTACCTCTCCACGTACTGGGTCACCGAGGGCCGCTACGACGACCACATGCGGTGGACCGTCGGCATCAACAGGCGCCTGAACCGCGACCACCGCGTCCACCGGGAGCGCACACACGTCTTCACCGCGTTCCAGCACCACGAGACCACCGTCTACCGCGACGGCGCGGCCGGCCCCCGCGACTTCCACGCCCTCGACCACCCGTACGCGGGCCTGGTCCTGGAGGTCGTCGACGCCGACTCCACCGAGCGGCGCGCCGGGTTGCTGGAGTGGCTGCGCTCCCGTCATCTCCCCGGCCGGCTGACCGGCTCCCCGTCCGCCCTGGTCACCGTCTTCTCGCCGACCCCCCTGCCCGGTGACCGGATGACCTACGTCAAGCAGGTCGAGGGCGTCGGCACCCGGCTGACCCTGCTGTGGTTCCTGGAGACGGACCCGCGGGAGTGCTGGCAGGCGTGGTTCACGGGCTTGGACGAGGCGGTGGCGGCCTCGGGTCTCGGCCGCGTGGAACTGGTCGCCCCCTTCGTCCCGACGGTGCCCGGCACGGACACCTACGTGGACCGCCTCAGGTGACCGGGCGGCCGGGGGAGGAGGGATGGAGGCAAGGGCCGAGCCCCCTCGGCCAGGACGGCGGGCCGGACGAGAGGGCTCTGTCTGTGGTGCGTATGCGGTTGGTCGGTGCGGTTGTGGGTGAATCGGTGGAACGTTGCATCAGGTCAGGCGAGGTCGAGGGCTCCCCGGCCGACCTCGGCCACGAAGGTGTTCCACGAGCGTGCGGGGAACGCCAGCGTGGGACCCTCGGGGACCTTGGAGTCCCGGACGGCCATCGCCGCGAGAAGCGGGGACCTGACCTCGACGCACGCGCCGTTGCCGGTGGAGTACGAGGACTTCGTCCAGGTGTCCGTGGCGCCTTGCTGGATTGCCATTTTTGCTCCGGTAGCCAGTCGTTGAGTTGCTGTCACCGCGCCGCGGGTTCCTTCCGGAGCCCGCGGTACGGATTGCGCCACCGTTGTTGCTCGATGGCGTGATCGACGCTACTCGCCCGCACCGGTGGGCGAAGCGACTATTCACTCGACTGGATGGCATATTCCAGGAGGGTCTTCCATCCCGGTCCAACGAAGGTGTACTGTCCGCGCCTTCGCCTCGGGAAGCCGGTCTCAGGGTGCCTGCGCATCCCGCCGGGACCCCGGCGCGCGGCTCAGCGCGCGTACTCCTTCGCGATGTCCGCGATGAACTGACGGGACTGCTCCACGTTCAGTGCCTGCGCCCGCAGATGCTCGTACATCACGCTGTACTTCTGGACGTCGTTCGCCTTCTCCAGGTACAGGTCGCTCGTGACGCCCTCGATGTAGACGACGCTCGCGTCCGCCGCGTCCGGGAACTCCAGGATCGCGTACTGCCCGTTGAGACCGGGATGCGCGCCCATGTCGAAGGGGATCACCTGCACGGTGACGTGCGGCAGCTGGGACTGCCCGACCAGGTGCTCCAACTGGTCCCGCATCAGGGAGCGGTTGCCGACGGTGCGGCGCAGCGCCGCCTCGTCGAGCACCGTCCACAGGCGCAGCGGGTTCTCCGGGGCGGAGATTCGTTCCTGCCGGCGCAGGCGCACCTGCACGCGCTTGTCGATGTCGCCCGGGGCCGTCTCCGGCAGGGCGCCGGCGATCAGGGCCTCCGCGTACGGCCGGGTCTGGAGCAGGCCGGGGACGACCTGCGGATCGTAGACCCGCAGCGAGGCGGCGTCGGTCTCCAGGCCGATGTAGACGCTGTACGGGATGTCGCCGAACGAGTGCCACCAGCCCTGCTGGCGCGAGTCCTTGGCCATCTGCATCAGCGAGTCGACGATCCGGTGGTCCTCGACCTCGTAGACCCCGCACAGGTCGCGGACGTCGCGCTGGCTGATACTGCGCCGCCCGTTCTCCAGCCGGCTGATCTTCGACTGCGAGACCAGCAGCCGCTCGGCGACCTCTTCCGCGGTCATGCCCTTGAGTTCACGGAGCCGTCGCAGCTCCTGGCCCAGTCGGCGGCGCCGGACGGTGGGATTGACATTGGACGCCACGGGACGTGCACCTCCGGCTGCGTGCCTCTACTTTGCGTATCTGCTGCTGAGCAGACTGCCACCAAGGTGCTTGATACCGCTGGGAAACGGCGGATATGCGCTGCGTACACGACAGTTCGGGACTCGGCCGTACACGCGGCCGCGCGGGACGGCGGGGCCGTGCCGCCGTCCGGACGGACGTCGTACGGTCCCACCGCCCCGCGCGGACCAGCGGCTCCCGGACCGGGTCGTGGGGACTGCGGTGCGGCGCTGACGTGCTGGTGATGCGGTGGTGGTGCGGTGGTGGTGCGGGTCGTGCCGGTGCCGGGGTGCCGTCGATCAGTGGACCACGGCGCGCGCCATGGAACCGTGGCGCGGTTGCATCGGGACGCCGCCTGCGGCCTCCGGTGCGGACCTGACGCCGGCGGTGGCCGGACGGCCTGCCGGTGCCGGGCTGCGGCGCGGCTGAGCGGCCACGCCGTTCTGGACGTCCATGACCGCGTGCGCCACGAGGCCGCCCATGGGGTCGTGCCTGATCAGGTCCCGGAGCCTGGAGCGGGACGAACGTCCCTCATTCCCCGGGTAGAGGTGCTTGCCGAGACCGACCGCGTGGGCCAGCGCGGCGAGCGCCGCGGTCCGCGGGTCCGGCGGTACGCCGGTGCGGATCGCACTGTCCAGCCGGGCCCTGATCTCCCGGCTGATCTCCGTGTCCGTCGCCTGGTAGCGAGTCGTCGGAAGCACCCCGCACATCTGGCCGGCCACGGCATGGACCATGCCGCACCTCTCCAGATGCGAGAGGTAGGTCTGGCGCAGCCCCAGGCGGGGTCCGCCAATCCAGTTGACCGCGCGTACGGGTGCTCCGCGTCGGCGAAGCAGTTCCAACGCACAGTCCAGTGTCGGATCTCCTGTCGGCCGTGGTACCACCACGGCGATACGATCCCCGTCTGGGGCTATCCGTCCGGCCAGCGCCAGCTCCACTAGCTGTGCTCCGGCCAGACCGAGGTCGAGCGACTGCGGCTGTGCGGTGGTACCCGTGGTCGGGTCCAGCGCCAGCAACAGAAGCTCCTCCGGAATTGTTCTGCGGCTCCTGCCCATCCATGCCTCCCCGCGTGGATGAATGACAGGGTGACCCCTCTCACATTGGTCTGTCGAGGGCACGTGACCAGTTCGTAGTGGAACCGGTAGGTATGTCGTTCTCGTCTACCGCGGAGGGCAGGCCCGCACACAGGACACTGGTACATGGTTCGGACAGCGGTGTCCGGGCGGCGGTTTCGAGGGTTCACGGTTCGGTTGGGCGCCGCTGGGCGGCGCATGGAGGAGGCATCGGTGGCGGGCGAGTCCCCCGACAGGTCGAAGCAGCACGAGTCGTCGGCGTCGTCGGCAGAAGCGACGTCGGGGACCCCGGCCGCGGTTCCGGGGCCGACGCGGGGGTCGGCGTCGACCCCGGCCGACCCCCGGATGGCGGTGGCCCGGGAACGGGCCGCCACGGTACGGGTCGACCAGGCGACGGCGGTCTTCTCGACCCGGGCGCTGAAGGAGGCCGAGGGCTCCCCCGAGGCTGCCGGGAAGCCGGAGGCCGGCGCGGCTCCGTCGGAGAGCGCCGGGAAGGGCGCCCCGGGCGACGCGCGGCTGCGGGCCGCGGTCGCCGCGTGGGTGGCGACCGCGGACGACCCCGAGGACGCGGCACCGGACCCGGACGCCGCCTCATCCCCCGGCGAGGACAGCTCCGTCGAGGACACCCCGGGTACGGGCGCCTCGGGCGAGGACACCACCGGCACCCCCGTCAAGGGTGCCCCGGGCGAGTCCGTCCCCGGCGAGGGCACCACCGTTGAGGGCGGCTCCGACGCGAGCACCCCGGGTACGGCCGTCCCCGGCAAGGACAGCTCCGGTACGGGCGCGTCGCGCAAGGGCGCCGTGGGTTCGGCTGCCTCCGGCGAGACCGCCGTGCCCGCCCCCGGTGAGGGCGCTTCCCGCGAACGCGGCTCCGACGTGAGCACCCCGGCCGCGGATGCCCCCGGCAAGGGCATCCCGGGTACGGCCGCCAAGGGCGCGACCCCCGAGGACGCCGAGCCGTCGGCAGAGGCCAGGGCTGCCGCCCCCGAGGACGCCGAGCCCGCTCAGGCCGTCAAGGCCGCCGTGGACGCCAAGGCTCCCGAGGACGCGAAGCCGTCGGCGGACGCGACCCCCGAGGACGCCGGGCCCGCCCCGGCGGCCAAGCCCCCCGTGGGCGCGAAGGCCCCGCAGGACGCCGACCCGTCCGCGGACGCCGAGGCCTCCGTGGACGCGAAGGCGCCCGCGGACGCCAAGGGGGCCGCCGAGCCCGAGGACGCCGGGCGTCCCGTGGACCAGCCCACCGCCGTCTTCAAGGCCGTACCGCCCGCCGCCCCGCCGGTGGACCAGCCCACGACCATGCTCAAGCTGGGTGACGCCGGCAAGACCCCGGCCGACAAGACCCACGTCAGGCGGACTGCCGCTCCCGGCGCCAAGCCGCCCGTCGCACCCGGCGCCGGTCCGGCGACCAAGCCCGGCGCCGAGCCGGAGGCCGCCCCCGGCGCGAAGCCGACCGCCGCACCCGGCGCCAAGCCCGCCGGCACCCCCGGCGCCGAGCCGGGGAACGACACCCCCCGCGCCAAGCCGGAGCCGAACCGTGCCGGGGACGGCGACGAGTCCCCGGCGGAGCGGACCAGCAAGTTCGTCGCGCTGAAGCCGCTGGACGAGCCCCCGGCGAAACCACGCGCGACCACGCCGGCGACGGCGAAACCCCCGGTCCCGCCGGCCGAGGCCACCGCCGCCGTCCCGCAGGTCGGCCCCGAGCGGACCACCCAGCAGCCGCTGCCCCCGAAGCCCCCGCTGGACCTGCTCGCCGAGCTGACGAACACCCCGCCGCCCCCGGAGACCCCGGTCCGCACGCTCGTGCGGCGCTTCAAGATCTGGACCCCGCTGGTCCTGCTGCTCGCCGTCGTCTTTGCGGTGGCACAGGCCGTGCGACCGCTCCCGGAGCCGGGCCTCGCGCTCACCGCCGGCGAGACGTACACCTTCGACGGCGGCGACCTCGACCTGCCGTGGCCGGGCCAGGGCCAGTCGGCCATCGAGGTCGAGGGCGTCGGCAGCCTCGGCACCGACGGCAAGCAGAAGCCCGCCCCCATCGCGAGCGTCGCCAAGATCATGACGGCGTACGTCATCCTCGAGGAGCACCCCCTCAAGGGGAACGAGGGCGGCGAGAAGATCACCGTCGACCAGCGGGCCGAGGACGAGTCGAAGAACGAGGACGAGTCGACGGCCGCGCTCTCCAAGGGTCAGAAGTTCACCGAGCGGCAGATGCTCCAGATGCTGATGATCCCGTCCGGGAACAACGCGGCACGGCTGCTGGCCCGCTGGGACTCCGACGGCGAGACCTTCGTCGGCAAGATGAACGCCGCCGCGAAGAAGCTCGGCATGTCGAAGACGACGTACACGGACCCGAGCGGTCTCGAGAAGACGACCGTGAGCACTGCCACCGACCAGCTCAAGCTGGCCAAGGCGGTCATGCAGAAGGACGTCTTCCGGTCCATCGTGGGCATGGCCAGGGCCGACGTCCCCGGCCTGGACAAGCCGATCTACAACAACAACGACCTGCTGGTGAAGCAGGTCGGCGTGATCGGCCTCAAGACCGGTTCGTCGACCCCCGCGGGCGGCAACCTGGTGTGGGCGGCCACCAAGACGGTCGCCGGCAAGACGCAGACGGTCTACGGCGCGGTCCTGGGCCAGAACGCCGGCACGGGCCGGGTCTGGGACAGCCTCCAGCTCGCCCTCACCAACAGCCAGAAGCTGATCGACAAGGTCCAGCAGGGCCTGACCACCGCCACGGTGGTGAAGAAGGGTGACGTCGTCGGGTACGTGGACGACCGGCTCGGCGGCAAGACCCCCGTGGTCGCCACCGAGAACCTGAAGGCGGTCGGCTGGCCGGGTCTGCGGACGAAGCTGTCGATCGGCCCCGGCGACAAGACCGTCCCGCACTCCGCCAAGGCCGGCACGGTCGTCGGCGAGCTGACGGTGGGCGACGGTTCCGACCACGCCGTGGACATCCCGGTGGCGCTCCGGTCGGACCTCGGTGAGCCGGGCCTCGGCGCGAAGCTGACGCGCGTGAGCTGAGCGCGCGTGAGCTGAGCGCGCGTGAGCCGAAGCGCCGGCGCCGAGGCACGGGCGCCGATGTCCGTGCGGCTGCCGCACGGGGGCTGACGTACGTGGATCGACCCGCGAGCTGACCCGGTCGGCCGGCGCGGGGGAGCGGGCCCGGGCGTTCACCCGTCCGGGCCCGCCCGGCGTACGTGCCCTGAAGCGGGCGGGCGTACGCCGGGCCGAGGTCACCGGATGCCGCGAAGAGCGCCGTGCACCCCCTCGCCGGCGCCCCGCCCGGGCGCTCCCCGGCGGGGTGCGTGCTAGCGTCGCGAACCGGGGCGGGTCGTGGGCCGTGGGGCCCGGCGAGAACGCGAAACGGGACACACGGGGAGTACCGACAGGTGGCCACAGCGGAGCCGACACACGCCGACGACGCCATGCCGGATCCGGACTCCGGCCCGCGAATACGGCTGCCCGCCGACGCTCCGGCCCAGGCCGCGGGCAAGGCGGAATCGGCCCCGGACACGGCTCCCGTCACCCCGGGGACCACGACCGAGCCCGCGCCTGTCACCCCGCAGGCCACGGCTGAACCCGCGCCCGCCGCCGGCACCGGCGGTCGTCTCGACCCGCTGCTGCGTCATCCGGTCCTGCTCATCACCCTGCTCTCCGGAGTGCTCCACCTCGTCTGGTTCTTCACGTTCGCGAACAGTGGCGGGGACCTGGCGGCTCAGGACGCGTGGGCGGAGTTCGTGGGGCGGCACCCCGACTCGGCGTACAACCTGGCGTGGTACGGCGGGATGCACCCGGTGTCGTACAGCGTGGTGTCGCCGTATCTGATGTCCGTGCTCGGCGTGCGGACGACGATGATGATCGCGGGGACGGTCTCGGCCGGACTGCTGACGATGATCCTCATCCGCAGCCGGGTCGTACGGAATCCGCTGTGGCCCGCACTGGCGGGCGTGTTCGGGCTGCTGTGCAACGCGGCGTCGGGCCGGGTGACCTACGGCCTCGGCATGGTGTTCGGTCTTGGAGCCACCGCGGTGGTCTTCTGCTGGCCCCACCGCTGGCGCTACAAGCGCTGGGCGAAGGCTCTCTGCGCCGCCCCGCTCGCCGCCCTCGCGACCGCCGCCTCGCCCGTAGCCGGGCTCTTCGTCGGGCTGGTCGCCGTCGCCCTCTTCCTCCAGAAGCGGCGCCCGGGCGCGTGGGCGCTGGGCCTCGCCCCGGCCCTCGTCGTCGCGCTCTCCGCCTGGCTGTTCCCGTTCTCGGGGACCCAGCCGATGGGCTTCGGCTCGGTCGTGCTGCCGTTCCTGTCCGCCGTCGCGGTCTTCCTGCTGGTGCCCGGGGAGTGGAAGACGGTCCGGATCACGTCGGCGGTGTACGGGCTCTCCGTGCTTCTGGTGTGGCTGATCAGTTCCCAGATCGGTTCCAACATCACCCGGCTGGCGATGCTCTTCACCGGCGTCGTACTGATGGCGGCGCTGCCTTTCGCGGCGCCCCGCAGCCGCAAGTGGTACGCGACCGTCCTCTCCGTCGCGGTGTTCGTCGGCTGGATAGGGTTCAAGTCGGTCGACGACGTCGTGCACACCACCCCGACGGCGTCCTGGGCCCGCGAGCTGGCGCCCCTGGTGAACGAGCTCCAGGTGGTCGGCGCCGAGCGGGGCCGCGTCGAGGTGGTCCCGGCGCGCTCGCACCGCGAGGCCTCGGCGCTCGCCCCGTACGTGAACCTCGCCCGCGGCTGGAACCGGCAGGCGGACATGGAGCGCAACCCGCTCTTCTACGACGACACCCTCAACTCGGCGAACTACCACGAGTGGCTCCAGCGCTGGGCCGTGCACTACGTGGTGCTGCCCAAGGACGAGCCGGACGGCGACGGCGGGGAGCGGGAGCGCCAGCTCGTCCAGCGGGGCATGCCCTACCTGAAGCAGATCTGGGGCGACGCGAACTGGCAGCTGTTCGAGGTGACCGACCCGACGCCGCTCGCCGACCCGCCGGCCGTCGTGGACCGGGCCGAACAGGGTGAGCTGACGATCGAGGTCAAGAAGGCGGGGCGGGTACTCATCCGGATCCCGTACTCGCCTTGGCTGGGACTCGTCGACGCGGAGGGCAAGAGCGTCAAGGCCCCCCAGGAGACGGAGGAGTCCAAGCACCGCGAGGACGGTACGCCCAAGTCCTTCGACAACGTCAACGGCTGCCTCATGGAGGCCGAGGAGGACGCCTCCGGCGACAAGTGGACCGAACTCCTCGCCCCCGCCCCCGGCACCTACCGCCTGGCAGCCCCCTACCAACTCCCCCGAGGCACCCCGTGCCCGGACGAACTCCGGTGACGAGGGCATTCAGCCGAACAATTCAGCCCCTACGGCGGTTCGCAAAAATTCAGCCCCTCCGGCGTTTGAGGAGCGGGGTCCGGGGCGGAGCCCCGGGACGGGACGGGCAGGGGCGGAGGGGGCGAAACACCCCCAGCCCCCACCCACGCGGGTTCAACCTGCCCCCCGGCTCACCTGGGACACACCGCCCCGGGGAAACCGCCCCCGGGGGTTCAAAGCCCCCGGGTCACCCACCCAGGGGGATCCACCCCGCCCCGGGAAGACCTACCGCACCGGAAACGCCACGTCGCAGACGGGATCCGCGGGCCCCGCCGACTCCCAGTCGGCGAAGTACACCTCCCGGCAGGGACCGGCGTAGCCCAGCCCCTGCTCACCCATCCACGCCTCGACCGCCTCGAACGCCGCGAGGATCTGCGGATGGGCCACCTGCGCCTTGGTGATCCGGGTGTACGCCAGCCGCCGCGCGGGCTCGACCCGCACCCGCGTCTCCCACGCCCGCCCGTACCGCTCCGCCCACTCCCGCGCGGCCGCCCCGTCCCCGACGGGCACACAGGACTCGACGGGCCCGTCACTCTCCTGCGAGACCTCGGAGTGGTAGACGACGAACGGCGCCGCGACCACCCCGCCGCACAGCCGGGCCCCCTCCTCCAGACGCCCGAGGGACGCCCCGATCCAGGCCGGCAACTCGTCGGCGAGAGTGTGCCGCGTCTGTGTGAGCACCACCCGCTCGGGTACCTCGACCGTCTCCACGACGAACTTCCCGTACATCTCGGAACCCCTTCCCGAAAGCCGTCCACGGAGGTACTCGGCGAGCGTCCGCTGCGAGGCGAACCGCTCCTCGGCGTCCGCCCAGTACGCGGCGAGCCGCTCCGCCCCCAGGGCGCCCTCCGCCTCGACCACCTCCGCGATGCGCGCGAGCGGCATGTCGAGCCGGCGCAGCAGCGCGACCAGCCGGGCACGCTCGGCCTGGTCGGCGCGGTAGTAGCGGTAGCCGCTGGCCCCGTCGACGTGCGCCGGGGCCAGCAGTCCGAGCCGGTCGTACAGCCGAAGCGCCTTCGGCGAGAGCCGCGCGCGGGCGGCGAACGCACCGATGGTGAGCAGTTCCTGAGGCACGAGCCCATCCTCCGTCACCGGGCGCCCTCCGCCCGGCACCAGAACGGTCACCCCTGCCCCAGGGGCAAGGTCAACGCGCGGGCGCCGGGAGGGGAACACGGCGGCCGGGAAGGACAACGGGCCCCGTCGGTCCCGGGGGTCCGGGGCCTCGGCGGACCGAGGGTTACGGCAGGGCCTTCTCCACGGCCGCGACCAGCTCCGGCGCCTCCGGCTCCGTCTGCGGCGAGAAGCGCGCGAGCACGTCCCCGTCGGGCCCGATCAGGAACTTCTCGAAGTTCCAGCGGATGTCCCCGGTGTGGCCCTCGGCGTCCGCGGTGTCCACCAGGCGCGTGTACAGCGGGTGCCGGCCGTCGCCGTTCACCTCGGCCTTCTCGGTCATCGGGAAGGTCACGCCGTACGTGGCTGAGCAGAACTCGGCGATCTCCTCGGAGGTCCCGGGCTCCTGCCCGAGGAACTGGTTGCAGGGCACGCCGAGCACGGTGAAGCCCCGGTCCGCGTACTGCTCGTGGAGCCGCTCCAGACCCGCGTACTGCGGGGTGAGCCCGCACTTGGAGGCCACGTTCACGATCAGGACGGCCTTGCCCCGGTACTGCCCGAGGTCCGCGGAACCGCCCTGCAGCGCACCGATCTCTATGTCGAACACGGAACCGGAAGTGTCAGAAGTAGTCATCCCCGGATGCTAGCCCTGCCGGACGCCCCCTCGGCGTCCGCCGGGTGTCCGGCCGGCGGTCCGCCCGGCGACCGGCCCGGAACCCCGGCCGCCGCCCGGCCCACACCCGCGCCGGGGTCAGCCGTCCCGCTGCGCCCGGACGAGGACCTCGCCGGCGGGCGTCCGGTAGTACAGCACCGACCGCCCGGCCCGCCGCCGCTCCACCAGCCGGGCGTCCAGCAGCACCCGGAGATGGCGCCCCACCGAGCCGAGCCCCTGGCCGGTCACCGCCACCAGCTGGCTCGTGCTCATCGGGGAGCCGAGCAGGACGAGGACACCCGCCCGGGACGGCCCGAGCAGCGCGCCCAGGCTCTCCGGCACGGACTTCGGCCCGGTCCGCACGAGCGCCCCCGAGCACGGGTACACGACGGCGTACCGGTGCGGCTCCTCCCACGACACCCAGCCGTGCCGCTGGGACGTGATGGGCACGAAGAGCAGTTCGGCGCCGGAGATCTCCCGCGGCGGATACGCGTGAAGGTTGACCTGGAGCCGGTTCTCGCCGAGCCAGCGCGTCCCGGGCCGCAGGGTGTCCAGCGCCGCGGCCCAGCCGCCCTGGCCGAGCTGCGCGGTACGGGAGACCACGTCGGCTTCGAGGATGCGCCGACGCCGGGTCCAGTACGGGCGTACGGCCTCGGTCCATACGAAGGTGAGCAGGTCGGCGGCGCGCCGGGGGAGGTCGTCCCGCTCCAGGGCGGCGGGGAGCGGGCCGCGCAGCGAGACCCTGAGATGGGCGCGGGCCGCCCCGGGGGACGTTTCCCGCACCCGCGCGACCTCGTCCTCGAAATCCTCGAAGTCACCGGACCCTCCGGACCTTTCGGGGGCCCGCCCGCGAGGGGTCGGCGTCAGGAAGTCGGCGATCCACTCCCGGCCGAGCCCGGAGCGGATGAGCAGCGCGGTGACCGGGTCCCCGGCCAGCCGCCGCCGGTACGCCGGCAGGTGGGCGTCCAGCCAGGCCCGCTCGCCGGGGTGGGCGCCCGTCCCCGCCTGGAGGAGCTTCAGGGCCCCGAACGTCTCCGCGAGCGGCGACAGTACGAACCGGCTTCCCGCGAGGGTGTCCGCGTTGACCTGCCACCAGCCCATACGCCCCGCCCCGCCCCGTCGGTTCTGCCCGTCCCATTGGTTTCGCCCAGGCGCGAAACAATAACGACTGTCACGGGGCCCGCCGGAGACTCCGCCCATGCGCACCTACTCCGACCTCTTCCGCACCCCGGAGTTCACCCCGCTCTTCCTGGCCTCCGCACTCAGGTCGGCGGCCCAGACGATGAGCGGCCTGGCCCTCGGCACGCTGGTGTACGAGGCCACCGACTCGCCACTGCTCTCCGCCCTGAGCATGTTCGGTCCGTCCCTCGCCCAGGTGCTGGGCGCGACCACCCTGCTCTCGGCGGCGGACCGGCTGCGGCCCCGCGCCACCCTGACCGGCATCGCCCTCGCCTTCGCGGCCGGCACGGCGTTCCTCGCGCTCCCCGGGGTCCCGGTGTGGGGCGTCCTCGTGCTGGTCTTCGGCCTCGGTCTGATCGCCTCGCTGGGCGGCGGCGTCACCTGGGGCCTGCTGAACGAGCTGCTGACCAGAGACGGTTATCTGCTGGGCCGGTCGGTCTTCAACATGATGCACGGCATCACGCAGATCCTGGGCTTCGCGACCGGCGGCCTCCTGGTGGCCGCGCTGTCACCACGGCTCGGCCTCGTCGTCGCCGCCGCGCTGTACCTGGTCACGGCGGTGGTCTCCCGCTTCGGTCTGAGCCGCCGCGAGCCCAGGGCGGCGGGCCGGCCGTCCGTGGCGGAGACCTGGCGCACCAACGCACTGCTGTGGTCGTCCGGCCCCCGGCGCCGCGTCTATCTGCTCCTGTGGATCCCCAACGGCCTGGTCGTCGGCTGCGAATCCCTCTTCGTCCCGTACGCCCCGTCCCACGCGGGCCTGCTGTTCGCCTTCGGGGCGTTCGGCATGTTCGTGGGGGACGTGACGGTCGGCCGCTTCCTGCCGCCGCGGGTACGCGCGCGGCTCGGCGTCCCGTTCCTGCTGCTCCTCGCCACCCCGTACCTGTTCTTCGTCCTGCACCCGGGGACGGCCGTGGCGGCGGCCTGCGTGGCGGTGGCCTCCGTGGGCTTCGGCGCGAGCCTGATCCAGCAGGAACGGCTCATGGAACTCACCCCGGACGAACTGAGCGGCCACGCCCTCGGGCTGCACTCCTCGGGCATGGTCACGCTTCAGGGAGTGAGCGCGACGCTTGCCGGCACGGTCGCCCAACTGACGTCGGCGGCCACGGGAATGACGGTGATGGCCGCCGCGTCGGTCGCCGTGACGCTCGCGCTGTCAGCGACGGGCAAGCGTGAGGAACGCCGTCCAGGCGACCGGCGCGACACGGAAGACGGGGCCGTCGGGGGTCTTGGAGTCGCGAACGTGGACCGTTGAGGGAAGGGTGGCGACCTCTAGGCAGGCGCCGCCCTGTTCACTGCTGTAGCTGGACTTGAACCACTGCAGATCGATGCTCATTGCTCTCCTAGCAACCGGTTCAACAGGCTCTTGGTCTCCTGGGCGTTGAGCGCCTGGGTCCGCAGCATCGCATATTTGCGCTCCAGGGCGGACACCTCATCCGGCTCGGCGTTCAGCCAGCCTCTGCGCTGGCCCTTGATGTAGGCGACGCGCTGATGCTCGGGTGTCTCAAGGAGAATGAACGGCCCGGAAAGTCCTGCGTTGAACTCCCTTCCTACCGGCATGACCTGCAAGGTCACACCAGGCAGATCCGCGTGCTCAGCCAGGCGGCGAAGTTGCTCGAAGTAGATCTCGTCACCGCCGAGACGATCCATCAGGATGACCTCCGAGACGATGAAGCTGGCCGTCGGCGGCTCCCTGCGTCGGAGAATCCCCTGGCGTGCAATGCGAGCTGTGACACGCTGCGCCGCCTCGTCCTCGGTGAGCGGCGGAACCTCATTCTGAAACACCGCGTGGGCATACGCTTCGATCTGAAGCAGCCCGGGCAACACCTGGTTCTCGTACCAGGACAGGGCGATGGCCTCCCGTTCCAGGTCCATGTACTCCTCGGCCCAGCGGGGGAACAGATCCACCTCGGGCATGTGCTCCAGGGCCGCCGACAACACGCCCCTGGAGTCGAGGACTTGGTCCAGCAACGCGGCGAAGTCCTCCTTCAGCGGGCGTCTGCCCTGCTCGATGGAGGCGATGGTCTCCTCGTCCACGAGGGCCCGCTCGGCGAGCGAGCGCTGGGTGAACCCGGCGGCCCGCCGCAGGACGCCCAGCTGCGCGCCGACCATCTTCATCGCTGACGCGTTCTTGCGCGAACGCTTCCTGGAGGTCATACGGTCCAACTCCCCCTCACGGCTGGTAGGTCCACCGCGGGAAACCCGTACAAGAAATCTGTACGGGCCCACTCACTGCTCCATCATGACCACAGAGCGTGACTCTCGTCACGTGAACGACGAAACCACCCACAGCCCTCGTGAACGCTTCTACCGGCGCGAACGCCAGTCCGTCCCCGCCGCACGGGACTTCACGAGGGCCGCCCTGTCGGACTGGGGAGTGCCGCCGGGCGCGTACGACGACATCCTGCTGTGCGCCGGTGAGCTGACGACGAATGCCCTGCTGCACGGCGTACCGCCGGGCCGGGGTCTGCGGCTGCGCCTGATCCCGTGCGGCGACGTGCTGCGCGTCGAGGTGCACGACAGCGGCGGGGGCGAACCGAGGGTGACCGCGCCGGCGGGGGAGTCGGGGCGGGGACTGTTCCTGGTGGCGGAGCTGGCCGACAAGTGGGGGGTGGCGCACCGGGACCCGGGCAAGGTCGTGTGGTGCGAGTTCGGACTCACCCGGTGGTCACGCGGAAGTGGAGCACAGCAGAACGCCCCGGCCGGGGGACAGGGAACAGGCGACCCGGAGAGCCGTACGTGAGCGTCTCAGAGGGCGTCGATCCGCCAGGCGATCACGCCGGCCGCCCCAACGGCCCCTTCGGTGTCGATCCGCAGCGGCGCGCGCCCCTTGAACCTTCGCTGGACGACGGACTGGTCGCACGGCACCGTGCCGCCCGAGGTGCCGCTCTCCGGAGTGAACGTCAGCCGCGAACCGCCGGTCCCGAGGCACACCAGACTGAGCCGGTAGGTCTTCCCGTCCTTCAGCCCGGGCTCGGTGTGGATACCGTCGGCCACGCGCTCCGACCCGCTCTCGACAAACGTCCCACTGGCCACGGCGGCGAGCACGTCACGCGCCCGGTCACCGAGTTCTGTCTCGGACGCCCCGGCCGCGGTCCGCGAGACGCGCGGAGCGGAGGACGGGACGGAAGCACCGGCCCCCTCGCCACCGCCGCCGGTCGAGCACGAGGCGAGCAGCAGCCCCACCGTGCCCACCGCCCCCACCGAAGCTCCGGCAAACCGGACCCGTACGCGCATGAATGTCGCCCCCGTTGCTGTGTCGGGGCGCCCTGCCGTCGGCGCAGACCCGCTAGGCAGTGATTATCGACCAGGGCTCCTCCGACCGGGCGACCAGCCAAGTGCTGCTGGAGAAGGCCGACTTGCGCATCACCTCGGCGGGGGGCCGCCTGCTAAAGTCACGCTCTTCGCCGGGCCCGCCTGAGCGGAGTCCCACGGCAGGTCGCTGATGTCCGGTCTTCCCGTTCCCTGTCCCGATCCCGACCCGTACGCGAGGTGGCGGCAGGCGCTCGCCGAGGCGGACCGGGTCTTCGCGCCCCCTCCACCGCTCGACCGCCCGGTGGACGGCTGCACGTTCTGCTTCCCGGAGTCGGATCTGCGCCTCCTCGGCGGGGACCCCGCCGCCGTACCGGACGACCTCCTCGGCGCGTTCATGCGCGAAGTCACCAGCCACTGGGACAAGGACCAGTACGCGGTGATCTGGCGCCGCCTCATGCCCCGCGCCCTGCGCTACTGGGGACCCCATGGCCATGACGTGGATCCGGCCGGCGAACTGGGCCGTCTGGGCGCGGACGGAGCCGGGTTCCTGAACTGGCCGGCCCCGGAACGTGCCGCCGTCGAGCGCGCCTTCCGGGCCCTGCTGTCCATCGCGGTGACGGACGGCGGATGCGCCGGGGAGGTCACCGCGCTCCTGGAGGGAATCGCGCACGCGACGGACGACCTGAGGCGATGGCTGGAGGTCATCGCCGGTCTCACCGGCCCCGCGGCGGACGCCGGACTCGTACGCCTGGTCTTCGACTGGACGACCGATCTTCTCTGGGAGGATTTCGGGTTCTCCTGGTGGTACGACGGCGACCCGGGGACGATCGCGGCCTGGCTGCCCACCCAGCGTGCGCGCGTGGCCGCTTTCGCCGCACGGCACCCACGCTGCAAGACCGCGGCGGATGCCGTGTCGGCGCTGGACGCGCTCGCGGCAGGGGACCACAGCCCGTGGCTGTACCCGCACAGCTTCAAGGACTGTCTGCCGCTGGCGACGTGACCGAGGCCTTTGGGGTCAGGGGCGGTCAAGCCCCCACGTCTGCAGGGCGAAGGGGCGCCCCTTCTCCTCGCCGGTGATCAGCGGGACGTCGAGGAGACGGAAACCGGCCTTGGTGGCCACGGCGACGCTGGCGGCGTTCTCGGCCTCGAGTTCCAGGATCACCTGCTGGGAGCCGAGTCGCTCGAAGGCGTAGGCGGCCATCACCCGCACCGCGCGCACGGCCAGCCCCTGACCGCGGTGCGCCGGCCCGACGGCGTAACCGAGTTCCGTGCCTTCGGGTGCCCGCCGCAGCATCACCTCACCGAGGGGCGGACCACCGTCGACGGTGATGGCGAGCAGGAGGGCCGTACCCTCCGCACGCAACTGCCGGTCCTTCGCCAGCCGCGCACGGGCGGCGGCCTCGTCGAAGGGCGAGACGATCGGCGTCCAGTAGGCGATGTCGGGATGATCGAAAAGCCCCGGCATGGCCGCCAGGTCCCCCTCGGCCCAGTCACGAAGAACAAGCCCTTCCCCGACGAGCTCAACCCGCGAGGGAAAGGACGACACGGCACTGCTCACGATGAGGACCTCTCTGACCGGACCAGGACGAGGCAGGATAACCACCCCGCCCCCCATCCCTCACGCCGCCCGACGGCTCGGCAAGCAGGGGGGGTGTGCCGGGACCTCGGAAGCCCGACCAGGACGGGCGGCCGCGTTGCACACGTGCGCGAGACGATCGCACGACCCGACAAGCGAGTTGAAGAAGACAGGCTCGGGTGCGTACAACAACGAGAACAGGGCCTCTGGGAACCGCTCGGAACGGGGTCGCACCCCCGAGCTACCAGGAGGCCCTGCCTTCATGCACCGACCGCCGGAAGTCCACTCGACCAAGACTTTTTCGACCCTACGTTCCAAGATCGGTCGAGACGGCGTCTGGCAACCATCAGGGGGTTTGAAATGGGTGTTCCATGGGCGCTCTTGATATCCACCGCAGGTGGTGTCGCCGCCACCGTCGTGGGCGTCGTTGCAGGCGGGATCGTTGGGCGGCGCAGCGAGAATCGAAAATGGCTTCAGGAGACACAGACGTCCGCCTATGAGAGGTTCCTGCAGGCTTTCGGCGCTGTCGAGATGGAGCTGCGTGAGGCGTTCCTGGAACGGCGCAGACCCGCAGTCGCATGGGGACCGTTCAATGCCGCGATCCAGTCGCTGAGCCTGGTGGCGAATCCCGAGGCCGCCGCAGCGGCTCTCCAGCTCTGCGATGTCATCGAGGATTTCACTATTCTCTTCCACGATCGTCAGCCGGCGGATCTGGAGGAGCTCCGACCGATCCACACCGCCCTGGAACAGGGGCACTTGAAGTTCGTGAATGCGGCCCGACGCTCCCTTCATCCCTCGCAGGAACGTCTCGCCCAGGCACTCGGCGGTCCGTCGCCCTGGCGTGGTGTCGCCTTCGTAGGCCGGAGCGACGGCGCCGACGCGGCTGAATAGCACAGCACGTCTCTTCATCGTTGCTTCTCCGGGGTGAGGACGGCCTTGCTCACCGCTGGAAGATCACCCACGGCCCCCTGTTCGACCTGCACCTTCCAAGATCGGTTGAGATACGGCTTCTCGGCGTGCAGGTGCCTCAGAGGTGCTGCTTGGCTGCCCTGACCAGCTGGCTGATGCCGTCACGGGTCCGCACCCTGGCACCGTCGAGTTCCGTTCTGCTGTCCGTCTTGAACAGTGCCGTGATGTCTGCCAGCAAATTCTCCGCATTCCGGCTCAGCGTCTCGTCGTCGGTGAGCATCTGCACCCGGAACAGCGCCTCTTGTGCGTTGGAGCGTAGGTCGTAGGCGCGGATCCGCACCGTGTCGGGGTCCTCGGGCGGCGGTTGTTCGTGCTCGCAGAACCACAGGTGAACCAGGCAGCGGCGGTAGTTGACCAACGCGCCGGCGTAGGCGGAGTAGGCATCGAGTCGTTCCTGTCGGAGCTTCTCGCGTCGGGTGAGCTGGTGGGTTCTGTCGATGGTGCGCTGCTGGAACGCAAGGGTGATCCCCGAACCGAGCAGCGTCCCCAGGACGGCTATGCCGCTGGCGATGATGGTCTCCACGCCCCAAGCTGATCACGCACGGCCTCCTCGCGGGCCATAACGCAACTCGGGAGCCGGCAGGCTTCTCCCACCGCGGTGGTGGCCCGGGGCCGGGGGGCTGCCTGCTCACGGGCGTTCATGCGAGGCCGGTCGCTTGAGCGCATACCGAAGGAGGTGGGAACGGCACAGACGGTGGTCAAGTCACCGCGGTCATCGTCGCGTAGACCACGACATTGCCCCGGTAGCCGGTCTTCTCCGCGTACTCACCCCCGCAGGTGATCACGCGAAGTTCGGGCCGGGGGGAACTGCCGTAGACCTTCTCGTTCGGAAACGCCTCCTTGCTGTAGAGCTCCACGGCGTCGACCGTGAAGACGGCCGTTCGCCGGTCGGCCCGGGTGATCTCGACGGTGTCGCCCTTGGCCAGCGCCCCGAGCCGGTAAAAGACCCCGGGGCCGGCCCGCGTGTCGACGTGTCCCGTCGTGACGGCTGTCCCCACCGAGCCGGGAGCCGTGCCGCCGCCGTACCACCCGGCGAAGGCCGGCAGGTCTTCCGACGGTGGGCGCAGTGCCCCCGTCTCGTCGAGGGTCAGTTCCGTCATCGGGGCATTCACGCCGATGGAGGGGACCCGCAGCCGGACCGGATCGGACGGAGGCAGCGCCGGCACGGAGGGGCGGTGGGCCGAGGCGGTGCTGTTGGGACCGGGCCGCTGGGAGGGGGAGAGGGACTGCGCGGTCGAAGGTCGCGGAGGCTGTCCGTCGCGGAGCGCCGTGGACACCAGCAGCAAGCCCGCCAGCAGGGCGTAGGCGAGAAACTTGGTGGAGGGGGTGAACAGGGGAGAAGGATCGACGGACTCGTCGCCGGGTGCCATCGCTCTGGCGCCTCCGCTTCGCGGCCGAAATGAGTGAAGACGGATGCGGCTCCAGCCCCGGACCCGCACGGGCCCGGGGCTGGGCCGCTGGAGCGAACGTCAGGTGCGGGCCCCGGCCTGGCGGCGGCGCAGCTTGATCGCGCCTCCGGCGGCGGCCCCGGCGAGCAGCACCGCCCCCAGGGCGAGCTGTGTGCTCTTGTCGTTGGCCGTCCCGAAACCGGCATCGACGGCTCCGCTGGGGTGGCCGGTGCCGACCACGTACGTGCCCGTCACTTTGACGCGGGGCGGGCACTTCAGGGTGACCGTGTAGGCACCGGGCTCGGTTCCCATGGGCACCTCGAACTCGCCGGCCAGTTCGCCCTTGCGGTCGCCCGGGAGGATGTGGAACTTGCCTCCTGCCTCGGACTCGCCCTTCCCGTAGGTCTCCGACCCACAGGCTGTGGTGCTGACGCGGACGGTGGAGCCCGGGGCGGCGTTTCTGGAGCTGATGTGGATGCCGGGATCACCGTCGGGGCCGCTCGTGGCTGCCGCGGCTGGGCTCGACAGGGCGACGGCACCGAGAACCAGACCGATGCCGACGCCTGCACACTTGATACGCATGAAGTTCCTCCGAGAAAGCAGTGGCCGGCCGGGACGCGCGGCACCGTTGTCGTGCTCTTCTCCTGAGAAGACCGACAGACCGTCAGGGCCGCAACACGACATACGGACGGATGGGCCACCCGGCCACACCCGGCGACCGCACTCCTTTGATCATTTATGCAGGTGAGCGGCCCGGAGGACGAGATTGAAAGATCGCACCGCACAGGTGACGAGGGATCAGCGTCCGCCCGTCGGATGATCTTGAAAGGCCGGTGGGACGACCGGTCGCAATCTGCTCAGGCAGCCGACGGACCCGGACAACTGGCGTCCGGTGACGTCGATGCCCTCTGACCCCAAGCCCCGCCGAGAAAGGCCAGCACTACATGTCCGCCGACCAGACGTCCTGGGAAGCCGCGATACGCCACTTGTTCGAGGACGCGTACCCGTACGACGCCACGGGCCCGCGGCGCCACGAGGACTGGGTCCTCGACGTCCTCGCGCTGATGGCCCGGGCGGTCCCCGATCCCCGGGGCTGGGCCGGTCTCGACGATCCGGCGCAGACCTCGGATCACGACGGGTCGCCCACCTACCCGTTCGCCGTTCACCCTCCGGAGTACATCGCGCGGCGTCTCCACGAGATCGACCGGGCCAGTGCTGAAAACCTGCTGCTGGCCCTCACGGACGACTGCTGCACCTTGTCCAACCTGAGGCGCTTCACCGAGAGCGAGGAGGAACTGCGGACGATGGCACGCACGATCCTCGCGCGGTACGGCGACAAGGCCACCTATCACACCAACGTCAGCAGACCGGGCCCTGTCCCCGGCACACTCGACTTCACGACGTCGCACTGGGGATACGACCCGCTGAGCGACTTCTACTCGGAGGACTACGGCCTGGTCGTCGTCTCGGGCACGGAGGTGGGCATGTTCTGGAACTTCTCCGACTACTGACCCGTGGCATCCGCGTGGCATGAGTGGCACGGGCTGGCACGGCCTCAAACACGGCGAAGTGCCAGTTCGTGGGAAACCCCTCCTACGCCGGCGTCACTTACTGCTGGGCACCGGGTGGGTCAGAGCTGGCCGAGGTCGATCCTCACCGGGAATGCCGCCGCGACGCCGGGCAGCCGATCGAAGGCCATTTGACGGCGGGATCTGTGGGCGTACCACCCTCAGGCACGGGGCGATACGCCCTGCCGCGCCGCCGGCTAACCCATGGTCTTGGCGCCGTCCAGGGACTCACGGATGATGTCGGCGTGGCCGGCGTGCTGGGCGGTCTCGGTGAAGATGTGCATCAGTACCCGGCGGACCGACCATCGCGCGCCCGGCTCGGACCACGGAGCCTTCGGTAGTGGTTGTGTGGCGTCCAGGTCGGGGAGGGTGACGACCAGTTCGTCGGTTCGGCGGGCTACCTCGGCGTAGTCGGCGAGCACGCCTGTCAGCGTCTCGCCGGGCAGCATCCGGAACTCGTCGGCCCGTCGAGCCCAGTCGGCCTCGGTCATGGTGGTGAAGTCGGGCATCGCCGACGGGCCGTCCAGGATGAACTGCGCCCAGGCCCGCTCGACCGCGGTGACATGTTTGATCAGGCCGCCCAGGCACAGCTGGCTGGCGGTGGTCCGGCGCCCGGCCTGCTCGTCGGTGAGGTCACGGGTGGTGAATCGCAGGAAGTGCCGCTGCTTGGCCAGGGCCTCGAGCAAGTCGGTGCGCTCGCCGGTGGTGGTGAGCTCGTCGGCCGAGTCGTGGGTGGCCAGTTCGTCGACAGTCACGGTCTCGCTCATGGTCGCTCTGCCTTCCGTGGTTCGTGTTCCGCCGGGCAAGGAGGACGCTAGAGGGCATGGAGGTCAGATCCTGACCTAAGTAGCCCGGGGCGAGGGCGCTGTGGCTTGACCTGGTGCTCCACCTGTCGGGATGGCGGGTTTTGAACCCAGGACCTCCTCGGCCCGACCAACTTGAGCGGGTGCTGGCCCCTGGGATCGCCTTTAAGTTCCAGACCGGCACGCAGTGGGTTCACTGCCGGAGAAGTAGAGCAACTGGCGGGGTGTCCACAACCGGCTGCGGATGTGGGCCGTCGACGGCACCTGGAGCGGGTCTTCACCACCCTGGTGGTCCAGGCCGACGCGGACGAGGTTACGCCTGCGGCTCGCCCCGGGGCAGGAACCCGCCGACGTCGCCGCCTCGGCCGAGCGCCACGGCTGCGCCACCCTGGTGACGGCGGCCGGCGTCGCGCCAAGGGTCATCATGGAGATCCCTGGGCACAGCCAGATCAGCATCACGATGGACGTGTACACGCACGTCGTGCACGACACCCAGCGGGAGGCCATCAGTCACATGGATCGACTGCTCAAGCGCCGTCTGCCGGCCGCCTGAGGGGCGATTGCCGTCAACTCGCCGCCGTCAAAACGGCCCGGACCATATCGGTCCGGGCCGTTTTCCCTTGTGCCCCCGGCAGGATTCGAACCTGCGACACCCGCTTTAGGAGAGCGGTGCTCTATCCCCTGAGCTACGAAGGCGTGCGGATCTCTGTGGAGACCCGGCGACTAGCGTAGCGGATGGTGGCCTGGGGTGAAGTGGCCAGGCCGGGGTGGCCGTGGGCGGGCTGTCCCGGCGGTGAGGGAAGGCGCGGGCCGGGTCGGGGGCCGACGGTGGGGGTGAGACGAACAGGCCGCGCATGTCAGGGCCTTGGCGTTCTGCGGACGAGGTCGTGAGCGCTCTGAGGGTGTGCACCTCGGCGGTGACCACGCGTGTCGGTTCCTCGGCTCCCACCGTGTTTCTGTGGCTCAGCCCTGCCATTTTCCGCGGGCTCCAGTGAAAACCTACCGACCCTCCAGCGTGACTCGACGCAGAATCGCTAAACCGCATGGACGGTTTGTTACCCTCCTCGGAGTCTCCAGTGAGAATGGGAGCCCCCGATGGCCAAGCAGGAGCGCGCGGTCCGTACCCGCAACGCGTTGATCGAGTCCGCCGCCCAGCTCTTCGACCAAGAGGGCTTCGAGGTGGTCACCCTGGCCGCCATCAGCGCTCGGGCCGGAGTCAGCAATGGAGCATTGCACTTTCATTTCGCCAGCAAGGCGGCCCTGGCCGACGCGGTGGGCCGAGCTGCCGCCGAGCGGCTCGAGCGGATCACCGGAGTGGGCGAGGGCTCGGGCGGCGGGGGATCCCCCTCGGCGGCGGGGCCGCCCCGGAACGGAACGGTGGCGTCGGCCGGCGGTTCCCTTCAGGTCCTCGTCGACGCCTCCCACACCCTGCTTCACGGATTGAGTCATGACGTCGTGCTCCGGGCCGGTTTCGCGCTGACCGGAGGGGATGATTCCGGCCGCGTCGGTGATCAGTTGCATCGCCGGTGGCACGAGTACGTCATCGACGTCCTGGGCCGGGCCGACCGCGAGGGCGTGCTCGCGAATGGTGTGTCCGCGCGCGACGCGGCCTCCACCGTCGTGGCCGCCGTCGTCGGCTTCGAGACGCTCGGGGCGCGGGACGACCGGTGGCTCTCGCGGTCCACCCTCACCCGATTCTGGGCGCTGCTCCTGCCGCGGCTCGCCGCCGCGGACGTCGTCGGCGAGCTGGTCCCCGCAGGGCGGCACCTCGTAGGCACGCCCGGAGCGTCCGGCGCGTCGGGTGCACCCGCCACGTCCGGTGCACCCGCCACGTCCGGTCCACCCGGAGCCTCCGGCATCCCGGGCGATCCAGTCGGCCGCTCCTACCGCGCACCCGGCAGCGGACCCGGGCAGCGGAGCAACGGAACAGCGGAGCACCGGAACGGCGGAGCACCGGAACGGTAGAGCACCGGAACGGTAGAGGTGGAGGTACGGGCAGAGGGGACGCATCCCCATGCCCCCCACCCCCCACCCCTCACCCCCCAGGCACCCGCCGGAACCTCCCCGCCACCCGCAGATCCGTCTCGATCCGCGTCGCCGCCGCGTGCAGTTCGGGCAGGACCTCCGTCACGCACCGCTCCGCCGTACGGCGGCTGCTGTGCATGGCGACGTTCACCGCCGCCACGACCCGGCCGTCGCCGTCCCGCACCGGTACGGCGATGGAGCGCAGGCCCTCTTCCAGTTCCTCGTCGACCAGGGCGTACCCCTCCGCGCGTACCCGGTCCAGGGCCGCTCGCAGCCGCCCGGGGTCGGTGATCGTACGAGGGGTCAGCGGGGCCGGATCCGGAAGCCGCGGGTCTGGGAGGTCCGCCAGCATCACCCGGCCCAGCGAGGTCGCGTACGCCGGCAGCCGGGTGCCGACCGTGACGTTGACGCTCATCACGCCGCGCGTGGCGACCCGTGCCGTGTACTGGATGTCGTCGCCCGCCAGGATCGCCAGCGACGCCGAGTCCTGGAGCCGCTGGGAGAGCGTGGAGAGGTACGGGGTGGCGATCTGGGGGAGGGTCAGCCGGGACAACGGCGGGAAGCCGAGGCCGAGGACGCGGGGGGTCAGGCCGAAGACGCGGTCGCGGGCGGTGACGTAGCCGAGGTGCTCCAGGGTGATCAGGGCGCGGCGGGCCGTGGCCCGGGGGAGCCCCGTGGCCTGCGCGATGTCGGACAGGGTCAGTTCGGCGCGGCCCTCGTCGAACGCCGTGAACACCGTCAGACCGCGGGCCAGCGACTCGATGAACTCGCGGCCCAGTTCCTGCTTGGACGCGCCCGTCCATCCGGCGAGCCCCGAGCGGTCGGCCGGCTCGGCGGGCGGTGTCCGCCGCAGCTCCTCCTCCATCCCCGCCACGGCCGTCCGCAGCCGGGGCAGCAGCGTGTCCCGCAGGTCCGCGGCGGTGTGCCGGCTGGTGTGGCTGACCACGCTGACGACGCAGGCGACGCGGCCGGAACCCGGGTCGCGCACCGGTACCGAGAGGGCGACCAGCCCCTGCTCGATGAGCTGGTCGTCGAGTGCCCAGCCCGTCTCCCGGGCCTCGGCCGTACGCCGCTCGAAGTCGTCCCCGAGGGCGGGGCGGCGCCGGGGCGCGTCGGCGGCACCGCCCTCCGACGCGGCACCACCTACTCGCGCGGCACCGCCCACCGGCGCGGCACCGTACGACCGGCCCTCCCGCTGCCCCGCCGGGTCTCCGTACGGCTGCCCCGCCCCACCTCGGTGCGGCGACCCGGCGGCCCCCTCACCGTCCCGCCCGCCCCTCGACTCGTCGCTCTCCCCGGCAGCGTCGAACTCGGCATCGACAAGCCCGGCTTCGTCCAGCTCGGCTTCGTCGAACTCGGCGTAGTCGATCGGGCGGCTCCTGGCCGGTACCGCCGGGAAGCCCCGGTCCTCCGGGTCGGCGTCGCGGCGGGCGTGCCAGTGCGCCCACTCCGCGGGCCCCCACTCGGTGGCGAACAGCGGCCCCGGCGCGGTGCGCTCCGCCGGGAGCAGGTCGCCGATGCGGAAGCTGAGGGACATCGCACGCCGACGGGTGGCCTGGTGGATGAACCGGATGCCGTCGAGGTCGCCGACGGCGAGTGACACCGACTCGTCCAGCTCGTCGGCGAGCGCGTCGGCGTGCGGGGCGAGGAGCCGGGGCAGGCGCAGCGCGGCGAGGTAGGCGTTGCCGAGTTCCATGAGGCGGGGCGCGAGGACGGCGTCGCGGCCGTCCAGGCGTACGTACCCCATGCGCGCGAGCGTGGCGGTGATCCGGTCGACGGTGGACCGTGCGAGCCCGGTGGCCCGTTCCAGGCCGCTGAGGCTGGACACCCCGTCGGCATCGGTCAGCCGCCGCAGCACGGCGATGCCGCGCATCAGGGGGGCGACGGCCTCGTCGGGTACGGGGGTGTCGAGTGCCGGCGAGACGTTCGATGGCATGGGGCTCTCCGTAACGGATCTCGGTTGAGACACCGTAATGCGTGACCGCCCGCCCCAGCAGATCCGGACACCCGACCGGCCCAGCAGGTCAAGGGCACCCGGCACCCCCTGATGCCGTCACCGGCGTGTCACGTACACCCGGTAGTTCCCCGCCGGGTCCGCCCCGGCGACCGTGACGCGGACGCCCGTCTTCGGGTCCTGGAAGGACTCGCCGGGCGTGAAGGGCGCGTCGGAGAGTTCGGCGTGGACATTGGGGCTGCGGGTGCAGCCGCCGCTGTCGCGCTGGGAGTCCAGGACGTTGACGGGTCCGTTGCCGGTGTCCACGTCGGCGTCGACCTTGTAGATGAGGATGCCGGGGCGGCAGACGGTGTCGTCGTTGCCCGCGCGGGTGCGCAGTTCCAGCGCGTACCCGGTCTTCGTGCCGAGGGGGACGAAGACGAGTTTGGTGCCGTCGGGCTCGGCGAGCGGCGTCAGCAGGTACTCGCTGGTGCCGGGCGTGGCGGCGCAGCGGACCTGGGACTCGTCGAGCCAGCCGAGCTTCCACTTGTGCCAGCCGAGCAGGTCGTTGTCGGCGCCCCAGTCCTCGCTCATGATGTCCCAGTGGCCGACCGCGCCGCCGCCGTCCTGGGTGTAGAGGTCGGGCAGGCCGAAGGTGTGGCCGTTCTCGTGCGGCAGGACGCGGTAGCCGGTGTCGCCGTAGGAGCCGGAGCCGTCGTCCTGGCGGCTGTAGACGAAGGAGGCGTTGGCGACCGGGACGCCGTCGGCGACGGGGGCCTCCGCGTTTCCCGCGAAGGTCACCGACAGGACGGTGTCCAGGGCGGAGGGGCCCGCGTTCGGGGTGACCAGCACGTTCAGGATGTCGTACGAGCGGAAGTCCACCTTGGGGTCGGCGGCGGCCACGATGTCCTGGACCAGGCCGCGGTAGCCGGGCTCGAAGGGGGCGCCGCGTTCTATGCCGTACTCCTTGAAGGATCTCGGCATCCGCAGCCAGTCCCGGAGGGGGGCCTCCGGGCGGTAGTCGAGGCGGCCGTACGAACTCGTGCGGAACCAGTCCTGGGTCTTCGGGAAGAACTCCGCCAAGCGGTCGAGCGCGTTGCCCTGACCGGGCGCGTCGGAGAAGTCGACCATCAGGTTGAGGGCCCGCACGGTGCCGGTGGAGCGGGCGTAGCCGGGCGGGGTGGGTATGCCTTCCGACATCTGGACGCCGACGGCGCCGCTGATCATGCAGGGGCCGAGCGCCGTGGAGCGGGCCAGCGCGATGGAGCCCGACGCCGTCGGACCCGCCGTGAGGTGCCCGGTGCCGGCGGAGGTGCTGACCGCCAGCGTGAGGACGGTCACCGACGCGAAGGCGGCCGCACGCCGCGGGCGTATCCGACGGCTGGTCGGCTGCATGCATCGGCCCTTCGCTGCCCGGCAGCCGCCGGTCTCCGGCTGCACCCTTGCCCTCACCCTCGGACGGGGGGTGCGGGGGCGCTCGCTGGAAGAGACCGAACGTGGGTTTCCCGTCCCGAGATGGTGTGACGCAGGTCACATGCGATCGGGGAAATAACCGGGGACCCTTTCCCCGTTTAGCCCTGTGTCCGACCGAAACGGGGAAAAGGTCCCCGGATCGACCTCGGACCGGCCCGGCCGCGACGGAACCCCGCCGCGACGGACCGCCCGGACCGCGACGGAACCCCGCCGCACCGGGACCGCACCACCGCACGTCCGCAGAACCACCTGACCGCAGAACCACCCGACCGCGACGGAATCCCGCCGCACCGGGTACCCGCACCGTGACGGCGCCCCGTCACGACGGACCGCACGACCTCCGGAGCTTTCCGGAACGCACGCCCCGAAGTTGCTCCGGACCGCACGACGCCCGGAACCGGCTCCGGACCGCGGCTTCCGGAACCCGTCCGGAGCATCCGACCGCACTGACCGCATCCGACCCACCGAAGGAGTACGCCGTGGAGACCGCCACCCCCACGCAGCGCCGAGCGTCCAGGCCGCGCGCCGATGCCCTGCGCAACAGGGAGCGGATCGTCGGCGCGGCCCGTGAGATGTTCGTCGAGTTCGGCCCGGACGTGCCGTTCGACGAGATCGCCCGCCGGGCCGGTGTCGGCAACGCCACGGTGTACCGCAACTTCCCCGACCGCGACGCGCTGGTGCGGGAGGTCGTCTGCTCGGTCATGGACCGCACGTCGGAACAGATCGAGAGTGCCCTCGCCGAGGGCGGTGACGCGTTCGAAGCACTGAGCCGCTTCGTGCACGCCGCCGCCGACGAGCGCATCGGCGCCCTGTGCCCGATGCTCTCCGAGGGCTTCGACCAGGACCACCCGGACCTGGTCGCCGCCCGGGACCGCATCACGGAGCTGGTCGAGCTGCTCATGGAGCGCGCCCGCGCTGCCGGCCGGCTGCGCCCGGACGTCGAGTTCGGTGACCTGATGATCGCCCTGACCCAGCTCACCCGGCCGTTGCCCGGCACCGCGTGCCAGGGGATCGACCGGTTCGTGCACCGCCATCTGCAGCTGTTCCTGGACGGTATGCGGGCCCCGGCCCGTTCCGTACTGCCCGGGGTCGCCGCGACCGTGGAGGACCTGCGACGAGCCTGACCGACGAGTCCGGCGTCCGCCGCCGGTCCCTGCCCGTACGGCTCTTCCGGCCGGTCACCTACGACGAGCCGACTCTGCTGATCACGTCCAGGCCGTCACCGTCGACGACCTGACTCCTTTCTCCTGACTCTGACTTCTGACTTCTGATCCTTTTTCCGCTTCGAAGTACCGAAATGGGTACCCCCATGTCTGAAACAGTCCGGGCCACCGCCAAGGCGGATCTGGCCGACGCTCATTCCAACCGCTGGAAGGCGCTCAGCTTCATCGCGCTCGCCCAGCTGATGGTCGTCCTCGACGCGACCATCGTGAACATCGCGCTGCCCTCGGCCCAGCAGGACCTGGGGATATCGGACGGCAACCGGCAGTGGGTCATCACGGCCTACGCGCTGGCCTTCGGCGGTCTGCTGCTCTTCGGCGGCCGCATCGCCGACCTGTGGGGGCGCAAGCGCACCTTCGTCGCCGGCCTGATCGGCTTCGCCGGCGCGTCCGCCCTCGGCGGCGCCGCCACGAACGAGGCGATGATGCTCGGCGCCCGCGCCCTGCAGGGTGCGTTCGGCGCACTCCTCGCGCCCGCCGCGCTCTCCCTGCTCGCGGTGATGTTCACCGAGCCCAAGGAGCGCGCGAAGGCGTTCGGCATCTACGGTGCGATCGCCGGCGGCGGCGGAGCCGTGGGCTTCATCCTCGGCGGTGTCCTCACCGAGTACCTGGACTGGCGCTGGACGTTCTTCGTGAACATCCCGTTCGCGATCATCGCCGCCGCGGGCGCGTACTACGTCATCCGTGAGCCGGCCGGCGGCCGCAACCGCTCTCCGCTCGACATCCCGGGCGTCATCCTCTCCGTCCTCGGTCTGGTCACCCTCGTCTACGCCTTCACCCGCGCCGAGTCCGACGGCTGGGGCGACTCCGTGACCGTCGGCCTGTTCGTGGCCTCGGTGGTGCTGCTCGCCGCGTTCGTCGTCACCGAGTCCAGGGTCAAGGCCCCGCTGCTGCCGCTGCGCGTCATAACCGAGCGCAACCGCGGAGGCGTCTACCTCTCGCTCGGTCTCGCGATCATCGCGATGTTCGGCCTGTTCCTCTTCCTGACCTACTACCTGCAGATCGTGAAGGGCTACTCGCCGGTCAGGACCGGCTTCGCCTTCCTGCCGATGATCGGCGGCATGATGGTGGGCTCCACGCAGATCGGCACCCGCCTGATGACCCGGGTCGCGCCGCGCCTGCTGATGGGCCCCGGCTTCCTGGTCGCCGCGCTCGGCATGCTGCTGCTGACCCGGCTCGAGATCGGCTCCTCCTACACCAGCACGATCCTGCCGGCGATGGTGCTGCTCGGCCTCGGTATGGGTACGGCGTTCATGCCCGCCATGTCGCTGTCCACGCACGGCGTCGAGCCGCGTGACGCCGGTGTCGCCTCCGCGATGGTGAACACCTCGCAGCAGGTGGGCGGCGCGATCGGTACGGCCCTGCTGAACACGATCGCCGCTTCCGCGACGACCACGTACATCAAGGACCACGTCGCCGGTGCCACCACGCGGTCCCAGCAGCAGCTGGTCCAGCTCCAGGGCCAGGTGCACGGCTACACCAGCGCGATCTGGTTCGCCGTCGGCATCCTCGTGGTCGCCGCGGCGGTGGCCGTCACCTTCATCACCACCGGCCGCCCCGACATCACGGTGCTGTCCGGCGACGGAACGGGCGAGGGCGTCGAGGACGAGCTCAAGGTCCCGGTCATCGCCCACTGACACCCCGTACCCCCGTACCCCCGGGTGCCCAGGCGCCCGGGGGGCCAACGGTGCCTCGCGTGCGGGCGGGGGGTGGGGACGCCTCGCCCGTACGAGTCCCAGGGTCCGCCCCGGTTCCGAGCTCAGCGGAACCGGGGCGGACCCGCGTCCGGGACCGGGACCCGCGGTGGACCCGCGTCCAAACCGGACCCTCGGCGGACCCGTGGGCCGGGACCGTGGTCCGGGGGAGCGGGCGCCGGCCGGGCCCTACCGCAGCCAGGGCAGGTCCGCGCCCGCGTCCTGCGGCTGCAGCCCCTCGGCGAGTATGCGCATGATGTCGCCGAGGGACTTCTGCTGCTCCGGGGTGAGCCGGTCGAAGAGGGCCTGGCGGACGGCGGCGACATGGCCGGGGGCCGTGCGCCGCAGCACCTCGCGGCCCTCGTCCGTCAGTACCGCGAACTGTCCCCGCTTGTCGGAGGGGCAGTCCTCGCGCCGCACCCAGCCGCTCTTCTCCAGCCGCGCGACGGCGTGCGAGAGGCGGGAGCGGGTGATCTTCGCGTTCCTGGCCAGCTCGGTCATCCGCAGCTGTCCGCGCGGGGCCTCCGCGAGCTGCACGAGCAGGCCGTAGTAGATGTGGGGCATGCCCGCGTCACGCTGCAACTGTCGGTCGAGATGGTCCTCGAGCAGGGTCGTGGCGTGCATGTAGGCGCGCCAGATGCGCTGTTCCTCGTCGCTGAGCCAGCGCGGCTGTTCCGCGGGTGCCGTGTTCATGTACTCCACTGTACGAGGTCGCTTCTTGAAGGTTAAACAAACTGGGGGTACGCTACGAGTAGAGCTTTAGAGTTCAAGTATCCAGAATGCAGGCAGCCGCGTGCCCGGGGCGTCAGTGTCCGAGTCGAGGGTCGTCGGTCGTCAGTGAGGGAGCCGCCGTCATGTCCGCCACCGCCGAGGAGCGCGTCACGCGCGAGCGCATGCCCGCCCTCTACCTGAGCCACGGCGCACCGCCCCTCGCCGACGACCCCGTCTGGCCCGGCCAGCTCGCCGCCTGGTCCGCGGGACTGCCGCGGCCGAAGGCGATCCTGATGGTCTCCGCCCACTGGGAGGAGGCCCCGCTCGCCCTCGGCGCGGTGGAGACCGTGCCGCTGGTCCACGACTTCTGGGGCTTCCCCGAGCACTACTACCGGGTGCGGTACGCGGCCCCGGGCGCCCCGGAGCTCGCCGAGTCCGTGCGCAAGCTGCTGCGCGCCCCCGGCACACCGGTCCAGGACATCCCCGACCGCGGCCTGGACCACGGCGCGTACGTGCCGCTCGTGGAGATGTTCCCCGAAGCCGACATCCCCGTGCTCCAGATCTCCATGCCCACGCTCGACCCGGTCGCGCTGCTGGAGATCGGCCGCAAGCTGGCGCCGCTGCGCGACGAGGGCGTGCTGATCGTGGGCTCCGGGTTCTTCACGCACAACCTGCGGGCGCTCAGTCCCGAGGGCCGGGTGTCCTCGGTGATGGCCGAGTTCGACGACTGGGGACGGCGTGCCCTCGACGCGCGGGACCTGGACGCCCTGCTCGACTTCGAGAACAAGGCCCCGGCGGGCCGGCTGGCGCACCCCCGCACCGAGCACTTCGCACCCCTGTTCGTCACCCTGGGCGCGGCCCACGAGGAGCTGGACTCGCAGCGCACGGTGATCGACGGTTTCTGGCTGGGACTCGCCAAACGGTCGGTGCAGATCGGCTGACCGGGACGCCGAGCCGCCGACTGGCGCGCAGACCGGCTGACCGGGACACGGACCGGCCGACCGGGACGCGGATCGGCCGACCGGGACGCGGATCGGCTGACCGGGGCGTGGGGCGCCGGGACGGCCGGTCCGGCTCGGAGTCAGAGTTCCTTCTCGTACCAGGCGACGTCCCAGTAGCGGCCGAACTTGCGGCCCACCTCCCGGTACGTGCCGACGTGCCGGAACCCGAAGCGTTCGTGCAGCCGCACGGACGCCTCGTTGGGCTGGGCGACGCCCGCGAACGCGCGGTGTACATCCTCGCCGGCGAGGGACTCGAACAGCGTCTTGTAGAGAAGGGTGCCGATGCCGCGGCCGCCGGCGCCGGGGGCGAGGTAGACGGTCACCTCCACCGACGTGGCGTACGCGGGCTTGGGGCGGAAGGGGCTGGACGTGGCGTATCCCAGAATCCGCTGCGAGTCGGCGGCCGTGGCAACCATCAGGCGGTGCGGGCCGTCTACCGGGTGGGAGAGCAGCCAGGGGCGGCGCTCCTCCGCGGTGAAGGGGACGGTGTCGAAGGTGATCGGGGTTTCGCGTACGTAGTGGTTGTAGAGGTCGGTGAGGGCTTCGAGGTCCCGCTCGACTCCTGGTCTGACCTGCACCTCTGCGTGTTCCGACCCCATCCGGCCTCCCTTTGTGGCGGCACAGGGTACTGCATGATCACGAAAATCCAGGGGCCGCTCGGGAATTCTGTCCGGATTCCAGTCGTTGTTTCCATCGGATGCAGGGCACCCGGGAGGGTGAATCGAGTGTCCAGGACGACCGCCAGCCCACCACCGCAAGGGAGCACGCATGGCAACCCGTGCCGTCGCCCGTCGTAAGTCCGCCACCGGCGAGACCGACGCGGCAAGCAGTGTGCGCGCCGTAGGCGGCGAGATCGCCGATCGCGACCTGGTCGGCATGTATCTCGACGAGATCGCGCGCACGCCTCTGCTCGACGCCGCCAAGGAAGTCGAGCTGTCCCAGGTCATCGAGGCGGGCGTGTTCGCACAGCAGATCCTCCAGGGAGAGGTCGACGACGCCGGTGCGGACGCGACCCGTGAGGAGTTGGAGGCGCTGGTCGCCGACGCCGAGCGGGCCAAGGACGTCTTCATCCGTTCGAATCTGCGGCTGGTCGTCGCCGTGGCCCGGCGCTATCCGCGCAGCGGCCTCCCCCTGCTCGACCTGATCCAGGAGGGCAACGCGGGCCTGGTCCGCGCCGTCGAGAAGTTCGACTACCGCAAGGGCTTCAAGTTCTCGACGTACGCCACCTGGTGGATCCGCCAGGCGATCACGCGCTCGATCGCGGACCAGTCGCGCACGATCCGGCTGCCCGTCCACCTGGTCGAGGAGCTGGGCCGCATCCGCCGCGTGCAGCGCGAGTTCAACCGCGAGCACGGCCGCGAACCGGAGCCCACCGAGATCGCCGCCGAGCTCGGCTCGAACCCGGAGCGCGTCACCGACGTCCTCGACTGGGCCCGCGACCCGGTCTCGCTGAACATGGCGGTGGACGACGCGGGCGAGACCCAGTTCGGCGACCTGCTCGAGGACACCTCGGCGGTCTCGCCGGAGCAGTCCGTCCTCACCCTGCTGCGCAGCGAGGAGCTGGACGACCTGATCGGCCGTCTCGACCAGCGCACGGCCTCCATCATCAAGATGCGCTACGGAATCGAGGACGGCCGGGAGCGCACGCTCACCGAGGTCGGCAAGGAGCACGGCCTGACCCGTGAGCGGATCAGGCAGATCGAGAAGCACGCCCTGATGGAGCTGAAGAAGCTGGCGCGTGACACCGGTTTCGACGCGGCCGCGTGACGCCGCACACCCGTCCGGCGTACATGGCCTGGTAAGGCCGCTTCAAAAGGCCGAAGGCGGGGCACAAGACCTCAGGGCCCGGACATCGGGCCCGGGTCTCGCGGCCCGGGTCCCCAGGGGCCCGAGTCGCGGGGCGTCTCGCCCGGCGGTTCGTCCACCACCCACAAGCCGAGTCCCGACGCACTCCCCCCCGGCGCCGGGACTCGCCCGGGCCGAGCTCCGGCGCCTCCCCCCCCTGGCGCCGGGGCTCGGCTCTCTTGTGGGGACAGGGTGCGGTGAGGGCGACCGACCGTCCCGGCCAGGCGGAGACCACGGCGTCAGGGTGCGGCGAGGGTGTCGTCCTGGGCGCCGCCCGCCGCACGGGTCAGGCGTCCGCCCAGGTTCCGCAGGTATCCGACCAGCTCCGCCGGTTCCCGCACCGTGAACTCGCAGTCCACCATCGCGAGCCGCACAGCCAGCCACTCCACGGAGTCGCCGGCGCGGGCGCGCAGCCGGCAGCTGCGGTCGTCGATCGGCTCGGGCGCGCCCAGCCAGGCCGGCAGCCGCGCGGCGACGAACTCGGCGGGCGCGGCGAAGGTCACCTCGAACGCGTACGTCTCCTGCCGCCGGTACATGGACTGCCGCAGGTACTCCGCCGCGCTCCCCGTCGGCAGTTCGCGCGGGGTGAACCGCGCCCCCGTCGCGAGAGGCTCGGCGACCCGGTCGACGCGGAAGGTGCGCCAGTCCTCGCGGTCGAGGTCGTAGGCGACGAGGTACCAGCGGCGCCCGGTCGAGACGAGCCGGTACGGCTCGGTCAGGCGCCGGGAGGGAGTCCCGTCCCCGGAGCGGTACGCGAACCGCAGCCGCTCGCGGCCCGCCACCGTCGAGGCCATCACGGTCAGCGTCTCGGGCGCGATGGTCGCGCCGTCCCCGCTGGTCAGCGGCATGGTGGCCGTCTGGAGGACGGACACGCGGTGCCGCAGCCGCGACGGCAGCACCTGCTCCAGCTTGGCCAGGGCGCGTACGGAGGCCTCCTCCACGCCCTCGACGGCGTGCCCGGCCCCGGCCCGCAGGCCCACCGCGATGGCGACGGCCTCCTCGTCGTCGAGCACGAGGGGCGGCATCGCCTTCCCCGCGACCAGCCGGTACCCGCCGTCGGTGCCCTTGCTCGCCCGCACGGGATAGCCCAGCTCGCGGAGCCGGTCGATGTCGCGGCGGACGGTACGACGGGACACCCCGAGCCGGTCGGACAGTTCGCCGCCCGGCCACTCGCGCGGCGTCTGGAGGAGCGAGAGGAGCTGCAGGAGCCGCGCCGGGGTGTCGGTCGTCATGGTGTCTCCTCGGTCCGGGGCGTCATGTCCTCCAGACTGCCGCAGATCTAGGACACGATCTGACCTAGTGAGGTCATAGCTTTGTCGCATGACCTCCACCGAGACCCCTCTCAGCAATCCGGCTCCCGGAGCCGACCGGCGGCGCTGGTTCGCCCTCGCGATCGTGATGACCGCGGCCTTCATGGATCTGGTCGACGTGACGATCGTCAACATCGCGATCCCGTCGATCCAGCGGGACGAGGGCGCGACGTTCAGCCAGATCCAGTGGATCACCGCGGGCTACGCGCTGGCCTTCGCCGCGGGGCTCATCACCGGGGGGCGGCTCGGTGACATCCACGGGCGCAAGCAAATCTTCCTCCTCGGCATCGGCGGCTTCACGCTGGCCTCCGCGCTGTGCGGCTTCGCCGCGAACCCGGAGATGCTCGTCGCCTCGCGGATCCTGCAGGGCGCGATGGCCGCGCTGATGGTGCCGCAGGTGCTGTCGATCGTCCACGCGACCTTCCCGGCGCACGAGCGGGGCAAGGTGTTCGGGCTCTTCGGCGCGGTCGTGGGCCTGGGTGCCGTGTCCGGTCCGATTCTCGGCGCGCTGCTCACGGAGTGGAACCTGTTCGGTCTGGAGTGGCGGCCGATCTTCCTCATCAACCTGCCGGTCGGCGTGGCCGGGCTGATCCTGGGCCGGAAGTTCATCACCGAGTCCAAGGCCCCGCGGGCGCTGCGGCTCGACCTGGTCGGCGTGGCCCTGGTGACGCTGGGCCTGCTGATGCTCCTCTACCCGCTCACCCGGGGCCGCGAGCTGGGCTGGCCGCTGTGGGGTTACGTCTCGATGGCGGGCGCGTTCGGTGTCTTCGCGGCGCTGGTGGCGTACGAGAGGCGCAAGGCGCAGCAGGACGGTTCGCCGCTGGTCGAGCTGTCGCTGTTCAAGGTGAAGAGCTTCGCCGCGGGCATCGCCGTGCAGACCGTCTTCGGGGTGGCCCTCGGCATCTTCTTCCTGGTGTGGACGCTGTACATGCAGGTCGGGCTGGGCTGGAGCGCACTGCGGGCGGGTCTGACCGGGGTGCCGTTCTCCATCGCGGTGTCGGCGGCGGCCGGGATGTCGGTGCAGCTGCTGGTCCCGCGCTTCGGACGCAAGGTGCTCCAGGGCGGCGCGCTGATCATGGGGCTCGGCGTGCTGCTCTACATCTGGGAGTCCGAGCGGTACGGCGCCTCCATCGCCTCCTGGCAGATGGCGCTGCCGCTCGTGGTGATGGGTGCGGGGATGGGCTTCATCGTGGCCCCGCTGACGGACGCGGTGCTGTCGGAGGTCCCGCGCGAGCACGCGGGGTCGGCGTCCGGGCTCATCAACACCGTGCAGCAGATGGGCAACGCGCTCGGTCTCGGGCTGGTGTCCGTGGTCTTCTTCGGCACGATGAGCGACCGGCTGGCCCCGGCGGAGGTGGGACCGGCGTTCGTGAACGGCTTCCAGCACGCGCTGGTGTGGGTCGCCGCGGTGATGGGCGCCATCTTCCTGCTGATGTTCGCGCTGCCCAAGCGGCCCGCGCAGCATGTGGAGGGGGCTGCCGAGACGGCCGGGACGAGCGGCGCGGCCGGGACGGAGCGGGAGCCGGTGCTGGTTCCGTGAGCCACGGATGAGCGGAGAGGGGGCCCGGCACCTCAGGTGCGGGCCCCTTCTCCGTGCCCCGGACCCGCGTCGGCCCACACCCTCGTGAGTCCGTTCATGCCCGAATGGGGCCCGAACCTGTTTACATTCTCGGAAATCGGTCGTAGCCTCCCCTCAAGAACAACAAGTTCGGGCATCAGGCGGAGGCGAACGGATATGTACGCACCGGAACGGCAGCAGGAGATCCTGCGGCTCGCCCGTGACGGCGGCCGGGTCGACGTCCCGTCACTGGCCGAGGAGTTCCAGGTCACCGCGGAGACCATCCGCCGGGACCTCAAGGCCCTCGACCGCGCGGGACTGCTGCGCCGGGTGCACGGCGGCGCGATCCCGGCGGGCCGCCTCGACTTCGAGCCCGACCTCGCCGAACGCGAGTCCACCGCCGCCGACGAGAAGGACCGCATCGCCCGCGCGGCGCTGGCCGAACTGCCGGGCGAGGGCACGATGATCCTCGACGCGGGCAGCACGGTCGCCCGGCTCGCCGGCAGCCTCCCGCTGGAGTCGACGCTCACCGCCGTCACACACAGCCTGCCGATCGCGGCCCGCCTCGCGGACCACCCCGGCATCCAGCTCCACCTCGTCGGAGGCCGCGTGCGGCACCGGACCCGCGCCGCCGTCGACGCCTGGGCGCTGCGGGCGTACGGCGAGATCCGCGCCGACGTCGTGTTCATCGCGGCCAACGGCTTCTCGCCCGAGCACGGACTCACCACTCCCGACCTCGCCGAGGCCGCCGTCAAGCGCGCGGCCGTCCGCGCCGCGCGCCGGGTGGTGCTGCTCGCCGACTCCTCCAAGCACGGCCAGGAGCACTTCGCGCGGTTCGGTGACCTCGGCGACGTGGACCTGCTGATCACCGACAGCGGGCTGAGCCCGGAAGACGTCGCCGCCGTCGAGCGCGGCGGCACCGAAGTGCAGTGTGTCTAGAAACGAGCGGGCATGATCCTCACCGTCACCCCCAACCCCTCCCTCGACCGTACGTACGAGGTTCCGTCCCTCGACCGCGGTGAGGTCATCCGGGCCACCGGCGAGCGGATGGACCCGGGCGGCAAGGGGGTCAACGTGTCGCGCGCGGTCGCCGCGGCCGGGCGGCGCACCGTGGCCGTGCTGCCCCTCGGCGGAGCACCCGGCGCCCTCGTCGCCCACCTGCTCGACGCCCAGGGCATCGACGTCGCGCCCGTCCCGGTGGCCGGCGCGACCCGCTCCAACATCTCGGTCGCCGAACCGGACGGCACCCTCACGAAGATCAACGCACCCGGACCCGAACTCTCGCCCGCCGAGGCCGAGTCGCTCCTGGACACCGTCCGCGAGCAGTACCGCCCCGGCGAGACGGACTGGATCACCTGCTGCGGCAGCCTGCCGCGCGGACTGGGCCCTTCCTGGTACGCCGACCTCGTCGCCCGCGCCCACGCGGCCGGCGCCCGCATCGCGCTGGACACCTCGGGGCCGGCGCTGCTCGCGGCGCTGCGCGAGCGGCCCGACGTCGTGAAACCGAACGCCGCGGAGCTCGCGGAGGCCGTCGGGCGCCCGCTGGCCACCGTCGGCGACGCGGTCAAGGCCGCCGAGGAACTGCGCGAGCTGGGCGCCGGTGCCGTCCTGGCCAGCCTCGGCGCGGACGGGCAACTGCTCGTGGACGCGTCGGGTGCCTGGTTCGCCAGCGCGCACGTCGACGCCGTACGCAGCAACGTGGGCGCCGGTGACTCCTCGCTGGCGGGCTTCCTGATCGCCGGCGGCAGCGGACCCGACGCACTCGCCTCCGCCGTCGCCCACGGCGCCGCCGCCGTGCGGCTGCCCGGCAGCGTCATGCCGGGCCCCGCCGACCTCGACCCCTCCGCCGTGACCGTCACGACGGAGGTCCCCGTGGACCGCGTACTGACGGAGCCGGTGTCATGACGCCCGCTCCCGCAACCGTCCCCTCGGGGCAGGCACTGACGCGGCGGGGCCTCCCCCTCCCCGCCGCAGCCGCCCCCGCCTGCCCCGCCCTCCTCCCCGAGGGCGGCATCCCCGTCCCCACCCCCGCCCTCCGTTCCCCACGGGCGATACGCGTGCGAAGGAGCCCGCGATGAGCGAGATGATCACCGCGGACCTGGTCGACCTCGACCTGTCCGCCGATACCAAAGAGGCGGCGGCCCGCGCCCTCGCCGAGCGCATGGTGACCCTCGGCCGGGTCACCGACCTCGACGGCTTCCTCGCCGACGTGGCGGCCCGCGAGGCGCAGATGCCGACCGGCCTCGACGGCGGCATCGGCATCCCGCACTGCCGGAGCGCGCACGTCACCGAGCCGACGCTGGCCTTCGGGCGCAGCACCGCGGGGATCGACTTCGGCGCCCCGGACGGGCCCGCCGACCTGATCTTCCTGATCGCCGCCCCGGCGGGCGCGGACGACGCCCACCTCGCGATCCTGTCCTCACTGGCCCGCCGGCTGATGAACGAGGAGTTCACGTCCGCGCTGCGCGCCGCGACCGACGCCGGGGCCGCGGCCGCGCTCGTCGGCGGGGCCGAGCCCCCGGCGGCCACTCCCGCCACCCCCGCTCCGGACGACTCCCCGGCGGCGTCGAACGCGGCGGCCACCTCCGCCACTCCCGCCACCCCCGTCCCCCACGACTCCGCGGCGGCGTCGAACGCGGCGGCCTCCGCCGACGCCGCCGCGGGCGGTCCGGCCCCGGTGCCGGGTGCGACCGTCCAGGACGGACCCGCCCCGGCACCGGGCGCCCCCCGCGACGAGGGCCCCGGAAGGACCGAGGCGGCGCGGCCGTTCCGGATCGTCGCCGTCACCTCCTGCCCCACGGGCATCGCGCACACCTACATGGCGGCCGAGTCGCTGGAGAACGCGGGACGCGCGGCGGGCGACGTCGAGATCACCGTCGAGACCCAGGGCTCGGCCGGGTTCACCCGGCTCGACCCGGCGGTCGTCGCGGCGGCGGACGGCGTGATCTTCGCGCACGACGTGCCCGTACGCGACAAGGACCGGTTCGCCGGGAAACCGACCGTCGACGTCGGCGTGAAGGCGGGCATCAACCGGCCCGCCGAGCTGATCTCCGAGGTCCGCGGCAAGGCCGCACGCGGCGAGGTCACCGCGGGCTCCGCCCCCGGTACGCCGGTGGACCGCGCCGGCGATTCCGGCGAGGGCTACGGCACCAGGCTGCGCAAGTGGCTGATGAGCGGCGTGAGTTACATGGTGCCGTTCGTCGCCGCGGGTGGTCTGCTGATCGCCCTCGGATTCGCGATCGGTGGCTACAAGGTCAACAAGGCACCTTCCGTCATGGACCACTTCATGTGGATGCAGGCGGACAGCTGGGGCGCGCTGTTCTTCCAGATCGGCGCCGTGGCCTTCGGCTTCCTCGTCCCGGTGCTGGCCGGCTACATCGCGTACGGCATGGCGGACCGGCCCGGACTCGTCCCCGGCTTCGTCGGCGGCGCGATCTCGCTCACCATCAACGCGGGCTTCCTCGGCGGTCTGGCCGCCGGTCTCATCGCCGGTGGCGTGGTGATCGGCATCCAGCGGGTGCGGATCCCCGCGGCGCTGCGCGGCATCATGCCGGTGGTGGTGATCCCGCTGATCTCCTCGGCGATCGTCGGGTTCCTGATGTTCGTGGTGATCGGCAAGCCCATCGCCTCGGCCCAGAAGGGCATGACCGACTGGCTGAACGGGCTCACCGGCACCAACGCCGTCCTGCTCGGCGCGCTCCTCGGCCTGATGATGTGCTTCGACCTCGGCGGCCCCGTCAACAAGGTCGCCTACACCTTCGCCACCGCCGGTATCGCGGTCGCGAGCCCCGGCGACTCCGCCATGAAGATCATGGCCGCGGTGATGGCGGCCGGCATGGTCCCGCCGCTGGCGATGGCACTCGCGACGACCGTGCGCGGCAAGCTGTTCACGCCGACCGAGCGGGAGAACGGCAAGGCGGCCTGGGTGCTCGGTGCCTCCTTCATCTCCGAGGGCGCCATCCCCTTCGCCGCGGCGGACCCGCTGCGCGTCATCCCGGCCTCGATGGCGGGAGGCGCGGTCACCGGTGCCCTGTCGATGGCCTTCGGCGCCACGCTGCGCGCCCCGCACGGCGGCATCTTCGTCGTCCCGCTGATCGGCAACCCGTTCCTCTACCTCGTCGCCATCGCCGCGGGCGTGTGCGTCACCACCGCCGTCGTGGTCGTCCTCAAGGGCCTGCGCCGGCAGACGCCCGAGGGCGGGGGAGCGGAGGCGACCGGCACCGCCGCCCCGGCCGGGGCCGGCACCAAGGAGCCGGTCGCGGCCTGAGCCGCCGAACCTGGGGCGAACCGGGGCCGCGTACATGCCCCTTTAGGGCGGCTGTGAGCCGTTCACCGCATCTGCGAGATGCGTCACGGTCCGGGACCAACGTCCCGGACCGTGGTGTCTACTGGAACGCATGCCTGAGCATGTGTCGATCCTTCAGCTGACCGGCGCGAGCGTCCTCGCCCTGGCGACCGTCATCCGGGTCGTCGGCCTCGTGCGCCTGCTGCGCCGGAGCCGTCCCGGGGCGGCGGTGCGGCAACCGGGCAGCACACTCGGTGCGGTGCCCTGCCAGCGGCAGTCCGGCCCGGGCACGGACTCCGTGGAACTGACCCCGCAGGAGCGCGCCGCGTTCGCCTGCCTGGCACGGCAGTTCAGCGACACCCGGTCTTGAGGCTGCCCGTCTCGTCGGGGTGGGCCGGTGTGGTCGGCGTCAGCCGAGACGGGCCGCGCGGCGCTCCATCGCCTCGCGGGCCGCGGCCTCCGTCGCGTACACCTCGCACATGTGCCGCCGGTCCGGCGTCGCCGTGTGCTCGACCTCCCAGAGGGAGATCTCGCGCCCGTCGCGCAACAGGAACGCGTGCTCGTAGAGCGAGAAGCACAGCCCAGGCGTCCGGCCCGCGCGGCCGGGGCGCCCGAAGGCCTGGATGATCTGGTGCGCGCAGGCCTCGCGCAGCAGCAGCCCGGTCAGGTCGGCGTCCGGCCCGTCCGCGTTCTCCGCGCGCCGCAGGAGCCGGCGCGCGTGATCCGCCGAGTCGTCGGGGACGTACGTGTGGCCCGGATCGAGAACCGGTGACAGCTGCACCAGCACGGGCAGTTCGAAGTCCGGCGCGTCCGCCGGCAGCGGTAACCGGGACGTCGCCGCCCGCAGCTCCTCCTCGTCCGCGTACACCTCGTGCTGGGCCTCGCTGCCCGGGGTGGGGTTGTGGACCAGCTCCCACAGGGTGACCGCCGACCCGTCGGCGAGCAGCCACGTGTGCCGGTACGTCTCCCGGTGCAGCCCCGCGCTGTGATGCGCGGAGTGCAGTGAGCTGTCGTGCGCCAGGGCGCAGTCGAGCTGCCGTATCACCTCGTCCGGCAACTCGAAGGAGTTGAGAGCACGGCCGAGCAGTCGCGCGAGATGCTCCTCCGGAGACTCGGGCGACTCGGCTGGCTCGTACGCTGCTGCCTCGTACGGAACGCTCAAGGCTTCTCCCGGCGTTGCTGCATGTCACCTTGTGGGTGCATACCGTAGCCCCTCGGTCGGACATCATGTCCGCGAACCGAGAAAACCTACGGACAGAAAACGCGCGGGCCGCGCGGGGTGTTCCCGCGCGGCCCTCACCAGGGTCAAAACCCCCTCGTCAGACGGCACTTCCGGCGGTCCACTCGCTCCACGCCATGTTCCAGCCGTTGAGTCCGTTGTCCGGCGCGACCTCCTTGTCGGGCGAGTTCACGACCTTCACGACGTCCCCCACGAGCGAGTTGTCGAAGAACCACTTGGCGACCGTGTCGCCCTGCGCCCCCCGCTCGTCCGCGAGACCGACGCAACCGTGACTCGTGCCCTGCCGGCCGAAGGGCGGATTGCCGCGGTTGTACCAGTAGTTTCCGTGGATGAACGTCCCCGACGTCGTCAGCCGCATCGCGTTCGGCACGTCCGAGATGTCGTACTCCCCGCCGTGACCGACCGTCGCCCCGTTCATCCGCGTCTGCCGGAACTTCTCGGAGATCACCATCTGGCCGTTGTACGTGGTGGTTTGCGGGCTGCCCGACGAGATCGGAATCGTCTTGAGGGTCTTGCCGTCGCGCACCACCGTCATCCTCTGCGTCGCGACGTCCACCGTGGAGACCTGTGAGCGGCCAACCGTGAAGGTGACGGTCTTGTCCTGCACGCCGTAGACGCCGTTCGCGCCCTCCACGCCGTCCAGGTCGATCTTCATGGTGACCTTGGAGCCGGCCTTCCAGTACTCCTCAGGCCGGAAGTCCAGCCGCTGCGCCCCGAACCAGTGCCCCACGACCCGCTGCCCGCTGGAGGACCGCACCGTGATGTGCGACTGCACGGCCTTCCTGTCGCTGATCGCCTTGTCGAAGGTGAAGGAGACCGGCATGCCGGCCCCGACCGTGGCACCGCCGTCGGGCGTGTACGTGCCGATGAAGCTGTTGTCCGTGGAGACGGTGGTGAAGATGGAATTGGCCGCCGCCGTACGGCCGTTGCCGTCCTTCGCCTTCGCGGAGATCCGGTACTTCGTCCCGCGCTCCAGCTGTTCCTTCGGCTTCCACGCCTTGCCGCTGCCGGAGAGCGAGCCGGGGACCGCGGTCCCGGTCCCGGCCACCGTCATCTTCACGTCGGTCAGCCTGCCGTCGCTGACCTTGACCCCGGTCGCGTTGATCGACGCGCTCGTCGAACCGTCCTTGGCCGAGATGACGATCTTCGCCGTGGACGATTTCGCCGAACTCCCGCCGTTCTTGCCGTCCTTGTTGTCCGCGTTGGCGTTTCCACCGCAGGCGGTGAGGGTGAGGGCGCCGACCATCAGGGCGGCACAGGCCCCCGCTGCGCGCCGCGTCGATATGTCGGGCGTTGTCACGGGCTGCTCCAGGTTCGTGGGATGTGGGTGGTCCGCTCCGTTGCGTGGAGAAAGAGCGCCGCACGCCGCGATGGGTTCCCGCCGACCGCGCTCGGGGCCATCACGTGACAGAACCAAGACAATGAGCGCCTCTTTGGTGAACCGGAGCGCCCCTCCCCACGTTGCGGTCAGTGGACGCGCGTGCGTCCCTGCGATGCCGCCGTGCGCTGTGGCCCCCGGCGGCACCACACCACCGTGGAAGGAACAACTCACCAGTGAAGCGCTTCATCACACGCCTCGCGGTAGTCGCGGCGGCCGGAGCCCTGGCCGTTGTGCTGCCTGCTTCGTCGGCGTCCGCCATCAACCGCGTCAGTTGCACGGAATCGGGCTACCTGACGTTCCACAACGCGGGCGGCTCCCTCTGCTTCGCCAACGCGGGCGTGGAAAGCGTGGCGATCTACGGCGTTGACCAGATCTGGACCGGTAACAACAAGCTCACGCTGGAGTACGTGCCGAGGCTGGGCGCGCCGGCGACCAGCGCGACCCTTGAGAAGTGGAGCTACTGGAAGGCCACCGGCGAGCCCATCCACAAGATCACGAAGATCAGGGTCTGGTAGCACCCGCCGCCGCGAACGAGGTGACGGCGGGTCCTCTTCAGCGAGGGCGCAGGCACGCAGTTCCCCAACCCACCGTGTCGCGGAGGTAGGGGCGCGGCCGGACGCAGCCGCAGTTGCCCACACGGCTGTATGACGTCACCCGCCAGCCGCCTCCCGCCTCCCGCCAGCCGCCAGCCGCCTTCGCTACCGGTCCCCGTAGAGTTCCCCGTACGACGGCCACGCCCCGCCCGGCCCGTCCACCGGCCCTGCCGCACGCACCGCACGGACGATCGCCCGCGTGACCACGTCCGCCCCCGCCGCCAGCACCTCGTTCAGCGCGAGGGGCTGTCCGGCGGCGAGCGGCCTCTCTCCCGTGGCCAGCGCGAAGACCGTGTCCCCGTCGTTGAGCAGATGCACCGGCCGGACGGCGCGCGCGATGCCGTCATGCGCGGTGCCCGCCAGCTTCTGGGCCTGCGCGCGCGTCAGTCCGGCGTCGGTGGCCACGACGGCCAGGGTCGTGTTCAGCGGGGGAGGGGCGTTCCTCGCGGCGGCCTCGGCCAGGCGCAGCGAGGCCGCCGCGTGCACCTCGGCCGGCGGGTACGCCGCACGTCCGGTCAGCAACTCCCCGTACAGCGCCCCCGTCTCCGGCTCCACGGCTGAACCTGCCGCGTTGGCCACGACCAGCGCGGCCACCGTGATGCCCGAGGGGAGCACGGTGCTCGCCGTGCCGACGCCGCCCTTGACCGGACCGACCGTCGTCCCCGTCCCGGCGCCCACGCAGCCCTCCCGCACCGGGGCCCCCGGCCCGCTCGCCGCGGCGGCCTCCACCGCGGCCCGCCCGGTGGCCGCGTCCGGCCGCGCCCCGAAGTCACCACCGCGGCCCAGGTCGAAGACGCAGGCGGCGGGCACGACCGGCACCACGTGCGCCGGGTCGGGACCGACACGCACCCCGCGCCCCTGTTCCTCCAGCCAGGCCATCACGCCCGACGCGGAGTCCAGTCCGTACGCGCTGCCGCCGGTCAGCACGATCGCCTCGACCTTCTGCACCACGTTGCGCGGGTCCAGGGCGTCGGTCTCCTTGGTGCCGGGTCCGCCGCCGCGCACGTCCACGGCCGCGACCGCACCTCCCGGCGGAGCGAGTACCACCGTCGTGCCGGTGAGTCTTCCGTCGCCGGTGAGAGTCGCGTGGCCCACCCGCAGACCCGCGACATCCGTCAGAGCGTCAAGTGTCATGCCCCCAGTTTTCCTTCAGTGCCCTTCAGTGCCCTTCGGCGCACCTCGGTGCCCTCCGGCATTCCTCAGGTGCCCTCCGGCATTCCTCAGGTGCCTCCCGGTGTTCCTTCAGCGCCCTTCGACGTACCTTCCGTGCCGTCAGCCGTTCCTTCGGAGTCCCTCGACGTGTCTGCTGCCCGCTGCTCCGCTTCGGCCGTGGCCCTTTCCCGGCCGGCCGTCCGGACCATCAGCGCCACCCCGACCGCCACCGTCAGCGCCGTCACGATGCCCGCCGCGAGCACCGCCCAGTGGCCGAGGAACGTGCACATGATGACGAGCAGCGCGGAGACGGGCAGGACGAGCTGCTGGGCGATGCCCACCTTGAAGTGGCGGGCGTGCAGGGCCCACACCGTCAGGAGGAACAGCGCCGTGGGCAGCGTCACCGCCGCGGACGCGGACAGCGTCGAGATGTGCGCCTCGCCGACCGCTTGCTCGACGGCGACCTCCAGACCCGCGCCGATCGCGGCGGCGGACGCGAAGATGAGGTAGTGGCCGTATCCCCACACGAACGCCTGGGCGCTGGTCCGCAGATGGCCGTGGATCGGCACCACGAAGTAGACCCACCACGCGGCGAACACCACCAGCAGTCCGCCCACCGCGATCGGCAGCAGCTCACCCAGGGCCTCGTGCTCGTCGACGGCCGACTTGACGGCGACGGTGGCCGCGGCGATCGTCTCGCCGAGCACGATGATGGTGAACAGGCCGTACCGCTCGGAGATGTGGCGCGGATGCCAGGACGTGCTGACTTCCCTCTCCGCGTAGAGCGGGACGCACAGTTCGGCGATGGCCATCACCAGGAACACCCAGGGCCGGGCCGGCTCCGGCAGGACCAGCAGCCCCAGCCAGCCGACCTGGCACAGCAGCACACCGCCCGCGTACCGCAGCGCCATGGTTCTCTCGGGGCCCCGGGCCGAGCGCGCAGCGCGCAGCCATTGCGTGGTCATCGCGACCCGCATGATCGCGTAACCGAGCCAGACGAGCAGGAAGTCGTGGTCGTCGAACGCCTTGGACACCCCGGCCGCGAGCACCAGGACACCGGCAATCTGGACCAGCGTGACGACCCGGTAGAGCACGTCGTCGTTGTCGTAAGCCGAGGCGAACCAGGAGAAGTTCATCCAGGCCCACCAGATCGCGAAGAAGATCATCGCGTAGTTCAGGAGGCCTTCGCCCGCGTGCCCCTCGGCCACCGCGTGGACCAGCTGGATGCCTGCCTGGGCGATGGCCACCACGAAGCACAGGTCGAAGAAGAGTTCCAGGGGCGACGCGACCCGGTGCGACTCGTCGCGGCCCCGGGCGGTCATTCTGCGCAGCGGCCGGTGGGCTGCTGGTCGTGCCGCCCGGCCGGATGCGGGAGTGGTGCTGGTGTTCATGGGGCCAAGCACAGCAGAAACGCGCCGAGAATTCTTGTGAAAGCGTTCACGAGCGCTCGGTCCGCCGTCGTCCCGAGCCGCGCGACCCAGGGACCGGCGTGCCCGGGGCACGTACTCTGGAGGCATGAGTAACCGCCCCGCACCCGAGCCGCGCGACCCCAAGGCCGCGCTGGTCTTCGACGATCCCCTGGACCGGCAGTCCTCGGACGACACGGACCGCGGGTGGGGCGAACGCCCCAGTGGCGGCGGCGACAGCGCGGCGGACCTGAAACGCTTCCTCGACGAGAAGCCCCCGCACCACATCTGAGCCGCCGCCCCGAGTCCCGCGTGTCCCACGCCTGCCTGCGGTCCCGGGCCTGGTCCTGGTACCGGTCCCGGGTTTGGTCCTGTTGCTGCTGCCTCCGGTTCCGCCTCCGCCTCTGCCCCTGCCCCTGCCTCTGCTCCTGCCCCCGGTCCTAGGCCCGGTCGGGGCCCGGGCCGCGCTGTGCCACCAGCGCGTCGCGGATCTCCTTGAGCACCTCCAGCTCGGTCACTTCCATGACCTCGTGCGTGTCCTCCCTCGCCTTCCGGCGGGCCTCCTGCCGGGCCAGGTACTTGGACATGGGCAGGACCATCAGGAAGTACACGACGGCTCCGGTGATCACGAAGCTGAGCGTCGCGCTGAGCACCGTGCCCCACAGGATGGGGATGCCGCTCGTGACAGTGCCGTCCTCGGCCGTCGCGCAGGGCGACTTCAGGCACGAGTGGTACCTGTCGAGGTCCTTCGTACCGAAGGCGCCCACCAGTGGGTTGATGACTCCCTTCACCACCGGATTGACGACGTTGGTGAAGGCGGCGCCGATGACGACCGCGACGGCCAGGTCGATGACGTTCCCCCGCATCAGAAAGGCCTTGAAGCCCTCCAGAACGCCGGGCTTCTTCTTCTCGCTCACCGAGCGGCCCCTCTGCACATGGTGTGGAACAAACAGCTCCGCAACCTACGTCAGGGTGCGCCGGGCCTGCCCACTGCGGTAGCTCGATCGTGGGACCTGGCGCGGTGGAGCAGGTCGGAACCCCTGCTCCGGGGAGCGCCTTCCCGCCGGTCAGCACAGCGTCACCGCCAGCCGGTCGGTCGTGCCGGCACCCGCCAGCCGGGTGGCCGTGGCTCGCGGGACCGACAGGACGACCAGTGCCCCGGCCTCGGTGGCCTCGGCGTCCGGCACCTCGGTGACGCGCGCCCCGGCCGCCACGACCCGCGCCCGGCCGCCGCTGTCCGCCGCGACCACGTCGACCCGGTCGCCCGGACGCAGCAGCCGCACCGTGGCCCCGTCGGCGATCCGCACCGGGGCCGTGACCCGCGCGGTCACGGGCCGCACGCGTAACGGAGCGGACGCCGGCGCGGGTGGGGAGGCCGCCATCGGATGCCCCCGGGGGCGCTCGGCGTCATGGGGGCCGGTCGTCACGAGAGCGACCGCCGTGACCGCGAGGCCCGCGGCCACGGCCCGCTTCCGGTGCCGAAACAGACGCCGTACCCGCGGGCGGACGCCGCCGACACGCACGGGGGCGAAGAGCGGCACCTCGCACGGGGGAGGCGTGTCCGTGCCCGACGGGCGGGAGAGAGGGGAGAGCTGGGCCATGGGTGCCACCACCTGCCACGAGGGATCGGTTTGCGATCCCCACGATGACGCCTCCCGGCGAAGCCCGCCGGAGCCCGTGGACTACCGACGGGTTGTGGACAACTCCCTCACCCGAACGACCAGTTCCACGGGCGCCCCCTCACCCGAACGACCAGTTCCGCAGGCATCCCCGCAAAATGCAGGCGTCCCCGCAAACGATCAGTTCCGCAGGCATCGCCCCTCGCAGAGGAGAACCCACAGCGCGGCCGAGCAGGCGCGGGAGTGGCCCGCCCCGCCCCCGCTCAGGGCAGCTCGAACCCCGGATCCATCCCGCCCAGTGCCGTCGTGCACAGGCAGTCCCGCGTCTCGTTCGCCGGCAGTGCCGCGACCGCGTCGAAGAGCACACCGCGCAGCCGGTCCACGTTCGCCGCGAAGACCTTCAGGACGTCCTCGTGCGAGACGCCCTCCCCTGTCTCGGCACCCGCGTCCAGGTCCGTGACCAGGGTCAAGGACGTGTAGCAGAGCTCCAGTTCACGGGCGAGCGCGGCTTCGGGGTGGCCGGTCATGCCCACCACCGACCAGCCCTGCGCCCGGTGCCAGAGGGACTCGGCCCGGGTCGAGAACCGCGGCCCCTCGACGACCACGAGCGTGCCCCCGTCCACCGCCTCCCAGTCCCGCCCGCGTGCGGCGGTCAGCGCGGCCTCTCGTCCGACGGGGCAGTACGGGTCGGCCAGCGACACGTGCACGACGTTCGGCACGTCGCCCCCGGGCAGCGGCAGCCCGTCGAAGTACGTCTGCGCCCGGGTCTTCGTGCGGTCGGCCAGCTGATCGGGCACGAGCAGGGTCCCCGGCCCGTACTCGGGGCGCAGCCCGCCGACCGCACAGGGACCGAGCACCTGGCGCACCCCGACGGAGCGCAGGGCCCAGAGGTTGGCGCGGTAGTTGATGCGGTGCGGCGGCAGATGGTGGCCGCGCCCGTGACGCGGGAGGAACGCGACCCGCCGGCCGGCCACCTCGCCGAGGAAGAGCGAGTCGCTGGGCGGCCCGTACGGAGTGTCGACCTGTATCTCGGTCACGTCGTCGAGGAACGAGTAGAGACCCGAGCCGCCGATGACGCCGATCTCGGCCGTGCGGGGCGGCCGTTTCCGTGCCGGGCGCCGCACCGCCACCGGGTTCTGTGCGTTCGCCGTGTTCGCCGTGTTCGCCATGACGGCACCCTAACCGGGTCCGGACAGGCCGAAGACCCTGCCGTCGACGACGACAGGGTCCTGCGGGAAAGGCCTCAGGCCGCGGTGCTGCCGGCCGACGAGGAACCGCTCGACGAGGAGCTCGACGCGGAGCCGGACGACGAGGAACTCGACGACGACTTCGAGTCCGACGAGGACGTCGACTTCGCGTCGGACGACGAGCTCGACGTCTTCGCAGGCGCCGGGCTGCTGCTCGACGAGGAACCGCGGCTGTCATTGCGGTAGAACCCGGAGCCCTTGAAGACGATACCGACCGCGGAGAACACCTTCTTCAGGCGTCCATCGCAGTTGGGGCAGACGGTCAGGGCATCGTCGGTGAACTTCTGCACCGCCTCGAGGCCCTCGCCGCACTCGGTGCACTGGTACTGGTAGGTCGGCACTTGTCTTCCTCCTGGCACTCTCACTCAATGAGTGCTAACGACGGTCCATAGTGACGCATTCCTCGGGTTCAGTCCACCGTCACCGGCGTGCGGTGACCGACGCCACGTGCGACCGTGCGGCTGCGGGGCCGCTGGGACAGGCGTGAACGCAGTGCCAGCAGGGTCACCAGAGCCAGTACGGTTCCGGCCATCGGCACCAGGAAACCGGCGCCGTCCCAGAGGCGGTCCTCCAGTTGCCCGGCGACCGTGACGGCCGCGGCCTGGCCGAGCGCGACGGCGCCGGTGAGCCAGGTGAACGCCTCGGTGCGGGCACCCGCCGGCACCAGTCCCTCGACCAGCGTGTAGCCGGTGATCAGGGCGGGCGCGATGCACATGCCGACCAGCAGGCCGAGTCCGGCGAGGACGACCACCGACTGGGCGGCCCACAGGCCGGAGGCGGTCAGCGCGAGGGCCGCGTAGCCGAGGAGCAGACGCCGTTGCGGGGTGATCTTCCAGACGACGGCGCCGCACACGACACCGGAGAGCATGTTGCCCGCGGCGAAGACCCCGTACAGGACGCCGTTCAGGCCGGGCTCGCCGATCGACTCGCTGAACGCGGCGAGCGAGACCTGCATGCCGCCGAAGACGGAGCCGATGCCGAGGAAGGCCACGATCAGGACGCGCACTCCGGGGATGCCCAGCGCGGAGACGTGCTGCACGCGCGGGTGCCCCTCGCCGTGGGCGGCGACGGCGGGCTGGGTGCTCTTCTGAGCCGCGAACAGCAGTCCGCCGATCAGGGTGAGGGCGGCCTCGGTCAGCAGGCCCGCAGCGGGGTTCACGGCGGTGCACAGGGCGGTCGCGAGCAGCGGTCCGAGGACGAAGGTCAGCTCGTCCGTGACGGACTCGAAGGCCGCCGCGGTCGTCATCAGGGGGGAGTCCTGGAGCTTCACGCCCCAGCGGGCCCGCACCATGGGGCCGACCTGGGGCACCGAGGCGCCGGTCGGCACGGCCGCCACGAACAGCGCCCACAGGGGTGCGTCAGTCAGGGCGAGCGCCGTGAGGGACAGGCCCGACAGTGTGTGCAGGAGGACGCCGGGCAGCAGCACGGCGCGCTGGCCGTAGCGGTCGGCGAGGCGGCCGCTGTAGGGCGCGAACAGCGCCATGGAGACGCCGGTGGCCGCCGCGACGGCGCCCGCCGCCCCGTACGAGCCGGTGGTGTGCTGGACGAGCAGCACGATGGAGAGGGTGAGCATCGCGAACGGCTGGCGCGCGGCGAAGCCGGGGAGCAGGAACGTCCAGGCGCCGCGGGTGCGCAGCAGCTGTCCGTATCCGGGGCGGGAGGTGACCGTGGATGCCACGGCCCGTGCCTTTCTGCCGCCTGGTAGCGCGGCCCCCCTGGTGGGCGACGGCGCCGAGAGCTGTCCTCTTGCGCGGAACTGCGGTAGATACCGGCGTCCCCGGCTGAAGGACGTCACGGCCGCCATACGGTCGCGCCAGCTCTGCGTCAGGCAGAGTTGGTTCGATCAAGGTGTGCCTTCATCGTACAGGGGTGCAGGCCTGTGGCGCCTGTGAAAACGAGCACCGTCCTGGCACCGGCCTGCGAATGCGAGACGTCCTCTTTGTGGCGGACTGCCCGTTCCCGCCGTACGGGAAGGGGTGTCCTCAGTGCCCCCCGCGGTGTTCCGTTCCCTCGGCGGCCGTGCCCAGCCACCCCGCCAGCTTGCCGCCCTGCGCCACCGCGCGCAGCCGCCGCTCGGCCGCGTCGCGGACCGGGTCCGTGGCCACCACGAGCAGTTCGTCGCCGTACCGCAGGGTGGTCGTGGGCAGGGGCACGAAGGAGGTGCCCTCGCGCACCACGAGGGTGACCGCGGCGCCCGGCGGCAGCCTCAGCTCGTTGATCTCCACGCCGTGCATCCGGGACCGCGGGGGGATCGCCACGGACAGCAGATGCCCGCGCAGCCGCTCCAAAGGGGCCGACTCGATCCCGAGGTCGGCGGCCTCGGTGGAGGCGCCCAGGCGCAGCTTCCGGGCGAGCCACGGCAGCGTGGGGCCCTGGATGAGGGTGTAGACGACGACCAGGACGAAGACGATGTTGAAGATGCGGCGGCTCTCCTCGATGCCGCTCACCATCGGGATCGTCGCCAGGATGATCGGCACGGCGCCGCGCAGCCCGGCCCAGGCGATCAGCGTCTGCTCCTGCCACGGCATGCGGAACGGCAGCAGGCTGGCGAAGACGCTGAGCGGGCGGGCCACCGCGGTGAGCACCAGGCCTATGACGAGCGCCGGCCAGATGTCGTCGCCCATCTCGTGCGGGGTGACCAGCAGGCCGAGCAGCACGAACATGCCGATCTGGGCGATCCAGCCGAGCCCTTCGGCGAAGCCGCGTGTGGCGGGCCAGTGCGGCAGCTTGGCGTTGCCGAGCAGCATGGACGCGAGATACACGGCGAGGAAGCCGCTGCCGTGGGCGAGCGCGCCGGCCGCGTACGCCGTGACCGCGATCGCCATGACGGCGATCGGGTACAGGCCGGAGGCCGGCAGGGCCACGTGCCGCAGGCCCCAGGCGCCCAGCCAGCCGACCGCGAGACCGACGGCGGCGCCGATGGTCAGTTCGAGGGCTATCTCGCCGAGGAGCGCGTACCAGTGCTCCACCGGGCCGGCCGTGGAGAAGGCGACGACCAGGATGACCACCGGGGCGTCGTTGAACCCGGACTCCGCCTCCAGGACGCCCGTCACGCGCGCGGGGAGGGGAATTTTGCGCAGGACCGAGAAGACCGCCGCCGCGTCCGTCGAGGACACCACCGCCCCGACGATGAGCGCCTGCCGCCACTCCAGGTCGATCAGGTAGTGGGCGGCCGCGGCCGTGACTCCCACGCTGACCGCGACGCCGCCCAGGGCCAGTGAGGAGGCGGCCGGGAGAACCGGTCCGACCTCCTTCCACTTCGTGCCGAGGCCGCCCTCGGCCAGGATCACGACGAGCGCCGCGTATCCGATGACCTGGGTCAGTTCGGCGTTGTTGAAGTGGATGCCGCCGATGCCGTCCTGGCCCATGGCGACGCCGATGCCGAGGTAGACGAGCAGGCTGGGGAGCCCGCTGCGCGACGAGATGCGAACCGCTGCCACCGCGATGAGCAGAACGAGCGAGCAGACGAGCAGGAGCTGGTTGAGGTGGTGGACAGTCAGCGGCCGTTCCCTTCTTTGGCCCGCGCGCTCGGGCGCGGGCTCACGTACTACGGACCCAAGTACTTCATTACCTTACCTAATTCTTGACTTTCTCTTGACACTTCTACGGGCAAGATCGAACCCCTGTGCTCTCGGGTTCCCGACTCCGCGTCAAGGCGCGGCGGGCCCTGCGCCTATGGTTGCTCCTGCGCTCAGTCAAAAGCACAGCCCGCCCTGCCGCTCGCGTTAGGACAGCAAGGACAGCGATGCCCCCCAACACCACCGCCTCTTCCGGCCAAAAGCCCGGCAAGTCCGGCAGGAAGAAGGGGCGCAGAGCCCGTCTGATGCTCATCGTTCTGGTTCTGGCCCTCGTCGGAGGCGTCGCCTACGGCGCGTACTGGAGCATCAGCACCGTCCGGGCCTCCTTCCCGCAGACCAAGGGATCGATCCACCTCGACGGACTGTCGGGCCCCGTGGACGTCAAGCGGGACGGCTACGGCATCCCGCAGGTCTACGCCTCCTCGGACGAGGACCTGTTCATGGCGCAGGGGTACGTCCAGGCGCAGGACCGGTTCTACGAGATGGACGTGCGCCGTCACATGACCTCGGGGCGCCTGTCCGAGATGTTCGGCAAGGGCCAGGTCGAGAACGACGAGTTCCTGCGCACCCTCGGCTGGGACCGGGTGGCGAAGAAGGAGTACGACACCAAGCTGTCAGCCGGCACGAAGAAGTACCTCCGTGCCTACGCCAAGGGGGTCAACGCCTACCTGAAGGGCAAGGACGGCGCGGACCTCTCCCTGGAGTACGCGGCCCTGGGATTCGAGAACGACTACAAGCCGCAGGAGTGGACGCCGGTCGACTCGGTGGCCTGGCTCAAGGCGATGGCCTGGGACCTGCGCGGCAACATGCAGGACGAGATCGACCGCTCCCTGATGACCAGCCGGCTCGGTCCCAAGCAGATCGCCGACCTGTACCCGGACTACCCGTACAGCCGGAACAAGGCGATCGTCCAGGAGGGCCAGTACGACGCGATCACCAAGACGTACGGCCAGGGCGGGGCTAGCGCCGGCACCGGCACCGGCACGGCGGGTTCCGCTGCGGGCTCCGGGCTGGCCGGGGACACCACGGCGCCCGGCGGCCTGCAGAGCCAGCTGTCGGGGCTCTACGACGTGCTGGAGGACGTCCCCACGGCCGTCGGTGTGAACGGCAACGGCATCGGCTCCAACTCGTGGGTCGTCGCCGGGGACCACACCATCACCGGCAAGCCCCTGCTCGCCAACGACCCGCACCTGTCGGCCTCGCTGCCGTCGGTCTGGTACCAGATGGGCCTGCACTGCCGCAGCGTCGGAGAGAAGTGCCAGTACGACGTCTCCGGCTACACGTTCGCGGGGATGCCCGGCGTCGTCATCGGCCACAACCGGGACATCGCCTGGGGCATGACCAACTCCGGTGTGGACGTCACCGACCTCTACCTGGAGAAGCTCACCGGGGACGGCTACCAGTACGACGGCAAGGTGGTGCCCTTCGCGACCCGCAAGGAGCGGATCGCGGTGGCGGGCGGGCCGGACAAGACGATCGTCGTCCGGTCGACCAACAACGGCCCCCTGCTGTCCGACCGCAACGACGAACTCGTCAAGGTCGGCAGGAAGGCCACCGTCGACAGCGCGGCGCCCGACCGCGGTGACGGCTACGGCGTCTCGCTGCGCTGGACCGCGCTGCAGCCGGGCAACTCCATGGACGCCGTCTTCGAGATGGACAAGGCCGCCGACTGGAGCAGCTTCCGCAAGGCGTCGCAGTCCTTCGACGTGCCCTCGCAGAACCTGGTCTACGCCGACACCGAGGGCAACATCGGCTACCAGCTGCCCGGCAAGATCCCGACGCGCGGTGCGGGCGACGGCTCGCTGCCCGCGCCGGGCTGGGAGGCCAAGTACCGCTGGACGGGCTTCATCGAGCAGTCCGAACTGCCCTTCGAGTACAACCCGAAGCGCGGCTACATCGTGACGGCGAACCAGGCCGTCGTCGACGAGGACAAGTACCCCTACACGCTCACCACGGACTGGGGCTACGGCTCGCGCAGCCAGCGCATCACCGACCTGATCGAGTCGAAGATCAAGGGCGGCGGCAAGATCTCGACCGACGACATGCGCCAGATGCAGCTGGACAACAGCAGCGAGATCGCCAAGCTGCTGGTGCCCAGGCTGCTCAAGATCGACGTCGCGGACAAGGACGTGCGCGAGGCCCAGAAGCTCCTGGAGGGCTGGGACTACACCCAGGACGCCGACTCGGCGGCCGCCGCCTACTTCAACGCGACCTGGCGCAACATCCTCAAGCTCGCCTTCGGCAACAAGCTGCCCAAGGAACTGCGGGTCAAGGGCCAGTGCCTGTACGTCGACCGGGTCGACACGACCGGTCCCGCCGACGGGGACCAGACGGTGCGCGAGTGCGGCCAGCGCGACGCGGACCAGGCGCAGCCGGACGGCGGCGACCGCTGGTTCGAGGTGATCCGCAAGATCATCGACGACGAGGACAACGACTGGTGGTCGGCGCCCAGGACGCGCCTGGACAAGGGGACCGACACCCGGGACGAACTGTTCGCGCGGGCCCTTCAGGACGCCCGCTGGGAGCTGACCGCCAAGCTCGGCAAGGACATCGACACCTGGAGCTGGGGCCGGCTGCACCGCCTGTTCCTGAAGAACCAGACCCTCGGCACCGAAGGCCCCCGCGTCGTGCAGTACGTGCTCAACCGGGGCCCGTGGAAGCTCAGCGGCGGCGAGGCGACGGTGAACGCCACGGGCTGGAACGCGGCCGGCGGCTACGGAGTCGTCTGGGTCCCGTCGATGCGGATGGTGGTGAACCTCGGGGACCTCGACAAGTCCAAGTGGATCAACCTGTCCGGTGCCTCGGGGCACGCCTACAGCGCCCACTACACCGACCAGACGGGCAAGTGGGTCAAGGGCGAGCTGCTGCCCTGGTCCTTCTCGGACAAGGCGGTCCGCAGGAGCACGAGCGACACGCTGCTGCTCAAGCCCTGACACCGCCGCAGATCACGGAACGGCCCTCCACGCACGCGTGGGGGGCCGTTCCGTCTCCCCGGGCGGGGACGACCCGTGGCGGGCGTCAGCGGAAGCGCCGCACCGCCGAGGGGGTCACCACCGCGTGCACCGGCCGGTCGTGGGGCTCCTCGGGCACCCGCTCGACGACCTCCGTGTCGTACAGGAGCACCACCAGCGCCGGATCGGCCCCCGCACGCTCCAGGCGGGCCAGCACGCGGTCGTACGAGCCGCCGCCGCGCCCCAGGCGCATCCCGCGCCCGTCGACCGCCAGGCCGGGCAGCAGGACGGCTTCCGCCTCGCGGACGGCGTCCGGGCCGAGCCGCTCGCCCGCCGGTTCCAGCAGGGCCATCCGTCCGCCGTGCCGGACGCGGACGAGCGTGTCCTCTCCGGTGTACTCCCCCCAGTCGAGGTCGTTGTCGGGCAGCAGGACCGGCAGGAGCACGCGCGCCCCCCGCGCGCGGAGCGCGTCGAGGAGTGCGGGAGTGCCCGGCTCACTCCCCACGGAGACGTACGCCGCCACCGTGCCGGCGTGCGCCAGCTCCGGCAGTTCCAGTGCCCGGGCCGCGAGAGCCGCGGCTGTCTCCCGCACGTCATCCGCCGTCAACCCCCTTCTCACCGAGAGGAGCTCTTGCCGCAACTTCCGTTTGGCAGGCTCGGCTTCGCGTCCCAGGTGGCTCACAGGTGGCTCCCGTACCCTTCGTAATGTGCTCATATGAGAACGAATTAACCGGAGCCACAGATAGCGCACATAGCCACCGGATATGGTTGCGGGCATGACTGAGTCGCACCGCAGGATCACCAAGGCTGTCATCCCCGCAGCAGGCCTCGGCACCCGGTTCCTGCCGGCCACCAAGGCCACTCCCAAGGAGATGCTGCCGGTCGTCGACAAGCCCGCGATCCAGTACGTGGTCGAGGAGGCCGTGTCGGCGGGGCTGGACGACGTCCTCATGATCACGGGCCGCAACAAGCGCCCCCTCGAGGACCACTTCGACCGCAACTACGAACTGGAGTCGGCCCTCCAGAAGAAGGGCGACGCCGGACGGCTCGCCAAGGTCCAGGAGTCCAGCGACCTGGCGACGATGCACTACGTGCGCCAGGGCGACCCCAAGGGACTCGGCCACGCCGTCCTGTGCGCGGCGCCGCACGTCGGCCACGAGCCCTTCGCCGTCCTGCTCGGCGACGACCTGATCGACCCGCGCGACCCGCTCCTCGCGCGCATGGTCGAGGTCCAGGAGCAGCACGGCGGCAGCGTCATCGCGCTCATGGAGGTCGCGCCCGAGCAGATCCACCTCTACGGCTGCGCCGCCGTCGAGCCTACCGGCGAGAGCGACCTGGTCGAGGTGACCGGCCTGGTCGAGAAGCCCGACCGCGCGGAGGCCCCCAGCAATTACGCGGTCATCGGCCGCTACGTCCTCGACCCGCACATCTTCGGCATACTGCGCAAGACCGAGCCGGGCCGCGGCGGCGAGATCCAGCTCACCGACGCCCTCCAGCAGCTGGCCACGGACGAGAAGGTCGGCGGCCCGGTGCACGGCGTGGTCTTCAAGGGCCGCCGCTATGACACCGGGGACCGCGGCGACTATCTGCGTGCCATTGTCAGACTCGCATGCGAACGTGAGGATCTGGGACCGGACTTCCGGGCCTGGCTCCGCAGTTATGTAGCCGAGGAGATGTGACGACGTGAGCAGCGCCGCGACCCGTGCCACCGGCCAGGACCACCTCTGGTCGGTGACGGAGCACCTGGAGGACATCCTCGCGACCGTCCGCCCGCTGGAGCCCATCGAGCTGCAACTGCTCGACGCCCAGGGCTGCGTCCTGGTCGAGGACGTCACGGTGCCCGTCTCGCTGCCGCCCTTCGACAACAGCTCGATGGACGGGTACGCGGTCCGGGTCGCCGATGTCGCGGGCGCGAGCGAGGAGTTCCCGGCCGCGCTGACGGTCGTCGGTGACGTGGCCGCAGGACAGGCCCGGCAGCTGTACGTGGGTCCCGGTGAGGCCGCCCGCATCATGACCGGCGCCCCGCTGCCGCCCGGTGCCGAGACGGTCGTCCCGGTGGAGTGGACCGACGGCGGTCTCGGCGAGGGCGCCGTCTCCGGGATGCGCGCCCACAGTTCGGCACCCGAGGGCGCGGGCGGCCAGGTGCACGTCCACCGCCCGGCCCCGGCCCGCGCGCACGTGCGCGCCCAGGGCAGTGACGTACGGGCGGGCGACCGGGCCCTGGAGGCGGGCACGATCCTGGGCCCGCCGCAGATCGCCCTGCTCGCCGCGATCGGCCGGGGCACGGTGCGGGTGCGCCCGCGTCCCCGCGTGGTCGTCCTGTCCACCGGAAGCGAACTGGTCCAGCCCGGCGAGGAACTGGGCAGCGGTCAGATCTACGACTCCAACAGCTTCGCCCTGTGCGCCGCGGCCCGGGACGCCGGGGCGATCGCCTACCGCGTGGGCGCGGTCGCCGACGACGCCGAGACGCTCCGCACCACGATCGAGGACCAGCTCATCCGGGCGGACCTGGTGGTCACGACGGGCGGCGTCAGCGTCGGCGCGTACGACGTCGTCAAGGAAGCCCTGTCCTCGGTCGGCGACGAGGACGAGGAGGGGGGCGGGATCGACTTCCGCAAGCTCGCCATGCAGCCGGGCAAACCGCAGGGCTTCGGTTCCATCGGCCCCGAGCACACCCCGCTGCTCGCGCTGCCGGGCAACCCCGTGTCGTCGTACGTCTCCTTCGAGGTGTTCGCCCGCCCCGCGATCCGCACCCTGATGGGCCTGAAGGACATCCACCGCCCGACCGCCAGGGCCGTCCTCGACACGGACAAGGCACTCACCTCCCCGGAGGGCCGCCGCCAGTTCCTGCGCGGGGCGTACGCGGACGGGAAGGTGAAGCCCGTCGGCGGTGCCGGATCCCACCTGGTCGCCGCCCTCGCGCACGCGGACGCGCTGATCGTCGTCCCCGAGGACACCACCTCGGTCGAGCCCGGCGCCGACGTCGAGGTCGTCCTGCTGGGCTGAGCGCCGGACCGGCGGGGTCCTGCGCACGCGCGCGGCGGGGCCGGGGAGGGCCCCGCGCGCACGGGCGGCCCCGCCCGGGAGGGTCCGCTTCCGCCCGGCACCCCGGGTTGGCGGTACCGTGTCGCGCACAACAGGCCACGCGCCGCACCGCGAAGGGCCCTGACCGGGAGCGCCACAGCAGATGAGTACGCAGGACCGACTGACGCACATCGACGAGGCGGGCGCCGCCCGCATGGTCGACGTATCCGGGAAGGACGTGACCGCGCGCACCGCCCGCGCCAGCGGCCGCGTCCTGGTCTCGCCCCGGGTGGTCGAGCTGCTGCGCGGCGAGGGGGTCCCCAAGGGCGACGCCCTCGCGACCGCGCGCATCGCCGGCATCATGGGCGCCAAACGCACCCCGGACCTGATCCCGCTCTGCCACCCGCTGGCGGTGTCGGGGGTCGAGCTCGACCTGTCCGTCGCGGACGACGCCGTGGAGATCCTCGCCACGGTGCGGACCACGGACCGTACGGGTGTCGAGATGGAAGCGCTGACCGCGGTCAGCGTGGCGGCGCTCACCGTGGTCGACATGGTCAAGGCGGTCGACAAGGGAGCGGTCATCACGGACGTGCGCGTCGAGGTGAAGACGGGCGGCAAGTCGGGCGACTGGAGCCGGGCATGACCCCTCAGCCGTACCGCGCGCTCGTCGTCACCGCCTCCAACCGGGCCGCCGCCGGGGTCTACGAGGACCGGGGCGGCCCGCTGATCGCCGAGGCGCTCGCCTCGTCCGGTTTCCGGGTGGACGGTCCGCGGGTCGTCCCGGACGGGGACCCCGTCGAGGCCGCCCTGCGCAGCGCCGTCGAGGCCGGGTACGACCTCGTCGTCACCACCGGCGGCACGGGCATCTCGCCCACCGACCGGACCCCCGAGGCCACCCGGCGCGTCCTCGACCGCGAGATCCCGGGCATTCCGGAGGCCATCAGAGCGTTCGGAAGACAGAAGGTGCCGACGGCGGCGCTGTCCCGGGGGCTCGCGGGAGTCGCGGGACGGACGCTGATCGTCAACCTGCCGGGCTCCACCGGCGGGGTCCGGGACGGCCTGGCCGTACTGGAGCCCCTTCTGGCCCACGCCGTCGACCAGATCCGCGGCGGCGACCACCCGGGACCCAGCGGCAGTGGGGGTGTGAGCTGAACAGCCCATCCTGGCCCGTCGAGCTGCGGGACGGCGATGTCGTCCTGCGGCCGATAAAGCTGCGCGACCAGCGGGCCTGGCGCGAGGTCAACCGGCGCAACCGCGACTGGCTGCGGCCCTGGGAGGCGACCATCCCGCCCCCCACGCCGAGCGGTCCGACGGCGCTCCGTCCGACGTACCGGCAGATGGTCCGGCACCTGCGGGCCGAGGCCAACGCGGGCCGGATGCTGCCCTTCGTGATCGAGTACCAGGGACGCCTCGTCGGGCAGCTGACGGTCGCCGGGATCACCTGGGGCTCCATGTGTTCCGGGCACGTGGGGTACTGGGTGGACGAGGCGGTCGCGGGACGCGGGGTGATGCCGACAGCCGTCGCTCTGGCGTCCGACCACTGCTTCCGAACGGTCGGACTGCACCGCATCGAAGTCTGTATTCGCCCGGAGAACGGGCCGAGCCGCAGGGTCGTGGAGAAACTCGGATTCCGTGCGGAAGGCCTCCGGCCGCGTTATCTCCACATCGACGGGGCCTGGCGCGACCACCTCGTCTTCGCCCTCACCGCCGAGGAGGCGTCCGAGGGGCTGCTCGCCCGCTGGCAGCGCAGACGTGCGCACCAGCCACGTCAGAACACCCCGGGGGACCAGTCCTCGCACACGCCGCGGAACACGACGTGACGCGGTGAAAGCGGACCTGGCCGGTTCACCGCCGGGCGCCCACGGAAAATGAAATAGGTGTTCGAAATTGATCGGCGGGCGATCACCTGAGAGCGGTAATTCGGCGCTGTCGGCGGGCTGCTGATCGGATCGGTCACAAAAAAAGCTCGAAATATCAGCCGGATCGTGCGACACACCGGCGCAATTGGCAGATGGCCTCACGCAAACCCCTCTACCGTGTGAGGCGTGAGCAGCAGCGGCCTCATCTACGCAGTCATTGTCGGGGCCTGGGCCGCCTACTTGGTGCCGATGTGGCTCCGTAGGCAGGACGAGCTGAACGAGGCCCGTCCGACGGAACGCTTCAGCACCGCCATCCGGCTGCTGTCCGGACGGGCGGCGATGGAGCGCCGGTACGCCAGGGACCTGCAGGCGCGCTCCGCCGACGAGGAGGAGCCCAGCGCCGGACCGGACGGTGTCACCGAATCGGTGGACGTCCGGGCCTTCGCCGTGCCGCCGACCGAGCCGCAGGCTCCGGCGCAGCCGCGGTCCCGGGCCCAGGAGCAGCAGCGTCCCCAGGCACAGGCCCAGGTCCCGGCGGAGTCCCCGGACCGGCACGAGACGGCGGCGTCGTCCGCCGACGGATCCCCGGGCCGCGCGGCCGACAGACCCGCGTCCCGCCCCGCCGACAGACCCGTGCCCCGGCAGTCCGCCAGGTCCGGTCACTCCGGCCGGCCCGCCCACGCCTCCTCCGGCGAGTCCGCTCCGGCGGAGCAGTCCGGGACGGCCGCGCGGCGCGCCGCATCTGCGGAGGCCGCAGCGCGTGCCCGGCGCACGAAGGTGCTCGCGCGCCGGCGGCGTACGACCGTCGTGCTCTTCCTCGCGTTCACCCTCGGGACGATCGTCGCGGCGGTCGGCGGGCTGGCCTTCCTGTGGGCGCCCGGAGTGCCCGCGGTGCTGCTGAGCGGATACATCGCCTACCTGCGGGCGCAGGAGCGGCGGCGGTTCACGTACACGATGGACCGGCAGCTGGCCGAGGCGGCGGCGCGGCGGCTGCGCGAGCGGCAGCCCCGGGGGCGGGCTCCCGTGGATCCCGGCGCCGACGAGCCGGACGACTCACCCGAACCGGAGGCCGACCCCGGCTTGTCCGCCCTCGCGGCCGACCGCCGCGCCCTGGTGGAGCAGACCGACCACGCGGAGTGGGTCGACCAGCAGCGCGAGCGGCAGCGGCGGCCCGGACACGGTGACAGCTGGGATCCGGTGCCGGTCCCGCTCCCGACGTACGTCACGGCGCCGGTCGCCCCGCGGGCCACGCCCAGTGTCGACCTCGGCGCTCCGGACGCGTGGAGCTCGGCGCGGTCCAGCGCCGCGGAGCCGAGCGCGCCGGAGGCGGAGCCCGCCGCCGAGGAGCGGCCCGACGCGGCCGACGACGACGGCCGCTGCGACGCCCGCCGGGCCGCGTCCGCCCGCCGTGCCCGCGAGCGGGGGCGCACCCCGCTCTTCGACCAGTACGAGCACGGCGACCGGCCGCGGGCGGCCAACGAGTGACGAGCGCCGGCCGTCGGGGGCCCTGGTGACCAGCCAGGAACGGATTTCCAAGCACCCGGACGGGGATGCTAGAGTTTCACTCGTTGCAAGGGCCTGTGGCGCAGTCCGGTAGCGCACCTCGTTCGCATCGAGGGGGCCAGGGGTTCAAATCCCCTCAGGTCCACTGCAATTGAGAACCCCGTCGGATTCGTCCGGCGGGGTTCTCGCGCGTTCCGTGGCCCTACAGCGGCTTGGCGAAGCAGCGGCTCAGGGGCTCGTGGCGGTACAGGCCGAACTTGGCGCAGGGCTCGTAGCCGCTGGAGGTGTAGAGGGCGATGGCCTCCGGCTGCTTGGTGCCGGTCTCCAGGACCATGCGGGTGCGGCCCGCCGCGCGGGCGTCGTCCTCCAGCTCCGACAGGATGCGCCGGGCGAGGCCGAGGCCGCGGGCCTCCGCGACCACGTACATCCGCTTCAGCTCGGCGTCGCCGTCCGAGTAGCCCTCGTCGTTCTCGTCCTGGGTGCGCCAGCCGCCCGTGGCCACCGGCCGGTCCCGCTCGTCGTACGCGACCAGGTACAGGCCGGACGGCGGCTGGAACATCGACGGGTCGAGCGGGGTGACGTCGCCCCCGTCCCCGTAGCGCTCGGCGTATTCGAGCTGCACCTGGTCGTTGAGCTTCACGGCGTCGGGGTGGTCGTACGGGACCGGGCGGATATGCATGCGGAGTATCGTACATTCATGCGTCGGGACGGAGTGACGGATTAAGTATCGTGCCCGGGTGCTGACTGTTACCTCTGTGAACGTGAACGGGCTCCGCGCCGCCGCCAAAAAGGGCTTCGTGGAGTGGCTCGCCGGGACCTCCGCCGACGTCGTGTGCCTCCAGGAGGTGCGGGCCGAGCCGGCGCAGCTCCCCGACGCCGTACGGGCGCCCGAGGGGTGGCACGTCGTGCACGCGCCCGCCGCCGCCAAGGGGCGGGCCGGGGTCTCCCTCTACACGCGGCGTGAGCCCGACCGGGTGCGGACCGGGTTCGGGTCCGCGGAGTTCGACTCCAGCGGCCGCTACGTCGAGGCCGACCTGCCCGGTGTCACCGTGGCCAGCCTCTATCTGCCCTCCGGCGAGGTCGGGACCGAACGGCAGGACGAGAAGATTCGGTTCATGGGGGAGTTCCTCGGCCACCTGGCGGGGCTGCGCGAGCGGGCCGCCGCCGACGGGCGCGAGGTCCTCGTCTGCGGCGACTGGAACATCGCCCACCAGGAGGCCGACCTGAAGAACTGGCGCGGCAACCGCAAGAACTCCGGGTTCCTGCCGGAGGAGCGGGAGTGGCTCGGCCGGGTCCTCGGTGACGGTGCGGGGTACGTCGACGTGGTGCGCGCGCTGCACCCGGACGTGGCGGGGCCCTACACGTGGTGGTCGTACCGGGGGCGGGCCTTCGACAACGACACGGGGTGGCGGATCGATCTCCAGGTCGCGACGCCGGGGCTCGCCGGCAAGGCCGTCAAGGGCTTCGTGGAGCGGGCGGCGACCCACGAGGAGCGCTGGTCGGACCACGCTCCCGTCACCGTGGTCTACGACCTGTAGGCGCGACCGGGGCGCGTCAGGGGCGCGTCAGGGCGCCTCGCCCGGGTGTCGCAGGCGGCGGTCCAGGGCCATGGACAGTTCCGCCTCCACCACGCTCTTCGCCAGGGGGCGCAGTCGCTGGAGGTCCTCCGGCGTGCGGTCCTCGGTCAGGACGAGCTCGGTGAACAGGCGGGCCAGCGCCTCGGTGTGCTCCCGTACGCGGCGGCCGGCGGCCAGCACGTCCGCGAGCGGGACTCCCTCGCGGACCAGGGCCGCGGACACGTCCAGGAGCCGCCGGCTGATGTGCACGATGTCCGTGCCGTCGGTGCCGAGATAGCCGAGGTCCAGGGCGGCGGCGAGGTTCTCCGGGGTGGCCTGGCCGGCGAAGACGTCGGCCAGCTCCTCGGGGGAGAGGCGGACCGGGGTCTCCTCGCTGGGTTCGCCGAGGCCCAGCAGCTCGCCGACGTCCCGGCCGTTGTCGAAGGCCTCCGCCAGCTCGGCGATGCCGTTCAGGGTGTGACCGCGCTCCAGCAGCGCCGAGATCGTGCGCAGCCGGGCCAGGTGGGACTCGTCGTACCAGGCGATGCGGCCCTCGCGGCGCGGTGGCGGGATCAGCTTGCGCTCGCGGTAGAAACGCAGGGTGCGCACGGTGATGCCGGCCCGCTCCGCCAGCTCCTCCATGCGGTACTCGCGCCGGCCCGGTTCGGGTGCGCCGGCCCGCGCCGGTGTCCCGAGGTCCCGTTTCCCTGATCCGTCAGCCACGACGGCACCCTATGTCGTACCCGCGGTAACTTTCCCGGCCCGGACCCCTACCCATGAGTACGAAGCTCCTCTAGTCTCCCCATTGCGCCAGTGTTCACTGGCATGGTCGCGCGGAGCAGGGAGGCGTCGGGATGACCGAGCACGAGCATGTACGGGTGGCGGTGGTCGGCTCCGGGTTCGGAGGTCTCGGAGCCGCCGTGCGGCTGCGCCGTGAGGGCGTGACCGACTTCGTCGTCCTGGAGCGGGCCGGCAGCGTCGGCGGCACCTGGCGGGACAACAGCTACCCCGGGTGCGCGTGCGACGTACCGTCCCACCTCTACTCGTTCTCCTTCGCGCCCAACCCCGAGTGGCCGCGCACCTTCTCCGGCCAGGACCACATCCGCGCCTACCTGGAGCACGTCACCGACCTCTTCGGCCTGCGCCCCCATCTGCGCTTCGACTCCGAGGTGAAGGTGATGCGCTGGGACGCCGAGAAGCTGCACTGGGAGATCGAGACGGCCAGCGGGACCCTCACCGCCGATCTCGTGGTCTCCGCCACCGGGCCGCTGTCCGACCCGAAGATCCCGGACGTGCCCGGCATCGACACCTTCCCCGGCAAAATCTTCCACTCCGCCCGCTGGGACCACGACTACGAGCTGCGCGGCAAGCGCGTCGCCATGATCGGCACGGGCGCCTCGGCCATCCAGATCGTGCCGGCCATCCAGCCCGAGGTGGAGCGGCTGACCCTCTTCCAGCGCACCCCGCCGTGGGTGATGCCGCGGATGGACCGGGCGATCAGCGGGGCAGAGCGCTGGCTGCACCGGCAGCTGCCGTTCACCACGAAGGCCCGGCGCGGACTGCTGTGGGGCATCCGGGAGCTGCAGGTCCAGGCCTTCACCAAGCGGCCCGAGGAACTGGGCCTGGTCGAGCGGCTCGCCAAGCGGAACATCGCCCGCGCCGTCAAGGACCCGGAGCTGCGGGCCAGGCTGACCCCCGACTACCGCATCGGCTGCAAGCGCATCCTGCTCTCCAACACCTACTACCCGGCGCTCACCCGGCCCAACGTGGACGTGGTGGCCTCCGGTCTGGCCCGCATCGAAGGCTCCACCCTGGTGGCCGCCGACGGCACCACCGCCGAGGCGGACGCGATCGTCTTCGGCACCGGGTTCCACGTCACGGACATGCCGATCGCCGAGCGGGTCGTCGGCGCGGACGGCCGCACGCTCGCCGAGACCTGGAAGGGCGGCATGCAGTCGCTGCGCGGCGCCACCGCGGCCGGCTTCCCCAACTGGATGACGATCATCGGCCCCAACACCGGCCTCGGGAACTCGAGCATGATCCTGATGATCGAGTCCCAGCTGAACTACCTGGCCGACTTCGTACGCCAGTTGGACGTCCTCGGCGGCCGGGTGGCGCTCGACGCCCGCCCCGGCGCGGTCGACGCCTGGAACCACCGGGTCCAGGAACGCATGCGGCGCACCGTCTGGAACACCGGCGGCTGCAACAGCTGGTACCTCGACGCGAACGGCCGCAACACCACCATCTGGCCCGGTACGACGACCGAGTTCCGCAGCGCGACGCGGCGCGTCGACCTCGCCGAGTACGAGGTGCTGCGGGCCCCGGCCCCCGGCCTGTCCCCCGCACCCGAGAAGACCGAGGTACAGGCGTGAGCCGTCTGATGCACGTGGCCACTGGGCCCTACGCGCCGCCCGTGCCCGCGCGGGTGCCGACCGTGGACTCCGCCGACGGCGCCCGGCTGCACGTCGAGGTGCACGGACCCGAGGGCGCGCCCGCCGTCGTCCTGGTGCACGGCTGGACCTGCTCGACCGCCTTCTGGGCCGCGCAGATACGCGACCTCGCGGTCGACCACCGGGTCATCGCCTACGACCAGCGCGGCCACGGGCGCAGCCCCGCGAGCCCCGCGTGCAGCGTCGACGGGCTCGCCGACGACCTGGAGGCGGTGATCGCGGCGACGCTCGCACCCGGCGAGAAGGCCGTGTTCGCGGGCCACTCCATGGGCGGGATGACCCTGATGGCGGCCTCGCGGCGCGCCGCCTTCCGGGCACACGCGGCGGCCGCCCTGCTGTGCAGCACGGGCAGTTCGCGGCTGGTCGCGGAGTCGCTGCTGATCCCGATGCGCGCCGGACGGCTGCGGACCCGGCTCACCAAGTCGGTACTCGGCTCGCGGGCACCGCTCGGCCCGGTCTCGCCGCTCGCGAGGCGCATCCTCAAGTACGTGACCATGGGCCCCGGTGCGTCGCCGCAAATGGTCGAGGCGTGCGCGCGGATCGTGCACGCGTGTCCGCGCCGGGTGCGGCACTCCTGGTCGCAGGTGCTCGACCTGCTCGATCTCGACCACGGCGTACGGGAGTTGCGGGTGCCCACCGCGGTCCTGGTCGGCACGGCGGACCGGCTGACGCCCGCCGTGCACGCGCGCGCCCTGGTGGCCGCGCTGCCCGAGTGCGTCGGCGTCACGGAGCTTCCCGGGCTCGGGCACATGACCCCCATCGAGGCCCCGGATCTGGTGACCGCGCGGATCCGGGAGCTGGTCACCACGTACGGGCAGCCCGGGGAACGGGAACAGGTGCCCGGTCACGACGAGTTGAAGGAGGCGGGCGCATGAGCAGGACCAGCCTGGAAGGACAGGTCGCGGTCGTCACGGGAGCCGCGCGGGGCGTCGGGGAACTCCTCGCCCGCAAACTCTCCGCACGCGGCGCGAAGATCGCACTCGTCGGCCTGGAGGCGGACGCGCTCAAGCAGGTCTCGGAGCGGCTGCACAGCGACAGCGACCACTGGTACGCGGACGTCACCGACCACGAGGCCATGGCCCGCGTCGCCGAGGAGGTCAAGCAGCGCTTCGGGAAGGTCGACATCGTCGTCGCCAACGCCGGTGTCGCGACGGGCGGCCCGTTCGTGGACTCCGACCCCGTCGCCTGGCGGCGCGTCATCGAGGTCAACCTGATCGGCTCGGCGGTCACGGCGCGGGCCTTCCTGCCGGTGCTGACGCAGAGCCGCGGCTATCTGCTCCAGATAGCGTCCCTGGCCGCCATCACCCCCGCGCCCATGATGTCCGCGTACTGCGCGTCCAAGTCGGGTGTGGAGGCGTACGCGCACTGCCTGCGCGCCGAGGTCGGCCACAAGGGCGTCCGCGTCGGGGTGGGCTACCTCTCGTGGACCGACACGGACATGGTGCGGGGCGCCGACCAGGACGACGTGATGCGCGAGCTGCGCCAGCGGCTGCCGTGGCCCTCCAACAAGACGTATCCGCTGGGCCCCGCGGTGGACCGGCTCGTCTCCGGTATCGAGCGGCGGTCCAGCCATGTGTACGCGCAGTGGTGGCTGCGGGGCATGCAGGGCATCCGCGGGTATCTCCCGGCCGTCATCGGGACCGTGGGGCAGCGGGAGATGCGGCGCTTCGAACCGCGGCTGACCAGCGTCTCCAAGGGCCTCGTGGGCGCGGGCGGCGCGGCGGACGAGGACGAACGCCGGACCACCTCACGGTGAGTAACTGATCGAAATGCGCGCTGTGTTCCGGCGTGCAACTCTGGTCGTGCCCCGATCCCCTCACCCACTACGGGAGTGAATTCCATGGGCATGAAGGACCAGTTCCAGGACAAGTCCGAGCAGCTGCAGCAGCAGGCGAAGAAGAAGTTCGGCGAGCGGCGCGACGAGGCGAGCGAGCGTTCGCCGCAGGAGCGCGACCGGGCCCCACAGGGTCCCGAGCGTGAGCGCACTCCGCAGGACGCACGGGAGCGCCTCGACGACGACTACGACATCTGACGCTGCGCCCGGCCTTGGCCGGAATCGGGTGCCCTCCGTACAGGGGGCACCCTTTCGGCGCGTGCACCACGGACAGGTGGCGCCCTTTCGGCGTGTGCACCACGGCTTGAACGGGCCGGAGACCGCGACTGGGTGTGAGCCACCGTCGGCTCCTGTCGGCCCCTCCGCCGCGCGGGGGCAACCTCATTCCGTGCCGCGCGGGGGCAATGGGGGCCGTGCGCGGTCCGGGACGTCCGAGAGGTCGGGCGGGGACGCGGCCGGGCGGCCGGCCAGCAGCTCCAGGGCCAGCTGCACAGCGTCGTCCAGCTGGGCGTGCCGGCCCTCGGCCCAGTCCAGCGGCGTCCGCGGGATCTCCAGGTCCGGACGGACACCGTGGTTCTCGACCGACCAGCCGTAGGCGTCGAACCAGGCGGCGTTCATCGGGACCGTGATGACCGTGCCGTCGCCGAGACGGTGCCGGCCGGTCATGCCGACGACTCCGCCCCAGGTGCGCTCGCCGACGACCGGACCCAGCTTCAGCAGCTTGAAGGCCGCCGTGATCATGTCGCCGTCCGAGGAGGTGGCCTCGTCCGCGAGGGCCACCACGGGCCCCCGCGGCGCGTTCGACGCGTACGAGACCGGCCGGGCGTCGCGGGTGAGGTCCCAGCCGAGGATCCTGCGGGTCAGCGTCTCGACGACCAGTTCACTGATGTGGCCGCCCGCGTTGCCGCGCACGTCGACGATGAGCGCGGGGCGCGACACCTCCATGCGCAGGTCGCGGTTGAACTGGGCCCAGCCCGAGCCGCCCATGTCCGGGATGTGCAGATAGCCGCAGCGGCCGCCGCCGGCCTCCCGCACCACCTCGCGCCGTTTGGCCACCCAGTCCTGGTAGCGCAGCGGCCGTTCGTCGGTGAGCGGGACCACCGCCACCCGGCGCGGACGCCCGCCGCCCTCCGCCGGGGTGAACGTCAGCTCCACCGTCGTCCCGCCCGCTCCCGCCAGCAGCGGATACGGGCCCGCCACCGGGTCCACCGGGCGGCCGTCCACATGGGTGAGCACCGCGCCCTCCCGGATGCCCGAACCGGCCAGCGGCGAGCGGGCCTTGGAGTCGGAGGAGTCGCCGGGCAGGATCCGCTTGAGGATCCACCGGCCCTCCCGGCGGACGAAGTTGGCGCCCAGCAGGCCCTGCCTGCGCTGGTAGTGCGCCGGGCCCTCGTTGCGGCGGGCGGCGGTGACGTAGGCGTGCGAGGTGGCCAGCTCGCCGAGCACCTCGCGCAGCAGGTCGGCGAACTCGTCGGGGGAGGCGACCCGTTCGACCAGGGGCCGGTACTGCGCGAGGACCGCGTCCCAGTCGATGCCGCACATGCCGGGGTCCCAGAAGTAGGCGCGGATGATGCGGCCCGCCTCCGCGTACGCCTGGCGCCATTCGGCGGGCGGGTCCACCTCGTGCAGGATCCGGCGCAGGTCGATCCAGACCGTGGAGTCGGCGTCGCCGGACTCGGTGGCCGGGACGGCCCGCAGGTCGTCCTCGTCGGCGACGACGAGACGGGTGCCGTCGCCGCTGACCGCGAAGAAGTCCAGGTGGCCGACGAGTTCGGACTTCTTCGCCTTGGCGATGCTGAAGTGCTCCAGGGTGGGCCGCCCGGTGGTGTCGTCCGGGTTGGCGAAGGTCTCGCCGAGCGCCCCGGAGATCGGCCAGCGCAGCCAGACCAGGCCGCCGCCCGCGACCGGGTGCAGCGCCGAGTACTTGGAGGCGGTGACCGGGAAGGGGGTGACCCGGCTCTCCAGCCCCTCGATCTCCACGGTCACCGTGCCGCCGTCGTCGGGACCGTCCCCGACCGGGTCGAGACCGCCGGCGACCGGGCGTCCGTCCGGGTTCAGGGCGAAGGGGGAGGGGGTCGCGGAGGAGAGGGGCACGAGGTAGGGGCGGCAGCCCAGCGGGAAGGACAGGTCGCCGGTGTGCACGTCGTAGACCGGGTCGAAGCCGCGCCAGGACAGGAACGCCAGATAGCGGCCGTCCCGGGTGAACACCGGGTTCTCGTCCTCGAAGCGGCCGTTGGTCACGTCGACGACCAGGCCGTCCTTGATCCGCGCCAGCTTGATCTGCCGCAGCGACCGGCCGATGCCCGGGTGCGACCAGGTCAGCCAGCACCCGTCCGGCGAGAACGCCAGGTCCCGCACGGGTCCGTTGTCGGACCTGACCAGTTCGACGACCCCGCTCGCCCCGGTCGCGGCGGTGTCCCCGGCCTCCTCGGGCTCCTCCGTCGCGTCGATCAGCAGCACCCGCCCGTCGTGCGAGGCGACGGCGAGGCGTTCGCCCCGCGGGTCCGACACCAGTTCCAGTACGCGGCCCAGGTCGCCGGTGGCGGGTCGGCGCGGTGCCCGGTCGCCGGTGGCGCGCGGCAGGTGGGCGATCTCGACGGCGTCCTCGCCGTCCGCGTCGGTGACGTAGGCGACCTGGCCGCCGGAGCCGAGCATCTCGGGGAGCCGGACGCGTACCCCCGGGGTGTCCGCGATGGTGCGCGCGGGCCCGTCGCGGTGGGTGAGCCAGTACAGGCTGCCGCGTACGACGACGGCGCCGGCGCGGCCCGTCTCGTCCACGGAGATGCCGTCGACGTGCTGGGCCGCGGGCACCTGGTACCTGCGCCGGCCCGCGCGCGGCCCGCCGAGGCGGACGTCGAGCCGGCGCGGCACCGAGCCGGCGCCGAGGTCGTCGACGAGCCACAGGTCGCCCGCGCACTGGTAGACGACCCGGGTGCCGTCGCTCGCCGCGTGCCGGGCGTAGAACGCGTCGTGGTCGGTGTGCCGGCGCAGGCCGGAGCCGTCGTACGCGCAGGAGTAGAGGTTGCCGATGCCCTCGTGGTCGGAGAGGAAGGCGATGCGTCCGCCGACGAACATCGGGGAGTGCAGGTGCCCCCCGAGGCCGGCGAGGATCCGCTGCCCGTGCAGCCACAGCCGCCCGGTCGCGCCGCCCCGGTAGCGCTTCCACGCGGCCGGTTCGTGCGGCGGGGTGCCGGTGAGCAGCAGGGTCCTGCGCTCGCCGTCGAGGTCGGCGACCTGGATGTCGGAGACCGGGCCCCAGGGCAGCCGCCCGCCCGGGTCGCCGTCGGTGGGGACGCTGTAGGCCCAGGTGAAGTACGAGAAGGGCTGGCCGTGCGAGGCGACGGCGAGGACGTGGCAGTTGCCGTCCTTGTCGGGCGGCGCCCAGCCGCAGACCCGGGTGTCCGCGCTGCCCCAGTAGGTGAGCCGTCGGCCGGGGCCGCCGCCGACCGGTGCCAGATGGATCTCGGGGACGAGACTGCGCCAGCTCGTGTACGCAATGTGGCGGCCGTCGGGGGAGAAGCGCGGGTGGCCGACCTTGGTGCGGTCGACGGTGAGCCGCCAGGCGCGTGCGGACCCTTCGAGGGGGGCCACCCACAGGTCGTCCTCGGCGGCGAAGCACAGCAGGTCACCGCTGAGGTGCGGGAATCGCAGGTAGCCGGGGGCGGTCTCGTCGGCGGTCGCCTTCTCGTACGCGTCGCTCACCTCCCCATGTTTTGCCGCCTCCGGGGCACCGGCAAGTCGGGTGCGCGTCCGATACGGTGACCCATGGCACGTACGAAACGGTTTCGTTTCGCTGCGTCCCGGGGTATCTTCGAAGGCGTACGAAACCGGTGTCGTCCGCAGCGGATCTCCGCCGGCGCAGCAGGAGAAGGTGAGCGGGATGGCCGAAGCCGCAACGGCGCGTCGCAGCCGGATCACGCCCGAGCGCGAGGCCGAGCTGTACGCGGCCGTGCTCGATCTGCTCCGGGAGGTCGGTTACGACGCCCTGACGATGGACGCCGTCGCCGCCCGCACCCGGTCCAGCAAGGCCACCCTCTACCGTCAGTGGGGCGGCAAGGCCGAGCTGGTCGTGAAGGCGATACGGCATCAGAAGCCGCCGCTCGCGCCCGCCGGCCTGGACACCGGCTCCCTGCGCGGTGACTTCCACGCGCTCGCCGCCCGGCAGGACGACTGCCGGATGGAGCAGGACTCCGCACTCATGCGGGGCCTGGCCATGGCGGCGCACGGGAACCCGGAACTCCTCAAGGCGTTCCGCGAGTATCTCGTCGAACCCGAGATGGAGGACATGCGCAGGGTGCTGCGGCGTGCCGTCGACCGCGGGGAGGTCCGTCCGGACAACCCCGCGATGGACTACGTGATGCACATGCTGATCGGCGCCTTCGCGGCGCGCACCATGATCGACGAGCTGCCGCCCACGCAGGCCTTCATCACCTCGTACATCGACGCCGTGGTCCTCCCCGCCCTCGGCGCCTGACCCCTCGACCCCCACTCGAGTCCCCGCTGTTCCCCGGCACCTGTTACACCTGTCCCACCCGTCCCACCTGACGCGAACCGCTCACGTCGTCGGGCTGATCCGCCCCGCCGTTCCCCGTGCCCCCACCGGGCGAGCGCACCAGCCCTCTGTCGTCCACGACCTGACCGGGAGTACGCCTTCGTGGCCACGTTCCTCTACAAACTCGGCCGTCTCGCCTTCCGGCGACGGCACTTCGTCGCCCTGATATGGGTGGCCCTGCTCACGCTCGCCGGTGTCGGCGCCGCCTCGGCGCCCACGGCGGGCTCCAGTTCCTTCTCCATCCCGGGCACGGAGGCGCAGAAGGCCTTCGACCTGCTGGAGGATCGTTTCCCCGGAATGAGTGCCGACGGGGCGACCGCACGCGTCGTCTTCAAGGCACCCGACGGCGAGAAGATGGCGGACCCGGCGAACAAGGCCGCCGTCAAGGAGGCCGTCCGGGAACTCGGCGACGGCTCCGAGGTCACCTCCGTCACCGACCCGTTCAAGGCCAAGGCCGTCAGCAAGGACGGCACCGTCGCGTACACGCAGGTGTCGTACGAGGTCTCCGGCATGGAACTGAAGGACGCCTCCAAGGACGCCCTGAAGGACGCCGCGAAGGACGCGCGGGCATCCGGGCTCACCGTCGAGGTCGGCGGTGACGCACTCCAGGCCGTGCCCGAGACCGGCTCCACCGAGATCATCGGCATCGCGATCGCCGCGGTCGTACTGGTGATCACCTTCGGGTCGCTGATCGCGGCCGGGCTGCCGCTGCTCACCGCGCTCATCGGCGTCGGCATCGGCGTCTCCACCATCGCCGCGCTCGCCAAGGCCCTCGACCTCGGCTCCACCACCTCCACGCTCGCGATGATGATCGGCCTCGCCGTCGGCATCGACTACGCCCTCTTCATCGTCTCCCGCTACCGCGCCGAACTCGCCGAGGGCCGGGAACGCGAGGAGGCCGCCGGGCGGGCCGTCGGCACCGCGGGCTCGGCCGTCGTCTTCGCCGGCCTCACCGTCGTCATCGCCCTCGTGGGCCTCGCCGTCGTCAACATCCCGATGCTCACCAAGATGGGCGTCGCCGCGGCCGGCACGGTCGCCGTCGCCGTCCTCATCGCCCTCACCATGATCCCGGCGCTGCTCGGCTACGCGGGCCGCAGGGTGCAGCCCGCCGGACAGAAGAGCAGGCTGCTGGGCGGCGGCCGGCAGAAGGCCCGGGACGCCGCGGTCGGCGAGCGGCCCAACATGGGCACCCGCTGGGCACGCTTCGTCGTACGCCGCCCCCTCACCGTCCTGCTCCTCGGCGTCGTCGGCCTCGGTGCCGCCGCCGTCCCCGCGGCCTCGCTGGAACTGGGCCTGCCGGACGACGGCTCGCAGCCGACGTCCACCACGCAGCGCCGCGCCTACGACCTGCTGTCCGAGGGCTTCGGCCCCGGCTTCAACGGCCCGCTGATGGTCGTGGTCGACGCCAGGTCGAGCGACGACCCCAAGGGCGCCGTCAGCACGGTGTCCGGCACCGTGAAGAAGCTCGACGACGTCGTCTCCGTCACCCCGGCGACCTTCAACAAGGCCGGCGACACGGCCATGATCAGCGTCATCCCGGACTCCAAGCCGTCCTCCGTGCGCACCGAGGACCTGGTCCACGAGATCCGCGACGCGGGCGGTTCCATCAAGGCCGACTCCGGCGCGACCGTCCTGGTCACCGGCTCCACGGCCATGAACATCGACTTCTCGCAGAAGCTCAACGACGCGCTGGTCCCGTACCTGGCCCTGGTGGTCGGCCTGGCCTTCCTGCTGCTGATCGTGGTGTTCCGCTCGATCCTGGTCCCGCTGAAGGCGGCCCTCGGCTTCCTGCTCTCGGTGATGGCCGCGCTCGGCGCCGTCGTCGCGGTCTTCCAGTGGGGCTGGCTGGCCGGTCTGATCGGCGTCGAGGAGACCGGCCCGATCATGTCGATGATGCCGATCTTCATGGTCGGCGTGGTCTTCGGCCTCGCGATGGACTACGAGGTCTTCCTCGTGACCCGGATGCGTGAGGCGTACGTCCACGGGGAGCGGCCCGGCCAGGCGATCGTGACCGGGTTCCGGCACGGCGCCCGGGTGGTCACCGCCGCGGCCGTCATCATGATCGCCGTCTTCTCCGGCTTCATCGGCTCCAGCGAGGCGATGATCAAGATGATCGGCTTCGGCCTCGCCATCGCGGTCTTCTTCGACGCGTTCGTGGTCCGCATGGCGATCGTCCCGGCCGTGCTCGCCCTGCTCGGCAAGCGGGCCTGGTGGCTGCCGGCGTGGCTGGACCGGGCGCTCCCGAACGTCGACGTCGAGGGCGAGGGGCTGCGCGCCCACGACGCCGGCCGCCCGAAGGACGGCGACGAGGACAGGGAGCTGGTACGGGTCTGAGCCGACCCGCCGCTCCGCCGACCGGCCGCCGGTGAGGCCCCTCACGGGGTGCCCTCACCGGCGGCCGTCGTCGTTGCCGGGGAGCACGTCCGCTCCGGCGAGAGGGATTTCCGCCCAGACGGTCTTGCGCGGGGGCGGGCCCGCCGTGACACCCCAGCGGTCGGCGAGCGCGTCCACCAGGAGCAGGCCGCGGCCCGACTCGGCGTCCGCGGGGACCTCTCGGGGGAGCACGGGGAGACGGTCACCGCGCGTGTCCGTCACCTCGATACGGAGCGTGCCGCCCACCACGAGGAGGGTCAGCCGGAAGTCACGGCCCGGGACCCGGCCGTGGCGCACGGCGTTGGCCGCCAGCTCCGCGACGATGTGACCCGCCGCCTCCAACGGCACCCCCCAGATCCGCAGTTGCTCCACCGCGAGCAGCCGGGCCAGGCGGGCGCCACGGGGTGTGGGGGACAGCAGCACGCTGAAGGTGCGGAAATGGCGGGCAAGTTGCGGCCGGGGCCCGCTGGTCTCTTGATTCACGTCACTCAGCGTGGCGGACGCTGGCTACGCTGAGCGGTGATCGCACCCGTACGTACGGTGACTGTCCGGCCGCTGTCCCGGTCTGTCCCGGCTGTCCCGCGGATGTACGGGTACGGCTGCGCGTGGAAGGCGGTGGTCATGAGCGGCGAGGGTGTGGACGAACCCGGGTGGGATGTGGGTCCGGAGGACGAGATCGCCCCGGTGGTGGAGGCGGCGGGGCGCCAGATCAGACTCTGGCGCGAGGCGGCGGGCCTGCGGGCGGCCGAGTTGGGAGAGGCCGTCGGATACGGCGAGGACCTGGTCCGCAAAGTGGAACGCGGGGCGCGCATTCCCCGCCCGGAGTTCCTGGACCGCGCCGACGAGGTCCTGAACGCGGGCGGCCGCATCAGGGCGTTCCGCGAGGACATGGAGAAGGCGCGGTACCCGAAGAAGGTACGGGAACTGAAGATGCTGGAGGAGCGGGCGGTCGAGCTGCTGCTCTACGGCACCCACAACATCCATGGGCTGTTGCAGACGCCGGAGTACTCCGGTGCGCTGTTCGGGACCCGCCGACCGGCTGCTGAAGACGGTCGGCACCCTGCGGGCGTCCGGCCGGCCGGACCGTGGCGCCCGACCCTCTCGCCCGACGAGCTGGAACGGGCGGTGGCCGCGCGCATGGCGCGGCAGTCCATCTACGGCCGAGCACCCGCGCCTGAGATCAGTTTCGTACAGGAGGAGGTGACGCTGCGCCGTCCGGTCGGAGGGACAGCGGTGCTACGTCGACAGCTGGAACACATGCTGGAGATCGCCCGGTTGCCGCACGTCGAACTCCAGGTGATGCCGACCTGCCGCGCTGATCATCCCGGGCCTGCCGGGCGGATCCAGGTGCTGAAGTTCGGGGACGGTACCGCAGTGGGGCGCACCGACGACGAGTTCGGTGGGCGGCCCGTCTCGGAACCTCGCCAGCTTCGGATCCTCGAACTGCGGTATGGCATCATCCGGGCCCAGGCTCTCTCGCCGAGGGAGTCGCTGGCCTTCATCGAGCAACTGCTGGGAGAGACATGACCCGCAAACCCCTGGCAGGGGATGCCTCTGGCCTCGCGTGGGTCAAGAGCAGCTACAGCGACAGCAGCAACCCCAGCGACTGCGTCGAGATAGCCGCGACCCCGGGGACGATCCACATCCGCGACTCGAAGAACCCCCCGGGACCCCGTCTCACGGTGGACCCGGGGGCCTGGGCGGAGTTCGTCGGATACGTGGTCGGCAAATGAGTTGGGTGACCGGACCCGGGTAAGGATCACCGTGACGTGTTGATGCGTGCACCGAGGAATTGCGGTTCCTGGTTCTGGGATTTCGACGGGATCGCCGCACCCGGTCTGGAGTCGGCGCTGGCGACGGCCGCGAGCATGAGTGAAGTGTTGGGCCGCCTGGAGTTACTCACCCCGGCCAGCCTCGAATACCGGTGGTACGTCATGGACGTCGGTGCCATCGGCGTCACGAGCACTCTGGAACTCCCGACGCGCCTGAGTGATCCGACCCTTGCGGAGCGGCTGCGCGGAAGTCGCCCGGTCGCCTTTCCCGAAGCAGAGATCGACATCGTCCATGTCGTCGGCTCGGGCATCTGGATCGATGCCGCAGGGAAGAGGCGCGAGGAACCCGGGCTGATCGAACTGTCCGTCTCTCCCGCTCCCACGGGTCTCTCGGCCGAGCTGACCGTCCATCACGACATCTGGGCCTGGTACGACTTCTCCGGCCGTCCGCATCCCGACGTCCATCGACGCAACGCACCGCGCCTCGCGACCGCCCTGAAGGAACTCACCGCGGTATCGGGTGTGTCTCCGGAACTGGGGGACCCGACTTATTTCGGCGTGGCCACGGCCAACGGCCTCGCCACTCCGGACGCCTACGAAGACGGTCTGGGCCCGGACCTGACCGGCAGGCTCTGAGCGGTGCCCAAGCCGATGAGTGAGCATCGATCGGACATCGGAGCCATGGGCGCTCTTCGCCCTGAGGACGGGGAACCTCGTGACACACGACGTCATCGCTCTCACGCCAAGCATTGCCGGATCTGCGCATGTCGCTAACCGGGTCCGTCGGCGGGGGTGCGGACTGAGCGGCGGTTCGAGCGCGCGTGTCGGACGGGCGGCGGGGCGATCCGACGTCAGTGCGCCACCGGCGTGGCCGTCGCCGCATACGTGCGGCGGAGGAAGCGCGTGAGGGTCTTCGTGTCGAACTGGACCACCGCCGTGCCCCACGCGGAATGGAACTCCATGATCGCCTGGACCCGGCCGCAGGGCCAGATCTCCACGTCGCCGCTGCGGACCGGCGTGCGCAGGCCGCGTTCCAGCAGGTCGCGGGAGAACTGCCACTCATGGGGGCCGGGGAGGCCGATCCGGACGACACGGGGGTCGGTATCGGGGTCGTAGCGCAGGACGACCGGGACGGCGTTCTCGCCCTCCTGGGACTCCGTGACGATGTGGACTCGCGCGTACTGTTCGACGACGGACATCGGACGGCTCCTCACGCTGCGTGACCCGAGCAGGAAACGGCACACCCGCGTCGTGGATCCGCTTCCCCTCCAATGTCGCATATTTCCCGGAAACCGGCCTGGGAGCGGTTCCCTGCCGCACCGGACTATTCATGACGCACTCGCTCTTGCAAGCGGTTCGCAACAAGGCGCTATCCTCGAACGGTGCATGTGCCAGACGGATTCATCAACGCCCCGGTCTCCGCGGTCACCGGCGTCATCGCCGCCGGTGCCATCGCCGTGAGTCTCAAGGGGGCCCGCCGCGAGCTGGACGAGAAGACGGCACCGCTCGCCGGTCTCGTCGCCGCGTTCATCTTCGCCGTACAGATGCTGAACTTCCCGGTCGCCGCCGGAACCAGCGGACATCTGCTCGGCGGCGCACTGGCGGCGATACTCGTCGGCCCCTTCACCGGGGTCCTCTGTGTCTCCGTCGTGCTGCTCATGCAGGGCATCCTCTTCGCGGACGGCGGCCTGACCGCGCTCGGCGTGAACATCACCGACATGGCGATCGTCACCACGGTGGTGGCGTACGCCGTCTTTCGGGGGCTGGTGAAGGTGCTCCCGCGCAAGCGGCGCTCCATCACCGTCTCCGCCTTCGTCGCCGCGCTGCTGTCCGTCCCCGGCGCCGCCGTCGCCTTCACCTTCATCTACGCACTCGGCGGCACCACCGACGTCTCGATCACCAAGGTCGCCACCGCCATGGTCGGCGTCCACCTCCTCATCGGCGTCGGTGAGGCGGCGATCACCGCGCTGACCGTCGGCGCCGTGATCGCCGTACGGCCCGACCTCGTGTACGGGGCGCGCGGCCTCCAGCAGCGCCTCAAGCTGCGCGTGAACGGCGAGCTGGTCGACGCCCCCGGCACCGCCCCCGTCCCGGTGGCCGCCCGGACCTCCCGGCGCGCGGTGTGGGCCGCCGGTCTGGCCGCCTCCGTCGTGCTCGCCGGGTTCGTCAGCTTCTACGCCTCCGCCAGCCCCGACGGCCTGGAGAAGATCGCCCACGACCAGGGCATCGACAAGAAGGCCGAGGAGCACGCCGCGTCCGACTCTCCGCTGGCCGACTACGGGGTCAAGGACGTCTCCGACGCCCGCGTCTCGGGCGGCCTCGCGGGCGTGATCGGCGTCGGTGTCACCGTCGTCGCGGGCACCGGTGTCTTCTGGGCGGTCCGCAGGCGCCGTACGGACGACACCTCGCCCGTCTCACTCCCCGAAGGGGTCTGAGGTGGGTGCGGGGCATGCCCACAGGCTGTACCGGCACGGGCACTCGGCCGTGCACGCCCTGCCGCCGCACACCAAGCTCGCCGCGGCCTTCGGCTTCGTGGTCGTCGTGGTCTCGACCCCGCGCGAGGCGATGTGGGCGTTCGCGCTCTACGCCGTGCTCCTCGCGGGCGTCGCGTACCAGGCCCGCGTCCCCGCGCCGTTCCTGCTGAAGCGGCTGCTGATCGAGGTCCCGTTCGTCGCCTTCGCCGTGCTCATGCCGTTCGTGGCGGAGGGCGAACGCGTGGACGTGCTCGGCCTGTCCCTGAGCGTCAACGGCCTCTGGGGCGCCTGGAACGTGCTCGCCAAGGGAACCCTGGGCGTCGCCGCCTCCGTACTCCTCGCCTCCACCACCGAGCTGCGCGAGCTGCTCCTCGGACTCCAGCGCCTGAAGCTGCCGCCGCTGCTCGTGCAGATCGCGTCCTTCATGATCCGCTACGGCGACGTCATCACCGACGAGATGCGACGGATGCGCATCGCCCGCGAGTCACGCGGTTTCGAGGCCCGCGGTGTCCGGCAGTGGGGCGTCCTCGCCAAGTCGGCGGGCGCGCTCTTCATCCGCTCCTACGAGCGCGGGGAGCGCGTCCACCTCGCCATGGTCAGCCGGGGGTACGCCGGATCGATGCCGGTGATCGACGAGGTGACCGCGTCCCGGGCGCAGTGGACGTACGCCCTCACCCTCCCGCTCGCCGCCCTCGTCGTCTGTCTGCTGGGATGGACCCTGTGACCCTGTCTGGATGGACCCCGTGACCCCCTCCGCCGTGCCGCCCTCCCTGGACGTGGCCGGGCTGGCCTTCGCCTACCCCGACGGCCACCAGGCCCTCTTCGGCGTCGACTTCACCATCGGGCGCGGTGAGCGCGTGGCGCTGCTCGGGCCGAACGGCGCCGGCAAGACCACCCTCGTGCTGCACCTGAACGGCATCCTGTCCGGCGGCGCCGGGACCGTCACGGTCGCCGGACTCCCGGTCGGCAGGAAGCACATGGCGGAGATCCGGCGCAAGGTCGGCATCGTCTTCCAGGATCCCGACGACCAGCTGTTCATGCCGACCGTGCGCGAGGACGTGGCCTTCGGACCCGCCGCGGCCGGGCTCAAGGGGGACGCCCTCGAGGCGCGGGTACGGACGGCCCTGGAACGGGTCGGCATGGAGTCCTTCGCCGACCGCCCGCCGCACCACCTCTCCTTCGGCCAGCGCCGCCGGGTGGCCGTGGCGACGGTCCTCGCGATGGAGCCGGAGATCCTCGTCCTGGACGAGCCCTCGTCCAACCTGGACCCGGCCTCCCGGCGCGAACTCGCCGACATCCTGCGGTCGTTGGACGTGACCGTGTTCATGGTCACGCACGACCTGCCCTACGCCCTGGAGCTGTGCCCCCGGGCCCTGATCCTCAGCGACGGTGTCATCGCGGCCGACGGGAAGACCGGCGAACTGCTCTCCGACGACGAACTGATGCGTGGCCACCGGCTGGAGCTTCCCTTCGGCTTCGACCCCCGCTCCGTGACAATGGGCGCGTGACGAACGACGAGACGGGCCTCCCGGACGCTCCGCACACCCCGGACGCGCCGGACGTCCCGTGCGCCCCGGACACGCGGACGGGGTCGCTGCTGCTCGACGAGCAGCTGTGCTTCGCGCTGTACGCGGCCCAGCGCGCGGTGACCGCCGCGTACCGCCCGCTCCTGGAGGCTCTCGGCCTCACCTATCCGCAGTACCTCGTCATGCTGGTCCTCTGGGAGCGCGGCGAGACGACGGTGAAGGAACTCGCGGGCGCCCTGCGGCTCGACTACGGCACGGTGTCACCGCTCCTCAAGCGCCTGGAGACGGCCGGGCTGCTGCGCCGTGAGCGCTCGGCCCGCGACGAGCGGACCGTGCTCGTCGCGCCGACCGGGCGGGGCGAGGAGCTGCGCGAGCGCGCGGAGAGCGTGCCGCAGGCGCTGCTGGCCGCGACCGGGGTGAACGGGGACGAGGTGGCCCGGCTGCGGGAGGAGCTGTGGCGGCTCGCCGAGCGGGCGGAGGGCGCGGGGGAGCGCGGGCGCTGAGGCGGCCCGGAGTTCCGGCCCGTGGTTCCGGCTCGTGGTTCCGCCGGGGGCTGCGGTCGGGGGACCGGAGCCGGGACTGCGCCGGGAGCCCGCAAGGACTCCGGCCGGCACTGAGCCAGGAGCTCGCCGGGACTCCGGTCGTGACCCGCGCCCGGGTTACCGGCGGTCGCCACCCCCGGGTCCTGGGGGCTCCGCCCCGATGGATACCTTGTGCACAATGTACTTGCGCACACCTGTTTCCCTGGAGGGCCGGCCATGACGGACGGGGCCGCTGTCGACACACGTCCGACGAAGATCATGTACGTCGCCGAGGCCACGGCGCACGGCGGCCGGGACGGCTGGGTGACCAGCCAGGACGGCCGGCTGGAGCTGCGGGTGGCGATGCCGCCCGCGCTCGGCGGGGACGGCGCCGGCACCAACCCGGAGCAGCTGTTCGCGGCCGGGTTCAGCGCCTGCTTCCACAACGCGCTCGTGCTCGTCGGCCGGCGCGCGGGATACGACCTGTCCGGCTCCACGGTCGCCGCGAAGGTCGGCATCGGCCCCAACGCGCACCAGGGTTACGGCCTCGCCGTCGCCCTGAGCGTCTCCCTGCCCGTCGTCGACCGGGAACTCGCCGCGCGTCTCGTGGACGAGGCCCACCAGGTCTGCCCGTACTCCAACGCCACCCGGGGCAACATCGAGGTCACGATCCTGCTCGGATAGCGCGGGCACGGGAATCGCGGGCACAGGAATCGGGGACAGGCAACAGCTGTTGCATCGACGGGTGTTCCGGTGTCTGCTCGGTGAACGGACGGGAGTGGCGGGCGTGGACGTGAACGGCACGGTGGCCGACGGTTTCGAGCCGGTCAGGGAGGCGTTCGTACGCAACTTCGACGTGCTCGGCGAGCGGGGCGCCGCGGTGGCCGTGTACCGCCACGGGCGCAAGGTCGTCGACCTGTGGGGCGGCACGCGGGACGTGGACGGCACCGAGCCCTGGGAGCAGGGCACCGCGCACGTCGTGCACTCCGCGACGAAGGGCGTCGCCGCCGCCGTACTCCTGCTGCTGCACCAGCGCGGGCAGCTGGACCTCGACGCTCCGGTCGGCGCGTACTGGCCCGGGTTCAAGGCCAGGGGCAAGGAGGCGGTGCTCGTCCGGCACGTGCTGTCGCACCGGGCGGGCGTGCCGGTGGTCGACCGCCCGCTGACGCCCGCGGAGGCCGCGGATCCGGGCCGTACGGCCGCGGCGGTCGCCGCGCAGGCCCCCGCGTGGGAGCCCGGGACGGACCACGGCTATCACGCCCACACCTACGGCTGGCTGGTCGCCGAGCTGGTGCGCAGGATCACCGGGCGGGGCGTCGGCGAGTGGATCGCCGACGAGATCGCCGGACCGCTCGGCGCCGACCTGTGGGTCGGGCTGCCGGACGCGCAGCGGCACCGCGTCGGGCGCTCGGGGAAGGTGACACCCCCGCAGACGGCGAGCACTCCGCGGCTGCGCCCGAAGCGGTCCGTCACCGAGGCGTACGCCGACCCGTCCTCCCTGACCAGCCGCACCTTCGCGGCGATCAGCCCGCCCCCCGACGACAACGACCCGGCGTACCGGGCGGCCGCGCTGCCCGCGTCCAACGGGATCGCCACGGCGGAGGCGCTGGCCCGCTTCTACGCCTCCCTCATCGGTGAAGTGGACGGCCGGGCGCGGCTGTTCACGCCGGAAACCGTCGAACTGGCCCGCGCGCAGGAGTCCGCGGGGCCGGACCGCGTGCTGGTGGTCAACACCCGTTTCGGGCTCGGCTGCATGCTGCACGGGACGGCGTCCCCGCTGCTCGGCGCCGGTTCCTTCGGCCATCCCGGCCGGGGCGGCCCCCTCGGCTTCACCGACCCCGAGTCCGGCATCGCCTTCGGCTATGTCACGAACGGCTTCCGCAAGACGGTGACGGCGGATCCGCGGGCACAGGCGCTGGTACGGGGGGTGCGGGCGGCGATCTCCGGCTGACGCCGGAAAGCTGTTTCCCCTCCGGGGAGGTGTCTCCTCAACTCGCGTGCAGCATCAGGCCGATGCCCGCCACCAGCAGGCCCGCCGCCGCCACGCGGGGCGCTCCGAAACGCTCCTTGAAGAAGATCGCGCCGATGGCCGCGCCGACGATGACCGAGGACTCCCGCAGCGCCGCGATCGGCGCCAGGGCCGCCCGGGTCTGGGCCCACAGGACCAGTCCGTACGCCGAGACGGACAGCGCGGCGCCGAACAGGCCGACGGCCGCGCAGGGGCGCAGCAACGCGACCGTCCCGCCCCGCCAGCGGTACACCGCGTACGCCGGTATCGCCCAGCCCTCCACGGCCATCAGCCAGGCGGTGTAGCCGAGGGAGGAGCCGGAGGCGCGGACCCCGAGCCCGTCGACGACGCTGTACGCGGCGATCGACAGGCCGGTGGCCAGCGCGGCCCCGATGGCCGCCCAGTCGGGCCGCCGCCCGTGCAGACCCCACAGGGCGACGCCCATCAGCCCCGCGCAGGACAGGGCGATGCCCGCCGTCGCCCACCGGTCCGGGACCTCGTGGGCGAAGACGGCCGCCAGCACGGTCACTACGAGCGGGGCGGACCCACGGGCGATCGGGTACGCCTGACCGAAGTCACCGAGCCGGAACGAGCGCATCAGCAGCACGTAGTACACGACGTGGATGGCGGCCGAGGCGATCAGGAACGGCCAGGCACCGGCGGCCGGGAACGGGACGAACGGGGTCGCGGCCAGGCCGAGGAGCGTCCCGCCGCCAGCGATCAGGGTGAAGCCGACCAGCTTGTCCGTGATGCGGTGGGCGAGCGCGTTCCAGCCGGCGTGCGTCACGGCGGCGAGCAGGACGGCCGCGGCGACGAGCGGCGTCACAGAGCCCGCTCACCCACGCCCGCCGCGGGGGCGTCACCGCCCGCACTCCGTTCGGGCACGTCCCGTTCGGGCCCGTCCTGGTCACGCGCGTCCTGCGCCTGGGTGTCCTGCTCCCGCACGTCCACCAGCCTGGCGCCCGCGTGGGCGACGAGGTCCTCGGGGGACATCGGGAAGACGGCGTACGGCGTGCCGGCCGCGGCCCACACCGTGTCGTGGCCGAGAAGGGAACGGTCCGCCAGCACCCGGGTCTTCGTACGGTGGCCGAAGGGCGGGACCCCGCCGATCGCGTACCCCGTCGTCTCCCGCACCGCGTCCGCCCGCGCCCGGGTGACCTTCCGCGCGCCCAGTTCCCGCCGCACGAGCTCCAGGTCCACCCGCGACGCGCCGTCCATCAGCACCAGGACCGGGACCCCGTCCGCCGCGAAGATCAGCGACTTGCAGATCTGGCTCAGCTCGCAGCCGATCGCGGCGGCGGCCTCGGCCGCGGTGCGGGTCGCTTCGGGGAACCTGCGGACCCGCGGCAGCAGGTCCCCGAGGCCCGTCCCCCGCAGGGCCTCGGCGAATCGGGGGTGGGCGGCGTGCTCCTCGGCGGCAGTCATGGACGGCACCGTAGTGGCCGGTGTACGGGACACGCGACCCGTTTCCGGGGAGCGGACGTCAGTCGGCGCGGCCGGCTTTCGGGAGCGGACGCCAGCCGGCGCGACCCGCCTCCGGGGACGCGGACGTCAGCTTCCGGCGCGCAGCAGGGCCGCCACGACCGGTCCCGCGGAGTCGCCGCCGTGACCGCCCGCCTGCACCACGCCGGCGGCCGCCAGGTCGCCCTTCCAGGCCGTGAACCAGCCGTTGGGCTTCTTCTGGCCGTCGACCTCGGCGGAGCCGGTCTTGGCGCCGAAGTCGGGTCCGAGCCCGGACATGGCCTCGGCGGCGGTGCCGGCGGCGGCCGTGTAGCGCAGCAGCTCGCGCAGCTGGGCCCGGGTGCCGGGGGACAGTGAGCGGGAGGCCTTCGCCAGGGTGCGGCCGTCCACCGAGGGGGACACCAGGTACGGCTGGTGGAAGGTGCCCGTCCTGGCGGTGGCGACCACGGAAGCCATGTTGAGCGGGTTCATGCGCACCCCGCCCTGGCCGATCAGCGAGGCCGCCAGGGAGGCGGCGCTCTGCACCGGCACCGAGCCGTCGAAGGACGGTACGCCGATGGACCAGTTGTCCATGCCGAGCCCGAAGACCTGCTGGGCCTGCCGGGCCAGGTCGTCGGCGTCCAGCTTCTTCGCCTGCGAGATGAAGGCGGTGTTGCAGGACCGCGCGAAGCTCGCCTTGAACGTGCCGTTCTTGATCTGGAACTTGTCGTCGTTCTGGAACTTCCAGCCGCCGTACGTCACGTACTTGGGGCACGGGTGCCGCTTCTCGGCCGACGCCAGGCCCTTGTCGATCAGCAGCGACGACGTGATGATCTTCATCGTGGAGCCGGGGGCCAGCGAGCCCTGGAAGGCCGTGTTGAAGCCGTGGCCCGAGTTCGCGACGGCCAGGATCTCACCCGTAGAGGGGCGCACCACCACCGCCGACGCCCGGGACCTCTTCGCCACCTGCTGCTCGGCGACGGCCTGGAGGGCCGGGTTCAGCGTCGTGCGCACCGTCCCCGGCGTGCCCTCGCTCAGCGCCACCAGCGTCTTGTCGGGGTCCTTGTCGGCGCCCTTCTTCGCCGCCTTGCGAACCACCCTCAGCTCGACGCCCGCCCGGCCGCCGGCCTTCTTGCCGTACTTCTCGCGCAGTCCGTCCAGCACCGAGCCGAGCGACGGGTACTTCGCGGCGGTCAGCTCGCCGCCGTCCGCGTCGAGCGCCCTGACCGGGGGCGTGCCGGACTCGCCGGTGACCAGCCGGTCGCCGTCCCGCAGATCCGGGTGCACGACATAGGGCCGCCAGCGGACGAGCGGGACACCGTCCTCGGCCCGCCGGACGACGGTCAGCTTGGAGTCGTACGCGAGCGGTTTGCTCTTCCCCTTGTGGGTCACGGTGGCCCGGACGGAGAACGGGACGGTGGTGCCCGTCCGCCTGCCGGGCGTCAGCGTCACGCCGGTGATGCGGGCGTCCTCGCGGTAGCCGGTGAGGGCGGCCTTCGCGGCGGCGGTGTCGTCGGTGACGGCGGCGGCCTTCGCGGGCCGGCCCTGCTGCCAGGCGGTGAGGAACCGTGTGGCGGCCGTGCGCACTTCGGCCGCCGACAGGGGACCCGTCTTCACGGGTTTCGGGTCGGCGGTCGTGGACCCGCCGTCCCCGTCCGGGCCGAAGAGGCTGTAGGCGCCGAACCCCCCGCCCGCGACGACCACGGCGATCAGCCCGCCGATCACGGCGGGCCTCGTCCTGCCGCGCTCGGCGGCGCGCCCTCTCTTGCCCACAGCTGCAGTTCCTTTGCTGGTTCCCCTGGCCCCGGTGCCACGCGTGCCCGGCGAAGGGCACCACCCCGGGTTCCCGGTGCGGCCGGGGTGACGTCAGCCGCTCGTTCTTAGCACATCCGCGACGATCGGACCGGCCGCGTCCCCTCCGTGGCCGCCGCCCTCGGTCATCGCGGCGGCCGCCATGTCGCCCCGGAAGCCGGTGAACCAGCTGTTGGCCTTCGACTGGCCGTCGACCTCGGCGGAACCGGTCTTGGCCCCGATGTCCCCGCCGAGGTTCGCCATCGCGCGGGCGCCCGTGCCCTGGGTCGCGGTGAGCCGCATCATCTGCTTCAGCTGCGCCGCGGTCCCGCTCCGCAGCCCGCGGGCGGTGGCGATCGGGCGGTCGTCGAGCTTCGGCGACACCAGGTAGGGCTGGCGGAAGGTGCCGGTGACGGCGGTCGCGGTGACCGACGCCATGCCCAGCGGGCTCATCTGGACGTCGCCCTGGCCGATCGCGTTGGCCGCGCGGTCCGGGCCGCCGGACGCGGGGATCCTGCCGTCGAAGGAGGTGATCCCCGTCTTCCAGTTGTCCCGGCCGAGCCCGAACCGTTCCTCGGCCTCGGCGGTCAGCGACGCGTCGGTGAGCGGTTTCTCGTCGACGAGCTTCACGAAGGCGGTGTTGCACGACCGCATGAAGCTGTTGGCGAGCGTGGCCTTCTCGTTGGGCGCCATGCCCGTGAGGTTGTGGAAGGTCTGGCTCTGCCAGACCGCGGTGTCCGTGCACGGCGCCGGGCCGTTCATCGAGGTCACGCCGTTGTCGATGAGCATCGCCGCGGTGACGATCTTCATGGTGGAGCCGGGGGCGAGCCGGCCCTCGAACGCCGCGTTGAAGGCGTCCTTGCGGTGGTTCGCGACCGCCAGCACCTCACCCGTGCTGGGCTTCACCGCGACGACGGACGACTCGGGGTACCGCTGGACGGCCCGCTCGGCCGCCGCCTGCGCGCTCGCGCTGAGCGTGGTGCGCAGCCGGCCCGCCCTGCCCTTGGCGAGGGTCACCAGCGTCCGGGCTCCCGCGTCGCCGTCCGCGTGGCGGACCGACAGCTCGATGCCGGGCGTACCTCCCGCCTTGTCGCCGTACCTGCCGCGCAGGGCGTCCAGGATCGGGCCGAGGGACGGGTACCGGGCCTTGGTCAGGACGACGTTGTTCCGGTCCACGGCCTGGATCGGCGGGCTGGCCGCCTCTCCCGTCACCAGCGTGTCGCCCTCCACCAGGCCGGGATGGACGACGGACGGCTTCCAGCCGACGAGTGCCCTGCCGGTCGTCACCCCGCGCACGACGGTCAGCTCCGAGTCGTACGACAGGGGCTTGCTCCTGCCCCGGTACGACACCGTCGCCCGGACCGAGTACGGGACGGTGGTCCCGGACGGCGTGCCCGGCGTGATCCGCACCTTGGTGAGGTGGGCGTCGTCGCGGTAGGCGGCCAGCAGCGGCTCGGCGCCGCCTGCGTCGTTCGTGTACCGCGCCGCCTCGGACGCGTCGCCCTTCTCCCAGGCGGCGAAGAACTTCCGCGTGGTCTCCTCGACCTCGTCCCCGCTCGGCTTCCCGGTCTGCACGGGCGCGGGCCCGCCCACACCGCCGTCCCCGCTGACGGCGGTCACCACGTTGTAGGCGCCGTACCCGGCGCCCCCCACCATCACCGCGAACACACCGCCGACGACGGCAGCCTTGACCCCCTTGCGCATGGCGCGCTCCTCCCCGTAAGCGGTTGCACTCTAAGCCGGGGGAGCGACGGGTGGGGAGGGTGTTTCCCGTTCGTTAGACCCAGGTATCCAGCCACATCCGTGAACGCCAGTCGTCGATCGGGATGGCGGTGCCGGTGTAGATCGGCCAGAAGTAGATGAAGTTCCAGGCGATCAGCAGGACCAGGACGCCCGCCGCGGCGGCGCCCGCGACGCGGCGGCGTTCACTGGATCCCGGGGGGCCGAGGAGCGCGCCGATCAGCATGGCGACGGCCAGGCAGAGGAACGGCACGAAGACGACGGCGTAGAAGAAGAAGATCGTGCGTTCCTGGTACATGAACCAGGGGAGGTACCCGGCGGCGACGGCGCAGGCGATCGCGCCCGCCCGCCAGTCGCGGCGGAACGCCCAGCGCCACAGCACGTACAGGACCGCGAAGCACGCCGCCCACCACAGCAGCGGGGTGCCCAGCGCGAGGACCTCGCGGGCGCACTTCCCGCCGGCGTCAACCGGGCAGCCGTCCTTGCCGGGCGCCGGGGACTCGTAGAAGTACGAGACGGGACGGCCGGTGACCAGCCAGCTCCACGGATTCGACTGGTAGGTGTGCGGCGACGAGAGGCCCACGTGGAACCTGTAGACCTCGTGCTCGTAGTGCCACAGGCTGCGCAGCCAGTCCGGCAGCACCGTCCAGTTGCCGCCCTTGCCGTCGGTCGCGGCCCAGTTGCGGAAGTAGCCGCCGCTGCCGTCGGCGGGGGAGAGGATCCAGCCGGTCCAGGAGGCCAGGTAGACGACGACGGCGACCGGCACCGTGGCCAGGAAGGTGATACCGGTGTCGTGCCTGAGGACGGCCGAGTACGGATGGCGGGCGCCCGCGACGCGACGCGAGCCGACGTCCCACAGGACGGCCAGCACGCAGAACGCGGCCAGCACGTAGAGGCCGTTCCACTTCGTGCCGATGGCCAGCCCCAGCAGCACGCCGGCCCCCCAGCGCCAGGGACGCAGGCCGAGGCGGACGGACTCGGCCGTGTGCTGGTCGGGGCGCACGACACCGTCCTGGTCGGCGGGGAGCGCCGCGGCCAGCCGCGTGCGCGCCTTGTCCCGGTCGACCACCAGACAGCCGAAGGCCGCCAGCACGAAGAACATCAGCACGCCGTCCAGCAGCGACGTACGGCTCATCACGAAGTGCAGCCCGTCCACCGCCAGCAGCGCGCCCGCGAGGCACCCGAGGAACGTGGAGCGGAAGATCCGGCGGCCGATCCGGCACACCAGCAGCACGGACAGCGTGCCGAGCAGCGCCGTCATGAAGCGCCAGCCGAACGGGTCGAAGCCGAACATCATCTCGCCGAGCCCGATGACGTACTTGCCGACCGGCGGGTGCACCACGTACGCGGCGTCCGTGGGGACGGACACGTGGCCGTTGCCCTGGAGGATCAGGTCGTTGGCGTCCTTGGCCCAGTTGACCTCGTACCCGCGGTGGACCAGTGCCCAGGCGTCCTTGGCGTAGTACGTCTCGTCGAATATCACCGCCCTCGGGCCGCCCAGGTTCCAGAACCGCATCAGCCCGGCCAACAGGGTCACGAGCAGCGGACCGCCCCACCCCGACCAGCGCGTGACGCGTTCGGCGACCTCGTGGCGCAGCCCGAACGCGGCCCAGACGCGCGGGCTGGGCGCCGCGTACGGCGGCACGAGGCGGTCGCGGACATCACTTCGGGGCTTCGCCGAATAGCCGAAGCGCCGCAGCCGCTGCTGCCACGACGGCCGCTGCTCTTCGGTGGCCCGGCCCTGCCGGGTGTCCGTGGAGGACGCGGTACTGGTCACCGCGCCATCGTAGGGAACGTCTCTGTGGGAGTCCCGTCCCCGGGCCCTGCGAGGATGGAAACGTGACAGGAACCCTTGTACTGGCAGGCACTCCCATCGGCGACGTGAGCGACGCTCCGCCCCGGCTCGCGAAGGAGCTGGCGACCGCGGACGTCGTGGCCGCCGAGGACACGCGACGGCTGCGCAGGCTCGCGCAGGCCCTGGACGCGCTGCCGACGGGGCGGGTGGTCTCGTACTTCGAGGGGAACGAGGCGGCCCGCACCCCGGAGCTGGTCGAGGCGCTGGTCGGCGGGGCCAGGGTGCTGCTGGTGACCGACGCCGGGATGCCGTCCGTCTCCGACCCGGGCTACCGCCTGGTCGCCGCCGCTGTCGAGAAGGACATCAAGGTCACCGCCGTGCCGGGCCCGTCCGCGGTGCTCACCGCGCTCGCGCTGTCCGGGCTGCCCGTCGACCGGTTCTGCTTCGAGGGGTTCCTGCCGCGGAAGGCGGGCGAACGCCTGTCGCGGCTGCGGGAGGTCGCCGAGGAGCGCCGCACCCTCGTGTACTTCGAGGCGCCGCACCGGCTCGACGACACCCTCGCCGCGATGGCGGAGGTGTTCGGCGAGGGCCGCCGGGCCGCCGTCTGCCGTGAACTGACGAAGACGTACGAGGAGGTCAAGCGCGGCCCGCTGGGCGAGTTGGCCGCCTGGGCCGCCGAGGGGGTGCGCGGCGAGATCACCGTGGTCGTCGAGGGCGCCCCCGAGAAGGGCACCGGGGACCTGGACGCCGGCGAACTGGTGCTCAGGGTGCGGGTGCGCGAGGAGGCGGGGGAGCGGCGCAAGGAGGCGATCGCCGCCGTGGCCGCCGAGGCGGGGATTCCCAAGCGGGAGGTCTTCGACGCCGTCGTGGCGGCGAAGAACGCGGCCCGCGGCGCCCCATAGGCGGGCAAAGGACGGCCGGGAAAGGCAAAGCCCGGCCGGGCTCCGGGGGCGCTGCGGCAAGGAAGGGCCAAGACGGATCCAACACTCGGCAGATCTGCTGCGTCCGCGCCGGGGGAGGCGTCCACTGGTCGCGGGGGCGCACCCGCCCCTCGCCTTCGGGGGGCGCAGTGGGGAGTCGGCTCCCCCTCCCGCGACGGAGGCGCTTGTCCGGCGGACAAGAGGAGCTGGCATGAGTGAGATCGCAGGGCGGACCGGCCGGGGCACCCCGGCGGCCGACGTCGTCCACGAGTCGTATTCCTTCGCCTGCATGCGCTGCGGGCACGGCTGGGAGCAGTCGTACGAGATCGAGCACCACCGCGACGCCGAGGGCACCGCGTTCGTGACCTACCTCGCCGACGGCCTGGTGGTGCCGTCGCCGCTGAGCCGTCCCACCTGCCTGAACTGCGACAACCACCTGGTGCGCATCATGCGCGCCGGACAGGTGTCCTCGGCGCTGAACTCCCTGCGGCGGCAGCCGCCCGCGCTGCCCCGGCAGGCCTCGGCGGAACCCGCCGGCCCGGACCACGCGCCCGGGCCCGAGGAGCGGCACCACTGGCACTTCTCGGACCTGCTGCACCCCTTCCACCACCGCAGGGCGAGCTGATCCCCTCCGTGACGGCGGGCGGGCCGGCGCCCTTGCGTCGCCGGCGAACTGATCCGCCGACCGTGACGACAGGCCGGGCGTGCCCCCTTCGTAGGATCGGGGCATGCCTTCCAACGCCGAAGCCCCGCCCCTGCCGGAACCGCTGCGCGTCGCCGTCGCCGACTCGCACACCCACCTCGACATGCAGTCCGGCACGGTCGAGGAAGGCCTCGCCAAGGCCGCGTCGGTCGGCGTGACCACGGTCGTCCAGGTCGGCTGCGACGTCAACGGCTCCCGGTGGGCGGCGCAGACCGCCCTGGAGCACGACGCCGTCCACGCGGCCGTCGCGCTGCACCCCAACGAGGCGCCCCGCATCGTGCACGGCGATCCCGGCGGAGGAGGGTCCCGCCAGGGCGCACGCGCCGCGGGCGGTGACGCCGCCCTGGACGAGGCCCTCGCCGAGATCGACCGGCTGGCCGCCCTGCCCCAGGTCAAGGGCGTCGGCGAGACCGGACTCGACTACTTCCGCACCGGCCCCGAGGGCAAGGCGGCCCAGGAGCGCTCCTTCCGCGCCCACATCGAGATCGCCAAGCGGCACGGCAAGGCCCTGGTCATCCACGACCGCGAGGCCCACGCCGACGTGCTGCGCGTCCTCAAGGAGGAGGGCGCCCCGGAGCGGACCGTCTTCCACTGCTACTCGGGCGACGCGGCGATGGCCGAGGTCTGCGCCCGCGCCGGGTACTTCATGTCCTTCGCCGGCAACATGACCTTCAAGAACGCCCAGCCGCTGCGCGACGCGCTCGCCGCCGCCCCGCTGGAACTGGTCCTGGTGGAGACCGACGCGCCGTTCCTGACCCCGGTGCCGTACCGCGGACGGCCCAACGCCCCGTACCTCGTGCCGGTCACGGTCCGTGCGATGGCGGCCGTGCGGGGCATCGGCGAGGACGCGATGGCGACGGCGCTGGCCGCCAACACGGCCCGCGCGTTCGATTACTGACCCATAACGCTTCCACGGGTTTCCCGGGTCCCGCCCCCGGGAGAGTGTCGCCACGCTGTGTAGCCGCGTTGCTTGGGAGAGTGACGACCGCTCCGCTAGGTTCTGGTCGCCCGATCCCCCTGGAGCGTCGTCGTGAGCAACTCGCAGTACGAGACGTACGAGACGTACGGCCCGGCCGGCCGGTGCGGCCCGGCCGTCTTCGACCCGCCGGCGCCCTGCGACGTCCTCGCCCCGCACAGCGCGCCGACGCTGCCCCACCAGTTCCTCGACCCGCACAGCGCGCCGACGCTGCCCCACGAGTTCCTCGACCCGCACAGCGCGCCGACGCTGCCCCACCAGTTCCTCGACCCGCACAGCGCGCCGACGCTGCCCCACCAGTCTCTCGACCCGCACCAGGCGCCGACGCTGCCCTACGACGTCCGCGCCGCGCCCGGGGCCGCCAAGGACACCCGCCGGCCCGCCCACGAGGAGCCGACGCCGGCGCGGCGGACCGTCCCGGACGGCGGGCTCCCCGGCTACGGCGCCGCACCCGCGGCCGGCGGTGCGCTCTCCGGGGGGCCGCTCTCCGGCGGGCGCGCCGGAGCCCGCCGCGCCGCCCGCCGCAGACGCACCGCCGTACGGCAGGACCCCCTGCGCCGGCTGCTGCCGCAGGCGCTGGTCGTGGCGTTCCTGGCGGGCGGCACCACCGCGTTCGTCGCCGAGGACAAGGCGGTCGAGCTGACCGTCGACGGCAGGCCGCGCACGCTGCACACCTTCGCGGACGACGTGACCGAGCTGCTCGCGGACGAGGGCGTTCAGGTCGGCGCCCACGACCTCGTGGCGCCCGCCCCCGGCACGCCCCTGGCCAGCGGGGACGAGGTCGCCGTCCGCTACGGGCGCCCCGTGCGCCTCACCCTCGACGGCGAGCGGCGCGAGGTGTGGACGACGGCGCACACCGTGGAGGAGGCGCTCCGGCAGCTCGGGGTGCGGGCGGAGGGCGCGTACGTGTCCACCTCCCCCACCCGGCGGATCGGCCGGCAGGGGCTGACGCTCCACGTCCGCACGGAGCGCACCGTCACGGTCATGGCGGACGGGCGGGCGCGGACGATCCGCACGAACGCCGCGACCGTCCTGGAGGCCGTCGGCGAGGCCGGCATCACCCTGCACGGCCAGGACACGACCTCCGTGCCGCCCGGCAGCTTCCCGCGGGACGGGCAGACCGTCACCGTCATGCGGATCACCGGGACCAGGGAGGTCCGCGAGGAGCTGATCCCGTTCGCGGAGGAGCGGACACGGGACGCGACGCTGTTCCGGGGCACGGAGGTGGTCGAACGGGCCGGGCGGCCCGGCACCCGGCGGGTCACGTACCTGGTGCGCACCGTGAACGGCGTCAGACAAAGACCCCGGCGGGTGCGGGCCGAGGTGGTGCGCGAGCCGCAGACGCAGGTGGTGAAGGTCGGCACGAAGACGCCGCCGGCGTCGGTCGCCGGGGCCGACCACCTCGACTGGGCCGGGCTCGCCGCGTGCGAGTCGGGCGGCCGGCCGGCGGCGGTGGATCCCTCCGGGACGTACGGCGGGCTCTACCAGTTCGACACGCGCACCTGGCAGAGCCTCGGGGGTTCGGGCCGGCCGCAGGACGCGCCGGCGGCGGAGCAGACGTTCCGGGCGAAGAAGCTGTACGTACAGCGGGGCGCGAGCCCCTGGCCCCACTGCGGCACCCGCCTCCACGGCTGACGGCCCCCGGGGGATCCGCACTGCGGCACCCGCGCGCCACGGCTGACGGCCCCCGGGGGATCCGCCGCCGTACCCCCGTGACCGCCTGAACGGCAGCGTCCTCGAACGCCGCAGGGGCGGAAAACTCCCCGGCGCCGCAGGGGCGCGAGAAGTGGCCGTCGCCCACCCGTACCCTTGGTGCGTGAGCAGCCCCACCCCCGACGCCCTCCTGGGCCCCGCCGACGTCCGCGAACTCGCGGCCGTCCTCGGCGTGCGGCCCACCAAGCAGCGCGGCCAGAACTTTGTGATCGACGCGAACACCGTGCGGCGGATCGTGCGGACCGCCGGTGTGCGCTCCGACGACGTGGTCGTCGAGGTCGGACCCGGCCTCGGGTCGCTGACCCTGGGTCTGCTGGAGGCCGCCGACCGGGTCGTCGCCGTCGAGATCGACGACGTGCTCGCGGGAGCGCTGCCCGCGACCATCGAGGCGCGGATGCCGCAGCGGGCCGGGCGGTTCTCGCTCGTGCACTCCGACGCGATGCACGTGACCGAGCTGCCGGGCCCCGCGCCCACCGCGCTCGTCGCGAACCTGCCGTACAACGTGGCTGTGCCGGTGCTGCTGCACATGCTGGAGGCCTTCCCGACCATCGAGCGGACGCTCGTGATGGTGCAGGCGGAGGTGGCCGACCGGCTCGCGGCGGCGCCCGGCTCCAAGGTGTACGGGGTGCCGTCCGTGAAGGCCAACTGGTACGCCGAGGTGAAGCGCGCCGGCGCCATCGGGCGGAACGTGTTCTGGCCCGCGCCGAACGTGGACAGCGGCCTGGTGTCGCTGGTGCGCCGGGCCGAGCCCCTGAAGACCACGGCCTCGCGGCGCGAGGTCTTCGCCGTCGTGGACGCCGCGTTCGCGCAGCGCCGCAAGACCCTGCGGGCGGCGCTCGCCGGATGGGCGGGGTCCGCCGCGGACGCCGAGGCCGCGCTCGTCGCCGCGGGGGTCTCGCCGCAGGCCCGCGGGGAGGCGCTGACGGTCGAGGAGTTCGTCCGCATCGCGGAGAACCGCGCCGAACGGCCCGCGGACGCCGGGCACGCCGGACACAAGGGGTCGAGGGCATCGTGACGGTGACGGTACGCGTCCCGGCCAAGGTCAACGTCCAGCTCGCGGTGGGCCCCGCCCGCCCCGACGGCTTCCACGACCTGGCCAACGTCTTCCTGGCGGTCGGGCTGTACGACGAGGTGACGGCCACCCCGGCGGAGGGGCTGCGGATCACCTGCGCGGGCCCGGACGCCGGACAGGTGCCCCTGGACCGTACGAACCTGGCGGCCCGCGCGGCTCTCGCGCTCGCCGGACGCCACGGCCGCACGCCCGACGTCCACCTCCACATCGCCAAGGACATCCCCGTCGCGGGCGGCATGGCCGGCGGCAGCGCGGACGCGGCCGGCGCGCTGGTCGCCTGCGACACGCTGTGGGGCACGAACGCCTCGCGCGAGGAACTCCTCGACATCTGCGCCGAGTTGGGCAGCGACGTGCCGTTCAGCCTGGTGGGCGGGGCGGCTCTGGGCACCGGGCGCGGCGAGCTGCTGCGCCCGCTGGAGGTCGGCGGGAGTTTCCACTGGGTCTTCGCCGTCGCCGACGGCGGGCTGTCGACACCGGCCGTGTACGCGGAGTTCGACCGCCTCACCTCGCACGTCACCGTTCCCGGACCGGCCGTGTCCCAGGACCTCCTCGACGCCCTGGCGAAGGGAGACCCGGCGGCCCTCGCGGCGGCCGTCTCCAACGACCTCCAGCCCGCGGCACTCTCCCTGTTCCCGAAGCTGACGGACACCCTGGCCGCAGGACGCTCCGCGGGCTCCCTCGCCGCGCTGGTCTCCGGGTCGGGGCCCACGACGGCCTTCCTCGTGCGGGACGCGGAGTCCGCGCGCGAGGTCGCCGGCGCGCTGCGCGCCTCGGGCACCTGCCGGGCGGTACGGGTCACCGAGGGTCCCGCGCCCGGCGCGACCCTGCTCTGAGACCGCGGCCCGGGCCACGGCGGGCGCGGACTACCCTTGAGGGTCGATCGTCCCCCTCGTCAGGAGAGAAATGGCCGTCAATCTGGTCAATGTCGAGTCCGTCAGCAAGGTGTACGGAACCCGTGCCCTGCTCGACGGTGTCTCCCTCGGCGTGTCCGAAGGGGACCGGATCGGCGTGGTCGGCCGCAACGGCGACGGCAAGACCACCCTGATCCGCATGCTCGCCAAGCTGGAGGAGGCGGACACCGGCCGGGTCACGCACTCCGGCGGTCTGCACCTCGGGGTGCTGACGCAGCACGACTCGCTGGACCCGGCGGCGACCGTCCGGCACGAGGTCATCCGGGACCTCGCCGACCACGAGTGGGCGGGCAACGCCAAGATCCGCGACGTGCTGACGGGTCTCTTCGGCGGCCTGGACCTGCCCGGTTTCCCGCAGGGCCTCGACACCGTGATCGGACCGCTGTCCGGCGGTGAGCGGCGGCGCATCGCGCTGGCCAAGCTGCTCATCGACGAGCAGGACCTGATCATCCTCGACGAGCCCACCAACCACCTGGACGTGGAGGGCATCGCCTGGCTGGCCCGGCATCTGCGCGAGCGGCGGTCGGCGCTGGTGTGCGTCACCCACGACCGGTGGTTCCTCGACCAGGTCTGCACCCGCATGTGGGACGTGCAGAAGGGCGACGTCTACGAGTACGAGGGCGGCTACACCGACTACGTCTTCGCCCGCGCCGAGCGGGAGCGGATCGCCGCGACCGAGGAGGTCAAGCGGCAGAACCTGGTCCGCAAGGAGCTGGCGTGGCTGCGCCGGGGCGCACCCGCCCGCACGTCCAAGCCGCGCTTCCGGGTGGAGGCCGCCAACGAGCTGATCGCGGACGTACCGCCGCCGCGGGACACGAGCGAGCTGATGAAGTTCGCCTCGTCGCGGCTCGGCAAGACCGTCTTCGACCTGAAGGACGTGACCGTCCAGGCCGGGCCCAAGCTGCTGCTCAAGCACCTGACCTGGCAGCTCGGTCCGGGCGACCGGATCGGTCTGGTCGGGGTGAACGGCGCGGGCAAGACCTCGCTCCTGCGGGCCATGACCGACGCCGCCCGCAGCGACGGCGAGCAGCAGCCCGCGGCCGGCCGGATCGTCACGGGCAAGACCGTCAAGCTCGCCTACCTGTCCCAGGAGGTCGCCGAACTCGACCCCACCTGGCGGGTGCTGCAGGCCGTGCAGGCCGTGCGGGACCGGGTCGACCTCGGCAAGGGGCGCGAGATGACCGCGGGGCAGCTCTGCGAGACGTTCGGCTTCAGCAAGGAGAAGCAGTGGACGCCCGTCGGCGACCTGTCCGGCGGTGAGCGCCGCCGGCTCCAGCTGCTGCGGCTGCTGATGGACGAGCCCAACGTCCTCTTCCTCGACGAGCCCACCAACGACCTGGACATCGAGACCCTCACGCAGTTGGAGGACGTGCTCGACGGGTGGCCCGGGTCGATGGTCGTGATCTCCCACGACCGGTTCTTCATCGAGCGGACCACCGACAAGGTGTACGCGCTCCTCGGGGACGCCACCCTGCGGATGCTGCCGCGCGGCATCGACGAGTACCTGGAGCGGCGCCACCGTATGGAGGAGGCCGCCGCGGCCGCCGTCCTCGCCGCCGCCCCCGCCCCGGCCAGGTCCGCGTCGGCCGCGGACGCCCGCGCCGCGAAGAAGGAACTCCAGAAGATCGAGCGGCAGTTGGACAAGGTCTCCGACAAGGAGACCAGGCTGCACGCCCAGATCGCCGCCAACGCGACGGACTTCGCGAAGGTGGCCGAACTGGACGCCGAACTGCGGGAGTTGGCCGGCGAGCGCGAGGAGCTCGAACTGCGGTGGCTGGAGCTCGCCGAGGACGCGTAGGACGCGCAGGACGCGGCCGGGTGGGGTGAAGGGCGCGTGAAGGCGCGTAACAAGGGCATCACGGGCCGGTCCTCCCTTGGGAACAGGGGGAGGACCGGCCCCTTGTTCGAGGGCTGCGCAGTGATACAAAGGGCCGTCTGAAGACAGTCTGAGAACCACTCCAGCGCGACCGTGGGTGGCTAAAAATCAGTGAAGAGGGGGAGCGCTGATGACTCAGCCGCCCAACCAGCCGCCCACGGGCGGCCCGGGAACACCGCACGACCAGCCGACCCAGCACGCCTCCGGGGCACCGCGGGACCCGCGGCAGGGCGCCACGCCCCCGCCGCCCCAGGCCCCGCCGGGCCCGCCCGCCGGCGGCCCCCCGCAGGCGCCGCCGCCCGGCTACGGATACCCGCAGCAGCCCGGCCCGTACGCCCAGCCGGGCCCGTACACCCCGCCGCAGCAGCCGGGTCCGTACGGCCGGCCGCCGCAGGCCGGTCCCTACGGCCAGCCCCAGCAGCCGGGCCCCTACGGCCAGCCGGGTCCCTACGGGCAGCCGCCGCAGGCCGGTTACGGCCATCCGCAGGGCCAGTTCCCCGGCGGCCCGGTGCCTCCGCCGCCCGGCGGCGGGTCGAGGAACCCGTTCCGGGGCAAGCCCGCGATGATCATCGGCGCGGCGGTCGCCGCGCTGCTCGTCATAGGCGGCACCGTGCTGGCGGTCTCCAACGGCGATGACGGCGACAAGAAGCCGGTCGCGAAGAAGAGCCAGGACGACAAGCCGACCCAGTCCGCCCCGGTCGACGAGGGCGACGGCAGCGGTGACGGCGGCGAGGACCCGGACAACCTCAACGAGGGCCGCCAGGACGGCGAGGCGAAGGTGCTCTGGTACAAGGAGGCGCCCGACGCCCCCGGTTCCGGCGCCGACGCCCCCGGCATGTGGATCACCGGCAGGACGGCGGTGAAGGCGGCCTACAAGCAGCTCTTCGCCTACGACGTCGGTGACGGCAAGCCCACCTGGGACGCCATCACGTTCCCGCAGAAGATCTGCGCGGCCTCCCGGCAGAAGACGTCCGACGACAAGATCGTCATCGCGTACAAGGCCGGTGCCACGGACGGCGCCAAGTGCAACCAGATCCAGCAGATCGACCTCGCCACCGGCAAGAAGGGCTGGAGCGCGAAGGTCGCCGACGGCGGCCTCTTCGACAGCGCCCTGTCCGTCGAACTGACCATCTCCGGCGACACGTTGATGGTGGGCCGCTCGCAGTCCGGCACCGCGTACGACATGTCCTCGGGCAAGAAGCTGTGGGACAAGAAGAAGTACGGCACGGCCTGCTTCCCGACCGCGTTCGCCGGCGGCAGCAAGCTGATCTCCGTCTCCTCCTGCGGCGCCGGCAGCTCGAACGCGCACGACGAGGTGCAGGAGCTGGACCCGGCGACCGGCAGGACCAGGTGGACGCAGAAGGTCGTCAAGGGCTGGCAGGTCGCGCGGACGTACTCGGTCGACCCGGTCGTCCTGTACCTCACCAACAAGGACAAGAGGCAGTGGAACATCTCCACGCTGAAGAACGACGGCACGATCCGCTCGCAGGTCGACGTCGACGAGTCGTTCGCACCGGAGTGCGGCTGGGCCATCCTCACCCGTGAACTCCAGGGCTGCACGGGGGTCGCGGCCGACGCCAACACCCTCTACCTGCCCACCGAGGCGAAGAGCGGCCCGAACGAGATCGTCGCGATCAGCCTGGAGAGCGGCAAGGAGAAGTGGCGCACCAAGTCGCCCACGGACCAGACGATGCTGCCGCTGAAGCTCGACGGCGGCGACCTCATCGCGTACGTCGAGCCGTCCTACGACGCGGGCGGCCGGATCGTGTCCGTCCCGACCGGGGGCGGCGGCCACAAGACGACGAAGCTGCTGCAGAACCCGCAGGGCACCGCGGAGATCGAGAACGGCTTCTACTCCAAGGCACTCGACTACGTGGACGGACGCTTCTACCTGTCCACGACCCGGCTGACGGGCAACGACGAGTCGAAGGAGAAGCTGATGCTGGCCTACGGCAAGTGACCGCCGGCCCGCCGACAGCGCCCCTTCCCGTCACCCCCGCGCCCCGCGCGTCCTTCGCACTCCGAACACCCCGAGGTAGAGACGTCATGAGCCAGCCGCCGCCCCCGCCGCCGCCCAACCAGCCCCCGCAGCAGGGAGGGTTCGGCGCCCCGCAGGACCCGCCGCCGGGCGGTTTCGGTGCCCCGCAGGACCCGCCGCCGGGCGGTTTCGGCGCGCCCCAGACCCCGCCGCCGGCCCCCGGTTACGGCTACCCGCAGACCCCCCAGCCCCCGCAGACGCCCCCGCCCGCCCCGCCGCAGGGCGCGCCCCCGCAGCCGCCGCAGGGCCCGGGCTACGGCTACCCGCACACCCCGCAGTCGCCGCCGCCCGGACAGCCCGGGTACGGGTATCCGGGCCAGCAGCCCCAGCCGCCGTACGGCTATCCGCAGCCGCAGACCTTCCCGATGCAGCCGCAGGTGCCCCACCAGGGCGGCGGCCGGAAGTTCAGCCCCCAGATGATCATCATCGTCGCGGCCGTCCTCGTCATCGCCCTCATCATCGGCGGCGGTGTCTGGTACAAGTCGACCTCCGGCAAGGACGACAACAGCAAGGACACCTCCGCGGGACCGGGCGGCAACTCCGGCGGCACGGACGCGAAGGGCGGCGGCACCTCCGGCACCTCCGGTGGCGGCGGCGCCAAGGAGAAGGCCCCCTCCGACCCGGCGGCCGAGGTCCTCTTCCAGGTGCCCGCGCACGAGGTCAAGGACGAGCGGATCGACAGCGTCATCGGCTCCTGGCTCACCGACGCGGTGTACGCCAAGGCGGGCGTCAACAAGATCGTGGGCTACGAGCCCGACAGCGGCTCCGAGAAGTGGACTCTCGACCTGCCCGGCCAGACCTGTGCGGGCTCGCGTGAGATCACCGAGGACGGCGTCGCCGCGGTGGTGACCGAGGAGGCCGAGCGCAGCGGCAAGAACGACCGCCACCCCTGCACGAAGGTCGTCGCCTTCGACATGGACAGCGGCAAGGAGCTGTGGACCAAGACGGCCGCCATCAGCGGGACGGACATCGCGTTCGGCGAGGTCACCATCAGCGGCAGCACCGTCGCGGTCGGCGGCGGCTACTCCGGCGGCGCCGCGTTCGACGCGAAGACGGGCAAGGTCCTGTGGCAGCCGAAGGTCAGCTCCTGCAAGGACGTCGGCTACGCCGGCGGCGAGCAGCTCGTCGCGGTCCGCAAGTGCGGTGACTACGGCAACGAGAAGTACCAGGTGCAGTTGCTCGACCCGAAGAGCGGCAGCGTCAGGTGGACGTACAAGCTCCCGGCCGGCATCGACAACGCCAAGGTGATCTCCACCAAGCCGGTGGTCTTCGGCGTCGACTCCGGTGACATCACCGCCTCCGGTGTCACGGACGCGTTCTCGCTCGACGAGAGCGGCAAGCTGCGCACCAAGATCACGCTGGCGGACGGCAAGTACGAGCACGACTGCGGCGTCAACAAGGTGCACGACTGCCACGGCATCGCGGTCGGCAACGACAAGCTGTACGTGCCGACCAAGGAGCACGAGGGAACCGCCCAGTACAGCCGGACCAACGAGATCATCTCGTTCTCGCTGGCCACCGGGAAGACGACCGGCGACCGGATCGACGCGGGCGACGGCTACTCGATGTTCCCCGTCCGGATGGACGGCGCCGACGTCATCGCGTACAAGGACGGCCCGTACGACAAGGGCGCTCAGGTCGTCTCGGTGGACGGCAAGTCGCTGAAGCAGACGAAGCTCCTGGAGACCCCGGCCTCCGAGTCCGTGCTGCGCGCGATCAGCAGCATGGTCCCGAGCTCCTGCGAGCTGCTGTACACCTCCGGCCGCCTGTTCATGGGCAAGGAGCTGATCAGCAAGCCGTACTCGAAGGACGAGAAGGAGTACACGGCTCTCGGGTTCGGCGCCAAGTAGCGCGCGCGGCGCCAGGGAGCGCGCCGCGCGCCAGGACGCGCCGGGTACCGCGCGCGGTACCGCACCCGTGGCCGACGGCCCCGTCCCTGCTCAGGGGCGGGGCCGTCCGCATGGCCCGCATCATGCGCGAGGGAGGGGATTTCGCTGTTCCGGGTCGCTTCTCCCCGGTAGGGGAAGCGCAACGTCGAACAAGCGTGTAGCTTCCGGGGGATGGAGAGCCGGGGGGCTCGTTACCACGGGGAACCAGTGGGGATGCTCAGGGGGACTGGGGGGTTGCTCGATGGGAGTTCGCCTCATGGTGGTCGACGACCACCGACTGCTCGCCGAGGCACTGGCCTCGGCGCTGAAACTGCGCGGGCACCGGGTGCTCGCCGCCGCCGCGCCCGCCGCGGGGGCGGCCGAGCTGGTGATCGCCCGGGCACCCGAGGTGTGCCTGATCGGCACGGCGACACCGGCCGAGCCGGGGATCTTCGACCCGGTGGTGAAGATCAAGCGGGAGCGCCCGCAGGTGGCGGTCCTGGTGCTCGGGCCGGTGCCGAACCCGCGCGGGATCGCCGCCGCCTTCGCCTCCGGTGCCTCCGGGTACGTGCGGCACGACGAGCGGATCGAGGGCGTCGAGCGCGCGATCATGAAGGCGAGGGCCGGGGAGGTCGCCGTGGCCCCGCAGTTGCTTCAGGGCGCGTTCGGCGAGCTGCTCAATCCGGCCGCGCAGCCCGACGACGAGGGCCAGCGGCTGCTCCAGATGCTCACCCCGCGCGAGGTGGAGGTGCTGGTGCGGGTCGCCGACGGTGAGGACACCCGGCTGATCGCGGCGGGGATGGGCATCGCGCCCAGCACCGCGCGCACCCATGTCCAGCGGGTGCTGATGAAACTGGGCGTGGGTTCGCGTCTGGAGGCGGCGGCGCTGGCCGCGCGGACCGGGCTGCTCGACCGGGCGGGTCCGGTGCCGCACCTCCCCGCCGAGACGGGTGCGGGGCCGGAGTGAACTCCGGCCCCGCCTGCCGCGGGCACCGACCGGAACGGCCGGGCCCGGGTGCGTCACGCGTGCTCGTCGGGCGCCCCGGTCTCGGCCGGCGTCGCCGGGGCGATGGGGCGGAGCTTCAGCCACACCAGGAAGAACAGCCCCAGGGCGAGCATGGCGAGGCCCGTCCAGAGATTGATGTTGACGTCCTGGGCCTTCTTCAGGTCGGCGTCGGACGGGTTGATCCCGGCGATCGTGACGATGACGCCGTAGACCACGAACAGGCCGCCGATGATCCGCCGGATGTCGAAGAGACGGGCGGCGGTCGCGGACTTGCTCTCCAGTTCGGAGACTTCGCGCTGCAGTTCGGACATGGTCAGTGCCTCCGATCGGGTCAGAAGGAGTACGGGACGTAGCACAGCGCGGCCAGGGCGATCGCGCTCCAGCCCAGCAGCGCCGGCTTGCGGTACCAGGCGTCGTCGCCCGTGGCGGGCGGTTCCGCGAGCCCCGGGGAGGTCGTTCCGTAAACCAGTCCCGCCAGTTCGGCCTCCGGCTTCGGAGCGGTGAACAGGGTGACGGCGACCATGACGACCGCGCCCGCGACGAAACCGACGATCGCCGAAACGAAGTTGGCGCCCTGGTCGCTCGGGATGCTGATGACACCCTGCTTGTAGATCCAGAAGTAGTTCACCATCGCGGCCGTGGTGCCCGCGACCAGGCCCCAGACACCGGACTTCATCGAGGCGCGCTTCCAGAACATGCCGATGATGAAGACCACGAACATCGGCACGTTGAAGAAGGAGAAGAGCGTCTGGAGGTAGCTCATGATGTTGGAGAAGCTGGAGGCGATGAACGCCGTGCCGATGGAGGCCAGCACACCGATCGCGGTGATCAGCCGGCCGAACTTGACGTAGTAGCCGTCCTCGCGGTCCGTGACCACGTACCGCTGCCAGATGTCGGTGGTGAACACGGTGTTGAAGGACGACACGTTCGCCGCCATGCCCGCCATGAACGCGGCGAGCAGCCCGGTCACCGCGATACCGAGGACGCCGTTGGGCAGCAGCTCCTGCATCAGGTACGGGATGGCGTCGTTGTACTGGAGGTCCGAGCCGCCGGTGCCGATCTTCGGGACGAGGACGGCGGCGACCAGGCCCGGGATCATCACCAGGAACACGATGAAGATCTTCGGGAACGCGGCGATCAGCGGGGTGCGCTGGGCGGCGGAGAGGTTCTTCGCGGACAGCGCGCGCTGCACCTCGGCGAAGTTCGTCGTCCAGTAGCCGAAGGAGAGCACGAAGCCGAGACCGAGGACGATCGTCAGCCAGTTCGCGCCGAGCGGGTTGGCGTCACCGATGCCCGTACCGCCCCAGGCGGACAGGAAGTTGTCGCCGTGGCTCTTGCTGAGCGAGTCGGTCAGGCCGTCCCAGCCGCCGACCTTCTTCAGGCCGAGGACGGAGAGCGGGATGAGCGCGGCGAGGATCACGAAGAACTGCAGGACCTCGTTGTAGATCGCCGAGGACAGACCGCCGAAGGTGATGTACGCGAGGACGAAGAAGCCCGCGACGACGATCGCCACCCACTGCGGCCAGCCCAGCAGCGCCTCGACGACGATCGCCAGCGCGTAGAGGTTCACGCCCGCGATCAGCACGGCGGCGAAGGCGAACAGGACCGAGCTGAGCAGGTGTGCGGACCTGTCGAACCGCTGGAGCAGGAACTCCGGCACCGAGCGGACCTTGGAGCCGTAGTAGAACGGCATCATCACCAGGCCCAGGAAGACCATGGCGGGGATGGCGCCGATCCAGTACCAGTGGACGACGGCCACGCCGTACTGCGCGCCGGTCGCGGCCATGCCGAGGATCTCGGTGGCGCCCAGGTTGGCCGCGACGAACGCGAGGCCCGTGACCCAGGCCGGCAGGGAGCGCCCGGACAGGAAGAAGTCGAGGCTCGTCTTCACCGAGCGGCGCGCGGCGAAGCCGATGCCCAGCACCACGACGAAGTAGATCGCCAGGATCGCGTAGTCGAGCCCGTTCGTGGGGAGTCGGAGCCCTTCGGCGAGATAGGTGCCGTGGGGCAGGGAGGTGGGGGACTGCATAGGAACTCGCTTCGTTGCGTGAACGTATCCGACCGGAACCTACGCCTCCGCGTTCAGAAAATGAACACTTCAGTTGATGTTCTTTGTTTGATTGTGATGTTGACGCCCGTGGGGACTTGTGGTTTGTTGTGTTCGGTTCTGTTTGATGGGTGGGACAGGGGAGTCCGGCAGTGAAGAAGACCTCGACCCGGCTGGCGGACGGCCGTGAGCTCGTCTACTACGACTCGCGGGACGACACGGTGCGCGACGCCGTGGACCGGCGTCCGCTGGAGCCGACCGTCACCACCTCCGAGGTCCGCCGGGACCCGCTGCTCGGCGACTCGGTGGCCGTCGCCTCGCACCGACAGGGCCGCACCTACCACCCGCCGGCCGACGAGTGCCCGCTGTGCCCCTCCCGGGGCGAGCGGCTGAGCGAGATCCCGGACTCCTCGTACGACGTGGTGGTCTTCGAGAACCGTTTCCCCTCGCTGGCCGGTGACTCCGGCCGCTGCGAGGTCGTCTGCTTCACCTCCGACCACGACGCGTCCTTCGCCGACCTCACCGAGGAGCAGGCGGGCCTGGTCCTGGAGGCGTGGACCGACCGCACCGCCGAACTGTCCCATCTCCCCTCCGTCGAACAGGTCTTCTGCTTCGAGAACCGCGGTGCCGAGATCGGCGTCACCCTCGGCCACCCGCACGGCCAGATCTACGCCTACCCCTTCACCACCCCGCGCACCGCCCTGATGCTGCGCTCGCTCGCCGCCCACAAGCAGGCAACCGACGGCGGCAACCTCTTCGACGAGGTCGTGGCACGCGAACTCGCCGAGGGCGAGCGGATCGTCCTGGAGACCGAGCACTGGGCGGCCTTCGTGCCGTACGCGGCGCACTGGCCCTACGAGGTGCACCTCTACCCCAAGCGCCGGGTCCCCGACCTGCTCGGCCTCGACGACGGCGCGCGCACAGAGTTCCCCCAGGTCTATCTGGAACTCTTGAGGCGCTTCGACCGGATCTTCGACCGGCGGGACGGAGGGAAAGAGGGCGAGGGCGAGCCCGCGACGCCGTACATCGCCGCCTGGCACCAGGCGCCGTTCGGCACGCTGGAGGAGTTCGAGGGCGTCGACCGCGACGACTTCGCACTCCACCTCGAGCTTTTCACCATTCGCCGCACTTCCGGCAAGCTGAAGTTTCTCGCGGGTTCCGAGTCCGGCATGAACGTGTTCATCAACGACGTGCCGCCGGAGACCGCGGCTCAGCGACTGCGAGAGGTAGCGAGTTCATGAGTGGGAAGTACCTGGTCACCGGCGGCGCAGGCTATGTCGGCAGCGTGGTCGCGCGGCATCTGCTGGAGGCGGGCCACGAGGTCACCGTCCTCGACAACCTCTCGACCGGCTTCCGCGAAGGAGTCCCGGCGGGCGCCGCGTTCATCGAGGGCGACATCCGCGACGCCACCAAATGGCTGGACTCCTCCTACGACGCGGTCCTGCACTTCGCCGCCTTCTCCCAGGTCGGCGAGTCCGTCGTCAAGCCCGAGAAGTACTGGGACAACAACGTCGGCGGCACCATGGCGCTGCTCGCCGCGATGCGCTCCGCGGGCGTGCGCACACTCGTCTTCTCCTCCACCGCCGCGACCTACGGCGAGCCCGAGGTCACCCCGATCGTGGAGAGCGCGCCGACCGCCCCGACGAACCCCTACGGCGCCTCCAAGCTCGCCGTCGACCACATGATCAGCGGCGAGGCGGCGGCCCACGGACTCGCCGCGGTGTCCCTGCGCTACTTCAACGTGGCCGGCGCCTACGGGGACTGCGGCGAGCGGCACGACCCCGAGTCGCACCTCATCCCGCTGGTCCTCCAGGTCGCCCAGGGCCGCCGCGAGGCGATCTCGGTCTACGGGGACGACTACCCGACCCCGGACGGCACCTGCGTCCGCGACTACATCCACGTCGCCGACCTCGCCGAGGCGCACCTGCTGGCGCTGACCGCGGCCCGCCCGGGCGAGCACCTCATCTGCAACCTCGGCAACGGCAACGGCTTCTCCGTCCGCGAGGTCATCGAGACCGTCCGGCAGGTGACCGGGCACCCGATCCCCGAGGTGGCGGCGCCGCGCCGCGCCGGCGACCCGGCCGTCCTGGTCGCCTCCGCCGCCACCGCGCGCGAGCGGCTCGGCTGGAACCCGTCCCGCGCGGATCTCGCGGGGATCGTCGCGGACGCGTGGGCGTTCGCACAGAACAGGGACTGAGGGAGTACCAGGTGGGGGTTCGCGAAGGATTCCAGGAGCTGTACGGGGCCGCGCCGGAAGGCGTCTGGGCGGCCCCCGGCCGGGTCAACCTGATCGGTGAGTACACGGACTTCAACGAGGGGTTCGTGATGCCGCTCGCCCTGCCGCACACCGCGGTGGCGGCGGTCTCCCGGCGCGACGACGGCGTCCTGCGGCTCCACTCGGCCGACGTCGAGGGCCCCGTCGTCGAACTGCACGTCGACTCGCTCGAGCCGCTGACCAACACCAGCTGGGCCGCGTACCCGGCCGGCGTGGTGTGGGCCCTGCGCGCCGCCGGGCACGCCGTGACCGGCGCCGACGTGCACCTGGCGTCCACCGTGCCGACCGGCGCGGGCCTCTCCTCCTCCGCCGCCCTCGAAGTCGTCACGGCGCTGGCCCTGAACGACCTGTACGAACTCGGCCTCACCCGGCCCGAACTGGCCCGCCTGGCCCAGCGCGCCGAGAACGACTTCGTCGGCGTGCCCTGCGGGATCATGGACCAGACGGCGTCCGCGTGCTGCACCGAGGGGCACGCCCTGCACCTCGACTGCCGCGACCTGTCGATCCGCCAGGTCCCCTTCGACCTCGCCGCACAGGGCCTCGAACTGCTCGTCGTCGACACCCGCGTGAAGCACGCCCTCGGCGACGGCGCCTACGCCGAGCGGCGCCGGGGATGCGAGGAGGGCGCCCGGCAGCTCGGCGTCTCCCACCTGCGCGACGTCGCCCACCAGGACCTCGACGCGGCCCTGGCCCGGCTCTCCGACGAGCGCGTGCGCCGCTACGTACGGCACGTGGTCTCCGACGACCACCGGGTGGAGCGGGTCATCGGCCTGCTGGACGCGGGAGACGTGCGCGGTATCGGGCCCGTCCTCACCGAGGGGCACGCCTCCCTCCGCGACGACCTGCGCATCTCCTGCCCCGAGCTGGACCTCGTGGTCTCCGCGGCCAACGCGGCCGGGGCGCTCGGCGCGCGGATGACCGGCGGGGGCTTCGGCGGTTCGGCCGTCGTCCTGGTGGAGTCCGCCGACGTCGACACCGTCACCAAGGCGGTGACGGAGGCGTTCACCGCGGCCGGCCACACCGCCCCCCGCGTCTTCCCGGCGGTGCCCGCGGCGGGCGCCCACCGGGTGGGCTGAGCGCCGGTCTCCTCAGCCCGTCCGGGCGGTCCGCTGCGCAGCGGCGCACGAGAAGCGGGCCGGGCGTCCGTGTGCCGCGAGGACCACGTCGCTCAGCGGGTCAGACGCTTCGTCAGCGTGTACTCGGTGATCCCCGGCGGATAGCCGGGGATCACGCACACCACCTCGTAGCCCTGCTTCTCGTAGAACCCGGGCGCCTGGAAGTCCCAGGTCTCCAGCCGGGCACTGCGGCACCCGTGGTCGTCCCGCGCCGCCCGCTCCGCCCGGGCGAGCAACCGCGCCCCGAGCCCGGCCCCCCGGTGCCGCTCGTCCACCCAGAGATACGTGACGTGGAGCCAGGTCGCCCACGCGTGCCCGACCAGACCCCCCGCGAGGGCGCCCGTCCCGTCCAGCGCCCAGACATGGAGCGGAACCGCCCGTTCGCCGGAGGTTCCGCGCAGGGAGCGGAGCACCGGGGAGGCCCGCGTGTTGGCGTCCCGCAGCCGCCTGCGCAGCAGATCCCGTCGCTCCCGGTCCACTTCTGTCTCAAGACGGAACATACGGCTCACCATAAACGCGCTGGCCGACCAGTTCTGCAAATCGCCTTCCGCTCCCCGCTCCCGGCCCTACCCTGATGAACAGTGCCGGTGGGGGCCGGCGCTGATCAGGGGGCGAGACAGCCGGGTACGACGCCCGGAGTGGGGGTAGCAGTTCCAGCACGGCGGCGGCCGTGCGGCTGCGTCGCCCCACCCCGGGTCCTGGCGGCCAGGGGGATCATTCCGGGCGCCGTACCTGCGCAGGCCGTCCTCCGACAGTGGGGGTTTCAGTGGTTCGCATCCGTGTCCTGGTCGTCGACGACCACCGCATCTTCGCCGAGTCGCTCGCCGCCGCCCTGGCCGCCGAGCCCGACGTCGACGTGTCCGCGGCGGGCAGTGGCCCCGCCGCACTGCGCTGCCTGGAGCGGGGCGCCGCCGAAGGACGCAGATTCGACGTACTGCTCGTCGACGCGGACCTGGGCGGCAACGTGCCGGGCACGCGTCCGGCCGTCCCCGTGCAGGAGAGCAACGAGGACGGGCTCGTCGACGGGATCTCGCTCGTCGCCGGCGTCCGCTCCGGTCAGCCCCACGTCCGCACGGTGGTGCTCGCCGAGAGGGACGACCCGCGCCGCGCGGCCCTCGCCCTGCAGGCCGGCGCCTCGGGCTGGGTCGCCAAGGACTGCTCGCTGTCCAGGCTGCTGACCGTCATCCGGGGAGTCCTGCGGGACGAGACGCATCTGCCGCCCGCCCTGCTCACCGGCGTGCTGCGGGAGCTGACCGCCGCCCGCAAGCACCGCACCGAGAGCGAGCGGCTGGTGGAGTCCCTCACGCCGCGGGAGCGGGAAGTGCTGCGGTGCATGGTCGCCGGCCTCGGGCGCAAGGCCGTCGCCGAGCGGCTGTTCCTCTCGCCGCACACCGTGCGGACCCACATGCAGAACGTCCTCGGCAAGCTCGGGGTGCACTCCACGCTCGCCGCGGTCGCGCTCGCGCGCCGGGCCGGCGTCGGACCCGCCGACCTAACCGGGGATGTTGTCGAACGGGGCGGTCAACTGGCGTAGCAGCGCGGCCAGTTCGCCGCGCTGTCCGCGGCTGAGCTCCGCGAGGATCGCGCGCTCCTGCTCCAGGAGTCCGGCCAGTGCCTGGTCGGCGCGGTCCTGGCCCTCCTCCGTGAGCCGCACCAGCACGCCGCGCCGGTCGCTGGGGTCGGGCAGCCGCTCCACCAGCCCCTTCTTGGCGAGCCGGTCGATGCGGTTCGTCATCGTGCCCGAGGTGACCAGGGTCTGGGTGAGGAGCTGGCCGGGGGAGAGCTGGTAGGGGGCGCCCGCACGCCGCAGCGACGTCAGGACGTCGAACTCCCAGGGCTCCAGACCGTGCTCGGCGAACGCCAGTCGGCGCGCCCGGTCCAGGTGCCGGGCCAGCCTGCTCACGCGGCTGAGCACCTCGAGCGGTTCCACGTCGAGGTCAGGGCGCTCCCGGCGCCACGCTGCGACCAGCCGATCGACCTCGTCCTCCATGACGATCAGTGTAGTGGTTGTGTCGACGTGAAGTCTCTTGACGTCAAGATACTTGGGGTGTGAGGGTGGAGATCGCCCAGGACACCTCACCCAGGTCACGTCCCCCGCCGGACGCGCCCCTCCAGGAGGCCCGCCATGCCCGCCGCCGCTCCCCGCTGGGACCCCAGCCAGTACCTGCGCCACGCCGACCACCGCGCCCGCCCCTTCGCCGACCTCCTGGCCCGCGTGCCGGCCCTGCCGCGGGAGCCGGCCCGCATCGCCGACCTCGGCTGCGGCCCCGGCAACGCCACCGCCCTGCTCGCCGAACGCTGGCCCACCGCACACATCACCGGCTACGACAACTCCCCGCAGATGCTGCGACGCGCCCGCACCGACCACGCGGGCCCCACCCCGGGCGGCGGCCGCCTCGACTTCGCCGCCGCCGACGCCCGCACCTGGACACCCGCGGAGCCGTACGACCTGATCATCAGCAACGCCACCCTGCAGTGGGTGCCCGGGCACCCCGCGTCCTTCCCCGCCTGGGTCGAGGGCCTCACCCCCGGCGGCACCCTCGCCCTCCAGGTCCCCGGCAACTTCGACTCGCCCAGCCACCGCCTCATGCGCGAGATCGCCCGCTCCCCGCGCTGGCGGGACCGCCTCCGCGAGACGCTGCGCCACGACGGGGCGATCCTCACCCCCGCCGGCTACCTGGACCGCCTCGTCGCCCTCGGCTGCCGGGCCGACGTCTGGGAGACGACGTACCTGCATCTCCTCCCGGGCGAGGACCCGGTGCTGGACTGGGTGAAGGGGACGGGTCTGCGGCCCGTCCTCACCGAGCTGGGCCCGGACGCGGACGCCTTCGTCGACGAGTACCGCGAGGCCCTGCGCACCGCTTACCCGGCCGGCGGACACGGCACGGTGTTCCCGTTCCGCCGCGTCTTCGCCGTCGCCCGGAAGGCGGACTGAGGTGCTGACCGCCGTCGACCACGTCCAGCTCGCCGCCCCGCCCGGCTCGGAGGACGCCCTGCGCGCGTACTACACGCACGCCCTCGGCATGACCGAGGTCCCCAAGCCGCCCGCCCTCGCCGCCCGCGGCGGCTGCTGGTTCGCCGCGGGAACGGTGCGGCTGCACCTCGGGATCGAAAAGGACTTCCGGGCCGCGAAGAAGGCCCACCCCGGCCTGCGCGTCCGTGGCATCGAGGCGTACGCCGAGCGGCTCACCGCCCACCGCGCCCCCGTCACCTGGGACGACGGCCTGCCCGGCCACCGCCGCTTCTACTCCGAGGACCCGGTCGGCAACCGACTCGAATTCCTGGAACCGGTCGCCGACCTCCAGCTCCCGTGAGGCGCGGCTTCACCGGCCGCTACGCCTTGCGGTGGCCTATCAGGCGCGGCTTCGCCTCCAGGCCGTCCAGCCCGTGCCACGCCAGATTCACCAGATGCGCGGCCACCTCGGCCTTCTTCGGCCGCCGCACGTCCAGCCACCACTGACCCGTCAGCGCCACCATGCCCACCAGCGCCTGCGCGTACAGGGGCGCCAGCTTCGGATCGAAGCCACGGCTCTTGAACTCGCGGCCCAGGATGTCCTCCACCTGGGTGGCGATGTCCGAGATCAGCGACGCGAAGGAACCCGTCGACTGCGGGATCGGGGAGTCACGGACCAGGATCCGGAAACCGTCCGTGTACTCCTCGATGTAGTCCAGGAGCGCGAACGCCGCCTGCTCGCACAGCTCACGAGGGTGGCCGGCCGTCAGCGAGCTGGTCACCATGTCCAGCAGCCGGCGCATCTCCCGGTCCACCACCACCGCGTACAGGCCCTCCTTGCCACCGAAGTGCTCGTACACCACCGGCTTGGAGACCCCGGCCTTCGCCGCGATCTCCTCCACCGACGTGGCCTCGAAACCCTTCGCGGCGAACAGCGTGCGACCGATCTCGAGCAGCTGCTGACGTCTCTCCGCACCGGTCATACGGGTGCGGCGCGGACGCCGCTGCTTGTCGTTGCCGGATGTGCTCGAGTCGGTCGCCACGCCGTCCATCATGCCGCTTCGGCGGTCTCCGGCCTGCGGCGGGCGCCCGTCCCGTCCGGGTTCCGGCGCGAATCGATACGCGAGCGTGACGGCCAGCGCACGTCGTACGCCCAGCCCAGCCGCTCGCACCAGCGGATGATCCGCGCCGAGGAATCCAGCTGACCGCGCTCCACCCCGTGCCGCGCCGACGTCGGGTCCGCATGGTGCAGGTTGTGCCAGGACTCACCGCACGACAGCACGGCCAGCCACCACACGTTGCCCGAACGGTCACGCGACTTGAAGGGCCGCTTGCCCACCGCATGACAGATCGAGTTGATCGACCACGTCACGTGGTGCAGCAGCGCCACCCGCACCAGCGAACCCCAGAAGAAACCGGTGAACGCGCCCCACCAGGACATCGTCACCAGACCACCGATCAGAGCCGGCAGCGCCAGCGACAGCGCCGTCCAGGCGAGGAACTGCCGCGAGATCGCCCGGATCGCCGGGTCCTTGATCAGATCAGGCGCGTACTTCTCCTGCGAGGTCCGCTCCTCGTCGAACATCCAGCCGATGTGCGCCCACCACAGGCCCTTCATCAGCGCCGGGAGCGTCTCACCGAAACGCCACGGCGAATGCGGGTCGCCCTCCGCGTCCGAGTACTTGTGATGCTTGCGGTGATCGGCGACCCAGCGCACCACCGGACCCTCCACCGCCATCGAACCCGCGATCGCCAGCGCGATCCGCAGCGGCCGCTTGGCCTTGAAGGAACCGTGCGTGAAGTACCGGTGGAAACCGATCGTGATGCCGTGGCAGCCCAGGTAGTAGAAGAACACCAGCAGGCCGAGATCCAGCCAGCTCACCCCCCAGCCCCAGGCCAGCGGCACCGCGGCCAGCAGGGCGAGGAAGGGGAAGACGATGAAGAGGAGCAGCGCGAACTGTTCCACCGAACGCTTCCGCTCACCGCCCAGCGTGGCGGGCGGCAACGAGCCGTCGTCGTCCGCCCGGGGAGCGTCTTCGAACACGTCGGAGCTTGCGGTCATGGGCGTCCCCTTGTGGGGTCGAGGGCCAGGAGTCAGAAAATGCCGGAAGCAGGGACCCGACAGACATCCCTGGAGCTGACGGGTATCCCTACGGTTCCGTAACCTACGGCATCGTAAGTATGGCAGCGCGAAAGCCGACGGCAACAGCCCGACAGTCTGCGCGTCCGCATGGACACCTATCCTTGGAGTCGGTCGGACAGCGCGGTCCGTTCTGAAATCTTCCCGGGCGCCACGTCCCTGAGCGGCACCCCGCCGCGCGGTCACCACCCGGGTTCCCCGCCAGACGAGCTTCAGACGAGCTTCAACACTGCAAGGAGCCGCACCTGTGAGCAGTGCCGACGAACAGACCACGACGACCAGCAGCGAGCTGCGCGCCGACATCCGCCGCCTGGGCGACCTGCTGGGAGAAACCCTCGTACGCCAGGAGGGCCCCGAACTCCTGGAACTCGTCGAGAAGGTCCGCAGCCTGACCCGCGAGGACGGCGAAGCCGCCGCCGAGCTGCTCCGCGGCACCGAACTGGAGACCGCGGCCAAGCTGGTCCGCGCCTTCTCCACGTACTTCCACCTGGCGAACGTCACCGAACAGGTGCACCGCGGCCGCGAACTGCGCGCCAAGCGCGCCGCCGAAGGCGGCCTCCTCGCCCGCACGGCCGACCGCCTCAAGGACGCCGACCCCGACCACCTGCGCGACACCGTCCGCAACCTCAACGTGCGCCCCGTCTTCACCGCACACCCCACCGAAGCCGCCCGCCGCTCCGTCCTCAACAAGCTGCGCCGCATCGCCGCCCTCCTCGAAACCCCCGTCACCGAGGCCGACCGACGCCGCTACGACACCCGACTGGCCGAGAACATCGACCTCGTCTGGCAGACCGACGAACTGCGCGTCGTCCGCCCCGAGCCCGCCGACGAGGCCCGCAACGCCATCTACTACCTCGACGAACTGCACGCCGGCGCCGTCGGCGACGTCCTCGAGGACCTCACCGCCGAACTCGAACGCGTCGGCGTCGTCCTCCCCGAGGACACCCGCCCCCTCACCTTCGGCACCTGGATCGGCGGCGACCGCGACGGCAACCCCAACGTCACCCCCCAGGTCACCTGGGACGTCCTGATCCTCCAGCACGAACACGGCATCAACGACGCCCTGGACATGATCGACGAGCTCCGCGGCTTCCTGTCGAACTCCATCCGATACACCGGCGCCACCGAAGAACTGCTCACCTCCCTCCAGACCGACCTCGAGCAGCTCCCCGAGATCAGCCCCCGCTACAAGCGGCTCAACGCCGAAGAGCCCTACCGGCTCAAGGCCACCTGCATCCGCCAGAAGCTCGAGAACACCAAGCAGCGCCTCGCCAACGGCACCCCCCACCAGGACGGCCGCGACTACCTCGGCACCGGCGAACTGCTCGCCGACCTCACCCTCATCCAGAGCTCCCTGCGCGAACACCGCGGCGCCCTCTTCGCCGACGGCCGGATGAACCGCACCATCCGCACCCTCGCCGCCTTCGGCCTCCAGCTCGCCACCATGGACGTCCGCGAACACGCCGACGCCCACCACCACGCCCTCGGCCAGCTCTTCGACCGCCTCGGCGAGGAATCCTGGCGCTACGCCGACATGCCCCGCGACTACCGCGGCAAGCTCCTCGCCAAGGAACTGCGCTCCCGGCGCCCCCTCGCCCCCAGCCCCGCCCCCGTCGACGCCGCGGGCGAGAAGACCCTCGGCGTCTTCCAGACCGTCAAGAAGGCCCTCGAAGTCTTCGGACCCGAGGTCATCGAGTCGTACATCATCTCCATGTGCCAGGGCGCCGACGACGTCTTCGCCGCCGCCGTCCTCGCCCGCGAGGCCGGACTCATCGACCTGCACGCCGGCTGGGCCAGGATCGGCATCGTGCCGCTGCTGGAGACCACCGACGAACTGCGCGCCGCCGACGTCATCCTCGACGACATGCTCGCCGACCCCTCCTACCGGCGCCTGGTCGCCCTGCGCGGCGACGTCCAGGAGGTCATGCTCGGCTACTCCGACTCCTCCAAGTTCGGCGGCATCACCACCTCCCAGTGGGAGATCCACCGCGCCCAGCGCCGCCTGCGCGACGTCGCCCACCGCTACGGCGTCCGCCTGCGCCTCTTCCACGGCCGCGGCGGCACCGTCGGCCGCGGCGGCGGCCCCTCCCACGACGCGATCCTCGCCCAGCCGTGGGGCACCCTCGAAGGCGAGATCAAGGTGACCGAACAGGGCGAGGTCATCTCCGACAAGTACCTCGTACCGTCACTCGCCCGCGAGAACCTCGAACTGACCGTCGCCGCCACCCTCCAGGCATCCGCCCTGCACACCGCCCCCCGCCAGTCCGACGAGTCACTCGCCCGGTGGGACGCCGCGATGGACGTCGTCTCCGACGCCGCCCACGCCGCCTACCGCCGGCTCGTCGAGGACCCCGACCTGCCGACCTACTTCCTCGCCTCCACGCCGGTCGACCAGCTCGCCGACCTGCACCTCGGCTCACGGCCCTCCCGCCGCCCCGGCTCGGGCGTCTCCCTGGACGGACTGCGCGCCATCCCGTGGGTCTTCGGCTGGACCCAGTCCCGGCAGATCGTGCCCGGCTGGTTCGGCGTCGGCTCCGGCCTCAAGGCCCTGCGCGAGACCGGCCTCGACAGCGTCCTCGACGAGATGCACGAGCAGTGGCACTTCTTCCGCAACTTCCTCTCCAACGTCGAGATGACGCTGGCCAAGACGGACCTCAGGATCGCCGGCCACTACGTCGAGACCCTCGTCCCCGACGAGCTCAAGCACGTCTTCGACACCATCAAGGCCGAACACGAACTCACCGTCCGCGAGGTGCTGCGCGTCACCGGCGGCGAACGACTGCTCGACAACCACCCCGTCCTCCAGCAGACCTTCGCCATCCGCGACGCCTACCTGGACCCCATCTCCTACCTCCAGGTCGCCCTCCTCAAGCGCCAGCGCGACGAGGCCGCAGCGGGCTCCGAACCCGACCCGCTGCTCTCCAGGGCCCTGCTCCTCACCGTCAACGGCGTCGCCGCCGGACTGCGCAACACCGGCTGACCCCCCGGCACACACAAGTGGCCCCCGCCCTCGCACCACGAGGACGGGGGCCACACCCCGTTCACAGCATGAAGAACGCCACCGGCTCACAGCACCAGGAACGTCGCCGGCTCACAGCACCAGGAACGTCGCCGTCAGGAACGTGACACCCGCCCCCGCCATCAACCACGCCACCCGCGTCAGCCGCAGACCACCCGCCACCACCACCGCAGCCAGCAACAACGCACCCGCCAGCGGAACCCACGCATACAACAGCCCCGCAGGCCCCGTACGCACCACACGACCACTGCCCGGCTTCACCGCCACGGAGTACGTCCGCCCCGCCTCCACCGCCACCGACCGCTCGATGACCACCCGGCCCCGCGCCTGCGACCCCACCGACGTCGGCCGGAACGGCCCCCAGCAGGCATCGTCCGCACAGGACGTCACCCGCATCGTCCCCTGCTCCCGCCCCTTGGTCAGCATCACGTGCTGCGCCGTACCCCAGGAACCCCACACCCCCGCGACCAGGATCAACGCCGCGACCACACCCATCGCCGCGAGTCGCCCGAACCGCAGCGCCGCATACGCGCTCTGACTGGAGGACGCCCGGGGACACATGGCCGCGATCCTTGGCCATGGCACTGCACCCGGTCAACCCGGCCGGGCGACAAGTCGCCGTCGTCCCCCTGCGAACGGGCCGGACAGCACCCGGCCCCTCACGAGTTGTACGTCGACTGCGCCCGCTCAAGACCCTCGATCACCAGGGCCTCCACCGCGTCCGCCGCCCGGTCCACGAAGTACCCCAGCTCCTTGCGCTCCGCCGACGAGAAGTCCTTCAGCACGAAATCCGCCACCTGCATCCGCCCCGGCGGACGCCCGATACCGAAACGCACCCGGTGATAGTCCGGACCCATCACCTTCGTCATCGACTTCAGCCCGTTGTGCCCGTTGTCGCCCCCGCCCAGCTTCAACCGCAGCACCCCGTGATCGATGTCCAACTCGTCATGCACCGCCACCACATGACCCACCGGCACCTTGTAGAAATCCCGCAGCGCGTTCACCGGGCCACCCGACAGGTTCATGTACGACATCGGCTTCGCCAGAATCACCCGCCGGTTGGCAGAACCCGGCGGACCGATCCGCCCCTCGATCACCTGGGCCTGCGCCTTCCCGGCCCGCTTGAACTTCCCGCCGACCCGCTCCGCCAGCAGATCGGCCACCATGAAGCCCACGTTGTGCCGGTTCATCGCATACTCCGGCCCCGGATTGCCGAGCCCCACGATCAGCCAGGGCGCATTGGCGTCGGTCGTCACGTCCGTGTCTCCCATGTGTGCTGGATACGCGCCAGCCGCCGCTCCGGAACGGAACGGCGGCTGACAACAGAAGAAATCCGGGGGATCAGGCCTCGGCGGCCTCGTCGCCCGCACCCTCGGCCTCCGGAGAGGCCTCCTCGGCCTGCGCGGCCAGGACCTGCAGGACGACCGCGTCCTCGTCGATCGCCAGCTTCGTGCCCGACGGCAGCGGGATGTCCTTCGCGAGAATGGCGGCACCGGCCTCCAGACCCTCGATGGACACGGTGACCGACTCGGGGATGTGCGTGGCCTCGGCCTCGACCGTCAGCGTGCTCAGCACGTGCTCGAGCAGGTAGGCACCCGGAGCCAGCTCGCCCTCGGTGTGGACGTAGACCTCGACCGTGACCTTCTCGCCACTGCGGACGAGCAGCAGGTCGACGTGCTCGAGGAAGCCCTTGATCGCGTCACGCTGCACGGCCTTCGGGATGGCCAGCTGCGACTTGCCGTCGAGCTCCAGGGACAGCAGCACGTTCGGCGTACGCAGGGCGAGCAGCAGCTCGTGACCCGGAAGCGTCACGTGCACCGGGTCGGCACCGTGGCCGTACACGACACCGGGAACCTTGCTGTCACGACGGATACGACGCGCGGCACCCTTGCCGAACTCGGTGCGGGTCTCAGCGGCGATCTTGACCTCGGACATGTCACTCCTCGTAGTACGTGGGGAAAGTGGTCACCCGGCCACGAACGGCCTGCTACGAAGAGCGCGTCGATAACGGACAGCCATACCCCGAGAACGCGGTACGGCCTCCCTCGCCGAGCAACTGTCACAGCTTACTCGGCGCGAAGGCCGTACCAGAAATCGATCTTCAGCAAGCCCGCGGACGGCTCACTGCTCCTCGAACAGGCTCGTCACCGAACCGTCCTCGAACACCTCACGCACCGCGTTCGCGATCGTCGGCGCGATGGACAGGACCGTGATCTTGTCCAGCTCCAGCTCACCCGGCGTCGGCAGCGTGTCCGTGAACACGAACTCGCTCACCTTCGAGTTCTTCAGCCGGTCCGCCGCAGGACCCGACAGCACACCGTGCGTCGCCGTCACGATGACATCCTCCGCACCGTGCGCGAACAGGGCGTCCGCCGCCGCACAGATCGTGCCACCCGTGTCGATCATGTCGTCGACCAGGACACAGACCCGGCCCTTCACATCGCCCACGACCTCGTGCACGGTCACCTGATTGGCGACGTCCTTGTCACGACGCTTGTGCACGATCGCCAGCGGCGCGTCCAGCCGGTCGCACCAGCGGTCCGCGACCCGCACCCGGCCGGCGTCCGGAGACACCACCGTCAGCTTGCTCCGGTCCACCTTCGCACCCACGTAGTCCGCCAGGATCGGCAGCGCGAACAGATGGTCCACCGGACCGTCGAAGAAGCCCTGGATCTGATCCGTGTGCAGATCCACCGTCAGGATCCGGTGCGCACCCGCCGTCTTCATCAGGTCCGCGATCAGACGCGCCGAGATCGGTTCACGCCCACGGTGCTTCTTGTCCTGCCGCGCGTAACCGTAGAACGGCACGATCACGGTGATGCTCCGGGCGGAAGCCCGCTTCAGAGCATCGATCATGATCAACTGCTCCATGATCCACTTGTTGATCGGAGCCGTGTGGCTCTGCATCAGGAAGCAGTCGGCGCCACGAGCCGACTCCTGATAACGGATGTAGATCTCACCGTTCGCGAAGTCGAAGGCCTTCGTCGGGACAACCCCGACACCCAGCTTGTGGGCGACCTCCTCGGCAAGCTCGGGGTGGGCGCGGCCGGAGAAGAACATCATCTTCTTCTCGCCGGTCGTCTTGATCCCGGTCACAGCACTGTCTCCTCAGAGGTGTCTCAGCTGGGCGTTGAGAAGTGATCTCAGCTGGGGGTGCGAGTTGTGCACCTATCACGGTACGCCGTGTCCGACGTGCCGGTTTCCGGTCAGCCTTCGCCGTCCAACTCCCGGGAAGCCGCCTCCGCCGCCTTCGCGGCCGCGCTCCCCGGACGCTTACGAGCCACCCAACCCTCGATATTCCGCTGCTGGCCACGGGCCACGGCCAGCGAACCGGGCGGCACATCCTTCGTGATCACCGAGCCCGCCGCGGTGTACGCGCCGTCCCCGACCGTGACAGGAGCCACAAACATGTTGTCCGAACCCGTACGGCAATGCGAACCCACCGTCGTGTGGTGCTTGTCCTGCCCGTCGTAGTTCACGAACACGCTCGCCGCACCGATGTTGGAGTACTCACCGATCGTCGCATCACCCACATACGACAGATGCGGCACCTTCGTCCCCTCACCGATCGTCGCGTTCTTCGTCTCCACGTACGTACCCACCTTGGACTTCAGCCCCAGACGCGTACCCGGACGCAGATACGCGAACGGCCCCACACTCGCCTGAGGACCCACCTCCGCGCCGTCCGCCACCGTGTTGTCCACCCGGGCCCCCGCACCCACCGAGGTGTCCTTCAGACGCGAATGCGGACCCACCTCCGCACCCTCACCCAGATGCGTCGCGCCCAGCAGCTGCGTCCCCGGCAGCACCACCGCGTCCCGCTCGAACGTCACCGTCACATCCACCCACGTCGACGCCGGATCCACCACGGTCACCCCCGCGAGCATCGCCCGCTCCAGCAACCGGTCGTTCAGGATCCGCCGCGCCTGAGCCAACTGCACCCGGTTGTTGATACCGGCGATCTCCCGGTGATCGGCCGCCACCGACGCCCCCACCCGGTGACCCGCCTCCCGCAGGATCCCGAGCACGTCCGTGAGGTACTCCTCACCCTGGCTGTTGTCGGTACGCACCTTGCCCAGCGCCTCCGCCAGCAGCCGCCCGTCGAACGCGAACACCCCGGAATTGATCTCCCGGACGGCACGCTGCGACTCGCTCGCGTCCTTGTGCTCCACGATCGCCGTCACCGCGCCGCTCGCGCCGTCCCGCACGATGCGGCCGTACCCCGTCGCGTCCGGCACCTCGGCGGTCAGCACCGTGACCGCGTTGCCGTCCTCGGCGTGCGTGGCCGCGAGCCGCTCCAGGGTCGCGCCCGTCAGCAGCGGCGTGTCGCCGCACACCACCACGACGGTCCCGTCGACGGCTCCGCCCAGCTCCTCCAGGCCCATCCGGACGGCGTGCCCGGTCCCGTTCTGCTCGGCCTGCACGGCCGTGCGTACGCCCGGGTCGGTGCCGGCGAGGTGCGCGGTGACCTGCTCACGGGCGTGCCCCACGACGACGACCAGGTTCTCGGGGTCCAACTCGCGCGCGGCGGCGAGCACATGGCCCACCAGGGAGCGTCCGCAGAGTTCGTGCAGGACCTTCGGTGTGGCCGACTTCATACGGGTGCCCTCACCCGCTGCAAGGACGACGACGGCTGCCGGGCGGTTGGCGCTCACGGGGATGCCCTTCGGCTACGGATGGCGGGGTGGACATCCGCAGGATACCGGGGCGTTTCGGGGGCGACATGAGAGCGGGCCCTGACGGAGCTGTCAGGGCCCGAACCGTGCTGGGCTCCCCCGCCAGGACTCGAACCCGGACAGATGGCACCAAAAGCCACAGTGCTGCCAATTACACCACGGGGGAACAATCACGGCTAAACCGGACATTCGGTCAGGTCGCCGAGTTGGCATCCAACACTATGCCGTACCAGGCGCCTTCGATGCGACGGTACAGATCGGCACTCTGGCGGACGTAGATGACAAGGCACCCGCGATAGGTGTCGCCGACGTTCTTGCGCACGGTTTTCGGATTGTGCTTCTTCAGTGTGGTCCGGTTGAAGCAGGCATCGCCGGGCCCGACGTGGTCCGCCCAGAAGCGCTCAGCGGCTGTCACGTCCGCGGACTCGTGGATCATCACGCGGAAGCGCAGGCGGCTGCGGTCGACCTCGAGGAGGTCGAGCCAGGCGAGGAACACGGAGATCATCCCCGGGTCGCTGTTGACGAAGAGGACCTGCTCGCGGCGGCTGTAGGGCTTGTCCTTCGCGCCCTCGGCCCAGTACAGGCCCACGCCCACGAGGAACAGCTCGCGGGCGGAGAGCCGCCCGACCTCCGAGGTCGCCGTCCGCTTGGTCGCCTCGCGTGCGAGGTCCTGAGAAGCCCGCAGTCGTGCCAGTCCCGCGTTCATCCGCGCCCGCTGTTCCTCCGGGGTGCAGCGGGGTTCCGGGCGGGGCAGATCCCGCACCCACAGCGACACCGAGCTCTTCGAGCAGCCCAGCTCCGTCTGGATCTCGTTGTACGTCCAGCCGCGGCGACGCAGCTCGCGGGCCCTGTCCCGCAGGTGGTCCTTCGCGTTCGGCCGTTTCGTCCACTCCGGGGGCGGCTCGCCCGCGACGAGACGCTGGAGGACCTCCTTGTTGCGGACCTGGAGCTCGTCCTTGATCTGCCGAAGGCTGAGCCCCTCCCGTCGCAGCGCGACCGCCCGTTCCCGCAGGGTTTCGAAGTCGGTGTATTTGCCGTGTGCGTATGCCATGGGCACAGGCTTCGGGCGGAATGCGGGCGTCCGGGGGCGAACAATGTGCGATTCAGCAGTTCTAGGGATACCGGCAGGTTTCGCTTCTGTTCGATTGCGGAGTGTGGTGGGGGTCGGTCGCGGAAACTCACCGGAAACCGCCCGGGGTGCGCCCGTAGGCTGGGAGGCATGACCACGACGGGGGAAGACCACACCGCGGCCGGGAGAGGGCCGTGGTGGTGGACGAAGTGGCGCAGTGCGGTGCTGGACGTCGGCCTGGCGCTGGCGTCGGCGATCGAGTGCGCGGCGGAGGGGGTGCCGTTCGCGCGGGACGCGGGTCTGCCGCTCGCGGCGGGCATCGTGTTCGGTCTTGTGGCCGGCTCGGTGCTGGTGCTGCGGCGGAGGTGGCCGATCGCGGTGGTGCTCGTCGCGCTCGCGATCACACCGGCGCAGATGGGTTTCCTGATGGGTGTCGTCGGGCTGTACACGCTCGCCGCGTCCGAGCTGCCGCGCCGGATCATCGGGGCGCTGGCGGGCATGTCCCTGGTGGGGACGCTGATCGTGACGTTCGTGCGGGCGCGCCAGGACGTGGTGCGCGGGGATCTGACGATGGGGGACTGGTTCGTCCCGTTCCTGTCGATCACGACGTCGCTCGGGATGACGGCGCCACCGGTGCTGCTGGGGCTGTATGTGGGGGCGCGGCGCCGGTTGATGGAGAGTCTGCGGGAGCGGGCGGATTCGCTGGAGCGGGAGTTGCAGCTGCTTGCGGAGCGGGCGGAGGAGCGTGCGGAGTGGGCGCGCAACGAGGAGCGGACGCGGATCGCGCGTGAGATGCACGACGTGGTGGCGCACCGGGTGAGTCTGATGGTGGTGCACGCGGCGGCGTTGCAGGCGGTGGCGCGGAAGGATCCGGAGAAGGCGGTGCGCAATGCGGCGCTGGTGGGGGACATGGGCCGGCAGGCGTTGACGGAGTTGCGGGAGATGCTGGGGGTGCTGCGGACGGGGGAGGTGGCGGGTTCCCGGGCGGGGCGGGGTCCGGCGGTGCCGTTGGTGGCGGTGGGGGTGGCGGCCGCGGTGGCGGCGTCGCGGGCGGTGGACGAGGCGGCGGACGGGCCGTGTCTGGCGGAGCTGGACGAGTTGGTGGGGCAGTCGGCGGCGGCGGGGATGGTGGTGGCTCTGTCGGTGGAGGGGGAGGTGCGGTCGTATGCGCCGGAGGTGGAGCAGACGGCGTACCGGGTGGTGCAGGAGGCGTTGACGAACGTGCACAAGCATGCGGCGGGGGCGAAGACGTATGTGCGGCTGGCGCATCGTTCGTCGGAGATCGCGATGCAGGTGGAGAACGAGCCGCCGCCGGAGCCGGGTTCGGCGTCGTCGGCTCGGCTGCCGAGTGGTGGCAACGGGCTGCTGGGGATGAAGGAGCGGGTGACGGCGCTCGGGGGTGTGTTCGTCTCGGGGCCGACGGATGCGGGAGGTTACCGGGTGTCGGCGGTGTTGCCGGCGGCCTGAGGGCGCGGGTGCGTGTCGGGGCTGTGTGGGCGCGGGCGCGTGTCAGGTTGTGCGGGCGCGGGTGGGCGTCAGGCGTGGTGCGGGTGTCCGTCGGGGTGTGGGTCCGCGGGTGTCCCGGGGTCGGGGTGGGTCAGACGGCGGTGAGGCGGACCGGTTCGAGGCCGGTGAGGAGTGTGGCGAGGGCCTGGTCGAGGTCGTGGCCGAGGTACCAGTCGCCGGTGTGGTCGAGGGCGTAGACGCGGCCTTCGGTGTCGATGGCGAGGGCGGCGCCGGTGTCGGTCTCCTCGCCGAGGGGGCAGACCTCGGTGTTGAGGGCGCGGCCGAGGTCGCCGAGGGTGCGGGCCATGTGGAGGCCGTGCAGCGGGTCGAGGTGGAGGTTGGCGGGGGCGACGCGGCGGCCGGGTCCCTGTGGGGTGATGCGCAGGCCGCCGAATTCGGCCCAGGCTTCCACGGCGGCGGGGAAGACGGTGTGGCGGTGTCCTGCGGGTGAGGTGTGTCCGCGCAGTGTGTCGGCCCAGTATTCGGCCTGCTTTATGTCCCAGCGTCCCGGCTGCCAGCCCGCGTCCCGCAGCGCGGCGTCGACGGGGACGGGGAAGCGTGTGGTGGAGGTGCGGTCGGCGTGCATCTGCCCTTGGTTCGTCGAGTGTCGTGGTCCGGCGTGGTGGGGGGTGGGGGAGGTCAGTCGTCCTGTGCTGTGGGGTCGACGACGCGTACGCCGAAGTGGGCGCTGAGCGCGGTGCAGGAGCGGCAGGGTGCGGCGAAGCTGCCGTGGAGGGGGTCGCCGTCCTCGCGGATGCGGCGGGCGGTGAGTTTGGCGTGCTTGAGGGCTTTGCGGGCTTCGCCGTTGGTCATGGGTCTGCGGGCGGCTCGTCTGCTGCGGGTGGCGTCGGCGGAGGTGATGTGGCGGGAGATGAGGATGGTCTCGGCGCAGCGTCCGGTGAAGCGGTCGCGCTGGGCGCTGGTGAGGGTGTCGAGGAAGTCCTGCACGAGGGGGTGGAGGGCGGGGGGTTGGTCGCCGCGGGCGGCTGTTCCGGTGAGGGTGGCGCCGCGTACGGAGAGGGCGGCGGCGACGGTGGGGAGTATGCCGTCGCGGCGGTGGAGGAGTGTGGGGGTGGGGGGTGTTCCGGTGCTGCTCCAGCCGACGCGTGGATCGCCGGACGTGCCCGTCTGTGTCGCGTTCATGGTTTGCCATCCCCTCCCGGCCCGTGGTGGCGGCCGCTGATGTGACCGCCGCCGGTGGGGACACAGACTGCCAAACGGCGTGGCTGGTGGGGAAGCTGGGGCGCCGCGACACGCCCGGTCTTCGGCGGACGGTCACGGCGGGGTGACGGCTGGTCACGGAACTGGAGGCCCGGTGACCTGTGTCGTCGTACCGCATAGGCTGTCGACATCCGGGATCCATACCGCCGTACGAAGAACGCCGCAGGGGGCAATCGCCATGACGACAGGTCGGCTCGGGCAGCAAGCCGCGCCGCCGAACGCGGCATACGCGGGGCAGGTCGTGCATTTTCCGGATCCGGTCCGGGCCGCGCGTCATCCCGGAGGTGTGCGGGTGGACGAGCACGGCTATCCCGACTTCTCGCCGTATGCGCGTGCCGCCGCGGAGATCGCCGAGCCGCCGGAGGGTTTCGGGGTCGATGAGCTGCGGCTGACGGACTACGTGTCGGCGAATGCCGCGCTGGCCGCGACCGGGCACGACCTGTGGGACACGATTCCGTCGGTGGCGACGCCGCACGGGTGGACGTGGCATCACGTGCCGGGGTCGCGGCGGCTGGAGTTGGTGCCGGTCGAGGTGAAGGCGTTGTTGCGGCATCACGGTGGTCTGGCGACGGCCGCGGTGGATCAGGACAAGAGGGGCACGCGGCCGTTGCAGGAGACGCGGCCGGCGCATTTCGGGTTGCCGAAGTCGTCGGTGGCGGTGTCGGAGCAGCAGGTGCTGGGGGTCGAGGAGGACCTGGGGTACCGGCTTCCGGGTGCCTACCGGTCGTTCCTGAAGGCGGCGGGCGGGTGTGCGCCGGTGGGTGCGGCGCTCGACGCGGAGCTGGGGTTGCTGGTGGACCAGCCGTTCTTCACGGTGCGCGACGAGGCGGCGGTCAATGATCTCGTCTATATCAACAAGTGTCTGCGTGATCATCTGACGAAGGACTATCTGTGCGTCGGGTTCGTGCAGGGTGGTCTGCTCGCGGTGAAGGTGAAGGGTGACGCGGTCGGGTCGGTGTGGTTCTGCGCGTACGACGACGCGCGTGACCGGGACGCGTGGCCGCCGGCCGAGCGGGTGGAGCGGTTGTTGCTGCCGTGCGGGGACGACTTCGACGCGTTCCTGTCCCGGCTGGCGGGCAGTCCGCCGGAGTTGGAGACGGTGGCGAATCTGATGGTGGACGGTGGCTTCGCGTACGCCGTGCCCGTCTCTTCGGTGGGGGAGTGAGCGTCCGATGGTGACCTTCGCGCAGGCGCAGGAGCGCGCGGAAGAGTGGATCAACGGGGACGTGGCCTCGTATCAGCACCGGGAGGTGCGGGTGCGGGAGTTCGATCTCGGGTTCGTGGTGTGGGCGGAGGACCGTGCCGACGGTCCGCGTTCGGACGGTGGGGCGCAGCGGCTCGTCATCGCGCGGGACAGTGGTGAGGCGACGTTGTGGCCGGCGTTGCCGGTGGGTGAGGTCGTTCGCCGGTACGAGGAGGAGTACGGGGTGTCGGACGTGCCGGCGGGTCCGGTGCCTGCGGCGCGGGTGGATCTGAATCAGACGTCGTTCCTGTTGAGTCCTCCGGAGTGGCTTCAGGAGGCGGCGGACCGGATGGGGATTCCGGACCGCCGGGCGGGTGAGTCGGACGGGGCGGGGTCGCGTCCGCCGGCTGCGGGGGTGTCCGGCGACGGGGCTTCCGCGGGCGGGGGCCCGGGGGGCGCCGGGGTGTCGGACGGTGAGGGTGTCCGGGTGTCCTCGGGGTCCTCGGGTGCCGGTGTCGCGGCCGCTCCGGAGGGGGCGACGGCGTGGCCGGCCGCCGCGTCCGACGACGAGGTGCGGGAGGCGCCGCCGCAGGACCGGGCGCCGTCGGGTGTGCCCGCGGGGGCGACGCCGTGGGCCGGGACGGACACCAATGGCGATGGGGGCGAGGACCGTTCGGTGCCGTTGCCCGCGACGGTGTTCGCGCCGCCGCTGAGCGACTTCGACGAGGTGGCGCCGCCGCCGGCTGTGACGCCGGATGCGAAGACGGCCCTGATGTCGGGTGGCAGTGCCCTTCCGCGTACGACGCTGGCGCCCGCGCTGGACGACCCCGGTACGCCGTCGCCGTCGCGTTCCCCGCAGGACGCGGGTGCGCCGGGCTCCGGTGGGGTTCCGTCCGGGTCCGTGCCCGCCGGTTCCGCGTACGGCTGTCCGCAGGGCCCGGGCGGCGGCCCGGGTACGCCGCCTCCGGGCGCGCCGGTTTCCGGTGGTCCTGGTACGCCGCCTCCGGGCACGCCGGTTTCCGGTGGTCCTGGTACGCCGCCTCCGGGCACGCCGGTTTCCGGTGGTCCTGGTACGCCGCCTCCGGGTGTGCCGGTTCCCGGTGGTCCTGGTGTGGCGCCTCCCGGGGCTCCTGGAGCTCCCGGCACCGCGGGCGCGGCTGTTCCCGGTGGCCCCGGCACCCCGCCCCCCGGCACGCCACCTCCGGGCGCAACCGCCCCCGGCGCTCCGGGTGTTCCGGCGCCGGGTGCCCATGCCCCCGGCGGTCCCGGCACGCCGCCTCCCGGCGTGCCCGTCCCCGGTGGTCCGCAGGGCACGCCTCCGCCGGGTGCCCCGTCCTACGGCTACCCGCAGGGTCCCGGTGGTCCCGGCGCGCCGCAGCCGCCCGCCGGTCCGGCATCCGCCGGGCGCCCGCTGCCGCCGAACGCCGGTGACATCGCGGACGCCGCGACCAGCAAGGCGCAGCGGCCGGCGCGCGGTGCGCGGGGTGGCGGGGCGGCGACGCCTCCGCCGCCGGGTGCTCCCGGGATGCCGGGCGCACGCCCGGGGAGCACGCCCCCGCCCGGTCCCGGTGCGCCGGGCGCACCCGCGGGCGGTTACGTGCCGACGCAGCTGATGTCCCAGCTGGGTCCGGACGGGCCCGAGGGCCTGCCGGGCGCGGGAGCGCCGTCCGCACCGCAGGCCCCGGGCACGCCCGGTGGTACGCCTGCGGGTGACGCCCACCACGCGGCGACGATGCTGGCCGGCCCCGCGGTCGGCGGCCCGGGCGCGCCCCCGCCCCCGAGCCCTCCGGGTGCCCCGCATGCTCCAGGTGCGCCGAACCCGCCCGGTGGTACGCCTGCGGGTGACGCCCACCACGCGGCGACGATGCTGGCGGGTCCCGTCGTCGGCGGTCCGAGGCCGCCAGGCGCGCCAGGAGTGCCCGGCGCCCCGGCGACGCCCGGTGCGCCGGGGGTGCCCGGCACCCCGGGTGCCGTGCATCACGCGGCGACGATGCTGGCCGGCCCCGCGGTCGGCGGCCCGGCCGCGCCTCCGCCGCCGCAGGCACCCGGCATGCCCCCGGGCGGGCCGCGGCCGATGCCGGGTCACCCGATGCCCGGCGGGCCCGTGCCCGGTCAGCCGATGCCCGGTCAGCCTCCGGCGTACGGCTATCCGCAGGGCGGTCAGCCGACCGTGGGTCCCGGTTACCAGGCCGTGCTGCGTTACCGCGCCCAGGACGGGTCGGAGCAGCAGCTGATCCGGCGTTCCGCGCCGGGCACGCCGCATCCGGAGTGGCAGATCCTGCACGAGCTGCGTGCGATGAACGTGCCGCCGCAGCAGGTGCTGGAGCTGCACACGGAGTTGGAGTCCTGCGAGCTGCCGGGTGCGTACTGCGCGCGGATGATCCGGGAGACGTGGCCCCAGGCGCGGATCACCAGCATCGCCCCGTACGGCACGGATCACGCGAGCCGTCAGCAGGGGATGCATCAACTGCTGGCGCATCAGGGCGAGTTGCATCAGGTGGCGGACGGCCCTGCGCGGCCCGCCCCGGTGCGGGCCCCGATCCCGCCGGTGCAGCCCGCGCCGCCGGTCCCGCCGGAGGGCGTCGCGCACGAGCTGGCGGCGGCGTTCGGGCCGGGTGTCTTCCGCTTCGACCATGCGGCGGTCTCCCGGCAGGGGGTGCCGCCGATCGTGGCGCACACCCTGGTGGTGGCCGGACTGCCGGTCGACATGGGCCCGTTCTTCTGGGCGCAGGCGCAGCCGGGCCGCCCGGTGCCGACGCTCGCCGAGCTGGCGCAGGAGCGGGGTGTGCAGCCGGCCCCGGACGCGGGTTCGTACCTGGTGATGGGTACCGACTTCGGCCGCGCGGTCTGTGTCCAGTACGGCACGGCGAACATCGTGGCCGTGCCGGTGGAGGCGGGTCCCGGCGGCGGGTCGGTGCCGCCGCAGTTCGTGAACACGGGCCTGCCCGAGTTCGCGCGCTGTCTGGCGCTGCTGGGCCGGATGTGGCGGCTGCGGTACGGCCTCAACCAGGAGCAGGCGGGACGCTGGACCGTCGACTTCCAGGCGCAGCTGGCCGCCCTCGACCCGGCGGCCCTGGGGTCGCCGGAGAGCTGGTGGTCGGTGCTGCTGGAGCAGATGTGGGACGGGCTGTTGTGAGGCGCCGCTGAGCCGTGGTGCTCGGCGCCGAAGGGGCGGTTCCGGTCGTGCGACCGGGACCGCCCCTTTTCGTCATGGACCCTGACCGGAACGGTCAAGCGGAGTGTCGCGTTATGAACACTTCCGTGTGATCCGTCACGATATGCGCGAAATCATTCGTCAGTTCGTGTGTGTTCGGCGGAGAGGGGTTACCGGATGAGCAGCGCTTCGGTGTCGCCGCACGGCTTCGTGGCCGTACGGCGCGGTTACCGTCCCGAGCAGGTCGACGCGTTCGCCGCGGCCCTCTCGCGGGACCGTGACGCCGCCTGGGAGCGGGCCGCCCGGCTGACCGTGCTGGCCAGGCAGATGGAGGCCGACGCGGAGGACCTGCGCGAGGTGGTCGCCGGGCTGGCCCCGCAGACGTACGAGAGTCTCGGTGAGAGTGCGCGACGGCTCTTCGCGCTCGCCGGGGAGGAGGCCGACGGGGTGCGCGAGGGCGCCCGGCGGCAGGCGCGGCAGCTCGTCGAGGACGCGGAGGCGGCGGGCCGGCGCCTGCGGGAGGACGCGCAGGCGTACGCCGACGAGGTGCGCGCCGCGACCGACGAGCACGTGGGACAGCGGCTGCGGGTGGCCCGTGCCGAGGCCGACGAGCTGCGGATCTCGGCCCGCCGCGCGGTGAAGGCGGGCCGCAGCGAGGCGCTGGCCGTGCTGCGGGAGGCGCGGCGGCGCAGCGGGGAACTGCTCGCCGGGCAGGAGAGGGAGCACGCGACGCGCTGGGAGGAGGCCGAGCGGGCGGCCGTGGAGCGGGCGGCGGCGCTCGACGCCCACCACGAGGAACTGATGGCCCGCGCCGAGGCCGGCCTGGCCGCGGCGGGGCGGGAGCTGGCGCGGGCCGAGGAGTCGGTGCGGCACACCCAGGAGGCCGCGGAGGCGCGCGCCGCGGAGGTGGTCGCCGCAGCCAGGGTCCGTGCGGACGACATCGCGCGGGAGACCGAGGGCGTCCTGCGAGAGCACGGTGAACGCTGGGACGAGGTACGGGCCCAGATGGACCAGGTACGCGGCAAACTGACGGCGCTGACGGGCCGGGCCCCGGCGGAGTGACCGCGCCCACCGCCCACGCTACGGAGTGACCCCGGTACTGCACCGGCCGCAGTGGACCCGGCCGGGCACCCCCGCCGTGCGTCCCGCCGGGGCGCCCCGGGTCTGCACCCGCCTGCATCGCAGGGGTGTCCCGAGCCGGCGCCCGCCGGCCGTGATGGTTCCCCCTGCCGGCCCCGCAGTCCACCCGTCGGGGTGGCTCCCCCGGCCGACTCCGCCGTCCACCGGCCGGGGTTGCTCCCCCGGCCGGTGGACGGTGTTCGCCCGGCCGGGTGGCTTCCGGCGGGCCGTGGCTCAGTCGGTGCGGCGGACCGCGCCGGCCAGGATCCAGCCCTCCACCGCCTCGTACTGGCGGCGCTGCTCCCCGGCCTTCCGGCGTCCGGAGGCCACCGTGCCGAGCCAGCCGTAGGCGAAGCCGAGCGGGATGGAGAGGATGCCGGTCGTGGTGAACGGGAACCAGTTGAAGTCCGCCTCGGGGAAGGCGGAGGCGGGGGAGCCGGACACGAGGTTGGTGCCGGTCATCAGCACGAGGACCGTGAGCGAGCCGCCGATGAGGGTGCACATCAGGCCCGCCCGGGTGTAGCGGCGCCAGAAGAGGCTGTAGACCAGCGCGGGCGCGATGGCGGAGGCGCCCAGGCAGAACGACAGGGTGACCAGCGGCTGCAGGCTGTGGTGCTGGACGAGCGTGGCCAGCAGGATCGCCGGTGCCCCGACCGCGAGCGCGGAGAGCCGGGCGACGGTCATCTCGCGGCGCGGTGTCATCTCCCGCACGCGCGCCGCGAACACGTCGTGCGCGAGGGAGTTGGCGCAGGCCAGGATCATCCCGGCGACCGAGGCGAGCACGGTCAGGAAGATCGCCGTGGTGACGGTCGTGAACAGCAGGGTCTCCGCCGTCGAGACGTTCGTCCCGAACGCGGCCCGGGCGCCCAGCAGATAGGCCGTGTTGCCCTGCGGGTCGGCGGCGGAGATCGCCCCGCGTCCGACCAGGGCCGTCGCGCCGAACCCGACGACCGAGATGACCAGCACGAACAGGGCCACGCACGGCACCGCCCAGGACAGCGAACGGCGGACCTGGCGGGCGCTGTTGGCGGTGTACATGCGCATGGTGATGTGGGGCAGACACGCCCCGCCGAGTACGACGGTCAGCTCCGCGCTGATCATGTCCAGGCGTGGACTGGGGCCACCCGCGAACTGGAGTCCCGACCGCAGGAAGGCCGGACCGGCCCCGCTGCCCTGCGCGGCGGCGTCCAGCAGGGCGCCCGGACTCCAGTCGAACCTGCTCATGATGAGGACGGCGACCACGGTGCCGGAGCCCAGCAGCATCACGATCTTCATGATCTGGATGAGTGCGGTGCCCTTCATGCCGCCGATCGCCGCGTAGCTGATCATCAGCACGCCGAGCCCGATCACGCAGCCGGTCTTCAGGGAGTCGCTGGAGAATCCGAGGAGGAACGCCAGCAGGTCGCCGGTTCCGGCGAGTTGCACCAGCATCAGCGGGAGCAGCGCGGTGATGGTCGCGGCGCACGCGGTGATGCGGACCGCGCGCCCCGGCATCCGCCGGGCGAGCGCGTCGCCCATGGTGAACCGGCCGGCGTTGCGCAGCGGTTCGGCCAGCAGGAACATCAGCAGCATCAGGGACAGCGCCGTACTCAGGGCGAGGACGACCCCGTCGTACCCGGCGAGCGCGATGACTCCGCCGGTGCCGAGGACGGTCGCCGCGGAGATGTAGTCCCCGGCGACGGCCAGGCCGTTGCGCAGGGGGGAGAGCGACCCGTACCCGGTGTAGAACTCGTCGATGTCGTCCCGGTCGGGGCCGGTCATCACGCACAGCAGCAGTGTGATGGTGGCGACGGCGGTGAAGGCGACCAGGGACATGGCCTGCGCGGAACTGCTGAAGCCGGTCATCGGGAGGCCTCCCGTCGGACGTCCAGTTCGGACTGTCTGCGGATGCGGTCGGCGATGGGGTCGACACGGCGGCGGGCCGTGTACTCGTACAGCCAGATCGCCAGGCAGGTGACCGGGACCTGGAGGACTCCGAGCAGCAGTCCCAGGGACAGTCCGCCGGAGACGGGGCCGGCCATCAGGGAGGGGGCGAACGCGGAGAGGAGGAGGAAGAGCACGAAGTAGCCGAGCGCGGTGAGGGTGGCCACCCGGCGCTGCCGGCGGTAGGCGCTGCGCAGCAGGCGGATGTCGCTGTGCTGCCCGAGCGCGTGATGGCGTGGGCGGCGTGGTCTCGGAGGCTCGGCCGGCGGCGGCTCCCAGGGGTAGGTGGCGTAGGAGGGGGACGAGTTGTGGGGTGACTGCCGGTTCGGTTGATACGGCTGGTGTGCGGGGAACGAGAACGCGTCTGGCATCCCGTTTCTCCTTGCGCGGCTCGGGTCCGTGGGGACCGCGGGGAGTGGGGGGTGAGCGAGGCACGTTACTCGCAAGTAGCCGACGGGAGGAGGGGTTTCTCCGAACTGAGTGTCGGTGCGCGGCTACTTCGGTGACCTGCGGTGTTACCCGGCGCCAGCCTGTCGCTTCGTTGTGCGTGGGCCGGGTGGGGCGTGTGGCGGAGGTGTGAGGAGCGGCCCGCGGATCTCCCCCCGGCGGGGAGCGTCGGGTGCCCCGGACTCCGGTCCGGGGCAGGCCCGTTCAGTCCCCCGGATTCGCCGGTTCCGGGAACCGTGGGGCCATCAGCAGCAGGACCAGGAAGGCCAGGGCCGCCGCGCCGGCCGCGCCCAGGTAGACGGCGTGCACCGCGGCGGCGACCGCTCGGCTCAGGTGTTCACCGGCGTGGCCGGAGTCCAGGGCCCGGGTCACCGAGTCGAGATCCCCCGCGCCGCCCAGACGCGCGGCGAGCACCCCGTTGGCGACGGCGCCGAACAGGGCCGCCCCGACCGTCTGCCCGGTCTGGCGGCAGAAGAGGACGGACGCGGTGGTCGTGCCGCGTTCCTCCCAGCCGACGGTCGACTGCACCCCGATCAGCAGCGGCAGTTGGAAGAGGCCGAGCGCGCCGCCGAGCAGCAGCATCAGCAGGGCGGGCTGCCACGGCTCACCCGGATAGGGGAGGAAGGGGAACGCCAGCAGCAGCAGGGCCGCCGTGCCGATGCCGAGCATCGCGGTGGCGCGAAAGCCGATCCGCCGGTACACGTGCTGGCTGAGTGCCGCCGACACCGGCCAGCTCAACGTCCATACGGACAGGACGAATCCGGCGGCGACGGGCGCGAGGCCGAGCACCGCCTGGGCGTACGTCGGCAGGAAGACCGTCGGGGCGACCATGAGCAGCCCGAGGGCGCCGAGCGCCAGATTCACCGCGGCGATGGTGCGCCGCCGCCACACCCAGCCCGGGATGACCGGCTCGGCCGCGCGCCGTTCGACGATGACGACGACGGCCACCAGGGCGAGTCCCGTGCCGAACAGGGCGAGGGAGGGCGCCGACAGCCAGGCCCAGGCGACCCCGCCCTGCACCAGCGCCATCAACAGGACGCCCCCGCAGGCGAAGACGGCGAGCGCGCCCGCCCAGTCGATCCGGGGCCGGTCCCGGCGGGCGACGCGCTGCCCCTCGTGGAGGTGGCGGACGATCAGCCACAGGGCGAGCGCGCCGATCGGCAGGTTGATGAGGAAGATCCAGCGCCAGTCCGCGTACGTCGCGAGGAGCCCGCCCAGCGCGGGCCCGGCGACCGCCGACGTCGCCCACACGGTGGACAGCCGCGCCTGGATCTTCGGGCGTTCCGCGAGCGGGTACAGGTCGGCGGCGAGCGTCTGGACCGTCCCCTGGAGGGCGCCGCCGCCCAGGCCCTGCACGACCCGGAAGGCGATGAGCGCGGCCATGTTCCAGGCGCCGGCGCAGAGCAGGGAACCGAGGAGGAACAGCACGGCGCCGGCGATCAGCACCGGCTTGCGGCCGAACGTGTCCGAGAGCTTGCCGTACACGGGCAGGGTCACGGTCACGGCCAGCAGGTAGCCCGAGAACAGCCAGGAGAAGACCGAGAAGCCGCCGAGGTCGCCGACGATCTGCGGCACGGCGGTCGACACGATGGTGGCGTCGAGCGCGGCGAGCGCCATCGCGAGCATGAGCGCCGCGACGACCGCGCGGCGCCGGCGGGCCTCGGCCCGTGCGCCGGCCGGTGCGCCGGTCCGCACGGCCGGTGTCTCCGTCTGCTCCTGGTCCACCGGATTCCTTCCCCCTGCACCTATCTGCCGCCGACACCCTCTCACTTGACCCTCACGCAGCGGCAGGGTGGACGCTGCATGGGCCCGCGGGTGGAGGCAACCCCGAGAACTACTCCACCGAAGGGTGGAGTGCCCCTAGGGGTACCTCCCCACCAGGGCTCGGGGAGGGTTCGTCCCGGCGGAGGACGAGAGGGGACGGTGATCGTCCTTAACCTGGCTTTATGCCGCTGGGGAGCGGGCCGGGACCCGCTCGGGTCGGGCGGGCCGCACCCCCGGGGGTGGGGTTTTCCCCAGGTGAAGAGTGCGCTGCGCACCAGCGCGCCCGACCCCCTGCCGCCACCAGACTGATCCACGTACCGAGCAGCACGATCCACCCGCGGTACCGGGATGCGACCACGGCATCTCTTCGCTCACCGCTGACCGACATAGGAGACTTACGTGACAACGGCTGTGACCATTCCCAGGCACGGGGGCACTGGAGGGCGTACGGCCGTTGCCGCCCGGGCGCGGCAGGTCGTGAAGGCGTACGGGTCCGGGGAGACCCGCGTCGTCGCCCTGGACCACGTCGACGTCGACATCGAGCGGAGCCGGTTCACCGCGATCATGGGCCCCTCGGGGTCCGGCAAGTCGACGCTGATGCACTGCCTCGCCGGACTCGACACCGTCACCTCCGGGCAGATCTTCCTGGACGAGACGGAGATCACCGGCCTCAAGGACAAGAAGCTCACCCAGCTGCGCCGGGACCGGATCGGCTTCATCTTCCAGGCGTTCAACCTGCTGCCGACGCTGAACGCGATAGAGAACATCACGCTGCCGATGGACATCGCAGGCCGCAAGCCCGACAAGGCGTGGCTGAGCCAGGTCGTCGACACGGTCGGTCTCGGCGACCGCCTCAAGCACCGGCCGACCCAGCTCTCCGGCGGGCAGCAGCAGCGCGTCGCGGTCGCCCGGGCCCTCGCCGCCCGCCCCGAGATCATCTTCGGTGACGAGCCGACCGGAAACCTCGACTCCCGGGCCGGCGCCGAGGTGCTGGGCTTCCTGCGCCGCTCCGTCGACGAGCTGGGCCAGACCATCGTGATGGTCACCCACGACCCGGTGGCGGCGTCGTACGCGGACCGGGTGCTGTACCTCGCCGACGGCCGCATCGTCGACGAGATGCAGCGGCCCACCGCGGAAGCCGTGCTGGACCGCATGAAGGACTTCGACGCGCGGGGGCGTACGTCATGACCGTCGTCAAGACCTCGATGCGCAACTTCTTCGCGCACAAGGGCCGCATGGCCCTGTCGGCCGTCGCGGTGCTGCTGTCGGTGGCGTTCGTCTGCGGCACGCTCGTGTTCACCGACACGATGAACACGACCTTCGACAAGCTGTTCGCGGCCACCTCCTCCGACGTCACCGTCACCCCGAAGGAGGCGAAGACCAACGACACCCCGCAGAACGGCAAGCCGGAGTCGATGCCCGCCTCCGCGCTGGCCGAGGCGGCGAAGGTGCGGGGCGTCAAGTCCGCCGAGGGTGCCGTCAGTTCGCTGAACGTGACCGTCGTCGACAGCGACAACGAGAACATGGGGTCCACCAACGGCGGGCCCACCATCGCGGGCAACTGGACGAAGAACGACCTGCGTTCGATGGAGATCACCGAGGGGCACGCGCCGCGCGGGCCCACCGAGGTGATGGTCGACTCCGACACCGCCGACAAGCACCACCTGAAGCTCGGCGACGAACTGCGCACCATCGCGGTCACCGGTGACTTCAAGGCGAGGATCGTCGGTATCGCCGCCTTCACCGTCACCAACCCCGGTGCCTCCGTCGTCTACTTCGACACCGCCACCGCGCAGCGCGAACTGCTCGGTGAGAGCGGCCGGTTCACGCACATCAACCTGATGGCCGACGCCGGTGTCACCGACGCCCGGCTGAAGAAGAACGTCGCCGCCGCACTCGACGGCACCTACAAGGTGCAGACGCAGAAGGAGAGCGCGGACGAGAACCGCTCGGACGTCGACTCCTTCATGGGTGTCATCAAGTACGCCATGCTCGGCTTCGCCGGCATCGCGTTCCTGGTCGGCATCTTCCTGATCATCAACACCTTCTCGATGCTGGTCGCGCAGCGCACCCGCGAGATCGGCCTGATGCGGGCGATCGGTTCCTCCCGCAAGCAGGTCAACCGTTCCGTGCTCGTCGAGGCGCTGCTGCTCGGCGTGGTCGGTTCGATCCTCGGCGTCGGCGCGGGCGTCGGTATCGCGATCGGCCTGATGAAGCTCATGTCGTCCATGGGCATGAACCTCTCCACCTCCGACCTGACGGTGAAGGCCACGACCCCCGTGGCCGGACTGCTCCTCGGCGTCGTCGTCACGGTCTTCGCCGCCTACCTCCCCGCCCGCCGCGCGGGCAAGGTGTCCCCGATGGCCGCCCTGCGCGACGCCGGGACGCCGTCCGACGGCAAGGCCGGTCTCGTACGCGGTCTGATCGGCCTGGTCCTCACCGGCGCCGGAACGGTCGCCCTCTACGCCGCGGGCACCGCGGACAAGGCGAGCGAGGGCTCCCTGGTCCTCGGCGCGGGCGTGGTGCTCACCCTCATCGGGTTCGTGATCATCGGCCCGCTGCTCGCGGGCGGCGTGGTCCGGGTCATCAGCGCGGTCCTGCTGCGGGCCTTCGGCCCCGTCGGGCGGATGGCCGAGCGCAACGCGCTGCGCAACCCGCGCCGCACCGGCGCCACCGGCGCGGCCCTGATGATCGGCCTCGCCCTGGTCGCCTGCCTGTCCGTGGTCGGCTCCTCCATGGTGGCCTCGGCGACCCAGGAACTCGACAAGACGGTCGGCGCGGACTTCATCGTCCAGGGCAACCAGCGCATCGTGCCCCAGGCAGAGAAGGCCATGCAGTCCACGCCGGGCCTCGAGCACGTCACCCGCTACAAGACGCTCGAAGCCACCCTGACCTCCCCGGACGGCAAGAGCGACGACGACGGCGTGACCGCCGCCGACCCCTCGTACGCCGACGATCTGCGCCGCGAGACGACCTCCGGCACGCTGAAGGACGCCTACGGCAAGGACGCCATGTCGGTCGGCTCCGACTACGCGACCAAGCACCACGTGAAGGTCGGTGACACCGTCAGCGTCGCCTTCAAGGGCGGCGAGACCGCCAGGCTGAAGGTCGCCGCCATCACCGACGACGACACCTCCATCGACCAGGGCGCCCACTACCTGAGCCTTGCGACCATGAAGAAGTACGTCCCCGCGGACCGGATCCCGCCCAACGAGATCATGTTCGCCTCCGCCAGGGCCGGCCAGGAGGAGCAGGCGTACGCGGCGCTCAAGAAGGCCATGAAGCCGTACCCGCAGTACCAGGTCCGCGACCAGACGGACTTCAAGCAGGAACTGAAGGACCAGGTCGGCCAGCTCCTCAACATGGTCTACGGCCTGCTCGCCCTCGCGATCATCGTCGCCGTCCTCGGCGTGGTGAACACGCTGGCCCTCTCGGTCGTCGAGCGCACCCGCGAGATCGGCCTGATGCGCGCCATCGGTCTCTCCCGCCGCCAGCTGCGCCGCATGATCCGCCTGGAGTCCGTCGTCATCGCCCTCTTCGGCGCCCTGCTGGGCCTCGGCCTCGGCATGGGCTGGGGTGCCACCGCCCAGAAGCTCCTCGCCCTGGAGGGCCTCAACGTCCTGGACATCCCCTGGCCGACGATCATCGGCGTCTTCATCGGCTCCGCCTTCGTGGGCCTGTTCGCCGCGATGATCCCGGCGTTCCGCGCGGGCCGCATGAACGTCCTGAACGCCATCGCCACCGAATAGCCCCCGCGGACGGGGGTCACGGGGATCAGGCCCGGTCCCGGAGAGCCACCAGGCTCTCCGGGACCGGGCTTTCCAGGTCGTGGTTTTCAGCCCGTCCGGCGTTCGAGGACGAGCGCGGAGCGCGAAGGGGGTCTGGGGGCGCAGCCCCCAGGGACGCACGCCCCCACCGGGCGCGGCCGGGACCCCAGGCGAGCCGGGCGTGGCCGTCGTCCACAGGCACGGCGCCGCCGCCCACACCGACGTACGCTGGAGGCCCCCGGCCAGACTTCGCGCCGGGCGCTTCGCGTTGCCCACCCCCGGACGGGATTGCCTTTCATGAGCCTGCACGGTCTGCTCGACGCCGTCGTCAAGGACGCCGCCCTCGCGGAAGCGGTGAAGGCCGCAGCCGACGGAAACCGCATGCACGTCGACCTGGTCGGCCCCCCCGCGGCCCGCCCCTTCGCGGTGGCGGCCCTGGCCCGCGAGACCGGCCGCCCCGTGCTCGCGGTGACGGCGACCGGCCGCGAGGCGGAGGACCTGGCCGCCGCGCTGCGCTCCCTCCTGCCGCCCGACGGCGTCGTGGACTACCCGTCCTGGGAGACGCTCCCGCACGAGCGGCTCTCCCCGCGCAGCGACACCGTGGGCCGCCGCCTGGCCGTGCTGCGCCGCCTCGCGCACCCGCGGCAGGACGACCCGGAGACCGGCCCGGTCTCCGTCGTCGTCGCCCCCATCCGCTCCGTGCTCCAGCCGCAGGTCAAGGGCTTGGGCGACCTGGAGCCCGTCGCGCTGCGCAGCGGCGAGAGCGCCGACCTCGGCGAGGTCGTCCACGCGCTGGCGGCAGCCGCGTACTCCCGGGTCGAGCTCGTCGAGAAGCGCGGCGAGTTCGCGGTCCGCGGCGGCATCCTGGACGTCTTCCCGCCCACCGAGGAGCACCCGCTCCGCGTGGAGTTCTGGGGCGACGACATCGAGGAGATCCGCTACTTCAAGGTCGCCGACCAGCGTTCCCTGGAGGTCGCCGACCACGGGCTGTGGGCCCCGCCCTGCCGCGAGCTGCTGCTCACCGACGACGTACGGCAGCGGGCCGCGGCCCTCGCCGTGGACCACCCGGAACTGGTCGAACTGCTCGGCAAGATCGCCGAGGGCATCGCCGTCGAGGGCATGGAGTCCCTGGCGCCGGTGCTGGTCGACGACATGGAGCTGCTGCTCGACGTCCTTCCGAAGGGCTCGATGGCCGTGGTGTGCGACCCGGAGCGGGTGCGGACGCGCGCCTCGGACCTGGTTGCGACGTCGCAGGAGTTCCTCCAGGCGTCCTGGGCGGCGACCGCCGGCGGCGGTGAGGCCCCCATCGACCTCGACGCGGCCTCGCTCCGCTCCATCGCGGACGTCCGCGAGCGGGCCCGCGAGCTCGGCATGATGTGGTGGTCGGTGAGCCCCTTCGCCGCTGACGAGGAACTCGACGCGGCCGCCACCCTCAAGCTCGGCATGCACGCCCCCGAGACCTACCGCGGCGACACCGCCCGCGCCCTCGCCGACGCCAAGGGCTGGATCTCGGACGGGTGGCGCACGGTGTTCGTCACCGAGGGCCACGGCCCCGCCGCCCGCACCGTCGAGGTCCTCGGCGGTGAGGGCGTCGCCGCCCGCCTCGACACGGACCTGGCCGACCTCAGCCCCTCCGTCGTCCATGTGTCCTGCGGTTCGATCGACCACGGCTTCGTGGACCCGCGGCTGAAGCTGGCCGTCCTGACCGAGACCGACCTGTCCGGCCAGCGTTCGGCGACCAGGGACGGCGCGCGCATGCCGGCCCGCCGCCGCAAGACCATCGACCCGCTCACGCTGGAGACGGGCGACTACATCGTCCACGAGCAGCACGGCGTCGGCCGCTACATCGAGATGGTGCAGCGCACCGTCCAGGGCGCGACCCGCGAGTACCTCGTCGTGGAGTACGCGCCCGCCAAGCGCGGCCAGCCCGGGGACCGGCTCTACATCCCCACCGACCAGCTGGAGCAGATCACCAAGTACGTCGGCGGGGAGGCGCCCACGCTGCACCGCCTGGGCGGCGCCGACTGGACGAAGACCAAGGCGCGCGCCAAGAAGGCCGTCAAGGAGATCGCCGCCGACCTGATCAAGCTGTACTCGGCCCGGATGGCGGCCCCCGGCCACGCCTTCGGTCCCGACACGCCCTGGCAGCGCGAGCTGGAGGACGCGTTCCCGTACGCGGAGACCCCGGACCAGCTCACCACGATCGCCGAGGTCAAGGAGGACATGGAGAAGACGGTCCCGATGGACCGCCTGGTCTGCGGTGACGTGGGGTACGGCAAGACCGAGATCGCGGTGCGGGCCGCCTTCAAGGCGGTGCAGGACGGCAAGCAGGTGGCCGTGCTCGTCCCGACGACACTGCTCGTCCAGCAGCACTTCGGGACGTTCTCCGAACGGTACGCGCAGTTCCCGGTGAACGTGCGCGCCCTGTCCCGTTTCCAGACGGACAGCGAGGCGAAGGCGGTCCTCGAGGGCCTGCGGGACGGTTCGGTGGACATCGTCATCGGCACCCACCGGCTGTTCTCCTCCGAGACCAGGTTCAAGGACCTGGGCCTGGTCATCGTCGACGAGGAGCAGCGGTTCGGTGTCGAGCACAAGGAGCAGCTGAAGAAGCTCCGTGCGAACGTCGACGTCCTGACGATGTCCGCCACCCCCATCCCCCGCACGCTGGAGATGGCCGTCACGGGCATCCGCGAGATGTCGACGATCACCACCCCGCCGGAGGAGCGCCACCCGGTGCTGACCTTCGTCGGCCCGTACGAGGAGAAGCAGATCGGCGCGGCCGTCCGTCGCGAACTGCTGCGCGAGGGCCAGGTCTTCTACATCCACAACCGGGTCGAGTCCATCGACCGGGCCGCCGCCCGGCTGCGGGAGATCGTCCCCGAGGCGCGCATCGCGACGGCGCACGGCCAGATGGGGGAGCAGGCGCTGGAGCAGGTCGTCGTCGACTTCTGGGAGAAGAGGTTCGACGTGCTGGTGTCGACGACGATCGTCGAGTCCGGCATCGACATCTCGAACGCGAACACGCTGATCGTGGAGCGCGGCGACAACTTCGGCCTGTCGCAGCTGCACCAGCTGCGCGGCCGGGTGGGCCGCGGCCGGGAGCGCGGCTACGCCTACTTCCTGTACCCGCCGGAGAAGCCGCTCACCGAGACCGCGCACGAGCGCCTCGCCACCATCGCCCAGCACACGGAGATGGGCGCGGGCATGTACGTGGCGATGAAGGACCTGGAGATCCGGGGCGCCGGAAACCTGCTCGGCGGCGAGCAGTCGGGCCACATCGCGGGCGTCGGCTTCGACCTGTACATCCGCATGGTGGGCGAGGCGGTGGCGGACTACCGCGCCGCTCTCGAAGGCGGAGTGGAGGAGGAGCCCCCGCTGGAGGTCAGGATCGAGCTCCCGGTCGACGCCCACGTCCCGCACGACTACGCGCCCGGCGAGCGGCTGCGCCTGCAGGCGTACCGCGCCATCGCCTCCGCGAACACGGAGGAGGACATCAAGGCGGTCCGTGAGGAACTCGTCGACCGCTACGGCAAGTTGCCCGAGCCGGTGGAGAACCTGCTGCTGGTCGCGGGCCTGCGGATGCTCGCGCGCGCGTGCGGTGTCGGCGAGATCGTCCTCCAGGGGACGAACATCCGTTTCGCGCCGGTGGAGTTGCGCGAGTCGCAGGAGCTGCGCCTCAAGCGGCTCTATCCGGGCACGGTCATCAAGCCGACCGCCCACCAGCTTCTGGTGCCCCGCCCGAAGACGGCGAAGGTGGGCGGGAAGCCGCTGGTCGGCAGGGATCTGCTCGGCTGGACCGGCGAGTTCCTGACGACGGTCCTCGGGTCGTAGACCCCCGCCGGGGTGCCCCGGAATCCCGGCCGAGCGCACCACCACGCCGCGCGCGGCGAGGCCGCCCGGGGGAGGGGATCTCCCGGGCGGCCTCTGGGCTCACGGTGGTTCCGTCCGTGGGCCGGTGCGTCATGGGGCCGGGTCCGTGCATCGGATCGACCGGCGGGCGGTACGGGCGGTGCGGCCGGCTACGGCCGGTCGGGGTTGTCGCGATGCATCCGCATGCGGTCCTCGGCCTGTTGCTGGGCCTTGTCGACCTGGTCCGTGTACTTGTCGCCGGTCCGCTTGTTGATTTCCCGCTCCGCGGCGTCCGACATGTCCGGACTCTTGTCCCGCGTGTGGCTCTTGAACCTGTCGAAGATGCCCATCCAGAGCTCCTTCCATAGGTGACTCACCCTCGACGATACGCCCGGCACGGGGTGATTGCCCGTTGAGGTGGGATAGGGCCGGGACTCCGTGGCCGCTACGGTGTGTCCAGGGAGAACCGCCTGCTCCAGGCGGTACCGCAGGGCAAGGGGAGGGGCGTCGTGGTGCGTCTGAGGGGTGGGGTGACCGCCGCTGTTCTGGTGCTGTTCGCCGTCAGCGGCTGCAAGGAGCAGGCGACGGGCGTCGCGGGGCCCGAGGACACGGCGGTCGGCGGTGCCGCCCTCACCGCCGTGGACTCGCTGACCGTGAAGGGGCGCGCGCCCAGGACCGGGTTCGACCGGGAGCGGTTCGGCACGGCCTGGGCCGACACGGACTCCAACCGCTGTGACACCCGGGACGACATCCTCAAACGGGACCTGAAGGACGTGAAGTTCAGCGACGGCACGTGCAAGGTGTCCTCGGGGACGCTCGACCCGGATCCGTACACCGGCAAGGAGGTGACGTTCGCGCGCGGACGGAGCCAGGTGGACATAGATCACCTGGTGGCGCTCTCCGACGCCTGGCAGAAGGGCGCCCAGAAGTGGGACGCGAGCAAGCGCATCGCCCTGGCCAACGACCCGCTCAACCTCCTCGCGGTCGACGCCGGGCGCAACCGCAGCAAGGGGGACGGCGACACGGCGACCTGGCTTCCGCCGAACAAGCGTTACCGCTGCACGTATGTCGCCGCCCAGGTGGCCGTGAAGAAGAAGTACGGGCTCTGGGTCACCGGCGCCGAGAAGGCCGCCATGAAGCGGGTCCTGTCGGGCTGTCCCGGCCAGAAACTCCCCGCGGGCGGCAGTCCCACGCGGGCACCGGAGCGCTTCCACGCGGGCTGACCGCCCGCGGTGCGGTCATGGGCCGGCCGTCCTGGGTGACCGGGGTGACGAGGGTGACGCCTTTGCGGCCGGCGTCCTGCGGGCGGGCGCTCAGCCGCCCATCTTGTCCAGGTCCATGACCTTGCCCTTGGGGGCCTCGGCGGGGACCGGCTTGTTGTAGTCGCTGAAGGTCAGCGTGCCCGGGTCCTTGGCGGACTTGCTGTCGACCTTCAGGAGGTAGGGCTTGCCCTTGGTCGCCACGTAGATGGTGGCGCGGTCCTTGCCGTCCTTCTCGTGCAGGACGATCGCCGGAGTGCCGTCGACGGACGACGTCTTGCCCCGGGTGGCGTCGGAGTTCACGTCACCGGCCTCGGAGAGCACCGTGTCGAGGTCGCAGAGGCTCTGGATCTCCTTGGCGTCCCCGCCGGCCGCGGACATCTTGGTCCACTTGCCCGCCATCATCTCGACGACGCTGTCGGTCTCGTCCTTCGGCTCGCCTTTGCTCTGCTCGCGCAGGAAGGTCTCGTCGTACCGCATGTAGAGGGTGTCGCCGGACTTGATGAGGTCGGCCTCGCCCTCGCCGCCGGCGCTCATCGTGCCGGCGCAGTTGCCCTTCTTGTCCAGCGCGATGTCGATCCGGATGGTGCCGCCGCTCTCCTCGTCGGCGACGTCCCCCTTCATGCGGAGCGACGTGGCGCCCTTCGTCGCCTTCACGGCCCGGTCGGCTATCTCGCCGCCGGAGAGTCCGGCGAACGGGCCGTCCGCCTTGTCCTCGCCGCAGCCGGTGAGGCTGACGGTGGCCGCGGCGGCGAGGCAGAGAGCGGCAAGTGCGGTTCGGCGCATGGGAGTTCCTCGGAGTGAGAGCGGCATGGGTGGCATCGGGACCGACTGACGCGCTGCGTGGGAGCACCGCGGCGGCGGGCCGTGCATAGGTCAATCACAGCAGAGGTTGTGAACCGAGTCAACACGGTTCACGGGTGTCCTTGTGTACACGCTCGTGAACCGGTAGATCTTGCATACGTCGGTATGCTCGACGCCACACACCAGGTAGAGGGGAGCCGGGCGGTGCAGGAGAACGGGACAGAGGTGACCGCCGCCGGTATCGCGCGGCTCGCCGGGGTCGGCCGCGCGGCCGTCAGCAACTGGCGCCGCCGCCACGCCGACTTCCCCAGGCCGGTCGGCGGCACCGAGACCAGCCCCTCCTTCGCGCTCGCCGAGGTCGAGGAGTGGCTGCGCGCCCAGGGCAAACTCGCCGAGGTCCCGCTGCGGGAGCGCGTGTGGCAGCACCTGGCGGGCCACCCCGGAGGCCCGGTCACCGCCCTGGTGCACGCGGGGTGCGCCCTCCTGCTCATCCACGACCGCCCCCCGGTGTGGCTCGAACTCGGCGCCACCTCCGACGAACACCTCGCCGAGCAGCTCCCCGCCGCGCTCGAACAGGTGCTCACCCCGCGCTTCGGCACCGCCCGCGCACGCGCCGTGCCCACCCCGTCCACCGCCGAACTCCTCCCGTCGGCGCCCCTCCTGCGCGGCGCCGCCGAACTCGCGGCCGAGCTGGGTGCCCGGCAGACGTACGAGTTCCTGCTCGGACGGCACCTCGACGCCAACCCGAGGCAGTACACGCTCACGCCCGGCGACCTCGCCGCCCTCATGGCCGAACTCGCCGGCCCCGCCCGGACCGTGCTGGACCCGGCCTGCGGCACCGGCGCCCTCCTGAGAGCCGTCGCCCCGGCACCCGGCCAGCAGCTGTACGGCCAGGACAGCGCCCCCGAACTCGCCGCGCTGAGCGCCATCCGCCTCGCCCTGCACACCCGGGCCACCGTCCGCACCGCCGTCGACGACAGCCTGCGCGCGGATGCCCACCAGACGCTGCGCGCCGACGTCGTGCTGTGCCACCCGCCGTTCAACGAACGCAACTGGGGCCACGACGAACTCGCCTACGACGCCCGCTGGGAGTACGGCTTCCCGGCCCGCACCGAGTCCGAGCTGGCCTGGGTCCAGCACGCGCTCGCCCGCCTCGGGGAGGGCGGCACCGCCGTCCTGCTCATGCCGCCCGCCGTCGCCTCCCGCCGCTCCGGCCGCCGGATCCGCGCCGACCTGCTCCGCCGGGGAGCCCTGCGCGCGGTGATCGCCCTGCCGGCCGGCGCGGCACCCCCGTACAACATCCCGCTGCACCTGTGGGTGCTGCGCCGCCCCGGGAAGGCGCCCGCCCACCCCGAGGTGCTGCTCGCCGACACCGCCGCGCACGCCGAGGGAGCCGGTTCCGGGGCGGAGCGGGTCCGGGAGACCGGGGGAGGCCGGGCCGGCTTCGACTGGCAGACCGTGCGCACCGCCGTCCTCGACGCCTGGCGACCCTTCGAACGCACCGGCACGGCACCCGAGCGCCCCGGACTCAGCCGCTCCGTCCCCGTCATCGACCTCCTCGACGACGACGTGGACCTGGCCCCCGCCCGTCATCTGCCGCCGCCCGCCGAGGCCGGGGGCGCCGAACGGCTCGCGACGGTACGCGAACGCCTCGGCGAGACCCTCCGGCTCACCGCCGACCTCGCCCCGCGGCCCGACACCGACGCGGACCCGGCGCGCTGGCCGCTCACCACCGTCGGCGAACTGGCGCGCGGCGGCGCCCTGTTGCTGCGCACCGGCGGAAGCAGCGCCCCCGCGCGCGTGCCCGTGCTCACCGACCACGACGTCGTCGCCGGGACCGCCCCCTCCGGTGTCCTGCCCGAGGGGGAGGAGGAAGCCGTGCTGGTGGCGGCGGGTGACGTCGTCGTCCCCGTGCTCGGCGGCGGCGCGGTCGCGCGCGTGATCGACGAGGAGACCGCCGGAGCCGCCCTCGGGCGCAATCTCACGCTGCTGCGCCCCGACCCGGCCGCGCTCGACCCGTGGTTCCTGGCCGGGTTCCTGCGCGGCACCGCCAACACCCGGCAGGCCAGCAGCTACGCGTCCACCGCCACCCGGCTCGACGTGCGCCGCCTCCAGCTGCCCCGGCTGCCGTTCGACCAGCAGCGCCGCTACGGCGAACGGTTCCGGGCACTCGCCGAGTTCGAGGACGCCCTCAGGCTCGCGGGCCGCCTGGGCGAGCAACTCGTGCGGGGCATGTACGACGGGCTGACGGACGGGACGGTCGCGCCCGAGTCCCCTTGAGGCGGACGAAGTGATCAGCACGACAACGGTTCGGTACAACCCGGGACCGGTAGTGCTTGTCGGCCTATACGCTCGGACTTCCAGCTCACCCGTCCACCCCACCAGGCATTCAGGAGCAGCCATGCACGGCCACGGCTACGCGCCGCCTCCGCCGAAGCGGCCCTCGACCGGGACGCTGGTCGTGCTGCGCGTCATCTTCGCGGCAGTGCCCCTGCTGACGATCGGGTTCCTGGCGTGGGTCTCGCCGCTGCGGGTCGCGATCGTCACCCGCCGCGCCGCGCACTGGTGGATGTTCGTCGGGTCCCTCGTGGTCCTCGGCATCAGCTTCGCGTTCCTCAGCACCGACCACACCGACGACTTCAGCAGCCCGAACGGCAACACCGGCATGATCATCCTGCTGCTCAACGCCGCCGCCTGCACCGCCTGGTTCCTGTTCGCCGACATCCGGCACCACCAGCGGCCGAGCCCCGTCGGGTACCTGCCGCCGCAGCCCCACACCCCGCACTACGGCTACCCGCAGCCCGCGTCGCCGTACTCCGTCGCGCACCGGCCGACCCCCGTGCCCCAGGCCCCCCTGCCGCACACGCCCGTCCCGGCGACTCCCGTGCCGCAGCCGCCCACGCGTCCCGCGCCCGCCCGCATCGACCAGGTCCGTGCCGAACTCGACGAGCTCAGCGACTACCTGCGCAAGCACGACGGCACCCACGAGGACGGCAGATGAGCGTGGCGACGGGGCGCGTGGTCGGCGACCGCTACGAACTGTCCACGCTGATCGGGCAGGGCGGCATGGGCCAGGTCTGGACGGCCTACGACCAGCGCCTGGACCGGCGCGTCGCCGTCAAACTGCTGCGCCCCGACAAGGTCGCGGGCCAGGAGGCCGACGAGCTGCGCCGCCGCTTCGTGCGCGAGTGCCGGGTCACCGCCCAGGTCGACCACCCGGGCCTGGTCACCGTCCACGACGCGGGCAGCGAGGGCGAGGAGCTGTTCCTCGTCATGCAGTACGTCGACGGCGCCGACCTCTCCGACCACCTCGCCGAACACGACCCCTACCCGTGGCCGTGGGCGGTCGCGGTCGCGGCGCAGCTGTGCGCGGTGCTCTCCGCCGTGCACGCCGTGCCGATCGTCCACCGCGACCTGAAGCCGCGGAACGTGATGGTCAAGCAGGACGGCACGGTCACCGTCCTCGACCTCGGCGTGGCCTCCGTGATGGACACCGACACCACCCGGCTCACCCACACCGGTTCGCCCATCGGCAGCCCCGCCTACATGGCCCCCGAGCAGGCGATGGGCGGCGCGGTCGGCCCGTACACCGACCTGTACGCGCTCGGTGTGCTGCTGCACGAACTCCTCAGCGGGGACGTGCCGTTCTCCGGGTCCACCGCCCTCGGCGTCCTGCACCGCCACCTCTACGAGCCGCCGCTCCCGGTGCGCCGGCTGCGGCCCGAGGTCCCCGAGGCCCTGGAGCGCCTGGTGCTGCGCCTGCTGGCCAAGGACCCGCAGCACCGCCCGGACTCCGCGCAGGAGACGTACGAGCAGCTCCTCCCGCTGCTGCCGGCGCGCGGCATGCCGTCGGGTGCCCCGCTCGACCCCACGCGCCCCTTCCTGCGTCCGCACGCCCCCTGGCCGGACCGCGCCCGCATCCCGGCGCCCCAGCCGACCGTGACGGCCTCCACCCCCGCCGCCGAGAAGCCCGATGTCGCCGGCGCCGTCGACGAGGTCAAGCGGCTGCTCGGCGAGGGGCGCATCACCCAGGCCGTCGACATCCTCGGCGCGATCCTCCCGGCCGCCGCCGCCCAGCACGGCGAGCACTCACCCGTCGTACGCACCCTGCGCAAGCAGTACGCGGCCACCCTCATGGACGACGGTCAGTACCGCCGCGCCCTGCCCGAGCTGCGCCGTCTCGCCGACGAGCGGGCCGCGGAGGCCGGACAGGCCGACACCCAGTCGCTGCGCTTCCGCTACGAGGCCGCCCAGTGCCTCGAACAGCTCGGCGAACCGGCCGCCGCGCTCGCGGAGTACCGCGCCCTGCTCCCGTACTACGAGAACCAGTACGTCGCGGGTGATCCCGAGCTCTCCCTCGAAGTGCGCCGCCGCATCGGGCACTTGCTGCTCGCGCTCGGTGACCGCCCCGCCGCCCACGACACGCTGGCCCGGCTGCTGCACGACGTGGAACGGCTGCGGGGGCCCGGGCATCCGATGGCGGCCGAGGTCCGCCGGACGCTGCAGTGGCTGGGGCAGGTCCGCGGCTGAGCGGGACACCGTCCCGGCGCTCCGCGGGCCTGCCCGCCGGCCGGCGGCGTACGTGCCGGTGCGGAGGGGGTGCCCGAAGTCCTCGCGAATCGTTGGTCGAATGGGTGGCCGAGAGCTGAGCCACTGCCTAACATCGATCACCGCAAGACCTTGTGCGCCCGCCCGTCACCCGGCCACCACCCATAACGAGACGCCGCGTGTCGCACCTGTCTTCACCATCTCCTCGGGAGGCCTCCTTGCACCGCCGCCGTCGTCGTTCCGCGCTCGTTCTCTCCGCCGCGCTCATCGCCGCGGCTCCTCTTCTCACCGCCTGCGGAAGCGACGCGCACCCCGGCGCCGCGGCCGTCGTGGACGGCCGGCGGATCACCGTCGGCCAGCTGGAGAACCGGGTGAACGAGGTACGCGTGGCACAGCGCGCCGCCACCAAGGACGACGCGCAGTACGAGCAGGCGATCGCCAAGACCGGCAGCCTGACCCGCGACACCCTGCACAGCCTCGTCCTGGACCAGGTCCTGGCGCGTGCGGCGAAGGACGCGGGCGTGAGCGTCAGCCGCAAGGACACCCAGCGGATGCGGGCGGGACTGGAGCAGCAGGCGGGCGGCGCCAAGGCGCTGGAGACGGCCTGGCTCCAGCAGTACGGCGTGGCCCCCCAGCGCCTCGACGACAGCCTCCGCACCGAGATCGAGGCGCAGAAGCTCGCCGCCGCGCTCGGCGCCGACATGAACACCGAGGCGGGCAAGGCCACGTTCTGGAAGGCCCTGTCCGACGCCTCCAAGAAGCTCCACGTCGACCTGAACCCGCGCTACGGCACCTGGGACGTCGAGAAGAGCAGCCGCGCCGACGCGAAGACCCCGTGGCTGCGCGAGGTCACGGCGGAGGCCGCGAAGCCCGCGTAGGTCGGTGCGGCCACCGGCCCGCCGGGCTCTGGACAAACGGTTCAGCCGGTTGCCCGCGGTCACGGCGGACGGCCCGCTGACCTGTGGACAACCGGCGGGGGCGCCGGCCCGGTGGGTTACGTTCGAGGGGTGAACGCAACCAGCCTCGACGGCGACCCGAACGCGCGCGGCTCCGATGCCGGCGCACCCGGCCGTGACACCCCCGTGCCCGGGGGGGACGCCCCGGCGTCCGGCCGTATCGTCCTGCTCACCACCAGCCACCGCGTCGCCCCCGGGCTGCTGTCCTGGCCCGCCTGGCAGGCGCTGCACGCGGCCGACCGAGTCCTGTGCGCGGACGGCACCCACCCGCAGCTGCCGTACCTGCGCGAAGCGGGCATCACGGTCGACGAGGCCTCACCGGCCGCCGAGGACCTGCTCGACCAGTGCTCCGGCGGCCGCACGGTGGTCGTCGTCGCCACCGGCGAGGGCGAGCCGCGGCTGACCGACGGACTCGCCCGGCTCGCCGGATCCGGCCGCGTACAGATGCCGGAGCTGGAGCTGCTCCCCGCGTCGTACGACCTTCCCGGCGCCCGCCTCCTCGACCTCGTCCAGGTCATGGACCGTATCCGCGTCGAGTGCCCCTGGTCGTCCCGGCAGACCCACGAGGGCCTGGCGAAGTACGGCCTCGAGGAGGCGTACGAGCTGGTGGAGGCCATCGAGGAGGGCGACCGGGACGAGCTGCGGGAGGAACTCGGCGACGTGCTGCTCCAGGTCGTCTTCCACGCGCGGATCGCCGAGGAGGGACGCCCCGGGGACGGCACCGAGCCCTTCTCGATCGACGACGTGGCGGGCGGCATCGTCACCAAGCTCATCCACCGCCACCCCCACGTCTTCGGCGACGAGTGCGCCTCGACCCCCGAGGAGGTCAAGGCGCACTGGCTGCGCACGAAGGCGCAGGAGAAGCGTCGGACGTCCGTGACGGAGGGAATCCCCCTCGGGCAGCCGGGCCTGGCCCTGGCGGCGAAGCTCGCCTCACGTGTGCGCACGGCCGGCCTCGACGTCCCGATACCCCGGGGGGAGGGCGTCGGCTACGAGCTGCTGGCCGCCGCCGCGCGCGCGGAGGCGGCGGGCGTCGACCCGGAGACGGCCCTGCGGGCGGCGGCGCGGGCCTACCGGGACGCGATCCGGGCGACGGAGGCGGCGGAGGCCGGGGGCACGGCCGAGCGCTGAGGGCCGTGTGCCGACGGGCGCAGAGCTCTGCGGGCACCGGGGGGCGAGGCCGGACGGAAGGGCACCGAGCCTGTCCGGCGGCTTCACGGGCGGCGTGCAGGCGGTGGTGCTGCGGCCGGCCGCCCAGGGGTGTGGTCCGCGGGTGCCGTGTCCGGTCGCCCGGTGTCGTTCCCGGGTGCCGGGGCCGGTCAGTGGCCGGGTTCGCGGCTCGCCGGGTTGTGCCAGCTCGGCCGGTGCCGGGCCAGGAACCACTCGGCGGGGCCCGACGGCCGGATGCCGCACTCCCCGGCGGACGGCAGGAGATCGTGGAAGATCCGCTCGGGCGCGGTGCCGAGCGCGGGAAGCGCGTCGCCGACCTCCTCGACGAGCTTGGCCGGTCCGGCGAGATAGACGTCGTGCTGGGCCCAGTTGGCCCGGTTGCCGAGGGCCGTGAGCAGCCGCTCGGTGGCCTGCGCCCTGGGCCGGCCCGGCGCGGGCGTGATGAAGGTGACGACCAGCCGGGGGAGCCGGGCCCGTAACTTCTCGATGGCGGAGCGGTCGTAGACGTGGGCGAGATCGCGGGCGACGACGAAGAGCCGGGAGTCGTAGGGCGCCCCGTCCCGGCCCGCGGTCCCGGCCCGCGCGATCCGCCCGGTGTGCTCGGTGCGCTCGGGCCGTTCGAGCCGCACCAGCTGTTCCAGGAGCGCCTTGACGGGCGCCCAGCCGGTCCCGGCTGCGATGAAGGTGACGGGCCGGTCCTCCGGGGGCCGCAGGGTGAGCCCGCCGCTCGGCGCGCCGAGCCGGAGCAGGTCCCCGACCCGGGTCCGCCGCACCAGGGCCGTGGACAGCAGCCCCTCCTCGACGCGGCTGACGTGGAGGTCGAGGGTGTGGTCGGGCCGGGGTGCGTTGCCGACCGAGTAGGGACGCCATATGCCCGGTAAGCAGGGGACGCTGACGCTGACGTACTGGCCCGGAAGATGGGCGAGCGGCCGGACCGGCCGCAGGGTCAGCACGACGACGTCCTGACCGAAGCACCGGCGTGCGAGGACCTCGGCGTCCCACCACGGCGGCTCCCCGTCGTCCTCGGCCCGCGAGGCGCCCCGGAGCATCGCGTCCGCGATCGTCTCGTACGCCTCGCCCCAGGCCTTCTCGACCTCCGCGTTCCAGGCCGGCCCCGCGACGGCGGCGAACGCGGCGAGCAGGCTCGTCCCCACGGCCGCGTAGTGCCGCGGCTGAGCCAGGTACTTCCGGTGGTCCCGTCCGAGCTCGCCCAGGTATGCCGCGAGCGCCGGGTCCTCCAGCCGCCCCACGACATGGGTGAGCGCCGCGAAGAGCCGGTCCCGCTGCCGCTCCATGTCCTCCGGGAAGTCCAGCGGGAACAGCTCGCGGACGTCCGGATGGTGACGGAACAGGTGAGAGTAGAAGTACTTGACCGCGAACTCGGCCCGTCTCTCGACGACCGCGAAGCTGGATCTGAGTATCTCGGGGTCCACGGGCGGAATGTAGGGAGTTCCCGATCCGCCAAGTCAAGTCACGGCCGATTTACGGACGGTCCGGGGCAAAGCGTCCTTGCGGGCGGTGGAGCTGTCCGGTCTCCGCCTCCCGGACAGCTCTTGCCGTCTCCCGGCACCCCCGCCGTCTTCCGGCACTCCCGCCGTCTCCCGGCGCCCCCGCCGTCTCCTGGCACCCCGCCGTCTCCCGGCGCCCCCGCCGTCCCCCGGCGCCCCCGCCGTCTCTCGAACAGCCCCCAGCCCCGGCCGCTCCTGGACCCCGGCCGTTCTCGGCCCCCCGGCCGCCTCCCGCCGCCCCGCCGCTCCTCCCGCCGCCCCGGATACCGTCGACGTGTGACCGACAATCCCGCACACCCCGCCGGCCGAAGCGCCGACCGGAGCACCACCCCCACCGGTCCCGTGCCCGCGAGCGGCACCCCGGACGGCAGCGCTCCCGCCCCGGCCCCCGAGCTCTTCACCTGGGAGTTCGCCACCGACCCCTACCCCGCGTACGCCTGGCTCCGTGAGCACGCGCCCGTGCACCGGACGCGGCTGCCGAGCGGTGTGGAGGCCTGGCTGGTCACCCGGTACGCGGACGCCAGGCAGGCCCTCGCGGACGGCCGGCTCAGCAAGAACCCGGCGCACCACGACGAGCCGGCGCACGCCAAGGGGAAGACCGGCATTCCGGGCGAGCGCAAGGCCGAGCTGATGACGCATCTGCTGAACATCGACCCGCCGGACCACACGCGGCTGCGCCGGCTGGTCAGCAAGGCGTTCACGCCCCGGCGGGTGGCGGAGTTCGCGCCGCGGGTCCAGGAACTCACCGACCACCTCATCGACGGGTTCGCCGACCGGGGCAGCGCCGACCTCATCCACGACTTCGCCTTCCCGCTCCCCATCTACGCCATCTGCGACCTCCTCGGCGTTCCCCGCGAGGACCAGGACGACTTCCGGGACTGGGCCGGGATGATGATCCGGCACGGAGGCGGGCCGCGGGGCGGGGTCGCCCGGTCCGTGAAGAAGATGCGCGGCTACCTCGCCGAGCTGATCCACCGGAAACGGGCCGCACTCCCGGACCGCCCCGGACCGGGCGAGGACCTCATCTCCGGGCTGATCCGCGCCTCCGACCACGGTGAGCACCTCACCGAGAACGAGGCCGCGGCGATGGCCTTCATCCTGCTCTTCGCCGGTTTCGAGACGACCGTGAATCTCATCGGCAACGGGACCTACGCCCTCCTCACCCACCCCGAGCAGCGGCAGCGGCTGCAGACCTCGCTCGCCGCGAAGGAGACCGCGCTGCTGGAGACCGGCGTCGAGGAACTCCTCCGGTTCGACGGGCCCGTGGAGCTCGCCACCTGGCGGTTCGCGACCGAGCCCGTCCGGATCGGCGGTCAGGACATCGCCGCGGGCGATCCCGTCCTGGTCGTGCTCGCGGCCGCCGACCGCGACCCCGAGCGCTTCGGGCAGCCGGACACGCTGGACCTCTCCCGGCGCGACAACCAGCACCTCGGCTACGGGCACGGCATCCACTACTGCCTCGGCGCGCCCCTCGCCCGGCTGGAGGGGCAGACCGCCCTCGCGACGCTCCTCACCCGCCTGCCGGACCTGCGCCTCAAGGGCGATCCGGCGGACCTGCGCTGGCGCGGCGGTCTCATCATGCGCGGACTGCGGACGCTCCCGGTGGAGTTCACCCCTTCGCGGTAGGCAAGGCCGGCGGACCCTCGGCGGGCCCGCGACGGAGGGGCGCATTGCGCTCGCAACAGGCGCACACCGGTGGAGTTCACGCCCGGCGGTACGCGGGCGCGGACCCGTCAAACATGACGCACCGTCAATACTGTGATCTTCACGTGATCTGCGCTGCATCGACTTGTGACAAGCGTTCGACTGCCGATACGTTCACGCATCAACGCGATGGATCTTCCGTCGCGCCTGTCATCGCTGTCTTCGAAAGGCCACCGCATGCTCTCCGGGAACGGTCGTCACCGTCGCCCCCGCCAGGCTCCGGCGCTCATCGTCGCGGCAGGAGTCACCGGATCGGCCATCGCGATCCCGTTGCTCGGTGCCACCGGCGCGAGTGCCGCGGACGGCACCACCTGGGACCGGGTCGCGGAGTGCGAGAGCGGCGGTTCGTGGAGTGCCGACAACGCCAACGGCTACTACGGCGGCCTGCAGATGACCCAGGAGAACTGGGACAAGTACGGCGGCCTCGCGTACGCGCCGAGCCCCGACGAGGCCAGTCGCTCGCAGCAGATAGCCGTCGCCGAGAAGGTTCTCGACGGGCAGGGCCTGGCCGCCTGGCCCACCTGCGGACCGCTCTCGGGCCTCAGCAAGAACTCGGCGTCCGTCGAGGTCGACACCGGCGTCGCCGAGGACTCCTCCGCGTCGTCGGCCTCCCCCTCGCCCGATTCGTCCCCGTCGAGCGACTCGCCCGTTTCGGGCGGCTTGTCGACCGGCGGCTCCACCGTCAAGCCCTCCCCGGCGGCGTCCGGCAAGGCGGCGGCCTCCGGGACGCCGTCGAAGGCCGACGAGGATGCCACCGCCTCCCCCGAGTCCGGCAGCAAGGACGGCGGCAAGGGCGACGGCAAGGCTGCCGGGAAGGGTGCCGGGAAGGCAAAGGCTGACGACTCGGACAAGTCCGGGCAGACCGCTGGCTCTTCGGAGGCCACCGCCGCGTCCGGGAGCGAGGGCACCGGCACCGGCCGGCACCGCGGCCCCAGTGCCGACGCCGACGCGTCCGCCGGAGGCGAGGAGACCCCCTCCGGCCGTCACGCCTCGCGCGGCTCCGCCGCTCCCGGCGACGCCGCGGAGGGCTCGTACACCGTCCGCCTCGGCGACAGTCTCACGAGCATCGCCGACTCCCTTGCCGTGCAGGGCGGATGGAACGAGCTCTACACGGAGAACGAGAAGACGGTCGGCGCCGACCCGGATGTCATCCTTCCCGGTCAGAGCCTTGAGGTCGCAGGAGACTAAGCGGGCGTCAGATGGCGAATCAGGTACAAAACAACGCCAGTTCGCGTCATGTTTCGCACCGCAATGTCCGGTTTGACGGAGTGAGACATGGGTCTCAGAAACCCTGATCATCTTTGAAATTCCGGCGGCCGCGTGTCTACGGTCGTGATCGCTCGCTACAGCGGGCCCCGACGGTCGCAACGCCGAATCCTGCCAGTGGCCGTCCGGGAACAGTCGTCGCGCAAGCGCCGTAGGCAGGAGCGGGGGACCCAAGGTAAGTGCCGGGCCCGGGAGTCGAGAGACACCCGGGAACGGCTTGGGGTGGAGTCGGACGCCAGAGGCGGACGACCGGGCACTCACCCGCCCGAACCCGACAGCTCACCTCGCAGGCGTCGGTGAGGGGATCACTTCATGCTGCGTAACAACAAGGCCAAGCACCGCCGCCCGTCCAAGGCCACCCGTGTCGCCGCGCTCGCCGGTGTCACCGGTGTCGCCATCGCCGCTCCGCTGATGGCGGCCGGCAGCGCCTCCGCCGCCAGCACCTCCGAATGGGACGCCGTCGCCCAGTGCGAGTCCGGCGGCAACTGGTCGATCAACACCGGCAACGGTTACTACGGCGGCCTGCAGTTCTCCGCCTCCACCTGGTCCGCCTACGGCGGCTCGGCCTACGCCTCCACCGCCGACAAGGCCTCCAAGGCCCAGCAGATCGCCGTCGGCGAGAAGGTGCTCGCCGCGCAGGGCAAGGGTGCCTGGCCGACCTGCGGCACCGGCCTGTCCGGCGCCTCGACCGGCGGCGCGTCGACCGACACCGGCTCCGGTTCCAACTCTGCCTCCGGCTCCGGCTCGCAGAGCACGGCCCAGCCGGCCCAGCCGCAGCAGCAGGCCCCGCAGGCGCAGGACCAGCGTGCCTCGCGCTCCTCGGAGCGGGAGACGGCCAAGAAGACCGTCGAGACCCCGACCGGCAAGAAGGTCGAGAAGGGTGACGGCGAGTACAAGGTCGTCAAGGGCGACACCCTCAGCTCGATCGCCGCGGACAAGAAGGTCAAGGGCGGCTGGCAGAAGCTGTTCAAGCTGAACAAGGACATCATCGACGATGCCGACTTCATCTTCCCGGGCCAGCAGCTCCACCTCAGCTGACCCCGGCCGGCAACGGGCTCACAGCTGAACCACGGCCCTCCCTCATCCGGGGACTCCACCATGGAGTCCCCGTGCGGGCCACCCCCGCCCCCACGGGCTCCCCGCTCCGGTGCGTGTTCCCCCGTACGCACCGGAGCGGGGTTTTTCATGGACGTGCCGCGGGCCGCTCAGAAGCGGTTGCCTGTACGGGGCAGGTTTTTGTTCCGTTCGGAAACAATTTACTCTCGGTTCTGTCCATGGGGTGGTCGACCGGCTGGCCGATCCCCCGGAGCCGGTTAGGCTCATGTCGCGGAGCCGACCGCGGCTCCGTGCAGTTGGGGCCAAGGAGCTCCGCGTACCCGCGTCACATCCCAGAAGGAGATGCTCGTGCCGTCCATCGACGTCGTCGTAGCCCGGGAAATCCTCGACTCGCGAGGGAACCCCACCGTCGAGGTCGAGGTCGGCCTCGACGACGGCAGCACGGGTCGTGCCGCCGTCCCGTCCGGCGCCTCCACCGGTGCCTTCGAGGCCATCGAGCTGCGCGACGGTGACCCCAACCGCTACCACGGCAAGGGTGTCGAGAAGGCCGTCCTCGCGGTCATCGAGCAGATCGGCCCGGAGCTCGTCGGCTACGACGCCACCGAGCAGCGCCTGATCGACCAGGCGATGTTCGACCTGGACGCCACCGACAACAAGGGCTCGCTGGGCGCCAACGCCATCCTCGGCGTCTCCCTGGCCGTCGCGCACGCCGCCTCCGAGGCCAGCGACCTGCCGCTGTTCCGCTACCTGGGCGGCCCGAACGCGCACCTGCTGCCCGTCCCGATGATGAACATCCTGAACGGCGGCTCGCACGCCGACTCGAACGTCGACATCCAGGAGTTCATGATCGCGCCGATCGGCGCGGAGTCCTTCTCCGAGGCGCTGCGCTGGGGCGCCGAGGTCTACCACACCCTCAAGAAGGTGCTGAAGACCAAGGGCCTGTCCACCGGCCTCGGCGACGAGGGCGGCTTCGCCCCGAACCTGGAGTCCAACCGCGCCGCGCTCGACCTCATCATCGAGGCCATCAAGCAGGCCGGTTACGTCCCCGGTGAGCAGATCGCGCTCGCGCTCGACGTCGCCGCGTCCGAGTTCTACAAGGACGGCGCGTACGAGTTCGAGGGCAAGTCCCGCTCGGCCGCCGAGATGACCGAGTACTACGAGGAGCTCGTCTCCGCGTACCCGCTGGTCTCCATCGAGGACCCGCTGTACGAGGACGACTGGGCCGGCTGGAAGGTCATCACCGACAAGCTGGGCGACAAGGTCCAGATCGTCGGCGACGACCTCTTCGTCACCAACCCGGAGCGCCTGGCCCGCGGCATCGAGGAGGGCTCCGCCAACGCCCTGCTCGTCAAGGTCAACCAGATCGGCTCGCTGACCGAGACGCTGGACGCCGTCGAGCTGGCCCAGCGCAACGGCTTCAAGTGCATGATGTCCCACCGCTCCGGCGAGACCGAGGACGTCACCATCGCCGACCTCGCCGTCGCGGTGAACTGCGGCCAGATCAAGACCGGCGCCCCGGCCCGCTCGGACCGCGTCGCCAAGTACAACCAGCTGCTGCGCATCGAGGAGATCCTCGACGACGCCGCGGTGTACGCCGGCCGCTCGGCGTTCCCCCGCTTCAAGGGCTGACCCGCAGGAAGCGTCGTACGTACGTCCCCGTACTCGGTCCCGTACCGTGTGCGGGGACGTACGCACGTGACGGGCTTGTGCCGGGGAGGCGGGATTCATGGCCGTGAAGGACCGGGACCGGTTCTCCACCACGACCAGGCTGCGCCTGCTCGGTGAGCAGACGGCGGCCCGGGTCTACCGCTCCCAGACCAAACGGCAGGCCCGCCGCTCCCGCCTGACGGGCCGTGCGGCGCTGCTCGCGCTGGTCCTGTGCTCGCTGATCGTGGCCCTCGCGTACCCGATGAGGCAGTACGTGTCCCAGCGCGCCGAGGTCGCCGAGCTGGAGCGGGAGCAGGAGCAGGCCCGGCAGCGGGTCGAGCAGCTGCGCGACCTCAAGGCCCGCTGGCAGGACGACGCGTACGCCGAGCAGCAGATCCGCCAACGGCTGCACTACGTGATGCCGGGCGAGACGGGTTACATCGTGATCGACCCGGACGCGGTGAAGAAGTCCCGCACCGACCAGGGAGCGGCCGACCGCCCCTGGTACACCAACGTCTGGGACGGCGTGGACAAGTCCGACCGCTCCGCCCAGTAATGGACCAGAAAGACAGAACACACGGCATGGAAACGCCCCCGCCGCCCACTCCGCGCACCGAGCCGACCGACGCCGACGTCGAGGCCTTCAGGCAGCAGCTCGGCCGTCCGCCGCGCGGGCTGCGCGCGATCGCGCACCGCTGCCCCTGCGGTCAGCCCGACGTGGTGGAGACGGCGCCCCGCCTCCCCGACGGCACGCCGTTCCCGACGACGTACTACCTGACGTGTCCGCGGGCGGCGTCCGCGATCGGGACGCTCGAGGCGAACGGCGTCATGAAGGAGATGACGGACCGTCTGGCCACGGACCCCGAGCTGGCCGCGGCCTACCGGGCCGCCCACGAGGACTACATCGCCCGCCGGGATGCCATGGAGGTCCTGGAGGGCTTCCCCAGCGCGGGAGGCATGCCGGACCGGGTGAAGTGCCTGCACGTGCTCGTGGCGCACTCGCTGGCCGCGGGGCCCGGGGTGAACCCGCTCGGGGACGAGGCGATCGCCATGCTGCCGGAGTGGTGGCGCAAGGGGGCGTGCGTGGTCCCCGCGGGCGAGGCCGCCCTTCCAGAGGGCTGACGGTCCCCCCGGGCCGCTCTTCCCGAGGGCTGACCTTTCCCCGGGGTGCCGTTCCCGGGGGCTGCCGCCCCCGGACCCCCGCTTCGGCCTGGACGGCCTCGTCCTCAAGCGCCGGACGGGCTTGGATCTCCCCGGGGCTCCGGCCTTCCGGCACCCCGCTCCGGCCCGGGCGGGCCTCGTCCTCGAACGCCGGACGGGCTGGAAACCCCCGGGCCCGGGCTTGTTCCGATCCGAAGTGTCCTCACGACAGGAGACCGCACGCATGACCAGGGTCGCCGCCATCGACTGCGGTACCAACTCGATCCGTCTGCTCGTGGCGGACGCGGACCCGGCGACGGGTGAACTCGTCGACCTGGACCGCCGGATGACCATCGTCCGCCTCGGCCAGGGCGTCGACCGGACGGGACGGCTCGCCCCCGAGGCGCTGGAGCGCACGTTCGCGGCCTGCCGCGAGTACGCGGCCGTCATCAAGGAACACGGCGCGGAACGCCTGCGCTTCGTGGCGACGTCCGCCTCCCGCGACGCCGAGAACCGCGACGAGTTCGTCCGCGGGGTGCTGGACATCCTCGGGGTCGAGCCGGAGGTCATCACGGGCGACCAGGAGGCGGAGTTCTCCTTCACCGGCGCGACCAGGGAGCTGACGGGGCGGGACGACCTGGCGAAGCCGTACCTGGTGGTGGACATCGGCGGCGGCTCCACGGAGCTGGTGGTCGGCGAGGACCGGGTCCGTGCCGCGCGCTCGGTGGACATCGGCTGCGTACGGATGACCGAGCGGCACCTCGTGCACGACGGAGCCGTCACCGACCCGCCGACGCCCGCTCAGATCGCGGCGATCCGGGCGGACATCGAGGCCGCGCTGGACCTCGCCGAGCGGACCGTCCCGCTGGGCGAGGCCCGCACCCTGGTCGGCCTGGCGGGCTCGGTCACCACGGTCTCGGCGATCGCGCAGGACCTCCCGGAGTACGACTCCACGGCGATCCACCACTCCCGGATCCCGCACGCCGCCGTCCGCGAGATCACCGGGCGGCTGCTGTCCTCGACGCACGCGGAACGCGCGGCGATCCCCTCGATGCACCCCGGCCGGGTCGACGTCATCGCCGCCGGCGCCCTCGTCCTGCTCGCGATCATGGAGCGCATCGGCGCCGACGAGGTCGTCGTCAGCGAGCACGACATCCTCGACGGCATCGGCTGGTCTTTGGCCTGACCGCCTACAGGTTGCGGTACACGTCCCGCCGGTCGCCCACCTTGACGACGAGGACGACGAGTTCACCGTCGTTGATCTGGTAGGCGACCCGGTAGCTTCCGACCCGCAGCCGGTAGAGCCCCGACGGGCCGGTGAGCTTCTCGACGTCGGCGTCCTCGCGATACGGGTCGTCGTCGAGAGCGGTCAGCGCGGTGAGGATGCGCATGGCGTCGAGCCGGGCGATGTGCCTCAGCTGCCGCTGCGCCGCCGTGGTGAACCGGAACGCGTACTTCACGCGGCGCCTTCACCGTGTTCGGTGAACAGATCTGCCAGCAGCTCGGCCATGGTCACGGTGGGGCCGTTCTCGGCCAGGACCGCTTCGGCCTCTCGGGCCAACATGACGTCGGCCGCCTCTTCCAGGGCTTCGAAGTCCGCGATCGGAACCACGGCCGCCACCGGAGTGCCGTTGCGAGTGATGACCGTCGGGGTGCCTTCCTCGGCCAGGTTGATGCGCTCCGCGAGATGGGCGCGGGCTTCCCGTATCGTCACGGTGTCCTCGGTCATGACGCCAGTGTACGCACGTATGTGTACACACGCCCGGGCGAGTCGCCTTCGTGCGCGATCCTCGACGGCATCGCGTGGTCCGTCGCGTGACGAGGTCCTCCCCGCGGGGCGGGGCCACCCGTGAGGGAGTCTTTACTACTCGTCGGTAGCCTCGGCTGAGCAGGTCGGATAACGTATGAGCGCGATCGAGGGGCGCGGAAGAACCCCTCGATGACGCGCCGTCGGGAAAGTTCGTGAAGTTCTTCACAAGGAATTCGGGCCTCGGGGATACGGGCGGGGTCCGGTTGGCCCTTCCGTGGGGCTCGCGGGGCGCGGGAGCGCGCTCACGGGAGTGATTCCGGGGCATGGCGACCGCGTGGAACGAGAGGCTGGTTCAGCGGCCCGCTGGCTCGGATTGGCTGCTCAGGCGGTGTTGACAACGCTCCGCGGGGTGCGGTGGTTCCCCCGTGGTGACATGACTTGGGTCACGTGAGCCGCGCAGTGTAGCAGAGGCCCCGCCCATGCTTGTGAAGGGGCGCACGAGCGACCCCCCTGAGGCGGGTGGATACTCGATGGCATGAGCACCACGGAGCGTCCCAGGATCCTCGTAGTAGGCGGTGGGTACGTAGGCCTGTACGCAGCTCGGCGCATCCTCAAGAAGATGCGCTACGGCGAGGCGACCGTCACGGTCGTCGACCCCCGGTCGTACATGACCTACCAGCCCTTCCTTCCCGAAGCCGCCGCCGGCAGCATTTCGCCTCGGCACGTCGTCGTCCCGCTGCGACGCGTCCTGCCGAAGGCGGAAGTCCTCACCGGCCGGGTCACCACCATCGACCAGGACCGCAAGGTCGCCACGATCGCCCCCCTCGTGGGCGAGGCGTACGAGCTGCCCTTCGACTACCTCGTCATCGCGATGGGCGCGGTCTCGCGCACCTTCCCGATCCCCGGCCTCGCCGAGCAGGGCATCGGCATGAAGGGCATCGAGGAGGCCATCGGCCTGCGCAACCACGTCCTCGAGCAGCTCGACAAGGCCGACTCCACGACCGACGAGGACGTCCGCCGCAAGGCGTTGACCTTCGTCTTCGTGGGCGGTGGCTTCGCGGGCGCGGAGACCATAGGCGAGGTCGAGGACATGGCCCGCGACGCGGCCAAGTACTACAACAACGTGTCCCGTGAGGACATGCGCTTCATCCTCGTCGACGCCGCGGACAAGATCCTTCCCGAGGTCGGCCCGAAGCTCGGCGCGTACGGCAAGGAGCACCTGGAGAGCCGCGGGGTCGAGGTCTACCTCTCCACCTCGATGGACTCCTGTGTCGACGGGCACGTGGTCCTGAAGAACGGCCTCGAGGTCGACTCCAGCACCATCGTGTGGACGGCCGGCGTCAAGCCGAACCCCGTTCTCTCCCGCTTCGGTCTCCCGCTCGGCCCGCGCGGTCACGTGGACACCCGGCCCACCCTCCAGGTGCAGGGCACGGACTACATCTGGGCCGCGGGCGACAACGCGCAGGTGCCGGACATCGCCGCCCGCAAGGCCGGCGTGGAGAACGCCTGGTGCCCGCCGAACGCGCAGCACGCGCTGCGTCAGGCGAAGGTCCTCGGCGACAACGTGGTCTCCGGCATGCGGGGCTTCCCGCAGAAGGAGTACGCGCACTCGAACAAGGGCGCGGTGGCCGGTCTCGGCCTCCACAAGGGCGTCGCGATGATCGTCATGGGCAAGATGAAGATCAAGCTCAAGGGCCGGCTGGCGTGGTACATGCACCGCGGCTACCACGGCCTGGCGATGCCGACCTGGAACCGGAAGATCCGCGTCTTCGCGGACTGGACCCTGGCGATGTTCCTCAAGCGCGAGGTCGTCTCCCTCGGCGCCATCGAGACCCCGCGCGAGGAGTTCTACGAGGCCGCGAAGCCGGCGCCCGCCGTCGCGCAGGCCGCGGAGGCCAAGCTCCCGCAGGCGAAGACCGAGGAGAAGGCCAAGGCCTCCTGACCTCCGGTCACTGATCGACCGGAAGGGGCCTCCCGCCATCCGTGGTGCGGGAGGCCCCTTCGGCGTTCCGCGGTGGGGCGGGAGGTTCCCGCCGGCCCGTCCGACGTCCTCGTACGGCGCGGCCCGGCATCCCGAAGAACATGCCCACTGCACCTGTTTCTGCACCCGTTTTTGCCCCTCCATGACACGGGTGGGGGACTGTGCGCGGGGGCGGTTGGTGTTTACGTGGTGTCGGACGTTTCGGGATCCGTTGTCACGGAGGTGTGGCCATGCCCGATGCCGCGCTGCGGCTGGAGAGCCTGTTCGAGCAGTTGCTGGGAGCCCCGCTCCCGATGCGCATGCGTGCCTGGGACGGCTCGGAGGCGGGGCCGCCGGGCGGTCCCACCCTGGTGATCAGGAATCGCCGGGCCCTGCGCCGGCTGATCTGGAAGCCGGGCGAGCTGGGGCTCGCCCGGGCCTGGGTCGCCGGGGACCTCGGGGTGGAGGGGGACCTCTACGCGGCCCTGAGGGCGATGGCCGGACTCGTGTGGGAGCGCTCGGCGGGGGCCAGGGGCCTCGGCGAGGCCCTGCGGGATCCCGACGTGCGCGCGGCCGTCCGGGGCCTGCTGCGGATGGGCGGGCCGCTGGGTCCGCCCGCCCCGCCCGCGGAGGAGGTCCGCAGACGCCGCCGCCTGCACACCAGACGCAGCGACAAGCGCGCCGTCAGCCACCACTACGACGTGGGCAACGACTTCTACGAGATCGTCCTCGGGCCGTCCATGGTGTACTCCTGCGCCTACTGGGAGGATGCCGGCACCCTCGAGGACGCCCAGCGCGACAAGCTCGAACTCGTCTGCCGCAAGCTGGACCTGCGGCCCGGCGGACGGCTGCTGGACGTCGGCTGCGGCTGGGGCTCCATGGCCATCCACGCCGCCCGCGAGCACGGCGTGAGCGTCGTGGGCGTCACGCTGTCGCAGGAGCAGGCCGCCTACGCCCGCAAGCGGGTGGCGGACGAGGGGCTGACCGACCGGGTCGAGATCCGGGTCCAGGACTACCGGGACGTCACCGACGGTCCGTACGACGCCATCTCCTCCATCGGCATGGCCGAACACGTCGGAGCCGAGCGCTATCTGGAGTACGCGCGCGTGCTGCACGCCCTGCTCAAGCCGGGCGGGCGCCTGCTCAACCACCAGATCGCCCGCCGCCCGGCGAACGACGAGTCGAAGCACCGCGCCGACGAGTTCATCGACGCCTACGTCTTCCCCGACGGCGAACTCGCGCCGGTCGGCACCACCGTGACGCAGCTGGAGCGGGCGGGGTTCGAGGTACGTGACGTCGAATCCCTGCGCGAGCACTACGCCCTGACGCTGCGCCAGTGGGTCGCCAACCTGGAGGCGCAGTGGGCGTCGGCGGTGCGGCTCACCGGCCCGGGACGCGCCCGCGTCTGGCGCCTCTACATGGCGGCCAGCGCCCTCGCGTTCGAACGCAACCGCATCGGCGTCAACCAGGTGCTCGCGGTGCGGACCCCCGTACGGGGCACCTCCGGGATGCCGCTGCGGGCCCGCACCTGGAACGCGCGGACGTAGCGGCGGCGAAAGCGGGAGGGGCCCCCGTCCGGATCCGGACGGGGGCCCAACTGCCGCACCGCACCACTACTCCGACTTGATCGCCGTCAGCATGTTCAGGCGGGCCGCGCGGCGGGCCGGCCACAGCGCCGCCAGGACACCGACGGCCGCGGCCAGCAGCAGGAAGACGGCCATCCGGCTCCAGGGCAGCACCAGTTCGTACGTCGCCATTTTCGTGCTGAGCAGTTCACCGGCGGCCCAGCCGAAGAACACGCCGAGGCCGATGCCCAGCACCCCGCCGAACAGCGAGATCACCAGCGACTCCAGCCGGACCATCCGCTTGATGCCCTTGCAGTCCAGGCCGATGGCACGCAGCATGCCGATCTCCTGGGAGCGCTCGAAGACCGACATGGCCAGGGTGTTGATGACCCCGAGGACCGCGACGATCACCGCCATCGCGAGCAGGCCGTAGAGCATGTTCAGCCCAGCACCTCGGCGCCGGCCCGGGAGTCGAGGTTTCCGGTCGGCTCGTCACCGAAGATGACGTCGGGCCGCGAGGCGAGCGCGCGGGCCACGGCGACACGCTGCTGCTGGCCGCCGGACAGTTCGGAGGGGCGGTGGCCGAGGCGGTCGGCGAGACCCACCATGCCGATCACGGTGTCCAGCCACTCCTTGTCCGGCTTGCGGCCCGCGATGTCCATCGGGAGCGTGATGTTCTCCAGGGCGGTGAGGGTCGGCAGCAGGTTGAACGCCTGGAAGATGAAGCCGATCTTGTCCCGGCGCAGCTTGGTGAGCTGCTTGTCCTTGAGTGACCCGAGTTCCGTCTCGCCGGTGCGCACGGAACCCGAGGAGAAGGTGTCCAGGCCGGCCACGCAGTGCATCAGCGTGGACTTGCCGGAGCCGGAGGGGCCCATGATCGCGGTGAACTCGGCCTGACGGAAGTCGACGGTGACCTGGTCCAGGGCGACCACCTGGGTCTCGCCCTGTCCGTAGACCTTCGAGAGTTCCGTGGCGCGGGCGGCCACCGCGGTGGTCCGGCCGGCGAGGGGGGTGGTGGTCACGGGAGGGTGCTCCTGACGGGACGTCATTAGGGGGGACGTTTCCATCCTCACGGTCCTGGGGTGCCGTGTAGTCACCCCCTGTTCCGGTTCCCGGGGCGGCTCCGGTCGGACCGTGGGCGGTCGTGTCATACCTGGGGATGACGGTCGTCCCTGAGGGGCCATCAGGCCCGCGGACCGCGGACACCGTCACCGGGGCGGTGAAATTCCGTCATTCCGTATACGCGGCCGGGCGCGGCCCGAAAGGCTATTGGCAAGTGCGGATGGCCCGTACCAGGTGCTGATGCACCCTCAGACGCCAATAAAATAAGACAAGATCGGGCCACGCACCCCTAGTTAGGGGGATGCGTCCCGATAGGCTCGGATCCTCGATGCGGAGCCCATGGCCTGCCCGGATGGTGGAATGCAGACACGGCGAGCTTAAACCTCGCTGCCCCTCGCGGGCGTACCGGTTCAAGTCCGGTTCCGGGCACCACCGCGCTCACGGAGCGTGATCACCGCAAACGTTCGGTGCGCGCTTCCGTACTCGTCCTCCTTGTCGGCGGCGCGGTAGTGAGCCTCCTGTCTGGCAACTTCCCCGATGCCGTCGACGGACACGGCGGCGGTGGGGGCCGGGTTGGGTAAAAGGGACAAGGCCTACTTCGTCGACGGTGTAGACGACGAGTCGAAGTGCCGCTCGCACTCCCGGCATTCGGTGAGTGCGACCCCTGCTCGACCCGACGTGCATTTCTCCAGTGCGCCGCCTGAAGCGGGCGAGGTCTCGCAATGCCGATCGGGACCAGGACGGTCGCGCTTCACCGAGCTGCCCCCGGCCGGTCCGGCGACCTGGCCGCGTGAGGAACGTGAGTAGCGTGCGGGGCGTGCAGTGCGTCGCGTGCGGGTGGGCGGGGCGCCGTAGACGGCGGAGGTGCTGCCGTCTGACCCATTGACAGTTGTCGTGGCTCGGCAGAGACTCACCACGGAGATTGGTGAAAGAAATTTCACCACGCGAACAACGATGCGGTCGGCGACCGTGGACAGACAGACAGACAGACAGACAGACAGAACAGACAGAGCAAGGCGAGCGCGAAGGGGCGGGCCGATGCGGACCACCGTCGGGATCATCGGGGCCGGACCGGCCGGACTACTGCTGGCGCGCCTGCTGCACAACGCGGGCATCGGCTCGGTCGTCCTGGAGAGCCGCGACCGCGCCTACGTGGAGCAGCGGCAGCGGGCCGGAATCCTGGAGCAGGGCACGGTCGACGTGCTGCGCGCGGCCGGGGCCGGGGAGCGCATGGACCGCGAGGGACTGCGGCACGACGGCATCGAACTGCGGTTCGCACGTGAGCGCCACCGCGTCGACTTCCCCGCACTCACCGGCGGCAGCTCGGTGACGGTGTACGCGCAGACCGAGGTGTGCAAGGACCTCATCGCGCTCCAGCTCAAGGAGGGCGGACCGCTGCTCTTCGACGCCGAGGCACTGGCCGTCGAGGACGCGGACAGCGAGCACCCGCGCGTGCGCTTCCGTCACGAGGGGCGCGAGGACGTCCTGGAGTGCGACTACGTCGTCGGCTGCGACGGCTTCTGGGGCGTCGCCCGCAAGGCGGTCCCCGCCGGGCTCTCCCGGGTCTTCGAGCGGACCTACCCCTTCGGCTGGCTCGGCGTCCTCGCCGACGTGCCCCCCTCGCACGACGAACTCGTGTACGCCCGTCACGACCGCGGCTTCGCCCTGCTCAGCATGCGGTCGCCCACCGTCTCCCGCCTCTACCTCCAGGTACCCGAGGGCACGGACGCCGGGAGCTGGCGCGACGAGGACATCTGGGACGAGCTCGACCGGCGCCTGGAGACCGACGACGACTGGCGGCTGGAGCGGGGCCCCGTCACCGCGAAGTCGGTGACCCCGATGCGCAGCTTCGTCCACGAGCCCATGCGGCACGGCCGGCTGTTCCTCGCCGGCGACGCGGCGCACATCGTGCCCCCCACCGGCGCGAAAGGGCTGAACCTCGCGGTCGGGGACGTCGTCACCTTCGCCCGCGCGCTGGTCCACCTGCGGGCCACCGGATCGGCCGAACGGCTCGACGCGTACTCCGAGACCTGCCTGCGCCGCGTCTGGCAGGCCGAGCGGTTCTCCTACGACATGACGACCCTGCTGCACCGCGCCCCCGACGCCCCGCCCTTCGAGGACCGCATCCAGCTGGCCCGGCTGCGCCGGATCGCCGCCTCGCGGGCCGCCGAGACGGACCTGGCCGAGGCGTACACCGGGTTCCCGTTCGAGTGAACCGGTCCAGGCGCGCCGGGAATCACCCGCCCGCGTAGCGTGTTGCGCACGAGGACGAGGGAAAGATCCTCCCCAAGCAGTAGGTTCTTTCCTTTGCCTACCTATTACTCTTGAGCCAAGGCCCACACCGTGGCCATGGAGGAGTGAAATGAGGAGCAGCAACCCGGTCTTCTCGCGACGGGGGTTCAGCCGCGACAACGGCCACGCGGGCTTCAACACCGCGCCGCAAGCCGGGGGAGCAGCTGTCGGCACGCAGGGCAACCCGTACGCCCAGCAGGGCGGCAACCCCTACGCGCAGAACCCGTACGCCCAGCAGGACCTTCAGCACGGTGCGCCGCCGCAGGCGCCCGTCTCCACGGGCCGGATGACGATGGACGACGTCGTCATGCGCTCGGCCATGACGCTCGGCACGGTCGCCGTCGGCGCCGTCCTCGCCTGGGCGCTGCTGCCGGTGACGAGCAGCAGCTTCGGCCTGGCGATCGGCTCCGCGCTCGTCGCCTTCGTCCTGGCGATGGTGCAGTCCTTCAAGCGCAAGGCCTCGCCCGCGCTGATCCTCGGCTATGCCGCCTTCGAGGGCGTCTTCCTCGGGGTCATCAGCGAGATGTACAACAGCCAGTGGTCGGGCGCGCCCTTCCAGGCGGTGCTCGGCACCATGGCGGTCTCCGGCGCGACCCTGCTCGTCTACCGGGCGGGCTGGATCCGGGTGACCGCGCGGTACGCGCGCATCGGCATGGCCATCGCCATCGCGTTCGTCCTGGTCATGGCGGTCAATCTGCTGCTGGTCGTCTTCGGTGTCGCCGAGGACGGCGGACTGCGCAGCACGGGCCCGCTCGGCGTGATCGTCGGCATCATCGCGATCGTCCTCGGCGCGTTCTTCCTCACCCTCGACTTCAAGCAGATCGAGGACGGCATCGCGTACGGCGCTCCCCGCGAGGAGGCCTGGCTGGCCGCGTTCGGCCTGACCATGACCCTCGTGTGGATCTACGTCGAGATGCTGCGGCTGGTCGCCATCTTCAGCAGCAGCGACTAGTAGCGACTGGTAGCGACTGGTACGGCCTCCGAAGCCGTGCCGCCGGTCCGCCGGCGGACCCGAAGGGCCCGCGAACTCCGGTTCGCGGGCCCTTCGCCGTATGCGGTGCCGTTCCGCCGGTGCGCGCTCAGAGCAGTTTGCGCGCCGCCCTCCTCAGGTCGTACTCGTGAATGATCGCCTTGGCGTGGCCGTACGCGAGATCGTGTTCCGCGCGGAGCCAGCTGACCTTCTCCTCGAAGCGGAAGAGGGCGGGGCCTTCGTCGACGGTGCGAAGCCAGTCGGAGATCTCACGACCGGTGCAGTGCGGGATTCGGGCGAGCAGGTTGCGGTGGGTCTCATCGGAGAAGACCTGGGACATCGGCGCCTCCGGACGCTGGGATGTAGGCCGGTCCTTCACGCCACCGTGCCTGAGCGTCCGGGCGTTGGCAACAGTCCCGCCGCGGCGCGTAGTCTCGCGGCGTGCTTGATACGACGCCGTTGACCCGAGCCGTGGACCACTTCGCCGACCGGTTGCGGGCCGCGCCGCAGAGCCGCCTGCAGCGGGGTGCGGCGGCCGAGGCGCTGGGCGTGGCCAGGGAGCTGGCCCGGCGTGCGCAGCGGCTGGAGGATCCCGCCGCCGAGCCCCGGGAGATGCCGGACGTGGGCATGTTCGCCGCCGCCGACCAGATCACCGTGGCCGGGCACGACCTGGCGCTCGCCCTGACGGACGAGGCGGAGCTGGCGGAGGCGATGACGCTCGTCGAGGAGGCGCAGAAACGCGCCGGAGTCTGACCCAGAGGGCCGGCTCCGACGCATGGCCTTTCGGCGATGGTGCCTACAAGGACGCTATGACGCGGTCCGCAAGGATGTAGACGTTCTCCTCGCCGCACTCGAACGTCAGGGCGTACGCGCCCGAGACGCCGGAGCCGCCCAGCAGCACCGGGGTGCGGCCGGCGCGCAGGGCCGCGGCCAGGCGCTCCGCGGTCTCGCGGTGGCCCGGGGTCATGCACAGCGTGGTCCCGTCCGCGAAGACGTAGACGTCGAGGGTGCCCAGCGGGCCCGGGCGGACGTCGGCCAGTTCGGTGCGGGACTCCGCGAGCTCCTCGAGACACGCCACCGTGCGCTCGTGATCGTTGACGACGGGTGACTGGACCGGCACGAAGTCCGGGTGCGAGGGATGGCGGCGGCGGGCCGCGGCCAGTTCCGGGGACTCCCCGGCGAACTCCTCGACGTCGAGGCCCGGCTCGGTGACCGGCTCCAGGTGCTCCAGACCGGCGAAGTCCGACTGGCGCGGCAGGAACAGCTCGCTGTCGGGCAGGCCCAGCAGCATGGGCCCGTCGGAGACGTCGCGCGCCTCCTGGGCGGCCCAGAACGCGCGCGCCTCGGCCAGCTCCCGCTCCCGCTCCTCGGCGAGCGCCTCGGCGACCGCGGCGCGTATGTCCTCGGTGTCGGCGGCCGGGCGGGCGGCGGGCACCAGACCGCGGACGGCCTCGGCGCGGCTCTGGGCGAGTTCGGTGTGCAGGGCCCGCACCTGCCCGCGCAGCCCGTGCACGGCACGCAGGACGGCGACGCCCACGGCGGCTGATGCCGCCGTGGTGAGCAGCAGAGCTAGAGGCATGGTGCTCACTGACGTACTCCCGGTTCAAAGTCGACCCCCGACTTCCTACAACAGCTTGAAGGGTGGACTGACCGGCTGTCAGTGCGTAACGTCACGAAAGGGGCAGGACCTTGGGCCTTGGGTCTCCCGGCAGAACGGCTCTGACCTGCGAAAATGCCCTCCGGGAGCGAGATAGGTCACATCCTGGGGGAGATTGGGTCACGAATCGGCCCGGAGCCCCGGGGTTTCCGGGGGGCTCCGGGCCGGCCTGTCACGCTGTGTCCAACTGCCGTGACGGATATGGAATTACGCGTTCCGATCCGCGCGGGACGGACGCAACGGATCCGTCCGCGCGGAGCGGGCGGCGTCGGACAGGCCTAGCTGAGGCGCTCGATCACCATCGCCATGCCCTGGCCGCCGCCCACGCACATGGTCTCCAGGCCGAACTGCTTGTCGTGGAACTGGAGGCTGTTGATGAGCGTGCCCGTGATGCGGGCGCCCGTCATGCCGAAGGGGTGGCCGACGGCGATGGCGCCGCCGTTCACGTTCAGCTTCTCCAGCGGGATGTTCAGGTCGCGGTAGGAGGGGATCACCTGGGCCGCGAAGGCCTCGTTGATCTCGAACAGGTCGATGTCGTCGACGGTCAGCCCCGCGCGCTTGAGGGCCTGCTTCGACGCCTCCACCGGGCCGAGGCCCATGATCTCGGGGGAGAGCCCGGTGACGCCGGTCGACACGATGCGGGCGAGCGGGGTCAGGCCCAGCTCGCGGGCCTTCGTGTCGCTCATGATGACGAGCGCGGCGGCGCCGTCGTTCAGGGGGCAGCAGTTGGCGGCGGTGACCAGGCCGTCGGGGCGGAAGACCGGCTTCAGCCCCTGGACGCCGTCCAGGGTGACGCCGGCGCGGGGGCCGTCGTCCTTGGCGACGACCGTGCCGTCGGGCGTCGTGACCGGGGTGATCTCGCGCTCCCAGAAGCCGTTCTTGATGGCTTCCTCGGCGAGGTTCTGCGAGCGGACGCCGAACTCGTCCATGTCCTGGCGGGTGACGCCCTTGATGCGGGCCAGGTTCTCGGCGGTCTGGCCCATCGCGATGTACGCGTCCGGCAGTACGCCGTCCTCGCGCGGGTCGTGCCAGGACGCGCCCTCGCTCTGCGCGACGGCCGCGGTGCGGGCCTCCGCCTCGGCGAAGAGCGGGTTGTGGGTGTCGGGGAGGCTGTCGCTGTTGCCCTTGGTGCTGCGGGACACCATCTCGACACCGGCCGAGATGAAGACGTCGCCCTCGCCGGCCTTTATGGCGTGCAGGGCCATGCGGGAGGTCTGCAGCGAGGAGGAACAGTAGCGGGTGACGGTGCAGCCCGGCAGGTGGTCCATGCCCATCTGCACGGCGACGATGCGGCCCATGTTGTGGCCCTGCTCGCCGCCGGGCAGACCGCAGCCGAGCATCAGGTCGTCGATGTCCCTCGGGTCCAGCTCGGGGACCTTGGCGAGGGCGGCCTCGATGATCGTGGCGGTCAGGTCGTCGGGGCGTACGTCCTTCAGGGAGCCCTTGAAGGCGCGGCCGATCGGGGAGCGGGCGGCTGAGACGATCACGGCTTCTGGCATCACGGCTCCATTGGGCGAGCGGGGGTGGGGCAGGGCTGTCTCGGAAGTTACCCGTACGTACCCGCCCGGTCACGGGTGTGGGGGTGTGACTCAGGCCGCACTTTTCTAAGCGCTTGCTTTTTTCTGGCGGGGGCGCCTTGACCGGTTCGGCTCGCGGGGGCGCCCGCCTCGGGGCTCCGCCCCCGGCCCCGCCCTGGTGGAGGTGCCGCCTCGGGGCTCTGCCCCGGACCCCGCTCCTCAAGCGCCGGAGGGGCTGAATTTTCTCCCGCGCCGCCCGCCGTAGTTTCAGCCCGTCCGGCGTTTGAGGGCGAGCGCGTCAGCGCGATGGGGGGCAGGGGGCGGGCTTCGCTCTGCAAGCAGCGGAGAGGTGAATCGGCGCTCCTCGGCTGCTTGCCCTCGGGTCGCCCCCCGGGGCTAGTTGAGGGGGGCCGGGGTCGTTGTCGTGTCCGTGGTGGGGAGGCGCCGGCGGCGGCGGCGCTTGAGGAGGGCCCAGGGACCGCGCGGCCCCGTGGGCATCGCGGCCGTGACCTCCGTACCCGGCTCGGACGCCGCCTCCGCGGCGGCCCGCGCCACCGGCAGGAAGCCCTCGCGGCGCGAGACGTCCGGCCGCTCCTCGTCCGCCGGCCACAGGCCGAGCGCGGCGCAGACCGTGGGAAGGACCGCCATCGCCGCCGTGGCGTAGCCCTCCGCCGAGGGGTGGTAGTTGTCGGGGCCGAACAGCTCCCGCGGGTTCTCCTCGAACTCGGGGCCCAGCAGGTCGCCCAGCGACACCGTGCGCCCGCCCTGCTCCACCGTGCCGATGGTCTGGGCCGCCGCCAGCTGCCGCGAGACACGCCGGGCCAGCCAGCGCAGCGGCTGCTGGACCGGCTCGATGGTGCCCAGGTCGGGGCAGGTGCCGACGACCACCTCCGCACCCGCGGTCCGCAGCCGCCGTACCGCCGAGGCGAGGTGACGGACCGAGCGGGTGGGCGGCATCCGGTGCGTCACGTCGTTCGCACCGATCATGATCACGCACACGTCGGGCACCCGGGCGGGATCCGCGAGGGTGAGCGCCACCTGCCGGTCCAGATCGTCCGACTGGGCTCCGGGCAGCGCCACGTTGCTGAGCTCGACCGGACGCTCGGCCACCGCCGCGAGACCGGCGGCCAGCAGGGCTCCCGGGGTCTGCCGGGCGCGGTGCACGCCCTGGCCGGCGGCCGTCGAGTCACCGAGTACGGTCAGCCGCAGAGGCGGCTCGTCGGCACCGGCGTACGCGTGTCCGTACAGTCCGTCCGCCCGGGGCGCGTACGCGCTCCCGTTCCCCACCTGGCGCTTCGCCAGCCGCACCTCGGCCAGCACGACGCCGACCGCGGCCGCCCCCACCAGACCGATCCCGCCGCCGCCGTACGCCGCACCCGCCGCGATGCGGCGGGCGACCCTTGCCCTCGACAGACTCGACATGCGTAGCCGCCACCTCCTCGTAGCCGTACACCCACTGCTTGCCCCGTGGAGCAGGTCGGCCAATCTCAACCGCGGGTACGGCACCTTCCGGAGGCGACTCTCCGCCCCGGTCCCACGTGGGGCCTTAGGCTGACAGGACCATCCCTCAGATACACAGCTCCGGAGACAACGGTGCAATTCCACGACTCGATGATCAGTCTCGTCGGCAACACCCCGCTGGTGAGGCTCAACAACGTGACCGCGGGCATTCAGGCGACGGTCCTGGCCAAGGTTGAGTACTTCAACCCCGGCGGATCCGTGAAGGACCGCATCGCGCTGCGCATGATCGAGGCCGCGGAGGAGAGCGGCGCACTCAAGCCCGGCGGCACCATCGTCGAGCCGACCAGCGGAAACACTGGTGTCGGGCTCGCCATCGTGGCGCAGCAGAAGGGGTACAAGTGCATCTTCGTGTGCCCCGACAAGGTGAGCACCGACAAGATCAACGTGTTGCGGGCCTACGGCGCCGAGGTCGTCGTCTGCCCGACGGCCGTGGACCCGGAGCACCCCGACTCGTACTACAACGTCTCCGACCGGCTCGTCCGGGAGACGCCCGGTGCCTGGAAGCCCGACCAGTACTCGAACCCGCACAACCCGCTCTCGCACTATCACTCCACCGGCCCCGAGCTGTGGGAGCAGACGGAGGGGCGGATCACCCACTTCGTGACGGGCGTGGGCACGGGCGGCACCATCTCCGGGACCGGCCGGTACCTGAAGGACGTCAGTGAAGGGCGGGTCCGGGTCGTGGGCGCCGACCCCGAGGGGTCCGTGTACTCCGGCGGGTCGGGACGGCCGTACCTCGTCGAGGGCGTGGGCGAGGACTTCTGGCCGACCGCGTACGACCGGACCGTCGCCGACGAGATCGTCGCCGTGTCCGACAAGGACTCCTTCCAGATGACCCGCCGCCTGGCCAAGGAGGAGGGGCTGCTGGTCGGCGGCTCCTGCGGGATGGCCGTCGTCGCCGCGCTGCGCGTCGCCGAGCGGCTCGGCCCGGACGACGTCGTGGTGGTGCTGCTGCCGGACAGCGGACGCGGATACCTCAGCAAGATCTTCAACGACGAGTGGATGGCCGACTACGGCTTCCTCGAGGACTCGGGGCCGAGCGCCCGCGTCGCCGACGTGCTCAGCGACAAGGCCGGCGGTTCCATCCCCTCGCTCGTCCACATGCACCCGGACGAGACGGTCGGCGAGGCCATCGAGGTGCTGCGCGAGTACGGCGTCTCGCAGATGCCGATCGTGAAGCCCGGCGCGGGCCACCCGGACGTCATGGCGGCCGAGGTCGTGGGCTCCGTGGTCGAACGGGAGCTGCTGGACGCCCTGTTCACCAAGCAGGCCTCGCTGGAGGACCCGCTGGAGAAGCACATGTCGGCGCCGCTGCCGCAGGTCGGCTCGGGCGAGCCGGTCGGGGACCTGATGTCCGTGCTCGGCACCGCCGACGCCGCGATCGTGCTGGTCGAGGGCAAGCCGACCGGGGTCGTCAGCCGCCAGGACCTGCTGTCCTTCCTCGCCAAGGGCGGCACCAGGCAGTAGGGGCTCCGCGCGTAGAGCCCCGCGCGGAGCACCGGAAATCGCCTGAAGTGCCCTGTTGGGAGGAAATCTTCCGGCTGTCCGGGCGGGGAACTTCGCGGAAGTGGTACGAGCGCGACACGTTCGCGCAGCACCCGCTTAACACGGGTCCGGCACATTGGTGGATGTCGGCAAGGGCGAAGGAAACACCTCCAAGGCGCTACGCACGGGGGAAGGTTCCCCGCCCGGGCCGGCACCGGAACGGCGTCAAGGACAACCGGAGCGGCTCCCGGGCCTCCATGGACGCCACGGACGCGCAAGCCCGGCCCTGACCCGGCCCGCGTCCCTCGCGGGGACCGCCGTCGTCCCGCCCCCCGGCAACGGGGGTGCGGCGGTCCCCGCGCACAGTCCTGTGCGCGGAAAGATCCGCGGAAGATCCCCGGGAAGACCCGCGGGGCTCAGTCCTCCCACTCCGAGGACGGCTTGTCCGGGTCCCGGCGCACCGGCAGCCTGTGGCGCAGGACCTGCACCGCGTTGACGCCCACGATGCCCGCCCAGGCGACCATCAGGCCCGGCAGATGCGCGACACCGCCGCCGATGCCGGACAGCGGGACCGCCAGCACGAGCGAGACGATCCCGAACCCGAAGCGCTCGCCCCAGGAGTCCGGCGACTGCGGTGAGCGGGTGCCCCGGGCCACCACCATCTGCTGTTCCGCGAGGTGTCGGCGCACCCGGCGCTCGACCGTCCCGTCGAGGCGCTGCTCGATCTTCTCCAGGAACGAGTCGACGAGAGCCGGCTCGTACTCCTCGCCCAGTTCCCTGCGCGCCCGCAGCGTGGCGTCGAGTTCCTTCTTGAGGTCGGCTTCGCCGGCGTCCATACCCGTCATGACGTCCACGCTAGGCAGCGGACATCGCCGCGGCACTGGGGTTAGCCCCCCTTTCCGCGCTGTGCTCCACCCCCGCACCGGACGACGGGCTCACAGGGCGCCGCTTGCCCGGCCTGTATATCGTCATGCAGAGTTCTTACCGTCTGCATAGGCCCCCGCCCGGCCACGCTGTACTCTCCCGTGGCGTCGAGGAGCCGTCGGCCGCACCGCTCGACCGGTTCACGGACATTGGAGGGGGACCACGTCATGGGCGTGACCGACAGCCCTGCCGCGCGGCTGCAGGCGCTCTTCGAGGGGCACCGGCTGACACCGACCCAGCGGCGCATCGCGCACAGTATGGTGCGGCGCGCCGCGGACGTGCCGTTCCTGTCGAGCGTCGAACTCGCCGAACTCGCCGGCGTCAGCCAGCCGTCCGTCACCCGCTTCGCGGTCGCGCTCGGCTTCGACGGCTATCCCGCGCTGCGCAGGCACCTGCGGGAGGTCGCCCCCGCGGAACCGGTCGCCGACACCGCCTCGTACAACGAGTACCAGCAGGCCGTCGAGGCCGAGATCGAGAACCTGAGACACCTTGCGGAGGTGCTGGCCGACCCGCGACCGGTGGAACGCGCGGGCCGGCTGCTCGCCGCGTCCCGGCCGCTGCCGGTGCTCGGTCTGCGGGCCGCCGCCTCCCAGGCGTACGGCTTCGCGTACTTCGCCGCGAAGGTCCACCCCGACGTGCGGCTGCTGCACGAGGGCGGCACCATGCTCCACGACCGGGTCGACGCCGCCGTGCACGCGGGTGCCACGGCGCTGCTGTGCTTCGCGCTGCCGCGGCATCCGCGCGAGGTGGTGGACTCGCTCGCGTACGCGAAGGCGGCCGGGCTGACCGTCGTCACCGTCGCGGACTCGGCGTTCGCGCCGGTCGCGAAGGTGTCGGACCTGCTGCTGCCCGCCGCCGTCGGCACCGGCCTCGCCTTCGACACGGCCTGCGCCCCGATGCTCCTCGGCCGGGTCCTGCTGGAGGCGATGTGCGACGGGCTGCCCGACGCGCAGGTGCGGCTGGAGGAGTTCGACGCGCGGGCCGCCGCACGGGGGCTGTTCGTGGAGTAGGGGCTCCCCGCAAAGGCCCCGGGAAGTCCTCCGGAAGGACTCGCGTTTCTCAGACTCGTCTCACCTTCACTCGCTAGTCTGCACCTCCGAAAAAGGCCGGGACGGGAGACGGGAGGCGGGACGTGGCACGCGGAGGGCAGGGGCTGGCTCGGGTGGCGGTCGTCGTGAGGGCCGGGGCCGCACCGCTGTGGTGGGCGGGAGCCGTGGCGGCGGGCGTCGGTCTGCTGCCGCCCGGAGTGACCGGCCGCCGTATCGGGGTCATGGCCGGGGCGGTGCTCTTCGTCGTCGCGGCGGCCGTGGTGGCGTACGTGCGCAGGGGGCGGTACGCGGAACTGTCCCGCTCCGCCGCCCGCGCGGGCAAGCACGACGTGCTCCAGGACCGGGCCGTGTCCGTCCGCAACTGGCGCCGGGGGCACCGCTGGTGGCTGCTGCTCGCCTTCCTCGCCGCGCTGGGCAGCTCGTTCGCGGTGCCCGCGGCGGGCGGTCTGCTGCTGGCCGGGACCGGCGCCGGCCTGCGGCTGAAGGCCGCCTGGCTCGGCCGTCTCGAACGGGACGGCGACGCCCTGCTGTGGGTGCGCGTCGACTGGCTCGGCCCGCGGGCCGGCGCGCCCGCGGGCAAGGCCGTCAGGTCCTACCGCGGCACGGGCATCGCCGCGGGCGACGCGGCCCCGGGCGGGGCGCGCCGCCGCGTCGACGCTCTGGTGTAGGAGCCCTGGTGCAGGAGCCCTGGCGCAGGCGCCCTACACCTCCAGCTCGGTCTCGATCTTCTTCAACTGGTAGCGGGCCATCGCCAGGTTGGACCGTTTGGAGTCGAGGACGAGATACAGGAAGAGCCCGTTGCCGCCGCGTCCCTGCATCAGGCGGATCAGGTGGTACTGGTCGCTCAGGGTGATCAGGATGTCCTCGATCTCGCCCTTGAGGCCGAGGTGCTCCATGGTGCGGAGCTTGGCGCGGACGACATCGGTGTTCCCGGCCGCGGCGACGGTGAGGTCGAACCCCTTGCTGCCGCCGATCGTGCCCAGCGCCATACCGGTGGTGTAGTCGACGAGGGCGGCGCCGGTGGCGCCTTCGATGGAGGCGAGCGCCTCTTTCAGTGCGGTGTCCGTGTTGGCCATGGTGCTGCGCTTCCCTTCAGCTTTCGGTGGTGGTCGGGGTCTTGGTGGTCGGGGTCCTGACCGGCAGGGCCTGCTCGGCGGGCGCCCGGGCCGCAGGCGGGTCGGTGAGCGCCGGGGCGCGCGGCGTCCGGGTGCGCGGGACGACGGGCCGGGCGGCGGGCTTCGCGGGGGCCCGGGCGGGGGCGGCCGGCTCGCCGCGCGCCGTCGCTGCGTCCACGAGCTCGCCGATCCGCGTCCCGGCGCGCCGCCCCTCCAGGTGCAGCCGGCCGACGTTGACCCGGTCCTGGGCCAGCAGTGTCAGCACGGCGGAGGTGCCGGCGGCGTACGTCGCCACATAGCCGTACACACCGCGGACGAGCAGTTCGCGGAAGTCGCCCTGGCCGGTGGCGTCCGTCAGCCGCAGGGCGACGCCCAGTGCCGCCGCGGTGAGCGCGGCCACGCCCTCCGGTTCGACTCCCGGGGTGTCGTGAGCGAGCACGAGGCCGTCGACGCTGGCCGCGAGCGCGCCGGTCACCTGGGGCACTCGTGCCCTCAGCCGATGGATCTCGTCGAGGACTTCGGCCTCCGCGGCCATCAGCAGTCTCCTTTCGGCACGCTGTCGGATTTCGGCACGCTGTCGGAGCGCGCGGATCACAGGGCCTCCAGGGCGTCTCTGAGCCGGCGCAGCAGGGCGACGTCCGGGTCGTCGGACGTCCGGTCGAGCACGGCGGCCACGGCGGCGGACGGTGCCCGCTCCGGGGCGCGTACCGTCGCCACGGCTCCGTCGGCCGCCAGCCGGCGCAGGTCGACCAGGGTGTGGAACGCGGGCCGGCCCAGGGCGAGCGAGATGTCCGCAGCGGTGCGTACGCCGTTCACCCGGCCGAGCACGGCACGCCGGCGCGGGGTGAGCGAGGACCCGGCGCCCCAGCAGCGGACGAGGGGTGCCGTGTCCGTCGCGGGGTCGGGCCAGATGCGGTGCAGCAGTTCGCGGCGGCGCAGCGTCTCGCGCTCCAGCGCGGCCACCGGGACCGGGCGCAGGGCGCCGAGCCAGTGCGCCGCCCCGTACCGGAAGCGGGCGGGGGCGCTGCTCGGGCCGAGCACGAAGTACGCGGCGTCGTACAGCGCCCCGAGGTGGCACAGCTCCAGCGCGCCCTCGGCTATCCGGCCGCTGTCGACCAGGAACCGTCCCACCCGGCGCCGGGCCCCGGCCTCGGAGACGGCCCGGTGCCAGACGTCGGTGTGCAGGGCGCCGGGGACGGTGAGCAGCACGTCGAGACCCGGGGTCGCCGGGCTCTCGGCGTGCACCACCTGCCCGTCGCAGAGGTAGAGCGTTCCGCACTCGCGCATGAGGACACCGGTCGCCCGTTCCTCGGCGAGCCGGCTGAGCATGGGTGACAGGGCGCCGGCCGGGCCGGGGTGCCGGTCCCGGTCCCGGTCACGGGACTCCGGCCCGGCGTCCCGGACGGGGAGCGGCGGTGCGGTGGGTGCGGTGGGTGTTCCTGCCGTGGTCATCCCAGCACCAGCCGTCCGGCCATCTCGCCGAGTCTGATCCGGGCGAGCGCGAGGTTGCCCTCCTCGCGGCCCAGCCACAGGTGCAGGACGACGCTGCTGTCGAACGTCGTCCGCACGAACCGCAGGACGTGGTAGCTGTCGCGGTTGCTGATGATCAGGTCCTCGACCGGTGGCTCCGCCTCGGACCAGTCGGAGCCGTCGGCCGGGGCGAACGCGTGGTGTTCCGCGGCGAGCCGGGCCAGTTCGGCAGCCTCCGCAGCGGTCGTCTCGTGGTCGCCACCCGGTGCGTCCCCGACGGTGCCCAGCGCCAGACCACTGGTCCAGTCGACCACCGCGGCGCCTCGCGCACCGGGCAGTCGCATGGCTTCCAACAGGCACTCGTCGATCCCTGGCACCCCGTGTCCCCTCCCCTTCGGGTCGGATGAGTGACGCCGAGGCTACGCAACGTGTGCGCTACGGGTGAGGGTTCCGGCATTTTCCAGTGGAACATGCGCGGAATGACTAAGGTAGGTCAACTGGCCTCATTCGGCGGCAAGTTGACCATGGCCCGAAAGGGTGCGGGGAGGGGGCTGAGCTGCTCTCCCGCACGGTCGCCGGTCGCCGGTCGCCGGTCGGACGTAGCCGGTCGCCGGTCGGACGTAGCTGGTCGGTGGTCGCCGGTCGGAGGCGGCTGGTCGGTGGTCGCAGGTCGGCTAGAGCGCGGTGAGCGCCGAGGTGTGGGCCCCGCCCGACTCCGCGACGATCTCGGCGGGCGTCTGCGGCTCCCGTACGACCGCGAAGCGCACCCCGCCGTTCCCGTCGGGCGCGAAGCCGTGGATTCCCGGACGCGCCAGGGAGTTGTACGCGTAGTGGTGGGCGAAGCAGTAGGCGCCGGTGTCCAGCACCGCGGCGTGATCGCCCGGTTCGAGCCGTGGCAGCGGGCGCCCCTCGGCGAGCAGGTCGCCCGCGAAACAGGCGGGACCCGCGATGTCCTGCACCACGTCGGGCCCGGACTTGGGCCGCCCCTCCGCGTCATGAGCGGCGATCCGCAGCGGCCAGGAGGCGGGCGCGTAGACCGTGCGAACCGCGATCTGCACCCCGGCGTGGGTGACCGCGACGGACCTGCCCCCGGCGCTCTTCGTGTACTCGACCCGCGCGAGCACCGTGCCGTGCTTGGCGAGCAGCGACCGCCCGAACTCGGTGACCAGTCCGTAGCGCCCGGCGAACAGGCCGGGGACGGCCTCGGCGAGCAGCCGCGCGTACTGCGCGTACGTCGGCGTCGTGACGTCCGAGCCGAAGTTCACCGGCAGTCCGCCGCCGATGTCGAGGGTGTCGATCTGCCGGCGTCCGGCCCGCCCGTTGATCTCCTCGGCGAGCGCGTACGTCTCGGCCACGCCCCGGGCCATCAGCGAGAGCGGGACGCCCTGCGATCCGGAGTGCGCGTGCAGGCGCGTCAGCCAGGGCCGGTCCAGGTACGCCCGGACGATCCAGGCGCGGGCCCCTTCGTCCCGCAGCGCGACGCCGAACTTGGAGGTGGCCGTCGCGGTAGACAGCGCCTCGATCGAACCCCCGCCGATCTGGGGGTTCACCCGGAGTCCAAGGGGTGAGCGGGTGACGGTGGAGCACACCAGGCCGTCGATGCGCGCCAGCTCCTGCGGGTTGTCGGCGTTGACGGCGATGCCGAGGGCCAGTGCCTCCCGCAGCTCGGCCGCCGTCTTGGCGGGGGAGTCCAGGACGGTGCGGTCCGGCGGCACCCCGGCGGCGCGGGCGAGCGCGAGCTCTCCCGGGCTCGCCACCTCGGCGCCGATGCCCGCCTCGTGCAGCAGCCGCAGCACCGGCACGAGCGGGCACGCCTTCACCGCGAAGGCGTGCAGCACCGGGGTGCCGGGAGGGGTCACCGCGTCGAAGGCGGCCCGCAGCGCTCGCGCGGAGTCCCGGATCCCGGTGACGTCGAGGAGTGCCGCGAGCGGGGCGGCGGGCCCGAGGAGTCCCTGCTCCACGGCGGCCCGCACGGCTGCGTGGCGCCGCGCGACCCGGTCCGCGTCCGGCCCGTCCGGCACACCGGCCCGGGGGAGTGCGGCCCCGCCCGCCCTGTCGCCCGCCGGATCTTCCGCGGTGTCCCTGTGCGCGCCCATGCCTCCCAGCCAAACACCGACGGCGCGCCCGCGCTGACGTACGAGCGTATTGACTAGCCCTATTCATGAGTCCAGGATGTGAATAACGAGTGCAACAATCCGCATGCCGCAGCCGCGTGCAGCAGCCCACCAGGAGGCAGACCATGTCAGGACCACGCCCCGTTCGATCACCGCGCGGTACGGAACTGAGCGCCCTGGGATGGCAGCAGGAAGCCGCACTGCGGATGCTGCAGAACAACCTCGACCCCGAGGTCGCCGAGCACCCCGACAAGCTCGTCGTCTACGGCGGCACCGGCAAGGCCGCCCGCGACTGGCGCTCCTTCGACGCCATGGTGCGCACGCTGCGGACCCTGAAGCAGGACGAGACGATGCTCGTCCAGTCCGGCCGCCCCGTCGGCGTCATGCAGACCCACGAGTGGGCCCCGCGCGTCCTGATCGCCAACTCCAACCTGGTCGGCGACTGGGCGAACTGGGAGGAGTTCCGCCGTCTGGAACAGCTCGGCCTGACCATGTACGGGCAGATGACGGCCGGTTCGTGGATCTACATCGGCACCCAGGGCATCCTCCAGGGCACCTACGAGACCTTCGCCGCCGTGGCCGCGAAGAAGTTCGGCGGCACCCTGGCGGGCACGATCACCCTCACCGCCGGACTCGGCGGCATGGGCGGCGCCCAGCCGCTCGCCGTCACGATGAACGACGGCGTCGCCATCTGCATCGACTGCGACCCCCGCGCCATCGAGCGCCGCATCGAGCACCGCTATCTGGACGTGCGGGCCGACTCCCTGGAGCACGCACTCCAGCTGGCCACCGAGGCCCGCGACGCCCGCCGCCCCCTGTCCATCGGCCTGCTCGGCAACGCGGCCGACCTGCTGCCCCGCATGCTCGCCGAGGGCGCGCCCGTCGACATCGTCACCGACCAGACCTCGGCCCACGACCCGCTGTCCTACCTCCCGGCCGGCGTCGACTTCGACGACATGGCCGCGTACGCGGCAAAGGACCCGGCCGGCTTCACCACCCGCGCCCGCGAGTCCATGGCCCGGCACGTCGAGGCCATGGTCGGCTTCATGGACGCCGGTGCCGAGGTCTTCGACTACGGCAACTCCATCCGCGGCGAGGCCCGCCTCGCCGGGTACGACCGCGCGTTCGCCTTCCCCGGATTCGTGCCCGCCTACATCCGCCCCCTGTTCTGCGAGGGCAAGGGCCCCTTCCGCTGGGCCGCCCTGTCCGGCGAGGCGTCCGACATCGCCAAGACCGACAAGGCGATGCTCGAACTGTTCCCGGAGAACGAGTCGCTGCACCGCTGGATCAAGCTGGCCGGCGAGCGCGTCCACTTCCAGGGCCTGCCCGCCCGCATCTGCTGGCTCGGCTACGGCGAGCGCGACCGGGCCGGCGAGCGCTTCAACGACATGGTGGCCTCCGGCGAACTGGCCGCCCCGCTCGCCATCGGCCGCGACCACCTCGACTGCGGTTCCGTCGCCTCCCCCTACCGCGAGACCGAGGCCATGCTCGACGGCTCCGACGCGATCGCCGACTGGCCGCTGCTGAACGCCATGGTGAACGTGGCGTCCGGCGCCTCCTGGGTCTCCATCCACCACGGCGGCGGCGTCGGCATGGGCCGCTCCATCCACGCCGGACAGGTCTCCGTCGCCGACGGCACCAAGCTCGCCGGCGAGAAGATCCGCCGCGTCCTCACCAACGACCCCGGCATGGGCGTCGTCCGGCACGTGGACGCCGGGTACGACATCGCGGAGACCGTGGCCGACGAGCGCGGTGTGCGGGTCCCGATGCGTGAGGGTGACCTGGCGTGACCTTCCACAGCATGTGGGCGGAGCTGCTGCCGATCGGCCGCAGCTCCGCCTCCGGCGGCTACCGCCGCTTCGCCTGGACCGGGGCCGACACCGACTGCCGCGCCTGGTTCCGCGCCCAGGCCGAGGCGCGCGGACTGACCTACGAGCGGGACCGCAACGGCAACCAGTGGGCGTGGCTCGGCGACCCCGCCGCGGGCGACGCCGTCGTCACCGGCTCGCACCTGGACTCGGTGCCCGACGGCGGCGCCTTCGACGGGCCCCTCGGAGTCGTCTCCTCCTTCGCGGCCCTGGACGAACTCCGCAACCGGGGCACGGAACTCGCCAAGCCGCTCGCCGTCGTCAACTTCGGTGACGAGGAGGGCGCCCGCTTCGGACTCGCCTGCGTCGGGTCCCGGCTCACCGCCGGCGAGCTCACCGTCGAGCAGGCGCACCGGCTCACCGACGCGGACGGCGTCACCCTGCCGCGGGCCATGGAGCGGGCCGGGTACGACCCGGACGCCATCGGCCCGGACCCGGAGCGGCTCGCCGGCATCGGTGCCTTCGTCGAACTGCACGTCGAGCAGGGACGCGCCCTCGACCTGAGCGGCGACCGGGTGGGCATCGCAAGCGCCATCTGGCCGCACGGCCGCTGGCGCTTCGACTTCCGGGGCGAGGCCAACCACGCGGGCACCACCCGCCTGGCCGACCGCCGGGACCCCATGCTGCCGTACGCGCAGACCGTGCTCGCGGCCCGCCGCGAGGCCGAACTCGCGGGCGCCGTCGCCACGTTCGGCAAGATCGCCGTCGAACCGAACGGCGTGAACGCCATCCCGTCCCTCGTCCGCGGCTGGCTCGACTCCCGCGCCGCCGACCAGTCGGCCCTCGACACCGTCGTCACCGGCGTCGAGAAGGCCGCCCGGGAGTACGCGCAGGCGCACGGCATCGCACTCGACGTCGTCCGCGAGTCCTTCACGCCCGTCGTCGAGTTCGAGCACGCCCTGCGGGACGAGCTCGCCCGCATCCTGGGCAAGGACCGGGACGCGGGCATCCGGGTCCCCGTGCTGGGGACCGGCGCGGGACACGACGCCGGAATCCTCTCCGGGAGGATCCCGACCGCCATGCTGTTCGTGCGCAACCCCACCGGTGTCTCGCACTCCCCGGCCGAGCAGGCCGCCGAGGACGACTGCGAGGCCGGGGTGACCGCACTCGCCGACGTACTCGAAGGGCTGGCCCGCAGGTGACGCAGACGTACTGGCTGGAGCACGCCTGGCTCGACACCCACGTCGAGCCGGGCGTCGCCGTCGAGGTCGCCGACGGACGGATCACCGCCGTCCGCACGGACACCGCGGCCCCGCCGCCGGGCGCCCAGATCCTCCGCGGCCTCACCCTGCCCGGCCTCGCGAACGCGCACTCGCACGCCTTCCACCGGGCACTGCGCGGCACCGTCCAGGTCGGCTCCGGCACCTTCTGGACCTGGCGCGAGGTCATGTACTCCGTCGCCGACCGGCTGACCCCGGACACCTACCACGCCCTCGCCCGCGCCGTGTACGCCGAGATGGCGCTCGCCGGGATCACGGCCGTCGGCGAGTTCCACTACGTCCACCACGCCCCCGGCGGCACCCCCTACGCCGACCCCAACGCCATGGGCGAGGCGCTCGTCGCCGCCGCGGGCGACGCGGGCATCCGCATCACCCTCCTCGACACCGCGTACCTGTCGGCCGGCTTCGGGCAGCCCCCGAACCGCCACCAGCTGCGCTTCTCCGACGGCACGGCCGAGGCCTGGGCGGAACGCTGTGCGGTTCTCAAGGACCGGGAACACGCACGGATCGGAGCGGCGATCCACTCCGTACGGGCGGTGCCCGCCGCGCAGTTGACGACCGTGGCCCGCTGGGCGGGGGAGCGGCGGGCCCCGCTGCACGTGCACCTGTCCGAGCAGACGGCGGAGAACGACGCCTGCCGGGAAGTCCACGGCTGCACGCCCACCCGGCTGCTCGCCGACCACGGAGTCCTCGGCCCCCGCACGACCGGCGTCCACAGCACGCACCTCACGGACGAGGACATCGCCCTGCTCGGCGGCTCGGGAACCGGCACCTGCATGTGCCCGACGACCGAGCGGGACCTCGCCGACGGCATCGGCCCCGCCGTCGCCCTCCAGCAGGCCGGCTCGCCCCTGTCGCTCGGCTCCGACAGCCACGCCGTGATCGACCTGCTCGAAGAGGCCCGCGCCCTGGAGCTGAACGAACGGCTGCGCACCCGCACCCGCGGCCACTGGACGGCCGCCGCGCTGCTGCGGGCCGCCTCCGCGGACGGTCACGCGGCCCTCGGCTGGGACGAGGCGGGCACCCTGGAGGCCGGCGCGCTCGCCGACTTCACGACGATCGCGCTCGACTCGGTCAGAACCGCGGGACCGCTGCCGCGGCTCGGCGCCGAGACCGCCGTATTCGCGGGGACGGCGGCCGACGTACGCCACACGGTCGTGGCCGGCCGGCAGGTCGTGCGGGACGGGGCGCACACCCTCGTACCCGACGTGCCCGCGGCGCTCGCCACGGCCGTCGACGCCCTGCGCGCCTGACCCCCGCCACTTCCGCCGGCCGCCCGGCCACCGCAGCCGACACCGCGGCCACCGCCGCCGACCCGGCCGACAAGGCCCACGAGGACACCATGAGCAGCACGACCGTCATCACCGACATCGCCCGTCTGGTCACCAACGATCCCTCCCTCGGCGACGGATCCCCGCTCGGTCTGATCCAGGACGCGGCCGTCGTCATCGAAGGCGACCGCATCGCGTGGATCGGTGAGTCAAGACAAGCACCCGCCACTGACAATCGGGTCGGGGCCGGGGGCCGGGCGGTGATCCCGGGCTTCGTGGACTCCCACTCGCACCTCGTCTTCGCGGGCGACCGCACCGAGGAGTTCAACGCCCGCATGTCCGGCCGGGCGTACAGCGCGGGCGGCATCCGCACGACGGTCGCGGCGACCCGGGCCGCGAGCGACGAGGACCTGGAGCGCAACCTCACCCGGCACCTGCACGAGGCGCTCCGCCAGGGCACCACCACCTTCGAGACCAAGTCCGGCTACGGCCTCACCGTCGAGGACGAGTCCCGTGCCCTGCGCCTCGCCGCCCGCCACACCGACGAGGTCACCTACCTCGGCGCGCACATCGTCCCGCCGGACCACGCCGACGACCCCGCCGGGTACGTGGCCCTCGTCACCGGAGAGATGCTCGACGCCTGCGCGCCGCACGCCCGCTGGATCGACGTCTTCTGCGAGAAGGGCGCCTTCGACGGCGACCAGGCCCGCGCGATCCTCACCGCGGGCCGGGCGAAGGGCCTGCATCCCCGCATCCACGCCAACCAGCTGACGTACGGCCCCGGAGTCCAGCTCGCCGTGGAGCTCGACGCGGCGTCCGCGGACCACTGCACGCACCTCACGGACGACGACGTCGACGCCCTGGCCAACAGCGCGACCGTGGCCACGCTGCTGCCCGGCGCCGAGTTCTCCACCCGCGCGCAGTGGCCGGACGCCCGCCGTCTGCTGGACGCGGGAGCGACGGTCGCCCTGTCCACGGACTGCAATCCGGGCTCGTCCTTCACGTCCTCGGTGCCGTTCTGCATCGCCCTCGCCGTACGGGACATGGGGATGACCCCGGACGAGGCCCTCTGGTCGGCCACGGCGGGCGGCGCCAGGGCCCTGCGACGGGACGACGTCGGCCGCCTCGCGCCGGGCGCGTACGCCGACCTGGCGGTGCTCGACGCGCCGAGCCATGTCCACCTCGCCTACCGTCCGGGGGTCCCGCTGGTGTCGCAGGTGTGGCGGCGCGGAGTCCGCACGGTCTGACCCGGGGCCCGCCCCGGCGTGATTCTTGTCACGGCGGGCGGCGGGCGGCGGGCGGCGGGCGGCGGGCGGCGGGCGGCGGGCGGCGGACGGCGGGACGGCGGGACGGCAGACGACGTTCGGGAGAGGGCAGACGACGTCCGGGGGACGACACACGGCCGCGCCCGGCTCCCGTCGGCAGGGAGCCGGGCGCGGCCGACGACGTCGGGCACTCACTCCTCGACCGTCAGGCCCTTCCGCAGCCGGACCAGGGTCCGCGACAGCAGCCGGGAGACGTGCATCTGGGAGATACCGAGTTCCTCGCCGATCTCCGACTGGGTCAGGCCGGCGACGAAGCGCAGGGACAGGATCTTCCGGTCCCGGGAGGACAGTTCGGCGATCAGCGGCTTCAGGGACTCCACGTACTCGATGCCCTCGAGCCCGTGGTCCTCGTAGCCGAGGCGGTCCGCGAGCGCACCCTCGGAGTCGTCCTCCTCGGGCTGCGCGTCCAGCGAGCTGGCGGTGTAGGCGTTCGAGGCGGCCATGCCCTCGACGACCTCGTCCTTGGTGATGCCGAGGCGCTCGGCCAGCTCGCCCACCGTCGGGGCGCGATCGAGCTGCTGGGCGAGTTCGTCGCCCGCCTTGGCCAGGTCGAGGCGGAGTTCCTGGAGCCGGCGCGGAACGCGCACGGACCAGCTGGTGTCACGGAAGAACCGCTTGATCTCCCCGACGATGGTTGGCATCGCGAAAGTCGGGAACTCGACGCCACGACTCAGTTCGAAGCGGTCGATCGCCTTGATCAGGCCGATGGTGCCGACCTGGATGATGTCCTCCATCGGCTCACTGCGGGAGCGGAACCGTGAGGCGGCGAACTTGACCAGGGCGAGATTGAGTTCGACCAGGGTGTTGCGCACGTACGAGTACTCGTACGTGCCTTCCTCGAGGGACTCCAGCCGCTCGAAGAGGGTCTTGGACAGGGCCCGTGCGTCAACCGGCCCCACCTCTGCGTACGGAGGGATCTCCGGAAGGCCGGCGAGCCCGTCGGCCTCCGGCGGGGAGGCGGCGGAAGGCGAGCCCTCGGGACTGTCCGGGGGGAGTGTCGACGTCGCCGTCTGGGTATGCGAGGCGTCGAGCCGGGGTGACATGATGTCCTCCATCGTTCTCGGCATATGGCCGCCGATGCCTGTACGTGCACTGCGGTGTGCGGCGCCTCCAAAGCCGGCCGTGTCGATTGGGTGTCCCTCATAGCCCTACCCGGTTTCGGGACACCACCGCAAGTGCCTTTCCTTGCGAAATGTCCATTTTGGCGGGGTTGTTCGGGTGCCAAGGTGCGCGGGGAGGGCGTAGGGTTCGTGAGCATCGGTCAACAGCAACGACGGTCGGGAGAGAGACGGCATGGACCGCGGGACGGTCGGCAGCGCACAGTCGGGCCGGCTTCTTGTCGAAGTGCGGGAAGAGGGCACGAGCGCTGTCGTGACCCCGGCTGGCGAATTGGATCACCACACCGCCGATCTGTTGCGCGAGCCACTCGAGGAGTGCCTCGCCAAGGGCTTCGCCCGGCTGGTGGTGGACTGCTCACGCCTGGAGTTCTGCGACTCCACCGGGCTCAACGTGCTGCTCGGCGCTCGGCTGAAGGCCGAGGAGGCGGGCGGCGGGGTCCATCTGGCGGGCATGCTGCCGGTGGTGGCCAGGGTGTTCGAGATCACCGGGGCGGAGGCCGTCTTCACCGTCCACGAGACGCTGGACGCGGCACTGGCCGAGTAGGCGGGCCGTGCCCTCGCCCACCCCATGCCTCAGGGAGCCCCGTGTGACCGGCGCGTTGTCCGGGTCACACGTTCCTTGTCGAAATAAATGGGTGTTCCAACGGTTCACTCGGGCAGGAGACATCCTGAACGAGTCGGCACCGCACAGCTCGGCAGCTCAACCGGCGCCCGCGCCGTAGATCCAAATGTACTGAGTCTCGAATCATGAACTGGTGAATCGGTGAGGTGAAGCGCTGATGAGCACCACCCGGCCTTACCCGCCGGGCGACCGCGGCCCGGAGTCGGGCACAGGCGGCGCTTCCGGGGCGTCCGAACCGGGCGCGGCCGTGCCCTCCGCAGGCGGTGGGGCCCGCAGGCTGGATTTCGAGGGCGAGAGCGGCGTCGTGCCGCTCGCCCGCGATTTCGCACGTCAGGCGCTGTACGCCTGGGGCTGGCTGCCGGCCGACGGTGCCGAGTGGCGGGCCGCTGCCGAAGACGTCCTGCTGGTCGTCTCCGAGCTGGTGACCAACGCCTGCCTGCACGCCGAGGGGCCGGACCAGCTCCTGATCGCCTGTGACAACAAGGTGCTGCGCATCGAGGTCTCCGACCGTGGCGCGGGCCAGCCCGCCCCGCGTACGCCGCACCGCGCGGGACGTCCCGGCGGGCACGGCATGTTCATCGTGCAGCGGCTGTGTCTGGACTGGGGGGTCGTCCGGCACCCCGGCGTCGAGGGCAAGACCGTGTGGGCGGAGCTGGGCGCACCGGCGTAGGTCTCCGCTCGTCGCGAAGCCGCCCGCGAGAGCGGGTCCGCCGACCGACCCGTACGCGTCCGCCGTTCCCACCTCGCGTTACCCGCGGTTCGCGGTTCCCCTCCCGTACCGTTTCTCGCGCCTCGGATCTCCCTGGATCCGGGGCGCACTGTGTCTTCCCTCCGCAAGGTCCCGGGCGTACTTTGAGCGCCCAATCTGATGTGCCGTCAGTAAATCCGGCGACGAGGGGACTCGAGGTGTCCTACCGGACGTACCAGAAACGGACCGCCGCGCTCGCGTTCACCGCGGCCCTGGCCGGCTCGGCGGTGCTGATGGCCGCCCCCGCCGCCCAGGCCGACGTGGTGGACGTCAATTACCAGTGCAAGACGCCGATCGGTGACAAGAGCGCCGTCTCGCCCATCGACATCAAGAGCGTCAGGAGCGGCAGCGGCTACAAGCTGACGATGTCCTTCCGGAAGGGCGTCTCCTCCAGCCCCGTGGAGCTGGGCAAGGGCGCCATGAACCCCAGTGCCGTCATCAGGCTGGGCGGCGCCGACAGCGGCACGGTGGCGATGAAGGGCCCCGCCAACCCGGCCGCGATCCCCGCCAACACCCCCATCCGGATCACCGACCTGTCGGGCACGTACACCCCGAGGAAGACCGGCAAGGTCACCTTCACCGCGGGCGTGCTCACCATCGAGGCACTCGGTACGACCACGACGTGCACTCCGGGGAACAACCCCAGGCCCTCGCTGACCCTCGACGTCACGGCGGCGGGCGGCGGCGGGTCACCCACCGGCCAGAAGCAGACCGGCTCCGGCTCCGCCTCCGGGTCCGACGGCTCCGGGTCCGCCTCCGGGGCCGAGCTCCCGCAGACCGGCCCCGAGGACTCCGCCGTCGCCCTCGGCACGCTCGGCGGCACCGTCCTGCTCGCGGGCGCGGCCGGCACGCTGTGGCTGAGCCGCAGGCACCGGACGGCGGTGCGCCGCTGAGGCGGCGCCGGTGTCCTCGGCGCCGCCTTCGCCGTACGACGGCGCCGGCGGTACGGGCGGGACGGCGAGGCGTCCGCAGCAGGGCGCACACAGGCCGAGTCGACGGGAGCGGTCAGGTGAAGGTGCGGATGTGGACGCTGCTGACCGCCCTCGTGCTCGTCCTGACGCCCCTGCCCGGCCCGGTCGCGGCGGACCCGTCCGAACCGGTCGCGGTGGCGGCGGACCTGTCCGAACCGGTCGCGGTGGCGGCGGACCTGTCCGGCCCGGTCGCGGTCGCGGCGGACCGGCCGGTGGTCCGGCTGTCCAAGTCCCAGGCGGGGACGGGCGGTTCGATCACCGTCACCGGCAGCGGCTGGGGCGCGAGGCGGCTGCTGACGATTCTGATCTGCGGTCGCTCGGTGCCGTCCCGCGGCGTCGTCGGCGGCACCGACTCCTGTGCCAACGCGGACGGACGGGCCGTCACCACCGATGCCCGGGGCCGTTTCACACGGAAACTGCCCGTCGCCGAACCGCCCAGGCCCTGCCCGTGCGTGGTGCACGTCGCGACGGTCGCGGGCAGGAAGGCGGCGGCGGACGCCCTGTTCATGGTCGCGGGGCACTCGGTGGAGCCGCTGCCGAGAGAGGAGACCGGCGGGCGCCTCTCCGTGCTGACGGACACCCGGCTCGAAGGTTCCGGCACCCTGCTGACCTGGTTCGGCTCGCCGCCCGCGCGCCGGTTCGTGTTCACGGTCGGCAACACCGGCACGTCCGCGGTGCAGGACCCCGTCTTCCAAGTCGGCACCGCGCACGGCGTGTTCGCGCCGCGGTGGGAGGAGCAGCAGTGGCGCGGCACGATCGCGCCGGGCCGGAAGGCGCGCATCTCCCTGCCGGTGGAGCTCGCGGCCGGGGCGCACGGTGACTACACGGTCTCCCTGAAGTACGGCGGAAAGGTGCTGGCCGAGCAGCCCTGGGGCGTCGGCCGCCCCTGGGGCGTGACCCTGTTCTGGGTCCTGGTGTGCGTCGTCGTGCCGGGCGCCGTGTTCCGGGCGGGCATGGCCGTCGTGGACCGGGTCCGGCCGCGCGAGTCCTTGAGGCACGCCGGTCGGCCCGGCGGGCTGCGGCTGCCCCGGCCGGCCCCGCGCGCCCCGCGGTCGGCCCATGCCCGGCCGCGGTCCACGAAGGCTCCTTCGAAGCACACGAGCACCCCGGTCCTGCCGTGGTTCACACCGGACAGCGATCCGGGGACCTCCGCGGCCGGCCGGCTCTCCGCACCGCACAAGAACGGTCCGACGACTCCGACGAGGAGAGGGAACACGTGAGCCAGAGACGGAGAGCCGGCGTGGCCGGGGCCGCGCTGATGCTGGGCGGCGCGGGCATGCTGCTGGGCGTGGCCGCGGCCCCGGCCCAGGCCGCCGAGGTGACGTACGCGACCGAATGCGTTCCGCCCGCGATCTCGGGACTGCCCCCGGTCCAGGGCACCACGAGGGCGGAGATCACGGCACCGGCCGAGGCGAAGGTCGGCGACGAGGTGACGATCACCTGGAAGTTCGTCCAGGCCGCGTCGAAGAACCCGGACGTCCTCGACCTGGACAAGGACACGGTCAAGCCGACCGGCACGCTCAGGGCGGCGGGGGCGCAGACGGCGGCCGTCGCGATGGAGGGGCCGCGCAGCAACCCGCCGATCCCGAAGAACAGTGACATGAAGCTGCCGGACATGACCGGCAGACTGAAGCTGACCGCCGCGGGCGAGGTGACGCTGACGCCGGACGCGTATGCCATCAACGTCAGCAAGCCGCTGTCCACCGACACGAAGTGCTCGCCGAAGGAGACGGTGAAGTCCGCGGCCACCATCAAGGTGACGGCGGGCGGAGCGACTTCGGGCGGTACGACGGACGGCGGGCCCACGGCGACACCGCCCACGCCGACACCTCCCACGACGCCGTCGGCCACCGCGAGCGACCCCGGCGGCACCGGCGGCAGCGGCACGGGCGGTTCCACCGGAGGCGGCGGGCAGAGCGACTTCCCCGGCAAGGAGGTGTCCGTCTCCTACGCCTGCAAGACGCCCATCGGTGACAAGGACGCCACGTCGCCCGTGCAGATCGACGCGAAGAGGAACGGCGGGAGCTTCGGCCTCACCGTCCGGTTCGGGAAATCCGTGATGGACAGTCCGGCCGACATCCCCGCGGACTCGGTGACGCCGTCGATGGAGGTCGTCCTGGGCGGCGCGGACAAGGGCACCGTCCACGTCGAGGGCCCGGCCAACTCCGCGCCGATCAAGTCGGGCGCCCCGATCGAGATCCCCGACCTCACCGGTACGTACAAGCCGGGCGCGAGCGGGAAGTCGACGCTCTCGCCGGGCGTGCTGACCGTGCGGGCCCTCGGCACGACGACGACGTGCACGCCGGCCACGACGGCCGTCTCGCTGACCCTCGACACCACGGAGCAGGCGGGCGGCGCCTCGGGCGGCGACTCCTCCGGGTCCGGCGGCACGGCGTCCGGCGGTGCGGCGGCGGGCGGCACGGCGTCCGGCGGCCTCGCGGAGACGGGCGCCGGGAGCCACAGCGCCCTGAAGGCCCTGGGTCTGGTCGCGGGGACGGTGACCCTGCTCGGCGGGGCGTTCCTCACCTTCATGCCCCGCCACCGGACGCGCTGACCCGTCCCGGCACCGGACGCGCTGACCCGCCCCGCCACCTGTGACGAGGGGACCCGCACACGGCGAAGGGCCGCCGCACCTCAACGGTGCGGCGGCCCTTCGCCGTTCACGTCACAGCACGGACCGGGAGCCCGTCAGCGGACGTCGCCCATAAGCTGCTTGACCTTCTTGCGGTACATCCACACCGCGAATCCGGCGACCACGGCGAGCGTGGCCTCCAGGGTGACGATGCCCGTCTTGTTCAGGTCGACCCCGGCGATGGAGAGCAGGCTGGTCGTGGCGTCTCCCGCGGTGACGGCCAGGAACCAGACACCCATCATCTGCGAGGCGTACTTCGCGGGCGCCATCTTCGTCGTCAGGGAGAGGCCGACGGGGGAGACCGTCAGCTCACCGACGGTCTGCACGAAGTAGATCGCGACCAGCCACATCGCGGCCGCCTTGTGGCCGCCCTCGGCGATCGTCAGCGGGGCCAGGAAGAGGAAGAAGGACGCGCCGACCAGGATCAGGCCCGAGGCGAACTTCACCGCGGTGCTCGGCTCCTTGCCGCGCCGGTTCAGCGCCAGCCACAGCCAGGCGAACACCGGCGCCAGAGCCATGATCATGACGGGGTTGACCGACTGGTACCAGGAGACCGGGAACTCCCAGCCGAGGACGCTGTTCTCCGCCGACTTGTCCGCGAACAGCGACAGGGTCGAACCGCCCTGGTCGTAGATCATCCAGAAGACCGCCGCGGCGACGAAGAACCAGATGTACGCGGACATCTTCGACTGCTCGGCGCGGTCGAGTTCCTTGTCGCGCTTGATGCGGGCGATGACCATGACCGGGATCAGCAGACCGGCGAGCGTGATCGGGACCAGCAGCCAGTTCAGCGTGTAGTGACCGGTGAAGCCGACGACGGCGTAGAAGACCACGGCGACGCCCGCCCACAGTGCGGACTTGCGCAGCGTGGCCGCCTTCTCCTCGGCGGACAGCCGCGTCGGGACGACGTCGGAACGCTTGCTCAGGTGCCGGCCGCCGAGCAGGAACTGGGCCAGTCCCAGCGCCATGCCGAGCGCGGCGAGCGCGAAGCCCAGGTGCCAGTTGACGTTCTCACCGACAGTGCCGATGATCAGCGGCGCGGCGAAGGCACCGAGGTTGATGCCGACGTAGAAGAGGGTGAAGCCACCGTCACGGCGCGGGTCGTCCGGGCCGTCGTAGAGGTGGCCGACCATCGTGGAGATGTTGGCCTTCAGCAGACCGGAGCCGATCGCGACCAGCCCGAGCCCGGCGTAGAAGGTGCCGGAGGTCGGCAGGGCCAGGGTGAGGTGGCCGAGCATGATGATCGCGCCGGCCAGGGCGACGGTCTTGCGGGGGCCGAGCACGCGGTCGGCGAACCAGCCGCCCGGCAGGGCGAGCAGGTACACGAGGGACAGGTAGACCGAGTAGATCGCGGTCGCGGTCGCCGCGCTGAGGTGCAGGCCGCCCGGAGCGACGAGGTACAGCGGGAGCAGTGCCCTCATGCCGTAGTAGGAGAAACGCTCCCACATCTCGGTCATGAAGAGGGTGGCCAGTCCGCGGGGGTGGCCGAAGAAGGACTTCTCGGAACCGGGGGTGCCCGGAGTGACCGAGTCCTTCGTCAGGCTGGACGCCATGGTCGTTCCTTGCTGGTCGGGGCGTGCCGCACGGGGGGTCCCCCGGCCCGGCGGAGCCGGGGACCAGGGGGCGGGTGCGCGCCCGGTGGGGGGCGGCCGGCACCGGCGGGACTCGACCGTCCGCCCCTACGCCCAGGGGAGTCCGCTCCGGGTCACGAAGCGGTGGACGACGACCACCGGGATCCACGCCCCGACGCGCTTCGGTGCGCTCGGGGCCCGGCCACAGGTCATTCCTTTCAAGGCTGGCGAACACCAGCCCGCACACAAAAGAGACCTTCAGCATCCATCTCGCGCCAAAGGTCCCCGTGTGGTGCTACAGGCGTCTGGTCACCATACGACATGTGAATGCGGCATATGGAAGGACTTGAGACATGGATCACAGGTGAGAATGCAACCGCCGACGTCTATTCGAAGGTCTACGCAACAATCTCATCCCACAGCCGCAGGTGACGTAGGTCACGGCACTCCGTGGGCCCGCCTCGGGACGCCTGCCGCGACACGGCCGGAGGGCGCCGGGAAGCACGGCTGCCGATCACGCCCCGGCTCTCCTCCGGGGCGGACTACCATCAGGCCATGACCCGTGTACTGCTCGCCGAGGACGACGCGTCCATCTCGGAGCCGCTGGCCCGCGCCCTGCGCCGGGAGGGTTACGAGGTGGAGGTGCGCGAGGACGGCCCCACCGCGCTCGACGCCGGCATCCAGGGCGGCATCGATCTGGTCGTGCTGGACCTCGGACTGCCCGGCATGGACGGTCTGGAGGTGGCCAGGCGGCTGCGTGCCGAAGGCCACGCCATCCCGATCCTCATCCTGACCGCGCGTGCCGACGAGGTGGACACCGTCGTCGGCCTGGACGCGGGCGCCGACGACTACGTCACCAAGCCGTTCCGGCTGGCCGAACTGCTCGCCCGGGTCCGGGCCCTGCTGCGGCGCGGCTCCGCGGAGCCCCAGCAGCCGCCCGCCACCCACGGCGTGCGGATCGACGTCGAGTCGCACCGCGCCTGGATGGGCGACGAGGAACTGCAGCTCACCGCCAAGGAGTTCGACCTGCTGCGGGTCCTCGTCCGGGACGCGGGCCGGGTGGTCACCCGTGACCAGCTGATGCGCGAGGTGTGGGACACCACCTGGTGGTCCTCCACCAAGACCCTCGACATGCACATCTCCTGGCTGCGCAAGAAGCTCGGGGACGACGCGGCGAACCCCCGCTACATCGCGACGGTCCGGGGCGTGGGCTTCCGCTTCGAGAAGAGCTGACACCTCCCCTCGTCCGGACGCCGGAACCCAGCCCCCCGCTCCTTCCAGGTGACAGGTCATGCGCCGACGACTCATCCAGTCCACGCTCGCCGTCGTGCTCGTGGTGATCGCCGTCTTCGGCGTGTCCCTCGTCCTCGTCGAGACCCGGACGATCAGCAACAGCGCCCAGGAACGCGTCGACTCCGAGGCCCTGCGGCTCGCCAGCATCGTGGACAGCCGGATCCTCGGGGAGGAGCGGATCAGCGGTGCCATCCTCAGGGACCAGGTCGCCGAGGGCCGCTACGCCGTGATCCGCGTCCCCGGGCGGTCACCGATCGAGATCGGCACCGCGCCCACCGGCGACGTCATCCGCGGCGAGGCGACCGGCGAGCAGGGCGAGACGGTCACGGTCGAGGAACCGCGCTCCTCGGTGACCCGCGAGGTCGGCCGGACGCTCCTGATCATCGCGGCGGTCGCGCTGCTCGCCGTGATCGCCGCCGTCCTGCTCGCCGTGCGGCAGGCCAACCGGCTCGCCTCCCCGCTCACCGACCTCGCGGAGACCGCGGAACGGCTCGGTTCCGGCGACCCCCGCCCCCGCCACAAGCGCTACGGCGTCCCGGAGCTGGACCGGGTCGCCGACGTGCTGGACTCCTCCGCCGAGCGGATCGCCCGCATGCTCACCGCCGAGCGCAGGCTGGCCGCGGACGCCTCCCACCAGCTCCGCACTCCCCTGACGGCGCTGTCCATGCGGCTGGAGGAGATCACCCTCACCGACGACCCGGACACCGTGAAGGAAGAGGCGACGATCGCGCTGACCCAGGTCGAGCGGCTCACGGACGTCGTGGAACGGCTGCTCACCAACTCCCGCGACCCGCGCACCGGCTCCGCGGTCTCCTTCGACCTGGACGAGGTCATCCTCCAGCAGCTCGCCGAGTGGCGGCCCGCCTACCGCAGCGCGGGCCGCGCCATCGTCAGCTCCGGAAAACGGCACCTGCGGGCGGTGGGCACCCCGGGCGCGGTCGCCCAGGTCCTCGCCGCCCTCATCGAGAACTCCCTCATGCACGGCGGCGGCACCGTCGCCCTGCGCACCCGCGTCACCGGCAACCAGGCAGTCGTGGAGATCACGGACGAGGGGCCGGGTGTCCCCGCGGACCTCGGCGCCCGCATCTTCGAGCGCACGATCAGTGGCCGCAACTCCACGGGCATCGGCCTGGCGGTCGCCCGCGACCTGGCGGAGGCCGACGGCGGCCGGCTGGAGATGCTCCAGACCAACCCCCCGGTCTTCGGCCTCTTCCTGTCGCGTACGCCGCTGAGGCGTCCCGCGGACGGCGAGGAGGAGCCCACCGTCCGGTGACGGACGGCGGCCCGCGGCACAGGCCGGATCAGGGCACGCGCTGGGTGGGCCGCCCGGCCTGTTCCGGCCGGGGGCCGAGGAACGGCTCCGCGTCCGCCGCGGGCCCGCTGTCCGGCAGCGAGCGGAACACCATGGTGCGGTACGACCAGAAGCGGAACATCGTCGCGATGCCGATGCCGAGGACCTTGAAGACGTTGCGCTGCACCGGGCTGTCCCAGCCGAAGCCGTAGATCGCCGCGTAGAGCACGCCGTTCTCGATGACCAGGCCCACCATGCTGAAGGCCAGGAAGAGCGACAGCTCCTTCGTCCTGGCGCTCTTGTCGCGGTCGCGGTACGTGAAGTAACGGAACCCCACGTAGTTGCAGCCGATGGCGACGACCGTGGCGATCACGTTCGCCCGCACGGCCTGCAGGTCCGTGGTGTGCCACAGCAGGTTGGACACGGCGAAGTTGACCACGGTGCCCAGGGCGCCCACGGCCCCGAACTTCGCGACCTCGCGGAGGAGCCGGTCGAACCGCTCGCGCACCGCACTGCGGGGCGCGCGCACGTCCGTGGAACCACTGCCCATCGTGTCGCCATCCCCCGTCGGTCGGATGCGTAGGTCGGTTGCGTCAACCAAGCCATGCTAACCAGCGGCCCCCCGCGACGCCCGCGTACGGGCGGACACGCCTGTGAAGACGGGCGTCGAGGGCCGCCGGAGCGCGATCGGGAGGGACGGAATCCGGCCGCCCCCGCGTGGCCGATACTCTTGGAGGGTGACGTTCCCGGTAGTCGGCATGGTCGGCGGGGGGCAGCTCGCTCGTATGACACACGAGGCGGGCATCCCGCTCGGCATCAGGTTCAAGCTCCTCAGTGACACCCCGCAGGATTCAGCGGCGCAGGTGGTCGGCGATGTCGTCGTAGGCGACTATCGCGACCTCGACACGCTGCGTGACTTCGCGCGGGGCTGCGACGTGATCACCTTCGATCACGAACATGTACCCACAGAGCATCTGCGGGCCCTGGAGGCGGACGGCATCCCCGTCCGGCCGGGCCCCGACGCGCTCGTGCACGCCCAGGACAAGGGCGTGATGCGCGCGAAGCTCGACGAGATCGGTGTGCCGTGCCCCCGGCACCGGATCGTGCGCGACGTCGACGACGTCGCCGCGTTCGCGGCCGAGGGCGACGGATTCCCCGTGATCCTCAAGACCGTCCGCGGCGGCTACGACGGCAAGGGGGTCTGGTTCGTCCGCTCCGCGGAGGAGGCCGGCGCCCCCTTCCAGGCCGGCGTGCCGGTCCTCGCCGAGGAGAAGGTCGACTTCGTCCGCGAGCTCGCCGCCAACGTGGTCCGCTCACCGCACGGGCAGGCGGTCGCCTACCCCGTCGTCGAGTCCCAGCAGGTCGACGGCGTCTGCGACACGGTGATCGCGCCCGCGCCCGGCATCCCGGAGCCGCTGGCCCTGGAGGCCGAGGAACTGGCCCTGCGCATCGCCCAGCAGCTCGGCGTCGTCGGACACCTCGCAGTGGAACTCTTCGAGACCCGCGACGGCCGCATCCTCGTCAACGAGCTGGCGATGCGCCCGCACAACTCGGGCCACTGGACCCAGGACGGCGCGATCACCTCCCAGTTCGCCAACCACGTCCGCGCGGTCCTCGACCTGCCGCTCGGCGACCCGCGCCCCCGCGCCCCGTGGACCGTCATGGTGAACGTCCTCGGCGGCGACTACCCCGACATGTACTCCGCGTACCTGCACTGCATGGCCCGCGACCCCAAGCTCAAGATCCACATGTACGGCAAGGACGTGAAGCCCGGACGCAAGGTCGGCCACGTCAACACCTACGGCGACGACCTGGACGACGTCCTCGATCGCGCCCGGCACGCAGCCGGATATCTGAGAGGCACGATCACCGAATGAGCACGTCCGCGCAGTCGCCCGTCGTCGGCATCGTCATGGGGTCCGACTCCGACTGGCCCGTCATGGAGGCCGCCGCCCAGGCCCTCGACGAGTTCGAGATCCCCTACGAGGTGGACGTCGTCTCCGCGCACCGGATGCCGCGCGAGATGATCGCGTACGGGGAGCACGCCGCCGAGCGCGGCCTCAAGGCGGTCATCGCGGGCGCGGGCGGCGCCGCCCACCTGCCCGGCATGCTCGCCTCCGTCACCCCGCTGCCCGTCATCGGCGTGCCCGTGCCGCTCAAGTACCTCGACGGCATGGACTCGCTGCTGTCCATCGTGCAGATGCCGGCCGGCGTGCCCGTCGCGACCGTCTCCGTGGGCGGCGCGCGCAACGCCGGCCTGCTGGCCGCCCGCATGCTCGCCGCGCACGACGAGGAACTCCTCGTCCGGATGCGGGAGTTCCAGCAGGAGCTCAACGACCAGGCCACCGAGAAGGGCAAGCGGCTGCGCACCAAGGTCGAGGGCGCGGGCAGCGGCTTCGGCTTCGGGAAGTGACGCCCGTGTCCGCCCCGGACCTCGCGCGCGAACTGCTCGCCGACTTCCCCGTGGTCGACGGGCACAACGACCTCCCCTGGGCGCTGCGCGAACAGGTCCGCTACGACCTCGGCGCCCGTGACCTCGCCGCCGACCAGAGCGCCCACCTGCACACCGACCTGGCGCGGCTGCGCGCGGGCGGCGTCGGCGCGCAGTACTGGTCGGTGTACGTGCGCTCGGACCTGCCGGGCGCGCTGACGGCGACGCTCGAACAGATCGACTGCGTACGGCAGCTGATCGCCCGTCACCCGCGGGACCTGCGCGCCGCGCTGACCGCCGCGGACATGGAGGCGGCGCGCGCGGAGGGCCGTATCGCCTCGCTGATGGGCGCCGAGGGCGGGCACTCGATCGACAACTCCCTCGCCGCGCTGCGGGGGTTGTACGCGCTGGGCGTCCGCTACATGACGCTCACGCACAACGACAACATCGCGTGGGCGGACTCGGCGACGGACGAGCCGGCCGTGGGCGGCCTGTCGGCCTTCGGCCGCGAGGTCGTCCGGGAGATGAACCGCGAGGGCATGCTCGTGGACCTCTCGCACGTGGCGGCCACGACGATGCGGGACGCGCTCGACACCAGCGCCGCGCCCGTGATCTTCTCCCACTCCTCCGCGCGGGCGGTGTGCGACCACCCGCGCAACATCCCGGACGACGTCCTGGAGCGGCTGCCCGCCAACGGGGGAGTGGCGATGGTGACGTTCGTGCCCAAGTTCGTCCTCCAGGCGGCCGTCGACTGGACGGCCGCGGCGGACGACAACATGCGTGCGCACGGCTTCCACCACCTCGACACCACCCCCGAGGCGATGAAGGTCCACCGCGCCTTCGAGGAGACGGCCCCGCGGCCCGTCGCGACCGTCTCCACCGTCGCCGACCACCTGGACCACATGCGCGAGGTCGCCGGCGTCGACCACCTCGGCATCGGTGGCGACTACGACGGCACGGCGTTCACCCCGCAGGGCCTCGACGACGTCTCCGGTTACCCGAACCTCGTCGCGGAACTGCTGGACCGCGGCTGGTCCCGCGCCGACCTCGCCAAGCTGACCTGGCAGAACGCGGTCCGCGTGCTGGGCGCGGCCGAGGACGTGGCCCGCGACCTCCAGGCGAGCCGCGGGCCGTCGAACGCCACCCTGGAGCAGCTGGACGGCTGAGCGCCGCGACGGGCGGGGCACGGCGGGGGACGTACCCCGCCGTGCCCCGCCCGCCGTACCCCGCCCGTCACGTCCCGCCGTACCCCCGAACGCCCCGTCCACCAGGAAGCCCACCGGCCCCCGTGCGACGGTGTCCGTACTGCGATCACGCTGACGTACGGAGCCGGCCATGGCAGACCTCCAGGACGACCTGCACTTCACCGCCGAGGTGGGCGGACTCGACCGGACCGCCGCACGCCCCGGGACCGGAACCGGACCGGAGCTCCGCACGGAGGAGGCCGCCGCCTCCTGTGAAACGCTGGAACGCGCCCACGCCCTGCTCACCGAACACCCCGTCGCCGACGGCTACACCGGCTTGCCCTGGGCGCTGCGCCACCTGCACTGGTACGACCTGGAGCTGGGGGAGAGCGCCCTCGACACCGACGTGCCGCGGCTGCGCGCGGGACACGTGGGCGCGCTGTTCTGGTCGCTGCACCTGCCGGAGGGGCTCGCCGGGGACCGGGCCGTCGGGGCGACCCTGGACCAGCTGGACCTGGTGAAGACGGTCGTCCAGGGCCACCCGGAGGGCCTGCGGCTCGCGTACAGCGCGGGCCAGATCACCGACGCCCGCCTCTGCGGCCGCATCGCCGTGCTGCTCGGCCCCGCCGGAGCCCCCGCCATCGGCGACTCCCTGGGCATTCTGCGTGCGCTGCGCGCGCTGGGGCTGCGCTTCCTCACCCTCTCCGGCACGTCATGGGCCGGCGAGACGGGCCTGACCCGGTTCGGCGAGGAGGTGGTCCGCGAGATGAACCGGCTCGGCGTGCTCCCCGACCTCTCCGGCGCCTCCGACGCCACCGTCCGCCGCACCCTCGCCGTCTCCAAGGCCCCGCTGGTCTTCGTGCGGTCGGCGGCCCGCGCGCTGCGCCCCCACCCGGCGAACCTGCCCGACGACGTGCTCGCCGAGCTGGGCGCCGCCCACGGGCTGTGCCTGGTGCCGCTGACGGCCGAGCAGACGGGCCCCTCCGTCGGGGACGTCGCCGACCACCTCGACCACGTGCGCGCGGTCGCGGGTCCCGAGTGCGTCGGCCTCTCCGGGACCTACGACTCGGGAGCCGCGCACCCGCGGGATCTCGCCGACACCTCGTGCTATCCGCGGCTGATCGCGGAACTGCTGGACCGGGGCTGGCCCGAGTCCGACGTGGCCCTGCTCACCTGGGGCAATGTCCAGCGCGTACTGCGCAACGCGGACTTCACGGCCCGCGCCGCACAGGCGCGGCGCGAGCCGTCCACCGTGAAGATCTCCGACCTGGACAGCTGAGCGCCGCCCGCGCGGGTCCGGTCACGTGGGGCCGATCCGGCAGAGGCAGAACGGATGCCCCGCCGGATCGGCGTACACCCGGAAGTCGCGCTCGCCCCCGCCGTCGTCCACGTCGAGGGGACGGGCGCCCAGCGCGAGGACCCTCTCCTCGGCCGCCTCCAGCGCCTCCTGCGTGCTGCCCGCGTCGAAGTCCAGGTGCAGCTGCTGCGAGTTGCCGTCCGCCCGCGGCCAGTCCGGCGGCGTGTGGCCCGGCGCCCGCTGGAAGGCGATCCGATGACCGCCGGGCGCCTCCAGCGTGGCCCAGGTGTCGTCCTCCTGGCTGATCTCGCCGCCCAGGACACCGGCGTAGAACTCGGCGAGGGCGCGCGGTTCGGGGCAGTCGAGCACGACGGACCGCATGCGTGCGGCGGGTGCCATGACATCCTCCTCGGTCAGTGGGCGCACAGGCAGAACGGGTGCCCAGCGGGGTCGGCGTACACGCGGAAGCCGCGCGAGCGGTCCTCGGTGTCCAGCGGCTTCGCGCCGAGCGCCAGCACGCCCTGCTCGGCCGCGTCCAGGTCGCCGACGGTCAGGTCCAGGTGGAACTGCTGGGAGTCCTCGGCGGCGGGCCACTTCGGCGGTACGTACCCGGGAGCGGCCTGGAACGCCAGCGACGGTCCGCCGGGCACCGACAGGTCCACCCAGTCGCCCTCGCCCTCGACCGTGCCGCCGAGCACCTCGGCGTAGAACCCGGCGAGGGCACGCGGGTCGGGACAGTCCAGGACGACGGCACCGAGTTCGGCGAGAGCCATGCTTCCTCCTACGTCACCTGCGGAATCTGGTTACCGGTAAAAGCGAGTAACCAGTAACGGTCACTGCATGCTCCCGCACGAGAGGTAACGTCGCAACCATGAATGACCGCGCGCCCGCACCCGGCGCCCTGGCCCTGGTCCAGGCGCTGGTGAACACGCTGGACATCGAGTCGGGCGCCGACCTGCTGGACACGGCCGAGGGACGGAAGCCGTTCGGGCTCGCGGCGCCGGACGTGCCGGCGGCCCGCGAACTGCGCGAGTCGCTGCGCGCGGTGTGCCTGGCCCACGCCGGTCATCCGCCGCACCGTGACGTGACCCCGCTCGGCCGGCTGCTGGCGCGGGCGCCCCTGGTGGTGAGCGTGGACGGCCACGACGGCGCCGCGACGCTCACCGCGGCCGAACCGGCACCGCTCCTCTCGCAGGTGGCCGCGGCGATCGCCCAGGCGCTCGTCGACGGCACCTGGCCGCGCCTGAAGGCCTGCGAGGCCCCTGCCTGCCACTGGGCGTACTACGACCGCAGCCCGGCCTGCCGGGGCCGCTGGTGCACGATGTCGGTCTGCGGCGCCCGCGCGAAGATGCGCCGCTACCGCGCGAAGTAGCGGCTTGTGGCCACGCCCGGCCGCGCGGCGGTGGAGAATACGGGAGGACGCCGGTCCGGCCGACTGAGCCTCGGCCGGACCGGCGTCCTCCGTGAGAGGTCCGAGGGCGTGTCTACGCGGTCGGGCGGCCCATCGCCCGGTACGTCCAGCCCGCCCGGCGCCACAGCTCGGGGTCGAGGGCGTTGCGGCCGTCGAGGACCACCCGGGCGGTGACCGCCTCGCCCAGTACCGCCGGGTCCAGCTCGCGGAACTCCTGCCACTCCGTCAGGTGCAGGACGACATCGGCGCCGCGCACCGCCTCGACCGCGGAGTCGGCGTAACCGAGCGTCGGGAAGAGCCGGCGGGCGTTGGCCATGCCCTTCGGGTCGTACACGGTGACCTGGCCGCCCTGGAGGTGGATCTGCCCGGCGACGTTCAGCGCGGGCGAGTCCCGTACGTCGTCGGAGTCGGGCTTGAAGGTCGCGCCGAGCACGCCGACCCGCTTGCCGAGGAAGGACCCCCCGCCGAGCGCCTCCCGCGCCAGCTCCACCATCTGGCCGCGCTGGCGCATGTTGATGGAGTCGATCTCGCGCAGGAAGGTCAGCGCCTGGTCGGCCCCCAGCTCACCGGCGCGGGCCATGAAGGCGCGGATGTCCTTCGGCAGACACCCGCCGCCGAAGCCGATCCCGGCCCGCAGGAACTTCTTCCCGATCCGGTCGTCGTGCCCGATGGCCTCGGCCAGCTTGGCGACATCGCCGTCGGCGGCCTCGCAGACCTCGGCCATGGCGTTGATGAAGGAGATCTTGGTGGCGAGGAAGGAGTTCGCCGAGGTCTTCACCAGCTCGGCGGTCGGGAAGTCGGTCACCACGAACGGCGAACCCTCGGCCACGGGCGTCGTGTAGACCTCGCGCAGCAGCTTCTCGGCGCGCTCGCTGCGGACGCCGACCACGATCCGGTCCGGGTGCAGGGTGTCCTGCACGGCGAAGCCCTCACGCAGGAACTCGGGGTTCCAGGCCAGTTCGGCGTCCTCGCCGGCCGGGGCCAGCTCCGCCAGCCGGGCCGCCAGCCGGTCCGCGGAGCCCACCGGAACGGTCGACTTGCCGACGACCAGCGCGGGGCCGTGCAGATGCGGGGCCAGCGAATCGAAGGCGGCGTCGACGTACGACATGTCGCAGGCGTACTCGCCGTGCTTCTGCGGGGTGTTCACGCAGACGAAGTGCACGTCGCCGAACGCGGCGACCTCGGCCCAGTCCATCGTGAAGCGCAGCCGCCCGCTCGATCCCTCGATGCCCGCGACGTGCCGGTGCAGCAGTTCCTCGAGACCGGGCTCGTACATCGGGACCTCGCCCCGCTGGAGCATCTCGATCTTCTCGGGCACCACGTCGAGACCCAGGACCTCGTAGCCGAGCTCCGCCATGGCCGCGGCGTGCGTGGCGCCGAGATAGCCGGTGCCGATCACGGTGATCTTGAGGGCCATGCGGTGCTCCCGTGCTTCCAGGCGGACTTCGTTCGGCAGTGCGGGCCCGAGCATAGTCGGGGCGTGACGAGGCCCCTCACCGGGCAACTTCCCCCTGTCGCCAACCTCACGTATCACTCGGGCGGGCAGACCCCTAAAATTCGGGTTACTTAACGGTAATTAGCATCCTTGGAGCGTGAGAGACCTTGGCCGGATCGGCTGATTTCGACCTGTACCGCCCGTCCGAGGAGCACGACATGCTCCGGGACGCGATCCGTGCGCTGGCCGAGGCGAAGATCGCGCCGTACGCCGCCGCGGTCGACGAGGAAGCCCGATTCCCCCAGGAGGCCCTCGACGCGCTGACCGCCAACGACCTCCACGCGGTGCACGTGCCCGAGGAGTACGGCGGCGCCGGAGCGGACGCGCTCGCCACCGTCATCGTGATCGAGGAGGTGGCGCGGGTGTGCGCCAGCTCCTCGCTGATCCCGGCGGTGAACAAGCTGGGCTCCCTCCCGGTCATCCTCTCCGGCTCCGAGGACCTGAAGAAGCGGTACATGACCCCGCTCGCCAAGGGCGACGGCATGTTCTCGTACTGCCTCTCCGAGCCGGACGCCGGTTCGGACGCCGCGGGCATGAAGACCAAGGCCGTCCGCGACGGCGACCACTACGTCCTCAACGGCGTGAAGCGCTGGATCACCAACGCGGGCGTCTCCGAGTACTACACGGTCATGGCGGTGACCGACCCCGCCAAGCGCTCGAAGGGCATCAGCGCCTTCGTCGTGGAGAAGTCCGACGAGGGCGTCTCCTTCGGGGCCCCGGAGCGGAAGCTCGGCATCAAGGGCTCCCCGACCCGCGAGGTCTACCTCGACAACGTGCGCATCCCCGCGGATCGCATGATCGGCGAGGAGGGCACCGGCTTCGCCACCGCGATGAAGACCCTGGACCACACCCGCATCACCATCGCCGCACAGGCCCTCGGCATCGCCCAGGGCGCCCTCGACTACGCCAAGGGCTACGTCCAGGAGCGCAAGCAGTTCGGCAAGCCGATCGCCGACTTCCAGGGCATCCAGTTCATGCTCGCCGACATGGCCATGAAGATCGAGGCCGCCCGCCAGCTCACGTACGCGGCCGCCGCCAAGTCCGAGCGCGGCGACAAGGACCTGACCTTCCAGGGCGCCGCCGCCAAGTGCTTCGCCTCCGACGTCGCCATGGAGGTCACCACGGACGCCGTCCAGCTGCTCGGCGGCTACGGCTACACCCGCGACTACCCGGTCGAGCGCATGATGCGCGACGCGAAGATCACGCAGATCTACGAGGGCACGAACCAGGTCCAGCGCATCGTGATGGCGCGCAACCTGCCGTAACCCCGTCCCGCACCCGAAGGGCCCCGCCGGTCGTACCGGCGGGGCCCTTCCTGTGGAGTGGGGCGGGGCTCACTTGCCCGAGACCGTCACCTTCTCGTCGTTCTTCAGCTCGTTCACCAGGGTCTTGACCTTGGCCTTGTCCCAGACGAGGTTGCCGCCCGTGGAGCCCGAGATCGGCATGTTCATGGACGTGCCGTCCCCACCGCTGACGCTCTTCATGGCCCAGAACATGTCGCCGAGGTCGAACAGGCCCATGTCCTTGTCGACGATCAGGGTGTCCAGGCCCGAACTCATCGTCGGGTAGAGCTTGAAGGGGTTCAGGATCGTGCTCGGGGTGGCGACCTGGTTGGCCAGCGCCGAGAGGAACTTCTGCTGGTTCTTCGTACGGTCCAGGTCGCTGCCGGCGAGCGCGTACCGGGTGCGGACGAAGGCCAGGGCCTGCTGGCCGTCGAGCGTCTGCTTGCCCGCCTCGAAGTCGGCGCCGGACTTGGTGTCCTTCATGCCGCCCTTGGGGATCTCGATCTCCACGCCGCCGACCGAGTCGACGATGCCCGCGAAGCCCGCGAAGCCGATCTCCACGTAGTGGTCGATGTGCAGGCCGGTGTTGAACTCGACCGTGCGCACCAGCAGTTCCGGCCCGTCCTCGGCGTAGGCCGCGTTCAGCTTCACGTGCCGGCCCGTGCCCTGGTACGTCTTGCCGGACTCGGATCCCGTGAAGGTCGGGATCTCGACGTCGGAGTCGCGGGGCAGCGAGACCAGCGTGGAGCCGCCGCCACCGGTGTGCAGGATCATCATCGAGTCCGTGCGCTTGCCCTCCGCGGACCCGGTGTGCAGCTTCTTCTTCTCCTCGCTGGACATCCCGGCGCGGCTGTCGGAGCCGACGATCAGGTAGTTCGTGCCCTCGCCCGCCTCCGGCCGGTCGATCACCTTGGAGAGGTCGACCTCCCGGTTGAGCTTGGAGTCGGCCCAGAAGTACGTGCCGACGGACACCACGACCAGCAGCGTGACCAGCGTCAGCGCGGTCCACTTGATCCGCCGCCGCCAGTCCGGCGCGGAGCGCGGACCCCGGCTCCCGCCGCCGCCCGGGCCGCGGCCGCTCGGCGCCCCGTAGACATGGCCCGTGTTGTAGCCGCTGTCGTAGTCCGGCCCGTCGTCGTGCCCCTGTCCGTCGACGTACGTGGGCTGCTGCGGCACCCCGCCGTACGGCGGCGCGGACCGGCCGGGGCCGGGCGTCGCCGGACGCCGGACCTGGCGCATCACGCGCGCGCTCTCGGGCTGGGCGCTCGCGCTGCCGCCGCCGTACCGGTTGCTGCGGTTGTCGTCGGACCGCCCGTCGGGCCAATCGTTCATGCGGACCAGTGTGCAGTGCCGGACCAGGTGCCTTACAAGGTTCGGAGGAAAATAGGACCAGGGCTGTTGCCAAGCTGACACAAATCGGACCGGCTTAAGGTGGAGGCCATGACAGACCAGGTCCTCGCTCCGGAATCCGACGCTCCGGACGGCATCCCGGGAAAGCCGACATCGGCGTCCCGGACGACACTCAGCCACATCATGACCCACGCCGACACCAACCTGCTGGGCACGGTGCACGGCGGGGTGATCATGAAACTGGTCGACGACGCCGCCGGCGCGGTGGCCGGACGGCACTCCGGCGGGCCCGCCGTCACCGCCTCCATGGACGAGATGGCCTTCCTGGAGCCGGTCCGGGTGGGTGACCTCGTCCACGTGAAGGCCCAGGTGAACTGGACCGGCCGGACCTCCATGGAGGTCGGCGTGCGTGTCCTGGCCGAGCGCTGGAACGAGTCCACCCCGGCCACCCAGGTCGGCTCGGCCTACCTCGTCTTCGCGGCCGTCGACGCCGACGGCAAGCCGCGTCGCGTGCCGCCCGTGCTGCCGGAGACCGAGCGCGACGAGCGCCGTTGCCAGGAGGCGCAGATCCGGCGCACGCACCGGCTCGCCCGGCGCCGCGCGATCATGGACCTGCGGGAGAAGCGCTCGGCCGAGGGCCTGGACGACTGAGCCGCCCGCCGGTCCGGGTCGGGGCACCGCGCCCCGTGACTCCTGGCGTCGCCCGCCACGGCCGCACCGCGGGTCGGAGCGCCGCGCCCCATGACTCCCCGGCGCAGGCCGTTGCTACGGGCACACCACCTGATCGCCGGTCACCACACCGAACTCCCCCTGGTAGGGATCCGCGGCCTTCACCCGCCGTACGCCCCGGTAGTCCGCCCCCGCGATCACCTTCAGCGTCGGACCCTGGTCCCGCACCGCCCGCAGCTCGCAGCCGGGCAGGGCGGCCGCCAGGGACCTCGCCGAGCGGTCCCAGCGCGGGTCGTAGGCGACGACGGTGCGCTTCAGGGTCCGGTCGGCCGCGTTCGAGGGCAGCCGGGTGGTGAGGAACCCGGTGCGGGCGAGGGCGCCGTCGACGCGTCTGCCGAGCCCCTCCTTCGGCGTCGCGTTCTCCACCTGGACCCGGATCTGCTGCGGCGCCACATCGACCCGCAGGGCCTTGTGCCCGGCCTTGTGCCGGGCCAGGGGCTCGTCGTCGCGAAGCGCGCGGAAGAGCCTGGCCGCCTTGGCCCCGTCCCACTTCAGGGTGGAGCCGATGCCCTTGACGGGGTAGGCCATCTCGGCGATCGGCACGGTGGTGAACTCGGAGGAGGACGGCGAGAAGTTCCGCATCGCCCGCCCCAGGTCCAGCAGTTCGTCCGTGCCGAACGCCTTGTCCGCGCGCACCGAACCGAGCACGGCGTGCGTGACGTCACGGAACCTCATCGGGTTCAGCAGTACCCCGGACGACGTGGCCTTCTCGATCAGCGCGGCCAGGAAGCGCTGCTGGCGCTGCATCCGGCCGAGGTCGGAGGCGCTGTCGATGTGCCGGGAGCGCACGTACTGCAGTGCCTGCCCGCCCCGCAGCGTGTGCGAGCCGGCCGTCAGGTCGAGCCCGGTGTACGCGTCCTTCATGGGCTGCGCGGTGCAGATCTCCACGCCGCCGAGCACGTCCACCGTCTTCATGAAGCTGGTGAAGTCGACCTCCAGATAATGGTCGATCTTGACGTGGGTCATGTTCTCGACGGTGCGCACGGTCAGCTGCGGGCCGCCCTCCGCGTAGGCCGCGTTCAGTTTGACCGGGTGGGGTTCGTGCCGCCTGCCGGTGATCTGGTCGGTGTGCGCGGGCGTCTCGGCGTACGAGTCGCGCGGCAGGCTGACGATGCTGGCCCGCTCCCGGTCCTCCGAGATGTGCACGATCATGACCGTGTCCGTGCAGTGGCAGGGGGCACCGCCCAGGTGGTACTCGGTCTTCTCCTCGGGGGTGATCCGGTCCCGGCCGTCGGTGCCGACGAGCAGCACGTTCATGCCGTTGCCGCCCTCGGGGCGGTTCTTCATGTCCTTGAAGGGGTCGACCCGGGCGATGTCCGCGTCGAGGTTGGTGACCACCGCGTGCCCGATGCCGGCCGAGGCCAGGACGACCACGGAGAGCGTGGTCACCGTCCGCATGGCCCAGCGGCGCTTCTCGCGCGGTACGGCGGGCCGCTGGGAACGCGGCGGCTCCGGTGGGCGGGGCTTCGGTGCTGCGGGGGAGCGGGGCGGCGTGGGCGGCGTGGGCAAGGGGGGCCTCCGCGAGGGCCGGGCGTGGGAATCCGTGAGCACCGTAGGCCCATACGATCTGCGGCCCGGGTCCGCGCCCGTGCGGCGCGCACCGGTGTCCCCCATTCGCGGTAACGTGACGTCCGATGAGCGAGAAGTCTGACGTGCCGCCCCCCGCCGTTTCTGTGATCATGCCCGTCCTCAACGAGGAGCGGCATCTGCGCGGGGCCGTCCAAGCGATCCTGGCGCAGGAGTACGACGGCGAGATGGAGGTGGTGATCGCCCTCGGCCCGTCCTCGGACCGCACGGACGAGATCGCCGCCGAGCTCGTACGCGACGACCCGCGTGTCCACACGGTGCCGAACCCCACCGGCCGCACCCCCGCCGCGCTGAACGCCGCGATCAAGGCGTCCCGGCATCCCGTGGTGGTGCGGGTCGACGGACACGGCATCCTGTCGCCGAACTACATCGCGACCGCCGTCCGCCTGCTGGCGGAGACGGGCGCGCAGAACGTCGGCGGGATCATGCACGCCGAGGGCGAGAACGACTGGGAGCACGCGGTCGCCGCGGCCATGACGTCGAAGATCGGCGTCGGCAACGCGGCGTTCCACACCGGCGGTGAGGCCGGCTCCGCCGAGACGGTCTACCTCGGTGTCTTCCGGCGCGAGGCCCTGGAGCAGCAGGGCGGTTACAACGAGGAGTTCATACGGGCCCAGGACTGGGAGCTGAACTTCCGGATCCGGGAGGCGGGCGGCCTCATCTGGTTCTCGCCCGAGCTCAGGGTGTCGTACCGCCCGCGCCCCTCCGTGCGGGCCCTCGCCAAGCAGTACAAGGACTACGGGCGCTGGCGCCATGTCGTCGCCCGCTACCACGAGGGCTCCATCAACCTGCGTTATCTCGCGCCGCCGACAGCGGTGTGCGCGATCGCCGCGGGCGTGGTGGTCGGCCTCGCGGTGACGCCCTGGGGCCTGCTGGTTCCCGGCGGCTACCTCGCGGCGATCGCGCTCGGTTCGGTGCCGGCGGGCAAGGGGCTGCCGCCGAAGGCCCGGCTGCAGATCCCGGTCGCCCTCGCGACGATGCACATGTCCTGGGGGTGGGGATTCCTCACCAGCCCGAAGGCGCTGGCGAAGAAGGTCATCGCCTCGCGCCGTCCGGCGGTACTGAGCCCGAACTGACCCTGTCCGTCCGTGACCTGGCCCCTCCCCCCGGCGGCAACGCCGGGGGGAGGGGCCAGGTTCCGTTCTAGGACCAGGTGAAGTTCGGGTTCACCTTCATGCAGGCTCCGGCGTCGGCGCCGTTGAGGGCGTCCGCCGTGTCCGGGGTCTTGTTGTCACCGGCCTTGGCCTTGTACGCCGTGCCCTCGCGCCAGTCGGCGCCGACGACGAGCGTGACGCCCGAGACGTCCGTGGACCTCTCCACCGCGCTGAAGGGGACCTTCAGGGCCTTGGCGACCCGCTGGGCGTCGCCCTCCAGGTCGGCACTGGGGTAGCGGATCACCGTCTCGTCCTCGGCGGTCGCCGTGGTGGTGTCCGCCGTCGTCCTGGCGAAGCCCTTGCCGACGAGCAACTGGCTCACGGTGCTGGCCCGTCCGGGGACCGGGCCGAGCGTGGACGTGCGGGTGCCGTTCTGCACGGTGACGCCGATCCGGTCGTCGGCGGCGGCCGGGTCCGAGGAGGCCTTGTCCCCGGCGGACTTCGCGTCCTTGCCGTCGAGGGCGATGTCCTCGCGCACGAGACGGAACAGCTTGGTGGCGTCGTCCGTGGGCTCGACGCGCGCACCCACGTACCGGTTGGGCATCGTGGTCATCGTGATGCGCTCCGGGGAGACCTTCTTCAGCTCGTTGCCGAGGTCGTAGAGCTTCTTCACGGTGCCGAGGCCCTCGTCGACGGTCAGCGCCCGGGTGGCCGTCTCGGCGAGCTTGCGCAGCTTGTTCGGGTTGCTGACGGTGGCGTTCTCACGCAGCTGGCGGACCATCGAGTTCATGTACTGGTGCTGGGCCTTGGCCCGTGCCAGGTCACTGCCGTCCTCGAAGCCGTAGCGGGTGCGCAGCCACTGCAGGGCCTGCTCGCCCTTGATCGACGTGGTGCCCTTCTTCAGCTTCAGACCGGAGCCATGGCCCTGGCTGTCCTTGGAGTAGATGTTGGCCTTCACGCAGACCGGCACCCCGCCGATCGCGTCCGCCATCGACACCACACCCGCGAAGTCGATCTTCATGAAGTGGTCGATGTGGATCTTGGTGAGTTTCTCCCAGGTGGCCACGGTGCAGCCCGGGCCGCCACGGCCGAGCGACTGGTTGGTCATCACCCGTCCGACGGTCGCCCGGTACACGTGCTGGTCGTCCGGGTCCGTGCACGTGGGTATCTCGACCAGGGTGTCGCGCGGCATGCTGACCACCGACATGTTCGTGCGGTCGGCCGAGAGGTGCAGCAGCATCTGGACGTCGGCGAGCGGGGTGCCGCCGAACGTCTCCCTGGCGCCGCCGAGCTTCTGGTTCTCCTTGGTGTCCCGCGCGTCCGAGCCGATCAGGAGGATGTTCAGCGGGGTCTGCCCGGCCGCGTTCGGCTTGGGCGCGGCGGCCCTGTCCTTGGCGTCGCCGATGTTCAGGTCGTCCTTCTGGATGTTGCCGTTCAGGTGCTGGTAGTAGAGATAGCCGGCACCCGCGGTGCCGAGTATCAGTACCGCCAGAACCATCGCCGACCAGCGCAGCGCACGGCGTCTGCGGCGCGGCCCGCGGTTCTCGCCGCCGGGCCGCCGGCCGCCGCGTCCCCGCGTCCCGGGGGACGGCCCGTCGCCGTCCTTCCTGGCGCGTCCGGACTCCTCCCGGGCCGGCCCGCCGGGCTCCCGGACCGGGTCACCGTTCTCGTCGTTCTCGTCGTTCAGACCCTCGTCCCAGGCTTCACCCGCGTGCCGGACACGTGACCGTGCCCCCTCCCCACGCACACCGCTCTGCGCCATACCCCTGCCTCCCCACCCTGCACCTGACGAACGGGCCCGTCCCGCGTCCGGTTGGACGCGCGGGCGCCCCTATTGGTTGGACGCGTGACGGACCCGTCAGGTCATCAACTGGCGCACACTTGCTTGTCCGCCGTGGACTTGTCGACGTCCAGGTCCACCGACGAACCCGTCAGCGGCACACCCGCCCCCTTGAAGTCCTCGCCGAGGGTCAGCACCATCGAGGGCAGCCCCTGGGAGTTCTCCTCGCTCTTGCCGGGCTTCAGCGCGGAAGCGGACAACCCCATCAGATCGGCCAGCTTGCGCGCCTGGTCCGCCTGGTCCGGAGAGTACTCCAGGGTGGTCTTGCTCAGCGTTTCGTCCGCGTTTCCGAGCTGGCTGGACTTGAGCACGCCCTCATCATTCTGCAACCAGCTGAGAGTGCGCTGTGCGGAGCCGGGTTCGGCGCCTCCGTTGTAGATGTCGACGCGGATTTCGGAGGCGGCGGAGCGGGAGCCCTTGAGGCGGGCGGCCACGGCGGCCTTCTCCTTCTTCTCCTTCTTCTTCACGTCGGTCAGCGACACGTCGTTCTTCATCGCCTCGAACAGCGGCTTGGCCTTGGTGTCGTTGACGACGACGGTCGCCTTCACCGTCTCGGCGGGGTTGTCGAGCACCGGCAGCGTGGTGAAGGTGATGTTCTTCGGCGGCACCTTCTTGAGCTCCAGGGCCATGTCCTTGAGCGTGCTGACCTTGCCGATGCCGGTGTCCACGGTCAGCGCCTCGGTGGCGGCCTCGGCCAGTTTGTAGAGCTTCTTGGGGTTGGTCAGGGTGTTGCCGGAGGACATCTTGCGCATCAGCGAACCGAGGAACTGCTGCTGCACCTTGATGCGGTCGAGGTCGCCCTGGTTGCCGAAGCTGTGCCGGGTGCGCACGAAGGCCAGGGCCTGCTCGCCCGCGACCGTCGATTTGCCCTTGGGCAGTTTGAGGTGCGATTCCTTGTCGTCGACGGGGTGGGCCACGCACACCTCGACGCCGCCGACCGCGGAGGTCAGCGTCTTGACCGCGTTGAAGTCGGCCATCATGAAGTGGTTCGGCTTGATGCCCGTGAGCGCCTTGACGGTGAGCATGGTGCAGCCTGCGTTGCGGCCGCCCTGCCCGAGGCTGGTGTTGAAGCGGACGCTCTGCGAGCCCGGGACGACCTTCTCGGAACCGTCGTCCTGGATCGTCGGGCACTTCGGGACGTCGGTGATCAGGTCGCGCGGGATGCTCAGCGCCGTCGCGTTGGAGCGGTCCTTGGCGACGTGCAGCAGGATCGTGGTGTCCGCGTGCCCGACGCTGTCCTTGTCGCCGTAGCCGCCGTTGCCCTCGCCGGTGCGCTTGTCGGTGCCGATGATCAGCAGGTTGAAGGCCTCGTCCTTGCTGAAGCCCTCGCTGCCGGCACTGCCGACATCGGTCGTGTTGACGTTTCCCTCGAGATGCTTGAGGTACATGTAACCCGCGGCACTGACGCCTACCAGCACGAAGGCCATCGAGCCGCCGGTCCACAGCAGTATCTTCTTCGCCTTCGACTGCTTCGGCTTCTTGCCCGGCCGCGAGCGGCGCCGGCCCGGGGGCTGCGGCGGCTCGGCGGGCGTGCCACGGCGTCGGCGCGGGCCGGGCAGTGTGTCGGGGGCGAGGGTGTCACGCTCGGCGCCGCTCTTCCCCCGAGCGGGCGCGCTGCGCGTACGGGTCCCGCCACCGGTGCCGGTCCTGCGCGGTCTTGGCACTCCCGGTTGCGCTGCGGAAGGAGTCAGTCGCAGTTCGTATTCGCCGGTGTCCGGGTTGAGTACCCACTGGTCTGCGGGGTCGATGTCGTCCGCCCGCCCACGGCCTTGCGCGTCCACGGTTGTCTGAATCCTCCGTCGGGGCCACGCGGCGCCTTTGTCCCCCCTCTAAAGGCGCTCGGGTCTCGGTCAAGCAGTGCGCGACCCCAGGACAGTCCTCGTGGCCGGGTGCACCGGATCGCTCACACTATCCGCCCAGTTCAGCGTCGGGCGACGGCGGTGACAAATTCCACTTCCCTACAACTGGGCAATCCGCCCCATTTCTTGGGACTGGTGTTCCCCGTCTTGGTGTGTGCTTTACCCGCAGCCGTCCTCAGCGGCCGTGTTGCCGCGGAACGTGGGTGCCGGGTCGGGGGTTTCCACGGGGCTGTCGGGCCGTCTGCCACCGGACTTCCCGTCGCCGCCCGGCTCCGCAGCGTAGCCACGCGACGCACTCGCCGGGTTGGGAGGGGAGTCGTACGGCCCTTCGCCACCCCGCCCGTACGGGTCCTCCTCGGGGCGCGGGGGCGCACCCCGGCTCCGCCCGGCGGAGTCCTCCGGAAGTTCTTTCGAGACCTCCACCGGCGCGTCCGCGCGCAGCCGTGCGAAGAGCAGGTCCGCCGCGGGCTCCACGAGCTGGTCCCGGTTCGCGTTGTAGGCGTACGACGTCCTGGGGACCGTCAGGAACCGCACCCGTTCCGTCGGGATGTCGCGCATGCCGCGCACCAGTTGGTACAGCCCGCGCAGGCTCGCCAGCGCCGGATCGGTGGTGAGCGAGGAGGTCGCCGCGTCGAGCAGCGGATACAGCTTCGTGGGGTTGAGCAGGACGTCGTTGCTCTGCACCTTCTTGACGAGCGCGCCGAGGAACCGCTGCTGGCGGTCCATCCGCTCGGTGTCGCTGCCGTCGCCGATGCTCTTGCGCGCGCGTACGTAGCCGAGCGCCTGCTCGCCGTCGAGCGTCACCCTGCCGGCGGGCAGCCGCAGTTTGGCGGCCCTGTCGTCGATGGGTTCCTTCAGGCACACCCGGACGCCGTCGATCGCGTCGACCATCTCCTTGAAGCCGCTGAAGTCCACGACCACGTGGTGGTCGACCCGGATGTCGGTCAGCTTCTCGACGGTCCGGATCGTGCAGGCCGAACCACCCGCCTGGAAGGCGTAGTTGAACATCGCGAAGACCGCTTCGGTGCGGGTGCCGTCGGGGCGCCGGCAGCCGGGCACGTCCACCATCAGGTCCCGCGGCAGCGAGACGGCCGTCGCGCTGTGCCGGTCGGCGGCCAGGTGGAGCAGGATGGTGGTGTCGGAGCGCTCGGTGCCCGAGTCCCGCCCGTACTTGCGGTTGCCGTCGCCGGAGCGTGAGTCCGACCCGATCACCAGGATGTTCTGCGCCTCGCGCACGAGCGAGGTGGGCCGCTCCCTCTCGTACCGGGCGAGCTCGGCGGCGGCGTCGTTGTCCGAGGTGATGTTCGAGTTCAGCTTCTCGTACACCGCCCAGCCGGTCACCGCGGCGCAGGCCGTCACCGCGGCGACCCCGGTCGCGGTGTGGCGCAGCCAGCGCCTGCGGCGCCGTACGAGACCCGCACCGGTGGGAGACGCCCCCGCGCCCGGGCCCAGCGTGTCCGCCCGCACGGGCGTGTCGTCGCCCGGAGGTCCGGAGGGCGGGCCCGCGGTGTCGGTCACGTCGGCATCCACCCCTCCTGGCGTACGAGCGTCCCGTGCTCCTACGACCATGGCCCGAACGGGGGCGTGGGGCCCACGGACGGTGAGCCGAACGGGGGAGGGCCGCGACGGCTGCGGGCCGCGGGCACCGTCGCCGGACAACCCGGAAGCCCTGGGCCGGACCGTCGCGCCGCTTCCGGGAGACGCACTCCCGGGAGTGACGCGTTCCAGGGACTGACGCACTCCCGGAAGTGACGTGTCCCCGGTCGGCTACCGTGCCGTCGCCGTCACCTGCTCGCTCTCGATCCGCCGGGCCAGGGCGTCCTCGCCGAGCCGGTCGAGGTTGCGGCACAGCACCACGGACCCGCCGACCGCCAGCGGCGCGTACAGCCCGGCGCAGATCCCCTCCCAGGTTTCGTACGGCAGCGCCGACAGCAGCCGGGAGCCGGGCCCCGTCAGGCCCAACCCCGGAGCTGCGGCACGGGCCCGCTCGACGACCTCCGCGCCGGTGTACTCGGACCCGGCGACGATCAGCGCCGGCTCCTCGGGGTCCACCGGGGCGTACGGCTGGAAGCGGTCGCCCTGGCTCGGCACCTCGACGGCGTAGTCGGCGTACCCGGCCGGCGGGGTGGGGAAGCGGCGGCCCAGCGGGGCGAGCGAGAGGGCGATCCGCTCGCCCCGGCAGGCGAGCCCCTCCTCGAAGCGGCCGGGACCCGCGACGACGTGGTCCGCCGCGGCCGGGTCGCCCCCGACGTCCGCGAGCACGCCCGCGGAGGAGCACGCGAGGAGCCACGCCGCCGTCTGCCAGTGCGCGGGCAGCAGCAGGGCGACCCGGTCGCCCGGTTCGGCGGCGAGCTCGCCCTGGAGCAGATTGGCGGTCTTGGCCACCCAATTGGCGAAGGTGGCCACGGACAGTTCCACGCGTTCGCCCGTGGCGTCGTCGTAGAAGGTCACCAGGGGGCGTGCGGGGTCCGCGGCGAGCGCGGATCGCAGCAGGTCGGCAGGGGTGCGGTCGGTGGCGGTCACGCGGGCCAGGGTACGCGGGGGCGGCGGGAAGGACGGAGCCGACGGGTCGCCGGTTCGGACGAGTGGGCCCGACGGGCCGTCAATTCCGCAATGGACAGATATGTATGACTATGTCCACGATCATTCGCATGCGTGGATTTCTTGCTTCCTCGATCGGTGTCACGTGTGCGGCGGCCCTCACCCTTCCGGGGGCCCTGCCCGCCTCGGCCTCGACTGCTCAGGACCTGGCCCCCGCGGCCTCCCGTGCGGCCCTGCCGGGCAGCACCCAATCCCTCCCCCTCGCCCCGCTCCCCGCCGACCGCGCCGCCGGAACCGCCACGCCCCGACAGGGGCTCCAGCGCCGGGACGTACGGCCCTTCTCGCTGGTCGGCGTCATCTGGGACGACCCGGACACCGAGCTGTTCGGCCGGGTCCAGGTCCGTACCCGGGCCGTCGGCAGCGGCCGCTGGTCCGGCTGGCAGGACGTCGAGACGCACAACCACGAGCACGCGGCCGACCCCGACACCGCCGAGCGCGCCTCGGGCCGGGTGCGCGGGGCGACGGCACCCCTGTGGGTGGGCAACTCCAACGGCGTCGAGGTGCGGGTGCAGGCCGAGGCGGACGAACGCGCCGGCGCCTTCGACGACTCGCCCTTCCCCCGTGGCCTGCACCTCGAACTCGTCGACCCCGGCGCGGAGCCCCCGGACCGCGGACCCGTGGACGCCCCGCGCGCCGGTGCCACCGAGTTCCCCGCGCTGTCCCGCAAGCGGACGGTCGCGGAGTTCCTGAGCGGCCGGGCGGATCGGGAGAGCGTCCGGGCGATGCCGGCGGGCGGGCGGAGCGGACAGCGCGCCGCCGGGAACGAGCGGCGCGTCCAGCCGTACATCGGCCCGCGTCCGCGCATCGTCACGCGCCGGGGCTGGGGCGCCGACGAGGGGCTGCGCGAGCGCGGCTTCGTGTACACGAACAAGGTCAAGGCGGCCTTCGTGCACCACACGGCGTCGGGCAACAACTACCGCTGCGCACAGGCACCTTCGGTCATCCGCAGCATCTACCGCTACCACGTCCGGAGCAGCGGCTGGCGGGACATCGGCTACAACTTCCTCGTCGACAAGTGCGGAAACATCTACGAGGGCCGCGCCGGGGGCGTGGCGAAGCCCGTCATGGGCGCCCACACACTCGGGTTCAACAGCAACAGCATGGGGATCGCCGTCCTCGGCAGCTTCGGCTCCACCAAGCCCTCCGCGGCCTCGGTCAAGGCCGTCGCCAAGCTCACCGCATGGAAGCTGGGCCTGTTCGGGGCCAATCCGCGCGGCAAGACATACCTGAAGTCCGGCGGTGGCAATCTCTACCGAAAAGGCCAGAACGTACGACTGAACGTGATCTCGGGCCATCGGGACGGTTTCGCCACCGAGTGTCCCGGACGCCGTCTCTACACCAAGCTCGGCACGGCCCGCTCCACGGCGGCCCGCTACCAGGGCCGATGAGGGCCGGCGCCCCGGTACGGCGAGGGTGCGGCCGTCGGATCGCCCGTCCAACGGGTCTGCATACACTGGCCGGCCGCAACACAGTTCGGCCGGCCCCAGCAGGAAGCGAAGACGACAGGTGACAGAAGCGATCCTCCTGGTCGGCGGCAGAGGCACCCGGCTGCGCCCGCTCACGGTGCACACCCCCAAGCCGATGGTCCCGGCGGCCGGGGTCCCTTTCCTCACGCACCAGCTGGCGCGGGCGAGGGCGGCGGGGGTGGAGCACGTCGTCCTGGCGACCTCGTACCTGGCCGAGGTCTTCGAGCCCTACTTCGGTGACGGCTCGGCGCTCGGCCTCCACCTCGAGTACGTCACGGAGGCGGAGCCCCTCGGCACCGGCGGTGCTCTGCGCAATGTCGCCTCGCGACTGCACTCCGGCCCGGACGACCCGGTCCTGATCTTCAACGGCGACATCCTCACCGGCCTGGACATCCCGGCCCTGGTCCGCACGCACGAGACCTCGGGTGCGGACGTCTCCCTGCATCTCACCCGCGTCGAGGACCCACGGGCGTACGGCCTGGTGCCGACGGACGCGACCGGCCGGGTGACGGCCTTCCTGGAGAAGCCGCAGAGCCCCGAGGAGATCGTCACCGACCAGATCAACGCGGGGGCGTACGTCTTCCGCCGCTCGGTCATCGACACCATCCCGGCGGGCCGCCCCGTCTCGGTGGAGCGCGAGACGTTCCCGGACCTGCTCGCGACCGGCGTTCATCTGCAGGGCATGGTGGACTCGACCTACTGGCTGGACCTCGGCACCCCGCAGGCCTTCGTACGCGGCTCCGCCGACCTCGTCCTCGGCCGCGCCCCCTCCCCGGCGGTCCCCGGCCGCTGCGGCGACCGCCTGGTCCTGCCCACCGCGTCCGTCGCCCCGGACGCCAAGCTGACCGGCGGCACGGTCGTCGGCGAGGGCGCGGTGGTCGGCGAGGGCGCCCGGATCACGGGCAGCACGGTCCTGGACGGCGCCGTGGTGGAGCCGGGCGCCGTCATCACGGACTCCCTGATCGGCGCCCGGTCCCGGATCGGCCGGCGCTCGATCCTGACCGGCACGGTCGTCGGCGACGGCGCGACGGTCGGCGCCGACAACGAACTCCGCGACGGTGTGCGCGTGTGGTGCGACGCCCGCATCCCGGCCGGCGCGGTCCGCTTCTCGTCGGACCAGTGACCCCGTCTACAGCCGGCCGATGTCCCACACGGGCATCTTGGGCACCCGTCGCGGCGGGGTGCGGCCCGCCAGCAGGATGAACCGGGCCGCACGATGCCGCTGGCCCGCGTACGGCTCCAGCAGCGACAGCATCACGGAGTCGTCCGCGTCACGGTCGCCCGCCAGCGCGTACCCCACGATGCGCGGCAGGTGAAGGTCCCCGACCGTCACCGAGTCCGCCGCCCCGTGGCTGCGCTGCACCACCTCCGCGGAGGTCCACGGCCCGATCCCGGACACCAGCTCCAGCCGGGCCTGCGCCCGCACCGGGTCCAGCCGCACGGCCTCCTCCAGCCGCGCGGCCACGCGTACCGCGCGCAGGATCGTCGACGCCCGCTTGTCGTCGACGCCGGCCCGGTGCCACTCCCAGGACGGGATCAGCGCCCAGGTCCGCGGGTCCGGCATGACGTGCATCCGTCCGGCCGCGGGGCCGGGCGCGGGCTCCCCGAACTTCCGCACGAGCAGCCGCCACGCCCGGTAGGCCTCATCCGCGGTGACCTTCTGCTCCAGGATCGAGGGGATCAGGGACTCCAGCACCAGCCCCGTGCGGGTCAGCCGCAGGCCCGGCCGCCGGTGCCGCGCCACCGCCACCAGGCGGTGGCGCGGTGCGAAGGCGTCCGGGTCGTCCGCGGCACCGAGCAGCTCGGGCAGCTGCTCCAGCAGCCACTGCGCCCCCGGCCCCCACGCCTCGGCCTCGGCGGCCCCGCCCCGCAGCGCGACACGCAGGGTCCCGGGGCCGGCGGGCGTACGGGTGGCGCGCCACACGGACCCGTCCGGCGTCGTACGGAAGGTCGGGTCACCCGGCCCCCGGCGCAGCGGTCCGAGCACCAGACCGAGGTCGAGCGGCCCCGGCGGCGTCCAGGTCCGCCCGTGGCCGGGCTCGGGCGCGGGCCGCGGCACACCAGCGGGCACGACGGTGTGCCCGCCGCGCACGGTGGTACGCGTCGGCCCGGGAGAGAAACGTCCGGCCACGGGTGAGGTCCTAGGGGTTCGGGATGCCCTACGAGAGTAGGCGGTCCGACGGCCCGCGGACACCGGCCGCGGTGGTCCCGGGCCCGGCGGCGGCCGTACCGGGGTCAGCGCACCTCGATGAACGCCGCGGCGTCCCGCTCCGGGCGGGCCCTCGGCTCCTCGGCGGCGTGTCCGACGGCCACCGCGCCCATCGGGTCCCACCCCCCGGGCAGCTCCAGCACCTCGCGCACGACGTCGCGGCAGAACATGGTCGAGGACACCCACGCGGAGCCGAGCCGCTCCCCGGCCAGCGCGACCAGGAAGTTCTGCACGCCGGCACCCGCGGCGACGACGAACATCTCCCGCTCGGCGCCGTCCCGCCGCGGATCGCCGTACGTGTGGGAACCGTCCATGACCAGACACGGCACGACCAGGTACGGCGCCCTGCGCAGCACGTCCCCGCGCCGCACCCGCCGGGCGATGGACTCCGCCGTCTTCCCGTCCCGCCGCAGATCCGCGATCCACGCGTCCCGCATCGCGTCGAGCAGCCGCGTCCTCGACCCCTCGGACTCCAGCAGCACGAACCGCCAGGGAGTGGTGTGATGCGGCGCCGGAGCGGTCACCGCCGCGGCCACCGCACGCCGGACCGCGCCCGGGTCCACGGGCTCGTCGGTGAAGGCCCGCACGGTACGCCGCTGGGTCACCGCCTCCCGTACGGCCTCGGAGGTGCCGAGCCGGAACATGTCGTCGCGCGCGCCCCGCACCAGGGCCCGGGCCCCCTCGCCGTCGTCCTCGGCCACCGTGTGCGCCAGCCCGCGCACGACGGCGACGGGCAGCCCGGCGGCCTTGCCCTTGACCAGGTCGCCCGCGGCGGCCAGCTCGTCGGCGGTGGCGACGACGGTCGCGCTCAGCGGATTGCCGTGGGCGTCGGTGCCCCCGCGCAGATCGTCGAGCACCCGTACGCCCGCGGCCCCGATGGCGACGTCGGTGAGCCCGGTGCGCCACGGCCGCCCGAAGGTGTCGGTGACGACCACGCCGACGTCGATCCCGAGCGCGTCCCGCAGCCCGTCGCGCAGGGCGCGGGCGGACGCGTCGGCGTCCTCGGGCAGCAGCAGCACGGTCCCGGCGGGCGTGTTCGAGGCGTCGACCCCGGCGGCGGCCATCACGAGCCCCTGCCGGTTCTCGACGATGCGCAGGGCCCCGCGCCGCGCCACCACGCGGACGGTCTCGGCGTCGATGGCCGCCTCGCGGTCGGCCGCCTCGACGATCCGCCCCTCGGCCTTGGAGACGATCTTCGAGGTGACGAGGAGCACGTCGCCGTCGAGGAGGGAGGGCTCGGCCGCGGCGACGAGCTTGGCGAGGTCGTCGCCCGGCTGGACCTCGGGAAGCCCGGCCACGGCCCACACCCGGTAACCGGGTGCCGTGGCGGGCGCGGTCCCGCCGGCGGGCAGCCCCCCGCTCAAGCGCCCCGCACCTCCTCCGCCAGCGTCAGCGCCTCGCGTGCCATCCGCGCCGCGGCCTCGAGATCGGACATCAGCAGCGGTACGGCACGGCAGCGGATGCCCGCGGCCTCGACCCGCTCCACGGCGGAAGCGTCCACCGTGTCGACGAGCCACCCGTCGAGGAGACCCGATCCGTAGTGCTCGGCGACCGCCGCGGCCGTCGACTCGACGCCCACCGCGGCCAGCACCTTGTCGGCCATGCCCCGCACGGGCGCGTCCCCGACGATGGGGGACAAGCCGACCACGGGGACGCCCGCGTCGGCGATCGCCTCGCGGATACCGGGCACGGCGAGGATCGTGCCGACGGACACCACGGGGTTGGAGGGCGGGAAGAGCACGACGTCGGCCTCGGCGACGGCTTCGAGGACGCCGGGCGCGGGCTTCGCCTGCTCCGCCCCGACCGGCACCACGGCCAGCGCCTCGACGGAGGCCCGCAGCCGCACCCAGTACTCCTGGAAGTGGATCGCCTTGCGCTCGCCGTCGACCTCGACGGCGACATGCGTCTCCACGCGGTCGTCGGACATGGGGATCAGGCGGACGCCCGGTTGCCACCGGTCGCACAGCGCCTCGGTGACCGCGCTGAGCGAATAGCCCGCCCCCATCATCTGGGTCCGCACGATGTGCGTGGCGAAGTCACGGTCGCCGAGCCCGAACCACTCGGGCCCGACCCCGTACGCGGCGAGTTCCTCCTTGAGGTGGAAGGTCTCGTCGGCGCGCCCCCAGCCCTGCTCCTCGTTGATGCCGCCGCCGAGCGTGTACATCACCGTGTCGAGGTCCGGGCAGACCTTCAGCCCGAAGAGGTGGATGTCGTCCCCGGTGTTGCCGATGACCGTGATGTCCGCGTCCGGCGCGGCCCGCTTCAGACCGCGCAGGAACCGGGCACCACCGATGCCGCCTGCCAGAACCACAATGCGCATGAGGTTCAGTCTTGCAGGCGCGTGCGACAACGTGTCAGGCGGTTACGGCATCCTCCGGGTCGTGCGCGGCCCGCCCGGCGCACTGAACGGCGTGCATCGGCATCTCGGTCAGGCCCGGGTAGTAGATGTGCAGGCTGACGGCGGGTTCGAGCGTGGCGTTGACGACCTCGTGGACGTAGCCGGGAGCGAAGACCCGCTGCGCGCCCGCGCCCAAGGCGCGCGCGCCCCGCTCGGTGCGCTCGGTCAGTGCGCCCTCCAGGACCGTCAGGACGCCCGACGAAGGGCCGTGGTCGTGCAGCCCGCTGCCCTGGCCCGGCACCCAGGACAGGAGCCACACCTCGTAGCCGGGGCCCGTCCGCAGCCGGTGGTACCAGCGGGTCGTGGCGTCGTACCGGACGAGGTGCGCCCACTGGGAGCGGTCCCCGGCGATGGTCCGGGCGAGGCCGGCGAACTCGGCCACGGTGGCGGGGTGCTCGCGCGGCGGCTGGAGCAGATGCGGGACTTCGAGGATGTCGCCGGCGATCTGGAGGTCGCTGTCACTGTTCATGGGTGCGGTGGTTCCTCGGCGGGAGAGTGCTGGGGTGTCGCAGACGGTTTCCGTCCGGATCACGGACGGGAGGGGGTGCCCCGGTGGGGCGGACAGTCGCCTCGGTGCGGCGAGGCAGCCGGAGCGCGGTAGGGCTCAACAGCTGGGACAGCAACAGCTGCAGCGAGCGCGGGCAGCACCGTGGGACCCGGCGGTGCGGGTCGAGGTGAGTGCCGAGTTCGCGAGCATGCCCACTAGGACACCGGCTCACACCAGGACTGTCAACTTCGTGTCCGCCATGTGGGAGATGTTTCACCTCATCCGGTCCATCCGAGAGGCGAAAGGTTTGTTCACCCGCATCCCCGGACACATGGCGCACAGCCGGAAGCACAAACCTCGCCGCGGACCCGTGATCCAACTGTGATCAAGTTCGCTTCGGTGTTCGTGCCGGAACGGGATCGAACTCCTGGACGTCATCCCCCGTGGGGGCCGAGGCCGGGTGTGGGTCCGCGCTGCGTGTCACGTTTATGCCGATTTGAACACTTTCCGCATAGCCTTGGTTCCGCAGAGTGAATAAGGGGCCCAATAGCAGATCTCGGCTTGACTGGCCCGGATCGGCACACTTGTAATTTCACTCGTGTCGTTCAGCCGAAATCGGTGACGACAGCAGCACGGGGACGCGAAAGACGGACGAGGGGCGCACATGACCGAGCTGGTGGAGCAACTGCTGGTCGACGACGCGGAAGAGGAACTCGGCTGGCAGGAGCGGGCGCTGTGTGCCCAGACCGACCCCGAGTCCTTCTTTCCCGAGAAGGGCGGCTCCACCCGCGAGGCCAAGAAGGTCTGCCTCGCCTGCGAGGTCCGCTCCGAATGCCTTGAGTACGCGCTCGCCAACGACGAGAGATTCGGCATCTGGGGCGGCCTGTCCGAACGGGAGCGCAGACGGCTGAAGAAGGCCGCGGTCTGACCGAACCCCGTCGAGTCCTCCGTACGCATACGTCACGACCGGCCCGTCGCACGTGGGTTGTCCACAGGCGGCGGGCCGCTGTGCTGCTCAGCCGTTAGTGTGGGCCCTCGTCCGAGACGTCCCGCTGTCCCCGCCGGACACAGACGTCCACCGCAGTCCAGCGAACCGGGGCCCGTACCTCGATGTCCGTGCACAGTCACCCGGCAGGCCAGTACGGCGCTGCCACCGCGCCGTCCGACCCGGCCCGCCCGCCCGAGTTCCCGCGTCACGTGGTCACCGCGGTGCTCGTCTCCCACGACGGCGCCCGCTGGCTGCCCGAGGCGCTCGCCGGGCTGCTCGGCCAGGAACGCCCCGTGCAGAACGCGGTGGCGGCCGACACCGGCAGCGCGGACGACTCCGCCCAGCTCCTCACCGACGCGCTCGGCGCCGACCGGGTGCTGCACCTCGCCCGGCGCACCGGCTTCGGCCAGGCCGTCGAGGAGGCGTCCAGGACCGCGGGCGTGCTCACCCCGGACGACCTTCCCTACCTGAAGCGCCCCACCGGCTGGGACCCCGTCAGCCGCACCTGGCGCGACGACGCGTACGACCTGCCCGAGTTCCCGCACGGCGAACCCCGTCAGTGGCTGTGGCTGCTGCACGACGACAGCGCCCCCGAGCCGGACGCCCTCGCCCAGCTCCTGCGCGTCGTGGAGAACGAGCTGGAGCTCGGCAGGGACGTGGCCGTCGTCGGCCCCAAGCTCCGCGGCTGGTACGACCGCAGGCAGCTCCTGGAGGTCGGCGTCACCATCGCCCACTCGGGCCGCCGCTGGACCGGCCTGGACCGCCGCGAGCAGGACCAGGGCCAGCACGACCACGTACGGCCGGTGCTGTCCGTGTCCACCGCCGGCATGCTGATCCGGCGTGACGTCTTCGAGGAGCTCGGCGGATTCGACCGCCGGCTGCCCCTCATGCGCGACGACGTCGACCTGTGCTGGCGCGCCCAGGCCGCCGGACACCGCGTCCTCGTCGCCCCCGAGGCCGTCGTCCGGCACGCGGAGGCCGCCTCCCGCGAGCGCCGCACCGTCGACTGCGTGGGCCGCACCTCCGCGTCCCCGCACAAGGTCGACAAGGCGGGCGCCGCCTACACCCTCCTCGTCAACGCCCGTACCGCACAGCTGCCCTGGATCCTCTTCCGGCTCGTGCTCGGCACCCTGGTGCGCACCGTCGCGTATCTGGTCGGCAAGGTCCCCGGCCAGGCCGTCGACGAGATCCGCGGTCTCCTGGGCACCCTGCTGCGGCCGGAGCGGATCATCGCGGGCCGACGCAGACGAGGCACCGCGCAGGCCGACAAGGGCGAACTGCGGGCGCTGTTCCCGCCACCCGGCGCCACCGTGCGGGCCACCGTCGAACAGGCCGCCGGCAGTCTCGTCGGCCGCTCCGACGCCGAGGCGGCCCCGGGCGCCGGACGGCACGGCGGCGCGGTCGAGTCCGGACCGGGCGGCGACGACGCCGACTTCCTGGAGGTCGAGCAGTTCGCCCGGCTCAAGCGGGCCGCGCGCAAGCCCGGCCCGATGCTCTTCGTGGTCCTGCTGTTCGTCTCGCTCATCGCCTGCCGTGAGCTGTTCGGCGGTGGCGCGCTGGCGGGCGGCGCACTGCTGCCCGCCCCGGCCGACTCCTCCGCGCTGTGGTCGCGCTATCTCGACGGCTGGCACACCGTGGGCACCGGCGGCACACAGGCCGCGCCGCCCTATCTCGCCCTCGTCGCCCTCCTCGCGAGTGTGCTGCTCGGCTCCACAGGCCTCGCGGTCACCGTGCTCCTCGTCGGCTCCGTGCCCCTGGCCGGCTTCGCGGCGTACTTCGCCTCGCGGCCCCTGGTCGCCTCGCGGCTGCTGCGCGCCTGGGCGTCCGTCGCCTACGCCTTCCTGCCCGCCGCCACCGGCGCGCTCGCCGGCGGCCGCATCGGCACCGCCGTCCTCGCGGTCCTGCTGCCGCTCATCGCACGCGCGGGCATCGCGGCAAGCGGCCTCGCCCACCCCTCCGGCGGGCGCGGCGGCTGGCGGGCCACCTGGGCGTACGCCCTGCTGCTGACCCTCACCACCGCCTTCACGCCGATCGTGTGGCCCATCGCGCTGGTCCTCGGCCTCGCCCTCCTCGTGGTGCGCCGCGGGGAGATCACCGCCTACGGACCGCGTTTCCTGGCCCAGCTCGGCACGCCACTGCTGGTGCTCGCCCCCTGGTCGCTGTCGCTGTTCCCGTCCGGCTTCTTCCGGGAGGCCGGCCTGGAGTACGGCGCGAGCGCCGCCTCCCCGCTCGATCTGCTCGGCGGGAGCCCCGGCGGCCCCGGCACGGTCAGCGGACTCGTGCTGACCGGCATCGTGCTGGCCGCGCTGGCCGCCCTGCTGCGCTCCGAGCGGCAGCGGGCGGCCCGGTCCGCCTGGGCCGTCGCCCTGGTCGCCCTCGTCTTCGCCGTGCTGTCGAACGGCTCGGCCTGGGCCGGACCCGCCACCCTCGTGTACGGCATCGCCCTCCTCGGCGCCGCCGCGATCGGCGCCGACGGGGCACGTGCGCGGGTGGCCGAGCAGAGCTTCGGCTGGCGCCAGCCGGTGGCCGCGCTCATCGCGTTCACCGCGGCGGCCGGCCCGCTGCTCGTCGCCGCCGGCTGGATGATCCGCGGCGCCGACGGACCCGTGGAGCGCCGCGTCCCGGTGCAGGTGCCGGCGTTCGTCGCCGAGGAGAGCGGCACCCGCGACCAGGCCCGCACCCTCGTGCTCGACAGCGACAGCGCCGCCCGCGTGGGCTACGCACTGGTCCGCGGCTCCGGTGCCCGCCTCGGCGACGGTGAACTCGCCGCCGCGGACGGCGAGAACGGCAAGCTCGGCAAGGTCGTCGCCAACCTGGTGGCCGGTTCCGGCGCCGACCAGGCCGACGAACTCGGCGGCTTCGCCGTGCGCTACGTCCTCGTCCGCAAGGGCGCGCCCCGCGAGGTCGGCCGCGTCCTGGACGCGACGCCCGGCCTCAGCAGGCTCAGCCAGCGGGACGGCAGCGCGCTGTGGCGGGTGGACCGCCAGGTCTCCCGCGTGGCCGTCGTGCCGAAATCCGGCGAACCGCAGGCCGTCGCCGCCGGCCCCGTAGACGTGCACACGACCCTCCCCGCGGGTGCGGCGGGCCGCGTCCTGCGCCTCGCGGACACGGCCGACGCGGGCTGGACGGCCACCCTGGACGGGAAGCCGCTCACCCCCACCACGGTCGACGGCTGGGCCCAGGGCTTCGAACTGCCCGCCACCGGCGGCAGGCTGGACGTCACCTTCGACGCGCCCGTCGGGCACACCGCGTGGCTGTGGGCGCAGGGTGCGCTCGCCGTCGTCCTCGTGGTGCTCGCCCTGCCCGGCCGGCGCCGGGACGTCGACGACGACCTCCCCGAGGAGGAACTCGTCGTGCCCGCCCAGGAGATCACCGGCGAGGGCCGCCGTGCCCGCCGGCTGCGCGCCCAGGCCGAGGCCGGCGCGGAGCAGCCCGGTCAGGACGACTCCGCCGTCCCGGCTCAGGCTCAGGCCTCGCAGGAGACGCCGACCCCGCAGGAGACGCCGGCCGCCGTGCCGCAGCAGCAGACGTACGGCGAGTGGGACGACGCGGGCTACGCGGGCGCGGAGTACGGCAGTTACGGCGGTGAGCGGTACCAGGGCACCCCGCAGCAGTACCCGGCGGACACGTACGAGCAGCCGTACCGGGCCGACCCCTACCGGAGCGGCCAGTACGACCCGTACGCGTACGGCGGCTCGGCGGGCTACGACCAGGCGTACCACCAGGGCTACGACCCCGGTTACGACCCGGCGCAGCAGCCCCCGACGCCGCCGCAGCCGCCCCACGGCACCGACAGTGAGCGCCCCGACGGGAGCCAGCAGTGAAGCGCACCACCCTGTCCCTGATCGCGGGCACCACCGCCCTCGCCGCCGTCACCGGTTTCGCCGCGCTCACCGCGCCCGACGCCTCGGGCGGTGACACCGCGAAGGCGGCCGCCCGGCTGCCCGTCGAGCGCACCAGCCTGCTCTGCCCGCAGCCCAGCACCTCCGACCTCGCCGAGACCGCGTACACGTCCTTCACGCCCGTGTCCAAGGGCACCGGCAGCGGCGGCCGGGCCGAACTCCGCCCGGCGGCCGGGAAGTCCGGGGACGGCGCCGGGGGCGACGAGAAGAAGGAGAAGCGGGAGGCCGAGCCCGTCCTGTCGCCGAAGGAGCCCGGCAAGCCGGTCACCGCCGACGCCTCCGGTGCCGACGGGTCCGCCCTCGTCGGCACCGCGGAGGGCGCGTTCGCGCCGGGGTGGGCCGTCCAGCAGACCACCGAGGTCGCCGCGGGCATCGGCCGCGGACTGCTCGGCGCCGACTGCACCGCCCCGGACACCGAGTTCTGGTTCCCGGGTGCCGGTACCGGCGACGACCGCACCGACTACGTGCATCTGACGAACCCGGACGACTCGGCAGCGGTCGTCGACATCGAGCTGTACGGCAAGGACGGCGCCCTCAAGTCCACGGTGGGGGAGGGCATCACGGTCCAGCCGCACGCCGGCGAGGCGATCCTGCTGTCCACCCTCGCCGACGCGCCGCAGACCGATCTGACCGTGCACGTGACCGTCCGCAGCGGCCGAGTCGCCGCGGCCGTCCAGGCCCTGGACGACAAGCTCGGCGGGGACTGGCTCCCGGCCGCCGCGGACCCGGCGGCCGGTCTCGTCCTGCCGGGCATCCCCAAGGACGCCACGTCCGTGCGGCTCATCGCCTTCACCCCCGGCGACACCGACGCCGACCTGAAGGTGCGGCTGGCCTCGCCGTCCGGTTCGATCACCCCCGCCGGGCACGAGACGCTGCACGTCAAGGCCGGCATGACGGCCGCCGTCGACCTCGGCGACGTCACGCGCGGGGAAGCGGGCTCCCTGGTGCTGACGGCCGGCGGCGACCCGGTGCCGGTGGTCGCCGCCCTTCGGGTGGTGCGCGGCAAGGGCGACAAGCGGGAGACCGCGTTCATCCCCGCCACCGCCCCGGTCGCCGCGCGCGCGACGGTCGCCGACAACCGGGCCAAGGGCACCACGCTCGCCCTGGCCGCCCCGGGCCGCACGGCAGAGGTCAAGGTCACCGCGTCCGCGGGCAGCGAGGGCGGCAAGGCGGTGACGAAGACGTTCACGATCAAGGGCGGCACCACGCAGAACGTGGCCGCGCCCGTCCCGAGCGGCCTCAGGGGCAGGTACGCGCTGACGGTGGAGCCGCTCTCCGGCGGCCCGGTCTACGCCTCCCGGACGCTGGAGGCCCCGGTCGAGGGGGTGCCGGCGTTCACCGTGCAGACTCTTCCGGACGACCGCGGGACGGTCGCCGTGCCCCGGGCCGAGCAGGATCTGTCGGTGCTGCAGAAGCAGTGAGCGCCCCGGGCGGCGGCGGGGGCGGTCAGTCCTCGCCGTACCGGGGATCCACGGTCTCCGGCGTCAGCCCGAGGATCTCCGCCACCTGCTCCACGACGATCTCGTGGACCAGGGCCGCGCGCTCGTCGCGGCTCTTGGAGCGGATCTCGACCGGCCGCCGGTAGACGACGACGCGGGCGTGCCGGCCCTCGTGCGCCGGGATCGTCCCGCCGAGGGGGACCGCCTCGTCGTTCCAGCTCTCGCCGGGCGCGTCGAGACGCGGCACCTCCAGGACCATGAAGTCGATCTCGGCGAGCTGCGGCCAGCGTCGCTCCAGGCGCTCCACGGAGTCCTGCACCAGATCCGCGAACACCTCGGCGCGGCTCGCGGCGAGGGGCACCTGGGGCGGCGCGACGGGGCCGCGCATGCCCCGGCCGTGACGGTCGCGGCGGCGGGGCCCGGGCGCGGCGGCGCGGGGCGGTACGGGGTTGTCCATCACTGACGAAGCGTAGTCCCCGCCGTGGCCGCGCGCCGGGCTCCACGCGCTGTCCGAAGACGGCGCGGCATGTCGCGGGATGACCATTCCAGCCAAGCTTGGGCTCGATTCCGTATCGTTCCGTGACCGTCGGCCTCGTGGCAATTGGCGTGGTTTGCACCGGGTGATGACCGGATCCTCTTCGGGCCCACCGCGCGCCGGACGGTGTACTCCCAGGTCAGACAGGGGTGTTCAGGGATCGAAGTGAGCCGTCTCACAGCACGACACGGTGGGCCGCCCCGGGGGAGAGTCGTCGCGGCCCGCTCAAGAGTGCGGTACCGTCCAACGTCGTGAGCCCTGTACGTCGCTGTTCGCGCACCGCTTGCGGCCGTCCCGCCGTCGCGACGCTGACGTACGTCTACGCCGACTCGACCGCGGTCCTCGGCCCGCTCGCCACCTACGCCGAACCCCACTGCTACGACTTGTGCGCGGAGCACTCCGCACGCCTCACCGCGCCCCGCGGCTGGGAGGTCGTCCGGCTGTCCGACGGGTCGGCCCCCTCCCGCCCCAGCGGCGACGACCTCGAGGCGCTCGCCAACGCGGTCCGCGAGGCCGCCCGCCCGCAGCAGCGCACGGCGGAGGCCGGCGGCGGCCCGCGCACCGCGGACCCGATGGAGGTCGCCCGCCGCGGCCACCTGCGGGTGCTGCGCTCACCCGACAACTGAGGCCGCGCCGACCGCTCTTCACGGTCCGTGGACCCGTCCCGGGACCCTCCGCCGCATGTCAGGCCATCCGCCCGGTCACGCGGCGGCGGAGCACGGCGACTGCCTCGGGCCTCAGGTCAGCGGACATGCGCCCGCTCGGCCCTTCACAGCGAATGAGCGGTTCGGGCGGGTAGTTTGAGGCCACTGCTCGAATTCCAGGAGGGTTGCCCGTGGCTGCTGATCTGTCGCAGATCGTGAAGGCGTACGACATCCGCGGAGTCGTCCCCGACCAGTGGGACGAGCCGCTGGCCGAGCTGTTCGGGGCGGCCTTCGCCCGGGTGACCGGCGCGGACGCGATCGTGATCGGTCACGACATGAGGCCCTCGTCGCCCGGTCTCTCGCGCGCCTTCGCGCGCGGTGCCGCGGCGCTCGGCGTCGACGTCACCGAGATCGGCCTGTGCTCGACCGACCAGCTCTACTACGCGTCGGGCGCCTTCGACCTGCCCGGCGCCATGTTCACGGCCTCGCACAATCCCGCCCGGTACAACGGCATCAAGATGTGCCGGGCGGGCGCGGCCCCCGTCGGGCAGGACACGGGCCTCGGCGAGATCCGGGCGCTCGTCGAGTCCTGGACCGGCTCCGGCGCCCCCGCCTCGGACGCCGCACCGGGGACGATCACCCGGCGCGACACGCTGGAGGACTACGCGGCGCATCTCCGCGGCCTCGTCGACCTGACCTCCGTCCGCCCGCTGAAGGTCGTCGTCGACGCGGGCAACGGCATGGGCGGGCACACCGTCCCCACCGTGTTCGCCGGCCTCCCGCTGGACCTCGTCCCGATGTACTTCGAGCTGGACGGCACGTTCCCGAACCACGAGGCCAACCCGCTCGACGCGAAGAACATCGTCGACCTCCAGCAGCGCGTCCGCGAGGAGGGCGCCGACCTCGGGCTCGCATTCGACGGCGACGCCGACCGCTGCTTCGTGGTCGACGAGCACGGCGACCCCGTCCCGCCGTCCGCGATCACCGCCCTGGTCGCCTCCCGCGAGCTGGCCAAGCACCCCGGCGGCACGGTCATCCACAACCTGATCACCTCCTGGTCGGTGCCCGAGGTCGTCCGGGAGAACGGCGGCAAGCCGGTCCGCACCCGCGTCGGCCACTCCTTCATCAAGGAGCAGATGGCCAAGACCGGCGCGATCTTCGGCGGCGAGCACTCCGCGCACTACTACTTCCGCGACTTCTGGAACGCGGACACGGGCATGCTGGCCGCGCTGCACGTCCTCGCCGCGCTCGGCGGTCAGGACGGCCCGCTCTCCGGCCTCGTCGCGCAGTACGACCGCTACGCCGGGTCCGGCGAGATCAACTCCACCGTCGACGACCAGACGGCGCGGCTCGCCGCGATCAGGACCGCGTACGAGGGCAGCGAAGGCGTCACCCTCGACGAACTCGACGGCCTCACGGTCACCGCGGCCGACTGGTGGTTCAACGTCCGCCCGTCCAACACGGAGCCGCTTCTGCGCCTGAACGCGGAGGCACGCGACGAGCCGACGATGGCGAAGGTGCGGGACGAGGTCCTGGAGATCATCAGGGGCTGACCCGCAGGCGCCCCCCGGTCCTCCTTCGGGCCGGTGCGGCCGACGGGTTCCGTCGCCGGCACCGGCATCCGGCACCGGCATCCGGCACCGGCATCCGGCACCGGCATCCGGCACCGGCATCCGGCACCGGCATCCGGCACCGACATCCGGCACCGGCAGACGGCAGCCGGATGCCGTTCCGGCCGGGCGCGACGGGGTTTGGGTCCACGCCCCGCCCCGTCGCCCGCGGCGGTACCCTGACCAGGCCGCATCCACCTGTTCGGAAGGACACCCCATGCCGCTCGAAGCCGGCCTCCTGGAGATCCTCGCCTGCCCGGCCTGCCACGCCCCGCTCACGGAGCAGGAGAGCGAGCTGGTCTGCACCGGCCAGGACTGCGGCCTCGCCTACCCCGTCCGGGACGGCATCCCCGTACTCCTCGTCGACGAGGCCCGCCGCCCCGCTTGAACGACGGACCGGTGACACACCGGTGATCGGAGCTGCCGTCCCATGTTCGACGAATCGCTGCTCGACGACCCCGAAACGCTGGCCCGCGTCGACCGGCGCGAACTGCTCCGCGGCGCGGCCGACGCCGGCGCCCGCGTCCGCACCGCCGTCCGGCACGCCACCGAGGCGGGGATCCCGGACCTGAAACCGGAGGGCCGGCCACGGGGCGTCCTGATCGCGGGCCCCGGCATGGCCGCCACCGGTGTCGCCGAGCTGCTCGGCACCCTCGCCGGCGCGAGCTGCCCCGTCACCCGGCTCACACCCGTCGGCGTCGCCCCCGCCGCGGGCGCACTGCGCTGGGAGCTCCCAGGCTGGGCAGGCTCCGTCGACCTGCTCCTGATCGCCACGCCCGACGGCTCGGAGCCCGGCCTCTCGCTCCTGGCCGAACAGGCCTACCGCCGGGGCTGCACCGTCGCCGCCGTCGCCCCGCCCAGATCGGCGCTGACCGAGTCGGTGGACGGCACACACGGCCTGTTCGTACCGATGGCGACCGCCCCGTACGAACCGAACGAACCGCTGACGGCCTCCGCCCCCGGCGTCCTGTGGGCGCTGCTCACTCCGCTTCTCGCCCTCCTGGACCGCACCGGCCTGCTCTCCGCCCCGCCCGAGGCGCTGCACAAGGTCGCCGACCGGCTCGACCGCGTGGCCGAGCGCTGCGGCCCGGCCACCGCGACGTACAGCAACCCCGCCAAGACGCTCGCCAGTGAACTGTCCGACGCGCTCCCGGTGATCTGGACGGAAGGCATCTCCGCGGGCCCCGCGGGCCGCCGGTTCACGGCCGCGCTCGCCGAACTCGCGGGCCGCCCCGCGCTCACCGCCGAACTGCCCGAGGCTCTCGCCTCCCACAGCGTCCTGCTCGCCGGGGCGCTCGCCGCCGGTGCCGACCCCGAGGACTTCTTCCGTGACCGGGTCGAGGAGCAACAGGCCCTGCACGCGCGCGTGGTGCTGCTCCGCGACCGGCCCACCGGCGGCCTCAGCGCGGCCCCGGCCGCCCGCGAACTGGCTCTCGGCCACGACACCGCGATCAGCGAGCTCGAACCGGAGGAGGGAAGCGAGCTGGAGACCCTCGCGGAACTGATCGCCATCACGGATTTCGCCGCGGTTTACCTCGCGCTCGCTTCGAGGGCCTGATCTTGACCACGCCGCGGTGCCCGGGTGACCGGGCGTGCTCCGACGGCACGGGTCCGGCCGTCCGCCCCCAGGCGACCCGCCCGCACATGAAGACCCGCGCCTGACGGCCGGCGCCCGCTGAGCAGCGTACGTACGGAGAAGACACGCGATGGACCGCCTCGACAACACCGTCCGCCCCTACGCCTGGGGTTCGACCACCGCCATTCCACGACTGCTCGGCGTGGAGCCGACCGGGGAACCGCAGGCGGAGATGTGGATGGGGGCCCACCCGGGCGCCCCCTCCCGCACCCCGCGCGGCCCCCTCGACCAGGTCGTCGAGGCGGCCCCCGAGCAGGAACTGGGACCCGCGGCCGTCGCCAAGTTCGGTCCCCGTCTGCCGTTCCTGCTGAAGATCCTCGCCGCCGGCGCCCCCCTGTCCCTCCAGGTGCACCCCGACCTCGCGCAGGCGAGGGCCGGTTACCAGGACGAGGAGACCCGCGGCATCCCGATCGACGCGGGCCACCGCAACTACAAGGACGCCAACCACAAGCCCGAACTGATCTGCGCCCTCACGGAGTTCGACGGGCTGTGCGGCTTCCGTGCCCCCGACGCGGCCGCCCGACTGCTCGCCGCCCTGGAAGTGGACTCCCTCAAGCCGTACGTGGACCTCCTGCACGCCCACCCCGAGGAGGCCGCCCTCCGCGAGGTGCTGACGGCTCTGCTCACCGCCGACCGCGAGGAGATGGCCCACACCGTCACCGAGGCCGCGGCCGCCTGCGCCCGCCTCGGCGGCGACCACGCCCCGTACGCCGACATCGCCCACCACTACCCGGGCGACCCCGGCGTCATCGCCGCCATGCTCCTCAACCACGTCCGGCTGCAGCCCGGCGAGGCCCTGTTCCTCGGCGCCGGCGTCCCGCACGCCTACCTCGACGGACTCGGCGTCGAGATCATGGCCAACTCGGACAACGTGCTGCGCTGCGGACTCACCCCCAAGCACGTCGACGTCCCGGAACTCCTGCGCATCGTCCGCTTCGAGGCGAGCGAGCCCGGCGTTCTGCGCCCGGAGGCCTCCCCGGACGGCGAGGAGGTCTACGCGACCCCCATCGACGAGTTCCGCCTCTCGCGGTACGTGCTGCCCGAGAACACCGCCCCGCACGACCTCACCCGCGCGACCCCGCAGATCCTGCTGTGCACGGCCGGTTCGGTGCGGGCCGGCGGGTTCACGCTGTCACCGGGCGAGTCCGTGTTCGTACCGGCGGGCGAAGCGGCCGAGGTGTCCGGGCCGGGCACGGTCTTCCGGGCGACCGTCGTCGCCTGATCGCGTTCGGGTGACGGTCTGACGGGCACTAGTCGGAGCGGGCTGCAACAATGGCCCATCGCAAAGGGCGGGCAAAGGCCCGGTGACTGGCAGAGGGCGAAGGGACACCCCGGACACATGAGCGCGTCAGGCGGCACCAAGGCGATCGTGGCGGCACTCGGCGCCAACCTCGCGATCGCGGCATCGAAGTTCGTGGCGTTCCTCTTCAGCGGGTCGTCCTCGATGCTCGCCGAGTCCGTGCACTCGCTCGCCGACTCGGGCAACCAGGCCCTGCTCCTGGTCGGCGGCAAGAAGGCCCAGCGCGAGGCGACCCCCCAGCACCCGTTCGGCTACGGGCGCGAGCGCTACATCTACGCCTTCCTCGTCTCCATCGTCCTCTTCTCGGTCGGCGGCATGTTCGCGCTCTACGAGGGCTACGAGAAGATCAGGCACCCGCACGAGCTCGAGAACTGGTACTGGCCCGTGGGCGTCCTGGTCTTCGCGATCATCGCCGAGGGCTTCTCCTTCCGCACCGCCATCAAGGAGTCCAACCCGCACCGCGGAAACGACTCGTGGAAGCAGTTCATCCGCCACGCCAAGGCGCCCGAGCTGCCGGTCGTCCTGCTGGAGGACTTCGGCGCGCTGGTCGGTCTGGTCCTGGCGCTCGGCGGCGTCGGCCTGGCCCTCGCCACCGGCAATGGCGTCTGGGACGGCGTCGGCACGCTCTGCATCGGCATCCTGCTCATCCTGATCGCGCTCGTGCTCGCGGCCGAGACCAAGTCCCTGCTGCTCGGCGAGGCCGCGGGTCTGGACACGGTCAAGAAGATCGAGACGGCCCTCGTCGACAGCAGCACGGTCACCGGCATCATCCACATGCGCACGCTCCACCTCGGCCCCGAGGAACTCCTGGTCGCCGCGAAGATCGCCGTCGAGCACGACGAGACGGCCGGAGAGGTGGCCTCCGCCATCAACGCCGCCGAGGCCCGCATCCGCGAGGCGGTCCCGATCGCCCGCGTCATCTACCTGGAGCCGGACATCTACAGTGAGACCGAGGCCGTCAAGGGCCCGGACCGCGAGGCGACGCCCGGCGGACCGGCCCAGGTCACCGAGCACTGACACCGCGACGGACGGCGCCCGCCCCGATTGAATCCGGGGCGGGCGCCGTCCGTTCCGCTTCCCGCCGGGACCAGCGCCTTCCGCTCCTGATCGCCGTGGCCGGGCGGCCGGCACCGCCGCCGGGACGGGCGCCGTCCGCCGCCGCTTCGCCGGGTGCGGACCGGCCGCGGACGGAGGCGGACTGGGGCCGCCGGGCCCACCGGTGTAGCTTGGTGACCGAGCCAGACGTCGCTGCTGATGGCGGTCGGGCGGCCCCACGAGGGCCGGCCGAGGGAGAGAGGGCCTCCGACGGACTGCGCTGCGCGCACCGCGGCATGCCCGTGACCCCTTGGGCAGGCGTGTGCCCGACGCCGCGCAGACCAGCCGTACCCACCTCGACCCAACCTCCGAGGAGCAGCTCCTTATGACCACTGTCGACAACCGACAGGACTTCAAGGTCGCCGATCTCTCCCTGGCCGCATTCGGCCGCAAGGAGATCACCCTCGCCGAGCACGAGATGCCCGGCCTGATGTCGATCCGCAAGGAGTACGCCGAGACGCAGCCCCTGGCGGGCGCCCGTGTCACCGGCTCCCTGCACATGACGGTGCAGACCGCCGTCCTCATCGAGACCCTGGTCGCCCTGGGCGCCGAGGTCCGCTGGGCCTCCTGCAACATCTTCTCCACCCAGGACCACGCCGCCGCCGCCATCGCGGTCGGCCCGAACGGCACGCCCGAGAACCCGCAGGGCGTCCCGGTCTTCGCCTGGAAGGGCGAGACCCTGGAGGAGTACTGGTGGTGCACGGAGCAGGCCCTGACCTGGCCGAACACCCCCAGCGGCGGCCCGAACATGATCCTGGACGACGGCGGTGACGCCACCCTCCTCGTCCACAAGGGCGTCGAGTACGAGAAGGCCGGCAAGGTCCCCTCGCTCGACACCGCCGAGTCCGAGGAGCACCACGCCGTCCTCGAGCTGCTGCACCGCACCATCACCGACGGCTCGCAGAAGTGGACCCAGCTCGCCTCGGAGATCCGCGGCGTGACCGAGGAGACCACGACCGGCGTGCACCGCCTGTACGAGATGCACCGCGACGGCACCCTGCTGTTCCCGGCGATCAACGTGAACGACGCCGTGACCAAGTCGAAGTTCGACAACAAGTACGGCTGCCGCCACTCCCTGATCGACGGCATCAACCGCGCCACCGACGTCCTCATCGGCGGCAAGACCGCCGTCGTGTGTGGCTACGGCGACGTGGGCAAGGGCTGCGCGGAGTCCCTGCGCGGCCAGGGCGCCCGCGTGATCATCACCGAGATCGACCCGATCTGCGCCCTGCAGGCGGCGATGGACGGCTACCAGGTCACCACCCTCGACGACGTCGTCGAGCAGGCCGACATCTTCATCACCACCACGGGCAACAAGGACATCATCATGGCCGCCGACATGGCCAAGATGAAGCACCAGGCGATCGTGGGCAACATCGGCCACTTCGACAACGAGATCGACATGGCCGGCCTCGCCCGCATCCCCGGCATCGTCAAGGACGAGGTCAAGCCGCAGGTCCACACCTGGACCTTCCCCGACGGCAAGGTGCTCATCGTCCTGTCCGAGGGCCGCCTGCTGAACCTGGGCAACGCGACCGGTCACCCGTCGTTCGTCATGTCCAACTCCTTCGCGGACCAGACGCTGGCCCAGATCGAGCTGTTCACCAAGCCCGACGAGTACCCGACCGACGTCTACGTGCTCCCCAAGCACCTCGACGAGAAGGTCGCCCGTCTCCACCTCGACGCGCTCGGCGTGAAGCTCACCAAGCTCCGCCCCGAGCAGGCCGCGTACATCGGTGTCGAGGTCGACGGCCCGTTCAAGTCGGACCACTACCGCTACTGAGCCCACGCCTCAGTACCTGGTGAGCGCGTCCGCGCACTGACGCGCCGACCAGCAGCAGGTCCCAGGCAGGCCCCCCGCACCCCGGTGCCGGGGGCCTGTCCGTTGCCGGACCGAACCCGGAGGATCCAGGACCCCCATGCCCCGCGGCCGCTATTCGCTCCACGACCCGCACGATCACACCCCCCTCGCCGAAGAACACTTCCACTGCGCGCCCGGCCCCTCCGGCTGGCGCTACGTCTCCCAGCTCACCACCCCCTCCGGCGACCACGCCGGCTCCGTCGACCTCACCCTCGACGACCTCGGCCGCCCCATCCGGCTCGAACTGCACGCCGCGAGCTGGCAGGTCCGCGGTGCCGCGCTCGACGGCGTCACCTGGGTGCGCACCGACCCCGCAGGCACAGGGGCCACCGAAGGCAATGTCCCCGCCCACGCCTTCACCGGGACGTCCCCGGCGTTCCTCGTCGCCACCGCTCGTCTGCTGCGCCTCACCCCCGGTGCCTCCGCGACGCGCGTACGCCTCGTCGCCTTCACCGACCCGGTCCTGGCCCCCCGCACCCTCGACCAGTCCTGGGCCTTGATCTCGAGAGAAGCACACGCCACTGACAACGGCCCGCTGACCGTGGACACCTACCAGGTCACCGCCCTGGACACCGGCGAGCAGAGCGCCGTTCACCTCGCCGGCGACGTGGTCCTGGCCGCGCCCGGCATCGAGCTGGAACACCTGGAGACACCCCCGTCGTCGTTCGCCTGACGCGGCGCGGCGCGGGGGAGGGAGTGCGGGACGGACCTCGGTCCTGGGGGAGTGCCGGAGGTCCGCCGGGCTGCGACGGTCAGGCGGGCGGGGCGAAGCCGGTGGCGGGCCGGCCGGACTCCCTGCCCTGGCGCTCGGAGGGGCCCTGGCTCCCGTTCGGCTGCTCGGCGCCTGCCCAGGGCTGCCCCGGCCGGTCGGCGGGTGGCACGGGCTGCCCCGGCTGTTCGATGGACGGTACGGGTTGTCCCGGCCGGTCGGCGGGCCATATGGACCGGCCGGGCTGTTCGACAGGGGGGAAGGCCGGGCCCGGGCCGCCCGCCATCATCGGACCCGCCACTGCCGGATAGGACCCCGACGCCGGATAGGCCCCCGGCACGGCCGCACCGGCGCTCACACCCGGCCTCCCGCCCATGGCGCCGCCCCCGCCGAACAACCGGCGGACCTCCCGCGCCTGCCGCTCGTGCACCACCGCCGCCAGATAGGCGGCCGGGGGAACCCCCTGCGGCACCGCGGTACCCGTGCACGAGGCGAGATCCCCGGCGAGCCGCTGCGCCATCGCCCAGCCGACCTGCGGGTCCAGCTGCCGCATCCGCGTCAGGTACTGACGGACGGTGAGCCACAACCCGTCGGGGACGGCGGAGAGGTCCAGCCCGGAGAACCGGCCCACCAGCCAGGGCGGCGGCGGGGGCACGAAGCCCGCCCGCCCGGCAGGCACCCGCTCCCGTACGACCAGCGTCCCGGCGAACACGTCACCGAGCCGCCGCCCCCGCGCCGACACGAGTGAGGCGATGCACGCGACGACCCCGAACGTCAGCAGGATCTCGACGACACCGACCGCACCCCGTACCAGCGCGTGCCGGAACCGGATCGGCCCCCCGTCGTCGCGCACCACCCGCAGCCCGCACGCCAGCTTCCCGAGCGAACGTCCGTGGCTGAGCGTCTCCACCGCGATGGGCCCGCCCACCAGCACCAGAAGGAAGGAGCCGATCGACACCGCCATCTGCGCCGCCTCGTCCAGACTCGCGGTGGAGATCACCAGGACGACGGTCACCAGGACGTAGACGACCATGGCCACGACCAGGTCGAGCAACACCGCCAGGCCTCGGCTCGGGAGTTTCGCGGGGCGCAACTCCAGCGCCACCGCCTCGCCCGTCACCAGCTCACTCACACGCGCCGTCCTTCCCTGACCTGCCCCGAGAACCGCCAGTCTGCCAAGCTGAGGGCGCATCGCGCCGCGGTACGACAAGCTGACACGCAGTACGAGAGGACGAGGAGCAGCAGAACCGATGGACCTCGACGTCTTCGTGTCCACCCACCGCGCCGAGTGGGACCGCCTCGAAGCGCTGCTCGGCCGTCAGCGCCGCCTGAACGGCGCCGAGGCCGACGAGCTCGTCACCCTCTACCAACGCACCGCCACCCACCTCTCCCTGATTCAGTCCAGCGCACCGGACCCTCAGCTGACCGGACGCCTGAGCCAGTTGGTGGCACGCGCGCGCAGTGTGGTGACCGGCACCCGCCGCGCCTCCTGGCGCGACGTCACCCGTTTCCTGACCCACGGCTTTCCCGCCGCCGTCTACCGCTCCCGGCACTGGTGGGTCCCGACGGCGCTGCTCTCCACGGCGGTCGCAGCCCTCCTGGGGTGGTGGATCGGTACGCACCCCGAGGTCCAGTCCTCGATCGCGGCCCCCGGCGAGCTGCGCGAGCTCACCCGTCCCGGTGGAGAGTACGAGACCTACTACTCCAGCCACCCGGCGGCATCCTTCGCCGCCCAGGTCTGGACGAACAACGCCCAGGCCGCCGCGATGTGCCTGGTCCTCGGTGTCTTCCTGGGACTCCCCGTCCTGTGGATCCTCTTCCAGAACATGCTCAACCTGGGGGTCGGCATCGGTCTGATGTCGTCGGCCGGGCGCTTCGACACGTTCCTCGGCCTGATCCTTCCGCACGGCCTGCTGGAGCTGACCGCCGTCTTCGTCGCCGCCGGCACGGGACTGCGTCTCGGCTGGACCCTGATCGACCCGGGCCCGCGGTCCCGCCGTACCGCCCTGGCCGAGGAGGGCCGGGCGGCCCTGGGCATGGCCGTAGGACTCGCCCTGGTGCTCTTCGTCTCCGGCGCCATCGAAGGCTTCGTCACCCCGTCCGGCCTGCCGACCTGGGCCCGAATAAGCATCGGCGTCGTCGCTGAGCTGGCGTTCCTCGCGTACGTCTATGTCCTGGGCGGCCGCGCGGCACGCTCCGGCGAGACCGGTGACGTCGAGGCCGCCGACCGCAGCGCCACCGTCCCGACCGCCGCCTGATGTGCGTTCGCCGCCGCTGAGCTGCTAGTCTCCTCTTCGCCCCAGGGGACCTGTTGACACGGGACCTGTGGGGAGGTAGATTCGAACAGTTGCCTAGAACTGGACAAGTCCGGTGGCAGCGGTTAGTTTCTATCTGCTTCCGGAGACAATCGATTTCCGGGAAGCCACTCCCGATGACTCAGAAATGACGCCGGTAAGTCCGGCCCAAAACTTCTGATAAAGTCGGAACCGCCGGAAAGGGAAACGCGAAAGCGGGAACCTGGAAAGCACCGAGGAAATCGGCACCGGAAACGGTCTGATAGAGTCGGAAACGCA
>NZ_JBIAJE010000008.1:0-455394 GCF_042871785.1 Streptomyces sp. NPDC005551 | reverse complement strand
TGCAGGGGGGACCCTGTGGGAGAGTAGGACGCCGCCGAACAATCTTTGGAGAAAACCCCCGTACCGGGATACCGGTACGGGGGTTTTCTGCGTTTCCGGCGCCTTCCGCGTTTTCCGGGGTCGTTTATTGTCGACCTCATGCGCTACGACCTGGTCCTCTTCGACAACGACGGCGTCCTCGTGGACAGCGAGCCGATCTCCAACACGCTCCTGGCCGCCTACCTCACCGAGCTGGGGCACCCCACCTCGTACGAGGACTCCCTGCGCGACTACATGGGCGCCGCGATGCACCGCGTGCACGACCTCGTGGCGGAGCGCACCGGGCGACAGCTTGCCGCGGACTTCGACGACGTCTTCCACGCGCGGGTGTTCGCGGCCTTCGAACGGGAGTTGCAGCCCGTCGCCGGGGCCGTGCAGGTGCTGGAGAAGCTGGCGGCGGACGGGGTGCCGTACTGCGTCGCCTCCTCAGGAACCCATGAGCGGATTCGGGTGGGGCACCGAAAGACCGGGCTCGACCGGTGGTTCGACGACGGGCGGATCTTCAGTTCGCAGGACGTCGGGCGGGGCAAGCCGGCGCCCGACCTGTTCCTGTACGCGGCCGAGCGCATGGGCGTGCCGGCGGCCAGGTGTGCCGTCGTCGAGGACAGCCCGCTCGGGGTGCGGGCGGCGAACGCGGCCGGCATGGACGTGTACGGGTTCACCGCGATGACGCCCGCCGAGAGGCTCTCCGGTGCGACCGGACTCTTCGCCGACATGGGGGAGTTGGCGGACCTGCTCGCCTGACGGTGTCACCCTCCGGCGCTGACATTTGTCATCCCCGGATCCGGACGATCGTTCCTACTGCCGGCCCGGGTCGGGGCGCCAAGCTGTGTACGTCGAGAACGGGACGTACACAGCGCCTACGGAGGGATCCGATCATGAGCCTCACTGCCACCGCGAGCCGCACCGAAGCGCCTGTCGCCGCGACGCCCGCGGCGAAGGACCGGGGCTCGGCGCGGCGCGGCTTCCTGCCGCTGATCGTGGACGTGGCGGTGCCTCTCGTGTCGTTCTACCTCCTCAAGGACGGGCTCGGACTGAGCACGGTGGCCGCGCTCGGCTTGAGCAGTGTGCTGCCGGCGGTGCGGACCCTGTGGAGTGCGGTGCGGGACCGGAGCCTGAACGGCCTCGCGGCGCTGATCCTGGTCGTCAACGTCGCCGGTCTTGTGCTCGGGTCGGTGGCCGGTGACCCGCGGCTGATGCTGGCCAAGGACAGCGCGATCAGCAGTGTCGTCGGCATCGGCGTCCTGGTCTCCGTACTGCTCGGGAAGCCGATGATGACCGCGGCCATGGCACCGTTCGTCATCAAGGGGGACACGGCGAAGTCCGCCGCATGGGACCGGCTGATCAGCGGGTCGGAGCGATTCCGCCGGGCCGAGCGCACGTTCTCCGCCGTCTGGGGCGTGACGTTGCTCGGCGAGTGCGTGGTCCGCGTGGTGGGTGCCTACACGCTTCCGGTCGACACCATGGTCTGGCTCGGCACCGTCATCATGATCGCCTCCATGACCCTGGGCTTCCTCGTCAGCGGCGCGCTCGCGGTCGTCCCGATGCAGATGATGCTGAAGGAGGAACTCTGCGCCGGGACGGACACCAAGTAACCCAGCACACCAAGAGCTGAACAGAATTCATCTTCTGCTTGATCTACCCACGGGTAGGCCGGGGCCCTACGCTCGCCGCCATGACAGATGTGGTGCGGCGCGGCAGGGCCTCGCTGGCGTTCGCTTTCCTCGTCCAGGGCGTCGCCTTCGCGCTGCTGGTGACACGCATCCCGGCGATCCAGGACCGGTACGGGATATCCGACGGCCTGCTGCCGGTCTTCCTCGCCGCCGTGCCGGTCCTCGCCGGGGTCGGCAGCGTCTGCACCGAGCAACTGGTCAAGCGGGTGCCGCCCAGCCGTGTGCTGAGATGGTCCCAGCCGGTCGTGCTGCTGGCCCTGGTGGGTGTCGGGGCGGGCGACCGGATCGCCCAAGTCGCTGTCGCGCTCGGGGTGTTCGGGCTCGCGGTCGGTGCACTCGACGCCTCGATGAACATGCTCGGCGTGAGCCTGCAACGCACCTACGGGCGCAGCATCATGCTCGGCTTCCATGCCGCGTACAGCCTGGGCGGGATCGTCGGCGCCTCCCTCGCGTGGGCGGGGGCGCACTGGCATCTGTCGCTGTTCGTGTCGTACCTGCCGGTGGTGGCGGTGCTGCTGCCGGCGGCCCTGGTGGGCAGCCGGTGGTACGTCGACGGGGGTGCCCCCGAGAAGCAGCCGACGCGGGAGGGCGCGGGCGGCGCCCCGGCGGAGACGGGTCCCGTCGTCTTCAGGCTGCTCCTGCCGCTGTGTCTGGTGATGACCTTCGCCTACATCGGGGACTCGACGGTCTCCAACTGGAGTGCGAAGTACCTCCAGGACGTGCTGGGCAGTTCCGAGCAGCTGGCGACCGTGCCGTACAACGTCTACATGGTCACCACCCTGCTGGGGCGGACGATCGGGGACGTCGGGGTGCGGCGGTTCGGGGCGGCGGCCGTCGTACGGCTCGGCGCGGTGGTGGCGGCCGTCGGGTTCGGGGTGGTGGCGGTGGCGCCGGGGCCGTGGGCCGGAATGCTGGGGTTCACGCTGGTGGGGCTCGGGCTGTGCGTGATCGTGCCGCAGACCTTCGCGGCGGCGGGGCGGCTCTTCCCCGGCGCGTCCGACACCGCGATCGCACGGCTCAACATCTTCAACTACGTGGGGTTCCTGATCGGTTCCCCCCTGGTGGGGGCGCTGGGGGACGCGTGGAACTACCGGGGAGCCATGCTCGTACCGATGGTGCTGGTTCTGCTGACGCTGAGGTATGCCAGGTCGTTCACCGCTGAACCGGACCGATACGGTGACGGGCATGAGCGGCCGCGCACAGCTGATGTGGGACGAGGCAGTAACGGGCTATGACTTCGGCCCGGACCACCCGATGGATCCGGTCCGGCTGACGCTGACCCGGTCGCTGGTCGCCGCCTTCGGGCTCGACCGGGAGATCGAGGTGGTCGCCGCGAAGCCGGCCGGGGAGTCGACGCTGCGGCTCGTCCACCGTGAGGACTACGTGGAGGCGGTCAGGGCCGCGTCCGGGAACCCCGCCGCGGCGGACGCGTCGTACGGCCTCGGGACGGCGGACGATCCCGCGTTCGCCGGGATGCACGAGGTGTCCGCGCTCATCGCGGGACAGTCCGTGGGAGCGGCGGAGGCGGTGTGGCGCGGGGACGCGCTGCACGCGGTGAACTTCGCGGGCGGGCTGCACCACGCCATGCCGGGCGGTGCCTCGGGGTTCTGCATCTACAACGACGCGTCGCTCGCCATCGCCCGCCTGCTGGAACTGGGTGCCGAGCGGGTCGCCTACATCGACGTGGACGTCCATCACGGCGACGGGGTCCAGGCGGCCTTCTGGGAGGATCCGCGGGTTCTGACGATCTCGCTGCACGAGCATCCGCGGACGCTGTTCCCGCAGACCGGGTGGCCGGAGGAGACCGGCGCGGACTGTGCGGAGGGCTCCGCCGTGAACGTGGCACTGCCCGCGGGGACCGGGGACGCGGGGTGGCTGCGGGCCTTCCACTCCGTGGTGCCGGAGCTGATCGCCGATTTCCGGCCGCAGGTGATCGTCACCCAGCACGGTGCCGACACCCACTTCGAGGATCCGCTGGCGCATCTCGCGGTGTCGCTCGACGCGCAGCTGGCCGTGCAGGTCGCCTGTCACGAACTGGCGCACGAGCACGCCGAGGGGCGATGGGTCGCGCTCGGGGGCGGGGGCTACGCGGTGGTCGACGTGGTGCCGCGGTCCTGGACGCATCTGGTGGGGGTGGCGGCTGGGCGGCCGGTGACGCCTGAGTCGGTGATTCCCGAGAGCTGGCGGCAGGAAGTGTGTGCCCGGACACGGCAGTTGGGGCCGATGCGGATGACGGACGGGCGGTGGCCGGTGGCCTGGCGGGAGTGGGAGGCGGGGTACGACCCCGCCGACCGGCTGGACCAGGCCGTGCTCGCCGCAAGGCGGGCCGTCTTCCCCCTGCGGGGGCTGCTGGCCTAGGTGTTGCGACGGGACGGGTTTCCGCCCCCTCCGCCCCTGCCCGTCCCGTTCCCGGGAGCTTCGCCCCCGGACCCCCGGACCCCCGGACCCTTGCATCGCGCCGCGCGCTCGCCTTCAAGTGCCGGACGGGCCAACGTCCCACCGGTCGGGCTGTTACGCCAACTGTGCGGTGTTTTCGGGGTTTTCGGGGTGTGGTGGGTGGCGATGCGTCAGCATCGCTGGCGTGTTGAGCACCGGAGCATTGCGTGCGCATCTGCTGGCCGCCCGGCTGGCCGGACCCGTCGCCACCTCGCGTGAGGAGAGCCTGCGCAGCTATCGGCTCTTCGCGGCCCGCGACCCCCGGGTGCTGATCGGACTCGATCCCGAAGGGACGTGGGGGCAGCGGGAGTTGATCGGGCTGATGGCCGACAAGTGCGGAGTGTCGGCCGATCCCGGAGACACTTCAGGGCATGATGTGATCGACCCGGAGCGGACCCTGGCCGCGCTGCAGGCGTTCGCCGAGCGGCTCGGGAGGGCCGCCGAGCGCCGGGCACCGGTGCTGTTCGGCACCGGGCACCCGCACCGGCTGATGGATTTCTACGCCACGTTGGCGGACGCCCTGTCGGCGGCGGGATGTACTGTCCTCACCCCGGCGCAGGGTAGCTCTGTCGACATAACGACCCGGTTCGGCCTACGCACGCACCGCGTGGACTACGTACGAGGAGTCGCGCTGGTGCGGGAACCCGGGCCGCAGGCCCCCGGGCGCACGACCGGCGCACACACGCACTCACCGCTGCCGGTCCGGACCGTGCTGGCGGCCGCGGCGGAGGCTGGGGGCCCGCTTCCCGAACTGGTCGTCGGCGACCACGGATGGGTCTGCGGGGCAGGTCAGCTGGGGTTCGAGGCCATCGGGCTGGCGGATACGAACGATCCCGCGCTGTTCGTCGGGGAAGCCGAGGGGCGGGTGTCCGTCGCCGTCCCCCTCGATGACGCTGTGCGGTCTCATTACTACCGACCGCTTACTCGCTATGTACTCAATCGAGCGTGTCTGTCACAGTAGGCCGCCGATGGCAGCTCCTCTTCCCCACTCGCATCACCCGCCCCTACTCTGGGGAGTGAGCACGCAACGACGAAGTGTCACCGGAAGGGGAAGCCGGTGGCCGTCGAGTGCGGAAGGTTCAGGTGTGTCATGGCTGCAGCTGGCGAGAGGCCTCTGAACGAGGTTCAGTTCCTGACCGTGGCGGAAGTCGCCTCGGTGATGCGAGTGTCGAAGATGACCGTGTACCGACTGGTGCACAGCGGTCATCTGCCGGCGATCCGGGTGGGGAGGTCCTTCCGGGTGCCGGAGCAAGCGGTTCATGAGTACCTCCGCGAGAGCTACGTGGGGGTGGAGACCGCCTGACGGCGGCCCCGCGGGTTCCCCGGGAGGCCCTCGCGGCCCCGCCGGGGAGCCCCGGGTGACCTCGATTACGACCTCAGCGCTCGGACGGGTAGGCTAGCCCCTCGTAGGTCGTGTGGGCCCCGGCGCCCAGCACCGAGTGAAGAGAAGTGAGCGAGGGTAGTCGTGGGCTCTGTTATCAAGAAGCGGCGCAAGCGGATGGCCAAGAAGAAGCACCGCAAGCTGCTCAAGCGCACTCGCGTTCAGCGTCGCAACAAGAAGTAAGGCCGTCCCCGCACCCGCGGGGGATCGTCCTTACGGTTGCGCGACCGCTGCAACAGCGCGCTCTGTGGCCCCCCACCGTCAGGTGGGGGGCCACAGTCATGTCCGGATGTCCGGGCCGTGGAGGGGTGCCTGTGCGGCAAATGGCTGGGTCCGGTCGCACGTGCGGGGCTGTCGTGACGTGACGCATCGGGCGGTCGTCACAGCGCGACACCGACCCGCTAGGTTGGCGGCACACGGGGAACCCGGCAGGGTACGAGCAGCGGTACGCGGCGCGGGACGAGGCGGGAAGGAAGGCGCTGATCTTGGGGAAGGTCGTGCTGGTGACCGGAGTGGCCCGTCAGCTGGGGGGCCGGTTCGTCCGGCGGATCCAGCGCGACCCGGAGGTGGAGCGGGTGATCGCCGTGGACGCGATCCCGCCCGAGCACCACCTGGGAGGCGCCGACTTCGTCCAGGCGGACATACAGCAGCCCTCGATCGCGCGCCTGCTCGCGGAGCACTCCGTCGACACGGTCGTCCACCTGGACGTGACCGGCACCCCGCTGGGCAGCGGCAGCCGGACCTCGGTCAAGGAGACCAACGTCATCGGCACCATGCAGCTGCTCGGTGCCTGCCAGAAGTCCCCGACCGTCAAGCGCCTCGCCGTGAAGTCCAGTACGAACGTGTACGGGTCCGCGCCGCGCGATCCCGCCGTCTTCACCGAGACGACCACACCCAAGTCGCTGCCGAGCGGCGGCTTCGCCAAGGACACCGTCGAGGTCGAGGGCTACGTAAGAGGCTTCGCACGCCGCCGGCCCGACGTCGCCGTGTGCGTCCTGCGGTTCGCCAACATCCTGGGCCCGAGCGCGGACTCACCGCTCGCCTCGTACTTCTCGCTGCCCGTGCTGCCCACCGTCCTCGGCTACGATCCGCGGCTGCAGTTCGTGCACGAGGACGACGTGATCGAGGTGCTGCGCCTGGCCTCGCACGAGGCCGAGCGCGGGACGCTCAACAGCGGTACGTTCAACATCGCCGGGGACGGCGTCCTGCTGCTCTCGCAGTGCGCGCGGCGCCTCGGCCGGCCCACGGTGCCGCTGCTGATGCCCGCGGTCAGCTGGGTGGGGACGGCGCTGCGTACGCTGGGCGTGACGGACTTCTCGCCGGAGCAACTGCGGCTGCTCACACACGGGCGGGTCGTGGAGACGGACCAGATGCGCGACACCCTCGGGTACCGGCCGAAGTACACGACGGCGGAGACCTTCGCGGACTTCGCCCGGAGCCGGGGACCCGGACTCCTGCCTCCGGAGGCCCTCGCGGGGGCCGTCGACCGGATCGCCGCGCTGCCTGCCCTGGGCGGCGGCTCATCCCCGACGCAGAGCGCCAACTGAGGAGCGCATCAACGATGGCGGACGCCAAGGTCATTCCGTTCGACGACGACCGGTCACGCGGCGGCGCTGTGCAGCGCCCGCCGCGCCGCAGGAGCGCCGGGAGCAGGCACAAGGGCGAGCCCTCGGCGGTCCACGAGGTCCAGCCCCTGCCCGGCCCGGCGCCCGCGCGGGATGATGATCCCGTGACGCGAGAGAGCCCGCAGGCGCCGGAGCAGGCACCGGGCGGTGGTCTGGAGCGGCGGATCGCCGGCGGTCTGGCCTTCCTGCGCCGCCGGCTGACCGGTGACTACGAGGTCGACGACTTCGGCTACGACGCCGAACTCACCGACCAGGTCCTGATGTCCCTCATCCGCCCGGTCTACGAGAAGTACTTCCGGGTCGACGTGAAGGGCATCGAGAACATCCCGTCCGAGGGCGGGGCGCTGATCGTCGCCAACCACTCCGGGACGCTGCCGCTGGACGGCCTGATGATGCAGGTCGCCGTCCACGACAACCACCCCACGGGCCGTCACCTGCGGCTGCTCGCGGCCGACCTGGTCTTCATGCTGCCGGTCGTCAACGAGCTGGCCCGCAAGGCCGGTCACACCCTCGCCTGCGCCGAGGACGCCGAGCGGCTGCTGGCACGCGGCGAACTGGTCGGGGTGATGCCCGAGGGCTTCAAGGGCATCGGCAAGCCGTTCAGTGAGCGGTACAAGCTCCAGCGCTTCGGCCGCGGCGGCTTCGTCTCCACCGCGCTGCGGCAGGGCACCCCGATCATCCCGTGCTCGATCGTGGGGGCGGAGGAGATCTACCCGATGATCGGCAACGCGAAGACGCTCGCCCGGGTGCTGGGCTTCCCGTACTTCCCGATCACGCCCACCTTCCCCTGGCTCGGGCCGCTCGGCGCGGTACCGCTGCCGACGAAGTGGACGATCCAGTTCGGCGAGCCGATCCGCACGGACGGCTATCCGCCCGAGGCGGCCGAGGACCCGATGCTGATGTTCAACCTGACCGACCAGGTCAGGGAACAGATCCAGCACACCCTGTACAAGCTGCTGGTGCAGCGACGGTCGGTGTTCTTCTGACGGATACGGCGAGGGGGCACCCCCGGTGAACAGGGGCGCCCCCTCGCCGTACGCGCGTTACCTGTCGTCCTCGCTGTCGATGCCCAGTCCCGGGAGGAGACCCGGGAGGAGCGGGGGCAGCGTGACGTCCGGTTCGGCGGCCGGGGCGGTCCGGCCGGCCGAGGGGGACGAGCTGGTGTCGTCCTCGGGCGGGTCGAGCAGACCGCCCGTGTCGCCTCCGAGCAGGCCGTCGCCCTCGCTGTCCGACGTGGACGGCTTGGGCTTGCCGCTGCTGGAGTGGCGGCTGTCCGCGGAACCGCCGGTGGCGCTGGGCGCCGGACGGCCCGTGTCCGACGAGCCCGTGGAGGTCTCGCCGGGGGTCCGCCTGTCCGGTCCGTGCTTCGCGGGCGGCTGCGGCAGCAGCGCGCGCAACGGCTCGACCTCTTCGTCCATGGCGTCGAAGACCGACGACACCTGGTCGCTGACGTCGCCGAGCTGCACGGGCAGCCGGTCGCGCAGCGCGCCCCAGGCTTCGCGATGCGTCTGGGAGAAGGCGGACAGGGCCTGGATGGGGGCCAGCGAGCCGTCCCGCTCGTACTCCTCGTGCAGCAGGCGGTGTCCTTCGGACGCGTCGTGCTGCATGAGGGACAGGGCCCGCCGGATCTCGCCCAGTGACTCGTGGTCGAGCGGACCGGAGCGGTCCCGCTCCATCAGCCGACGTGCCTCGTTCAGCCTCGTGGAGGCGTGGTCGAGGTAGATCTGTCCGCGGTCGCCGGCGTCGTCGGCCAGCCCCAGCTTGATGTCCTCCATCCCGCGCTTGAGCCCGTAGAGCGAGTCTCCGGGCAGGGCATCGGAGCTGGCGGCGGCGACACCGCCGAACGCTCCGGCGGCCACGCCGACGGTGAGCCCGCCCGCGGCAAGGCCCTTGGACAGCCGGGACCGGGGTCGCAGCTTCCCGAGGCCGGTCGCCCGATGGGCGCCCCGGCGGTGGGAGCGCTGCTCGGGTACCGAAGAATCCCTCGCTTCGCCCAGCGGAGCCGTGCCGTCCAGCAGCATGGCCTCCATCGCGGCCACGAGCTGAGCCCGCTGGACGACCTTGACCTCAGGGTCCAGTACGGGTTTGGGCAGCTCGCCGAGACCCGTGGCGAGGGCCAGCATGAGGCCCTGCCCGGTCTGTTCCGCAGCAGCCGGGGGCGGTGCCGATCCATCTGGCTGCTCGGCCGCCGTGCCCCGGTCGGACTGCTCCTCCAGGGCCTGGGCGAAGGCGTTCGCCCGCCGGTGCGCCGATACGTTCGCGATCACTGGCGGCACCTCCTCTCGTCATGACGGTCGGCTCCCCAGGGGGTCCTGAGGGTCGCACGCCCTGAGCGCACCGACACGATCGGGTGATCGGCGGAGGTCAGGGTGTGACCACAGGGAGCCTGTATCCCGCACAACGAGCGTCGCGGCACTTGGGTTACGGACGACGGATGACCGGACCGCGAAGTCAACGGACTCTTACGGAAAGTCAGTTGACCGTTGCTGAACGTGCGGGATCGCTGGGTGATCTTTCCGGGTCAGCGGGCGTCGTCCGGGAGGAGCCGTGCGAGGGTGCGCACGGCCCGGTACTGGAGGGTCTTGATGGCGCCCTCGTTCTTGCCCATCACGCGCGCGGTCTCCGCGACCGACAGGCCCTGGAGGAAGCGCAGGGTCACGCACTCCTGCTGCTGGGGGTTCAGTCGCCGTACGGCGTCGAGCAGTGCGGCGTTGGACAGCGACTCCAGGACGGAGTCCTCGGGGCTGCGCTCGACCTCGTTCGCGTCGAGCATCTCGCCGGTCGTGACCTCGAGCCGGAAGCGGCTCGACTTGAAGTGGTCGGCGACCAGGTTGCGCGCGATGGTGACCAGCCAGGCGCCGAAGTCGCGGCCCTGCCAGGTGAACGTGCCGATGCGCCGCAGGGCCCGCAGAAAGGTCTCGCTCGTGAGGTCCTCCGCGGTCGCCTTGCCCCCGACGCGGTAGTAGATGTAGCGGTACACGGTGTCGCTGTACTGGTCGTAGAGGCGTCCGAAGGCGTCGGCCTCGCCGGCCTGGGCCCGCTCGACGAGATCCATCATCCGGGCGCTGTCACTGTCCGCGGCCGGGCGGCGCGCGGTGGGCGTGGCGGCCGAGCGGCCTCGTCTGCCCACCGCGGCGCTGCCCTCGGCCAGTGCGTAGCACGGGCCGACGGGTGCGGCGGAGACAGCGAGGGCGGGGACGGCGTACGCGGTGGGGACGAAGCCGCGCAGGCGGTCGAGGACCGTCGCGCGCAGCGTAGCCAGGCCCGAGGCGTCAACCCCGACGTGTGGGTACACGGGACTCCCAGAGGCAGAGCTTCCATCACGTGCAGTGCCGGATCTTTCACCCGTCGTAGCGACTGGTGGCGTCCGTCATGCGTTTGAGGAGAATAACGCTTCGTACAGGCGGCACTACACCCAGTTGCTCAAATCATCGATTACGTCGCTTCTCTAACTGATCGACGTCTGATCAAGTAGCGAAAACTGATCAGTTGTTGACCGAGTGAGTTCGACTTCCGCCTGGGTGCGGGGCGTGTTGTGCTCGTGTGCGTACGTCGGGACTGGCGGGGACGCTGCGGGGGTAGAACAGGCGGATTGCCACTTCCCGCACCCGTCCGGAACCCGGGTTCGCGCGCACTTCCGCACGGCGGCGTCAACGCGGCCGTGTCGGGAGGGGGAGTGAGGCGCGCTAGCGCCGGCGCCGGCTCAGGGCGATCGCCGCGACCGTGCCGCCCGCGACCGCGCCGACCCCGGCGGCCGCCGGAATGCCGACCTTGGCGGCCTTGCGTGCCGTGCGGTAGTCCCGCAGCCGCCACTCGGAGGACCGGGCGTGCTTGCGCAGCTTGGCGTCCGGGTTGATGGCGTAGGGGTGGCCCACCAGGGACAGCATGGGGATGTCGTTGTGGGAGTCGCTGTAGGCGGCGCAGCGGGAGAGGTCCAGCCGCTCCGCGGCCGCCAGCGCCCGGACGGCCTCCGCCTTCGCCGGTCCGTGCAGCGGCTCACCGACCAGCTTGCCGGTGTACACGCCGTCGACGGACTCCGCGACGGTACCCAGCGCCCCGGTCAGCCCGAGCCGCCGGGCGATCACCGTGGCGATCTCCACGGGCGCGGCCGTGACCAGCCACACCTTCTGGCCGGCGTCGAGGTGCGCCTGGGCCAGTGCCCGGGTGCCCGGCCAGATCCGCTCGGCCATGTACTCGTCGTAGATCTCCTCGCCGATCGACATCAGCTCGGCGACCCGGTGGCCCTTGACGATGGAGAGGGCCGAGTCGCGGGCGTCCTGCATGTGCTCGGGGTCCTCGATGCCGGCCAGCCTGAACCACGCCTGCTGCCAGGCGAACCGGGCGAGGTCGCGGGTCTCGAAGAACTTCCGCTTGTACAGCCCGCGGCCGAAGTGGAACAGCGCGGCGCCCTGCATGACGGTGTTGTCGAGGTCGAAGAAGGCGGCGGCTCGCACGTCGCCGAGCACCGGGAACGCCGGTTCCTCCACGGCGGCGCCGGGCGCGACCCCGTGCGTGAGGTCCGCGAGGTCTCCCAGCTCCTGGGAGGTCTTGCGTGCTGCCTCCGCCGAGGCCTCGCCTGCCAACACGCTCCGCGCCGTGGCGGAGCGCCTACGGGGAGTGAGCCATCCGAGAGCGGCCATGCCGTGAGCATAGCCAGTCTGTTCGGTCGTTCCGGAGTCGAGAGGATGCGGGGCTGTGAACTCTCCACGACCGTGCCGTGAAAGGGGAGGGCGTTCCGGCGCGCCGCGGCCGCGCCCTCGCGCCGGCGGGGGTACGGGGGCCTGGTCGGGGGCGTCGGGGCCGCGGCGGGGCGACAATGGCCGGCATGAGTCCCCTGTTCCGGCGCAGTGACCGCCCCAAGGAGAAGACGGACATGACGAAGGCGCCGCGTGAGCGGTTGGTCACCCTCATCAGGAAGCCCGGGTGCCATCTGTGTGATGACGCACAGGTGGTGGTGGAGAAGGTCTGCGCGGAGACCGGGGTCCCCTGGGAGGTGAAGGACATCACCCAGGACGAGGAGCTGAACCGTCAGTACTGGGAGCAGATCCCGGTCGTGCTGGTGGACGGCGCCCAGCACACCTTCTGGCGGGTGGACGAGCAGCGTCTGCGCAGGGCCCTGACCGCGTAAGAGATGGCGGGTTCCCGCGGGTTCCGCCGGCCGGAGCGTGACTGACTGATCAGTCCAAGTGGTCCGGAAAGTCGCTTAGGATCGAGGGTGGTTCAGATCTCGGGGGCGGGACGCGTAAGGAGTGTGTACGGTTTTGCCCCCATCCAGCGAGGAACGAAGGTGCGCGCGCGCCGGTTCCGTACGCAGCCCCGGGGGCGCGTGACCCCGGTCACGTTGGCCGGGCAAATCGGACACCATCTTTGTGCACGCGTTCACAAAGACATAGCCTGCTTTCGACGGGGCGGTCCGGGAACGTGTGACCGCCTGCAGCCCCGCTCTACCCGCAGGAGCACCGTGGCAACTGGCCGAACTCACCGACCGGCGACCCGCAGCCGAGGGATTCCCGAGGCCACCGTCGCCCGCCTTCCGCTGTACCTCCGAGCCCTCACCGCCCTGTCGGAGCGCTCGGTGCCCACGGTCTCCTCCGAGGAGCTCGCGGCCGCCGCGGGGGTCAACTCCGCGAAGCTGCGCAAGGACTTCTCCTACCTCGGCTCCTACGGGACCCGCGGTGTGGGGTACGACGTGGAGTATCTCGTCTACCAGATCTCCCGCGAGCTGGGCCTGACCCAGGACTGGCCGGTTGTGATCGTCGGGATCGGCAACCTCGGCGCCGCGCTCGCCAACTACGGCGGGTTCGCCTCCCGCGGCTTCCGGGTCGCCGCGCTGATAGACGCCGACCCCGCGATGGCCGGCAAGCCGGTCGCCGGGATCCCCGTCCAGCACACGGACGAGCTCGAGAAGATCATCGACGAGAACGGTGTCTCGATCGGCGTGATCGCGACGCCCGCGGGCGCGGCCCAGCAGGTCTGCGAACGCCTCGTCGCCGCCGGAGTCACCTCCATCCTGAACTTCGCGCCGACCGTCCTGTCCGTCCCGGACGGCGTCGACGTGCGCAAGGTCGATCTCTCCATCGAACTGCAGATCCTCGCGTTCCACGAGCAGCGCAAGGCCGGCGAGGAAGCCGCGGCCGAGGCCGTCGCCACGGCCCCGACGGAGACCGAGAAGGGACCGGACGGGGATCTCCCCGCCGTGATGCCGGCATGAGTCTCCTCGTCGTCGGGCTGAGCCACCGCAGCGCTCCGGTCAGCGTCCTGGAACGGGCCACGCTGCCCGCGGACACGCAGGTCAAGCTGCTCCAGGACACCCTCGCCGCCGAGCCGGCCACCGAGGCCGCGGTGCTCGCCACCTGCAACCGCATCGAGCTGTACGCCGACGTGGACAAGTTCCACGCGGGCGTCGCCGAGCTGTCCACCCTGCTCGCCAGGCACAGCGGCGTCGGGCTCGACGAGCTCACCCCCTATCTGTACGTGCACTACGAGGACCGGGCCGTCCACCACCTCTTCTCCGTGGCCTGCGGCCTGGACTCGATGGTGGTCGGCGAGGGCCAGATCCTCGGCCAGATCAAGGACTCCCTCGCCACCGCGCAGGAACTGCACACCGCGGGCCGGCTGCTGAACGACCTGTTCCAGCAGGCCCTCAGGGTCGGCAAGCGCGCCCACTCCGAGACCGGCATCGACCGCGCGGGCCAGTCCCTGGTCACCTTCGGCCTGGAGCAGCTCTCGTCCGGCGCCGCCGTCGACAGCTGGGCCAAGGGCAAGCGGGCACTGGTGATCGGCGCGGGCTCCATGTCCTCGCTGGCCGCGGCGACGCTGGCGCGCGCCGGAGTCGCCGAGGTCGTCGTGGCCAACCGCACGCTGGACCGCGCCGAGCGGCTCGCGCAGATACTGGCGCAGGGCGACGACACGGACGTGCTGGCCCGCGCGGTACCGATCGACTCGGTGCCGCGCGAGCTGACACGTGCCGACATCGCCGTCTCCTGCACCGGCGCGACCGGACTCGTCCTGACGGCGGACACGGTCGCGACCGCCGTCGAAGGGCGCACGGGCACACCCGCCGGACTCCGCGAAACCGCCCCCGCCGGGCCGGCCCGCGGAATCGCACCCGCCGGCGCGGGCACCGAGGAGGGCTGCCCCCTCGACCTGCCGGCCGTGCAGGGCGCCACCGGCTTCTCCGTGATGGGGGAGGCCGCGGTGGCCGGTCTGGACGCCGCCACCCTGGAACAGCACGCGGCCTGGGTGGACAACGCCCCCGGGGAGCGGCGCGACAACCGCCGTACACCCGAGGCCGAGGCCGCGCTGATCACCGCGCTGGCCGCCACCGCCGCCACCATCGGGCGGGTGCCCGAGCGGCGCAGGCTCGAGCCGGTCGAGGCCACCCGGCCCGCGCCCGTGCTCGCCCTGCTGGACCTCGCGATGCCGCGCGACATCGACGCCGCCGTGCACCGGCTGCTCGGCGTGCGGCTCGTCGACATCGAGTCGCTCGCCGAGGCGTCGGCGGACGCGCCGATGGCCGCCGACGTGGACCAGGTGCGCCGGATCGTGTCCGACGAGGTGGCCGCCTTCGGCGCCGCCCAGCGGGCCGCCCACATCACCCCCACCGTCGTCGCCCTGCGCACCATGGCCGCCGACGTCGTCGCGAACGAGATCGCGCGGCTCGACGGACGGCTGCCGGACCTCGACGACAAGCAGCGCGGGGAGATCACCCAGACCGTACGGCGGGTGGTCGACAAGCTGCTGCACGCGCCGACCGTACGGGTCAAGCAGCTGGCCGCCGAACCCGGCGGCGCCGGGTACGCGGACGCGCTGCGCACCCTCTTCGACCTGGACCAGGAGACGGTCGCCGCCGTCTCCCGGGCCTCCCAAGACATCAGCACCGAGAACGCCGAGAACCGAGGGCGACCATGAGTGAGCCGCGTGAGCCGAAGGGGCCGGCCGCACCGTCCCCCGGGCGAGCAGACGAAACAGGGCCACTGAGGCTCGGGACCAGGCGCAGCAAGCTCGCCATGGCCCAGTCCGGGCAGGTGGCCGAGGCCGTGAGCCGGGTGACCGGGCGTGCCGTCGAACTCGTGGAGATCACCACGTACGGCGACACGTCCCGCGAGAACCTCGCGCAGATCGGCGGCACGGGTGTCTTCGTGACCGCGCTGCGTGAGGCGCTGCTGCGCGGCGAGGTCGACTTCGCCGTGCACTCCCTCAAGGACCTGCCGACCGCGCAGCCCGACGACCTCGCCCTGGCCGCCGTGCCGGTGCGCGAGGACCCGCGCGACGTCCTCGTCGCCCGCGACGGGCTCACCTTCGCCGGGCTGCCCGACGGCTCGCGGGTCGGCACCGGTTCGCCGCGCCGCATGGCGCAGCTGAACGCGTACGCCCGCAGCCACGGGATGTCGATCGAGACGGTCGCCATCCGCGGCAACGTCGACACGCGGATCGGGTTCGTGCGCGACGGCGAGCTCGACGCCGTCGTGCTGGCCGCCGCCGGCCTGAACCGGATCGGCCGCAGCGACGAAGTGACCGAGTACCTGTCGGTCGACACCGTTTTGCCCGCCCCCGGCCAGGGGGCCCTCGCGATCGAGTGTGCCGCGGACCACGCGGACCTCGTCGCGGCGCTCGGCGAGCTCGACGACCCGTTCACCCGGGCCGCCGTGACCGCCGAGCGATCCCTGCTCGCCGCCCTGGAGGCCGGCTGCAGCGCACCCGTGGGTGCGCTCGCCGACCTGCTGGCCGACGGGCAGACTGTCAAGGAGATGCGCCTGCGCGGCGTCGTCGGCACGACCGACGGTTCCTCGCTGGTGCAGCTGTCCACCACCGGTCCCGTGCCCGGGACGTACGAGCAGGCAATGGAACTCGGCCGTGAACTCGCCGCCGAGATGCTCGCCAAGGGCGCGGCCGGTCTGATGGGGGAGCGAGCACTGTGAGCCCCACCAACCTTTCCGCCGGACTCGATCACGGGCACGTCACCTTCCTCGGTGCCGGACCCGGGGATCCGGGACTGCTGACCCTGCGCGCCGTGGAGGCGCTGGCGAACGCGGACGTACTCGTCGCCGAGCACGAGGTGCTCGACGTGGTGCGCACGCACGCCAGGCAGGGCGTCGCCGTGCTGGACACGGACGCCGCCGACGCGCCTTCGGGGGTGTCCGTGGCCGCGTCCGCAGGCGCGTCCCCGGATGCCCGATCGGGCTCAGGCACGCCTAGGCTGGCGGTGGTTGACGGCTCGTCAACGACCGCTGGTGCCCCTGCTTCGAGGGGTGCTGCCAATCTTGTCATGGAGGCCGCACGGGGCGGCAAGCGGGTCGTGCGTGCGGTGTCCGGAGACCCGGGCCTCGACGCGTACGCCGCCGAGGAGATGCTGGCCTGCGTCGCCGCGGGTGTGCCTTTCGAGGTCGTGCCGGGTGTCGCCGCAGCCGTGGGCGTGCCCGCGTACGCCGGTGTGCCGCTGCGGGACGCGCAGGGCGCGGACGTGCGCTTCGTCGACGCGCGTACGGCTTCGGACCGCTGCTGGACCGAGGTCGGGGTGTCGGACGGCACCCTCGTGGTGTCGGCGACGCTGGACTCGGTCGGCGCGGCCGCGAGCGAGCTGGTCGCCGCCGGGCGCAAGCCCGATACGCCGATGAGCGTGACGGTCGCCGGTACGACGACCCGGCAGCGGACCTGGTCCGCGACGCTCGGGACGATCGCGCAGACGCTGAAGCAGGCGAAGGTGCTGCCGTCGCCGGACGGCGGACGCCCGGTCATAGCAGTGGTCGGTGAGCGTTCCGCCGCCGCCCAGCGCGACCAGTTGTCGTGGTTCGAGTCCAAGCCGCTGTTCGGCTGGAAGGTGCTCGTGCCGCGGACGAAGGAGCAGGCGGTGTCGCTCTCCGACCGGCTGCGTTCGTACGGAGCGGTGCCGCACGAGGTGCCCACCATCGCCGTCGAGCCGCCGCGCACGCCCCAGCAGATGGAGCGCGCGGTCAAGGGCCTGGTGACCGGGCGGTACGAGTGGATCGCCTTCACCTCGGTGAACGCGGTGCGCGCCGTGCGCGAGAAGTTCGAGGAGTACGGGCTCGACGCCCGCGCCTTCGCCGGGATCAAGGTCGCGGCGGTGGGCGAGCAGACCGCCAAGGCACTCGTCGCGTTCGGTGTGAAGCCGGACCTGGTGCCGAGCGGTGAGCAGTCCGCGGCCGGGCTGCTGGAGGACTGGCCGCCGTACGACCCGGTCTTCGACCCGATCGACCGGGTGTTCCTGCCGCGCGCCGACATCGCCACCGAGACGCTGGTCGCGGGGCTGATCGAGCTGGGCTGGGAGGTCGACGACGTCACGGCCTACCGGACCGTGCGGGCGTCGCCGCCGCCGGCGGAGACGCGTGAGGCGATCAAGGGCGGCGGGTTCGACGCGGTGCTGTTCACCTCGTCGTCGACCGTGCGGAACCTGGTCGGCATCGCCGGCAAGCCGCACAACGTGACCGTGATCGCGTGCATCGGCCCGGCCACCGCGAAGACCGCGGAGGAACACGGGCTGCGGGTCGACGTGATGGCTCCCGAGCCGTCCGTGCTCAAGCTGGCGGAGGCGCTGGCGGACTTCGGGCTCCGGCGGCGGGCTGCCGCGCTGGACGCCGGGGACCCGGTGACGCGGCCCAGCGAGCGCCGGCCGGGGTCGCGGCGGCGGCGCACCACGTAACGGCGGCACGTGACAGCGACTCGCTGCGCGGGAGGCGACATCGCCCGTCACGCACCGGGCCGTGGGCCGGCCCGACGCAAGGGGCGGCACCGGAATCCTCCGGTGCCGCCCCTTGCGGCTCCCCGGGTCGTGGGCGCGGCCGTACCGGTGGACGTCCCTGTGCCGGGCGGCGCGACGGACCGCCGGTGAGGGGCCCGGACTGCTCCCGACCGGCCCGGCGTGCCGCGGGCCGGGTACCGGCACGGTGTCGGCAAGGGCATGCCGGGGGCGGGCGTAGCGTAGGTCCATGACCAAGTACGGATCCTTCCCCGGTACGCGGCCGCGGCGGCTGCGTACGACGCCCGCCATGCGGCGCATGGTCGCCGAGACCCGCCTGCACCCCGCCGACTTCATCCTGCCCGCGTTCGTGCGGGAGGGCGTGAGTGAGCCGGTGCCGGTCAAGGCGATGCCGGGGGTCGTGCAGCACACCCGCGACAGCCTGAAGAAGGCGGCCGTCGAGGCGCTGGAGGCCGGGGTCTCCGGGATCATGCTCTTCGGTGTGCCGGAGGACGGGAAGAAGGACGCCCAGGGCACGGCCGGGACCGACCCCGACGGGATCCTCCAGGCCGCCCTGCGCGACGTGCGCGCGGAGGTCGGGGACGACCTGCTCGTCATGTCCGACCTGTGTCTCGACGAGTTCACCGACCACGGGCACTGCGGTGTCCTCGACGAGCAGGGGCGCGTCGACAACGACGCCACGCTCGAGCGGTACGCCGAGATGGCCCAGGTCCAGGCCGACGCCGGTGCCCATGTCGTGGGCCCGAGCGGGATGATGGACGGTCAGATCGGGGTCGTCAGGGACGCCCTCGACCAGATCGGCCGGGAGGACGTCGCCGTCCTCGCGTACACCGTCAAGTACTCCTCCGCCTTCTACGGCCCCTTCCGGGAGGCCGTCGGCTCGTCCCTGCAGGGCGACCGGAAGACGTATCAGCAGGACCCGGCCAATCTGCGGGAGTCCCTGCGGGAGCTTGCCCTCGACCTGGAGGAGGGGGCCGACATGGTGATGGTCAAGCCGGCGGGCCCCTACCTGGACGTCCTCGCCCGGGTCGCGGACGCCGTCGACGTGCCCGTGGCCGCCTACCAGATCTCCGGCGAGTACGCGATGATCGAGGCCGCCGCGGAGAAGGGCTGGATCGACCGCGACAAGGCGATCCTGGAGGCCCTGACCGGCATCAAGCGCGCCGGAGCCCGGAACATCCTCACGTACTGGGCGACCGAGGTCGCCCGGCAGCTGCGGTGACGGCCGGACCACCGCCGGGCCGGTGACCGCCGCCCGGTAGCCGAGCGCGTCGTCCGGTGGCGGCCGCGGTGTCGTCCGGATCCCGGAATTACCGGTGCAGACGGCACGCAGTTGCCTAGGGTGCGGGCACGAGCCGCATCAAGGACAAGGAGCCGTCCTCGTGACCGTCACCGATCCCGTCTCCGCCCCGATCGCCGCCCCTCTTCCGCCGCTCGCCGCGCGGGCCGCGTCGGCCAAGGGGTCGGCGGTACGGGACATCCTCGCGGTCACCACCCGCCCCGGGATGATCAACTTCGCCGGGGGGCTGCCCGCGCCCGAGCTGTTCGACGCGGAGGGGATCGCCGCCGCCTACCGGGACGTGCTCGCGGAGACGCCCGGGCGGGCGCTGCAGTACTCCACGACCGAGGGCGAGCCCGCGCTGCGTACGGCCCTCGCGCAGCGCACCTCCGCGCGCGGGCTGCCGACCTCGGCGGACGACCTGCTGGTCACCACCGGGTCGCAGCAGGCACTGTCGCTCCTCGCCACCGCCCTGCTGGAGCCCGGCGACGCCGTGCTCGTCGAAAGTCCCTGCTACCTGGCGGCACTTCAGGCGTTCTCGCTGGCGGGCGCACGTGTGGTGGCCGTGCCCGGAGACGACGACGGGCTCGACCCCGACGCGCTCGACGCCCTGGTGCGGCGCGAGCGGCCCAAGCTGCTCTACACCGTGCCGACCTTCCAGAACCCGACGGGACGCACGCTGCCGGGCGCGCGCCGCGCCGCCGTCGCGCGGGTCGCCGCCCGGCGCGGGCTGTGGATCGTCGAGGACGACCCGTACGGCGAACTGCGCTTCGAGGGGGAGCGGGTGCCGTGGATCGCCTCGTACGACGGAGCCGGGGACCGCACGGTACTGCTGGGCTCCTTCTCCAAGGTGATGGCACCGGGGATGCGGCTGGGCTGGCTGCGGGCGCCGGCCGTGCTGCGCCGGGCCTGCGTCGTCGCCAAGCAGGCCGCCGACCTGCACACCCCGACCGTCAACCAGCTGGCCGCCGCCAGGTATCTGGCCGACCGGGACCTGGACGCGCACGTGGCCCGGGTCGCGGACGCGTACCGCGAGCGGCGTGACGCGATGCTCGCGGGGATCACCGACGCCCTGCCCGACGGCTCCACGTGGACGCGTCCCGCGGGCGGCATGTTCCTCTGGGCGCGGCTGCCCGGCTCCTGCGACACCACGGACCTGCTCCGCCGGGTGGTGGAGCAGGATGTGGCCTACGTGCCCGGGGCGCCCTTCCACGCGGGTCCGCCGGACCGGGCGACCCTGCGGCTGTGCTTCGTCACCCAGACCCCGGAGGAGATCGGCGAGGGCCTGCGGAGGCTGGGGCGGGGCCTGCGGAGCTGACGGCCCGGCAGGCCTGCGGGGCCTGCCGGCCTGATGGCCCGACGGGGTGCGGGGACCGCCCGGGCCCCGGTGCGGGCCTGTCAGTCCCAGTGGAAGGACCAGACCCGCTTGCCGAGCACCTCGTGCGCCGCGTACGCGCGCAGCGTCTCGTGGCCGCCCCGGGTGACGTTGTCCGGGCAGAGGGCGAAGTGCTCGGCGGCGACCGCCTCGGCCTCGGCCGTGGTGGCCGGCGGGGCCGCCACGGACACGGTCAGCCGGTCGGCGGCGAGCGCGACCACCCGTATCCCGAAGCGGTCCTCCCACGAGCGCAGCACCGCCGAGAGCCGCGCGACGTCGTTCTCGTGATTCACCGCGCCCGACCAGCCGATGGCCGCCGGGAGGTCCGCGCTGCGGCGGGCCGGGACGAGTGCCGGACGGGGCTCCTTCAGCCAGGAGTCACCGCCGGCGAGGGAGTCGGCGACCTCGCCGGCCCGGGCGTCCGGATCGGCGTCCAGCGGGCCGGCCGGCGCGAGTCCGGGCCACAGGGGGCCGAAGGGGGCGACCGTCTCGTCGTAGGTCGCGGGGGGACCGAAGACCTCCTCCACCCTGTCCCGGCCCGGGTAGTCCGTGACGTCGGCGAGCGCGTCCGCCGCGTACTCCTCCCAGAGGTCCGCCAGCACGTCCTCGGCGTCGTGGTCGCCCGCGTACGACGTCCTGGCCGGGCCCAGGTCCCAGGCGGCGGGGCCGCCCTCGTCCTTCTCCCCGGAGGCGATGAGCACGGGGTGCAGCCCCACCGTCCGCCGCGCGGCCGACAGCCGCAGCCAGTCGCCGGGGGCGGCCGGCCCGTCGGCGCACCACAGAAGCGGTTCGTGCCAGGGGCCGTCGACCGTCTCGTCGACCAGGGTCCCGGGCGGGAGTTCGAGCCCGAGCGCGCGACCGCTCGGGTCGGCCTTCAGCTTCGGCAGCGGATTCGGAAGAGTCGCCATGCCGGTGACTGTAGGGGGAGCCACTGACAACGGCCCGGGGGCCGGTCAGAGACGCTCGGGGGTCCTGATGCCCAGGAGCGCCATGCCCTGGTGGAGCGTGCGGGCCGTGACGGCGCAGTAGAACAGGCGGTTCTCGATCCGGGCGGGGCTGTCCGCCTTCAGGACCGGGCACTTGTCGTAGAACGTCGTGTACAGCGAGGCCAGTTGGTACAGGTATGCCGCCAGCTTGTGCGGGGCGTACTCGGCGGCGGCCTCGGCGACCGTCTCCGCGAACCGGTCCGCGTGCAGGCCCAGTTCACGCTCGGCCGGGGCCAGTTCGAGCTCCGGGTGCGCCGCCGGGGAGATGTCGCCCGCCTTGCGGAGGATCGACTGGATCCGGGCGTACGCGTACTGGAGGTAGACGCTGGTGTCGCCGTTCAGCGAGACCATCTGGTCCAGGTCGAACTTGTAGTCGCGGTTCGCGGACGTCGACAGGTCCGCGTACTTCACCGCGCCGATGCCGACCTGGGTGCCGCGCTCGGCGATCTCCTCCTCGGACAGCTGCCCCTGCGTGTCCTTCTCGCGGACGACCGCCGTCGCCCGCTCGATCGCCTCGTCCAGCAGGTCGACCAGCCGGACCGTCTCGCCCTCGCGGGTCTTGAACGGCTTGCCGTCCTTGCCGAGCACCGTGCCGAAGGCGAGCTGGACGGCGTCCACGCCGTCGTTCAGCCAGCCGGCCCGGCGCGCGGTCTCGAAGACCATCCGGAAGTGCAGCGCCTGACGGGCGTCGACCACGTAGAGCAGGGTCGAGGCCTTCAGGCGGAAGACGCGGTCCCGGATCGCCGAGAGGTCGGTGGCCGCGTACCCGTAACCGCCGTCGGACTTGCGCACGATCAGCGGGACCGGGTTGCCGTCCGGGCCCTTGACGTCGTCGAAGAAGACGCACAGGGCGCCCTCGGAACGGACGGCGACACCCGACTCCTCCAGCAGACGGCACGTCTCGTCCAGCATGTCGTTGTAACCGGACTCGCCGACCACGTCGGGGTCGCGGATCTCCATGTCCAGCTTCTCGAAGACCGAGTAGAAGTAGATCTTCGACTCGTCCACGAACTTCTGCCACAGCGCCAGCGTCTCGGCGTCGCCCGCCTGGAGGTCGACCACCCGGCGACGGGCCCGCGTCTTGAACTCCTCGTCGGAGTCGAACAGCGCCCGCGAGGCCTTGTACAGCCGGTTCAGGTTCGACATGGCCTCCTCGCCGGAGACCTCGCCGCCCTTGTGGTCCAGCTCGTGCGGGTGCTCGATCAGGTACTGGATGAGCATGCCGAACTGGGTGCCCCAGTCGCCGATGTGGTGACGCCGTACGACCGACTCGCCCGCGAACTCCAGGAGTTGCACCACCGCGTCGCCGATCACCGCGGAACGCAGGTGGCCGACGTGCATCTCCTTGGCCACGTTCGGCTGCGCGTAGTCGATGACCGTGGTGCCCGGGTGCTCGGCGCGCGGGACGCCGAGGCGGCCCTCGGTGTCCGCGGCGCGGGCCGCGAGGTTCCCGGTGATCGCCGCGTCGGTGACCGTGACGTTCAGGAAGCCCGGCCCGGAGACCTCGATGTCCTTGATCACGGCACCGGACTCGACCCGCGCCACGACCTGCGTCGCCAGCTCGCGCGGGTTGGCCTTGGCCTTCTTCGCCAGCGCCAGGATCCCGTTGGCCTGGAAGTCGGCCCGGTCGCTTCGTCGCAGCAGCGGGTCCGCGGAACCCGCCTCCGGCAGTGCTGCCGAGAGGGCGTCCGCGAGGCGCTGGTGGACGGAAGCGGTGAGGGACGTGACCGAGGCCATGGAGTGACGCCGTTCTGCTCGGGTTCCAGGAGGTGCTGAGGACGGAAAGCCCCAGTATCCCATGCGGTGAAAAGCCGTTTTCGCGGTTCCGGCCCGAGCTGGGAGAATGGTGGCGTCAGCCGTACTGGCGTATGAGAAAGAAGGACGTGCCGATCGTGGCTCAGAGCACCGAGACCACCGACTGGGTCTCCCGTTACGCGGATGAGGTCATCGCCGAGTCGGAGCGTCGGGCCCCGGGCAAACCAGTGGTCGTCGCGTCCGGACTCTCCCCCTCCGGCCCGATCCACCTCGGCAACCTCCGCGAGGTCATGACCCCGCACCTGGTCGCCGACGAGATCCGCCGCCGCGGGTACACCGTGCGCCACCTGATCTCCTGGGACGACTACGACCGCTACCGCAAGGTCCCGGCCGGCGTCGCGGGCGTCGACGCGTCCTGGGCCGAGCACATCGGCAAGCCGCTCACCTCCGTACCCGCGCCCGCCGGCTCCGCGCACCCGAACTGGGCCGCGCACTTCAAGGCCGCGATGACCGACTCGCTCGCCGAGCTCGGCGTGGAGTACGACGGGATCAGCCAGACCGAGCAGTACACCTCGGGCGTCTACCGCGACCAGGTCCTGTTCGCGATGAAGCACCGCGGGGACATCGACGCGATCCTCGAGCAGTACCGCACCAAGAAGGCCCCGCCGAAGAAGCAGCAGTCGCAGAAGCCGGTCGACGAGGCCGAGCTGGAGGCCGCCGAGGGCTCCGGCGCGGCCGACGAGGACGACGGCAGCGGTTCCGCCGCCGGGTACTTCCCGTACAAGCCCTACTGCGGGCAGTGCGAGAAGGACCTGACGACGGTCACCTCCTACGACGACGACAGCACCGAGCTCGCCTACACCTGCTCGGCCTGCGGCTTCGCCGAGACCGTCCGGCTGAGCGAGTTCCACCGCGGCAAGCTCGTCTGGAAGGTCGACTGGCCCATGCGGTGGGCGTACGAGGGCGTCGTCTTCGAGCCCAGCGGCGTGGACCACTCCTCGCCCGGGTCGAGCTTCCAGGTCGGCGGGCAGATCGTCGGGATCTTCGGCGGCAAGCAGCCGATCGGCCCGATGTACGCGTTCGTCGGCATCAGCGGCATGGCGAAGATGTCGTCCTCCAAGGGCGGCGTGCCGACCCCGGCCGACGCGCTCCAGATCATGGAACCGCAGCTCCTGCGCTGGCTCTACGCCCGCCGTCGGCCCAACCAGTCCTTCAAGATCGCCTTCGACCAGGAGATCCAGCGGCTCTACGACGAGTGGGACAAGCTCGCCGCCAAGGTCGCGGAGGGCACCGCCCTCCCGGCGGACGCCGCCGCCCACACCCGGGCCGTCGGCACCGCCGCCGGGGAGCTGCCGAAGACCCCGCGTCCGCTGCCGTACCGCACCCTCGCCTCCGTCGCCGACATCACCGCGGGCGCCGAGGACCAGACGCTGCGGATCCTGAGCGAACTCGACCCGGGCAACCCGCTCACCTCGCTGGACGTGGTCAGGCCCCGGCTCGACAGGGCCGAGGCGTGGATCAACACCCAGGTCCCCGCCGAGCAGCGCACCGTCGTCCGCGAGGAGCCCGACGCCGAGCTGCTCGCCTCCCTCGACGACGAGGGCCGCGAGTCGCTGCGCCTGCTCCTGGAGGGCCTCGACGGCCACTGGTCGCTGGACGGCCTGACCCACCTGGTCTACGGCGTCCCGAAGGTCCGGGCCGGCTTCTCCGCCGACGCCACCCCGAAGGAGCTGCCGCCGGAGATCAAGGTCGCCCAGCGCACCTTCTTCGCCCTCCTGTACCACCTGCTGGTCGGCCGGGACACCGGGCCGCGTCTGCCCACGCTGCTGCTCGCGGTGGGCCAGGACCGGGTGCGCAAGCTGCTCGGGGCCTGACCGGCCCGTACGACGAGAGGGGGGGGCCCGGGGGGACCCGGGGGCCCCCCCCCGCGGGGGGGGGGCCCCCCCCGGGGGGGGGGCCCCCCCCCCCCCCGCGGGGGGGGGCCCCCGGGCCCCCCCGGGCCCCCCCCTCTCGTCGTACGGCTGTCCTACGCGATGTGGTCCTCCTCCAGCTCCGCGTTGAAGCGGTTCTGGAAGCGGTTCATGTAGCGCTTCAGCTCGCTGTCGGTGAGGGTCACGCCGTACGTGGCCTCGACGTTGTTGCCGAACTCGCCCTTGGTGGGCAGCCCCTGACCGTTGATCGACTGCCGGAACACCTGGTAGAGGCCCTCCTCGCGGGACTTCTCGTCGTTGAGCGGTGCCCGTTCCTCGCGCGGCGCGGGGATCGGCAGCTGCTCCGGGTCCGGGCCGCCGCCCTCACCCAGCTGCCGGGTCCGGCCCGGGCCCGACGGGATCGGGAAGCTGCCCGTCTCCTCGGGACCGGGCTCGTACTGCTGCGACTGCTGCTCCTCGTACCACTGCTCGTACTGCTCCTCGGGCACGTACGTGGGGTCGTATCCGCCCTCGTAGACGACCTCCGTGGGAGCGGGGGCGGCGAACCAGGGGCTCTCCTCCGGCTCCGGCTCCGGTACGCGGTCCGGCCGGCCGCCGCTGCGGGGGGCACCCTCGGGCTGGTGGTACGGCCCGTCCTCGGGCGCGGCCGGCTCCAGGGCGGGGGCGGCGACGGCCGGCCGGTCCGCGGCCACCTCGGCCGGGGCGTCCTGCCGCGGCCGCTGCGGGGCCGGGGGCAGCAGGACCGGCTCGATGCCCGCGGCGGCGAGGCCGGCGGGCGCGGTCTCGGCGAGCGGGACGCCGTAGCGCGCCAAGCGCAGCGGCATCAGCGACTCCACCGGGGCCTTGCGGCGCCAGCCCCGGCCGAACCGGGACCGCAGGCGGGCCTGGTAGACGAGACGTTCCTGCTCCAGCTTGATCACCTGCTCGTAGGAGCGCAGCTCCCACAGCTTCATCCGGCGCCACAGCAGGAAGGTCGGCAGCGGGGAGAGCAGCCAGCGGGTGAGCCGGACGCCCTCCATGTGCTTGTCGGCGGTGATGTCCGCGATCCGGCCGATGGCGTGCCGGGCCGCCTCCACCGACACCACGAACAGGATCGGGATGACGGCGTGCATGCCGGTGCCCAGCGGGTCGGGCCAGGCCGCCGCGCCGTTGAACGCGATCGTCGCCGCCGTCAGCAGCCACGCGGTCTGGCGCAGCAGCGGGAAGGGGATGCGGATCCAGGTCAGCAGCAGATCGAGGGCGAGCAGCACACAGATGCCCGCGTCGATGCCGACCGGGAAGACGTAGCTGAAGTTTCCGAAGCCCTTCTCAAGGGCCAGCTCGCGGACCGCCGCGTACGAACCGGCGAAGCCGATTCCGGCGATGACCACCGCTCCGGCGACGACCACGCCGATGAGAATGCGGTGCGTCCGTGTGAGCTGCAGTGGCGCGGCCACCCGTGATCCCCTCCCCTTGCGTGTTGTTGCGCGCAACAGGGTGGCACATGTGTACGGCGAACGGGTGGCCGGTCCGGCGGGGGCCCGGCCCGCGCGGGGCACGGGCTCCCGCAACTGCCCGGTCCGGCCGACGAGTTGAGCGACAGGGGGCGGCCCGGCACGCGGATCGCGGACCGGGAGCGGATCAGCGCCCTGTCGCCGGGCTCGTCAGGCCTTCCTGGCGGCGGCCTTGCTCACGGACCTGGACGGGGCGGGCGACTTGGACGCCGACTCGCCCGGCGTCTTCGACGCGGACTTCGAAGGCGACTTCGACGCCGGCTTGGAGGGCGACTTCGAGGCCGACTTCGAGGCCGACTTCGACGGAGCGGCGCTCGCCCCGTCCCCGTCCCCGTTCGCGGCGGCCACCGCGGCCACCGCCTCCTTGGCCGCCTTCTGCGCGTCCTTCACCAGGCCGGCGGCGTCCGGTGCCTTGTCACCCGCGAGGCCCGCGCCGTTGTAGTCGAGGGTGATGACGACGTTCTCCACGCGCGTCACGACCGTCTGCTGCCTGAACGAGCCTTCCTTCTTCTTCAGCTCGTACCGCACGGCCGTCGCCTCGTCGCCCGTCCCGGACACCGGCTCCGACTTCGTGTTCTTGGCCCCGGACACCGCCTGCGCGCCCGCGACCTGCTTCTCGTAGTAGTCGTGCGCGAGCTTGTCGCCCTCGCCGCGCGCGTCCGAGTCGAAGCGCAGCATGGCCACGTTCAGCCAGCGGTACTGAGAGCCCTTCACACCGTTGCTGTCCAGGCTGTCCCAGTAGCAGTTGCCGCGCACCGACAGGTCGTCCGACTTGCCTTCCCTGCCCGACTTCCCGGCCTCGGGGACCAGATCGCCCAGGGTCTTCTTCGACACCACCGAGCACGGCTCGGGCAGCTTCGCGTACGCGGCCGGCTCGATCGCGTCCGCCGAGGCGCTCGCCGACGGCTTCGCGCTCTGCCCGGCACTCTGCTTCGCGTCGTCGCCGGAGCCGGAGTCCGAGGAACAGCCGGCGGCGACGAGCATCACCGGGACGGCGGCGGCGCACACAAGGATGCGGGGAAGTCGCAGTACTCGCTGGTCTCGCGGGGCTCGCTGTGCTGTTCGGTGCATGCTTCCTTCACTCATGACGCTCGTGGTGCGGACGCACATGGGTCGTGCGACCGTCCGGTCCGAGGGGCCACGGTACGCGGTGAGCGTGGAGCGCGGCCCGCTTCACGGAGTTCGGCGGGAAGGACGCGGGGCGCGCGCCGCACGCTAGGAGTTGAGCGATTCGGCGAGGCGCTCGGCCAGTTTCCGGGCCCTGTCCTGCATTTCCTCGCTGTCCGGGACGACGCCCACCCCGGCCGGCTGCTCCTCGTACCGGATGGTCACGACCACGTTGGACGTGCGGAACACCACAGTCACCGTGCGCTGCCGGACCGTCGAACCGGCCGCGCTCAGCTCGTCGTCGAGGAACGCCTCGTCGCCCAGACCGTCGAGCGTGCGGGGCGGGAGGGCGGCCGGGGTTCCGGTCGCCGTGGCGGACCCGGAGGGGGTGTCGTCCGCGGAGCCGGCCGCGGTGTCCTCGTCGCCGGAGTTCCCGGACGAGGGGGCGTCCGACGAGGCGCCCTTCGACGCGGCGTCCCCGGACGCGGACTTCTCCGGCGCGGCGTCCTCCGTCGTGGCGTCCTCCGACGTCGATCCGGAGCCGGACGCGTCCGGGGAGGACGGCTCGGGAAGATCCGCCGCCTCCTCCAGCGCGCCGTAGACCTTCGCGGCCCTGCTGTCGTCGCTGACGGTGCTGTCGTAGGACACCACCCGCTCGAAGTCGACGAGGAGGTGGTCCGTGGCGTCCGCCGACTCGACCTTCCAACGGCAGCCGACCTTGCGGTCCGTGTCGAACGTCAGCGTCGCCTCGCCCGCGTACGCCTTCTCGCGCCGCTGCGCGTCCGTGATCTCCGCGATCCCCGGGAGCAGCGCGTCGAGGGTCTCGTGGCCGATCGCTCCGCACGGCTCGGGGAGCGTGCGGTACCTGCCGGGCTGGGCGGCCGCCCTCGTCGCGGTGGAGTCGCCGGCCTTCGAGTCGGGGGGTGTGCCACCGTCGTCCGAGCCGCCGGTGCAGCCGGCCAGCAGTGTCGCGAGGAGCACGGCGGCGCCCGGTACGTACGCCTTCCGCTGCACGGTCAGACTCCTCTCGACGGCGCCCGCGATCCGGTGCCGGGCGGTGTCCTGTGGTTATTCGCTTGCCGCACGGGGGCGGCCGCTGGGAACAATGTGTATCGCACGCACAGCCGTGGACGCTGGTCCGTTGTCCCATACGTCGACCTAGGCGCCGGTTTTGCGATCTGAGACTTCTGTTGGTTTTCCGGGGGAATGAGGACGATATGTCGTACGTGGAAGTGCCGGGCGCGAAGGTTCCCATCCGTATGTGGGCCGATCCCGCCTCGGTCGAGGACGGCGCACTGCGCCAGCTCCAGAACGTGGCGACGCTGCCGTGGATCAAGGGCCTCGCCGTGATGCCGGACGTGCACTACGGCAAGGGCGCGACGGTCGGCTCCGTCATCGCCATGCGGGACGCGGTGTGTCCGGCGGCGGTGGGGGTGGACATCGGCTGCGGGATGTCCGCGGTCAGGACCTCGCTCACCGCCAACGACCTGCCGGGGGACCTGACCCGGCTCCGGTCGAAAATCGAGCAGGCCATTCCGGTGGGCCGCGGGATGCATGACTCCGCGGTCGGGTCCGGCGGCTTCCACGGTCTGGCGACGGCCGGGTGGGACGACTTCTGGGGGCGCTTCGACGGCGTCGCCGAAGCGGTGAAGTTCCGCCGGGAGCGGGCGGCCAAGCAGATGGGAACGCTCGGCTCCGGAAACCACTTTGTGGAACTCTGCACCGATACATCCGGTTCTGTCTGGCTGATGCTGCACTCCGGCTCGCGGAACATCGGCAAGGAACTGGCCGAGCACCACATCGGTGTCGCGCAGAAACTCCCGCACAACCAGGGTCTGGTCGACCGTGACCTCGCGGTCTTCGTCGCGGACACCCCGCAGATGGCGGCGTACCGCAACGACCTGTTCTGGGCGCAGGAGTACGCCAAGCACAATCGCACGATCATGATGGCGCTCCTGAAGGACGTGGTCCGCAAGGAGTTCAAGAAGGCGAAGCCGGCCTTCGAGCCGGAGATCTCCTGCCACCACAACTACGTGAGCGAGGAGCGGTACGACGGCATGGACCTGCTGGTGACCCGCAAGGGCGCGATCCGCGCGGGGTCCGGCGAGTACGGGATCATCCCCGGTTCCATGGGCACCGGTTCGTACATCGTGAAGGGCCTCGGCAACGACAAGTCCTTCAACTCGGCCTCGCACGGCGCCGGCCGGCGGATGAGCCGGAACGCCGCGAAGCGCCGCTTCACGGCGAAGGACCTGGAGGAGCAGACGCGGGGCGTGGAGTGCCGCAAGGACTCCGGTGTCGTGGACGAGATCCCGGCCGCGTACAAGCCGATCGAGCAGGTGATGGAGCAGCAGCGCGATCTGGTCGAGGTCGTGGCGAAGCTGAAGCAGTTCATCTGCGTGAAGGGCTGACGCACTCGCGGCGGGGACCCCGGCACGGCCCGGGGACCCCGCCCGGTGCGTCAGGCGTCCCGGTGGATCTTCGTGTTCGAGGCCTGGGCGCGGGGGCGGACGACCAGCAGGTCGATGTTGACGTGGCTGGGGCGGGTGACCGCCCAGGTGATGGTGTCCGCCACGTCGTCCGCCGTCAGCGGCTCCGCGACGCCCGCGTACACCTTGGCCGCCCGCTCCGCGTCCCCGCCGAAACGCGTCAGCGCGAACTCGTCCGTCTTCACCATGCCCGGCGCCACCTCGACGACCCGGACCGGCGTGCCGACGATCTCCAGGCGGAGGGTCTCGGCGAGCACGTGCTCGGCGTGCTTCGCGGCGACGTAGCCGCCACCGCCCTCGTACGTGCTGTGGCCGGCCGTCGAGGAGAGCACCACGACCGTGCCGTCGCCGCTCGCCGTGAGGGCCGGCAGCAGGGCCTGCGTGACGTTCAGGGTGCCGATCACGTTCGTCTCGTACATCCGGCGCCAGTCCGCGGGGTCACCGGTGGCGACCGGATCCGCGCCGAGCGCGCCGCCCGCGTTGTTGACCAGGACACCGATCGTCTTGAACGCGCTCGCGAACTCGTCGACCGCCGCGCGGTCCGTGATGTCCAGCGCGTACGCCGTCGCCTGGTGGCCCGCCGCGGTGATCTCCTCCGCCAGCGCCTCGATACGGTCCTTGCGGCGTGCCGTCAGTACGACGCGGTAGCCCGCCGCGGCGAGTTGGCGGGCCGTGGCGGCACCGATGCCGCTGCTCGCGCCGGTGATGACGGCGATACGTGACGCGGCGGCGGGGGTCATACGGCTGCTCCTCGGTGCGGTGTGCGGTGTGCGGGTTGCTGTTCGGTGTGCGGCCAGGATAGGCGGGCGGTGTGGGGGGCGGGCCGGGGCCCGCCCCCTTCCCGTTGATCGCGTGGACCGGTGTCAACTGCCGCCACGGGGGGCGTACATGATGATCGCCATGCCGGCGAGGCAGACCAGGGCGCCGGCAACGTCCCAGCGGTCGGGGCGGTAACCGTCCGCGGCCATGCCCCAGGCGAGTGAGCCGGCGACGAAGACTCCGCCGTACGCGGCGAGGATGCGGCCGAACTCGGCGTCCGGCTGGAGTGTGGCGACGAAACCGTAGGCGCCGAGGGCGAGCACGCCGGCGCCGGTCCACAGGGCGCCGCGGTGCTCGCGTACGCCCTGCCAGACCAGCCAGGCGCCGCCGATCTCGAAGAGGGCGGCGAGGAGGAAGAGGGCGCCTGAACGGAGCACGGACATGCGATCACTCTGGCATGCGGTGGGCTCGCCCGACGGGTGGGCGCCTGCTGCGGTGGGCGTCGGTGCGCCCACGCTCCGGTGGGTGGGTCGGGGCCGCGCCGGTGCATCCGCCCGTTGCAGGTCGGGCCTGCACGCTGGTGACGGGGGTGAACCGGGGTTGTCCGCCCGACCTGCAACGGGCATTTGATGTACCGGCACGGCCCCTTCGGCCGGATGGCGGGTGCGGGTCGTTCCGGCTGGGGTGCGGGCGGGCGGGTGCGGGTTGTTTCGGGCACGGGGGAGTCGACCTGCCCGGCGGCGCTCCGGATCGCGCGGAGCCCGGGGAGGTGCCGGCCCTCGGCGGCGTAGCATGTGCGGTCGTGCGGAAGGCGGGCGTGATGGGCGGGAACGGGCGGGAGCGGCTGACGGCGGATCTGTCGGTCGAGTCGCGGCGCTACATGGCCTCGTACGCCCTGTTCAACCAGGCCGTCGCCGACCACCTGAAGCTGCACCCCACGGATCTCCAGTGCCTGAACCTGCTCAGCCTGGAGGAGGGGCCGGTCACGACGGGCCGGATCGCGGAGCTGACGGGGCTGACGACCGGCTCGGCGACGCGGCTCGTGGACCGGCTGGAGAGGGCGGGCTACGTCGTGCGGGAGAGGGACGCGGCCGACCGCAGGCGTGTCCTCGTGGCGACCGTGCCCGAGAAGCTCGCCGAGTTCGGCCGGATGTGGGACCGGCTGGGCGCCGGCTGGTACACCCTCTTCGAGGGACTGGACGACGCCGAACTCGTTCTGATCATCGGCCACATGCGCCGGACCGTCGAGTTCACCGGGAAGCAGATCGCCCGGCTCAGGAGCGGCGCGCTCGACACCCCCCGGTGACCCGGACCTGCGGCTCGGGTCACTGGTGCCTGTCCGGTGCCCTGCGCGGCAGGAGCCGTACGAGGGGACAGCACACGAGCGTGCCCGCGGCGACCACGGCGAGGGCCACCGTGGTGGCGTGCTCCTCCCCGCCGCCCGCGGTGAAGTAGACGGAGGTCACCGCCGCCGCCCCGGCCGCGTTGGCGAGCTGCTGTGCCGCGCCGAGCGAACCGCCCGCGCTGCCCGCCTCGTCGGGGGCGATGTCGCCGAGCGCGACGTCGTAGACCGTGCCGAAGCAGGTGCCCATGCCGATCCCCACGACGAGCAGCGGCGGGACGAGGGCCCAGCCGCCGGTGTCCGTGCCGGCGGCGGCGACGAGAGCGAGCAGCCAGGACGTGCCGGCCAGGGTGATCAGCAGGCCGGCGAGGACGAGCCGGCGGCCGAACCTGCCGATCAGGCGGTAACAGGCGATCGACGCGACGACGATGCCCGCGGACAGGGGCAGCAGGCCGAGTGCGGCGCCCGTGGGGGAGCGGCCGAGTCCCTGTTGCAGGAAGAGGGAGACGACGTAGAGGAGCCCGGCGACGGCGGCGAAGAAGACGGCGCCGACGAACAGGCCCGACGTGAAGCCGCGGTTGTGCAGCAGTGAGGGCTGGATCAGCGGGTTCGCGGCGGTGCGCTGGCGGTGGCAGAACGCGGTGGACAGGGCGAGTCCGGCGACGAGGAGGAGGGCCGGGGCCGCGGTCCAGCCGTCGGCGGAGCCCTTGATGAGGCCGGCCAGGAGGCCGAGCATCGCGCCGGCGAGCAGGGCGGCCCCCGGGCCGTCGACGGAGACCGTGCGGTCGCCGGTGTCGCGGGGCAGGAGCCGGATGGCGGCGAGGAGTGCGGCCCCGCCTAGCAGCAGGTTGATCAGGAACATCGGGCGCCAGCCGAGTCCGCCGATGTCGGCGTCGACCAGGAACCCGGCGAGGACCGGGCCGCCGACCGCGGAGAGCCCCATGACCGGTCCGAAGAGGCTGAAGGCCTTGCCGATCTGGTCGCGGGGCCAGGCGGCGCCGAGGATTCCGAAGCCCTGTGGGATGACGAGCGCGCCGAAGGCGCCCTGGGCGAGCCGGGCGACGACGAGCGTCCCGGGGTTCACGGCCAGGCCGCAGGCGAGGGAGGCGGCGGTGAACCCGGCGAGTCCGGCGAGGAAGAGGCGGCGCCGCCCGTACTTGTCGCCGAGCCGGCCGCCCACGACGAGCAGAACACCCAGCGCGAGCGCGTAGGAGGCGCCGAGCCACTGGATGAGGGCGGGACCGCCGCCGAGATCCCGGGCGATGGTCGGGGCGGCGATGTTGGTGATCGTGGCGTCGAGGAGGTCCAGGACGTCGGCCGCGAGGACGACGGCGAGGATCGCCCAGCGGGTCCTGGCGGATGGATGGTCCATTTTAGTTGCGTCAGGAAGAATCTGTGTCACGCAGATAAATGTGCGGCAGGCGGGAGGGTCGCGTCAACCGGATTGCCGAAAGCCTGTTACGTCGGCCGGCCGCCGACCGCGTACGCGGTCGGTGGCACTCCGACCGTCGCTGTGAAGTCCCTGATCAGGTGGGCCTGGTCGGCATAGCCGAGCTCGGCCGCGAGTGCCGCCCAGTCCACGTCCCGGGAGGTCTCCGCGCGCTCCAGGGCCTCGTGGATGCGGTACCGGAGGATGATCCACTTGGGGCCGACGCCGACCTGGGCGGCGAACAGCCGCTGCACGGCACGGACCGACATGCCCTCCGCGCGGGCGAGGTCCGCGACGCGGCGGACGGTGCGGTCGTGCCGGACGCGGTCGACCAGGGCCGTCGCGAGCTCGGCCCGGAGGTCCGGCCGCGGACCGAGTCCCAGCAGGAACGCGTCGAGTGCGGCCACCCGGGCCCGCTCGTCGTCCGGGGTCAGTACGGCCTCGGCGGCACCCTCCGCCGGGCCGAACACCGCGTCCAGCGCCAGTCGCCGGCCGGTCAGCGAGGCCAGGGGCCGGTCCGGCGCGAAGGGACGGAAACCGCCGGGCCGGAACTGGATCCCGCACACCCGTCCGCGCCCCTCCAGCTTCTGCGTGAACAGTCCGAGCCCGATGCCGGAGACCTCGCCGAAGGGCTCCCGGTCCGCGTACCGCTGGAAGACCACGTTCACCGAGGGGTGCGGCACGACGTGCGAGGCGTACGGCTCGGGGAGGTCCCAGTCGATCAGCCAGTAGTGCTCCAGATAGGGGCGCAGCGGCTCGGCGGGCTCGTGGCGGCGGAAGCGTACGTGCGAGAACAGCTCCGCCGCGTCGACGATGCCGCGCGTGTCACGGCGTGGGGCGGCCATGACGCGATCGTAGGCCGGGGGTACGACAGTGGCCGGGCCCGTGGTGGCGGGGTGAGGAATACGTACGGGGGGTGCACCGTTTGCAGGTATAGTTGAATCATAAACAACCTGTGGAGGGTGAGCGACCATGCAGTTCGGGATCTTCAGCGTCGGCGATGTGACACCGGACCCGACGACCGGCCGTACGCCGACCGAGCACGAGCGCATCAAGGCCATGGTCGCCATCGCGCAGAAGGCCGAGGAGGTGGGCCTCGACGTCTTCGCGACCGGCGAGCACCACAACCCGCCCTTCGTGCCCTCGTCGCCCACCACGATGCTCGGCTACCTCGCCGCCCGCACCGAGAAGCTGGTGCTGTCCACCTCCACCACGCTGATCACCACCAACGACCCGGTGAAGATCGCCGAGGACTTCGCGATGCTCCAGCACCTCGCGGACGGCCGCGTGGATCTGATGATGGGCCGCGGCAACACCGGCCCGGTGTACCCCTGGTTCGGCAAGGACATCCGTGAGGGCATCAACCTCGCCGTGGAGAACTACGCCCTGCTGCACCGCCTGTGGCGCGAGGACGTGGTGACCTGGGAGGGGAAGTTCCGCACGCCGCTCCAGTCGTTCACGGCGACGCCGCGCCCGCTGGACGGCGTACCGCCCTTCGTCTGGCACGGGTCGATCCGCTCGCCCGAGATCGCCGAGCAGGCCGCGTACTACGGCGACGGCTTCTTCCACAACAACATCTTCTGGCCGGCCGACCACACCAAGCGGATGGTCGAGCTCTACCGGGAGCGGTACGCCCACTACGGGCACGGCACGCCGGAACAGGCGATCGTCGGGCTCGGCGGGCAGGTCTTCATGCGGCACAACTCGCAGGACGCGGTACGGGAGTTCCGCCCGTACTTCGACAACGCGCCGGTGTACGGGCACGGTCCGTCGCTGGAGGACTTCACCGACCAGACACCGCTGACCGTCGGATCGCCGCAGCAGGTGATCGAGAAGACGCTCGCCTTCCGCGAGTACGCCGGCGACTACCAGCGACAGCTGTTCCTGATGGACCACGCGGGGCTGCCGCTGAAGACCGTGCTGGAACAGCTCGACCTGCTCGGCGAGGAGGTCGTCCCCGTGCTGCGCGAGGAGTTCGACAGAAGGCGCCCGGCCGGGGTGCCGGACGCCCCGACGCACGCGGCGCGGCTCGCCGCGGCCCGTACCCGGGAGGAGGTGCCGAGCGCATGAAGCTCGTCGTCGTCTCTGCGGGACTGAGCGTCCCGTCGTCCACCCGGCTGCTGGCCGACCGGCTGGCCGCCGCGACCACGGGACGGACCCCGGCGGCCGTCGAGGTCGTGGAACTGCGCGACCTGGCCGTGGAGATCGCTCACAACTTCACCAACGGATTCCCCGGGCGGGCACTCGGCGCCGCCTTCGAGGCGGTGAGCACGGCGGACGGCCTGATCGTCGTCACGCCCGTCTTCTCGGCCTCCTACAGCGGCCTGTTCAAGTCCTTCTTCGACGTGCTGAGCGCCGGCGACCAGGAGGCGCTCGCCGGAAAGCCGGTCCTCGTCGCGGCGACCGGCGGCACGGCCCGGCACTCGATGGTGCTCGACCACGCGCTGCGCCCGCTCTTCGCGTACCTGCGGGCCGTGGTCGTGCCCACCGGGGTGTACGCGGCCTCGGAGGACTGGGGTGCCGAGGGACTGTCCGAGCGGATCGAGCGGGCGGCGGGCGAGCTGGCGACGCTCATGGGCGCGGTCGGCGGCCGGGCGGGCGCCGGGCCCGTGTCCGACGGACCCGCTCACCACGGACCGGTGGCCGGCCGGTCCGGGGACGCCGGGCCGGTCCGGGCGGCGGGGGCCACGACGGTGATCCCCTTCGAGGAACGGCTCGCTGCCCTGCGCACGAGGTGAGGGCACCCGGCAGGTCACGGGGTCTCCGTGACCTGCCGGGGGCAGGCACCGGCAGGCCTACCGGCCCGGGGGTGCCGAGGGTGGGGCGGGGCCCCTGCCACGGGCGGGACGGGGGCCTCACCCGTGGCCGGTGCCGTCGTGTTCCGCGCGCTGCGCGTCGGGGGACCGGCCGACGGGAGGGGGCGAGGGAACGCGGCCTCCGGCTCGCCCCCGCACTCGTGTCGTACGGGGTGGCGGCGGCCTGCCGGGGCCCGCGCGCCCGTCGTACGGGCCGCCGTCTCCTCGTACCGGGCTCGGCGTCCTGCCTACGGCCGCCGGCGACCGGCGGTGACTCGGCAAGTGGGGCAGGTGAGCAGGCGCAGGTGAGCCGGAGCTCAGGGGGCGGGCATGCGGGCCGGGGCTCCGGGTCGGGCGGGCGCGTCGGCCGGGGCTCAGGGGCGCACGGGCCGGGTTCCTGGGCCGGCGGGGGCCGGCGCGGTGCGGGCCGAGGTGCTGGGCCAGGGCCGGGGATCGCCGAGGGCGACGGAGCCCGTGTCTTCGACCGCTCCTACCGGGCCGCCGACGCCTGCGGTCGGCCGGGCTCGGGGCTCGGACTCTCCATCGCGCGGGAGGTCGCCGCGTCGCTCGGCGGGACGGTATTCGCCCTCCGCGGGGAGGGTGGCGGTGCGGTGATCGGGTTCTCGGTGGACGCCGGTGGCTCCGAGGACGACGGCCGCGGCTGACTCCGCCCACCGGCCGACGGCCCCGGAGTCAGTGGGCGGCCTTCGGCGAGCCGGCCGCGGAGCGGCGGTACTCGGCGTTGATGCGCTGGGCCTCCTCGAGCTGGTCCTCCAGGATGACGATGCGGCAGGCGGCCTCGATGGGCGTGCCCTGGTCGACCAACTCGCGCGCCCGGGCGGCGACCCGCAGCTGGTAGCGCGAGTAGCGCCGGTGGCCGCCCTCCGAGCGAAGCGGCGTGATCAGGCGGGCCTCGCCGATGGCACGCAGGAATCCGGGCGTCGTACCGAGCATCTCGGCGGCCCGTCCCATGGTGTACGCGGGGTAGTCGTCGTCGTCCAGACGATTACCGAGCGGGTTGTCTGCTGTCATCTCACCTCGTAGTACAACGCCTCGAGGGGCCCTGGCGCCGTACGGCACCAGGGCCCCGAAGGAAATTCAACACCATCTGTCGGCCCTATCGCGGTGCCGACCTTCTGTTACCGCCGTCCGGCCCGGGAGAGGGGCCGAGGAGCGGGGATCGTGGATGCGTGACCGGGGACCACCTTCCGTTCCGGGGTCTTGCGGTACCCGAGCCGAATCCGTCTCACGCCCGGGCGATCCTGATGGCGTCAGGTCCTCCGTCCGTTCGCTGGATCTTGCATGTGCCAAAACCGGTACGACTACCAGGCAGTTCGTGTCTGCCGGGTCTTGCTCGACTGTGACTACGCAAGAAATCGTAGCCAGGCAGCCGGGCAATGTCTACTCCCGTCAGAGTAGATTTTGCCGAGCCCGCGGCCGCGGTTTTGTGGGGCGTGCACGTTTTCCCCGGTCCAGGGTGGGGCGCGGCCGGGCCGCTGCATAGAATCCGCACTCATGTCGAACCCTGACGAACTCCTCATCGGCATCGCCGCCCTGGTGGAGGCCGAGAAAAGCACGCAGATGTCCCTGACCGTGGTCTCCGGCGGCGCTGTCATCACCGGCCGGCTGGCCCCCGAGGCCGTATGGCGGCAGCGGGTGGCGGAGGTTCTGGTGGACTCGGACCAGCTGGGCCCGTTCTCCGCCATCTTCACGGGGGGCGAGGAGCAGAGCCCCTCCGGCCCCGGGGAGAAGCCCACCCATCTGCACTTCCACGTCGCCCGCATCCTGCAGGGCACCATGGGGATCCCCGAGACGGGGGGGATGTACCGCGTCGCGATCCAGGACGTCACCGCCTGGACGGTCGGCGACTTCAGCTACTCCGACCACTGAGCCGACCGAGCACAGCGATGAGGGCCCCGCCGGCACATGCCGGCGGGGCCCTCATCGTGATGCTGTCCGGGTCACACGGCCGCGGGGGCACCCAGCAGTACCGACGCGTTCTCGAACGGGGAGAGGGCGCTCTCGGGCGCGGCCTCGGGCAGGTAGGGACGGCACGTGAAGCCGAGCTGGGTCATGGCGCGGGTGACCTCGGCGGCCGTGAAGTCGCGGCGGTCCTGCCGGGTGACGACCTGGCCCACCTGCTTGACGGGGTAGTGCCGGCGGCCGACGATCACGGACTCGCCCGTGATCGGCTCGGGCTTGACGCCCTTCATCGATTCCAGCACGGAGGCCTTGGAGAGGTCGAACGGGAAACGGGCGATGATGCAGCGCATGAGGGCCTCACAGGGAGAGGGAGAAGGAGAACGGTCCGCCCGGGTGACGCCGGGCGGTCGGAGAGGCCGGGGTCGCTCCGCGGTCCCCGCGGTCTCCCTGGCATGCGGGGCCCGGGTGTCCCGGGCGGCTCGCGTGGTCTTCGCAGACGTCCCGCAGGCGGACCCGGTCCGTGTAACCGGGGCTCTCGCGGACGATGGTGAGCCGGGCGCGGGTGACCCGGCCGGTGAGCTGGTCGTCCTCGTCGCAGATGAGCAGATGGCCGGTACGGGCACTCGCCATGACGGACAGGGCGACCTCGACGGTCATGTCGTCACGGACGTGCGGTGCGGACGCCTCCTGGGGGGCGGCCGTATGCCCGACGGCGCAATCCGTCGGTCGCGACTGTGTGTCAACCAGCGTCAAAGGTGTCTCCTGCGAAGAGGGGATGACGGACGACCGCGCCCGCCGGCGGACGAGCGCGTCCGCCGGCGCACGAGGAACCTCAGGCGGCCGCGTCGAAGGCGGCCGGCGGCCGCTGGGCCGACGACCGGCGCGGAGCCTGTCCGGCACGCGCGCCCTGGGTGCCGCGGCCGTCCTGGCCGGTACGGCTCCGGCGGCCACGGGGCGACGAGGACGTGCTGCGCCGGGAGCGCTCCGCGGGCGGGTTGGTGATGACGACGGGGATCCCGGACGGGGCCTGGGCACCGGTGATCCGGTTCAGCTCGTCCTCGCCGGACCGTACCTGCGCCGTGTGGGCGACGATGCCCGCGGCGGTCACGAGGCGGCTCATCTCGCGGCGCTGGTTGGGCGTCACCAGCGTGACCACGCTGCCGGACTCGCCGGCCCGGGCGGTACGGCCGCCGCGGTGCAGGTAGTCCTTGGGGTCGCTCGGCGGGTCCACGTTCACCACGAGGTCGAGGTCGTCGACGTGGATGCCGCGTGCCGCGACGTTGGTGGCCACCAGCACCGTCACGTGCCCGGTCTTGAACTGGGCCAGGGTGCGGGTGCGCTGGGGCTGGGACTTGCCGCCGTGCAGGGCCGCGGCGCGGACGCCGTTCTCCAGCAGGTGCCCGGTCAGCCGGTCCACCGCGTGCTTGGTGTCCAGGAACATGATCACGCGGCCGTCGCGGGCCGCGATCTCGGTGGTCGTGCGCTGCTTGTCGGCACCCTGCACGTGGAGGACGTAGTGCTCCATGGTGGTCACCGCGCCCGCCGACGGGTCGACGGAGTGGACCACCGGGTCGGACAGGTACTGGCGGACCAGCAGGTCGACGTTGCGGTCCAGGGTCGCCGAGAACAGCATCCGCTGCCCGTCGGGACGCACCTGGTCCAGGATGCCGGTGACCTGCGGCATGAAGCCCATGTCCGTCATCTGGTCGGCCTCGTCGAGGACGGTGACGGCGACCTGGTCGAGGCTGCAGTGGCCGCGGTCGACCATGTCCTTCAGGCGCCCGGGGGTGGCGACGACGATCTCCGCGCCGGAGCGCAGCGCGCCGGCCTGACGGCCGATCGACATCCCGCCGACGATCGTGGTCAGCCGCAGCCGCACGGAACGGGCGTAGGGGGTGAGCGCGTCCGTCACCTGCTGGGCCAGCTCACGGGTGGGCACGAGGACCAGGGCCAGCGGCTGGCGCGGTTCGGCGCGCCGGCCGGCGGTGCGGGCCAGCATGGCGAGGCCGAAGGCGAGCGTCTTGCCGGAGCCGGTGCGGCCGCGGCCGAGCACGTCACGGCCGGCCAGCGAGTTCGGCAGGGTCGCCCCCTGGATGGGGAACGGGGTGGTCATGCCCTCCGCGGTCAGCGCGGCCAGCAGCGGCGCCGGCATGTCGAGGTCGGCGAACGCCTCGACGGCGGGAAGTGCGGGGGTGACGGTCACCGGCAGTGCGAACTCGCCCTGCGGGGCGGACCGGCGTCCGTAGCCGCCGGAACGGCTCGGGGCGCTGGAGCGGCTCGGGCCACCGGTGCGGCCGGAGGTGCTGGAGCCGCTGCGGCCGGCGTAGGCCGTACCGAAGCGCGCGCCGCCCCTGCTCGCGGCGGCGGCACCGGCGCGATTGCGGGCGGTGGTGGAGCGGGTGTTCGTACGAGTGCGGTTCAAGGGGACCTTCCATGACGCGGCACGCATCAAGGAATTCCCGGCATGAAAAGCAGCACGGAGAATCGCGAGGACGCGCCCAGTGAAAAACGGAGGCGAATCCAGCCGCGGAGAGGAACCCGGGGCCTGCGCCTTTTGGATAACAGTCCTCAGACCGTGTCGCGGAGAAGATTCCACGACAGGAGGGAGGATTTCATGCACGGCCGCCGCGCTCCGGGAGCGAGCGGCAACGAGCTGGGGCCCGCACCCCAAGGTGCGGGCCCCAGCTGCGAAGTGAGCGTCGCGTCAGGCGAGAACGATGTTCTCGGCGGTCGGGCCCTTCTGGCCCTGCGCGATGTCGAAGTTCACCTTCTGGCCTTCCAGCAGCTCGCGGAAGCCCTGGGCGGCGATGTTCGAGTAGTGGGCGAAGACGTCAGCGCCGCCACCGTCCTGCTCGATGAAGCCGAAACCCTTTTCCGCGTTGAACCACTTCACGGTACCAGTAGCCATGTCAAATCTCCTTCGGGGCATTCCCGGAATTCGCACTGTGCGGACTCCGTGTTGTCGCGATGATTTGCCCCGTCCGGAAATGACCGGAAATACAAAAGCACTTCCCACCCGGCGCGTTCGAGCCGCCGGGGGCGCTTGAATTTTTGGGAATCACAACTTCAACTTTGACCGACAGTAGCACGTCCGGCCCCGGCATGCACGCTAAGTAATTCCCTTCCGCCGGGCGGACGTGAAATCCTCACGGCGTGTTACGGCCAATTCTTGTATCGCCGGCACAGATATTGTCGGCGCGAAGAGGAGTCTTTGGGCCGAAGGTGCCGGTCACGGCGATTCCGCGGCGCGTCCCCCGGGCCGGCTGCCACCGTCGCCACGAGACTCCCGGGCCAGAGGGCCCGTCCCGTCCCCCGCCGGGGAACGGCGGCCCAGCGCCAGCCGGGCCACACGAGGCCAGTCGGCCATGGACCCGCCCGCCCGAGGCGCACCGGGCCGTCGGCGCGGCACGCGGACCCGCAGTGCCCCGGGCACGCTGCGGCACACGACGGGTGAGGGAAGGGCTACGTGCTCCCCGTCGATGCCGACCGGGATGGTGTCCGTGTCGCCCTCGACGACGACTTCCCGGCAGCTCAGCCGGACCAGTCCCCCCGAGCGGGAACCGCGCACCACGCGCGCCGCCTCGACGGTGTTGCCGATCCGTACGCACACCACGCCGAGCAGCCCCGAGTCCAGCCGCTGCCTGCGCCCCGGACGGGCCGCGTCGACGGCGCGTCCGTAGGGGTTGTTGCTGACGAGCAGTGCCTGGAGCCGGTCGAGGTGTCTCCGGTCGGCCCGCGCTCGGAGCCGGGGCGCGTCCTCGCCGGTGAGGAGGCCGGGGAGGGTGCGCAGGGTGGTGCGTGCCTTGGCGTCCCGGTAGGCGGGTTCGGTAACGACGGACGCGTACGTTCCGAACGAGGCGTTGTTGACGAAGACCCGGTCCGCCGCGTACCCGAGGTCGATCCGGAGTTCGACCGCGTCCACCAGGGCTTTCAGGGCCGACGCCGGATCGTCGCGGTCGAGGCCGAGGTCGAGGGCGAAGTGGTTGCGGGTGCCGGCCGGGATCACTACGAACGGCAGGTCGTGGCGTGCCGCGACCTCGGCCACCAGTGCCTGGGTGCCGTCACCGCCCGCCACCGCCAGCAGATCGGCTCCCTCGGTGACGGCCTGCCGGGCCAGCTCGGTGACGTCCCGGCCCGGCGTGAGCAGGGCCACCCGGCAGCCCGCCGCCCGGGCCTTCTCCACCAATTGGAAACGGTCCACCTTGCCGCCGCCGGAGTACGGGTTCATGAGGATCCAGGGAGCGCGGGGCCTCTCGCTGACGGCTTTCTCCCCGGATCGCCCGGAGGCGAGGGCCGTACGTGCCGCCGTGACGGCCAGCAGCCACAGGGCCAGGGAGATCAGGACCGGTCCCAGGACGCCGAACGCGGCGTACAGGGCGAGGACCGTGAGCGGGGCGGTCACCGCCAGGGTGGCTCCGAGGGCACGGAGCACACCGGTGTGCGCCAGGGTCCACCAGAGCCCGACGGCGGCGAGTGCCACCCCGCCGACGCCCACCAGCACCCACAGCACGCTGTGCAGACCGGCGGCGACGAGCGGCACCAGGACGCTCGCCAGCAGGGCCAGCACGGCGATGCGGGCCCGTCCGGTACTTCCCTCACGCGGGGCCGCGGTCGCTGCCGCGTCCGATGCTCCGGTGTGCCTGGGGTGCAGTCCCAACTGTCGGCCCCTCTCCTCGTGGGCCCGGGTTCGGGCCGGGACCGTCCTCCTGTGCCGTGCGGGGTGGTGCCGGCCATGTGCCGGGCTCGTCCCGCACCTGGCTCCGTCGCGGGCGGTGTTCAGCGGCGGGGTCCCGCGGCGGATTGTTCAGCGCCCGGGGGTGCCGGCGGTCGAGCCCGTGTGGGCCGCCGGAGCGTGACCGGTCAGGACCAGTTCCTTCGCCCTGCGGAATTCGTCGTCCGTGATGTCGCCCCGGTCGCGGATCTCCGACAGCCTGGCGAGTTCGTCCACGCTGCTGGGCCCGACGCCGGCCGCGGTCTGCCTGATGTACGAGTTGAACTCCTCCTGCTGGGCCCTCGCCTGGGCCACCTCCCTGCGGCCCATGTTCCTGCCGCGGGCGATCACGTAGACGAACACTCCCAGGAAGGGCACGACGAGGCAGAACACCAGCCAGCCGGCCTTCGCCCACCCACTCATCCGGTCGTCCCGGAAGATGTCGGTGACGATCCGGAAGAGCAGGACGAACCACATGATCCACAGGAAGAACAGGAGCATGGTCCAGAAGGCGTTGAGCAGCGGGTAGTCGTACGCCAGATACGTGGTCTGCGCACTCATGTCCGTCCTCCGTCCCGGGACCGCTCCCGGCAGCCGTTCGGGCTTCCTTGTCCCCTCAGCGTGCCCGCGGCGAGCGCCGTGCGCCTCACCCGGCGCGGATGACTGACCCGGTCTCGGCGCGCTGCTCGTTCACTCGCGGGTTGCGGTCTGTTTCCTGGACCAGGCGGTGGCGTCGGCCCCGTATCGCGTCAGGAGCCGTGCGAACTGGGTCCGTTCCTCCGGTGACCAGGCGACGGTGATCTCCAGGAACGCTTCTCGCTGTTCGGCGGCGAAGCGGTTGCGTTCGGCCTCGCCGTGCTCGGTGAGTTCGAGCACGGTGCGGCGTCCGTCGGACTGGGATGCGGCCCGCCGCAGCAGACCGTCCGCTATGCAGGCCGCGACGGTCCGGCTGGCCACCGGCTGCGCGACGCCCATCTCGGCGGCGAGCCCGCCGACGGTCGTCTCGCCCGGGGCGTCGGCGATGACGTTGAGCACGAGGTTGCGGGAGAGGTCCTTGCTCGATGCCGGTGTGCGTCGCCGCAGACGGGACAGCGCCGGGCCGATCTGATCCAGCGCCGGATCGTCGGGGGGCTGTTCGGAAGAGGGCGTGCTGCTCATGTGCCGAGTCTAGGCCCGGCCGGGACGTTTGCATACCACTGGATAAGTGCATAGCATCAGGTATGTAAATCGTGAACGAGCTAGGAAATGAGGCGGACCGCCATGGCGCTCACCGCGATCACCAACGCGCAGATCTTCGACGGGGAGAAGGCGGTCGGCGTGCGGACCGTGGTCATCGACGGCGGGAGGATCGCCCGCGTCGGCGGCGACGCTCCCGAGGGCAGCGAGATCGTCGACGGCAGCGGCGCCACACTGCTGCCGGGACTCATCGACGCCCACGTCCACTCCGCCCCGGGCTCCCTGGCGCTGGCCCTGCGGTTCGGGGTGACGACCGAACTGGAGATGCAGGGGATGAACACCCGGGAGAACCGCGGGGCCGTCACCGACGACGACACCCAGGCCGACGTGCGCTCCTCCGGCTTCGCCATCACACCGCCCGGTGGTCACCCGAGCGAGCTGATGCCCGAAGGGTTCCGGCCCAAGTGGGACCTTCCTCCGGTGATGCCCCTGATGCCGTTCTCCACCACTCCCGAGGAGGCCGCCGCCTTCGTGCCGCAGCTCCTCGCCCGGGGCTCCGACTACATCAAGTTCATGATCGACGACGGCAGCGTGGAGGGACACCCCGGGCTGCCCGTGCTCGACCGCGCCACCGTGCGCGCCGGTGTCGCCGAGGCCAAGAAGTACGGCGCACTGACCGTCGCCCACGCGCTGACCCTGGAGGCCACCAGGACGGCCGTCGAGGCCGGCGTCGACGGCCTGACCCACGTGTTCATGGACCAGCCGCACACCGCCGAGATCATCAGCCTGATCAAGGACTCGGGCACGTTCGTCATCCCCTGCGTCACCCTCAACGCCTCGATGATGGGGATCACCGGCAGTGAACTCGCCGACGACCCCCGGGTCGCCGCCCGCCTCGACGCCGCCTGGGACCGGACCCTGCGCTCCAGCTTCAACCGCTACCCGCAGGGCAAGCTCCACGACGTGTACGACACCGTGCGCGCGCTGGACGCGGCCGGTGTCGACGTGCTGGCCGGCAGCGACGTCTCCATACCCGAGACGTTCTTCGGGGGCCTGGCACACGGAGCGAGCCTGCACCACGAACTGCAGTACCTGGTGTCGGCCGGCCTCACACCCGCACGGGCCCTGCGCGCGGCCACGGCGACCACGGCCCGCCGCTTCCGCCTCAGCGACCGGGGGCGTATCGCCGAGGGCCTCCGCGCCGACCTCCTGCTGGTCGACGGCGACCCGACCAGCAACATCGGCGACACCCTCAACACCCGTGCCGTCTGGCGCCGAGGCACCCGCCTGGCGGCATGACCGCCCCCTAGGGCTTGTCTGACAATTCCCGTCGTCGCGCGGAGGGAGGCAGACGGGGATTGTCAGACAGGCCCTAGCCCGGCAGCTGCCGCATCTCCACGACGCGCAGGCCCAGCGACTGGCAGCGTGCCAGCAGCCCGTACAGGTGTGCCTCGTCCACGACCGGGCCGAACAGGACGGTCTGGCCGGACATCACCACGTGGCCCAGTTCCGGAAAGGCCTGGGCCAGCGTTTCCGACAGGTGTCCCTCCACCCGGATCTCGTAGCGCACAAGCTGTCCTTCCACGGACCTCCCGGACGGGCGACGCCCTCGCGGCCCGGCGTCCGTCCCGGGGTTCCTCCGGTGTTCGCTGTTCGCCCCGTGCAGGTGACCGGCCGGCGGCCACCCGCGACCAGTTCCTCCTCAGTGCGTCAGAAAGATCTTGAAGGAGATGATCAGCAGGCCGAGCAGCAGGTTGACCGATGCGGTGACGGCAATAAGCCGCGGCGAAGCACCGGCGCGGCGTGCCGCGGCCACGGACCAGCCCACCTGGCCCGCCACGGCGACCGAGAGGGCCAGCCAGAGCGCGCCTCGCACGTCCATGCCCAGGAGCGGGCTGACGGCCACCGCGACGGCCGGCGGAACGGTGGCCTTGACGATGGGCCATTCCTCGCGGCACACGCGCAGCACGACCCGGCGGCTGGAACCGTGCTGCGCCAGGCGCGCTCCGAACAGCTGGGCGTGCACGTGCGCCACCCAGAACACCACGCCGGTGAGCAGCAGCAACAGCACCAGCTCGGTGCGGGGGAACGTGCCCAGCGAGCCGGCGCCGAGCACCACCGAGGCCGCGAGCATGGATCCGTAGACACCGCCGGTGTAGTCCGCGTGCGCACGGCGTTCCTCCCGGCGCATCCCACCGGCGGTGGCCGGACCGGTCCTGGCCCTGGTCATCGTCGACGCCCGCCGGATTCGTCCCGCCGCCCCGGCTCTTCCGCGGGAGCGGCACCGGCGCCCCGATGCCGCGGACGGCTTTCCCGGCCGGTCGGCAGGTGCGGGGTGACCAGGAAGCTGGCGAGGGCTACGCCGCCGGTGGCCAGGATCGCCGCTTTCAGGCCGTTCAGCTGCGCCGAGGCGTAGGAGTCCGTGACGGCGTCGACCTCGGAGGGCGGCAGCCCCGCCCGCTCGGCCGCGGAGCGCACCTGCTCGGTGGGGACGAACGTGACGCCGGCTTCGAGAGCGACGCCGACCTGCTCGCGGGCCTGCTCGGACAGCCGAGGGTCCTCCTGCACCCGGGTGGTGAAGGCGTGGGCCAGCGCGCCGATGAGGATCGATCCGATGAGTGCGGTGCCCAGTGCCGAGCCCAGGTTCTGCGCCGTGAACTGGAGGCCTCCGGCCTCACTGCGTTCCTCCTCGCCGACACCGGACTGCACGACGTTGCCCAGCTGCGAGGCGAGCAGGCCGACGCCCACGCCCAGCACGGCCATCGCTCCGGCGAACTGCGCGTCGTCGATGACCGGGTCGACGGTGGTCAGCAACCAGCCGACGGCCGCCGCCAGGATCAGCAGGGCCAGCCGGACCACCCGGCGGGGCCCCATCACCCGCCCCAGCGCGGACCCGCACAGGGAGGTCACCAGCATGGTGACGGACACCGGGAGCAGACGCAGCCCCGTCTGGAAGGCATCGAAACCCTGCACCACCTGGAGATACAGCGGGATGGTGAAGAACAGCCCCAGCAGGATCAGGTTCTGGCTCAGCAGTGTCAGCAGACCGGACCGCAGGACGGGTCTGCCCAGCAGTGACAGGTGCACGAGGGGGTCGGCCCCCTGGCGCTCCCGCCGGCCTTCCCAGTGCCGGAAGGCGGTCAGGACGGCCACCCCGGCGCCCACGACGAACAGGGTCGGGGCGAAGCCGAGCACGGTGAAGGGAGGGTTGCGCGGCTGTACCCACCCCCACGTGCTGCTCTGCAGCACCCCGAGCACGCCCAGCCCCAGCCCGGACGCGGAGAGCACCGCTCCGACCACGTCCAGCCGGGGCCGCGGCCCGGTCCTGGCGGGTGTCGTGATCACCCGGTGGCACAGCAGGATCGCCACGACGACGAGGACCTCACCGGCGAAGACCAGCCGCCAGGTCAGATACGTCGTCACCCAGCCGCCCAGGAGCGGGCCGACCGCGATTCCGGCGCCGGCGAGCCCGCCGATGACCGCGTAGGCGACGGCCCGGTCCTTCCCGCGGTACGACTCCGCCACGAGGGCGGCCATGGCCGGCAGCACCATGGCGGCGCCCAGCCCCTCGATGACGGACCAGCCCAGCGTGAGGACCCACAGCGTGGGCGCCACGGCGGTCAGGGCCGACCCCGCGCCGTAGACGGCCAGTCCCAGGAGGAACATGCGGCGGCGCCCCAGGATGTCCCCGAACCTCCCTCCGATGAGCATGAACGCCGCCATGACCAGCGCGTACAGGGTGATGACGGCCTGGATGGCGGTGACTTCCGTGTCGAAGTCCGCCACCAGCTGACTGATGGAGACGTTCATGACGGAGGTGTCCAGGACCATCAGGAACTGGGCCGTACCGAGCACGGCCAGAGCCCGCCAGTGCTTCACGCGTCCACCTCGCGGAGGTCGGCCCGGCACGCCGGTGAGGTCAGCCGGACGGCGGCCGGCGCACGCCCGCCGCTCCGTCCATCAGACCCGAGACACGTGCCCCGTGCCTCACCCGCCGCGGGGGAAGGAGCCGGCTCCGGCGGGAAATGCCGCCGTACGGGGGAGTGCGGGCGCCGCCCCTGGCACCGGCGCGCCCTTCACAGCAGCCCGAAGTCGCGCGCCCGGCGCACGGCCTCGCTCCGCCGGTTCACCGCCAGTTTCCGGTAGACGCTCTTGAGGTGGGTCTTCACCGTGTTCACCGACACGAAGAGCTCGGCTGCGATCTCCTCTGTCGACATCATCCGGGCCAGTTGCTCCAAGACGTCTCGCTCACGTCCGCTCAGCTCCACCGCGACGAGATGCGGGGGCCGCCGCGGCCCGGCCGGTTCACCGCGGTGGGGCGGGCCGGGCGTGAGCCAGCCCGCCGCCAGCCCGTGCAGCGGCGCCGTGGCCAGGAGGGGCCGGATCCACGTTTCGGCCTCGAGGAACGGACGCCGTAGCCGCTCGCGCCGGGCGTCGAGGAGCGCCTGCGTCACGAGCCTACGGGCGGTGGCGGTGTCTCCCGCCTCCGCTGCGGCCCGAGCCCTCACCAGTGCCGCGCCCACGGTCACCACCGGACCGGTCCGGCCCTCGGCGCGGATGCTGTCGAGCAGGTCCATCGCCGCTCCGGGACGCCCTGTCGCGAGCTGGATCGCCGCGGCCTCCGCGGCACACACCGGCTGGTCGCCGGACACCGTGCCGAGCATCTCGACGGCTCTGTCCGGCCGCCCTTCGGCCAGGTGGGCGGCGGCGACGATGAGGGCCTGGTGGCCGGCCGCCCAGGGTGAAACCACGGCGGTCGGGACGGCCGGGTCCGCCGCCTCGACGGCGGCCCGTGTCCGGCCCCGGGCCAGCAGCAGGCGGGCCGTGGCCAGGGCGCGTCCCGCCGCCGGAACCGGGTCCCGGGTGTCCGACGTGAGCCGGGCCGTCTCGTCGAGGAGGGCCTGCGCCGGGTCCAGCTCGTGGCGGTCGACTGCCACGGCCGCCAGGACCAGCCGCCCGATACCGGAACCGGACGGCTGGGGCAGACCGGCCCGCTCCGACTCGGCCACCGCCGCCAGGGCTTTGTGCTCCGCCCGGCCGAGCCAGCCGTTCAGGTAGTCGAGCAGGGCCAGGTGCCCCAGCGACTCCTCTCGCGGCAGCACGATGCCGGCCCCGCCGGGAGTGGCGACCACGGCGGTCAGGGCCGCGCGCGCGTCCTCGAAGCGGCCGGCCCACAGGCGTACCGAGCCCACGTGGGTCAGCAGCAGGGCGGTGAGTTCGGGATGGGCCTCCAGAAGGTGCTCCGGTACTTCCCGCCGCAGCCCCTCGGCCGCTTCGGCGGCTCTCTGGGCCTGCCCGGGACACCCGCTCAGCCGGGCGGCCAGCGCCTCCAGCAGCGCACAGCTCAGCAGCGCTGCCGCGGGACCGGGCGCGCCGTCGGCCAGCCCCGCCTCCGCGCGGTGCAGCCGTTCCAGCCCATGATCGAGGTCGCGCCGTGACAGGTCACGGGCCGCGCGCACGAGGTCCGTCGCCGGGCTCCCGGCCTCGGGGCCCATCCGGGAGAACAATCGCACCAGGTCACCAGAGCTGAGACCGGTGAAGAACTGCCCGATCGCCAGGTCCTCGACGAGGGCGCCCGCGGCGAGGTCCCAGTCGCCCGCGGCGGCACCGTGGGCGAGTGTCTCCGGCAGGAGACCCGACCGGCGCAGCCATCGCGCGGCACGCCGGTGTAGTTCCGGTTCGAGACCGGGCAGTCGCACGTGCAGGTGGACCCGGAGTATCTCCCCGAACAGCGGATGGAGCCGGTACCACGAGTGCCCCACGTGCTCGACGAACGCGTTCGCGCGGTGCAGCCCGGCGAGCACAGGCCCGGCGTCACCGCGGAGGGTCAGCGCGTCGGCGAGCTCGGGACAGAAGCGCTCCAGCACGCTGACCCGCAGCAGGAGGTCCTGCGTCTCCGCCGGCTGTCCCTCGAGGACCTCGGCGAGCAGGAAGTCCGCGACCGTACTGCGGGCGGCCTCGAACTCCTTCAGATAGAGCTCCGGGTCTGCGCTCTCCCGGGCAGCCAGGGCGGACAGGCTCAGACCGGCGGCCCAGCCCCGGGTGCGGTCCACCAGGGCGCGGGCGGCGGGGACCGGAAGACTCAGGCCGTGCAACTCCAGCAGCGCGGCGGCCTCCTCCGGGGTGAAGGCCAGCTCGGCGGCGCGAATCTCCGTCAGTTCGCCGGCCGCCCGGTAACGATGCAGCGGAAGCAGCGGCTCGGTCCGGGTGACGAGGACGAGGTGCAGCCCCCGTCCGCCATGGTGCAGGACGAACTCCAGCTGTTCCGCGACCTCCGGGGCGGTCACGCAGTCGTACGCGTCGAGGACGAGGACCACGGGCCGGTCGCGTTCGTTCAGCTCGGCGGCGAGCGCGGCCAGGAGCCCGCGGTCCACCCCGGCCCCGTCCACCGGGGACCCCACCGCGTCCGGTGCCAGAGCGCCGCAGGCCCGTAGGGACTGCAGGACGTACGCCCAGAAGACGCCGGGCCGCCGGTCCGCCGCTTCGGCGCTGAGCCAGGCGACCGGCCCGCGCAGTCCGCCGGCCCAGTCGGCGGCCAGCAGGGTCTTGCCTGCCCCGGCCGGACCGTTGATCAGCGTCAACGGCGTGCGGTGGGCCTGGTCGAGATGGTCGACGAGCCGCGGACGCGGCAGGAACGCGACCGGCCTCGCGGGAAGAGCGAACCGGGCACGCAGATACGGGTCTCCCATGGGGTCGGCGTACGGAACGGCCGGAACGGCCGGTCCCTGGGCGCTGTCGTAGGTTTCAGCCACGCGCTCACCGCCCTTTTCACCAGGGCCACGTCATGGGCAGCGCTTTCCTCCCCAGCATCCCAGCTCTCCGGCCCCGGCGCATGGGATGCCGCCCGCGTCGGCCGCCTCACCAGCGGCGGGGTCCATGGCAGGGCTGCGCGGCGGCCGTCCGGCGATCCGTCGGGGACATACAAGAGGCGGGGTCCGAAGACCCCGCCCGAACACGTTGCGGCCCGGTGTCAGGGCCACACCAGGCAATACGGCTGATGCCCCGCCTCATGCAACCGGTGGCTGAAGTCCTGCCACTCGTGCAGCGATTGGTGATGTGAGGCCGCTGACCTGCGGTTTGCAAGGAAATGCGCGTTGACCTGGGAAAACTCCTCTCGGTAGTTCTCACAGGTCAACGCCGTTTCCCAGGCTCATGTGCCCTGGATGTGCCCTCAGTTCCGCACGAGCGTGTGGTCCTTTCTATCTGCCGGGGAGGCGCGTCCGCGTACGCACGACTCCCTCGTACTCGGGAAGGTCGTCCTCGGGCATGGGTATTCGTCGCTGCGGCTTCCGAGAGACTGCGCGGTTGTACCGGCGCTCCCTGAACGATTCCCGGATCCGGTCCATGATGGGGCGCGGTGCGAATGTCCCTCCATCTTCGACGGCCTGTCGGCGGCGTGTCCACAACCTGAACGCCCAACTGGCCAGGCCGGAGATGAGGAGACAACCTACGGCCCCGTAGATCCACGCTGAGGCTGACGGAGCCTGCAGCAGGGGGTCTTGAGGGCTGCCTGCTGGGGGTTGCATCCTCTTGAGGAGGCGGCTCCCTGCGAGGGAGAGCGCCATGATGCCTACCACCAGCAGGGCAGCCAGATGGATTCGGAGCGCTGCCACCGCGCGCACGACATGAGTGGCGACCGTCCCCGGCCTCCTGTTCATAGCCTCGGCTGTCTCGGCGTGCGTGTACTCCAACGCCTTGGTCGCCCATACAGCGGTTCGCTGCTGCGCAGGTAGGTCGTACAAGGCTCTGTACACAGCCACGCGATTGGCAACCAGGTCGCTGAAGTCCGCGACCTGCCCGTCCGCCGACTGTGCCTGGCAGGCGGGCAGTGCGGCCAAGACCGCGCGCCGTCGGTTCCGGCGGCTTGTGGCCCGTACGTCGCTGCGTATCACGGCGTAGAGATAAGCGCGGAGATCGTGGATCTGTTCAGGGGCGCGCAAAACCTTGGCAAATGCGGTCTGCACCACGTCCTCGGCGGACAGCACGGACTCCGGCAGCCGCTCCTCGGCCAGGAGCCGGCGCGCAAGCCCCTGCATCTCACCACGATGATCCCGATACAGAGATTCCAGGGCTTCAGTCACCTGGGCCTCCGGTCTGTCAGACACGGTTCTGCCCCCGCTTGCCGAACCGCTTTGCGCCGCCGTCGTCATCCCCTTGCTGACGCTTGGCCTCAATCAGAGCTGCTCTCGCCTCCACCCGATTGCGGTAGGACACGCTGTCCACCCACCCCTTCAGACTCGGAGCCAGGACGACGACGATGGACAACAATGCGCCCGCGATCTCCACGGAACACCTCCTCATAGTTAGCGGCCTCCCGCTCTGTGGTCCAGGGCAGAGGCTGTACACGTCTGAAGAGGCGCGGCAGGCCCGATCTCATGACAAGGCCGGAGAATTTTTCCTGTTCGGCCACGGCCGGGGTCAGCACACGTGAGCTGACGACTCGGCTCGGACGCAGCAGGCACGTGGGCGGGACACTTCGGTCGGCGGCGGAAAGTTGGGCGCGGGACGGGACGTCACGGTGGCCTTGATGGTTCCGGTGAGGGCGATGCCGCCCTCGTGGCTTGGGGAGCGGGCACCTCGGGTGGGCGGATTACTTAACGTCTACAGGACCCAGTCCCGGACGCGCGCGAGATCCGCCGCCCGCTTCGACATCCCCAACTTCCATGGTGTCCGCTCCACTTCAGCAATCTCCTGCCACAGTGCCGCCGTGGCCAAGCTGAACGCCGAGAGTGCCTCGGCCCTTGCGTCCTTCCAGGACGGAAACCGACTAGCGAAGGCGAGGGCCTCCTCCATGGAATGCCCGGCGTCCATGAGCTGGAGGATAAGTGCGCCAGGGTCGATCCATGCCGCCCCTCGCGTCGGCCAGGCCCAGTCGATGATTCGTGCGCGGGCACCGGTGATCAGGACGTTGTCGGGGGCGAAGTCGGTGTGCAGGAGGGTGTTGCCCTCGAAGTAGTGCGTCGTACCTGGCGGTGCGTAGTCCGCCCACCGGTCGACGGCGTCCTTGATCTCGATGTCGGCGGGTGCTGTAACGTCCTGCAGTTCGACGAGCGCGGCTTCCACGAGCGGCAGGTCGGGCGAGCCTGGCGTGTAGTCGGCGTGGCGGCCGTCGATCACCTCGTAGCCGAGCAAGCTCCAACCGCCGAACTCCAGATGCCAGTACAGGCGTGGAGAGGATTCCGGCAGGTATGGGGCGACGGCCGCCTCGCGACGCTGTGCACCGACCTGGGGGTGGTCGGTCGGGATGCCCTTCACAAAGACCCTGCCGCTTTCGGTCTCCAGGACGGAGGCGATGCCGGAGTTCATGCCGCCCGGCGCGGTGGCCGCCTGATGGACGGCGCCGCTCTTGTCGGCGACGGCTCGGCGGACGTCGGCGGGGAGCCTCTCGAAGGGGATGCGGGACATGGACACGCGCGGTTCCTCCGGGGTGCTCGGGTACGGGGAGTGCCGCCCCGGCCAGGGTACGGCCGGGGCGGCACTGAGGGGGTGGAACGAGCGGGCGGTACGGGCGCCACCCGTGGTGGATCTAGTAGGGCTGGTCGTCACCGGCCGAACAGCTGCACTCGGCGCCCTCGGCGGCCTCGTCCAGGTCGGCGAGGATCTGGAACTCGTCGTCCTTGATCGACGCGGCGGTCAGCGGCACCGGCAGGGCGCTGGTCGGGTTATCCGCCGGGCGTCGGCCGATGGTGAGCATGACCGGTTCGCTGGGCGGGGTCAGGATTGCGGTGGGCGGAGTCATGATCCGTAACCTCCATGTTGGCAGTAGAGCTCTCGTCGGTCCCCCGCCTCTTGGTAGAGCCTGGCCAGCGGTCGGCATGTGCGGCACGTGCCGACCTTCGTGCAGCCGGAGCATCCACCGGTGCGGAGCTGTAGGGACTCGGCGACTGCGCCGAGTCGGGGGAGGGCTTCGACGCCCTCGGTGATGAGGTTCACGCTCGGGTCACGGCCGACCTTGCAGATCGACGCGATGCCGTGCGGGTTGACGTGAAAGAACGTGTGGCCGGCGTTGCAGCCGGTGAAGACGCTGCGTGCCTTGAGATGGCTCAGTGCCTGCGTCGCCAGTGGGTTCGCCTCGCCGTCGATCGTGGGCGACATGTTCGTGAAGACCTGGTGAGGGAAGCCGTACGACTTCGAGAGGCGCACCATCGCGTCTGTCTCGTGCGCGTTGCCGTCCGAGACGATCACGTTCAGGCGGACCGGCAGCCTGTCCTCGCGGGCGGCGTCCAGGCCCTTCCGGAACCGGCCGAACGCCCCGCGGTTCCGCGTCACCTTGTCGTACGTCTCGGCGGTGGCTCCGTAGACGCTCAGGGTCAGTCGGTACGGCCGGTGGCGGGCGAACAGGTCCCGAATCGGCTGCTTCCGCAGCGAGGAGCCATTGGACGAGACCTGGACCATCATCCCGAGCTGGTGGGCGTACTCGTACGCCGCGCCGAACTCTCGGTCGATCAGCGCCTCACCGCCTGTGATCTGCAACCACAGGACGCCGGCGTCCCTCAGTGCCTGGAGCAGCGTCTGCTTACCGGCCCAGTCCAGGCCCTCGAACCGCTTCTCCCCGAGGTAGCAGAACTCGCAGTCGTAGTCGCAGCCGAGGTTGATCTCCCAAGACGCCTTGCCGTACCCGTACCGTGACCGCTCGCGGACGAGGACGACGTCGCCGACCGGCGACGAGGGCAGCTCGGTCCCCCACGCATCCCTCGCCGCGTCGGCCAGCCAGACCGGGACGGATCGGCCTTCAGCGCCCGCAGTTCGCAGCTCCTCGTAGCGGACCTCCGGGATGCGCACGCCGGCCGCCCGGCCGGGCTGGACGAGGAGGTACTGGGCGAGAAACGGGCTGGCCAGGAGCTGCGGAGCTGCTTTGGGCCTCAGCCTCTTGGCGCTGGTGTTCGTCTCGATCATGGGACCTCCACGAGGTGGGTGCGGTTGGTCGGGCCTGGTGTTGGGCGGCGATCAGGTTGGCCGCCCGCTCGGCCGGTGAACCCCTTCTCCAAGCGCGAGTCAGGGCGTGATCCGTGCGGTCGAGGCGGCCACGCCGATCACGAAGCCGCACGAGGCGGACACGAGCACGATCAGCAATGGGCCGGCGTAGCGGGCGGCTCTGGATACCTGAGCGGCGACACGGCGGCTCACGGCTTCCACCAGGCCCTCCACGGGCGGGTGATGATCTCCCGGTACGTATGGTGTGAGGGGTTGCGGCCACCATGCGTGAACACCCAGCTCTGCGGTTCGGCGAAGTCGGTGCCGGACAGTGAGGTTTCGCCACAGACCGCGCACTGGATCGCGTACGTGGTGGGCTCGGCGTCGGGTTCCCGGTCGGGCTGGATGGTCCACCGCTTGCGGCACATGATCGCGCGGCTGGTCATCGAACCGACTCCAGAGTTGTGGCGACGTAAGGGTGCTGGAGAGCAGCGCGGAGGGCATGCGTGTCGGTGAGGGTGTCGTCGTCGGGTAGCTCGCACCACCCGCCGAACCAGCCGTCGAGCAGTTCCAGGCCGGGGGCGACGAGCCAGGAGTCGGTGGAGAGGTGCCGTACCGGCAGCTCGTCCCAGCTGGCTTCGGAGCCGGTCGGGACGGCGTAGTAGAGACGCCCGTTGGGCCTGTCGTAGAGCACGGGGCCGACGGAGGCACCGGTGGCGCGCAGGTAGGCCAGAGCCAAGAGGCCGATCTCGGCCGAGGTGCGCACGACGTCCCAGCCGTCGCCGACCTTCAGTAGCCGCAGTCCCGGCACGTCGTTCACCATGGGCGCACTTCGCAACGCGTCACGCACGGACATCACACACCTCCCTGCGGCCGAAGACTTTGGCTTGCGCTGAGCGAAGAGGCGGATCGCGTGGTCGGCGTGAGAGGGCGGACCACAATCAGACGAGCGCCTGTTGCTGTTATCTGCCGCTCGCGCTCGGTGCCGAGGTCCTTCGGGCCGAGGTGGCTGAGAGCCGGAACCACGGCCCCGTAGGCATCGGGGAGTTCGAGCGCGTCGCGCAGACCGACGAAGGCGGGGGAGCGGACGATCACTGTGACGTCGCGGTCGGTGAAGACGCCGCACAAGGCTAGTTCGTGCCGGTCGCAGTATTCGGTGAGGCAGTCGACGAGAGCCGTATGGCGGGGTAGGCCGCCGGTGACGTGACGCAGGTAGCCGAAGACCTGGGGGAAGGCGACGGGGTGGCGTTCGGTGATGAGGTCGTCGTCCATGCCCATAGCGTCGGCCGTCGTGAACGGCCTCGAAATGAACTGCTGTTGTACTTCCGTTGCACTTCCCTCCCCACGTCGTCACCGACAGTGCTTCCATACGTGACGGAGGGAGGTCATCCGTGGTCAGCGTGCAGCAATGGACAGGTCGGGAGGCGAGCGCCCTGCGCGCCGCGTTGCGTATGAGCACGCGCGCTTTCGCTGAGCACCTCGGTGTCGCGCTGCGCACGGTTGCGAAGTGGGAGAGCCTCGGCGCGGAGACACAGCCCCGACCGGACACACAGGCCATCCTCGACACCGCACTCGCACGGGCGGATTCCGCCGCCCAAGCCCGCTTCGAGGCAATGCTGTTCCCTGAGCGGAAGAGCGCGCGGCCGGCGGACTACGAGACCTGGACCGAGGACATCGAGCGCGCTGTTGTCTGCATCAGCCGTCAGGACTTCCAGTTCGCCTCAACCCTGTTGAACCGGTGGTTGGGTAGCCGTGCACCCCAGCAGCTGGACGACAAGGGTCTCTATTTGTACGGCCGTTCCCTCGTGCTCCTGGGCGACCTCCAGCGCGATCAGGGGGCGATCCTCGGCCCACTCTCCGCCCGCCACTCCTACCTGACCGCTCGGGGCATGTTCACCGAGCTCGACATCCCACGCCGGGTGGCTCAGATCGAGCTGTCCCTGGCCGTCGTTCAGGAGATGTCGGGCGAGTTGGAATCCTCCGCTCGCCACTACGAACTCCTCGCCGGGGACCAGCGCCTGAGCCGACGTGACCGTGCCAGGGCGCAGCTGTGGGTGGGTACCGCGCTGAGCAAGGTGGGCGACAACGAGTACGCCACCAACGCGATGACGGCCGCCACTCGTGCCTTCGAGGACCTGTGCGAGCCGGAGGACTGGTCGGTCGCCCACCAGAAGCTGGCCCTGGCCTGTCGCGGTGCCGGCGACCTGAAGCAGGCACTGCACTACATCGACATCGCGCGCACCACCGGCACGGTCGACTCCCCGATGCAGCGGGTGAGGCTGGACACCGCGTACGGGCACATCCTTCTGTCGGATGCGGCGACCCGGAATGATGGGCTGTCCGTCCTCGATCAGGCGGCACAGGTGGCCCGGCAGTACGGGCTGAGCCACCAGCTGCGCAGTATTGAGGGCATCCGAAAGGGCCAGCAAGGATGAGCCAGGGAGTGCCAGTGCCGGAGCACCAGCAGCGCCAGATCACCGACGAGCAGTTCCACGACGCGACGCTGATCTGGAATTACCACCAGATGGGCCACGAGCTGCGGCCCTGCTCGGCGGCGATCGGCCTGGGCAGCCACGACCTCGGGGTCGCGACTACTGCGGTCGACCTTTATCGCGCTGGCCTTTTCCCGGTCGTGGTCTTCAGCGGCGGCAACAGCCCCACCACCCGCGCTCGCTTCCCGCGCGGCGAGGCCGTCCACTACCGCGAGCATGCGCTGAGCCTGGGGGTGCCAGACGAGGCGATCATCGTGGAGTCGAAGGCCGCAAACACCGGCCAGAACATCACCTTCTCCCGCGAACTGCTGGCCGAGGCCGGGGTGGAAGTGCAGTCGCTGCTGCTGATCTCCAAGCCGTACATGGAGCGCCGCTCGTATGCGACCTGCCGCGAGCTGTGGCCCGATACTGAGGTCGTGTGCGCCTCCGAGCCGCTGGAGTTGGACGACTACATCAAGTCCATCGGCGACGAGAAGCTCGTCGTCGACATGCTCGTCGGTGACCTGCAACGGGTGATCGAGTACCCGAAGCTCGGCTTCGCCGTCGAGCAGGACGTACCGGGGGATGTGTATGACGCTTACGAGCGCCTCCTGGGCGCCGGCTTCGACAGCCGCCTCATCAGCACCTGAGTCGCCCAGCGCCGATGCGTCGTACGGGCTGTGCGCGATCCACCAACCGAGCCTGTTTCCCCGGCTGTCCACGCTGGCGAAGCTGTTCTCCGCCGACCTGTGGGTCGTCCTGGACGACGTGCAGTTCGCCCGGCCGACTACCAGCACCGCGCCCGTCTCGCCGCCCTGGACGATCCATCCCGACAGCAGTGGCTCACGCTCCCGACGCACCTTCCCCACGGGCGCCCGTCGCTGATCAGCCAGGCACGGCTCGTTGATCCGCGTCGCTCGCGCCGGACGGTCCAGCTTCTCGTCCGCCAGTACTACGGCCGCAGCGCCTACTGGGGTGCTGTGTCCGAGGTACTGGACGTGCTCGACGAGTCGGACCGTGTGGCCGACCTGGCGAGGTCATCGACGATCGCCCTGCTCAGCGCTCTCGGCTGGTCGGGGAAGGTGCGGGACAGCAGTGAGATCCCAACCCGGCAAGGCCGCTCCGAGCGCCTCGCCGACCTCGCGGCAGCCACCGGCAGCACCCACTATCTGTGCGGCACCGGTGGCCTGCGTTATCTCGACGCTGGTCCATTCGACGCCCACGGCATTCCCGTGCTGCCCTTCCACACCCCGGTGGACAACCCGCTCTGGCGGTGGGCACGTCGATCCAGCAGCCTGTGGGCCCTAAGCAAGATCGGGCCCGATGCGCTGGCCGATCAGCTGGCCGCCCAACGAGAAGCCCACCATCCTGGAGCCCACGCGTGACCGAGCCCACCACCAAAGAACCGGCCAAGAAGCCCTTCCTGTACGTCGTCGTTTGCGCGTGCGGCATAGCCGATGATGTCGGCGAGCTGATCACCGCCGCGTAGGAACGGGACTGGGACGTCGGAGTCGTCGCCACCGCAGACCTTGCCCGAGGTTGAGACGGAACGGCTCTACCTGACGTCACGGATCCCATCACTTGTCGCCGCTGGTGCCGCGTCCCAGACCTCGCCCGCTACCAGCGAAACCCCAGCTCAGGGCCACACCAGGCAATAAGGCTGATGCCCCGCCTCATGCAGCCGATGTGAGAAGTCCTGCCACTCGTGCAGCAGTTGGTAGACGTTGAACGCGTCGCGGGGGCCTCCGCGGTCCGGGACCGTCGACCAGATGAAGGCGGCCGCACCCACCGCTTCCTCGCCTATGCCGCGCAGCGGGTCGACGACCGTCATGGGGAGCTTGACGACGGCGTAGTCGGGGTGGAGGACGACGAGTTCCAGCGGAGGCACCTTGTGCAGGGGGACGCCCTCGATGCCGGTGAGGACCATCGCGGCCATCGTCTCCGGCTTGATCTTGGTGAACATGCCGTTCATCCCGAGCTCGTCACCGCCGAGTTCCTCGGGGCGCATCGAGATCGGGACCCGCGCTGCCGTCGCGCCGTCGGGCGCGCCGAAGTATTTGTACGTCACCCCCACCCGGCCACCATTCCCGCTCCCTGCCCTGAGCCGGTCTGCTCCACGGTCCGTGTAGTCCATACCGTCCATACGGGCCGACTGCTCGATCCGCTCAGGCTCGCCCTGTGAACCCTGTGAACCCTGTGAACCCTGACCCTGCGCCTGTGCCTGTCGTGACTCGGCGGCTTCCTCCGCCTCGCGCCGGTGCCTCCCCCGCCGGGCACGCCGAGGACCGAGGTCATCGGTCCCCTCGCCCAGTCCGCCACCGCGATGCATATCTCCACCCGACTGCTTTTCTAGGCCGCGCGACCCCCGCCGCGCAACCCGATCATCGTGTCAGTGACCTCCCCCACGGCCGCTCGGCGAAACGTGGGCTGAAACACCTGTCCGCAGGATCTTCGCGGCCTCTGACACCATGGCTTGTGTGACCTATCAGTACGAAGCCCCAGTTTCGCAGACTCTTTTCGACCGTGCGGCTGCCGTGACACCGGGCGGTGTGAACTCGCCCGTGCGCGCGTTCCGCGCCGTGGGCGGTACGCCCCGTTTCATGGTGTCCGGGAGCGGTCCCTATCTAACCGACGCCGACGGGAGGGAGTACGTCGACCTCGTTTGTTCCTGGGGGCCGATGATTCTCGGGCACGCCCGTCCCGAGGTGGTCGCCGCGGTCCAGGAGGCCGTCTCGCGCGGCACCTCCTTCGGTACGCCGGGGGAGGGGGAGGTCGAGCTGGCCGAGGAGATCGTCGCGCGCGTCGAGCCGGTCGAGCAGGTGCGCCTCGTCTCCAGCGGGACCGAGGCGACGATGTCCGCCATCCGTCTGGCGCGCGGGTTCACCCGGCGCGCCAAGGTGATCAAGTTCGCCGGGTGCTACCACGGGCACGTCGACTCACTGCTGGCCGCCGCGGGCAGCGGGCTGGCGACCTTCGCCCTCCCCGACACGCCGGGCGTCACCGGCGCGCAGGCCGGGGACACCATCGTCCTGCCGTACAACGACCTCGACGCCGTGCACGCCGCCTTCCGGGCGCACCCCGGTGAGATCGCCTGCGTCATCACGGAGGCCTCGCCCGGGAACATGGGTGTCGTGCCGCCGGGTCCCGGGTTCAACCAGGGGCTGAAGGACGCCTGCGCGCAGAACGGCGCGCTGTACATCTCCGACGAGGTCATGACCGGGTTCCGGACCAGCAGGGCCGGCTGGTACGGGGTGGACGGTGTCCGGCCCGACCTGATGACCTTCGGCAAGGTGATGGGCGGCGGGTTCCCGGCCGCCGCGTTCGGCGGGCGTGCGGACGTCATGGGCCACCTCGCTCCGGCGGGGCCGGTCTACCAGGCGGGCACGCTGTCGGGAAACCCGGTGGCGACCGCCGCCGGACTCGCGCAGCTGCGGCTGCTGGACGACGCCGCGTACGAGACGGTCGACGCGGTGTCCCTGCAGATCCGCACGCTGGTGACCGAGGCGCTCACCAAGGAGGGCGTGGCGCACCGGCTGCAGAACGCGTCCAACATGTTCTCGGTCTTCTTCACCGGGCGGGAGGTGCGGAACTACGAGGACGCGAAGACGCAGGAGTCCTTCCGGTACACCGCCTTCTTCCACTCGTTGCTCGCGCAGGGCGTCTATCTGCCGCCTTCGTCGTTCGAGTCGTGGTTCGTGTCCACGGCGCACGACGAGCGGGCGGTTCAGCGGATCGCCGACGCCCTTCCGGCGGCGGCACGGGCAGCGGCGGAGGCCACGGCATGACCGGCACGGGAGCCGAGCGGAAGAACAGTGACCTCACCGTCGTGCATGTGATGCGGCACGGTGAGGTCGAGAACCCGGACGGGGTCCTGTACGGGCGGCTGGCCGGGTACCACCTGTCGGACCTCGGGCGGCGGATGGCCGACCGGGTCGCCGAGCACCTGTCCGCGCGGGACGTCACGCACGTCGTGGCCTCGCCGCTGGAGCGGGCGCAGGAGACCGCGACGCCCATCGCCAAGGCGCACGGGCTGGACCTGGCGACCGACGGGCGGCTGATCGAGGCGGAGAACGTCTTCCAGGGCAAGACCTTCGGGGTCGGGGACGGTGCGCTGCGCCGGCCGGAGAACTGGAAGCACCTGGTCAACCCCTTCAAGCCGTCCTGGGGCGAGCCGTACGTGGAGCAGGTCGTGCGGATGATGGGGGCGCTGGACGCCGCCAAGGACGCGGCGCGCGGGCATGAAGCGGTGTGCGTGTCCCACCAGTTGCCGATCTGGATCCTGCGGTCCTTCGTGGAGCGGCGGCGGCTGTGGCACGACCCGCGCAAGCGGCAGTGCACGCTGGCCTCGCTGACGACCTTCACCTATCGCGGCGACAAGATCGTCTCGGTGGGTTACAGCGAGCCCGCGCGGGATCTGGTGCCCGCTCATCTCCTCGCCGGGGCCAAGCCGGTGCAGGGGCAGGGCAAGGCGTTCGGGGCCTAGCAGTGGACGCCCGAGGGGGCTGGAGCCGTCCGGCCCGGTGGGGGCATTGCGTACACACCGTCACGAAGCGTGCACATCACACCATTCGAGGTCATCTTCGTAAAATAATATAAATATGTGCGTGTAGGGCGGAACCCCCGTCTTCGTCGCCCCCTCTCATGAGATGCCGGCTGAGAGCCGGCTGAGAGGGTGCGACGAAATGGGGACGATATGCGGGACGTCAGCCGACGCGGAATGATCGGGATGGGGGCGGGTGCCGCGGCCGCGCTGGGTCTCGGCGCCTGCGGTACCGCTCACGAAGAGGGCGGCAGCACCCCCGGCGGTTCCCACAGCGGGGATCCCGGTGCCCCCAAGATTCCCGCCCGCCCCCTGGGTGACGGGTCGACCGCCTTCACCGGCAAGCAGCCGAGGCAGCCCGGCCGGCCCGTGCCGCTGGAGCCCGGCGAGACGCCGCCGCAGTTCGTGATCTTCTCCTGGGACGGTGCCGGTGAGGTCGGGACCGGTCTCTTCGAGCGCTTCCTCGACCTCGCCGAGGCCCACCAGGCCCACATGACGTTCTTCCTGTCGGGGCTCTACCTGCTGCCCGAGTCGAAGAAGCGCCTCTACCTGCCGCCGAACAACGCGCCGGGCGCCTCCGACATCGGCTACCTGACCGACGAGCACATCAAAATGACGCTCAAGGGCGTCCGCCGCGCCTGGCTCGACGGCCACGAGATCGGCACGCACTTCAACGGCCACTTCTGCTCCGGCTACGGCACCGTCGCCAACTGGACGCCCAAGCAGTGGCGCAGCGAGATCCACCAGGCGAAGTCCTTCGTGAAGGAGTGGCGGACCAACACGGGCTGGACCGACCTGCCGTCACTGCCCTTCGACTACGACAAGGAGCTCATCGGCGGCCGCACCCCCTGCCTGCTCGGCCAGAGCAACCTGCTGCCCACCGCCCGGGAGCTGGGCTGGCGCTACGACGCCTCCTCGCCCGGCGGCCGTCAGCGCTGGCCGCGCAAGACCCAGGGCGTGTGGGACCTGCCGCTGCAGGCGATCCCGTTCCCGGGCCACAGCTTCGAGGTGCTGTCGATGGACTACAACATGCTCGCCAACCAGTCGGTCAACTCGACGAAGGCGCCGTCGTACAACTATCCCGGCTGGCGCACCCAGTCCGCCGGGGCGTACATCGCGGGATTCCGGCGCGCGTACGAGACGAACCGGGCTCCCCTCTTCATCGGCAACCACTTCGAGGAGTGGAACGGCGGCATCTACATGGACGCGGTCGAGAAGGCGTTCAAGCACATCGCGCGGGAGAAGGAGAAGGGCGGCGACGTGCGACTCGTCTCCTTCCGGCAGTTCGTCGACTGGCTGGACGTGCAGCGGCCCGAGGTGCTGGCCGGCCTGCAGTCGCTGGAGGTGGGACAGAAGCCGGCCGACGGCTGGAAGGGGCTCGCCGAAAGGGCCGGCAAGGGGTCTTCCGCGGGGGCCGGAAAGGCCGCCTGAAATGCGGTCTTCCGCCCGCAAGGGGGGTGGGCAAGATCCCCGGAACGGACATGCGAAACTTTTCACATGAGTGCCGCCTGCCGCGTCCGTCAGCGCTTCCCCCGCGCGAACCGCGCCCGTAGCCGAGCCGCCCTGCTCACCGCCGGGGCGGCGGTCGCGGCCCTCGTCCTGACCGCGTGCGGCTCCGGGGGCACCCACGGCGGATCGGGCAACACCAACTTCGTGGCGGGGAAGAACGGCGTCGACACCGTGGCCAAGGGCGAGCGGGCCACCGTCCCCGACCTCTCCGGCAAGACCGTCGACGGCAAGCGGATCGACGTCGACGACTACCGGGGCAAGGTCGTCGTCCTGAACGTCTGGGGCTCCTGGTGCGCACCCTGCCGCGCCGAGGCCGAGAACTTCGAGAAGGTCTACCAGGACACGAAGAAGCAGGGCGTGCAGTTCGTCGGCATCAACACCCGCGACCCCGGCACCGCCGCCGCCAAGGCGTTCGAGAAGGAACACGGGATCACGTACCCCAGCCTGTACGACCCGACGGGCAGGCTGATGCTCCGCTTCAAGAAGGGCACGCTGAACCCGCAGCTGATCCCGTCCACGCTCGTCGTCGACCGGGACGGAAAGGTCGCGGCCCGCACGCTCCAGGCACTCAGCGAGGACAGGCTGCGCAAGATGCTCGCCCCGGTCCTCGCGGAGAAGTGATCCGACGTGTCCCTCCTCGCCACCACTCTCGCCGAGACCACCGGCCGCAACGAGACCGTCTACAGCGGCGCGCTGCTGGCCGCCCTGCCGATCGCCGTGCTCGGCGGTCTCGTCTCCTTCTTCTCGCCGTGCGTGCTGCCGCTGGTGCCCGGCTACCTGTCGTACGTCACCGGGGTCAGCGGCACGGACCTGGCGGAGGCCAGACGGGGACGGATGGCCGCGGGCGCGGGCCTGTTCGTCCTCGGCTTCACGGTGGTGTTCGTCTCCGGCGGCGCGCTCTTCGGGTTCTTCGGCTCCACCCTGTACGAGCACCAGGGCACGCTGTCCAAGGTGCTCGGCGTGCTCATGGTCCTCATGGGCGTCTTCTTCCTGGGGCTGATGCCCTGGATGACCCAGCGTGAATTCCGCTTCCATCAGCGGCCGGTGGCCGGTCTGGTGGGCGCCCCGCTGCTCGGCGCGCTGTTCGGGATCGGCTGGACGCCCTGCATCGGCCCGACGCTCGCCGCCGTGCAGGCTCTGGCGATCAACCAGGCGAGCGCCGGCCGGGGCGCGATACTGACCGTGGCGTACTGCCTGGGTCTCGGTATCCCCTTCGTCCTCGCCGCGGTCGCCTTCCGCAAGGCGCTCGGTGCCTTCGGCTGGGTCAAGCGCCACTACGCGTGGGTGATGCGGATCGGCGGCGGCATGATGATCGTGACCGGGCTGCTCCTGCTGACCGGCGCGTGGGACAGCATCGTGCAGGAGATGCAGACCTGGTCCGACGGCTTCACGGTAGGGATCTGAGCCATGAGCACGACCGACACCGGCAAGGCCGCCGACGGCGGCGCGGACGCCGAGGGCGACCTCGGCGCGGCCGGGGCCCAGCTGTCCACCGCCCCCACGGAGACGGTGGTGCCCGGCTCCTTCGGCGGGACCCGGGCTCCCGGCGCCGCCGGACGGCTCGCCTGGACCGGCCGCGAGGTGGTCGGCTGGACCCGCTGGTTCTGGCGTCAGCTGACCTCGATGCGGGTCGCCCTGATCCTGCTCTTCCTGCTGTCGCTCGGGGCGATCCCCGGCTCGCTGATCCCGCAGTCCGCGTCCGACGAGACGAAGGTCGCCGACTTCCGGCAGGCGCACACCACGCTCGGGCCCCTCTACGAGAAGCTCGGCCTCTTCAACGTCTACAGCTCGGTGTGGTTCTCGGCGATCTACATCCTGCTGTTCGTGTCGCTGATCGGCTGCATCGTGCCGCGCACCTGGCAGTTCGTGGGGCAGCTGCGCAGCCGCCCGCCGGGCGCGCCCAGGCGGCTGACCCGGCTGCCCGCCTACACCACGTGGCGCACCGAGGCAGGGCCCGAGCAGGTCCGCGAGGCCGCGCTCACGGTGCTGCGGCAGCGGCGCTTCCGGGCGCACGTCGCCGGGGACGCCGTCGCCGCCGAGAAGGGCTATCTGAGGGAGACCGGCAACCTGCTCTTCCACATCGCGCTGATCGTGATGCTGGTCGCCTTCGCCTGCGGCCAGCTCTTCAAGTCCGAGGGCAACAAGCTGGTCGTCGAGGGCGACGGCTTCGCGAACACGCTCCTGCAGTACGACGACTTCAAGTCCGGCAGCCTCTTCGACAACGACGACCTGACGCCGTTCAGCTTCGACCTGAAGAAGTTCACCGGCACGTACGAGCGGACCGGGCCCAACAAGGGCACCCCCCGCACCTACCAGGCGGACCTCACCTACCGTGAGGGTGCCTACGGCAAGGAGAAGCGGACCACCGTCAAGGTCAACGAGCCGCTGGAGATCGGCGACTCGAAGGTCTACCTGGTCAGCCACGGCTACGCGCCGGTGGTCACCGTCCGGGACGGCCGGGGCGAGGTCGTCTTCCACCAGGCCGTGCCGCTGCTGCCGCTCGACTCCAACGTGACCTCGCAGGGCGCAGTCAAGGTCATGGACGGCTACCGGAACGCGCGGGGCGTCAGCGAGCAGCTCGGCTTCTCCGCCTTCTTCGTCCCGACGTTCGCCGGTGCGGGCAAGGGCACGATGTTCTCCCAGTTCCCGGCGCTGGACTACCCGGTGCTCGCGCTGTCCGGCTACCACGGCAGCCTGGGCGTCGACTCGGGCGTCCCGCAGAACGTGTACCAGCTCGACACCTCGAAGCTGAAGCAGTTCAAGGACTCCGGGGGCCAGATCCTCAAGAAGCGGCTGCGGCCCGGCGAGACCATGAAGCTCCCGGACGGCGCCGGCTCCATCACCTTCGACAAGGAGATCAAGGAGTGGGCCGGCTTCCAGGTCACCCAGCAGCCCGGCAGTGACTGGGCGCTGGCCGGTGCCGTCACCGCGATCCTCGGCCTCGCCGGCTCCCTGTTCATCCAGCGCCGCCGCGTCTGGGTGCGCGCCACCACCGGAGCGGACGGGGTGACCGTCGTCGAGATGGCCGGCCTCGGCCGCAGCGAGTCCGCGAAGCTCCCCGAGGAACTCGGCGACCTGGCGGCGCTCGTGCACGACCGGGCGCCGAGCGCCCCCGGCCCCGCCACCCCCGGGCCCGATCAGGACACCTCCGAACCCCACGCCGTATCTGCCGCCGAAGGGGCTGAGAAGCAGTGACTCTCGCCGCCGCAACGAACGAGAACCTCGCCAGTGTCAGCAACACGCTGATCTACTCCGCGATGGCCGTCTACACCCTGGCCTTCTTCGCCCACATCGCCGAATGGCTCTTCGGCAGCCGCAGCAAGGTCGGCCGCACGGCCGCCGCGCTGACGCGGCAGAGCGGCGCGCAGGCGCCCGCGGTCACCGTGCGGTCGGCCGGCGGCACCGCCGTCCTGGACCGGCCCCGGGTCGTCGTCCGCTCGGCGGCCGGCGCCCGGGACGTCCCGGACGGCCCCGGCGCGCACGGCGGCGACGAGCAGGGCGACCTGTACGGCCGGATCGCCGTGTCCCTCACCGTGCTCGCCTTCGCCGTGGAGGCAGCGGGTGTCCTCGCCCGCGCGCTCTCCGTGGAGCGGGCGCCGTGGGGCAACATGTACGAGTTCAACATCACCTTCTCCACCGTCGCCGTCGGGGTGTACCTGGCGCTGCTGGCGCTGAAGAAGAACGTCCGCTGGCTGGGCCTCCCGCTGGTCACGACGGTCCTCCTCGACCTCGGGCTCGCCGTCACCGTCCTGTACACCGCGAGTGACCAGCTGGTCCCCGCGCTCCACTCGTACTGGCTGTACATCCACGTCTCCACCGCGATCTTCTGCGGCGCGGTCTTCTACGTGGGCGCGGTCGGCACCCTGCTGTACCTCTTCAAGGACTCGTACGAGAACAAGCTGGCGAACGGCGGGCAGCCCGGCCGCTTCGCGACCTCCGTGCTGGAGCGGCTGCCCTCGGCGGCCTCGCTCGACAAGTTCTCCTACCGGGTCAACGCCGCGGTGTTCCCGCTGTGGACGTTCACGATCATCGCGGGCGCGATCTGGGCGGGCGACGCGTGGGGCCGCTACTGGGGCTGGGACCCCAAGGAGACCTGGTCGTTCATCACCTGGGTCGCGTACGCCTGTTACCTGCACGCCCGGGCGACGGCCGGCTGGAAGGGCCGCAAGGCCGCCTACATCGCGCTGATCGCGTTCGCCTGCTGGCTGTTCAACTACTACGGGGTCAACATCTTCGTCACCGGCAAGCACTCCTACGCCGGGGTCTGATCCCCGGGCGTCCGGTCACCGGCGCCGTCCCCGTCGCCGGGTGACTGCGGCGGCAGGGAGACAAGCAGGGCGCGGGAGGACGGGGAGGTGTCCGGCGTCCAGCCGCTGTGCCGGGCGACCTCCGGGAGCGTCCGGCGGACGGCGCCTCGCAGCGCGGGGTGCGCGGGGCCGCGCAGGGCGGCGAAGAAGGCGGTGCGGTCGGCGATGCCGTCGGCGCGGTCGTGCAGCACCGCCTCCATGAGCCCGCGGCCCGGCGGCTCCTGCACGTTGTCGATCAGGACGAGGGGCCGGCCGATCCGTCTCGTGCCCCGGAGCGGTCGGGCGTACGCGTCGCCGAGGTCGGCCAGCAGGGCCCGTACGAGGTGGCGCTCGGCGTGGGTGCGGGAGTCGCCGCCCGCCCGGAAGCGGTCGGAGAGCAGGGTCAGCCCGAGCCTCGGGCTGCCGCCCGCGTCCGGATGGCCGCGGTACCAGGTCGCGCCCTTGCGCAGTCGCAGACGGGTGGGGGAGACCCCCTCCGAGAAGGCCTCCAGGGTCGCCTCGATCACCGGTTCCACGACCGGGCCGGTGCCGGGCATGGAGGCGGTCAGCCGGGCGACGACCCTGCCGACCCAGGGGCCGGCGAGCCGGGAGGCGGAGTCGTTCAGCAGCAGGATCCGCTCGGCCTCCCGCCGGACACGCATCACGTCGCGGTCGCTCCAGCCGCCCGCCGCGACGGCGAGGAGACCGGTCGCCAGGCGCGGGAAGATGATCCGTCCCGCGCCCGTCACCGGCTCCGCGAGCTGCTCGGCGGCGGTGATGAGGGCGTCCGCGACCGGCGACCAGGACGCGGGCGGCCGCTGCGGCGGCGGGCCGCAGGACCGCCGTTGCGCCCCGTCGATCAGCGCGACCGGCGTGTGGCCCCGGTAGCAGTCCCGCAGCTCGTCCAGGACCGCGCTCCTGCCCGGCCCCGGGCCGCCCGCCAGCACCACGAACGGGAGTTCGCGCGGGTGTTCCAGCGGTGACGAGCGGTGCTGGTGGGGCCGCAGTCCGACCAGGCGTGCGGCGAGCCCGGGCGGCTCCGTGCCGAACAGCGCGGCCCCTCCGTGCAGCCCTGTGTGCACCGCGCCTCCCCCGTCGCGGCACCGGCCCCACCGGTCCCGCCGCCGTCCCTGTCATGGCTGAGGTGAGGTGTATCAGCAGCGGGGCGGAAAGGGGGGAGTTGCTTCGGAATCGGGCGCGCGATGTCCGTCGGACGGCACAACGCTTTTGCCGGCCGGCCGGAAACGACCGGGTACGGCCGCTCTTCGAGGGCGAGCGGGGGAGCCGGTCCGGCGCTCAGGCACCGATGTCCTCGTGCCACAGGGCCGGGTCGCTCCGGACGAAGCCGCGCATCAGGGCGACGCACTCGGGGTCGTCGAGGAGGACGATCCGCACGCCGTGCTCCGCGAGCCAGTCGTGGCCGCCGTGGAAGTTCTCCGCCTCTCCGACGACGACGCGGGAGATCCCGAACTGGCGGACCAGCCCGCTGCAGTACCAGCACGGCGACAGGGTCGTCACCATCGTCGTGCCGCGGTACGACCGCTGCCGCCCGGCGGCGCGGAAGGCCGCCGTCTCCGCGTGCAGCGACGGGTCGCCGTCCTGCACACGCCGGTTGCGGCCGCGGCCGAGGAGGGTGCCGTCCGCGCCGTACAGTGCCGCCCCGACGGGGATGCCGCCCTCGGCGAGACCGGCGCGGGCCTCCGCGACCGCGGTGGCGAGCCATGCCCGGGCCTGTGCCTGATCGATGCGCTCCATGCGTCCACTCTCCCCCGCGAGCGGAGGGGTGTCAGCGGTGCCGCGCCCTCCCGTACTCGCGGGCCAGGGCGTGGAAGGACTCCTTCGGCTCCCAGTGCCACCCGGAGGCCGGGTCGCCGGGGCGGTCCTCGACCGTCTTCACGATGCTGTAGCTCGCCATGTCGAGGTCCAGGCGCGGCTCGCGCCGGTGCGGGGCGTCGGGGGTGACGAAGGTGTACGCGTGCGCCGCGTACAGGTTCATCGACTCGAACACCCGCAGCACGTCCGTCAGATACGCCGCCTGGGTGCGCTCGCTGCGCACCAGGCCGGCCTCGGTCTGTGGGGGTTCCTTCGTCCGGTCGACGACGTCCCACCCCATGCCGCCCCGCTCCGGAGCGCCCTCGAAGGTGCAGCAGCCGAACTCCATGACGGCGAGCGGCTTGCCGAACCGGGTGTACTTGGCGAGCTCCCGTACGTGGTCGCGGCGGCGCCGGAAGAAGCTGTAGTAGTCGATGCCGACGATGTCGAAGAGGTCCCAGTCGACGTCCTCGTCCTGGGCGGCGGCGTAGGTCAGCCGCCCGTGGAAGACGGACCGGCCGACGGCCGCGGCCCGCGCGGTGAAGCGGCGCAGCCGGCGGGCCGTACGCACGGGGTCGAAGTTGCCGCTGAGCAGGTTCTCGACGCGCTCCAGGACGGTCGCGCCGGGCACGATGCCGGGCACGAACAGGACGAACTCGCAGCCGACGCTCAGGTGCACGCCGGCGCCCTGGCGGCGCAGCCGCTCGGCGAACCGGCCGGTCTCCGCCAGCCGGTCGAGGATCTCCCGCTGCGGCACGTCGGCAGTCGTGGGCTCCAGCCAGACGTGCAGCCCGCGTTCGGCCGCCTCGGCGGCGGTGGCGGTGAGCCGTTCGACGCCGTCTCCGGTGACCTTGACGGAATCGGCGTGCAGGTCGTGCCGGACGGCCCGGATGTCCCGGCGCATCCGTGCCGCGCTCCAGGCGGTGCCGGGCGTCTCGCCCTCCCCGACCTCGTACACCACTCCCCGGTACCCCAGCCCCGGCGGGCGCCCGTCCGCCGCCGGCCGCGTGGCCGCCGCGCCGGCCGCCGGGCCCGCGGGCAGTGCCACCGCGGCGCAGGCCCCCGCCGCCATTCCCAGAAACCGTGCCCGACCGATGTCCCGCATCGCGCCTCCCCGTGTCGTCGTCGCCCCAGTCTGGGAAACGGCCCCCCTTCCGGGCGTCCGCCGATGGTCTACGGACGCCCGACGAAGGGCTGAACACGGAACTGCTTACGGCGCGCGGGGCGTCACTGCCTGGCGTCGCCGTCCCGCTCGCGCCGGCGCAGCTCCTCCTCGCGGCGTCGCAGGTCGGCCTCCCAGTCCTTGAGGAGTGCCTCGTCCTGCTTGCCGCCGGTTTTCAGGGAGTCCAGGAACTCGGGGTCGTCGTCGGGCGCGAGCTGCCGGGTGCGGTGGTCGCGGTGCCGGCGGGAGGGGGTGGAGCCGTTCGCGGGGGCGTGACGCACCTTGCCGGCCACCAGCCAGGCGACCGGGCCGACCAGTACCTCGCCGAAGAGCAGGATGATGATGACCCAGACGACCTTCGGCAGCCCGCGGACCTCTTCCTCCGGCGTGTTCAGGCAGTCGACGAACGCGTAGATCCACAGCGCCAGAACCAGCAGGAACGGCAGATACCTCAGCATGACCGGACGATCCCCCACTGAACGGCGGCGGGGCGACGCGGGGCCCCGGTGACGGCCACAGGGTAGCGGCTGCGCGGGCCCGCCCGAGCGTGCTGTCCCGGGCCCGGGCGGGCGGGGCCGCCCGCGCCGGGTGGGGCGCGCGCGGGGAGCGGAGGGGCCTCGGCGATACTGGGACGCATGGCTTACGACGATCTTCGCTCCCTGCTCCGGGCGCTGGAGCGCGAGGGCGACCTCAAGCGCATCAAGGCCGAGGTCGACCCGTATCTGGAGGTCGGGGAGATCGTCGACCGGGTCCAGAAGGCCCAGGGCCCGGCACTCCTCTTCGAGAACGTGCGCGGCTCCGCGATGCCGCTCGCGATGAACGTCTTCGGCACCGACCGCCGCCTCCTCAAGGCCCTCGGCCTGAAGTCGTACGCCGACATCAGCGACAAGATCGGCGGACTGCTCAGGCCCGAGCTCCCGCACGGCTTCGTCGGGGTGCGCGAGGCGTTCGGCAAGCTCGGCGCGATGACCCACGTACCGCCGAAGAAGGTGAAGGACGCCCCCGTCCAGGAGGTCGTCCTGCGCGGCGACGACGTCGACCTCGACGCGCTGCCCGCCCTCTTCACCTGGCCGCAGGACGGCGGCTCGTTCTTCAACCTCGGGCTCACCCACACCAAGGACCCCGAGAGCGGCATCCGCAACCTCGGGCTCTACCGCCTCCAGCGCCACGACAAACGCACCATCGGCATGCACTGGCAGATCCACAAGGACAGCCGCAACCACTACCAGGTGGCGGCCCGGCGCGGCGAGCGCCTGCCGGTCGCGATCGCCTTCGGCTGCCCGCCCGCCGTGACGTACGCCTCCACCGCCCCGCTGCCCGGTGACATCGACGAGTACCTGTTCGCCGGGTTCGTGCAGGGCAAGCGGATCGAGATGGTCGACTGCAAGACGGTGCCGCTCCAGGTGCCGGCGCAGGCCGAGGTCGTGCTCGAAGGATGGCTGGAGCCCGGCGAGATGCTCCCCGAGGGGCCGTTCGGTGACCACACCGGGTTCTACACCCCGCAGGAGCCCTTCCCGGCGCTGACGATCGACTGCGTCACCATGCGCAGGAGGCCGCTGCTCCAGTCGATCGTGGTCGGCCGGCCGCCGACCGAGGACGGGCCGCTCGGCCGGGCCACGGAGCGCTTCTTCCTGCCGCTCCTCAAGATCATCGTCCCGGACATCGTGGACTACCACCTCCCCGAGGCGGGCGGCTTCCACAACTGCGCGATCGTCTCGATCGACAAGAAGTACCCGAAGCACGCCCAGAAGGTGATGCACGCCGTCTGGGGCGCCCACATGATGTCCCTCACCAAACTGATCGTGATCGTCGACTCCGACTGCGACGTCCACGATCTGCACGAAGTCGCCTGGCGCGCCCTCGGCAACACGGACTACGCCCGTGACCTCACCGTCGTCGAGGGACCGGTCGACCACCTCGACCACGCCTCGTACCAGCAGTTCTGGGGCGGCAAGGCGGGCATCGACGCGACGCGGAAGTGGCCCGAGGAGGGCTACACCCGGGACGGCGGCTGGCCAGAGATGGTGCTGTCCGACCCGGAGACGGCGGCGAAGGTCGACCGCCGCTGGAAGGAGTACGGACTCTCGTGAGCAGCGCATCAGCGGCGCTCCCGCAGCCGGGGCGCACCAAGGCGTTCCTGCGCCTCGTCATGATCGAGCACTCCGTCTTCGCCCTGCCCTTCGCCTACATCGCGGCGCTGACGGCGATGTACGGCCTGGACGAGAACATCCACTGGGTGCGGCTGCTGCTCGTCACCGTCGCGATGGTCGGGCTGCGGACGTTCGCCATGGCCGCGAACCGGATCATCGACCGCGAGATCGACGCCCGCAACCCCCGCACCGCTCACCGCGAACTGGTCACCGGCGCCATGTCGGTGAAGCACGCCTGGACCGGCGCGCTGGTCGCCCTCGTCCTCTTCCTGGGCGCGGCGGCGCTGCTCAACCCGCTGTGCCTGGCGCTCGCCCCCGTCGCGGTCGTCCCGATGGTGGTCTATCCGTACGGCAAGCGGTTCACGAACTTCCCGCAGGCCATCCTCGGTGTCGCCCAGGCGATGGGCCCGATCGGCGGCTGGCTGGCCGTCACCGGTGAGTGGTCCTGGGACGCGGTGATCCTCGGCCTCGCGGTCGGCGTCTGGATCGGCGGCTTCGACCTGATCTACGCCTGCCAGGACGTCGAGACGGACCGCGAGGTCGGCGTGAAGTCGGTTCCGGCCCGCTTCGGCATCCCGGCCGCGATCTGGGGCGCCCGGGCCTGCCACACCGTCACCACCGCCCTCTTCGTCTGGTACGGGGTGGCCACCGGCGCCGGTGCCTTCTTCTGGCTCGGCCTGGTGATCGTGGCGGGCGCGTTCCTCTACGAGCACTCCATCGTGCGCCCGCACGACCTGTCCCGGCTCGACCGCGCCTTCTTCCAAGTCAACGGCTTCATCGGCATCGCGCTGTTCGTCTGCGCCCTGCTGGACCTGCTGATGCGCGGGCTGACGGTCTAGCCGCCGGCCCGCGCCACCCCAGCCGCGCGTTGACGTCGTCCACGGTGCCCTGGTCTCGGGGCACCGGAACCCTCCGGGTCGCTACCCTGCGGCCTACCATCGAGAGCAGGACCCCTGGGAGGCCACCGTGACGGTTTCGGACCTTGACCGCCTGCACTCACAGCTCAGCAAGCTGGAGGACATGTTCCCCGGCTACCTGACGGAAATTGTCGAGGGCAGCATCGTGATGAACCCGGTCAAGCCGTTCCACGGAAAGACCATCCAGCGGTTGTGGTCGGACCTGGAGGGGCAGTTGCCCTCCGGGTGGGCCGTCGTCAGCGACGTGGCGTTCCTGTTCGACGACGACAACGAGTTCTGCCCCGACCTCGCCGTCATCCCGGCCGAGGCGGAGGGCGAGAACCTGAGTGCCTACCCCGCCGACCTGATCGAGTTCGTCGTCGAGGTGGTCTCGCCGAGCAACGTCCGCCGTGACCACGAGGTCAAGCCCCGGTGGTACGCCTCCCGGGGCATCGCCAACTGTCTCGTCGTCGACCCGCTCGAAGGCCACTGCGTGACGATGTGGAACCCGGGCCCCGACGGCTACCGCGGTCGTGACGTCGTCCCGTACGGCGCCGATCTGACCGTCGACTCGCCCCTGGGCAAGCTGACGCTGCGCACGGACCGGCTGCCCGTGGACCCGAAGGCCCGCCGGTCCTGAGTCCATACCGCGACGCCGGTAGGCTCGGGGTGTGAACGCAGGAGAAACACAGCGGCGGCCTTGGATCGTGGGGGTGTCCGGCGCGTCCGGAACCCCGTATGCGGCGGCCGTGCTGCGCGCCCTCCTGGACGCCGGGGAGAGCGTCGACCTGGTCGTCAGCCGGGCCTCCCGGCTCACCCTGCTCGACGAGACGGGCCTCGCCTTCCGGGACGCGCACTGGCGGGACGACCTGCGGTCCTGGCTGGCCCGGGGAGCCGACGGCAAGCCCGGTACCTTCGGCGCCTTCGAGGACCGCCTCGACGCCGTACGGCACTGGAGCGCCGGTGACCTGGCGGCCGGACCGTCCTCCGGCTCGTACGCCTCGAAGGGCATGATCATCGTGCCGGCGTCCACCGCCTGCGTCGCCGGAGTCGCCCTCGGCCTCTCCAAGGACCTGCTCCAGCGGGCGGCGAGCGTGACCCTCAAGGAGGGGCGCAGGCTGGTGGTCGCCGTCCGCGAGACCCCGCTGAACGGGCAGACACTGCGGCATCTCGTCACGCTGGACGACGCGGGCGCGGCCGTGGTCCCCGCCTCGCCGGCGTTCTACGCGGGCGCCACGCACATCCAGGACCTGGTGGACTTCGTCGCGGGACGGGTCCTCGACGCGGCGGGCGTCGAGCACGGGCTCTACCGCCGCTGGGAGGGCGAACTCGGCGGCGGTTCCCGCTCCACCACCTGAGCACGGCACGTCATCAACTTTCAGGATCTCTTCAGCGGAAGGCTATCGATCGCATGGACGCGGTGGACAGACAGCTCATCCAGGCCCTCCGGGAGAACGGCCGGGCCTCCTACGCGGAGCTGGGACGCCTCGTCGGACTGTCGGGACCCAGCGTCACCGACCGCATCAACCGGCTGGAGGCCGCCGGTGTCATCACCGGCTACCGCGCGACGGTCGACTCCGCCTCGCTCGGCCTCGGCGTCACCGCCCTGATCGGCATCTCGCTCTCCGACGCCGCCGACCACGAGGACGTGGCCCGTCGGCTCAAGGACCTCACGGAGATCGAGGACTGCTGGTTCATCGCCGGCGACGACTCGTTCATGCTCAAGGTGCGCTCCAGCGACGTGGACGGTCTGGAGAAGACCATCCGCCGGCTGTCCGGCACCAGGGGCGTCTCCCGGACCCGCACGACCATCGTGCTCTCCACGAAGTGGGAGAACCGCGTCGGCGAGCTGCCCGAGGAGGAGTAGGGCGCGAAGCGCCCGACGGGGGCCGCTCGCCCGCGAAGTGCGGGGGAGTACCGTGGACACGGTTTGTCACAGGGAGAGGTGCACGCATGGATGTCGGGCTCAAGCGCGAGCTGGAGGACAAGGTCCGGGCCGGTGAGCGGCTGACCCGCGAGGACGGCATCGCGCTGTACGAGTCGGACGACCTGGCCTGGCTCGGCGGCCTCGCGCACGAGGTGCGGACGCGGAAGAACGGCGACGTCGTCCACTTCAACGTCAACCGCCACCTGAACATGACGAACGTGTGCACCGCCTCCTGCGCGTACTGCTCGTTCCAGCGCAAGCCGGGCGAGAAGGACGCGTACACGATGCGCATCGAGGAGGCCGTCCGGCTCGCCACGGCGATGCGGGGCGAGAACCTCACCGAGCTGCACATCGTCAACGGCCTGCACCCGAACCTGCCGTGGCGCTACTACCCGCGCTCCCTGAGCGAGCTGAAGAAGGCACTCCCGGAGGTCTCCCTGAAGGCCTTCACGGCGACGGAGATCCACCACTTCGAGACCATCTCCGGGCTGTCGGCCTCCGAGATCCTCGACGAGCTGATCGATGCCGGTCTCGAGTCGCTGACCGGCGGCGGCGCCGAGATCTTCGACTGGGAGGTCCGCCAGCACATCGTGGACCACCGCACCCACTGGGAGGACTGGTCGCGCATCCACCGCCTCGCGCACGAGAAGGGTCTCAAGACCCCGTGCACGATGCTGTACGGCCACATCGAGGAGCCGCGCCACCGCGTGGACCACGTGCTGCGCCTGCGTGAACTCCAGGACGAGACCGGCGGCTTCCAGGTCTTCATCCCGCTGCGCTACCAGCACGACTTCGTGGACGTGAAGGACGGCAAGGTCCGCAACCGGCTCCAGGCGCGCACGCAGATGGCGACCGGCGCCGAGGCCCTCAAGACCTTCGCGGTCTCCCGGCTCCTCTTCGACAACGTGCCGCACGTGAAGGTGTTCTGGGTCATGCACGGCGTGCAGACCGCCCAGCTCGCCCTCCAGCACGGCGCCGACGACATGGACGGCTCGGTCGTCGAGTACAAGATCACGCACGACGCGGACAACTACGGCACGCCGAACAAGCTGACCCGCGAGGACCTGCTCGACCTGATCCGCGACGCGGGCTTCCGCCCGGTCGAGCGCAACACGCGCTACGAGATCATCCGCGAGTACGACGGTCCCGACCCGGCGCGCCGCGAGTCCCCCCAGCCGATGCGGGTCTGACCCCGCGATGGCGCTGACCTTCCGCCTGGACCCGCCCGTGGGCCCGGAGCTCCGTGACGGCGTGCTCGCGCTGTGGACGGACGTCTCCAACGCGGGCGGCTCCGTGGGCTTCGTACCGCCCGTGACGGCCGAGGACATCCGGCCCGAGTGGCTCAAGCACCTCGCCGCGATGACCGAGGGGCGCACCCGTCTCCTCGTCGGCCACGACGAGGACGGCGCCGTCGCCGCCACCGCCTTCCTCGCCCTCAACACGCACCGGCTGATGAGGCACTGGCTGTGGCTGTACACCGTGATGGTGCACCCCCGCCACCAGGGCAGGGGGTACGGCCGCGATCTGCTGGCCGCCGCCGAGGAGGCCGCCGCGTCCCTCCCCGGGATCGAGGCGATCCGGCTCACCTGCCGCGGCGGCGAGGGCCTGGAGCACTTCTACGCCCGCTGCGGCTACAAGGAGGTCGGGCGGGTGCCCGGCGCGATCCGGGTGGCGCCCGGCGACGACCGGGACGACATCACGATGCTGCTGCCGCTGGCCCTCACCGGGAACTGAACCCCCGGCGAAAGATCCGCTTTCGGCCGTGCTTCACTGGAGAATGCCCTTTGGGAACTTCCCCGCTCTCTCGGCTCCGCCGAGCCGGGGAAGCCCCACGGAACGGAAGAGTGGATTGAGATGCTCCGCTACACACTGATGCGCCTTGGGATCTTCGCGGGCTGCTTCGTGGTCGTCTGGGGCCTCGTCTACTCCGGCGTCGCGCCGCGCGGCCTCGGCGACTCCAACTACATGTGGGTCGTCCTGCTCGCCCTGGTGATCTCCGCGCCCATCAGCTTCGTCGTGCTCCGCGGCGAGCGCGACCGCGCCTCGGCGCAGGTCGTGGCCCGGGTCGACCGCGCCAAGGCCAACCTGGAGCGCAACCGTAACCAGGAGGACGTCGTCGACGACGCCGCCCGGGGCGCGCGGAGCCACACTTCCTGACGTTCCGTTCCGCGTCACGCGGCCGTGCGCGGCCGATCGTACGCTTGCCCGTATGGGTGCTGTGAAGAACAAGCGGATGCCGCGTGCGGTGCGGGAGCGGCAGATGCTCGACGCCGCCGTACGGACCTTCGGTCAGCGGGGGTACCGGGCCGCGTCGATGGACGAGATCGCCGATCTGGCGGGCGTGTCCAAACCGTTGGTCTACCTGTACCTGAACTCCAAGGAAGACCTGTTCACGGCGTGCATCCGGCGTGAGGCCAAGGCGTTGACCGCGGCGGTGCGCGCGGGGGTGCGGCCGGGGCTGGCCGCCGACCGTCAACTCTGGGAAGGGCTGCGGGCGTTCTTCACGCACACCGCGCAGAACCCCGACGGCTGGTCCGTGCTGCACCGGCAGGCCCGCACGCACGGGGAGCCGTTCGCCGCCGAGGTCACCGCGATGCGGGAGGAACTCGTCGCGTTCGTCACCCAGTTGATTGTCATCGCCGCGCGGGAGGCGCACCGGGATCCCTCGCTCGCCGAGCGCGAGGTCGCTGGGCTCGCGGAAGCCCTCGTCGGTGCCGCCGAGTCGCTCGCGGCCTGGGCCAACGCCACGCCGGAGGTCTCCGCCAAGCAGGCGGCGGCGACCCTCATGAACTTCGCCTGGGCGGGCCTCGGCGAGCTCATGGAGGGGCGGCCCTGGTCGCCGCCCGAGCAAAGGGGTGCACCTCTCCCGTGAGGTGCAGGCCTCCGTCTCCGCGGAGTTCGAACGCGGGGCCCCTCGACGCGTACGTCACCGTGCCCGGGAGCAGGACGGGGGCCCGGAACTCGGCGCGCACGCGCACCGGGCCGTCCGCGGGGCGTTCCGCCAGGCAGCGGGCGACCGTCCACATGCCGTGCGCGACGGCCCGGGGGAAGCCGAACAGGCGGGCGGTCAGGGGGTGCAGGTGGATCGGGTTGCGGTCACCGGAGACGGCGGCGTAGCGGCGGCCGAGGCCGGCGGCGAGGTGCCAGGCGGCCGTCGCGGGCAGTTGTTCCCGGCCGGGTGACGCGGGTGGCCTGGGCCCGGGCGGGGCCGGCGGTGTCGCCGTGCGGTGCCGGGCGAGGTAGGTGCTGCGGGACTCCCAGACGGCGGTGTCGTCGTCGGTCCTGGCCTCGGTGACCACGACCGCCTCCGTGCCGCGGCGATGCGGCCGCAACTCGGCTACATGCACGTCCAGTTGGTACTCGCCCGTGGTGCTGAGCGCCTCGTGCCGGGTGATCTCGATCGACGTGTGGACCAGGCCGAGGAGCGGGAGCGGGAACGCGCGGGCCGCCATGAGCCGCATGGCGAGCGGGAAGCCGAGGACGTGCGGGTACGTGACCGGCAGCGCGTCGGCGCCGGTCGCGAAGCCGCACACCCGCTCGTACGCGGCGAGCCGGGCGAGGTCGATGCGGACGCCCGGCAGGACGAGCCGGGTCCGGGGGGCGGTGGCCCCGGGGCGGGGGCGTCGCTTCACCGGGGAGAGGGCGGCGCCGCGGGCGAGGAGGGGGGTGAGGGCGGGCGGCGCGTCGAGAACGGTCCGGGTCTGCACGGGGGCTCCAGGGGGTCGGGCCGGGCGGGTGAGTCCTACGCTCCGAGCAGGCTCTGCCCGCACACCCGGAGCACCTGCCCGTTCACCCCGCCGGACGCGGGGTGGGCGAGATAGCCCGTCGCCTCGGCGACGTCCACCGGAAGTCCCCCCTGTCCGAGGGAGTTCATCCGGCGGCCCGCCTCACGGATGAGAAGGGGAACGGCGGCCGTCATCCGGGTCTCGATGAACCCGGGAGCGACCGCGTTCACCGTGACCCCGTGCTCGGCAAGGGCCCGCGGCGCCAGTGACCGCACCAGCCCGACGATCCCCGCCTTGCTCGCGGCGTAGTTCGTCTGACCCGCGTTGCCTGCGATCCCCGCGATGGACGCCGTGGCCACGATCCGGCCGCCGTGGCGCAGCACCCCGGCGGCCAGCAGCGCGTCCGTCGTGCGGAGCACACTCGCCAGGTTCACGTCGAGCACCGAACTCCAGCGCTCGGCGGTCATGTTGGCGAGCCGCCGGTCCCTGGTGATGCCCGCGTTGTGGACGAGGACGTCGAGCCCGTCGGGCAGCGCGTCCGTGATGCGGGCGACCGCGTCGCCGGCGGTGATGTCGAGCGCGAGCGCCCTCCCGCCGAGCCGCTCCGCGACCGAGGTCAGTTCCGCCTGTGCCGAGGGCACGTCCAGGCACACCACCGTGGCTCCGTCGCGGGCCAGGGTCGCGGCGACCGCCTCGCCGATGCCACGCGCGGCTCCCGTGACGAGCGCGGTCCGTCCGGCGAGGGGCCGCGTCCAGTCCCCGGGGGCGGTCACCTCGCCCGCGCCGACCTCGATCACCTGTCCGCTGACGTAGGCGGACCTGGGGGACAGGAGGAAGCGGAGCGTCGATTCGAGGGCGGGGGCCGTCGCCGTGCCGTGGACGCGGACCAGCGTGACCGTGCGGCCCCGGCCGATCTCCTTGCCCAGCGAGCGCACGAACCCCTCCAGTGCCTGCTGGGCGGCGGCCTGATGGTGGTCGGCGGGGTCGAGCGGTGCTCCGAGGACCACGATCCGTCCACTGGCGGCGACCGAGCGGACCACGGGGTGCAGTGCCGCGTGGACGTCGGCGAGCGTGCCGACGTCGGTGACACCGGTGGCGTCGAGGAGCACGGCGGCGGGCCGTTCGGCGTCGGTCCGCACCCGCAGACCCGTGCGGGCCGGCACGTCCGCCAGGTCGAGCGCCGGTTTGCCCGCCGTCAGGTGCAGCAACGGCCCTTCCAGCGTGGGCCGTCCGGCCGACCAGCGGTGCAGTGCGGCGGGCTGCGGCAGTCCGAGCCTGCGGGTCAGGAAGCGGCCCGGCGCGGTGCCGGCGAAACCCAGATAGCGGTCGGCCATTGTCCAACTCCCAGCGGGGACGTTACTTTACTCCAGAGTAAGGTTACCGGTGGTAAGGCTACGGCAGGGTCAGGAGAAGGTCGAGATGAACCCCCTCAGTCCGGCGACGGCGCACCCCGGTGCGGCGCCCCCGCGCGCCGTCGCGGTGATCGGCGGTTGCCGCATCCCCTTCGCCCGCTCCGACGGCCCGTACGCGACGGCCTCCAACCGGGAGATGCTGACCGCGGCCGTCGACGGCCTGGCGGCGCGGTTCGGGCTCCAGGAGCCCGGCGCGGTGGGGGAGTTGGTCGCCGGCGCCGTCCTCAAGCACAGCCGCGACTTCAACCTCGCCCGCGAGACCGTGCTCGGCTCGGCCCTGGACGCCCGCACTCCCGCGTACGACATCCAGCAGGCCTGCGGCACCGGTCTCCAGGCGGTGATCGCCGCCGCCAACAAGATCACCCTCGGTCAGACGGAGTCCGCCGTCGCGGGCGGCGCCGACACGGCGAGCGACGTGCCTCTCGGCGTCAACGACGGGCTGCGCCGCATCCTTCTGGAGGCGCGGCGCGCGAAGTCGGCGGGGGCGCGGCTGAAGGCGCTGGCCCGGATCCGGCCCGCCCACCTCGTCCCGGACATCCCCCGCAACGCCGAGCCGCGCACCGGCCTGTCGATGGGGGAGCACGCCGCCGTCACCGCCCGCGCCTGGGGGGTGACCCGCGAGGCGCAGGACGAACTCGCCGCGACGAGCCACCGGCGGCTGGCGGCGGCGTACGAACGCGGCCTCTTCCAGGACCTGGTGGTGCCGTTCCGGGGCCTCGCCCGCGACCAGAACCTGCGGCCGGGTTCCACGGCCGGGAAACTCGCCACCCTGAAGCCGGTGTTCGGCACCGACGCTCCCGCTCCGACGATGACGGCGGGCAACTCGACACCCCTCACGGACGGCGCGGCCGTCGTCCTGCTGGCGAGCGAGGAGTGGGCGGCGGCGCGGGAGCTCGAGCCGCTCGCGTACCTGACGGCGTACGAGAGTGCCGCGGTCGACTTCGCCGGGGGTGACGTGGCGGGCGGCACGGACGGACTGCTGATGGCCCCCGCGTACGCGGTGCCGCGCATGCTGGAGCGGGCCGGGCTCGGCATCGAGGACTTCGACTTCGTCGAGATCCACGAGGCGTTCGCCTCCCAGGTCCTCGCCACGCTGGCCGCCTGGGAGAAACGCGGGCTCGCCCCGGTGGACCGCGCCCGCCTCAACGTCGCCGGCTCGTCCCTGGCCACCGGCCACCCCTTCGCCGCGACCGGTGCCCGCATCGTCGCGACCCTCGCCGCCCTCCTGGCGGAACGGGGCACCCCCGGCCGCGGCCTGATCTCCGTCTGCGCGGCCGGCGGCCAGGGGGTGACGGCGATCCTGGAGCGCCGGTGACGCCCCGGGGCCGCCCGGAGACCGTTCCGCCCTCTCCGGCCGCCCACACCTACCGGCGGTAACCCGCACGCCGCCCGCCCCGGAGCCCCACACACCCCACACGCGGGCCCCGTACGATCCCCGTCCCACCCCGGTGGCCGACGCCGCCCAGCCGCCTGAACTCCCCACCCGTCAGCGCCGTATGAGAACGCACGACCCTCGCCCGGCCCGGGTCCCCGCAGCCAAGGAGCCGCCCCGTGTCCAGCCCGTACGCGTCCCCGTCCCCGCTGCCGGAACCGGAGATCAAGCGGCTGGACGGCGTCGTGCGCGAGGTGTCCCTGCCGCCGCTCGTGGCCCCCGTCACCCACGGCTCACTCGCGGACATCCCGTTCGACAACGCGAGCGCGGCCCCCGGGGACGCCGTCCTCAGCCGCAAGGACGCGGACGGCGGCTGGCGCGACGTGAGCGCGGCCGACTTCGCGGCCCAGGTGCTCGCGGTCGCGAAGGGCCTGATAGCCGAGGGCCTGGCACCGGGCGACCGCATCGCCATCATGGCGCGGACGACGTACGAGTGGACGCTCCTCGACTTCGCCGCCTGGGCGGCCGGCCTGGTCACCGTCCCCGTCTACCCGACCTCCTCCGCCTTCCAGACCCGGTGGATCCTCCAGGACTCGGGGGCCGTCGCCCTCGCCGTGGAGTCCGTCACCCAGGCCGCCGCCCTCGGCCCCGAGCGCGACCGGATACCCGACCTGCGGCACATGTGGGTCTTCGAGAAGGGCCACCTGGACCGGCTCGCCGAACGGGGCCGGGACGTGCCGGACCAGGAGGTCGCCGTACGCCGGGGGGTGCTGGGGCCCGACACCCTCGCCACCCTCATCTACACCTCGGGCACCACCGGCCGCCCCAAGGGCTGCGTCCTCACCCACGGCAACTTCTTCGCGGAGATCGACAACGCGATCGAGATGCTCCACCCCGTCTTCAGGGCGAAGACCTCGGAGGCCGCCTCCACCCTGCTCTTCCTGCCCCTCTCGCACGTCTTCGGCCGGATGGTCGCGATCGCCTGCCTGCGGGCGCGGGTGAGACTGGGCCACGCCCCGAGCCTGCGCACGGAGGATCTCCTCGCCGACCTGGCGAGCTTCCGGCCCACCTTCCTGCTGGCCATCCCGTACGTCCTGGAGAAGGTCTTCAACACCGGCCGCGCGACCGCCGAGAAGCTGGGCCGCGGCTCCTCCTTCGACCGGGCGGCGGACATCGCGTGCCGCTACGGCGAGGCCCTCGAGGCCCGGCAGCACGGCACGGGTCCCGGCCCCAACCGGAGTCTGCGCGCGGCCCGCGCCCTGTACGACCCGCTCGTCTACCGCCGCATCCGCATCGCCCTCGGCGGCCGGGTCCGGCACGTGATCTGCGGCGGCTCCCCGCTCGGCCGCCGCCTGGCCGCCTTCTACGCCGGCGCCGGCATCGAGATCTACGAGGGCTACGGCCTGACCGAGAGCACCGCGGCCGCCACCGTGACCCCGCCGCTCAAACCGCGGCTCGGCACCGTCGGCCGGCCGATGCCCGGCACCCGGGTGCGCATCGCCGGCGACGGCGAGGTGCTGCTGAGCGGCGGGCAGCTGTTCCGGGGCTACTGGGACCCGCACGCGGGCGGTGTCGTCCCCGCGGCTCCGGACGGCTGGTTCGCCACGGGCGACATCGGCGAGCTGGACGACGACGGCTATCTGACGATCACCGGCCGCAAGAAGGAGATCCTGATCACGGCCGGCGGCAAGAACGTGGCCCCGGCCCCGCTCCAGGACTGGCTGCGCGCACACCCCCTGATCGCCCAGTGCCTGGTCCTCGGCGACCGCCGCCCCTACGTCACCGCCCTCATCACCCTGGACCCCGAGGGCATCACCCACTGGCGCCGGATGAACGGCAAGCACAGCGTCCCGCCGGAACTGCTGCTGGACGACCCGGACCTGCACGCCGTGCTCCAGCGCGCGGTCGACGAGGCCAACAAACTCGTCTCGCGGCCGGAGTCGATCCGCCGCTACGCCGTCCTGCCCGGCGCGTTCACGGAGGAGGCCGGACATCTGACGCCGTCGATGAAACTGCGCCGCGAGGCGATCCTGCGGGACTTCTCCCGGCAGGTGGAGGCGATGTACGCGCGGTGACCGGTGGGCCGGGAAAAGGCAGGAGCCCCGCACCAAACCGGTGCGGGGCTCCTTGGGTACTGCTTTTCGTTCCGGATCAAAGCATCGGCTCTGGGAGCCGAAGGCTTACATCGGGGTGACGTTCTCCGCCTGCGGACCCTTCGGGCCCTGCGTGACGTCGAAGGAAACGGCCTGGTTCTCCTCGAGAGAACGGAAGCCGTTCGCATTGATGGCGGAGTAATGGACGAAGACGTCCGGGCCGCCGCCTTCTTGGGCAATGAAGCCAAAGCCCTTTTCGGCGTTGAACCACTTCACGGTTCCGGTAGCCATAAGCCCTCCCTGGGCCCAAAGGGTTGCCCTGCTCCAGAACCTGCAAGGTGTAAACAACTGCGTGTTGACAACTGCATTTATCTGAATAAGACGAGAGCCCGCGGTCACATGCTCCGCAGGCTCTGTACTGCAAGGGAAACCAAACTGCAACGTGCGGCGAGCCTAGCACGCGGGCAGCCGAAAGCAACAGAGGTGAAGATCACGTCACCCGGATGTTTGACCGCCGTCCGGTCTGGGTTGACGTCGCGGTGCCGACTCGCTGTCGCGAGGGTTGACACAAGAGGTCGGGAGGGTTTCACACACCACTCGGGGACCCGGAGCCTGCACCGTACCGCATGGGGGCTAGCCTCGCGATGTGGACAATTCTCGCACCCGGCCGCGCGTCGGCCACATCCAGTTCCTGAACTGCCTGCCCCTGTACTGGGGGCTCGCGAGAACGGGCACGCTCCTCGACTTCGAGCTCACCAAGGACACCCCGGAGAAGCTCAGCGAGAAACTGGTGCGGGGCGACCTCGACATCGGGCCGATCACGCTCGTCGAATTCCTCCGGCACGCCGACGAACTGGTCGCCTTCCCCGACATCGCGGTCGGCTGCGACGGACCGGTGATGTCCTGCGTGATCGTCTCGCAGGTCCCGCTGGAGCAACTGGACGGCGCCCGGGTCGCCCTCGGTTCCACCTCGCGCACGTCCGTCCGCCTCGCCCAGCTGCTGCTGGCCGAGAAGGTCGGCGTCGAGCCGTCGTACTACACGTGCCCGCCCGATCTCAGCCTGATGATGCAGGAGGCCGACGCCGCCGTCCTCATCGGCGACGCGGCGCTGCGCGCCAACCTCCTCGACGGACCGAAATTCGGCCTGGAGGTGCACGACCTGGGCGCCCTGTGGAAGGAGTGGACGGGTCTGCCGTTCGTCTTCGCGGTGTGGGCGGCCCGGCGCGACTACCTGGAGCGTGAGCCCGCCGTCACCCGCAAGGTGCACGAGGCCTTCCTCGCCTCCCGGGACCTCTCTCTCGACGAGGTCGGCAAGGTCGCCGAGCAGGCGGCCCGCTGGGAGGCCTTCGACGAGCGGGTGCTGGAGGAGTACTTCACGACGCTCGACTTCCGCTTCGGCGGCCCGCAGCTGGAGGCCGTCGCGGAGTTCGCCCGCCGGGTCGGACCCACGACCGGGTTCCCGGCGGACGTGACGGTGGAGCTGCTGAAGCCCTGAGGCTCCCGGGCCCGGCGGCACTACGCTGCTGGGGAACGCACAGCGTACGGGGGAGGGGTGGGGGCCATGCGGCCGCTGGATGTGGGCGAGCCCACCGTCGTGGGGCCCTACCGGCTGCTCGGCCGGCTCGGTTCGGGCGGTATGGGCCGGGTCTATCTGGGCCGCAGCGCGGGCGGCCGCACGGTCGCGGTCAAGATGGTGCACCCGCACTTCGCGCTCGACGAGGAGTTCCGCGCCCGTTTCCGGCGCGAGGTGGACGCCGCGCGCCGGGTCGGGGGCGCCTGGACGGCCCCGGTACTGGACGCCGACCCGGAGGCACCCGTGCCCTGGGTGGCCACCGGGTACGCGGCGGGGCCCTCGCTGGCGGGCGCGGTCGGGGAGCGCGGCGCGCTGCCGGAGCACTCCGTACGGGTCCTGGGCGCGGGCCTGGCCGAGGCGCTCGAAGCGGTGCACGCGCTGGACCTGGTCCACCGTGACGTCAAACCGTCCAACGTCCTGCTGACCGTCGACGGCCCGCTGCTGATCGACTTCGGCATCGCCCGGGCCACGGACGGCACGGCCTCCCTGACCTCGACGGGGGTGTCGGTCGGCTCGCCCGGTTACATGTCGCCCGAACAGATCCTCGGCAAGCGGGTCACGGCCGCCGCGGACGTCTTCTCCCTGGGCGCGGTACTGGCGTACGCGGCGACCGGGCAGCCGCCCTTCCCCGGCGACTCGTCCGCCTCCCTCCTCTACAAGGTGGTGCACGAGGAGCCGGTGCTCGGCGAACTGGCGGGCGAACTGCGGGAACTGGCGGTCCGCTGCCTGGCGAAGGACCCCGGTGACCGCCCCGCCCCGCGGGAGGTCGCCGGGCGGCTGGCCCCGCACGGGGCGGCCCGGCTGGTGGCGGCGGGCTGGCTGCCGGGACCGCTCGTGGAACAGGTCAGCCGCAGCGCCGTCCAGCTGCTGAACCTGGAGGCCGCGGGGACGGCGCCCTCGGGGCTCGTGGGCTTCACCAGCCCGTCGGTGCCGGGGACGTCGGGGGCGGTGTCCGGCGCGGGAGCGGGACTGCCGGCGCAAGCGGGGTCCGACCGGGATGCCGGGCCCTTCGACGGCGCAGGTCCGGCGGGCGACGACGGGGCGTTCGGAGAGCCGCCGAAGGGGGTGTTCGGGCCGGCGCCCGTGATGCCGGCGCCCGCCCGTCCGGCCGTGCCGCGTGGCCCTCTGTCCCGGCCGGAGCACGCCGCGGGGGCCGAGGGCGCCGTGCCGCCCCAGGACGCGCACCCGAGCGGGGCGGCCGCCGTGCCGACGCCGGGCGGGCTGTCCGTGAGCGTGGCTGCGGCCTCCGCGCCCGGCGCGAACGGGCGCGGCCGGAAGCTGAGCTGCACGGTCGCGCTGGCGGTCGCCGGGGCGCTGGCCGCGGTGACGGTGGGCTCCGTGTTCCTGTTCCAGCTGATGCAGGGCGGCGGCTCGGGCGGGAACGACACGGCGGGCGGGAGCCCGTCGGCCTCGGGGAGCGCGCCCGACGCCGGGAGCGACGCGTCCGGCATCCCCGCCTCCTACCTCGGCACCTGGGAGGGCAGGGCCCTCGCGCTCGACGGCGCCCTCCCCGCCGGCACGATCCGCGTCACCGTCCGCCGGGCGAAGCCCGGCGAGGAGTTCGGCACGTTCCGGCAGACCGACCAGATCGGCGGTGTCTGCGACGACGTCCTGATCCTGAGGAAGGTCACGCCGAAGCAGCTCGTCGCCACCAGCGTGGCCAGGAAGAGCAACGGCTCGCAGTGCACGACGGGCAGACACGCGGTGCGCCTGACGCCGGTCGGGGACGACCTCTCCTACGAGACGGACAACCAGGCGGCCGGCAACCCGACCGCGCGGATGTCCAAGGTCAAGTAGGGGTGGGCGGCGAGCCGTTGAGGTTCTTCCGCACGGCACGCCTGCGTAGGGTGTGTGCGTGGATCTCGACGTGGGGGTGCTGACCGCCGTCGCCGCCGGGTGGGGTGCGGCCGCCGGGCTGCTGGTGCCGCGGGCCGCCTACCGTCTCGCCGTCGACCCGGACGAGCCCTGGCGGGACCGCTGCCCCGCAGGACACGCGATCACCGGGGCCGCGGGCGGCTGGTTCGGCCGGGCGCGCTGCGCGGACGGCGACCGGTACGGGCCCGGCACCCCCGCCGTCTGCCTCGCCACCGCCCTCGTCTGCGCCGCTCTCGCGCCGGCCACCGGGATCCGGCCGGAACTCGTCGTCTGGCTGCTCCTCGCCCCCCTCGCCGTGCTGCTGGCCGTCGTGGACTTCCGCGTGCAGCGGCTGCCCGACGCGCTCACCCTGCCGCTCGCGGGCGCCGCGCTCGCCCTGCTCGGCGGGGCCGCCCTGGCGCCCGGGCACGCGGGCGACTGGCCGACCGCGCTGTCCGGCTCGCTCGCGCTCGGCGGCGCGTACTTCGTGCTCTTCCTCATCAGCCCCCGGGGCATGGGGTTCGGGGACGTGAAGCTCGCGCTGGGACTCGGCGCCGTGCTCGGCTGGTACGGGTGGAGCGTGCTGTTCCTCGGGACGTTCGCCGGTTTCCTGTTCGGGGGGCTGTACGGGCTGGCGCTCGTGGTCGTGCGGCGCGCCGGACGCAGGACGTCGATGCCCTTCGGCCCGTTCCTGCTCGCGGGAGCCTTCGTGGGCCTGCTGATCGGGGCGTACGCGGCCTGACGTCGGGCTCCCGAGGGGGCTGGCGTAGGGTGGTCGGGTCTGTCCACACCCTTACGAAAGGGACACACCCGGTGACCGAGAAGGCCGACCTCCAGTCCGTCCTCGACCGTGCCGCCGAGGGTGGGCGGATCACTCCCGAAGAGGCACTCGACCTCTACCGCGACGCCCCGCTGCACGCGCTGGGCGCCGCCGCCGACGCGGTGCGCCGCCGCCGGTACGCGGGCACCGAGCACATCGCGACGTACATCATCGAACGCAACATCAACTACACGAACGTGTGCGTCACGGCGTGCAGGTTCTGCGCGTTCTACGCGGCCCCCAAGGACACCGCCAAGGGCTGGACGCGCGACCTCGACGACATCCTGCGCCGCTGCGCGGAGACGGTCGAGCTCGGCGGCACGCAGATCATGTTCCAGGGCGGGCACCACCCGGACTACGGCGTCGAGTACTACGAGAAGCACTTCGGCGCGATCAAGCAGGCGTTCCCGCAGCTGGTCATCCACTCCCTCGGCGCCTCCGAGGTCGAGCACATGGCCCGCATCTCCAAGGTGTCGGTGGAGGAGGCCATCCAGCGCATCCACGCCGCCGGCCTGGACTCCTTCGCGGGCGCCGGCGCGGAGCTGCTCCCGGCGCGCCCGCGCAAGGCCATCGCCCCGCTGAAGGAGAGCGGCGAGCGCTGGCTGGAGATCATGGAGGCCGCCCACAACCTGGGCGTCGAGTCCACCTCCACCATGCTCATGGGCACGGGCGAGACGAACGCCGAGCGCATCGAGCACCTGCGGATGATCCGTGACGTGCAGGACCGCACCGGCGGCTTCCGCGCGTTCATCCCGTACACCTACCAGCCCGAGAACAACCACCTGAAGGGCCAGACGCAGGCCACGCTCTTCGAGTACCTGCGGATGATCGCCATCGCCCGGCTGTTCCTCGACAACGTCGCGCACATCCAGGGCTCCTGGCTCACCACCGGCAAGGAGGTCGGCCAGCTGTCGCTGCACTACGGCGCCGACGACCTCGGTTCGATCATGCTGGAGGAGAACGTGGTCTCCTCCGCCGGTGCCAGGCACCGCTCCAACCGCATGGAGATCATCGACCTGATCCGCAAGGCGGACCGCGTCCCGGCGCAGCGGACGACGACGTACGAGCACATCGTGGTGCACGACGACCCGGCGGACGACCCCGTCGACGAGCGCGTCGTCTCGCACATCTCGTCCACCGCGATCGAGGGCGGCACGGCTCACCCCGAGCTGAAGCTGCTCGCCTCCAACTAGGCCCCTGGTGCTGACACTTCACGTAGCCGAGCAGTCGCCCGAGGCAGCGGTCCTGGTCGACGGGGCAGCCGTCGCCGCCGTCGGCCGGTACGAGGAACTGGTCGCCGCCCACCCGGACGCGAAGGTGCGGCGCTGGCCCGGCATCCTGACGCCGGGACTGCTCAACCCGTACGGCCCGGAGCTTCTGGAAGCTATGTACCACCCGGACCCGCGCGAGGCCGACGGCTTCGGCACCAAGCCCATCGGCGGGGAGCGGGCCCGGCGGATCTTCCGCGCGGATCCCGCACGCGTCGGTGCGAGCGCGCGGCGCGGGATCCAGCGGATGCTGGCGCACGGCACGGTGGCGGTGGCCGGGGAACTGCGGTCGCCGGCCGTGGCCGAAGCGGTGCGCAGGGTCGGCCTCGCGGTGGGACGGCGGCCGGACCGACTCCCGGGTCCGGCGGCACTGTCCCCGAGCCCGCTGATCGTGCTGCCGGCGCTGGTGCCCGGCGGTCCCGCCCGATTCGCCGTGTTCGACGTGGCGGACCGCGCCGAACTGGTCCGGCGTGGCGCGGGGACCTGCGTGGCGACCGTGATCGGCGGGCGGCTGGTGTACCGGAGCCGCTGATCACGGCACCTGGCGCCGGCTCAGCCCGCGAACGCCTCCGCGAAGGCGCCCGAACTCTGCTTCACGCCACTGCAGTCGGTGGCCGGGTCGTCGGCAGCGGAGTCGCCGTCCTCGCAGCTCCGGTCGCGGAAGGTGGACCACATGGACACCCACGCGACGCCCTTCTTCTCGGCGAACGAGCGGACCTCGGCCGCGTCGGCGAGGGTGAACGTCTCGTTGTCGACGTCGTTGACGCCGATCATCGAGGTGAGCGCGAGTCCCTGCCAGGCCGCCTTCGACGGGAGACCGAAGACGTCCGCCAGCTGGTCGTGCGCGGCCTCGGCCGACGTCCTGGCGTAGTCGCCCATGTCACCGGCGTACGAACTGCCGTAGTTCATCGTCATGATGTTGACGGTGGAGACCTTCACGGCGTGGTCGTTCGCGGACTCCAGGAGTGCCAGCCCGTCGGCGTCCAGGCCGGAGGGCATCACCGGCAGGGTGAAGGAGACCTCCAGGCCGGTGCGTTCCTTCTGGAGCAGCGCGATGGCCTCGGAGCGCAGGGCGACCGAGGCGGAGTCCGTCAGCTCGTCGCCCTCGATGTCGAAGTCGGCCCGGGTCGCCCCGGCCGCGTCCAGCGCGGCGCCGTAGGCCTCGGCCAGTTCGGCGGCGCTGTCGCAGGTGGCCGCCAGCTCCTTGCCGGAGGCGCCGCCGAAGGAGACGCGGACCGCGGCACCGGTGTCCGTCAGGGCGGAGATGCGGGACTTCACCGCCGAGTCGCCGAGGGCCTGCGTCCCGTTCCACTTCGGCGTGCAGTCGCTGCCGTCGGAGATCACGAACGCCAGGTTGTACGTCGACGGCGAGCCGGCGGTGTCCAGGCCGGCCGCGGCGGTCGTGGCGCTCACGTACGGCTCGTAAGCGGTGCCCGACGTCCGTGCCCGCGCGGTGGAGGAGGCCGTGGGCGGGCCGGCTCCCGGCGGCGCGTCCGACGTGCCGTCCGCGCCCGGGGAACAGCCGGCGCAGGCCAGGGCCGCCAGGCAGACGAGTCCGGCACCCCGCTTCAGGAAACTCCGCATTGCCCGTGCACCCGCTCTCGTGATGTCCGTCTCGGAAGGGAAACAGAATTGAGTTCCCGCGGAAGGAATGTGGCACACCGGGCCGTGAATCCTGAATACAGCGGATCCACAGGCGCGACGGCCTCGCGGTTCGCGAATCGGGCGAATCGGTCACGAATTCGGGACGAATGTCGCACAGGCGGTGGCGGTTCGTGTGACGGACGGGCCCGCATTCTCTCAGGGAAAGGACAGGGTCGGCGCGTTCTCATGGGTGCCTCACATGAGAAACCGAGTTCTCGGCACATAAAGAGGTTCTAATGTCCGGGGAATGCAATCCGAGTCCGCCATCGATAACCGCACTTCCTCGCGCGCCCGCCGCCGCAAGAGCGGCGGCGGGCCCGCCGAGGGCCCCGTGTTCGTCGACAGCTCCGGGCGCAGAGCACGACTGCTGCGCCGGATCGGCATGCTCGTGGGTGCCGTCTGTCTCGGGTACGCGGTCGTGCTCGGCATGGCCTTCATGGGCTGGGGCACCTCGCTGACCCCGTCCTCGCTGCTGCCCTTCGGCGGCGGCCCGGCCGGCACCCAGAACTCCGGCCCCGGCGGCGCCCGCCCCGAGGGCGGCCTCGGCACCCCGCCCGCGCTGCCCGGCGGGGCGGCGCCCACCGCCACCGGCGCGTCCCCGTCCCCCTCCGTGTCCGCCTCCACCGGCGCCAACTGACGGAACACACCCACCCTCATGACTACGACGACGTCCCCGCACGGTCGCCGACGCGCCCCCACCAGGATGGAGCGGGCGGCCGGAAAGGCCGCGGCCCTCCAGAAACCCCGCGTGATCCTCGCGCTGCTGATCCTGCTCGGCCTCATCAGCGTGATGCTGCTCGACGGCTACCTGCGCTCCGAGATCGGCAACGACGCACGGGTGCGCGACGGCGCGGCCTACGACAAGGTCCCCCAGAAGATCCTCGACGGCGGACCCCTGCTCACCTTCGACGGCGGCAGGGCGACGACCCGGTCGATGCCGGAGAAGACCATCGCGCTCACCTTCGACGACGGCCCGACCCCGACCTGGACGCCCGAGATCATGAAGGTGCTCCAGGACAACGACGTCGAGGGCACGTTCTTCGTGGTCGGCTCGATGGTCACCCGCTACCCGGGTGTCGTCGACGACCTCGTCGACCAGGGCAACGAGGTCGGCATCCACACCTTCACCCACGTCGACCTCTCCTACCAGAGCACCGCCCGGCTCCGGCGCGAGCTCCAGCAGACGCAGCTCGCGCTGGCGGGCGCGGCCGGGATCACCACGACCCTGTTCCGCGCCCCGTACTCCTCGGAGATCAACGCCGTCGACAACTACAGCTGGCCCGTCTACAAGGAGGTCGGCGGCCTGGGCTACACCAGCGTCTTCGTCGACACCGACAGCGACGACTGGAAGAAGCCGGGAGTCTCGAAGATCGTCCAGTGGGCGACGCCGAAGAAGAACAAGGGCGCCGTCGTCCTCATGCACGACGCGGGCGGCGACCGCGCGCAGACGGTCGAGGCGCTGGACACGTACATCAAGAAGATGAAGGCGAAGGGCTACACCTTCACCACGGTCAGCGGCGCCCGGGCCGAACTCGCCCGGCAGAACGCGCAGGAGGACACCGGGCGGACCGGCGCGAGCGGGACCGGACCGCAGCCGTCCGGCGCTCCGCAGGGGCAGCAGAACCCGGGCGCGGGCGGAGCGGCCGCCGTGAACGCGGAACAGGCCGCCCACCGCACGGCCTCCGGCACCGTGCTCTACGAGGGCAGGGCACTCGTCGCGGCGGTCGCGGTGGCCGAGTGGGTGGTGCCCGGCCTCGCCTGGTTCCTGGCCGTCGTGGGCGTCGCCGTCCTCGGCCGTTTCGGCATGATGCTCGTCCTCGCCCGCCGCCATCACAGGCAGCGCAACAGGAAACGCGGCAGAGGCGGGAAGTTCAGCTGGGGTCCCGCGGTCACCCGGCCGGTGACCGTGATCGTGCCCGCCTACAACGAGAAGGAGTGCATCGCCAACACCCTGAAATCACTGGCGAGAAGCACCCACCCGATCGAGATCGTCGTCGTCGACGACGGCTCGACCGACAACACCTCCGAGATCGCCGAGTCGCTCGGCATGCCGAACGTCCGCGTCATCCGGCAGGAGAACGCGGGCAAGCCGGCCGCGCTCAACAACGGTGTGCGCAACGCCCGTCACGACATCGTCGTGATGATGGACGGCGACACCGTCTTCGAGCCGGACGCCGTGCACCAGCTCGTGCAGCCGTTCGCCGACCCGGAGATCGGCGCCGTCGCCGGCAACGCCAAGGTCGGCAACCGCGACACCCTGATCGGCGCCTGGCAGCACATCGAGTACGTCATGGGCTTCAACCTCGACCGCCGCATGTACGACCTGCTGCGCTGCATGCCCACCATCCCGGGCGCGATCGGCGCGTTCCGCCGGGACGCGGTGCTGGAGGTCGGCGGCATGAGCGAGGACACGCTCGCCGAGGACACCGACATCACCATCGCGATGCACCGGGCGGGCCGGCGGGTCGTCTACCAGGAGCACGCCAGGGCGTGGACGGAGGCGCCCGGCTCGCTCAAGCAGTTGTGGAGCCAGCGCTACCGCTGGAGCTACGGCACCATGCAGGCGCTGTGGAAGCACCGCAAGTCCCTGACGGACAGGGGGCCTTCGGGCCGCTTCGGCCGCGTGGGCATGCCGCTGGTCGTGCTCTTCCAGGTCTTCACGCCGGTCTTCGCCCCGCTCATCGACGTGTTCACCGTCTACTCGATGCTCTTCGTGGACTTCTGGGCGGCGCTGCTCGCCTGGCTGGCCGTCCTCGCCGTCCAACTCGTCTGCGCGGCGTACGCGTTCCGGCTGGACCGGGAGAAGTACCGCTACCTCGCGATGCTGCCCCTCCAGCAGCTCGCGTACCGCCAGATGATGTACCTGGTCCTGATCCACTCCTGTGTCACGGCCCTCACCGGCGGCCGCCTCCGATGGCAGAAGCTCAAGCGCACCGGTGAGGTCGGCACCCCGACGGGAGCGGGGCGATGATCCGGGGCCCGGAGCAGCAGGGCCACGGGTACGACCACGGGTACCCGCAGCCCGGACCGTACGCGCCGCCGCAGCCGTACGCGCAGGCCGAGCCGTGGGATCAGTACGCGCGGCCCGAGCCGTACGCGCAGCCCGTGCCGCCGGATGCGTATGCGCCGCCCGAGCAGCCGGATGCGTACGGGCAGGGGCCCTGGGAGTACCCGCAGGAGCCGGGGTACTCGGGGCATCCCGCTCCCGGGGATCCGGCGCCCGGGCCGGCCGCCGCGCCGCCGGAGCCCGGCCCGGTCGCGCCCCCGCCCGCGGAATCCCGGAGGTCCGGACCGGCGGTGGCCGGCGGCCGGGACCGGTACTTCGACACGCTGCGCGCCGTAGCGCTGGTCCGCGTGGTGACCTACCACACCTTCGGCTGGGCCTGGGCGGGCATGGTGTTCCCGTCCATGGGCGTGATGTTCGCGCTCGCCGGGACCCTGATGGCCAAGTCCCTGGAACGGCCCGCGCTCCAGGTCGTCAGGAGCCGGGTGCGCCGGCTGCTGCCGCCGTTCTGGTTCTGGGGCGCGTTCGTCGTGGTGGCGATGCTCGTCCACGGCTGGATGCCGGGCTGGCAGATCGTGTTCTGGGTGGTGCCCCTCGGCGACCCGCCGGGCAACGCCTGGGGGCAGCAGGCCTGGGAGATCCTCTGGTACCTGCGCACGTACCTCTGGTTCGTCCTCCTGTCGCCGGTGCTGCTGCGGATCTTCCGCACGGCGCCCGTCGCGGTGCTGGTCCTGTCCCTCGCGCCGATCGTCGTGTTCCAGTACGCCTGGCGGCCGCCGGACGACCGGTTCGGCTCCGCGCTGACGGACCTCGCCACCTATCTGTTCTGCTGGCTGGCCGGCTTCGCGCACCGCGAGGGCGTCCTCCAGCGGCTGAAACCGGCCGCGGTGGTCCTGCTGTCACTGGCCGCCCTGGCGTACGGCGGCTGGTACGCCCTCGCGCACCAGGCGGAAACCGGAACGTACGACCTCGACGACATCCCGCTCGCCCAGGCCTTCTGGTCGGCCGGGTTCGTGACCCTGCTGATGTACTTCAAGGCGTACTACGGCGTCGACTTCGCCAGGCTCGCCCGGTTCAAGCGGCTCGACCGGATCGTGACGGTCTTCAACGGGCGGGCGGTGACGATCTACCTCTGGCACGAGATCGCGCTCGTGCTGGCGGTCCCGCTGATCGACCGGCTCTGGAAGGTGCCCGCCTTCGAGGCGTATCTGCCGCTGGAGAGCCAGTGGTTCATGTTCGCCGTCGGCTGGGTGCTGATCTGGATCGCGCTCCCGCTCGCGGGATGGGTGGAGGACGTGGCGGCGAAGAAGAAGCCGAAGCTGCTGCCCTGAGCGGCGGCCTCTCCACCGGTGCGCGGCGGCCTCTCCACCGGTGCGCGGGGCCGGGCGCCCGGCACGCGCCCGGCCCCTACTGCCACAATGGGACCGTGACCCGCGCATCCCTGGACAAGCAGCCGCACGAAGTCGCCTCGATGTTCGACGACGTGGCGGAACGGTACGACCTGACGAACGACGTGCTGTCACTCGGCCAGGCCCGGCTCTGGCGCAAGGAGGTCGCGAAGGCGGTCGACGCCCGGCCCGCCCAGAAGATCCTGGACCTGGCCGCAGGCACCGCCACCTCCTCCCTCCCCTTCGCCCGCACCGGCGCCTACGTGGTGCCCTGCGACTTCTCGCTCGGCATGCTCCAGGTCGGCAAGCGGCGCAACCCCTGGCTGCCGCTGACGGCAGGCGACGCGACGAAACTGCCCTTCAAGGACGACACCTTCGACGCGGTGACGATCTCCTTCGGGCTGCGCAACGTGCAGGACACGGACGCGGCACTGAGCGAGCTGTACCGGGTCACCAAGCCCGGCGGCCGGGTCGTGATCTGCGAGTTCTCGCACCCCACCTGGGCGCCCTTCCGGACGGTGTACACCGAGTACCTGATGCGGGCGCTGCCGCCGGTCGCCCGCTCGGTGTCCTCCAACCCCGACGCGTACGTCTATCTCGCCGAGTCCATCCGCGCCTGGCCCGACCAGCCCGCCCTCGCCGAACGCCTGCAGAAGGCGGGCTGGTCGAAGGTCGCCTGGCGGAACCTGACCGGTGGCGTCGTGGCGCTGCACCGGGGCCGTAAGCAGGGCTGAACACGCCCGGCCGGCCGGCAGCGCGCCAATTCACCCGTACGAAGGGGGCGTTGTCCGGAACCGGTCAATGGGAAACTCGTGTCCGTTCCTTACGCCTGACTTCGTCCGGTCACGGCACGAGTTCTCTCACTGACGGAGCGTTCCCATGGCGTCGTACTGCCCGCACTGCGGAGCCCCCGCCCCCGACGAGGCGCGCTTCTGCATGACGTGCGGCCGGGAACGGGTCCCGGCGCCCGCCGCCGAGGCCCCGTCGGCACCGGCCCCGGCTCCGGAGGGCCCGGCCGCCCCCGGCGCCGCACCCGGGCCGCCGGCCCTGCCGGGAAGGCCCCCGCAGCCGCCGCCCGCCCCGGCGGCGGTGACCGCGCCCGGCGCTCCGCCGCCGGGAGCCCTGCCGCCGGGGCCGCCGCCCCCGCCCGTCCACGCACCCGTGCCCGCCGGGCCGTCCCCGTTCGGCGCCGCGCCCGTGTCCGCCGGGCCGTCCCCCTTCGGCGCCTTCCTCGGCCGCACCTTCCGGGGCGACTGGGCCGGGGCCGCGAAGGCCGCGCTCTGGCCGGTCGGACTGCTGCTCGTCGCGGCCCTGGCGCTGGCGATCCCGTCCTACGGGCAGGACGACGAGGTGGTCGTCGGATTCGCCGACCGGATGCGGATCGCCCTGGCCGTGCTGCTCCAGGCGCTCGGCGGCGGCTTCGAGCTGAAGGAGGCGTCCGACTCGGTGTTCGGGGGAGGGGACGGCGGCGGCTTCGCCTCCGAGTTCGGCGGCGGCGGACAGCTGTCGCTGATCCCGCTCACCGTCACCGCGCTGTGGATCGCCGCGTGCTACGCCGGCGTACGGATGCTGCGCACCCGGTCCGCCCCGCGGGCACCGCACGGCACGACCGCCGGCCTCGAAGCGGCCGTGCGGGTCGCACTGCTGATCACCGGCGCCGTGTTCGTGACGGGGCTGTTCGCGCAGCCGACCGTCGCGGGCGAGGTCGAGATCTCGACCTCGCCGTGGCTCGCCGCGCTCGGCGCGCTGCTGCTCGGCCTCGCCGTCGCCTGCGGGGTGCTGCACCGCGACGGCCTGAGCCGGTGGCTCGCCGCCCGGCCGGGCGCGCGGGCGTGCCTACGGGCGACGGGCACCGCGCTGCGCGCGCTCGCCGTCGTCCTGGTGCTCTGCTCCCTAGTCGTCCTCGTCCTCTACGCGCTCGGCGACGATCGCGGTGACACCTCCGACCTGGACGCCTCCGGAGTGTCGCCGTTCCTGATCGTGCTGCTCCTGCTGCCCAACCTGGCGGTGCTGGCCCTCGGCCTGTCCTGGGGCGCACCCGTCGAGGTGGAGGCCCGCGGAAGCACGCCCTACGGCGGCGGGTACGAGCACCAGGCCTTCGGCCTCTCCGAACTCGGCGACGCCGCCAACTCCTGGGCCGTGGCGGGTGCGCTGGCCCTCGGCCTGGTCTGCGCGCTCACCCTGGGACTGTCGGCCGCACGGCGCTCGGCCGACCGGCGCGAGCAGCTGCTGGCGGCGGGGATCTTCTTCGGGCTGTTCCTGCTGCTGGCCGGGATCGGCGGCTTTCGTTTCGAGGTGGCGGGCGGCCCGTCCGGCGGGTCCGGCCCCGGGTTCGGCTCCGGCTCCGGCTCCGGGGATGCTCTCACCGGCAGCTTCGGCATCGGGGTGAGCGTCCCGGACGCGCTGCTCCTCGGGCTGCTGTGGATCCTCGCCGCGGCCTTCCTCGCGCCGTATCTCCTTCAGCTGGCCGGGGCGCGGACGACGGTGATCGCACCGCCGGTCCCGCCGATGCCGAGCACCCCCGCCGGACATCCGGCTCCCCGGCCGCACGCGTCCGCCGCCGGCGACCCCCACACCGTGCGGCTCGGACACGAGGCACCGGCCGCCCCCGCGTCCGCTCCCGCCGCCCCTCCGCACGCTCCGGATTCCTCCCCCGTACCCGCACCGCCGTACGCCCCCGCCCTCGCGCCCGCGTACAGCCCCGCCCCGGCCGTCACCGCGAAGCCCCGGACCCGGGCAGTCGTCTGGGTGGTCACGCTCGCGGCGGCGTTCGCCGTCGGGGGCGGGGCCGCGGCCGGAGTGCTGGTCTGGCAGGACATGGAGTCGGACGGCACGTCGAACAAGGCGCGGACCCGGACGACGCCCGCGCCCGCATCCTCCCCGACGGCCGACGGCCGGACTCCGTCCCCGCGGGCCACCGACGACCCGGTGCCGTCCGGTGAACCCACGGAAGGGGCCGCGGCGGCCCCCGGAGTCCCCGACGGCTACCACCGGCTGGCCGACCCGATGGGCTTCTCCTTCGCCGTCCCGGACGTGTGGGCACGCGAGGGCGTCAAGAACGGCACACAGGTGACGTACGCGGGATCGACCGGCCTCGAGCACCTCCAGGTCGGCGTGATCGCGAACGCCGGTTACACCTCGTACGACAACTTCGTGACCCTGGAGAAGACGGCGAAGCGGAAGGACACCGGCTACCACCGGATCAAGCTGGAGCGGAACACCTTCCAGGGGCGCGCGGGCGCGGTCTGGGAGTACACGTACACGGACGAGTCCGGCCGGACGGTCCACGCCAAGGACCAGGGCTACGTCGCCGACGACGGCACCGAGTACGCGATCATGATCGTCGGCCACGACGAGCTGTGGGAGGGCGACCTCGCGGAGACCTTCCGGGTCGCCCTCGAGTCCTGGGAACTCACCTGAGCGCCGCGAACGGGACGCCCGGTGCGTCCCGTTCGCGCACGGTGGCGGTCACCGCACGGTGACCGTCACAGGGCCAGCCGGTAGCAGTGGGCCTCCTGCCGCGAGCACGGGGTCGTGAACCGCTCGGCGAGTTCCATGCCCAGGCGTCCGGTCACCGCGATGGACCGCTCGTTGCGGGCGTGGACCAGGGCGACCACGCCCGGTACGCCCGCGGCGCGCAGCCGGTCGAGCGTGGTGCGCGCCGCGGCGGTGACGTAGCCCTGCCCCCAGTGCCGCCGGCCGAGCCGCCAGCCGATCTCGATCTCCCCCGCCGGTCCCCACGGGTGCGGCCACGGCTGGGCGCCGGTGAAGCCGAGCACCTCGCCGTCGGCGCCGGTCACCGTCCACAGGCAGAAGCCGTGTTCGGCGTCGTGCCGGCGCTGCCGCGCGGTGAGCTCCTCGTACACCGACAGTTCGGCCGCTGCGCCTCCGTGGAACTCCATCACCTCCGGGTCGGCGAAGATCCGGTGCCAGGCGAAGGCGTCCTCGTCGGTGGGCACGCGCAGCTGCACTGCGGGGAGAGCTCGGTTCACGGGGGCGGCCCTTCATCCGGGTGATCAGTACCGCTGCATAGACTGCCCGTGTCCCATGCCCGTCAGCACGCAGATTCCGAACCTTGGGGAGAACCCGCCGTGACCGAGCCCCTCTCCGAAAACACCGCCGATGTCATCGTCGTCGGGGCCGGGCCAGCCGGTTCCGCGACCGCGTACCACCTGGCGAAGGCCGGACTCGACGTCCTGCTGCTCGAGAAGACCGCCTTCCCGCGGGAGAAGGTCTGCGGCGACGGTCTGACCCCGCGTGCCACCAAGCAGCTCGTGTCGATGGGCATCGACATCTCGGAAGAGGCCGGCTGGCTGCGGAACAAGGGCCTGCGCATCATCGGCGGAGGGGTCCGGCTCCAGCTCGACTGGCCGGATCTCGCCTCCTTCCCCGACTACGGACTCGTCCGCAAGCGGGACGACTTCGACGAGCAGCTGGCCCGGCAGGCGCAGAAGGCGGGAGCGCGGCTGTACGAGCGCTGCAACGTCGGCGCCCCGGTCCTCGACGACCGCACCGGCCGCATCACGGGCGTGCACGCCAGGCTCGGCGAGGAGAAGCGCGAGGTCACCTTCCACGCACCGCTGGTCGTCGCGGCCGACGGCAACTCCACCCGGCTGTCCCTCGCGATGGGCCTGCACCGCCGCGAGGACCGCCCGATGGGCGTCGCCGTCCGTACGTACTTCACCAGCCCCCGGCACGAGGACGACTACCTGGAGTCCTGGCTGGAGCTGTGGGACCGCCGGGGCGCCGAGGACCGCCTGCTGCCGGGCTACGGCTGGATCTTCGGCATGGGCGACGGCACCTCCAACGTCGGCCTCGGCGTCCTGAACACCTCCGACTCCTTCAAGGAGCTGGACTGGCGCGAGGTGCTGAAGGCGTGGTGCGCCTCGATGCCGGAGGACTGGGGCTACACCCCGGAGAACATGACCGGCCCGATCCGCGGGGCCGCCCTCCCCATGGCCTTCAACCGCCAGCCCCACTACACCAAGGGCCTGCTGCTCGTCGGTGACGCGGGCGGCCTGGTGAACCCGTTCAACGGCGAGGGCATCGCCTACGCCATGGAGTCCGGCCAGATCGCCGCCGACGTCATCGTCCAGGCGCACGCGCGGTCGACCCCGGCCCAGCGTGAACTGGCGCTCCAGCGCTACCCGCGTGTCCTGAAGGACACCTACGGCGGCTACTACACCCTCGGCCGCGCCTTCGTGAAGCTCATCGGCAACCCGAAGGTCATGAAGATCGCGACCCAGCGCGGCCTCAGCCACCCGATGCTGATGAAGTTCACGCTCAAGATGCTGGCCAACCTGACCGACCCGACGGGCGGCGACGCGATGGACCGGATCATCAACGGCCTGTCGAAGGTCGCGCCGAAGGCGTGACGGAGGCGTGACGGAGGGCTGAACCGGGGCGGCCGGCGACGCGGGCCGCCCCACGGGGCCCAGGGGACGGTGTACGCCCGGAAGGGCACCCGTCCCCTTCGTCGGCTCCGGGAGCGGCTGAGGGCCCGCTGAGGGCCGTCTGAGGCTCATGAGGCGGCTGTGCCGGGTGGGGCGGACGCGCGCGAGGGCCACCTTCCCGCCCGGAAGGTGGCCCTCGACGCACGTGTCCTCGGGTTACAGCACCCGCACCGCTCCGGTGGCCGGGTAGCCCGAAAGATCCTGGATCACCACGCCCTTGGAGGGGTTGGCGGCGTCCAGGTACTGGCCGTTGCCGATGTACACACCGACGTGGTACGCCGAGCCGGCCGAACCCCAGTACAGGATGTCCCCCACCTGCACGCTGGAGAGCGGGACGGGCGTACCGGCGGTCGACTGGGCCTCCGAGACGCGCGGCAGGTCGACGCCGACCTGCTTGAACGCGGCCTGGACGAGCCCGGAGCAGTCCCAGGCGTTGGGGCCGGTGCCGCCCATCACGTAGGCGTCGCCGACCTGCGCCTTGAGGAAGGCGATGACCGTGCCGACACTGCCACTGGCCGCCGGGACGGGGGCGTCCGCTGTCGCGGGCGCCGCGAGGGTGGTGCGCTGGGTCGACCGCGAGGCGGCCTTGGTGGCGGCGGCCTTGCGCTCGGCCTCCGCCTTCTTCTTGGCCTCCGCCTTCTTCTTGGCCTCGGCCAGGTCCGCCTTGGCCTGCTTGGCCGCCTTGGCTGCGGCCGCGTCGCGCTCCGCCTGCAGCTCGTAGTTCGCCGCGGCCTGCTGGGTGGCGTCCGCGGACTGCGCGACCTGGGTGGCCAGATCGGCCGTCAGGGTCGGCAGTTCGAGGGTCTGCGTCACGGGCTCGGCGGCCTGCGCCGCACCCGACGCCCCGGCCACGGCCAGGGTGCTGAGAACGCCACCGGCAACTCCGGCGCGCATCGCGAGACTCGACGCGTTGCGGCGGGGTTTCCGGTGGCTGCGTATGTGAGCGGTGTGGGACATGGGTACAACCGGTACCAGGGGCTCCTCCATACCTTCAAGAAACGTGTGGTGCGCCACAGTTGTTCAATGGGAGCCCGAATCTCGGGCGCGTCGCCGCCTATTGACGCCGTAACGGGCATTGCGGACGAAGTTGATCACAGCTGTGATCATGGGTTATCCGAATTACGCCCGAATTGCCCCGCGCTTACCACTGGTTGAGGCCAGTGGCCAAGCCCCGCTTTTTCGGAGCGTCCTCCGGTGTGGCGCACGTCACGGAACGGAGGCCCCGGCGAGCGCGTCCCGCGCGGGAGCCGCGACGGCCTCCGGCTCGTGAACGGGCGCACGTGTCCACATCCGTCTGCCCCGGTCCCCCTGACGTGTGAACGGGCCCCTCTATCAAGGGATCTGGTTCAGCGCCAATTTGCCCGCCATGCCCGTGGCTTGATAATGCGCTGACGCTCCCACCAGCGGTGACGAGTGAAAATGTCACCTCTTGGTGATCGCTCGACTGCTTCGCGTACGAAGATCACCGCTCATCCGACTTCATGATCCTTCGACTGGTGGTGGAGATCACAAAGGACTTGGCGACCCCCGTGTCGCAGATCACAGACCGGCAGGCATAAGATGCGGGGCAGTTGGGCTTGTGACCTGCTTCACATGTACGCGATCTTCGTCGGGACGCACGGGGTTCGTGGGACAGGTGGGGCGGGAGGCTCGCCCGACGCAACCGCCAGCAGTCAGTGCCGACTGAGAGGAGCGAGGAGCGGTGAACGCGTATGCGCCCATCCTCGTACTGGGAGCCCTCGGGGCAGGCTTTGCGATCTTCTCCGTGGTCATGGCCACGCTGATCGGTCCGAAGCGGTACAACCGCGCCAAGCTCGAGGCATACGAGTGCGGCATCGAGCCGACCCCCACGCCGGCCGGCGGCGGGCGCTTCCCCATCAAGTACTACCTGACGGCGATGCTCTTCATCGTCTTCGACATCGAGATCGTCTTCCTCTACCCCTGGGCCGTCACCTTCGACGCCCTGGGTGTTTTCGGGCTCGTGGAGATGCTGCTCTTCGTGCTCACCGTCTTTGTCGCGTACGCGTACGTATGGCGGCGCGGCGGCTTGGAATGGGACTGAGGGGCCTTACGCCATGGGACTCGAAGAAAAGCTGCCGAGCGGCTTCCTGCTGACCACCGTCGAGCAGGCCGCGGGCTGGGTGCGCAAGTCGTCCGTCTTCCCGGCCACGTTCGGACTCGCCTGCTGCGCCATCGAGATGATGACGACCGGCGCGGGCCGCTACGACCTGGCCCGCTTCGGCATGGAGGTCTTCCGCGGATCACCGCGCCAGGCCGACCTGATGATCGTCGCCGGACGGGTCAGCCAGAAGATGGCGCCGGTGCTGCGGCAGGTCTACGACCAGATGCCGAACCCGAAGTGGGTGATCTCCATGGGGGTCTGCGCCTCGTCGGGCGGCATGTTCAACAACTACGCCATCGTGCAGGGCGTCGACCACATCGTCCCGGTCGACATCTATCTGCCCGGCTGCCCGCCGCGGCCCGAGATGCTGATGGACGCGATTCTCAAGCTCCACCAGAAGATCCAGACCTCCAAGCTCGGCGTGAACGCCGAGGAGGCGGCCCGCGAGGCGGAGGAAGCGGCACTGAAGGCGCTTCCCACCATCGAGATGAAGGGCCTGCTGAGGTGAGTGACGCGAACGGCGCCGGCAACGGCGTGAACCCGGAGAAGGACCTCGGTGCGTCCAACCTGCCCGGCCAGCGCGGCGACCGGGGCGAGGAGATCCGCGTCCAGCGCGGCATGTTCGGCGCGAACAACGGCGGCGACACCTCCGGCTACGGCGGGCTGGTCCGCTCCATCCGGCTGCCCGGCCCGGCCACCCGCCCCTACGGCGGCTGGTTCGACGAGGTCGCCGACGAGCTGGAGGGCGCCCTGGAGGAACAGGGCCTCGTCCCCGAGAACGCGATCGGCAGGACGGTCGTCGACCGGGATGAGCTGACCTTCCACATCGAGCGCGAGCACCTGGTGACCGTCGCGCGGACCCTGCGTGACGACCCGGCCCTGCGCTTCGAGCTGTGCACCGGTGTCTCCGGCGTGCACTACCCCGAGGACAAGGGCCGCGAGCTGCACGCCGTCTACCACCTGCGCTCGATCACCCACAACCGGCTGATCCGCCTCGAAGTCAGCGCCCCGGACGCCGATCCGCACGTCCCCTCGCTGGTCTCCGTCTACCCGACGAACGACTGGCACGAGCGCGAGACGTACGACTTCTTCGGGCTGGTCTTCGACGGTCACCCGGCGCTGACGCGGATCATGATGCCGGACGACTGGCCGGGCTTCCCGCAGCGCAAGGACTATCCCCTCGGCGGCATCCCCGTCGAGTACAAGGGCGCCCAGATCCCGGCTCCGGACCAGCGGAGGTCGTACTCGTGAGCACGCAGACCCCTTCCGGGGCATCAGCCGCCTCCCCCCGCGAAACCACCGAGGGGACCGTCTACACGGTCACCGGCGGGGACTGGGACGAGATCGCCCGGGCCGCGGCCAAGTCCGACGACGAGCGCATCATCGTCAACATGGGGCCGCAGCACCCCTCCACGCACGGCGTGCTCCGGCTCATCCTGGAGATCGACGGCGAGACGGTCACCGAGGCCCGCTGCGGCATCGGCTACCTGCACACCGGCATCGAGAAGAACCTCGAGTACCGCACGTGGACGCAGGGCACCACGTTCGTGACGCGCATGGACTACCTGACGCCGTTCTTCAACGAGACGGCGTACTGCCTGGCGGTCGAGAAGCTCCTCGGCATCGAGGACCAGATCCCCGACCGCGCCTCGGTCATCCGGGTGCTCCTGATGGAGCTGAACCGGATCTCCTCCCACCTGGTGTGCATCGCCACCGGCGGCATGGAGCTGGGCGCGACCACGATCATGATCTACGGCTTCCGTGACCGCGAACTCATCCTCGACATCTACGAGCTGATCACCGGCCTGCGGATGAACCACGCGTACATCCGGCCCGGCGGACTCGCCCAGGACCTGCCGCCCGGCGCGGTGGACCAGATCCGCGAGTTCGTGAAGAAGATGCACAAGAACCTTCCCGAGTACGACAAGCTCGCCACCGGGAACCCCATCTTCAAGGCCCGTATGCAGGACGTCGGCTATCTCGACCTGGCCGGCTGCATGGCCCTCGGCGTCACCGGCCCGGTGCTGCGCTCGGCGGGCCTGCCGCACGACCAGCGCAAGGCCCAGCCGTACTGCGGCTACGAGACCTACGACTTCGAGGTCCCGACCGCCGACACCTGCGACTCCTACGGGCGGTTCCTGATCCGCCTCGAGGAGATGCGCCAGTCCCTGCGGATCGTCGAGCAGTGCCTGGACCGGCTCCAGCCCGGCCCGGTCATGGTCGCCGACAAGAAGATCGCCTGGCCCGCCCAGCTCGCGCTCGGCCCCGACGGTCTCGGCAACTCGCTCGACCACATCAAGAAGATCATGGGCTCCTCCATGGAGGCCCTCATCCACCACTTCAAGCTGGTGACCGAGGGCTTCCGCGTCCCGCCGGGACAGACGTACGCGGCCGTCGAGTCGCCCAGGGGCGAGCTGGGCGTGCACGCCGTGTCCGACGGAGGCACCCGCCCCTACCGGGTCCACTACCGCGACCCGTCCTTCACCAACCTCCAGGCCATGGCGGCGATGTGCGAGGGCGGCCAGGTCGCCGACGTCATCGTCGCCGTCGCGTCCATCGACCCCGTGATGGGAGGCGTCGACCGATGACCACCACTCCCGAGGGCGTCAGCCTGGGCATGCCGCAGCTGCCCGCCCCCGACTACCCGGACGACGTCCGGGCCCGGCTGGAGACCGACGCGCGCGAGATCATCGCCCGCTACCCGGACTCCCGGTCCGCGCTCCTGCCGCTGCTGCACCTCGTGCAGTCGGAGGAGGGGCACGTCACGCGCACCGGACAGCGGTTCTGCGCCGACGTGCTCGGCCTGACCACCGCCGAGGTCACCGCGGTCGCCACCTTCTACTCCATGTACCGCCGCAAGCCGAGCGGCGACTACCAGGTGGGCGTCTGCACCAACACCCTGTGCGCGGTGATGGGCGGCGACGCGATCTTCGAGGCCCTCCAGGACCACCTGGGCGTCGGCAACGGCGGGACCACCGACGACGGCAAGGTCACCCTGGAGCACATCGAGTGCAACGCGGCCTGCGACTTCGCCCCCGTCGTGATGGTCAACTGGGAGTTCTTCGACAACCAGACCGTCGCCTCCGCCAAGCGCCTCGTCGACGACCTGCGCACCGGAGCACAGGTCGAGCCCACCCGCGGCGCCCCCCTCTGCACGTTCAAGGACACCGCCCGGATCCTGGCGGGCTTCCCCGACGAGCGGGACGGCGCCGTGGAGGCCGGCGGCAGCGCGGGCCCCGCGTCACTGACCGGCCTGCGGCTGGCCAAGGGCGAGACCGGCGCCGCCCGCGTGGTGCACCCGCGCGGCTCCGGCGGCTCCGGCGGCTCCGGCGGACCCCAGGACGCAACCCCGCACGAGCCGTCGCCGACCGAACACCTCAGCTCGCACGACGCGCCGCAGGACACGTCGGCCTCCGACCCGGCCCACCCGGCGGGTCCTGTCGCCGAGGAGGGGGAGTGATGACCTTGTCCACTCAGTACGGAGGCACCTCCCAGCCCGAGGCGGGCGGCGGGAGCAGCCCCGAGAAGCTCCTCGCCCCCGTGCTGTCGGCCTTCTGGGACGAGGAGAAGTCCTGGACGCTGGACGTCTACCGCCGGCACGACGGGTACGAGGGGCTGCGCAAGGCGCTCGCCATGTCCCCGGACGACCTCATCGCGTACGTCAAGGACTCCGGTCTGCGCGGCCGCGGCGGCGCCGGATTCCCCACCGGGATGAAGTGGCAGTTCATCCCTCAGGGGGACGGCAAGCCGCACTACCTGGTCGTCAACGCCGACGAGTCGGAGCCGGGGACCTGCAAGGACATCCCGCTCCTGTACGCGAACCCGCACAGCCTCATCGAGGGCATCGTCATCGCCTGCTACGCGATCCGGTCCTCGCACGCCTTCATCTATCTGCGCGGCGAGGTCGTCCCCGTGCTGCGGCGGCTGCACGAGGCCGTCCGCGAGGCCTACGCCGCCGGGTACCTCGGCGAGAACATCCTGGGCAGCGGACTCGACCTCGAACTCACCGTCCACGCGGGCGCGGGCGCGTACATCTGCGGTGAGGAGACCGCGCTGCTCGACTCGCTCGAAGGCCGCCGCGGCCAGCCGCGACTGCGTCCCCCCTTCCCGGCCGTCGCGGGCCTCTACGCGTGCCCCACCGTCGTGAACAACGTCGAGTCGATCGCGTCGGTTCCCGCCATCCTGCACAAGGGCAAGGAATGGTTCCGGTCGATGGGCAGCGAGAAGTCCCCGGGCTTCACGCTGTACTCGCTCAGCGGCCACGTCGCGAGCCCCGGCCAGTACGAGGCACCGCTCGGCATCACCCTGCGCCAGCTCCTCGACATGAGCGGCGGGATGCGCCCCGGACACCGGCTGAAGTTCTGGACACCGGGCGGCTCCTCGACCCCGATGTTCACCGACGAGCACCTCGACGTCCCCCTGGACTACGAGGGCGTCGGCGCCGCGGGCTCCATGCTCGGCACCAAGGCGCTCCAGTGCTTCGACGAGACCACCTGCGTCGTCCGGGCCGTCACCCGCTGGACCGAGTTCTACGCCCACGAGTCCTGCGGCAAGTGCACCCCGTGCCGGGAGGGCACGTACTGGCTCGTGCAGCTGCTGCGCGACATCGAGGCCGGCAAGGGCGCCATGTCCGACCTCGACAAGCTGAACGACATCGCCGACAACATCAACGGCAAGTCCTTCTGCGCCCTCGGCGACGGCGCCGCCTCGCCGATCTTCTCCTCGCTCAAGTACTTCCGCGAGGAGTACGAGCAGCACATCACCGGCCGGGGCTGCCCCTTCGACCCGGCCAAGTCGACCGCCTGGGCGGACAAGCACACGGAGGTGAACGCATGACAGTGACCACCAGCGCTCCCTCCGGAGGCGGCGAGGCGGCGATCCCGCCGGAGGACCTGGTCTCCCTGACGATCGACGGCGTGGAGATCAGCGTGCCCAAGGGCACCCTGGTCATCCGGGCCGCCGAACAGCTCGGTATCGAGATCCCCCGGTTCTGCGACCACCCCCTCCTCGCCCCGGCCGGCGCCTGCCGCCAGTGCATCGTCGAGGTCGAGGGCCAGCGCAAGCCCATGGCGTCCTGCACGATCACCTGCACCGACGGGATGGTCGTCAAGACGCACCTCACCTCGCCCGTCGCCGAGAAGGCACAGCACGGGGTGATGGAGCTGCTGCTCATCAACCACCCGCTGGACTGCCCGGTCTGCGACAAGGGCGGCGAGTGCCCGCTCCAGAACCAGGCCATGTCCCACGGACAGGCCGAGTCCCGCTTCGAGGGCAGGAAGCGGACGTACGAGAAGCCGGTCCCGATCTCCACCCAGGTGCTGCTCGACCGCGAGCGGTGCGTGCTGTGCGCGCGCTGCACCCGCTTCTCCAACCAGATCGCGGGCGACCCGATGATCGAACTGATCGAGCGGGGCGCGCTCCAGCAGGTCGGCACCGGCGACGGCGACCCCTTCGAGTCGTACTTCTCCGGGAACACGATCCAGATCTGCCCGGTGGGCGCGCTGACGTCGGCCGCCTACCGCTTCCGCTCCCGCCCCTTCGACCTGATCTCCTCGCCGTCCGTGTGCGAGCACTGCTCCGGCGGCTGCGCGACGCGCACCGACCACCGGCGCGGCAAGGTCATGCGGCGCCTGGCCGCCGACGACCCCGAGGTCAACGAGGAGTGGATCTGCGACAAGGGCCGGTTCGGATTCCGGTACGCGCAGCGGCCCGACCGCATCACCACCCCCCTGGTGCGCGGCGCCTCCGGTGAGCTGGAGCCCGCGTCCTGGCCGGAGGCCCTGGAGGCGGCGGCGCGCGGACTGTCGGCGGCCCGGGGCCGGGCCGGCGTACTGACCGGCGGCCGGCTCACCGTCGAGGACGCCTACGCGTACAGCAAGTTCGCGCGCGTGGCCCTCGACACGAACGACATCGACTTCCGCGCGCGCGTGCACAGCGGCGAGGAAGCCGACTTCCTGGCGGCCCGCGTCGCCGGCCGCGGGCGGGACCTCGACGGCACGGGTGTCACGTACACCTCGCTGGAGAAGGCCCCCGCCGTCCTGCTCGCGGGCCTCGAGTCCGAGGAGGAGGCACCCGGCGTCTTCCTGCGGCTGCGCAAGGCCTGGCGGGGACACGGGCAGCGGACCTTCGCGCTCGCCACGCACGCCACCCGCGGACTGGAGAAGGCGGGCGGCACGCTGCTGCCCGCCGCCCCCGGGACCGAGACCGAGTGGCTCGACGCGCTCGCCGACGGCTCCGGCCTGGAGGGCGACGGCGCACTGGCCGCCGAGGCGCTGCGCACCGAGGGCGCGGTCATCGCGGTCGGCGAGCGGCTCGCCGCCGTCGCGGGCGGCCTCACCGCGGCCGTCCGGGCCGCGGCCGCGACCGGCGCCCGGCTGGTGTGGATCCCGCGCCGGGCCGGGGAGCGCGGCGCGATCGAGGCGGGCGCGCTGCCGTCGCTGCTGCCCGGTGGCCGGCCGGCCACCGACCCGCGCGCGCGGGACGAGGTCGCGGCCGCCTGGGGCGTCGCCGAACTCCCGCACCGCCACGGCCGCGACACCGGGCAGATCGTCGACGCCGCCGCGGGCGGTGAGCTGCAGGCCCTGCTGGTGGCCGGCGTCGAGGTCAACGACCTCCCGGACCCGGTACGCGCGCGTGCGGCACTCGCCGAGGTGCGCTTCCTGGTGTCGCTCGAACTGCGCCCGAGCGAGGTCACCGACCACGCGGACGTCGTCCTGCCGGTCGCGGCGGTCGCCGAGAAGGCGGGCACGTTCCTCAACTGGGAGGGCAGGGCCCGGCTCTTCGAGGCGGCGCTCAAGCCCGACCAGATGACCCGCCGGCTGGCACCCACCGACGCGCGCGTCCTGCAGATGCTGGCCGACGCCATGGACGTCCACCTCGGGCTGCCGGACCTGCGCACCGCGCGCGCCGAGCTGGACCGGCTCGGCGCCTGGGACGGGCCGCGGGCCGCCGACCCGCTGGAGACGGCGGCCCTGCTGCCGCGGCCCGCCGCCGGGGAGGCCGTGCTCGCGGGCCACCGGCTGCTGCTCGACCTGGGCCGCCTCCAGGAGGGCGACGAGGCGCTCGCCGGGACCCGGCACGCCGCACACGCGCGTGTGTCGGCCGCGACGGCCGCCGAGGCGGGCGTCGCGGAGGGCGGCCTCCTGGCCGTCACCGGCCCCTCCGGAGTCGTCGAACTCCCGCTGCGGATCACCGAGATGCCCGACCGGGTGGTCTGGCTCCCGCTGAACTCCACCGGCGGGGGCGTCGCCTCCGACACCGGGGCGCTGCCCGGCGCACTCGTCCACATCGGCCCGGCGACGCCCGCCGCCGAGGCCCCCAAGGAGGTGGAGGCATGACTCCGTACCTCGCCGCTGAAGACCTGGCGATGTTCGGCCGCGACCCCTGGTGGCTGGTCGTCGTCAAGGCGGTCTTCTGCTTCGCCTTCCTGATGATCACCGTGCTCTTCTCCATCGTGTGGGAGCGCAAGGTCGTCGCCTGGATGCAGCTGCGCATCGGCCCCAACCGGCACGGCCCCTGGGGCATGCTCCAGTCGCTCGCCGACGGCATCAAGCTGATGCTCAAGGAAGACCTCGTCGTCAAACGCGCGGACAAGGTGGTCTACGTCCTCGCACCGGTCGTCGCCGCCATCCCGGCGTTCATGGCGATCGCGGTGATCCCCTTCGGACCGGCCGGCAACGAGGTCTCGATCTTCGGCCACCGCACCACGATGCAGCTCACCGACCTGCCGATCGCGATGCTCTACATCCTCGCGGTCGCCTCGGTGGGCATCTACGGGATCGTGCTCGCGGGATGGTCCTCCGGATCGACGTATCCGCTGCTCGGCGGTCTGCGCTCGTGCGCCCAGATGATCTCGTACGAGATCGCCATGGGCGCCGCGTTCGCCTCGGTCTTCCTGTACTCCGGTTCGATGTCGACGTCGACGATCGTCGAGCAGCAGCACGACCGCTGGTTCATCGTGCTGCTGCCGGTCTCCTTCGTGATCTACGTCGTGACGATGATCGGTGAGACCAACCGGGCCCCGTTCGACATGCCGGAGTCCGAGGGCGACCTGGTCGGCGGCTTCAACACCGAGTACTCGTCGATCAAGTTCGCGATGTTCATGCTGGCCGAGTACGTGAACATGGTGACGGTCTCGGCCGTCACCGCGACGCTGTTCCTGGGCGGCTGGCGGGCTCCCTGGCCGGTCAGCACCTTCTGGGAGGGCGCCAACCACGGCTGGTGGCCGATGCTCTGGTTCACGGTGAAGGTGCAGCTGCTGCTGTTCTTCTTCATCTGGCTGCGCGGCACCCTCCCGCGGGTGCGCTACGACCAGCTGATGAAGCTCGGCTGGAAGGTCCTGATCCCGGTCTCCGTGGTCTGGCTGATGCTCGTCGCGACCGTACGGACCCTGCGCAACGAGAACTACGACTTCGCCGACATCGCCCTGTACGTGGGCGGCGGTGTCCTCGTCCTGCTGCTGCTCTCGTTCGTGGTGGACATCTTCCGCGACCGGGGCGCCAAGGAGCAGGAGGCGAAGGCCGAGCCCGTCGCCTTCGACCCGATGGCCGGCGGATTCCCCGTGCCGCCGCTGCCCGGCCAGGAACTGCCGCCGGTTCCGCGGCGCCGCCCGCGCCAGCGGGAGTTGATTGTCAGTGGTGGGTCCGATACTGCGAGTGACGGATCACTTGGCGGGACTCGTGACGGAAAGGAGGGGTCCGATGGCTGAGGAGCCGAAGGAGACCGGGCAGACGAAGCCCGGTTTCCAGAACCCCGTCGCCGGCTTCGGCGTGACGTTCAAGGCCATGTTCAAGAAGCGGCTGACCGAGCAGTACCCGGAGCAGCCGAAGACCACCGCTCCGCGGTTCCACGGCCGGCACCAGCTCAACCGCCATCCGGACGGCCTGGAGAAGTGCGTCGGCTGCGAGCTGTGCGCCTGGGCCTGCCCCGCCGACGCCATCTACGTGGAGGGCGCGGACAACACCGACGAGGAGCGCTACTCGCCGGGCGAGCGGTACGGCCGCGTCTACCAGATCAACTACGCCCGCTGCATCCTGTGCGGCCTGTGCATCGAGGCGTGCCCCACGCGCGCGCTGACGATGACGAACGAGTTCGAGCTGGCCGACAGCAGCCGCGCCAACCTCATCTACACCAAGGAGCAGCTGCTCGCCGGACTCGAGGAGGGCATGGTCGAAAGCCCGCACTCGATCTTCCCCGGCACAAACGAGCAGGACTACTACCGGGGACTGGTCACCGAGGCCGCGCCCGGTACGGAGCGCCAGGTGGCCGTCTCCCGCGGCGAGGTGCCGCAGGAGGCCGCCTCCACCTTCGGAGCGGACGAGCCGGCGTCGGAGAAGGTGATCCGCCCGTGATGCCTCTCGCCGCCTACTCCACCTCCACCGGAGAGGCCTTCCAGTTCTGGGTGCTCGGCACCGTCGCCGTGCTCGGCGCCCTGTGCACCGTCTTCATGAAGAAGGCCGTGCACAGCGCGCTCTGCCTCGCCGGGACCATGATCATCCTGGCGGTGTTCTACCTCGCCAACGGGGCGTACTTCCTGGGCGTCGTGCAGATCGTCGTCTACACCGGCGCGATCATGATGCTGTTCCTCTTCGTGGTCATGCTCGTCGGTGTCACCGCGGCCGACTCCGTGAAGGAGACCATCAAGGGCCAGCGCTGGCTGGCCCTGACGTGCGGCCTCGGCTTCGGCATCCTGCTCTTCGCCGGCATCGGGAACGCCTCCGTCAAGGACTTCAACGGCCTCGCCGAGGCCAACGCGAACGGCAACGTGGAGGGCCTCGCCTCCCTCATCTTCACGAAGTACGTGTTCGCCTTCGAGATCACCGGCGCGCTGCTCATCACGGCCACCATCGGGGCCATGGTGCTCACGCACCGCGAGCGCACCGAGCGGGCCAGGACCCAGCGCGAGATGTCCGAGGATCGCGTCCGCGCGGGCAAGCACCTGCCGCCGCTGCCGGCGCCCGGTGTCTACGCCCGGCACAACGCGGTGGACATCGCGGGCCTGCTGCCCGACGGCACCCCGTCCGAGCTGACGGTCAACAAGACGCTGCGGGACCGCGGCCAGATCCGGGACGTGTCGACCGACGCGCTGAACGACCTGAAGGCCCTGGAGCAGCGTGCCGAAGAGCGCCTGGAGCGCACGAACACAGGGGAGGGGCCCAAGTGAACCCGGTCAACTACCTGTATCTCGCCGCCCTGCTGTTCACGATCGGCGCCACCGGCGTGCTCATCAGGCGCAACGCGATCGTGGTGTTCATGTGCGTCGAGCTGATGCTCAACGCCTGCAACCTCGCGTTCGTCGCCTTCTCCCGGCTGCACGGCAATCTCGACGGCCAGATCATCGCCTTCTTCACGATGGTCGTCGCCGCCGCGGAGGTCGTGGTCGGTCTCGCGATCATCGTGTCGCTGTTCCGTTCCCGCCACTCGGCCTCGGTCGACGACGCCAGCCTGATGAAGCTGTAAGGGGTCGCTGAACCGTGTCTAACGCTGAGAATCTGATTGCGCTGCTGGTAGCGGCGCCGCTGCTCGGAGCGGCCGTCCTGCTGTGCGGCGGCCGGCGGCTGGACGCCGTCGGGCACTGGATCGGCACGGCCCTGGCCGCTGCCTCCTTCGTGATCGGCGCGGTCCTCTTCGCCGACATGCTGGGGCAGGACGAGGAGCACCGGGCCATGGCCCAGCACCTGTTCAGCTGGGTGCCCGTCGAGGGCTTCCAGGCGGACGTCGCCTTCCAGCTCGACCAGCTGTCGATGACGTTCGTGCTGCTGATCACCGGCGTCGGCTCGCTGATCCACCTGTACTCGATCGGGTACATGGAGCACGACGAGCGCCGCCGCCGCTTCTTCGGCTATCTGAACCTGTTCCTCGCGGCGATGCTGCTGCTCGTCCTCGCCGACAACTACCTTTTGCTGTACGTCGGCTGGGAGGGCGTCGGCCTCGCCTCGTACCTGCTGATCGGCTTCTGGCAGCACAAGCCCAGCGCCGCCACCGCCGCGAAGAAGGCCTTCCTGGTCAACCGCGTCGGCGACGTGGGCCTGTCGATCGCCATCATGCTGATGTTCACGACCTTCGGGACCTTCGCCTTCGGGCCGGTGCTCAACAGCGTGGACGACTCCGGTGAGGGCACACTGACGGCCATCGGCCTGATGCTGCTGCTCGCCGCCTGCGGCAAGTCCGCCCAGGTGCCGCTCCAGTCCTGGCTCGGCGACGCGATGGAGGGCCCGACCCCGGTCTCCGCCCTCATCCACGCCGCGACCATGGTGACCGCGGGCGTCTACCTGATCGTCCGCTCCGGCGAGATCTTCAACGCCGCGCCGGACGCGCAGCTGGTCGTCACCGTCGTCGGTGCCGTCACGCTCCTGTTCGGTGCGATCGTCGGTTGCGCGAAGGACGACATCAAGAAGGCGCTGGCCGGCTCGACCATGTCGCAGATCGGCTACATGGTGCTGGCCGCGGGCCTCGGCCCCATCGGCTACGTCTGGGCGATCATGCACCTGGTGACGCACGGCTTCTTCAAGGCCGGCCTCTTCCTCGGTGCCGGTTCGGTCATGCACGGCATGAACGACGAGGTCGACATGCGCAGGTACGGCGGCCTCCGCAAGTACATGCCGGTCACCTTCATGACGTTCGGCCTTGGTTACCTCGCCATCATCGGCTTCCCCGGCCTGTCCGGTTTCTTCTCCAAGGACAAGATCATCGAAGCGGCGTTCGCCAAGGGCGGCACCGAGGGCTGGATCCTCGGCGGCGCGGCGCTGCTGGGCGCGGCCATCACCGCGTACTACATGACGCGCGTGATGCTGATGACGTTCTTCGGTGAGGAGCGCTGGCGCGACGCGCCGACGCCGTCCCCGGCCGAGCCGAGCGTGGAGCCCGCGGCGGAGCACCGCGGCGAGGCCGCTTCCGGTCATGCCGCTGCCGCGACGGGGGAACCCCACCCGCACGAGTCGCCGAAGTCCATGACGATCCCCATGATCGTGCTGGCCTTCGGATCGGTCTTCGCGGGCGGCTTCTTCAGCATCGGCGACCGCTTCCTGCACTGGCTGGAGCCGGTCACCGGGCACGACCACGGCGACTCCCCGGTCAGCGCCCTGACGGTCACCCTCGCCACGATGGCCGTGCTCGTCGTCGGCGTCGCCGTCGCGTACGCGCAGTACGGGCGGCGGCCCGTCCCGGCGGTCGCCCCGCGCGGGTCCCTGCTCACCCGGGCGGCCCGGCGCGACCTGCTCCAGGACGACTTCAACCACGTCGTGCTGGTGCGCGGCGGGGAGCACCTCACCCGCTCCCTGGTGTACGTCGACCACACCCTGGTCGACGGCGTCGTCAACGGCACGGCGGCTTCGGTCGGCGGCCTGTCCGGACGGCTGCGCAAGCTGCAGAACGGCTACGCGCGCTCGTACGCGGTCTCGATGTTCGGCGGTGCGGCGGTCCTCATCGCCGCGACCCTGCTGATGAGGGCGGTCTGATACCGAATGTCTGGATCCAACACAGCTTTTCCCCTGCTGACGGCGACAGCGGCGCTCCCGGCTCTCGGGGCGATCGCCACGGCCGCGGTGCCGGCCGCGCGTCGCGTCGCGGCCAAGTGGCTGGCGCTGCTCGTCTCGCTCGCCACGCTCGTCCTGGCCGCGATCGTCCTGGTCCGTTTCGAACCCGGCGGCGACCGGTACCAGCTCACCGAGTCCCACTCCTGGATCGCCGACTTCGGGGTCAGGTACGAGCTGGGTGTGGACGGCATCGGGGTGGCGCTCGTCGCGCTGACCGCCCTGCTGATCCCCTTCGTGATCCTGGCCGGCTGGCACGACGCCGACCCGCAGGAGACCGGAAGCAGCCGCTGGCGGCCGACCCAGGGCTTCTTCGCCCTGATCCTGGCCGTCGAGGCGATGGTGATCCTCTCCTTCGAGGCCACCGACGTCTTCCTCTTCTACATCTTCTTCGAAGCCATGCTGATCCCGATGTACTTCCTCATCGGCGGCTTCGGGGACCGGGCCCACGAGCACGGCGACGCGGCGGCGGCCACGCAGCGCTCGTACGCCGCCGTGAAGTTCCTCCTCTACAACCTGGTCGGCGGCCTGATCATGCTGGCCGCCGTCATCGGTCTGTACGTGGTCGCCGGGAACTTCTCGCTCGAGGCAATCGCCGAGGCCCGGGCCGCCGGCACGCTGGACATGGCGACGAGCACCGAGCGGTGGCTGTTCCTCGGCTTCTTCTTCGCCTTCGCGGTGAAGGCGCCGCTGTGGCCGCTGCACACCTGGCTGCCGAACGCCATGGGCGAGGCGACGGCCCCGGTCGCCGTGCTGATCACCGCGGTGGTCGACAAGGTCGGCACGTTCGCGATGCTGCGCTTCTGCCTCCAGCTGTTCCCCGAGGCCTCGAAGTGGGCGACGCCCGTCATCCTCGTCCTGGCATTGATAAGCATCATCTACGGGGCGCTGCTCGCGGTCGGCCAGCGTGACATCAAGCGGCTGGTGGCGTACGCGTCGATCTCGCACTTCGGCTTCATCATCCTCGGCATCTTCGCGATGACCAGCCAGGGCCAGTCCGGTGCGACGCTCTACATGGTCAACCACGGCATCTCGACCGCCGCCCTGATGCTGGTGGCCGGATTCCTGATCTCGCGGCGCGGTTCGCGCCTGATCGCCGACTACGGGGGAGTGCAGAAGGTCGCCCCGGTGCTCGCGGGCACGTTCCTCATCGGCGGCCTGGCGACTCTCTCGCTGCCCGGACTCGCGCCCTTCGTGAGCGAGTTCCTGGTCCTGGTCGGCACGTTCTCGCGCTACCCGGTCATCGGCATCATCGCCACCTTCGGCATCGTCCTCGCCGCGCTCTACACGCTCGTCCTCTACCAGCGGACGATGACGGGCCCGGTGAGGGCGGAGGTCGCCGAGATGCCCGACCTCAGGGTGCGTGAGCTCCTGGTCGTCGCCCCGCTGATCGCGCTGCTGATCTTCCTGGGCGTCTACCCGAAGCCGCTCACCGACATCGTGAACCCGGCGGTGCAGCAGACCATGTCAGATGTACACAAGAAGGACCCCAAGCCCGAGGTGGAGGCGGCCAAGTGAGCGCAGTAGCCGTCCACAGCCTGTGGACAACCGCGGCCGACCCGATCTCGAAGATCGACGCGCCGAAGATCGAATACGGGCAGCTGTCCCCCACCCTGATCGTCATCGGGGCGGCTGTCGCCGGGGTCCTGATCGAGGCGTTCGTGCCTCGCAAGTCCCGTTACTACGCGCAGGTGTTCCTGTCCGTCGTCGCGCTCGCCGCCGCCTTCGCCGCGGTCGTGGCGCTCGCGGCCGGCGGGTACGGCACGACGAAGGCGCACATCGCCGCCATGGGCGCCATCGCCGTCGACGGCCCCGCCCTGTTCCTTCAGGGCACGATCCTGCTGGCCGGACTGCTCGGCGTCTTCACCTTCGCCGAGCGGCGGCTCGACCCGGAGGCGCACGGCAACCGCGTCGACTCCTTCGCCGCGCAGGCCGCGTCCGTGCCCGGCAGCGACAGCGAGAAGGCCGCCGTGAAGGCCGGGTTCACCACCACCGAGGTGTTCCCGCTCCTGCTCTTCGCGATCGGGGGCATGCTGGTCTTCCCGGCGGCGAACGACCTGCTGACGCTGTTCGTCGCCCTGGAGGTCTTCTCGCTCCCGCTGTACCTGCTGTGCGCCCTGGCGCGCCGCAAGCGGCTCCTGTCGCAGGAGGCCGCGGTCAAGTACTTCCTGCTCGGCGCCTTCGCCTCCGCGTTCACCCTGTTCGGCATCGCCCTGCTGTACGGCTACGCGGGCTCGGTGTCGTACGCGACCGTCGCGCAGGTCGTCGACGGCACCGTGCGGAACGTCGATCCCGCGCTCGCCGGCACCATGGGCAACGACGCGCTGCTGCTCATCGGCGTCGCCATGGTCGTCATGGGACTGCTGTTCAAGGTCGGCGCGGTGCCGTTCCACATGTGGACCCCGGACGTCTACCAGGGCGCGCCCACCCCGGTCACCGGCTTCATGGCGGCGGCGACCAAGGTGGCCGCGTTCGGCGCCCTGCTCCGCCTCCTGTACGTGGTCCTGCCGGGGCTGCGCTGGGACTGGCGGCCGGTCATGTGGGGCGTCGCGGTCGTCACCATGCTGGGCGGCGCGATCGTCGCGATCACCCAGACCGACATCAAGCGGCTCCTCGCGTACTCGTCCATCGCGCACGCGGGCTTCATCCTCGCGGGTGTCATCGCGACGACGCCCGACGGCGTCTCGTCCGTGCTCTTCTACCTGGGCGCGTACTCGTTCGTGACGATCGGTGCCTTCGCGGTCGTCACCCTGGTCAGGGACGCGGGCGGCGAGGCCACGCACCTGTCCAAGTGGGCGGGCCTCGGACGCAGGTCCCCGCTGGTGGCGGCCGTGTTCGCGGTCTTCCTGCTGGCCTTCGCCGGTATCCCGCTGACCTCCGGGTTCGCCGGGAAGTTCGCCGTGTTCAAGGCGGCGGCGGAAGGCGGCGCGGGCGCGCTCGTCGTGGTCGGTGTGATCTCGTCGGCGATCGCGGCCTTCTTCTACATCCGGGTGATCGTGCTCATGTTCTTCAGCGAGCCGCGCCCGGAGGGCCCGACGGTCGCCGTGCCGTCGCCGCTGACCACGACGGCGATCGCGGTCGGCGTGGCGGTCACGCTGGTGCTGGGTGTGGCGCCCCAGTACTTCCTGGACCTGGCGGGCCAGGCGGGAGTCTTCGTCCGCTAGAGCGACCGCGTTGCGTGCCGGGGCCCGGCCTCCCCTCGGAGGACCGGGGCCCGCGCGCGTACGGGGCCCCGGACCGCGCGCGTACGGCGGCACGGAGGACCGGAGCCGCCCGTGCGCGCGCCGCCCCGCGGTGTTGGTGGAACACCTGTGCGTGGCGCAACGGAACGGAACGGTCGCAGCCTGTGGACAACTGCCGGGGCTGTCGGTGCGTAGCCCTATGGTGGCTGTCGTGGGCGAAGCACGACATACGGGGGACGACGGGCGATGAGCGGGATGGGCGGGACAGCTGTGGTGACCGGAGCGGACGTGACGGCGGGACCGGCGGGACCGGCGGGACCGGCGGTGAGCGAGGCACTGGCCACGCTGCACCGGGTCTTCGGGTACGAGGCCTTCCGCGGCGAGCAGGGAGCCGTCATCGACCACGTGGTCGCCGGCGGTGATGCCGTCGTCCTGATGCCGACCGGCGGCGGCAAGTCCCTGTGCTACCAGATCCCGGCCCTCGTCAGACCGGGCACCGGGGTCGTCGTCTCCCCCCTCATCGCGCTGATGCAGGACCAGGTGGACGCGCTGCGGGCACTCGGTGTGCGCGCCGGGTTCATGAACTCCACGCAGGACTTCGACGAGCGGCGCGTGGTGGAGGCGGAGTTCCTGGCCGGAGAGCTGGACCTGCTCTATCTGGCTCCGGAGCGGCTGCGCCTTCAGGGCACGCTGGATCTGCTGTCGCGTGCGAAGATCTCGGTCTTCGCGATCGACGAGGCGCACTGCGTGGCCCAGTGGGGTCACGACTTCCGCCCCGACTACCTGGCCCTTTCCCTGCTGGGCGAGCGCTGGCCCGACGTCCCCCGCATCGCGCTGACCGCGACGGCCACCCACGCGACGCACCGGGAGATCACCCAGCGTCTGGGCATGCCGGACGCCCGTCACTTCGTGGCGAGCTTCGACCGGCCCAACATCCAGTACCGCATCGTCCCCAAGGCCGACCCCAAGAAGCAGCTGCTGTCCTTCCTGCGCGAGGAGCACGCGGGCGACGCGGGCATCGTCTACTGCCTCTCGCGCAACTCGGTCGACAAGACGGCCGAGTTCCTCTCGCGCAACGGGATCGAGGCGGTGCCCTATCACGCGGGGCTCGACGCGGGCACCCGCGCGGCGCACCAGTCGCGTTTCCTCCGGGAGGAGGGGCTCGTCGTCGTCGCGACCATCGCCTTCGGCATGGGCATCGACAAGCCGGACGTGCGGTTCGTCGCCCACCTCGACCTCCCCAAGTCCGTCGAGGGGTACTACCAGGAGACGGGCCGCGCGGGCCGCGACGGACTGCCGTCCACGGCCTGGATGGCGTACGGGCTGCAGGACGTGGTGCAGCAGCGCAAGCTCATCCAGGGCAGCGAGGGCGACGAGGCGTTCCGCCGCCGGGCGGCCGCCCACCTGGACTCGATGCTGGCGCTGTGCGAGACCGTCCAGTGCCGGCGCTCCCAGCTCCTCGCCTACTTCGGCCAGGACCCCCAGGCGGACCGCTGCGGCAACTGCGACACCTGCCTGGCCCCGCCGGAGACCTGGGACGGCACGGTCGCCGCGCAGAAGCTGCTCTCGACGATCGTCCGGTTGCAGCGGGAGCGGGGGCAGAAGTTCGGGGCGGTCCAGATCGTCGACATCCTGCTGGGCCGGCGGACGGCCAAGGTGATCCAGTTCGACCACGACCAGCTGTCCGTGTTCGGCATCGGCGAGGAGCTCTCGGAGGCCGAATGGCGCGGTGTCGTCCGTCAGCTGCTGGCCCAGGGCCTGCTCGCGGTCGAGGGGGACTACGGCACGCTGGTGCTGACCGAGGCCAGCGGGACGGTGCTGCGGCGCGAGCGCCAGGTGCCGTTGCGCAAGGAGGCGCCGAAGCCGGTCACGTCCCGGTCCGGTTCCGGCCGGGGGGAGAGGAAGTCCAGGGCCGCGGTGGCCGAGCTGCCCGCCGAGCTGGTCCCCGTCTTCGAGGCGCTGCGCTCCTGGCGCGCGGCCCAGGCGAAGGAGCAGGGCGTCCCGGCGTACGTCATCTTCCACGACGCCACCCTCCGGGAGATCGCCACCGCGGCCCCGGCCTCGGTCGCGGAGCTGGGCGGGATCAGCGGCGTCGGCGAGAAGAAGCTGGCGACGTACGGGGAGGGAGTCCTCGCGGCGCTCGCGTCCGTGGACGCTCCGGCCGCCGAACCCGGCCCTGGTGCGACGGCCGCCGCTGCCACTCCCGGCCCGGACTCCGGTTCGGAACCCGGCCGGAGCACCGGTTCCGCACCGAGCCTGGACTCCGGCCGGCGCTCCGGTTCCGTCGGCGCCCCCGACCCGGACTGGCCCGAGATGGACGAGGAGCCGGAGCCGGAGCCGGAGCCGGAGGACTGGATGTGACGGCGGCGGGCGGGGCAGGACACGCCCCGCCGACCGGCCGAGGTCAGTTCTTCGGTACGACCCTGCCGGTCACCTCGCCGAGGCCCACCCGGGTCCCGCCCGGCCCCGGCGCCCAGGCCGTGAGGGTCACCTCGTCGCCGTCCTCCAGGAACGTCCGGGTGCCGTCGGGGAGTTCGAGGGCGTCGCGGCCGTTCCAGGTCAGCTCCAGCAGGGAACCGCGCTCGCGTTCCGTGGGACCGCTCACCGTCCCGGAGCCGTACAGGTCGCCGGTCCGCAGGGACGCCCCGTTGACCGTCATGTGCGTCAGTTGCTGCGCCGCCGTCCAGTACATGCTGGAGAACGGCGGCTCGGAGACCGGATGGCCGTTGATCGCGACGGAGATCCGCAGGTCGTAGCCGCCGGGGTCCTCCGAGGCGTCGTCCAGGTAGGGCAGCAGCGGGTGCGTGCGCTCCGGCGGCGCCACCCGCGCCTCCTCCAGCGCGTCGAGCGGAGTGATCCACGCCGACACCGAGGTGGCGAACGACTTGCCGAGGAAGGGGCCGAGCGGGACGTACTCCCAGGCCTGGATGTCGCGCGCCGACCAGTCGTTGAGGAGGCAGAGGCCGAAGACGTGGTCGCGGAACGCCGACAGGGGGACGGAGGCGCCCGGGGCGGAGGGCGCGCCGACGACGAAGCCGACCTCCGCCTCGATGTCCAGGCGGACGGACGGGCCGAAGACCGGCGCGGCGTCCGCGGGTGCCTTGCGCTGGCCCGACGGACGGATCACGTCGGTCCCCGACACGACGACCGTGCCTGACCGCCCGTGATAACCGATCGGGAGGTGCTTCCAGTTGGGGGTGAGGGAGTCCTCCGCGTCCGGGCGGAAGATCTGTCCGACGTTGCGGGCGTGGTTCTCGGAGGCGTAGAAGTCGACGTAGTCCGCCACCTCGAAGGGCAGGTGCAGGGTCACCTCGGACAGCGGGTACAGCAGCGGCTCGATCGTCTCCCGGTGCGCCGGGACCGTCACCCACGCGGTGAGCGCGCGCCGCACGTCCGACCAGGCGGTGCGGCCCGCGGCGAGCAGGGGGTTGAGGGTCGGCCGCGCGAGCAGGGTCTCGTAGGGGGAGCCGAGCGCCCGTGCCGCGGCGCCCGCGTCGAGCACGCGGTCGCCGAGCCGGACGCCCACCCGTCGCGCGCCGGAGGACGGAGCACGGCTAGAGCCCTCCGCGGAGCCGCCGGAACCCGCTGGGGAGAACACGCCGTACGGAAGATTGTGCGGACCGAAGGGGTCGCCCTCGGGGACGTCGAAGGGGGGCATCGGGTGCTGCCTCGCTTTCGTGCTCGCCGGTGATCCATGTGTGTCACGCGTCGATCCAGGTGTTCTACGCGTTCCAGGTGGTCGCGGCACACGTTACGTGGCAGAGGCGAGCGGAGGCAGGTCCCGTGACGGACCGCGCACCGCGTCCGAAGAGTTCACAATGTCGGGTCGGGCCGTGCCGGGCAGGGGCGGCTGCCCCCTGCGCCGAAGGCACCCGCAGCGGCCGCTTCGTACGGACCCGGTGATGCGCGGCGTGTGATCCCGTGCGGGGACCGGCGTTGCTGCCGGGATACCGGACGTCGTCCGGTTCCCGCCGGGCCGTTGGGGCGCGGGATCCGTATTCTTCGGATCATGGCCGCTCCGACTGCATATTCACTCATCGCCACTGACCTGGACGGAACGCTGCTCCGCGGCGACGACACGCTCTCCGACCGGTCGCGTGCCGCGTTGGCCAGGGTGGCCGAGGCGGGCGGCCGGCATCTCGTGGTGACCGGACGCCCGGCGCCGAGGGTGCGCCCGCTGCTCGACGAACTCGGCGGCACAGGGCTCGCGGTGTGCGGCCAGGGCGCGCAGCTCTACGACGCCGGGTCCGGCCGTCTGCTGTGGTCGGTGACCCTCGACCGGGAGCTGGCCGAGACCGCGCTCGGCAAGATCGAGGCCGAGGTCGGGCAGGTCTTCGCCGCCGTGGACCAGGACGGGGTGGACGGGCTCACGCTCATCGAACCGGGCTACCTCATGCCGCACCCGACGCTGCCCGCGGTACGGGTGCTGCGGCGCGACGACCTCTGGGCGGAACCGATCAGCAAGGTACTGCTCCGTCATCCCTTCCTGTCCGACGACGAGTTGGCGTCGGCGGCCAGGGCGACGGTCGGTTCCCTGGCGACCGTCACCATGTCGGGACCCGGCACCGTCGAACTCCAGCCATGCGGCGTGACCAAGGCGACGGGCCTCGCGCTCGCCGCCGGGCACCTCGGTCTGCCGGCGTCGGCCACGATCGCCTTCGGCGACATGCCGAACGACATACCCATGTTCGACTGGGCCGCCCACGGCGTCGCCATGGCCAACGCCCATCCCGAACTCAGGGCGGTGGCCGACGAGATCACCCTCTCGAACGAGGAGGACGGCATCGCGGTCGTCCTGGAACGGCTGTTCCCCGGCCCTGGGGACCGGGGAAGGGCGGACGCCGTCGGGCGGGGAGCGCCCGGCGCGGTCCTGCGCGGGGCCCGGTAGGCGGGGGCCCCGCGCGGTAATCAGTACGCAGGGGCCCCGTACGAGGACTCAGTGCGCGGGGCCCCGAGCGGTGATCAGTACGCGCCGAAGACGTTGTCGATCGAACCGTACTTGTCGGCCGCGTAGTTGCAGGCCGCCGTGATGTTCGCGACGGGGTCGTACGGGTCCATCGAGGTGCCGTCCACGTGGTACGCGGCGAAGGTCGGGTCGATGACCTGGAGGAGACCCTTGGACGGGGTGCCGGCCACCGCGTTGGAGTCCCAGTTGTTGATGGCCTGCGGGTTGCCCGACGACTCGCGCATGATGTTGCGGTAGATGCCGTCGTAGCTGCCCGGGATGCCCTTCTGGGACATGATGTCCAGGGCTTCCTTGATCCAGCCGTCCAGGTTGTTGGCGTACGTCTTCGCGGACGCGGGGGTGACGGCGGACTTGGCGGCCGTGGTGGTGCCGGTCGTGGCGCCCTTGACGGTCTTCGTGCCGACCGTCAGCTTCAGGCCCGGGCGGATCAGCGACGGGTCGCTGCCGATGACCGCGCGGTTGGCCTCGTACAGCTTCTTCCAGTCGCTGTTCTCGGTGTGCTCACGCGCGATCTTGGCCAGGGTGTCGCCCAGGGCCACCTTGTAGGTGACGAGCTGGACCTGCGGGACCGCGGCCGGTACGGACCGGACGGCCTGCGTCGGCTGCGCCGCCTGCGCGACGGTGGCGCCGACGAGGGGGAGCGCGAGTGCGGCTCCGCCCGTTCCGGCGGCGATGAGCCCGCGGGTGAGTGCGTTGTTTCCGGGACGACGGTGCTTGCCTCGAACGGCCATGGCGAAACTCTTCCTCTCCGATGCCTGCGAGGTGAGCTGTCGGGTTCGGGCTGGGAGGTGCCCGGCCGCACGGTGACATGCGACTTAACCCCGAGCCGTTCCGGTGATCCGGACCGGCGGCTTACCTGGGTCCCCCGCTCCTGCCGTGCGTGGGTGGGTGGGGTCACCGAGCGGCGGCAGGATTAGGCGGGTCCGCTCGGATCGACGTGAACGTATGCGAGAGCACATGTCCGAAACAAGGCCCGATTTCCCCTGACACGGCATTTGATCTACCTCTGACCAGGGGGGAAATGGTCCGATTAGACCGGAACGTGAAACTCAACTTGCCTTTAGCAAAGGGAGACTTGTCCGGCAGGGCCGGCCAAAAGATCGATTTGAGCGTGACCCATTTCACGCCAACAAGCGCCATGAAAGGGGATTTAAAGCAGGCAACTCGGGCATTACTGGCGGCCAGGTGGCGCGGTGACCGGGCGGGCCGCCGGGAGCGGGCGGCCCGCCGGGCGGCCCGCTCCGGGCCGGGCCGACTCCCGCCGGGAGGCTCGGACAGGCCTCAGCCCGCCGTGCGCGGGATGCGCCTCTCCCACGTCCGGTGGAAGACGACCTCGTCCCCGTCCCGGCAGATCACCTCGTCCGAGGTGAAGAACTCACCCGCCTCACAGGTGATTTGGGAGTGGGTCTCCACGCGTGCGTCCCAGGAGGTGTCCGGCCGGTGGAAGCGGATCGACCAGTCCGAGCGGGTGCGGGCGGACAGGGGATCCCGCTGGCCGGTCGTGTACGTCTCCAGGGCGTCCTCCGTGACCTCGAGGCCGTCGGGGTACACACGGGTGCCGCCGAGGCCGGGGTCCACCTCCAGTCGCCAGGTGCCCGCGGCGACATCGCGCACGACCAGCCGTTGCGGGCGGGGTTCGTCCAGAGTCGCCGGTACGACGGCGCCCAGCGGCTCCGACTCCTCCGGCTCCTCGAAAGTGATCGAGGGGTCCGACTCCCGGGCGCGTACGGGCAGTTCGAGCGAACTGCCGTCCGGGTGCAGCGTGAAGCCGGCGTCCGAGCCCGGCTGCGGCCAGACCCAGGGCCAGTACGCCGAGGAGACCGCGAGCCGGATGCGGTGCCCCGGCGGGAAGGCGTGACCGATGGCGCTCAGCTCGAACGTCACGTCCCGGGTCGCGCCGGGCGGCCACTCCACCGCCCGGTCCGTGCCCTCGCGGGCGGAGAGGTTCAGCACGCCGCGCGTGACGAGCGTCGACGCCCCGTCCGGGAACACGTCGCAGAGCCGCGCGATCACCTGCCCGCGCGGCACCGGCGAGGTCAGCCGCAGACGGACCCCCGGCCGCCCCAGCACCCAGGTCTCCTCCCGCACCTCGAACTCGAAGCACGCCGACTTCGCGTCCTCGTCCCGCTGGTCCGGCGGCAGGTCGGCGTCGTTGCCGAGGGGCAGGAAGCGGCCGGCGTCCAGCCCGGTGTGCAGCGGAGAGCGCACCGGCACGGGCACGCCCCGCAGCGCGTACGACACCGGTGTCACCGACGGCGAGGGCCAGGCGTCCTCCCCGACCCAACGGCCGGGCAGGGCCGGATACACCGTGGCCGGGACGTGCGAGTCGCTGATGTACGCGCGCAGGAGCGGTTCGGACAGGACACCGGTGCCGCCACCGGCCGGGGTGGCACCCCCGTCGGGGCGGGGTTTCAGCCAGTGGTCCCACCAGCGCAGCGTCTCCTGGAGGAAGCCGATCGCCGGGCCGGGCGGCAGCCCCCGGTCGGGGTACTGGTGCGACCAGGGGCCGATCAGCCCGCGCACGCGGTTCGCCGGAAGGTGTTCGACCAGGCGCAGGACGGTGTCCCGGTACGGGTCGTGCCAGCCGCCGACCGCGAGCACCGCGGCCCTGACCGACCCGTAGTCCTCGCGCACGCTGCCGCGCCGCCAGTAGGCGTCCCGCGTCTGGTGCTCCAGCCAGGTGTGGACGGAGGGGCTCACGGCCTCCAGCCGTCTCACCCACATGTCGCGCCACATCACCTGACCGACGTAGCGCGGGTCCGGCGGCCGGGAGGCGAAGGCGAGCATGGCCGCAGCCCGGCCGTGCAGGTCGCAGGCCAGGACGGAACCACCCAGGTAGTGCCGGTCGTTGTCGTAGCCGTCGTCCGTCGAGCAGACCGCGACCACGGCCCTGAGCGGCTCGGGCGCGAGGGCCGCGACCTGGAGGGAGCCGAAGCCGCCCCGGGAGAGGCCGAACATGCCGACCCGCCCGCTGCACCACGGCTGGGCCGCGAGCCAGTGGACGACCTCGGCCCCGTCGGCCGCCTCCACCTGCGTTTGCTCGTCCGCCGGCAGGCCCTCCGAGTTGCCGTGCCCGCGGACGTCCACCCGCACCGAGGCGTAGCCGTGCCCCGCGTACCAGGGGTGGCGCTGCCAGTCGCGGGGCGCGGTCCAGTCCGTCAGGCGGTACGGGAGGTATTCGAGGAGCGCCGGGACCGGCTCGTCGGTGACCGGACGCCACACGCGCGCGTACAGGCGTGTCCCGTCCGGCAGCGGGATCAGGACGTCCTCGTGCGCCGTCTCGTAGGGGAACGACGTACGGATGTGCGTGCTCATCGCGGTGACCTCGGGGAGTGGAGGGCCTCGGGCCGCGTGGCGTGCCGGGTGGCGGCGGCGCGTCGCGGCACGAGAGCCTTCCGGTGGGTTCGGTACAGGTCAGGACGTATCGGGTGATCAAGAACATACCGTCCGTGATGCCGTATCGCCCGGGCATGACTGCGCCCGCTGGGGGAGGGAAGTCGTGGACGGGGGCGGTGGGCGCTCGTGGTGATCGAAACGTGACCGGATACGCTGACTTGAGTGATGGCAGCGACACATCGACAAACCGTGTCATCGACCGAATGATCGACCGAGTTCGCCATGTGATCGTCAGCAGACAGGAGAACCTCTCGTGACCGTCGTCGGGCCTTTCGGGCTGAGCGTGCGGGACCAGGCTCTCGAAGCCGATGTCCAGGCCGGACTGACGGCTGTCGAAGAGGGCTTGCTCGAAGCCACCAAGAGCGAGGTCCCCTTCATCACGGAGGCCGCCCAGCACCTCGTGCGGGCCGGCGGAAAGCGGTTCAGGCCGCTGCTCGTGATGCTCGCCGCCCAGTTCGGGGACCCCTACGCGCCGGGCATCGTGCCCTCGGCCGTGGTCGTCGAGCTCACCCACCTCGCGACGCTCTACCACGACGACGTGATGGACGAGGCGGAGGTGCGCCGCGGGGTGCCCAGCGCCAACACCCGCTGGGGCAACTCGATCGCCGTCCTCACCGGCGACTTCCTCTTCGCCCGCGCCTCCCACATCCTGGCCGACCTCGGCCCGGAGGCCGTCCGGGTCCAGGCCGGGGCGTTCGAACGCCTGGTCACCGGCCAGATCCTGGAGACCGCCGGCCCCCGTGACGAGCGCGACCCGATCGACCACTACCTCGACGTGCTCAGCGGCAAGACCGGCTCGCTGGTCGCCGTGGCCTGCCGTTTCGGCGCGATGATGTCGGGCGCCGACGACACGGTCGTGGACGTGCTCACGCAGTACGGCGAGCGGCTCGGCGTCGCCTTCCAGCTCGCCGACGACGTCCTGGACATCGCGTCCGACTCGCACGAGTCGGGCAAGACGCCCGGGACCGACCTCCGCGAGGGCATCCCCACGCTGCCGGTGCTGCGGCTGCGCGAGCGGGTGGAGCGCCTCGGGCTCGCCGAGGACATCGCCCTGTGCGAGCTGCTCGACTCCGACCTCACGGACGACGCCCGGCACGCCGAGGCGCTGACCCGCCTGCGGGCGCATCCCGCGCTGGAGCAGGCCCGCCGGGACACCGTGCGGTACGCCGAGGACGCGCGGGCCGCGCTGGCGCCGCTGGTGGAGTGCGATGCCAAGGCGGCGCTCCTGGAGCTGTGCGACGCGGTGGTGCACCGGGCGGGCTGACCGGCCCGCCCGCCCGCGGACCGGTGAGGGCCCCGCCTCCGCCTCCGCCCTGCGCCTCGGGCTGCGCCCTCGCGTCACCCGCGCGCTCGTCCCTGCGCCGGACGCACCCGAGCGCGCGCCGGACGTATCCGAGCCCCTGCGTGCCGGACGACGTATCCGAGTCCCTGCGCGCCGGACGCACCCGAGCGCCCGTGACGCGGGTGCTCTGATCACCTTGAGTGCGGAATCCGGTCCCCTACCCGACCTACTACGTGTTCTTGCAGCGCGGACAGGGTGTGCCGGTCCCACGGGCGGTGTCTGCCCCGCACGACCCCTACGGGTCGGGGGAGACACCGCCCCTGCGTGTCATACCGCAGCAGTACACGGAGTTGAGCCCGGGGTCTGACGCTTCTTCCCGGCGGATTTGGTCAGATGGAAAGCACCACTCCTCATCAATTCGGGTGAGAATGGCGGCGCAGGGGTGGACGAGGACAGTGACTGAAGGCCGCCGCCGATGACGGAGGTAAGGGCACACATGACACCGTACGCATCCGAGGACCCGTTGGCCCACGAGGCCGACGACGTGAGCGCGGGCCGGCGCAAGGCCGCGCGGTACGTCGTCCCGGTCGCGGTGGTGGGGGTGGCGGCGGCGACCATCGGGCTCGTCCCGGCGCTCGCCGACTCCGGCGACCCCGACCTGCCGAAGATCACCGCTCAGCAACTCATCGAGAAGATCGCGAAGTCGGACACCCAGCGGCTGTCCGGCACGGTGAAGATCAGCACCGACCTCGGGCTGCCCGACCTGGGCGGTCTGGAGAGCAGCTTCGCCCCGGGGGCGGCCGGCCGGGGCGGTGGCTCCTCCGCCGACCCGTCGTCCAAGCTCATGGAGCTGGCCTCCGGCACGCACACCCTGCGCGTCGCGGCCGACGGCCCCGACAGGGGCAAGGTCTCGCTGCTGGACAAGGCGGCCGAGTACAGCGTCATCCACAACGGCGCGGACGTCTGGGCCTACGACAGCAAGTCGAACGAGGTCTACCACTCGACCGTTCCTGAGGGCGCGAAGAAGTCCGAGGCGCCCGAGGACGTCCCGGCCACGCCCCAGAAGCTGGCCGAGGAGGCGCTGAAGGCGGTCGACAAGACCACGTCGGTGACCGTCGACGGCACCGCACAGGTCGCCGGCCGGGACGCGTACCGGCTGGTCGTCAAGCCGAAGCAGTCCGGTTCCACGGTCGGCGCGATCACCGTCGCCGTCGACGCGAAGACCGGTACGCCGCTGAAGTTCACGCTGACCCCGGCGAGCGGCGGCTCGGCGGTCGTGGACGCCGGCTTCACCCGGGTCGACTTCGCGAAGCCGGCTGCGTCGACCTTCGACTTCACCCCGCCGAAGGGCGCGAAGGTCACCGAGGGCGACACCGGGGCCGGCTCGAAGGGGCCGAAGTCCGCGCCGCATTCCGCGCCGAAGTCCTCCCCGCAGTCCTCCCCGAAGTCCGACGAGGACCTCGCCGAGGGCCTCGACGGGCTGAAGACCATCGGCGAGGGCTGGACCACGATCGCCCGGTTCGACACGGGCGGTCAGGGCATGCCGTCGGAGTCCTCCGGCAACGGTGACGTCTCCGGCTTCCTGAACTCCCTCGGCGACCACGTCAGCGGGAAGTTCGGCTCGGGCACGGTCTTCTCGACCCGGCTGGTCAACGCGCTGATCACGGACGACGGTCAGGTGTACGCCGGCGCCGTCACCAAGGAAGCGCTGGTGAAGGCGGCCGACGCCGCCGCGAAGTAGGTCCGCGTCCCGCGGGCCGGGGACCGACGAATCGAGGGAACGCATGGAGGAGCCGTCCGCCGCGGAGCCCGGACCGGTGGACGCGGTGATCGCCACCCGCGCGCTCACCAAGCGCTACCGCGGCGGACAGCTCGCCGTCGACCGTCTCGATCTGAGCGTCCCGGCGGGCAGTGTCTTCGGCTTCCTCGGGCCGAACGGCTCGGGCAAGACCACCACCATCCGCATGCTGATGGGCCTGATCGCCCCGACGTCCGGCACGGCGCGCGTGCTGGGGCAGCCGATGCCCCGCGCCGCGCGCGCCGTGCTCCCGCAGGTGGGCGCCCTCATCGAGGGCCCGGCCCTGTACGGGTTCCTGTCCGGGCGCGACAACCTCCTGCGGTACGACGCCGCCGACCCGACCGCCGACCCGCGCACCCGGCGCACCCGCGTCGCGACCGCGCTCGACCGGGTCGGCCTCACCGCCGCCGCGGGCAAGAAGGCGAAGGCGTACTCCCTGGGCATGAAGCAGCGGCTGGGACTCGCCGCCGCGCTCCTGCAGCCCCGGCGGCTGCTCGTCCTCGACGAGCCGACCAACGGCCTGGACCCGCAGGGCATGCGCGAGATCCGTTCCCTGGTACGGGAGTTGGCGTCCGACGGCGCCACCGTCTTCCTCTCCTCGCACCTCCTCGACGAGATCGAGCAGGTGTGCACGCACGCGGCCGTGATGGCCCGGGGCCGGCTGATCATCCAGGGTCCGGTGGCGGAGCTGGCGGCGGGTGCGCGAGGGCGCCTCGTGGTGACCACCCCCGACACCGGCGAGGCGGCGCGGGTGCTGAAGGAACAGGGCGTCACGGATCTCGTGGTGACGGACACCGGGGTGAGCGCGGAGCCTCCGGAGCGTGAACCGGCCGAACTGAACGCAGCGTTGGTCACGGCGGGCGTGCGGGTGCGCGGCTTCGGGGTGGAGCGGGCGTCCCTGGAGGACGCGTTCGTGGCACTGACGGGGGAGGGCTTCGATGTCGCGGGCTGAGGCGGCGGCCCCTGCGGCCGGCGACCGCACCGTACGGAAACCGGGCGCGCTGTGGACGCTCGGACTGTTCCGCAGCGAGCTGGTCACCACCTTCCGGCGCTGGCGGACGATCGCGCTGCTGGCCGTGCTGGCGGCCGTGCCCGTCCTCATCGGTGTCGCCGTCAGGATCGAGACCAGTGACGGCTCGGCGGCGGGCGGCGGGGGCGGCGAGGGCCCGGCGTTCATCTCGCAGATCACCAACAACGGCCTGTTCCTTGTGTTCACGGCGCTCGCCGCGACGCTTCCCTTCTTCCTGCCGATGGCGGTCGGTGTCGTCGCGGGCGACGCCGTCGCCGGCGAGGCGAACGCGGGCACCCTGCGCTATCTGCTGGTCGCCCCCGCGGGCCGCACCCGCCTGCTGGTCACCAAGTACGCGACGGTGCTGACGTTCTGCCTGGCCGCGACCCTCGTGGTGACCGTCTCGGCGCTCGCGGCGGGCGCCCTCCTCTTCCCGCTCGGGGAGCTGACGACGATCTCCGGGACCCGGATCAGCCTCGCCGAGGGCTTCGGCAGGGCCCTGCTCATCGCGCTGGCCGTCGCCGCCTCACTGACCGGAACGGCGGCGCTCGGCCTGTTCGTCTCGACGCTGACCAACAGCGGCATCGCGGCGATGGCGACGACGGTCGGCCTCCTCGTCACCGTCCAGATCCTCGACCAGATCCCCCAACTGCACGCCCTCCAGCCCTACTTCTTCTCGCACTACTGGCTGTCCTTCGCCGACCTCATGCGGGAGCCGGTGTACTGGGAGGACATGATCCGCAATCTTGAACTGCAGGCCCTGTACGCGGCCGTGTTCGGTTCCGCGGCCTGGGCGCGGTTCACGGGGAAGGACATCACGGCGTAGGCCGGGCCCGTCCTCAGGCGGCCGTTTCCCCGGGCACCTCGTAGGGGAAGCGGGCGAGCGGGGCCTCCCGCGCGAAGAACGTCTTCGCCCGGGCCAGCGCCGCGGAGTCGTGCAGTACGTCACCCGGCTTGCTGCCGTTCCCGAGGAGGACCCCGCCGAAGCGCATGCCCAGGTACGCGGCCGAGTTGTTCAGCGCGCCGACCAGCGGGTCCGCCACCACCTCCTCCGTGTGCGCCAGCGCCGTGACACCCCACAGGGTGCGGCCGGTCAGCGTCTCCTTGAAATCGACGCCCGGCGTACGCAGCCAGCCCGACCAGTAGTCCAGGTAGCGCTTGACCGGTGCGGACAGCGTGTACCAGTACAGCGGCGAGGCGATGACGACGTCCGTCGCCGCGAGGGTGGCGTCGAGGAGCAGGCCGGCCGCGCCCTCGGTGGGCCGGACGTGATCGCTGTCGTGACGCAGGTCCTCGAAGTCGGGGAGCGGATGGTCGGCGAGGCTCAGCCAGCGCTGTTCCACGTCGGCGGGCAGTTGCTCGGCGGCGCGGCGGGCCAGCAGTTCCGTATTGCCGTCGGGGCGGCTGCTGCCCAGAAGGAAGAGGAAGGAGCGGGACATGGGGCGGCCCTCCGGATGCTCGGCATACGACGATTACATGCATACGCAGTATATGCACGCGCAAGGATAACTGTCACTGAGTGCCGAGAACGGGCCAGTGGGGCGCGTGCCGTCTGTGCCTGCTGTCGACGGTCAGACGTCCGGGAGCGTGACCCCGGCAGGGGGCACGGGGGAGCGGAGGCCGGCCAGGCCCTCGGCGGCACGCGCGACGGCCAGCAGCAGGGGCTCCCCGCCGTGCCGGGCCACCAGCTGGAGGCCGGCCGGGCAGCCGTCGGGACCGAAACCCGCCGGAACGCTCGCCGCGGGGTGACCGCTGAGGTTGAACGCCCAGGTGAGGGCGGTGGAGTAGCGGTCGCCCGGACCGTCGTGGCCGTGCGGCGCGTTCGGGGTGACGGGGGTCAGCAGCAGTTCGGCCCGGGCGAAGACCCCGGCGAGCCGCCGGTCGTTCTCCTCCCGGACCGGCCGGGCGACGTCGGGACCGGCCCCGGGCGTGCGCAGCGCCAGCCAGGCGGGACCGGGATCCACCAGCCGTACGTCCCCGGGCACGAGCCGTACGACCCCGGCGCGGACCAGCCGTTCCACCGCCCCGTATGCGACGGCCGCGAGGGCGCCCGCCTCCGCGCCGGTCCCGCCGAGACCGAGACCGGGGGACCAGACGGCGGTGACGGGAGCCGGGGCATCGGGGACTCCCGCCGGTACGCGGGGCGGGTCGGTGACGGGAAGGTTGGCCGGATCCGTACGCGGGCGCGGGTGCGCGGCGCGGGCTTCGGAGAGGGGGCGCGGATACGCCGCACGGCGTTCGGAGGAGGGGCGCGGGGGCGGGTCTGCCGCGCCGGCCGGCGGAAAGAAGGGTGGGGGCGAGGTGTGGTCCTCGGGGCCGGACTGCGCGGGGGTGCCGGACACGACCCGCCAGTACGCCGCCAGGTCGGACGCGTGCCGGGTGAGGACGCCGGCCGCCGTGAGCCCCGTACGGTCCGCCGACGGGAGGCGGCCGTTGGTGGTCTTGAGGCCGAGGACACCGCACCACGCGGCGGGGATACGGACGGACCCGGCGCCGTCGCTGCCGGTCGCCATCGGCACCACGCCCGCGGCCACCGCCGCCGCCGACCCGGCCGAGGAACCGCCCGGAGTCCGGTCGGGCCGCCAGGGGTTGACGGTCCGCCCGTGCGCCCCGAGCCCCCAGGTCTGCCAGGGAGTCCCCGGACCCGGCACGGACGTCGCCCCCACGGGTACGCACCCGGCGGCGACCAGCCCGGCCGCCGTACGCAGCCCGTGGCGTCCCTTCACCCCGACCGGGACGCCCGCGAGGGCCGGCCGCTCGCCCGCGGCGATCCGGGCGTCCACCTCGCGGGCCCGGCGCAGCGCCTCCGTGCCCCACACCTCGGTGAACGCGCACAGCACCGGCTCCACCGCCTCCAGTCGCGCGAGGCAGGCCGTGACCACGTCGACGGCGCTCACGGCACGCGCGCGTACGGCCGAGGCGATGTCCTCGGCCGACAGGGACAGGTACGTGTCGATCTTCATGGGCTGTCGGCGGACTCCGGTGTTCCGTGTTCCGGGTTGTGGGGGTCAGCGGGGGCCCCGTCTGCCGGAGGACGGGGGTGCCGCGCCGGTCAGACGGGCCAGCGCTTCGCACTCGCGCGGCGGCTCCCCGCCAAGGTCACCCACCCGCCACGCCGGCACCCACGGCACCTGGTAGACGTCGATCGTGGCGCCGATCTCCTTGGCGTGCTGGGCGAGTTGGCGGGGCAGGCGGCCCGGCGCGTCGGCGACCAGGACGACGGCGTCGAGGTCGAGTCCCGGCGGCACGTCCCTGCGCCGGAAGGTGTCCAGGGTGTGCGAGACGGCCCGCAGTCCCGTGGCATGCGTACGCGCCACGAGGAGCAGCGAAGCCGGGTCGCCCTGCTCGGGCCGCGGCCAGTTGCGGCCCGCGTCATGGCCGCCGAAGACGGTGGCGAGCGTGCTGGTGCCCGCGCCGCCGTGGGTGGCCACCCAGGCGAACCGGCGTGCGGTGACGGTGCCTTGGGCGGGCTGCGGCAGCTCCTGGTCCGGTCCGGCGACCGGCCCGCGTATCCACACCTCGGGGCCCTGCGGCCCCTGCCCTGCGATCCCCTGCATCGCCATTCCCTCCATCGTCGTCCGTCGGTCCTCCCGTCACCCGGGGTGGTCCCGGAGTCGCGGCGCGGGGTCCTGGGACGAGCCTGTGACGCCCTGGTGACCCAGGAAACGGGAGTGAGCCGGGAGACTCAACCACAGGTACGCGATCGGGCCTCGAGGCGACCGGTTCCCGACGGCGCACAACCGCGAACCGGCGACCGGCGTCCAGTCGGGCAGGGGGGCCCGCGGCGGGCGAAACGGATTCTTCCGCAGGCCGCGCCGGGGCCCAAGTGAAGGTGAGAAGGGGGGCGTTGATGCGTACGAACAGGGGACCGGCCGCGGACGCGCGGGTACCGGGCCCGTCCGCCGCCCGGACCGGCCGGCGGGCCGCTGGCTTTTTGAAACTGGTGCGTTCGGGTACGGGCAAGCCGAGGCGCGTGACGGAGGTGACGCCGGCGGAGGCAGCGACCCCGCCGTCCGCGCCCTCGCCCGCCCCGTCCGCCACCCCTTCCTCCACTGACCGACCCGAGTGAGGGAACCGATGTCTCGATTCAGCCGCGAACACAAGCGGGAACCCAAGCGGGGACGGCAGGCGCCCGCGACGTCGGTTCCGGGGGCGAGGTCCGGCGCGGGCGTGACGCCGATCGAGGTCCGCGTGACAGTGCGGACCGACGGGGGCGTCTCCGGTGGGGGCGTCTCCGGTGGGGGCGGCGCGGAGGCAGTGCCCGCGGGTGCCGTGGCGGTGTCCGGGAGTGCCCCGGCAGGCATTCCGGGCGCGACGGTCGGCGGGATGCCGGTCGCCGCGAGCCCCGGCGAGACCGTCCAGGACGCCGTGCTGAACTACCTCCACCGCATCGCCCTCGCCACGGGCCATCCCGTGCTCACCATGGTCCACGACGAGACCATCGGGTACGTCGTCCCGCTCCAGGTGTACGTCGACGGTTCCAGCGAGTACGCGGGCAACCCGGTCCGTCTGGGGCCCCCGCCGCCCGCCCCGGCAACCGCGATACCCGAGATACCCCGAGTACCCGCGCAGGCCCCTGCGGCCGTGCCGGGCGCCGCCTGCACGCCGGCTCCGGGCCTCGCGCCCGCGTCGAACTTCGCGCCCGCGTCGAACTTCGGGCCCGCGCCGCGCCCCGCGCCCCCCGCGGCTCCCGCTCCGCCGGAAGCCGCCGCGCCCGGCGCCCCCGCGTCCGCCCCGAAGCCGCCCACCAGGGACAAGGCGACCCACCTCCTACGGGCGCTTCCGGAACCGGTGTCGGGAGCGCTCGCGTCGGGTGCCCCCGCGTCTGCGGCGACGCCTGCCCCCCAGGCCCCGGGCACCGGCGGACGCATCACCGGCTCACCGGCGCCGGGCACCCCCGCGCCGGGGGCATCGGCTCCGTCCAGGCCAACCGGGTCGAGCCCCTCCGAACCGTCCCCGTCGGCCGAGACGCCGGCCCCGGCTCCCCCCGCGTCGGACGAATCCCGGACCCCGGCCCCACCCCTACCGTCCTCTCCGCCTCCGCCTCCGTCCGTGGGCCCCGCCGCCGGTGACCTCATACCGCCCGCGCCCGCCGTGCCCGGCAAGCGCCCGGCGAACCCAACGGCACCGCCCCTCGCCGCCGACCACGAGACCCCGGCGCCCGCCCCCGCCGCGAGCGTCACGAACGCACCGACGTTCCCGCTGCGCGCCGTACCCGAACCGAAGCCCCAGACGTCGTCCGCGCCCGCGGCCTCCGAGTCGCCCGAGCCCGAGCCGGAATCGGCGTCGGCGTCGGCGTCGGCTTCGGGGGCCGACGGGACCGTGGCGACCTACGTCCTGCGGGCGCTCCCGGAGTCCACCGCGGGCGCCGTCCGTCCCGTCTCGGGAACGCCGGGCCCCGCGCAGCTGCTGCCGGGAGCCGCCGAGCCAGGACCGGCCGGAGATGACGGGCCGGCCCCCGCCCCGGGTACCGTCTCCGCGCCGACGGGCGAGTTCGGCCCGGCCCCCGCGCCCGGCCCGAAGGCACCGTCCGCCCGGCCGCTGTCCCAGGAACCCGACAGCGACCCCGCCCCGGGCGCCGCCCCCCTCACCCCCTTCGAGCGGGAGAACGAGCCCTACTTCGCGCCCGAGTGGAAGGTGATCCCCTCCTCCGGGCTCATCCCGATGGTCGAGACGGAGACCGAACCCGAGCCCCGGCCCGCCCCCGGGTGGCAGGCAACCCCGACCCGCGGCGGAACCCCGGTGCCCCCGCAGGACCCCGCGCCCGCCGCGGCCCCCGAGCCCCGCCGGGCGCCGGACTTCCGCCGGAATCCAGGGCCCCGCCCGGCTCCCGCGCGCCTGCCCGCCCTGGAGCCCGAGCCGGAGCACGATCCCAAGCCCACGCCCGCCCGGGGGTTCGACGCCGTGGCCGAAGCGGTACTGGCTCCCGCCGCGGAAGCCGGTACGGCGGACGCGACGCCCCCGTCCCCGTTCGCCGCGTCCGTGACGCGGATCAACGAGGCCGTGAGGCAGGGCCGGACAGAGGACGCCGCCGGCCTGGCCGAGCGCACCGTCGCGGAGGCGTCGGCGACCTGGGGACCGGACCACCCCGAGGTGCTGAAACTACGCGAACTGACCTCGTACATCGCGTACTTGGCGGGAGACCCGCTCCGCTCGTTCCACCTGTCCCTGGACCTGGCGCGGCTGCGCAGGCGGCAGGGCGACCCGGGTGCCGCGTACGGCAACGTGCAGAGCGCCGCCGCGGCCTGGCGGGCCGTCCGCGACCCCTTGCAGGGCCTGCACCTCGGACGCGATCTGCTCGGCGTGTGGACGGAGCTCACGGCCGACGAGGGCCCCGCCGCGGACGACCTGGAACAACTGGAGAGCGCCCGTAACCGCATGGGCCGTCTCGCGGAGCGCGCCCGCTCCCTGCCGGACAACCCGTACACCCGCGGCCCGCGGCCACCGGCCCGGTGAGGCGGCTCGTCCGCGGACCCGCGCGGTGAAGCGCGGGCGCGGGCCGGCCGGCCCACGCCCGCGCTTCACCGCCTGGCTCGCCCCGGCGGCCCGGAGGCCGCACACGGCGTGCCTACGCGGACAACCCCCACACCGCGTACGCCAGCGCGTCCGAGTGCCGGTTCAGCGCCGTGTCGTTGATGTTCGACGACGTGTCGCAGGACGAGTGGTAGCAGGCGTCGAACGCCCGGCCCGCAGTGCCGCCCCACTTCGTGGCCTGCGCGGAGGTCTTGATGTAGTCGGCGCCGCTGAAGAGGCCGCCGACCGGAATGCCCGCGTTCTTGAAGGGCGCGTGGTCCGAGCGGCCGTCGCCCTCGGTCTCGATCTCCGTGGGGACGCCGATCCCCGTGAAGTAGGTCTTGAAGGTCTGCTCTATGACGGGGTCGTCGTCATAGACGAAGTACCCGGGGTTCGGCGAGCCGATCATGTCGAAGTTCAGGTAGCCGCTGATCCTCGAACGGTTCGTGGTGGAGAGGCTGTTGACGTAGTACCGCGAGCCGACCATGCCCAGCTCCTCGGCGCCCCACCAGGCGAACCGAAGATGCTTCGTGGGCTGGTAGTTCGTGCGGGCGACGGCGAGCGCGGTCTCCAGGACGGCCGCCGAGCCGGAGCCGTTGTCGTTGATGCCGGGGCCCGACGTCACGCTGTCCAGGTGGGACCCGGCCATGACGACCCGGCCGGTGTCGCCGCCGGGCCAGTCGGCGATCAGGTTGTAGCCCGTGCGGCCGCCGGAGGTGAACTGCTGGACGGTCGTGGTGAATCCGGCCGCGTCCAGCTTGGCCTTGACGTAGTCGAGGGACGCCTTGTAGCCGGTACGGCCGTGCGCGCGGTTGCCGCCGTTGGCGGTGGCGATGGACTGGAGCTGGGTGAGGTGGGCCTTGACGCCGGCCACCGGGATGTCGGGTGCGGCGGCCGCTGCCACGGGGGCGGGGGCCGCCCCGGCTATGGATCCGCCGACGAGCAGCGAGGCCACGGCGACGACCGAGGCCGCCGAGGCACGCCCGGGAATGGAGAGCTTCATGTGGGGGGCTCCGAATTCCAGGGAGATCCCACGGGGCGCCACGAGGGGAGCGAGCGGCGTCCGGGGACTCCACGGTGAATGGGGTGCCTGGATGGTGAAGCTGGGACTGACTGAGCGTCAAGAGCGTTATTCGGTCACGGACGTTCGTATACCGGAGAGGGCTCGGTGACGTCGACCGTGACGTCGACCGTCTCCGGCGTGACGGCGTTCCCGCGGGCGTGGATCGCGGCCCTCGCGCGCGCCGACCGGCGTGCGGTGCGCAGCGCGTCGAAGGTGAGCAGCGACAGCGCGACCCAGACCAGCGCGAAGCCGGCCCAGCGCTCGGGCGGCATGGCCTCGTGGAAGTAGAGGATGCCGAGCAGGAACTGGAAGACGGGCGCCAGGTACTGCAGGAGGCCCAATGTGGACAGGGGGACCCGGATCGCGGCCGCGCCGAAGCAGACGAGAGGGATCGCGGTCACGATGCCGGTGGAGGCGAGGAGCGCCGCGTGCCCGGTGCCCTGCGTCGCGAACGTCGCGTCGCCGCGGGCGCCCAGCCACGCCAGATAGGCCAGCGCGGGCAGGAACTGGATCGCTGTCTCCGCGGCCAGGGACTCGATGCCCCCGAGGTCGACCTTCTTCTTCACCAGGCCGTACGTCCCGAAGGAGAAGGCGAGGCAGAGCGAGATCCAGGGCGGGCGGCCGTATCCGACGGTCAGCACCAGCACCGCCACGAGGGCGATGCCGACCGCGGCCCACTGCGCCGGCCGCATCCGCTCCTTGAGGATCAGGACGCCCAGCGCGATGGTGACGAGCGGGTTGATGAAGTAGCCCAGCGAGGATTCCACCACGTGGCCGGCGTTCACCGCCCAGATGTAGACACCCCAGTTGACGGTGATGACCGTCGCGGCAACCGCTATCAGGCCGAGCCTGCGGGGCTGCCGCAGCAGTTCGCCGAGCCAGGCCCAGCGCCGCATCACCAGCAGCGCGACCCCGACCACGGCGAGTGACCACACCATCCGGTGGGCCAGGATCTCGACTGCCCCCGCGGGCTTCAGCAGCGGCCAGAAGACGGGGACGAGGCCCCACATGCCGTACGCCGCGAAACCGTTGAACAGGCCCGTCCGCTGCTCGCCCCTCGACTGCCCGGCCACCGGTACCTCCCTCTTGCGCGGCTGCCTCCGTGCAGCCTCCCCGACGGTAGCGCCGGGCACCCTCGCCTGTCATGCCCGTATCGCCATACGGTCATGACAGGCGAGGGGGGCGCCGGAGGGTGGCGCGTCCGTCAGGCCCTGAGGGCCGCCGCGATGGCGTCCGCGACCGGTGTGGCCGGGCGTCCGATCAGGCGGGCCAGATCACCGCTGGTGCGGGCGAGCAGCCCGCGCCCGATGGCACGGTCCACGTCCACCAGGATCGCGGCGAAGGGCTCGGGCAGCCCGGCGCCGACGAGAATGCCCTGGTGCGTCTCGGCGGACACGTCGTCGTACGTGATGTCCCTGCCGGTCTGCCGGCTCAGCTCGGCCGCGTACTCGGCGTAGCTCCAGGCGGTGTCGCCGCTGAGTTCGTACGTCGTGTTCTCGTGTCCCTCGCCGGTCAGTACGGCGACGGCCGCGGCCGCGTAGTCGGCGCGCGAGGCCGAGGCGATCCGGCCGTCGCCGGCGCTCTGTACGACGGCACCGTGCGCCAGGACGGGGGCCAGGTTCTCGGTGTAGTTCTCGTGGTACCAGCCGTTGCGCAGGAAGGTGTACGGCAGCCCGGAGCCGAGGATCGCCTGCTCGGTCTCCTTGTGCTCGGCGGCCAGCAGGAAGTCGGCGTCCGGGCCGCCCAGGACGCCGGTGTACGCCAGCAGCGCGACCCCCGCCCCCTTCGCGGCGTCGATCACGGCCCGGTGCTGGGCGACGCGCTGCCCGACCTCGCTGCCGGAGATCAGCAGCACCCTGTCGCCCGCGGCGAAGGCGCCCGCCAGGGTCTCGGGGGCGTTGTAGTCGGCCACGCGCAGCTCGACGCCGCGGGCGGCCAGGTCGGCGGCCTTGTCCTTGTCGCGGACGACTGCGGCGACCTCGGCGGCCGGGATCCTTTCCAGCAGCCCGTCGATGACGAGACGGCCGAGGCGGCCGGTGGCTCCGGTGACGACGATGCTCATGCGGAAACAACTCCTTGTGGGGTGGGTACTCCACTAACCCTAGGAGATGCGCTAACTATTGGAAAGTACCCACTTTGAAGTAAGGTACTGGCATGGCCGTAAGTGAACAGAGGGCGGATGGTGAGGCGATGTGCCCCTACCGCCTCGTCCTGGAGCACGTCACCAGCCGGTGGGGGGTCCTCGTCCTCATCGCGCTGCGCGAGCGCCCGCACCGCTTCAGTGAGCTGCGCCGGGCCATCGGCCGCGTCAGCGAGAAGATGCTCACCCAGACCCTGCAGACCCTGGAGCGCGACGGTCTGGTGCACCGGGACGCCAAGCCGGTGATCCCCCCGCGTGTCGACTACTCGCTCACCGCCCTCGGCCGCGAGGCCGCCGAGCAGGTGGCCGCCCTGGCCGGGTGGACCGAGCGCTGCATGGACGCGGTCCTCGACGCCCGCCGGGCGTACGACGAAACCCGGGCCGCGGCCGGCCGGGGCAACGCGCAGGCCCGGACCTGAGGGCCCGGGCCTGCTGGGACGTACCGCACCGCGGGGATCAGCCGACGACCGTCCAGGTGTCGCCGCCCGCCAGCAGCGCCGACAGGTCGCCCTTGCCGTTCTGCTCGACGGCGGTCTCCAGCTGCTCGGCCATCAGCGTGTCGTAGACCGGCCGGTCCACGGAACGCAGCACCCCGATGGGGGTGTGGTGCAGGGTGTCGGGGTCGGCGAGGCGGGAGAGCGCGAAGGCCGTGGTCGGGGACGGCGCGTGCGCGTCGTGGACCAGGATCAGCGACTCGTTCTCGGGGGTGACGGTGACGACGCGCAGGTCGCCGGTGAGCCGGTCCCGCACGACGCCCTTCGCGCCGTCCGCGCCGAAACGGACCGGCTTGCCGTGCTCCAGGCGGATCACCGCTTCCTCGGCCTGCTGCTTGTCCTTGAGGGCTTCGAAGGCGCCGTCGTTGAAGATGTTGCAGTTCTGGTAGATCTCCACCAGCGCCGTGCCGGGGTGGGCGGCGGCCTGGCGCAGCACCTCGGTGAGGTGCTTGCGGTCGGAGTCCACGGTCCGTGCCACGAAGGACGCCTCCGCGCCGATGGCGAGGGAGACGGGGTTGAAGGGCGCGTCGAGCGAGCCCATCGGGGTCGACTTGGTGATCTTGCCGACCTCGGAGGTGGGCGAGTACTGGCCCTTGGTGAGCCCGTAGATCCGGTTGTTGAACAGCAGGATCTTGAGGTTGACGTTGCGGCGCAGGGCGTGGATGAGGTGGTTGCCGCCGATGGACAGCGCGTCGCCGTCGCCGGTGACGACCCAGACACTGAGGTCCTGGCGGGAGGAGGCGAGCCCGGTGGCGATGGCGGGGGCGCGGCCGTGGATGGAGTGCATCCCGTAGGTGTTCATGTAGTACGGGAAACGCGAGGAGCAGCCGATGCCGGAGACGAAGACGATGTTCTCCTTGGCCAGGCCGAGTTCGGGCATGAAGCCCTGCACGGCGGCCAGGATCGCGTAGTCGCCGCAGCCCGGGCACCAGCGCACTTCCTGATCGGACTTGAAGTCCTTCATGGACTGCCTGGCCTCGGCCTTCGGCACGAGGGAAAGCGCCTCGACCGTGCCCGTGGCTTCCGTGGACGTCTCAGCCATCGATGGCCTCCTTGAGCGCCGTGGCGAGCTGTTCGGCCTTGAACGGCATGCCGTTCACCTGGGTGTACGAGTGCGCGTCGACCAGGTACTTCGCCCGGACGAGCGTGGCGAGCTGACCGAGGTTCATCTCGGGGACCACCACCTTGTCGTAACGCCGCAGGACGGTGCCGAGATTCCGCGGGAACGGGTTGAGGTGGCGCAGGTGGGCCTGGGCGATGCTCTCACCGGCCGTGCGCAGGCGCCGGACCGCGGCGGTGATGGGCCCGTAGGTCGAACCCCAGCCCAGCACCAGGGTGTCGGCGCTGTCACCGGGGTCGTCGACGTCGAGGTCGGGGACGTCGATGCCGTCGATCTTGGCCTGCCGGGTGCGGACCATGAACTCGTGGTTGGCCGGGTCGTAGGAGATGTTGCCCGAGCCGTCCTGCTTCTCGATGCCGCCGATCCGGTGCTCCAGACCCGGCGTGCCGGGGACCGCCCAGGGCCGGGCGAGGGTCTGCGGGTCACGCTTGTAGGGCCAGAACACCTCGGTGCCGTCGTCCAGGGTGTGGTTCGGCCCCTGCGTGAACTGCACGCGCAGGTCGGGCAGTTCGTCGGTGTCGGGGATGCGCCAGGGTTCGCTGCCGTTGGCGAGGTAGCCGTCGGAGAGCAGGAAGACCGGGGTGCGGTAGGTCAGCGCGATCCGGGCGGCCTCGATGGCGGCGTCGAAGCAGTCGGCGGGTGTCCTCGGGGCGACGACCGGCACGGGGGCCTCGCCGTTGCGCCCGTACATCGCCTGGAGCAGGTCGGCCTGCTCGGTCTTGGTCGGCAGGCCCGTCGAGGGGCCGCCGCGCTGGATGTCCACGACCAGCAGCGGCAGTTCGAGGGAGACGGCCAGCCCGATCGTCTCGGACTTCAGCGCCACACCCGGCCCGGACGTCGTGGTCACCGCCAGCGAACCGCCGAAGGCCGCCCCCAGCGCCGCGCCGATGCCCGCGATCTCGTCCTCGGCCTGGAAGGTGCGCACGCCGAAGTTCTTGTGCCGGCTCAGCTCGTGCAGGATGTCCGAGGCGGGCGTGATCGGGTACGAGCCCAGGTACAACGGCAGATCCGCCTGGCGCGAGGCCGCGATCAGCCCGTACGACAGCGCCAGGTTCCCGGAGATGTTGCGGTAGGTGCCCGTCGGGAACGCCTGCGCCGCCGGGGCGACCTCGTAGGAGACCGCGAAGTCCTCGGTGGTCTCGCCGAAGTTCCAGCCCGCGTGGTACGCGGCGATGTTGGCCGCGGCGATCTCGGGCTTCTTCGCGAACTTGGTCCTGAGGAACTTCTCCGTGCCCTCGGTGGGCCGGTGGTACATCCAGCTCAGCAGGCCCAGCGCGAACATGTTCTTCGAGCGCTCGGCCTCCTTGCGGGACAGGTCGAACTCCTTGAGCGCCTCGACCGTGAGCGTCGTCAGCGGGACGGGGTGGACGCTGTAACCGTCCAGGGAGCCGTCCTCGAGCGGACTCGTCACATAGCCGACCTTGGCCATCGCCCGTTTGGTGAACTCGTCGGTGTTGACGATGATCTCCGCGCCGCGCGGCACGTCGGCGATGTTCGCCTTCAGCGCGGCCGGGTTCATCGCCACCAGCACGTTCGGCGCGTCGCCGGGGGTGAGGATGTCGTGGTCGGCGAAGTGCAGCTGGAAGGACGAGACGCCCGGCAGCGTCCCCGCGGGGGCGCGGATCTCGGCCGGGAAGTTCGGCAGCGTCGACAGGTCGTTGCCGAAGGACGCCGTCTCCGAGGTGAAGCGGTCGCCGGTGAGCTGCATACCGTCACCGGAGTCGCCCGCGAAGCGGATGATGACGCGATCGAGGCGGCGTACGTCCTTGGCGCCCGCCGGTTTGCGCTGCTCTCCCACGACGGATTCGTCGGCCTGTTCCGCTGGACTGCTGACCTGGCTGGTCACTGAACTGGACCTCCCTCGAGGCGGCTGTCTGGGAACGGTCGTCCCGCCGACCCTCCCAGGATCAACCCTACGTCTGTAAGGGTCGCCTTCCCTCGGCCATTCGCATGATGGTCTCGACTCCGGAATTCCCGGACGCCCTTTTGTGCCATGGTCTGCTCGCCCCCCGGCGCTCTACGTGAGGAAGTCCCCTGCCGTCCTTCGGTTCTCGTGCCTGTGCGGGTCGCGGACGCCCGGCTTCGTACTGCACACCCGCCGGCTCGACCGGCGCTGGACAACTGACACAGTGCCGGCCGTCAGGTGTTGAGATAGGTGAGGACCGCGAGCACACGCCGGTGATCGCCGTCGCTCGGCGACAGCCCGAGCTTCAGGAAGATGTTGCTGACGTGCTTCTCCACGGCGCCGTCGCTGACCACCAGCTGCCGCGCGACGGCCGAGTTGGTGCGCCCCTCCGCCATCAGCCCCAGGACCTCCCTCTCCCTCGGCGTGAGCCCCGCGAGCACGTCCTGCTTGCGGCTGCGCCCGAGCAGCTGCGCCACCACCTCCGGGTCCAGCGCGGTGCCCCCTCGGGCCACCCGCACCACCGCGTCCACGAACTCGCGCACCTCGGCTACCCGGTCCTTGAGCAGATAGCCCACACCACGGCTGGAACCGGCCAGCAGCTCGGTGGCGTACTGCTCCTCCACGTACTGGGACAGCACCAGCACGCCGAGCCCCGGATACCGCTTGCGCAGCTGCACGGCCGCCCGCACGCCCTCGTCGGTGTGCGTCGGCGGCATCCGCACGTCGGCCACCACCACGTCGGGCAGCTCGCCCCGGTCCGCGAACTCGGTGATCGTCCTGATCAGCGCCTCCGCGTCGCCCACACCGGCCACCACGTCGTGCCCGCGGTCGGTCAGCAACCGGGTCAGGCCCTCCCTGAGTAGCACTGAATCCTCGGCGATGACCACCCGCACCTTGTCCTCCACGATTCTTCGGCCCCCCACAGCCTGTGCCCGGCCCACGCCGGTTCTCTCCACCCCGCACACGCCGGTCGCCTCGCGCCCCGGCCCGTCCGTTTCTCGTACGACGGCCCCAGCATTCCAGCATTCGAACCGGGCCGCGCCCGAGCCTGCCGAATCCGCACCCGGAACAGGGAGGGGGGCCACCCTGTGCCGTTCGAACCCGGGACCGGATCCCGGTACCGAAACCAGCCGGCGCGGGGAACGACGGCAGGCCCGGCCGAACCCGGCCGGATCCCGGTACCGAAACCAGCCGGCACGGGGAACGACGGCAGGCCCGGCGTCGATGCCGGGCCTGCCGTGCTGTCCGCCTCCCGGGACGCCACCGGGCACCTGCTGCTCGGCGCCGTGAGACCGGCGACGCGAGTGCCGGTCAGGAGAGCCGCTGCCCCCGCCAGGGCAGCTCCGCCGTGACGCGGGTCGGCCCGCCCGCCGGCGAGTCGACCACCAGGATCCCGTCCACCGCGTCGAGCCGCTCCGCGAGACCCGCGAGCCCCGACCCCGCGGACGGCTCCGCGCCGCCCACGCCGTTGTCCGAGACCTGGAGCATCAGCCGGTTCTCCACCCGCCACACGTCGACCGTGGCACCGGTCGCCCGCGCGTGCTTGCTGATGTTCTGCAGCAGCTCCGAGACCGTGAAGTACGCGATCCCCTCGATCGCGGGGGCCGGCCGGGACGGCAGGTCCACCTCCACCCGCACCGGCACCGTGCACCGCGAGGCGACCGCCGACAGCGCCGCGTCCAGCCCGCGGTCCGTCAGCACCGCCGGGTGGATGCCGCGCGCCAGATCCCGCAGCTCCTGGAGCGCCGTCTTCACCTCGCCGTGCGCCTCGTCCACCATCCGCGCCGCCTCCCGCGGGTCCTCGGACAGCTTCTCCTTGGCCAGCCCCAGATCCATGGCCAGCGCCACCAGCCGGGCCTGCGCCCCGTCGTGCAGGTCGCGTTCGATGCGCCGCAGGTCCGCCGCGGCCGTGTCCACGACCACGCCCCGGTCCGACTCCAGCTCCACCACCCGGGTCGCCAGCTTCGACGGGCCCAGCAGCCCCAGCACCATCAGCCGGTCCACGGTCGTCAGCGCCCGCACGATCCAGGGCGTCGCCAGCGTGAACAGCAGCCCCACCAGCGCCGTCACCCCGATCTCGAACGGGTTGTCCAGATAGACGCTGTGCCCCTCGTCCCCGTAGAGCTGGAGCCCGCCCTGCCCGCCGTACAGCGGGAAGAGCCAGAACCACAGCGGGTACGTGAGCATCGCCCACCCGTACGCCCAGAACGACAGCGCCACCGAGAACGCGAAGACCGCCCACGGGAAGTGCAGCAGCGTGTACAGCAGGTGCCGCCAGGACGTGCCGCTCCTCAGCAGCGCCCCCACCGCCGCCATCGGACCCTTGCCGCCCCGGCGCAGCGGCTCGGGGTCGGCGATCTCCAGGCCGAGCAGCGCCCGCGCCCGGGCCCGCTCCAGCGCCCCGAACCCGCGGCCCCCGGCCAGCGCCGCCGCCAGCACCGGGACACCCAGGAAGGTGATCAGCAGGCCCGCGCCGAGCGAGACCATCGTGACCGTCCAGACGAAACCGGCGATCGCGATCGGCAGGCTCAGCATCAGATAACCGAACTCGCGCCAGCTGCGCGCCTCGACGGGGGCCCGCAGCGCCACCGGAAGCCGATGCGGCCGGCCCTCGGTACCCGCCCCGTGGAATCCGGGCCCGCTGTGCGGTCCGTATCCCTGTCCGTAGTCCGTGGCCATCGGCTTCGTCCGTTTCTACTCGTCCGGTTCTGCTCGTCCGGTCAGTGGGCCGAGGGGCTCTGTCCCCGTCGTACCTCCACCCTGCTCGGCCGCGGGTCCGCGGACCATGGAGGCCATCGGCGTCTTGGACCGGGGGTTTTCCCCACCTCGGCCCCGACGGTGACCGGGTTTCGGCGGCGCGGGCGGTCAGCGCCGGGACACGTCCGCGGACAGGCGGTGGCGGTTTCCGCGACCGCTTGATGGGCGGGCGCGACCACCGCGGCCGGGTCGAAGACGGGCGTCCCCGCGGCGTCCCCGCGGCGTCCCCGCGGGAAACCTGCGCCTGCCGGTTCCTGGCGCCCCTGGCGGCGGGTCGCAGCGGTTCCTGGGCTCCTGGCCGGTCGCAGCGGACTCTCGCGCCGCCGTCCCTCCCGGCTCCGGCGGCCCGCCGCGCAGGTGCGGCCACCCCGGTCCCGTCCGCGGGCGGGGCGTGGTCGTGGTCACCCCCGGTACGCGGCGGGCTCCCGGTCCCGCCACGGCAGCTCCGCCGTGACCGTGGTCGGACCGCCCTCCGGCGAGTCGACGAGGAACAGCCCGTCCACCGCGCCCAGGCGGTCCGCGAGGCCCGCCATGCCCGTACCGCCGTCGAGGCGGGCCCCGCCGCGGCCGTCGTCCCACACCTGGATCAGCAGCCGCTCGTCCGCCCGCCACACGTCGACCGACGCCGAACGCGCCGCGCTGTGCTTGCTCACGTTCTGGAGCAGCTCGGAGACCGTGAAGTAGGCGATGCCCTCGATGGCCGCGGCCGGCCGCTCCATCAGGTCGGCCGTCACCTTCACCGGCACCGTGCACCGCGAGGCGATCGCGGACAGCGCCGCGTCCAGGCCGCGGTCCGTCAGCACCGCCGGATGGATCCCGCGGGCCAGGTCGCGCAGCTCCTGCAGGGCAAGTTTCACCTCGCCGTGCGCCTCCTCGACCATCACCGCGACACTTTCGTCGGCCTGCCCCTCCAGCAGCTTCTCCTTCGCCAGGCCGAGCCCCATCGCGAGGTTGACCAGCCGGGCCTGCGCCCCGTCGTGCAGGTCGCGCTCGATGCGCCGCAGGTCGGCCGCCGCCGTGTCGACCACCACCCCGCGGTCCGACTCCAGCTCGGCGATGCGCCGCTCCAGCTCGTCCGACGGGGACAGCAGCCCGCGCACCAGCGCCCGGTCGACGTTGGTCAGCGCCCGCGTGATGAACGGCAGTACCGGCCACAGCACGAAGAAGGCGACCACCGTGATCGCGAACGTCGCGATGCCCCAGGGCAGCCGGATGAACTCGTACAGCGTCGTCCGCCAGCCCACCGGGTCCTTCAGCGCCGACCAGAGCCGGCCGAAGAACCCGGACCCGGCGATCGGCAGGGGGCTCGGCTCGTCGATCCGCACACCGAGCAGCGCCCGTGCCCGCGCCCGCTCGGCCCGGCCCAGCAGCCGCGCGCCCATCAGCCCGCCCGCCAGCAGCGGCAGCCCGACGACCGTCACGGTGAGGCCCGCGGCGACCGACATCACGGTCACGACGTACGTGAAGCCGAGGATCGAGACCGGCAGATTGGCCAGGAGATGCGCGATCTCCTTCCACGTCTGCCGGTGCAGGGCGAGGCGGGCGGGCGGCAGCAGCCCGTCGTCGGACGTCGGCCCGTCCGGGGCGCCGGTGGTCGTGATGCGTTCGGTCATATGCGTCAGCGTGCCCGGCCGCGCGCCCCGGCGCCATGAGGTGGGCCGCCACGATCCACGGGGGAAAACCCCACCCCCGGCGGTTCCCCGGTGGTTCCCCGGGGGCCGTCCTGCCCATGCCAAGGCGTGACGGGCTGCTTACGGGTTCTTTAGCAGGCCCTAGACTCCCGTGCGTACAGATCGTCGAACGCGAGGTTCACGAAGGACCACGAGGTCAGAGAGCGAGGGGCGGACGTGCCGGAACCGACCGTTGCCGCCGGGACCGGGGGCGTGGAGACCGCGACCGTGGTCGCGTCGGACTATTTCCAGTCCTATTCGGTCGTCGGACTGCTCACTGTCGTCGGCGTGCTGTTCGTCGCCGTCGCGTTCGGCGCCGGACGACTGCTGCGGCCCATCGTGCCGACCCCCGAGAAACTCCTGACGTACGAGTGCGGCGTCGACCCCGTGGGCGAGGGCTGGGCCCACACCCAGGTCCGCTACTACGTGTACGCCTTCCTGTACGTGATCTTCGCGGTGGACTCGATCTTCCTGTTCCCGTGGGCGACCGTCTTCGCCCGCCCCGGCTTCGGCGCGGCGACGCTCGTGGAGATGTTCCTCTTCCTCGGCTTCCTCGCCGTGGGCCTGCTGTACGCATACAAGAAGGGCGTCCTCACATGGACGTGACCCCGGAGCCGGCCCAGCCGGTACTGCTGCCCGAGCCGAAGAGGCTGGGCGCCCTCGCCCGGCTGGCTCCCGAGCCGATGAAGGTGGTCCTCAACTGGGGCCGCCGCTACAGCCTGTGGGTCTTCAACTTCGGCCTCGCCTGCTGCGCGATCGAGTTCATCGCCGCGTCGATGGCCCGGCACGACTTCATCCGCCTCGGCGTGATCCCCTTCGCGCCCGGCCCCCGCCAGGCCGACCTGATGGTCGTCTCCGGCACGGTCACCGACAAGATGGCACCGGCCGTCAAACGCCTGTACGAACAGATGCCCGAGCCCAAGTACGTCATCTCCTTCGGCGCCTGCTCCAACTGCGGCGGCCCGTACTGGGACTCGTACTCCGTGACGAAGGGCGTCGACCAGATCATCCCCGTCGACGTGTACGTCCCCGGGTGCCCGCCGCGTCCCGAGGCCCTGCTCCAGGGGATCCTGAAGCTCCAGGAGAAGATCGCCCGCGAGTCGCTGAGCGAGCGGTACGGCACGGACCGTCCCTCCACGGCCGCGCTCCAGAGCGGTCCGGTGCGGCCACCGGCCGCGGGGGAGGGCCGATCCCGATGACCGTCGGCTGGCTCCCCGCCCCCGCCGAGGACCTGTTCGGCCCCGACGCCACGGCCGAGGAGTCGTACGCGCTCCTCACCGTCGACGTACCGCCCGCGTCCTGGACCGCCGCCCTCCGGACGGCCCGCGACACGCTGGGATGCACGTACTTCGACTGGCTCAGCGCCGTCGACGAACCCGGCACGGGCTTGTGCGTCTCGGCCCACGTCGTGGCGCTGTCCCCGGTACGCCGCCTGCTCCTCCGTACGACCGTCCCGCACACCGCGCCGGTCCTGGCGTCCGCGGTCGACGTCTACGCGGGCGCCGGCTGGCACGAGCGCGAGACCCACGAAATGTTCGGCGTGGACTTCGAGGGCCACCCCGGCCTGGACCCGCTCCTGCTCCCCGAGGGCTTCGAGGGTCACCCCCTGCGCAAGGACTTCGTGCTCGCCGCGCGGGTCGCCAAGGCCTGGCCCGGCGCGAAGGAGCCCGGCGAGTCGGACCACGGCGGCCCCAAGCGGCGCCAGATGCTGCCGCCCGGCGTCCCCGACCCCAATGAGTGGGGCCCTCTCAAGGGCCAGCTCCCGCCTGCCCCGGCCCGCCCCTCCCGGGGCGCCGCCCGCGCGGCGGGCGACCGCCCGGCCCGCCGCACCCGTACGACGGACGAGGGCTCGGCGAGCCAGTCCGCGGCAGCCCCGGCGCCGTCCACCGCCGGGCCTTCGCCCGCGCCACGGAGGGCGCGCAGCGCGAGCGGCGGGTCGGCGAGCCAGCAGGCTCCGGCTGGTCCGGCCGCCGGAACGGCCGGTACCGGAGACTCAGCCGCGGGTGCCGGTGGTGCGGCAGGCGCCGCTGGTCCGACGGGTGCCGGTGGTCCGGCCGCCGCGGGTCGGTCCGCCGCCGGTCCGGCCGCGGAGGCGGGGAAGGTCCCCGGGAACGCGGGGAAGCTTCCCGAGGAGGGGACGCCGCCGTCGCTCCCTGCCGGGTCGAGGCCCGCGAGAGCCCCGCGCAGCGCGGACGCCCCGTGGCACCACGCCCGACCGGCCTTCGGCGACTCGGGTGCCGGTGACGAGCCGGGCGCCGACGCCGGTACGGACACCGGCGTCGAGGCTGTGACGCCTGCCGGGGCCCGGCCGCAGGGTGAGCCGGACCGTCCGTCCGACGCCGACAAGGACGCCGGCGCAGGGACGGATGCCGAGTCCCAGCCGGGTCCGAAGCCTGAACCGGAGTCGGGTCCGAAGCCTGAACCGGAGTCGGGTCCGAAGCCGCAGTCCGATTCGGGCACGAGGCCGGAAGCGGAACCGGAGTCGGGCACGAGGCCGGAACCGGAGCCGACGCCCGAGTCCGGCCCGAGGGCTGAACCCGGCGCACGTACCGGTGACGAGCCCGATTCCGGCGCACGTACCGAGCCGGAGCCCGAGCCCGGCGACCAGCCCGGTCCGGAGTCCCCCCGACGAGCGACCCCCGCCAAGGACGACCCCACAGGAGGCCCGCAGTGAACGACGCTCTCGACGTCGCCCTGCGACTCCTCGTCGTCTTCGTCGTGTTCCTGACCTTCCCGCTGATCGTGGGTCAGACCGAGCACAAGGTGATGGCCCACATGCAGGGCCGCCTGGGCCCGATGTACGCAGGCGGCTTCCACGGCTGGGCCCAACTGGTCGCGGACGGAGTGAAGTTCGCGCAGAAGGAAGACGTCGTCCCGGCCGGGGCGGACCGCCGCGTCTTCCAGCTCGCACCCGCCGTCGCCCTCCTCCCGTACCTCCTCGTCCTCCTGGCCATCCCGGTCGGCCCGGGAGAAGGGGCCGTCGGCGAGGTCGTCGACGCGGGCATCTTCTTCGTCCTGGCCGTCATGGGCGTGGGCGTCCTCGGTTCGCTCATGGCGGGCTGGGCGTCGGCCAACAAGTTCTCCCTGCTCGGTGGTCTGCGCACGGCGGCCCAGCTCCTCGCGTACGAACTGCCCATGCTGCTCACCGCGGCGTCCGTCGCGATGGCGGCGGGCACCGTCTCGCTCCCCGGCATCGTCGACGCCTTCGAATGGTGGTGGCTGCCCTGGCAGATCGTCGGCGCGATCGTCTTCTTCGTCGCCGGTCTCGCCGAACTCCAGCGCCCGCCCTTCGACATGCCCGTCGCCGACTCGGAGATCATCTTCGGCGCGTACACCGAGTACACGGGGCTGCGCTTCGCGCTGTTCCTCCTCGCCGAGTACGCCGGGATCGTCGTCCTGTGCGGCCTGACCACCGTCCTCTTCCTGGGCGGCTGGCACGGCCCGTGGGGTGCCGACGGACTCGGCTGGGTCTGGACCCTGCTGAAGACCGCGATCCTCGCCTTCGTCGTCATCTGGCTGCGCGTCACCTATCCCCGTCTCCGCGAGGACCAGCTCCAGAAACTCGCCTGGACCCTCCTCGTCCCGCTCGCCCTCGCCCAGATCGCCCTCACCGGCGTCGTCAAGGTGGTGATCTCCTAGTGGCCCCCATTCCCGGCGCCGGCCTGGCCAAGGGCCTCGCCGTCACCCTCCGCACGATGACGAAGAAGACCGTCACCGAGCAGTACCCGGACGCCCAGCCCGAACTCCCGCCCCGCACCCGCGGCGTCATCGGCCTCTTCGAGGAGAACTGCACGGTCTGCATGCTGTGCGCCCGCGAGTGCCCCGACTGGTGCATCTACATCGACTCCCACAAGGAGACGGTCCCGCCCGCCGCGCCCGGCGGCCGTGAGCGCAGCCGCAACGTCCTCGACCGCTTCGCCATCGACTTCGCCCTGTGCATGTACTGCGGCATCTGCATCGAGGTGTGTCCTTTCGACGCGCTGTTCTGGTCACCGGAGTTCGAGTACGCCGAGACCGACATCCACGAACTCACCCACGAGCGCGACAAACTCCGCGAGTGGATGTGGACGGTCCCGGCCCCGCCCGCCCTCGACCCCGCCGCCGAGGAACCGAAGGAGATCACCGCCGCCCGCAAGACCGCCGACAAACTCGCCGCCGAGCAGGCCGAGCAGGCCGAGCAGGCCGAGCAGGCCGGGCCCGCCGCCCAGGCGGGGCAGGCTGAGCAGGCCGGGCTGGCCGAGCGGACCGGGCAGGCCGGGCAGGCCGGAGGCGCCAGGCAGGCCGGAGGCGCCGGGCAGGCCGGGCAGACTCAGCCGACCGAGCCGGCCCCGCAGGCCGACCGAGCCGCTCCCGACCGGACGGCCGGACCCACCGACTCCGGGGAGGCCCAGTCGTGAGCCTCGCAGCAGCCACCGCCGCCGCCGCAGCACGCGCCACGACCGCCGCCGGCAGCCACGGTTTCCTCTCCCCGACCGGCGTCGAGATCGCGTTCCTCCTCGTCGGCCTCGTCACCTTCGGCGCCGCGATCGTGACCGTCACCACCCGGCAGCTGGTGCACGCCGCCCTCTGGCTGGTGGTCGCGCTCGGCGGCCTCGCCGTCGAATACCTCCTCCTCACGGCCGAGTTCATCGCCTGGGTGCAGGTCCTCATCTACGTCGGGTCGGTCGTCGTCCTGCTCCTGTTCGGTCTGATGCTCACCCGGGCTCCCATCGGCCGCTCACCGGACGCCGACTCCGGCAACCGCTGGGCCGCCCTGGCCGTGGCCGTCGCAGCGGCCGGTGCCCTGGTCTGGGTCGTCGTCGACGCCTTCCGCACCACCTGGATGGACCTGGACGGCGCCGCCGAGGGCTCCACGGAAACGACCGGCGAGAGCCTCTTCCAGAACTGGGTGCTTCCCTTCGAGGCCCTCTCCGTCCTGCTGCTCGCCGCCCTCGTCGGCGCGATCGTGCTCTCCCGCAAGACCGCCGCCGAAGAGGCGCTCCCGGCCCGTCCGAAACCCGGCGCGCCCCGGCCCTCCGGAACCCTCCCCCCGAACCGCCCGGCCCCCGGCCGGGCGACGGCCGGCGAGCAGCCGTCCGGCAAGGAAGGGAACCGCTGATGCACCTCGCCTATCCCGCCGTGCTCTCCGCCCTCCTCTTCTGCACGGGCCTGTACGGAGTCCTCGCGCGCCGCAACGCGATCCTGGTCCTGATGTCCGTCGAGCTGATGCTCAACGCCGTCAACCTGAACCTCGTCGCCTTCGACGTCTGGCTCTCCAAGGCCGCCCGCGACACCCTGCACTCCGGCCAGGCACTGACCCTGTTCGTCATCGCCGTCGCCGCCGCCGAGATCGGCATCGGACTGGCGATCGTCCTCGCCGTGTACCGCAACCGCGGCACCTCCGACATCGACAAGCTCCGCGACACCGCCGAGACCGGCGACGGCCCCGACGGCGAAGGACCCGAAACCGCCGCGCCGACCACGGCCGAGAAGGCTGAGGCCACCGCGTGACCACGACCACCCTCGCCGTCCTCGTCCCCCTCCTCCCGTTCCTGGGTGCCGCGGCCGGCCTGCTCCTCGGCCGGACGGCCCCCGGTTTCGTACGCCCCCTCGCCGTGCTCCCGACCCTCGCGGCGCTCGTCGTCGCCGTGCTGGTCGCCGTGCGCCAGGGCGGCGACCGGGCCGTGGAAGCCGTCACCGAACTGACGCCCACCGGCTCGGTCCCCATCGAGCTCGCCCTGGACATCGACGGCTTCGCCGCCCTCGTCGCCGTGCTGGTCGGCCTCGTCGCGTCCTGCGTGCAGATCTACTCGACGGGCTACCTGCGCGACGACCCCCGCTACCCCTCGTACGCCGCTCTCGTCTCCCTCTTCACCTCCGCGATGCTGCTCGTCGTCTACTCCGGCGACCTGATCGTGCTGCTGGTCGGCTGGGAGATCATGGGCATCTGCTCGTACTTCCTGGTCGGCCACTACTGGGAGACCCCCGAGGCGCGCGCCGCCTCCCTCAAGGCCTTCCTGGTCACCAAGCTCGGCGACGTCCCCTTCCTGATCGGCCTGTTCGCACTCGCCACCGACGCCGGGTCCTTCCGCATCACGAAGATCCTCGGCACCGTCGCGAGCGGCGGACTCGACCACCCGACCCTGATCGCCCTGCTGCTCCTCGCGGGCGTGGCGGGCAAGTCGGCGCAGTTCCCGCTGCACACCTGGCTGCCCGACGCGATGGCCGGCCCCACGCCCGTCTCCGCACTCATCCACGCCGCGACCATGGTCGCCGCCGGTGTCTACTTCGTCGCCCGGCTCCTCCCGGTCTTCGAGGCCTCCACGGCCGCGATGGTCGTCCTCGCCGTGATGGCCGCGGTCACCATGACCGGCTCGGCACTCGCCGCCCTCGCCCAGGACGACATCAAGCGCGTCCTCGCGTACTCGACGATCGGCCAGCTCGGTTACCTGACCGGCGCCCTCGCCGTCGCCGACCGCGGGGCCGCCGTCTTCCACCTCCTGTCGCACGGCGCCTTCAAGGCGCTGCTGTTCCTCGCCGCCGGCGTGATCATCCACGCCTCCGGCACCAACTCGCTGGCCACCATGTCCCGCATGAAGGACCTGCGCGTCCGCATCCCCGACGCCTACTGGACGATGACCGTGGCGCTGCTCGCGCTCGCCGCGATCCCGCCCTTCAGCGGCTTCTTCTCCAAGGAAGCCGTCCTCGGGGCCGCCGAGCACGTCGCCACCGGCCACACCGAGCACGCCCCCGGCGCCGCGGGCTGGATCGTCCTCGTCGCCGGCCTGGTCACCGCCGTGCTCACCGCCGCGTACGCGACCCGCCTGTGGCTGCTCGCCTTCAACGGCCGGGGAACCGAGGCCCCCGACCACGGCAGGCAGCCGCTGACCATGACCGTGGTGCTGTGGGTGCTCGCCGTCCCGTCGCTCGCCTTCGGACTGGCGTACGGCCCGCTGCCCGCCTGGTTCGACGGACGTGATCTGGCGCCGGTGCTCACCACCTCCGTCCTGGCCACCGGACTCGCCCTCGTCGGCGGTCTCGTCACCTACGGCGCCTGGCGGCACACCACCGCCACGGCCGCCCCCGTACCCCTGGGCGCGGTCGCGGCCCACCCCGAGGGCGACGCCGGACTGGTCGAGGCCGAGGCCATCGCCGGCCACACGCCCGCCTACGGAGACATCGCCTCCGCACCGGACCCGGCGGACCCGGGCCGTCTCCTGCTCGGCCCGCTGCACCGCCACGCGGCCGCCGGCTTCCACCTCGACGCCGTGTACACGACGCTGTTCGTCCGCCCCGTCCAGGCCGGAGCCACCCTCGTCCGCTTCCTGGACCGTGAGGTCGTCGACACCTACGTACGCGGTGCGGGCGCCCTTCCCCGCTGGCTCGGCGAGGCCGCACGGCGCGCCCAGACCGGCAATGTGCAGACCTATGTGAGCGCGCTGCTCGCCGGCACCGTCGTCCTGACGGTCGCCGTCCTCCTCGTCGCCACGGGAGCGTGAGCAGGCGTGATCGATATCAGCGAATCCGTGATGCAGATCCTTCTCGCATTGATCGTCGTGGGCCCGCTCATCGGGGCGGCCACGGCTCTCCTGCCGGCCCCGCCCGGACTGAAGGGGAAGTCGCCCGAACAAGCCGTGCTGCGGCACGGCGTTCTGGTCACCGGTGTGGTCCTCATCGCCGCGATCGTCCTGGCGATGGGCTTCGACCACGACACCCCTGCCAAGGCCCAGCGGATGCAGGCCACGACGGACATCAGCTGGATCCCCGCACTCGACGTGCGCATCCACCTCGGCATCGACGGCATCTCCCTCCCCCTTCTGGTCCTGACCGCGCTGCTGACCTTCCTCTGCGCGCTGTACAGCTACTTCAAGATGCCCGCGGGCCCCACCCCGAAGGCGTTCGTCGCACTCGTCCTCGTCCTCGAGTCCGGCACCCTCGCGACCTTCGCCGTCCTCGATCTGCTGCTGTTCTTCCTCGCGTTCGAGATGGTGCTCATCCCGATGTACTTCCTCATCGCCCGGTGGGGCGGTGCCGGACGGCAGGCAGCCGCCTGGAAGTTCATCCTCTACACGCTGCTCGGTTCCGTCGTCATGCTGCTCGGCCTGCTCCTGATCGGGATCAAGGCGGGCACATTCGACATGGTGGCACTCGCCACTGACAACGGCCGTGAATTGACCACATCCGTGCAGGTCATCGCGGTTCTGGCGGTCGGGATCGGACTCGCCGTCAAGACGCCGATGTGGCCGCTGCACAGCTGGCTGCCCGACGCCCACACCGCCGCGCCCACCGTCGGCTCGGTCCTGCTGGCGGGCGTACTGCTGAAGATGGGCACGTACGGATTCGTCCGGATCCTGCTCCCCGTCGCGCCCGACGGCATGCACACCTTCGCGCCCTACCTCGCCGCCCTCGCGGTGGCCGGCATCATCTACGGATCGCTGGCCTGCCTCGCCCTCGCCAAGCAGGGTGCCAAGGGCGACCTCAAGCGCCTCATCGCGTACTCCTCCGTCGGCCACATGGGCTTCGTCCTGCTCGGCATCGCGACGATGACCCCCACCGGTGTGAACGGCGCGCTGTTCGCCAACGTCGCCCACGGCCTCATCACCGGCCTCCTGTTCTTCCTGGTCGGCGGCCTCAAGGACCGCACGGGCACCACCGACCTCGACACCCTCGCCCAGGAGACCGGCGCCGCCCTCTACGGCAAGGCACCCCGCCTCGGCGGCCTGCTCGCCTTCAGCGCCGTCGCCTCGCTCGGACTGCCCGGCCTCGCCGGGTTCTGGGGCGAGATGCTGGCGCTCTTCGGCGCGTTCAACCCCGCCGAAGGCCTCAGCCGCCCCGCCTTCCTCACCTTCATGGCGGTCGCCGCCTTCGGCACCCTGCTCACCGCCGCGTACATGCTCATCGTGGTCCGCCGCGTCTGCATGGGTGCCGCGCCCCGGCAGGACGCCCCGCGGCTCGCCGACGTCCAGAGCTACGAGTTCGCGGCCTGGGCCCCGCTCGTCGCCCTCACCGTCATCGCCGGACTCTGGCCGAGGGCGCTCCTCGGCCTGACCGACCCGGCCGTGCAGCAACTGCTCGCAGGAGGCACCCGATGAGCTCCCTGGTCCAGTCCGTCGACTGGCTCGCTGTCGCGCCGCCCACCCTCGCCGCGGCCGTCGGACTCGTCGTGCTCGTCGCCGACCTCTTCGTCGGCGACGCCAGGAAGCCGCTGCTCGGCTGGGTCTCGGTGGCCGGCCTCGCCGCGTCCGCGCTGCTTCTGCTGCCGCTCCTGGACGGTGACCGCGCCACCTTCTGCCTGACCGGCGACGCCGACTTGTGCAGCTACACCGCCGACCGGTTCACCCTCGTCATCCAGCTCCTGGTCCTCGGCGGAGCGCTCCTCGCCGCACTGCTCTCGGTGACCGCCCTGAAGGACGCCGACAAGGAACTCCCCGAGGGGGAGTACTGGTTCCTGCTGCTCTCCTCGGCCGCCGGCGCCGCCCTGCTGCCCGCCTCACGGGACCTCGCGACCCTCATCGTCGCCCTGGAAGTCGCCTCCCTGCCCGCCTTCGCCCTGGTCGGCATCAGACGCGGCGACCGCAAGTCCTCCGAGGCGGCCCTGAAGTTCTTCCTGTCCTCGGTCACCGCGACCGCCGTCAGCCTCATGGGCGTCAGCTTCGTCTACGCCACGACCGGCACGCTGTACCTGACGAAGATCGCGGACAGGATCCAGCACGTCGACGGGCAGTTCGCCACCCTCGCCCAGACCGGCGTCGTCCTCACCCTCATCGGCTTCGCCTTCAAGACGGCCGCGGTGCCCTTCCACTTCTGGGTGCCCGACACCTACGTGGGCGCGCCCCTGCCCATCGCCGCCTACCTGTCGGTCGTCGGCAAGGCGGTCGGCTTCTCCGGCCTGATCCTCGTCACCGTCGTCGCCTTCCCGTCGTACGCGGACATATGGGGCCCCGCAGTCGCGGCACTGGCCGCCCTGACCATGACCGTCGGCAACGTCGGCGCCCTGCGCCAGCGCACCACGCGCGCGTACAGCGCGGTCCGGCTGCTCGCCTGGTCCTCCGTCGGGCAGGCCGGCTACCTCCTGGTGCCGATCGCGGCGGCCGCCTACTCCAAGGACGCCGAGAAGGCCATCGGCTCCACCGTCGCGTACGCCCTCATGTACGCCGCCGTGAACCTGGGCGCCTTCGCCGTGGCCGCCCTCGTCGCCCGTACGAGCCCCCTGAACCGCGTCAGCGACTACCGAGGTCTGTACGCCGCCAGCCCCCTCTCGGCGCTGCTCCTCGGGTTCTTCCTGCTGTGTCTCGCGGGACTGCCGCCGGGCATCATCGGCCTCTTCGCCAAGGTCACCGTCTTCTCGGCGGTGGTCGACGCCGGGCTCGGCTGGCTGGCCGTGGTCATGGCCGTCAACGTGGTGATCGCGCTCTTCTACTACCTCCAGTGGACGACGCTGCTCTTCCGCGCCCCCGAGGGCGAAACCGCCGAGCACCGGGTACCGGCCCCGCTCACCGCGGCCATCGCCCTCACGGCCGTCCTCGGGATCGCCCTCTCCGGAGCACCCCAAGTGGTCCTGCGCTTCTCGGACACCGGCCTCTTCTGACCGACCCGCCCACCGGGGACCGCCCTTCATCCCGCCACGCGCGCGTGGACCCGCCTCCACGCCCGCGTCCACACCCGTGCCCCGCCGACGCCCCATGAACGCCCCCACGCGCGCGTCCGCAGCCGCTCCCCGTCACCCGGTCGGCCCACGCCCGCCGTCCCGGGCACAAGGGAACTAGTGCCTCCCGCCTGGCGTTGACCAGTACGGGAGGGTCCACTGAGCAGTGGACGCACGCAGCACCATCAGCAAGCAAGGGTTCCCCTGCCGCACCACCTGGAGGGCGTACCGTGCACCGCCGGCACAACGGGCTCAGGACCGCCGTCCTCCTAGGGGGACTGTCCGCACTCATCATCGTCATCGGCAGCTTCTTCGGGCGGGTGGGCCTGGTCGTCGCCCTCGTGATCGCCGTCGGCACCAACGCGTACGCGTACTGGAACAGCGACAAACTGGCGCTACGCGCGATGCGTGCCCGCCCGGTCAGCGAATTCGAGGCCCCGGCTCTCTACCGCATGGTCCGCGAACTCTCCACCCAGGCCCGCCAGCCCATGCCCCGCCTGTACATTTCGCCCACCGAGGCGCCGAACGCGTTCGCGACCGGCCGCAACCCACGCAACGCCGCCGTGTGCTGCACCGACGGCATCCTGCGGATCCTCGACGAGCGCGAACTGCGCGGCGTCATCGGCCACGAACTCAGTCATGTGTACAACCGCGACATCCTGATCTCGTCCGTCGCCGGCGCCCTCGCCTCCGTGATCATGTTCCTGGTGAACTTCGCCTGGCTGATCCCGGTCGGCCGCTCGAACGACGACGACGGCCCCGGACTCCTCGGCATGCTGCTGATCATGCTCCTCGGCCCGCTCGCCGCGTCCCTCATCCAGCTCGCCGTCAGCCGCTCCCGGGAGTACGAGGCGGACGCCTCCGGCTCCCGGCTCACCGGGGACCCGCTCGCCCTCGCGAGTGCCCTGCGCAAGCTCGACGCCGGCACGAAGCAGCTGCCGCTGCCCCCGGAGCCGCGCATCGAGACCGCCAGCCACATGATGATCGCGAATCCGTTCCGTCCGGGCCAGGGACTCTCCAAGATGTTCTCCACGCACCCGCCGATGGCGGAGCGCATCGCCCGGCTCGAGAAGATGGCAGGTCACCACCAGTGAAAACACTCCTGAACGTCATCTGGCTCGTCCTGAGCGGCTTCTGGCTGTTCCTCGGGTACCTGCTCGCGGGCGCGCTGCTCTGCCTCACCGTCATCGGCATCCCGTTCGGCATCGCCGCGTTCCGGATCGGCGTGTACGCCCTGTGGCCGTTCGGCTATACGACGGTGGAGCGCCGCGACGCGGGCGCCCCGTCCTGCGTGGGCAACGTGCTGTGGCTGGTCCTCGCGGGCTGGTGGCTCGCCCTCGCCCACATCGTGACCGGCATCGCCCTGTGCGTCACGATCATCGGCATCCCGTTCGGCATCGCCAACTTCAAGCTCCTGCCGGTGTCGTTGTTGCCGCTGGGACGTGAGATCGTCCGCTCGGACCAGCCGTTCGCGACGCGCTGACGCCCGGTACGGGGGTAGGACCGGTCGTACTTCCGCACCTCGCGCCAGGGCAGTGAGCCCGGCTGGAGTCGTCCCGCAACTGCCGTTGTCCACAGCCCGAACGCGCCTCGCCCGCGGTTGTCCACAGGCCCGCCCGGCTGTCAGTGGCGCGTTGCATCATGAGCCCATGACCGAAATCGAGCAGCTGCTGGCACGGGTTGCCCAGCAGGCCCGCGACACCCGCCCCTGGGGCTGGCCCTCGCTCCCCGAGCCCGTGGCCCCGTCCGCGATCGCCCGTGCGGAGTCCGCCCTGGGCTTCCCGCTGCCGGCGCTGCTCGCCGCGCTCTACCTGCGGATAGGCGACGGCGGATTCGGCCCGGAGTACGGCCTGTTGCCGCTGCTGGACAGTGCGCCGTCCGGTGAGCCCGCGGTCGTCCCGCAGTACCTCGCCAACCGGGCCGAGGGCGTCGAGGACCCCGACTGGCCGTGGCCCGAGGGTGTCCTGCCGATATCCCACTGGGGCTGCGGAATGTACGCCTGCGTGGACTGCCAGGCCCCGGACGGCCCGGTCCTGTTCTTCGAGCCGAACGCCGACCGTGCCGAAGACGCCTGGTACGTGGACTCGGCAAGCCTCGAGGACTGGCTCCGTGCCTGGCTGGACGGCACCGGCTGGTACGAAGAGGCGAGCGACGGTGCGGACATGGCCCCGTGGCCCGGCTTCCGCATACGCACGGCTCCGACTCCCTGACCGGTTCGCGCCCGCGGACTATCGCGTGACCGTCCACCGCCGGACTCCGTAGACCGCCGCCCCCGCCAGCAGCACGGCCGTTCCCACGACGACCGGGACACCCGGCAGCGCGAACGCCAGCGTCGCGCACCCGACGAGCCCCACCGCCGGCAGGACCCGCTGGGAGAGAGCCGAACCGAGTGTCCAGGCGGACGCGTTGGCGACCGCGTAGTACGCCAGCACCCCGAAGGAGGAGAAACCGATGGCACCCCGCACATCCACCGTCGCGGCCAGCACCGCGACGACCGCACCCACCGCCAGCTCCGCCCGGTGCGGCACCTGGAAGCGCGGATGGACGACGGCCAGGGCACCCGGGAGATGCCGGTCACGCGCCATGGCCAGCGCCGTGCGCGAGACGCCCAGTATCAGCGCGAGGAGCGATCCGAGCGCGGCCACGGCCGCACCCACCCGCACCACCGGCACGAGCCCCGGCACCCCCGCCGCCCGTACGGCGTCGGCAAGCGGAGCGGAGGCGGAGCCCAACCCGTCCGTACCGAGCACGGTCAGCACCGACACAGCCACGGCCACGTACACCACCAGCGCGATCCCGAGCGCCAGCGGGACGGCGCGCGGGATCGTGTGCGCCGGATCACGTACCTCCTCGCCGAGGGTCGCGATCCGCGCGTACCCGGCGAACGCGAAGAACAGCAGACCGGCCGCCTGAAGCACCCCGCCCACCCCGCCGGAGACCCCGACGTCCAGCCGCCCCGCGTCAGAGGCACGGGAGCCGAGACAGACGACCACCACGGAAGCGAGGACCGCGAGGACCACCGCCACGATCACCCGGGTCAGCCGGGCCGACTTCCGCACCCCGCCGTAGTTCACCGCGGTCAGCGCGACCACCGCACCGACCGCCACCGCGTGCGCCTGCCCCGGCCAGACGTACGCGCCCACGGTGAGCGCCATCGCCGCACAGGAGGCCGTTTTCCCGACCACGAACGACCAGCCCGCGAGATACCCCCAGAAGTCCCCGAGCCGCTCGCGTCCGTACACGTACGTACCGCCCGAGGCGGGATACAGGGCAGCCAGCCGGGCGGAGGACATCGCGTTGCAGTAGGCGACGACGGCGGCCACCGCCAGCCCGATGAGCAGCCCGGAGCCGGCCACCCGTGCGGCGGGGGCGAGCGCGGCGAAGATTCCGGCACCCACCATCGAGCCCAGACCGATGACGACCGCGTCCCCGACACCGAGGGTCCGCCGCAGCCCGGCACCGGCACCAACACCGGCACCCGCACCCGCACCGCCACCCGAACCTTCGGCCCCCTGTCGCGTCATGCCCCGCACCCTACTGATCAGTGCAACCGGCCGGCGCCGTGCAGGCGTCCTCCCCGGCAACGGAACATCAACATGAGGGTGACCGGCGGCTCGACCGCGGGAACACAGCCTGACCGAGGCGCGAACACAGTCCAGGCACAGCGCGGAGAGGCAGGTTCAGAGCATGGGCATCGTCAGCTGGATCATTCTGGGGCTGTTGGCCGGGGCCATCGCCAAGTTCCTGCTGCCGGGACGCGACCCGGGCGGTTTCGTCGGGACGACTCTCATCGGCGTCGCGGGCGCCTTCACCGGCGGCTGGATATCCGCCCGCTGGTTGGACCACCCGATCAGCAAGGACTTCTACGACGGCGCCACCTGGGCCGCCGCGATCGGCGGCTCGTTCGTCCTGCTGGTGGTCTACCGGATCCTGTTCGGGGACTCGCGGCGCTGAGCGCGACCCCTGACCCCGCGGCCGGCGGCAAGAAAAGGTGGGCACCCGGGGGCGCCCACCCTTGCTCATACCTGCGCCGAAGCCTCTACCGGTAGTTCACGAACTGCAGTGCGAAGTCGAAGTCCTTGCCCTTGAGCAGCGCCTGCACGGCCTGGAGGTCGTCCCGGCTCTTGGAGCTGACGCGCAGCTCGTCGCCCTGCACCTGGGCCTTCACGCCCTTCGGACCCTCATCACGAATGATCTTGGCGACCTTCTTCGCGTTCTCCTGGGAGATGCCCTCCTCGATGGACGCGAAGATCTTGTACTCCTTGCCGGAGAGCTGGGGCTCACCGGCGTCCAGCGACTTCAGCGAGATCCCGCGCTTGATCAGCTTGGTCTCGAACACATCGAGGATGGCCTTGACCCGCTCCTCGGAGTTCGCCTCCATGAGGATCTTCTCGCCGGACCAGGAGATGGAGGCGCCCACGTTCTTGAAGTCGTAGCGCTGCGAGATCTCCTTGGCGGCCTGGTTGAGGGCGTTGTCGACCTCCTGCCGCTCGACCTTCGAGACGATGTCGAAACTGGAGTCGGCCATGTCCTGTGGCTCCTTGTATCGGGGTGCGTGAGGGCGGCAGCAGAACCGGCATCAGCCCCGCGCCGCATCCGCATAAGCCTAGCCACCCGCTCCCCGCGGAGTACTGATCAATCGGGTGGCGAAGCACCCCCGGGCATCGGGTATCGTTTACGTCGTTGCCACGGAGCACCGCCGAAAAGCGGTCCTCACGGCAGCAAACCCCGGCGGTGTGCCCGAGCGGCCAAAGGGAGCAGACTGTAAATCTGCCGGCTCAGCCTTCCCAGGTTCGAATCCTGGCGCCGCCACACGGGAACCAAGGGCCCGTGACCTGCCTCAACAGCAGGTCACGGGCCCTTGGTCATGCGCGGGAGAGACCGGCGTGGCGCCCCGCGCCGTGGCCTGGTGCGCCCCCGTGCCGCGCGGCAGCCGGTCAGCGTCAGACGGCGGGGTCCAGGAGCCCTCGGGCCCGGGCCAGACCGTAGGCGGCCAGGGTGTACGCGTCGGAAATCCGTCCGCCGACGAGCATGCTCTCGAACTCCTTCAGGGGCAGAGCCCGAATGCCCCCGATGCCCTCCTCCCGCGCGTCCGGGCTCGGGTCGTCCCGGAAGGCGGCCGCGTCGATGCGGGCGAGGTACAGCTCGTCATGACCGGCCTGCAGACCCGTGTCCGAGGACATGGGACCCAGATAGGTCAGGTCGTCGGTGTCGCACCCCAGCTCCTCCCGCAGTTCCCGGCGGGCGGCCGTCGAGCCGTCCTCCCCGGGGGAGCCGAAGCCCCGCGGGATCTCCCAGTGCCACCCGCGCGACGCGTGCCGGAAGTGATGCAGCAGGACGAGCCGCCCGTCGCTGAGCACGGGCAGCACCGCGGCGCCCGGAGCCTCGCTCTCGGGGATGACGCGGATGTAGGTGCCGGTGCGGCCGGAGGGGAAGCGCACGGCGTCGCGGAGCATCCTGACGTACGGGTCGCGGTAGACCACGCCAATGTCCCCGGACTCCTCCGCGAACCCGTGGGCGACAGCGAGTTCCGAGGCCTCCCGCGCCACTCGCTCCTGGTCGGTGCGGTCGAGGAGGATGTCGATCGCCCCGCCCGGCGGGTTCACGAACATGTCGGGACGCTTCTCGCGCAGCGCGTCGTACGCGGCGAGCCGGGCGCTCCTGCGCTCCCTGCCGGCCGTCTCGTCGCCGTCGGCCCCGGCGTGCGCCTCGTGGCTGTGACTGCGGTTCATGTCTGCCCCTCCTCGGCCGCGTTGTCGGCGATCCGATCATAAGTACAGGGCCAGCGGCAGACGCTTGATGCGGGCGGCCGCGTCGTCGTAATCCCCGGCGACCTGCCGGTAGTGACGGTGCAGGGCCTCGACCACATCGAAGACCCCTGTCCCCGACGCGCCGACGGCTTCCCGGCTCTGGCGCAGCAGGGACCGCACCGTGGCCACCATGGCCGAGTCCAGGACCTCCCACAGGGGGACACCGACGGCGCCCGCTCCGCTGATGATGAGAGACCGCATGAAGCCGAGCACGTCGCCGCCCTCCGACCGCATGCCCTGGCCTGCCAGGCAGGCCCCCAGGATCGCAAGCTTGTTCCGGGGGAGACTGAGACGCAGGGCGAGGTCGAACTGGGTGACCCAGTCGCTGTCGCCGAGGCGCAGAAGGGGGCCGTACCCCTCGGACGTGTCGACATACCGGCCGTGGCCCGCGTACACGAAGAACTCCGGTTTGCACGCGGTCAACTCCGCGATGCCGTCCCAGTCTCCGGGCAGCAGCCGGACGGGACCGCTCAGTCCCTCCGGTACCCGTCCCGCGACGGCGATGTGCTCGGCCGGCCAGCCCGTGCCGACCATCTCGCCGCCCGTGGCGTCGGTGTCCGTCACGAGCAGCGCCGCCAAGTCGTCGTTCGCTTCGACGAGCTGCCGCTTGAGCAGATGCCGGCCATGGGTCACGAAGGCGGCCACGCTCACGGACTGGGACAGCGGAACCCGTGCGGCGAGCGGCCGGCCGTCGTCCGGTGCCAGGGCGACATGCAGGGGGATGGCGAAGATGTCGTCCGTCGGGATCAGCGTCAGATGGGTGGGCGCGCCTCCCCGGCAGACCGCCTCCCATGCCGGGGCGACGAGCAGGTCCCACACACGTCGGCAGGTTTGCTCGCTGGGCGTCGGGTCGCTGTCGTCCGACAAGTCGGACGACACCTGGCGCGCCAGCCCGGCCACCAGCTCGTACGGCACCGGGGGCAGCATCGTCAGCTGGCCCTCCCGGCACACCACCATGCCCAGCGAGTCGGGCACGGCCTCGCCTCGTGTGCCCTTGACGCCGTCCGGCGCGGCGAACCGGAAGTACCGGATGACGCAGGATCCCTGGTGGTTGAGGGTGTACTGGGCGAGACGATGGGCGATGTCCTCGTCGTGCGTCGCGGAGGTGAGCGGATGGTGCATGAAGCGGTCCTCGTACGCGCGCTCCCGCTCGGCGAGCAGTTCTCTCAGGGCCTCCTCCTCCTGCCCGGTGACCGGCTGGGGGGCTCCCCGGCGCTTCTCCCCGTCGTGCGCCGGGCGCGGCGGCTCGGCGAGAGCCAGGCTCCGGGACGGGGGACCGAGGGGCTGTGGTTGGGAGGAGGCCAGCAGATCCAGCAGCTCGCGGCCGGACGACTCCTCGACCAGGGACAGCACCTTCTCCACGTTCTCCCGCGAGCCGTCCCCGGAACAGACGCGGTCCGCGATTGCCTGCAGGTAGGCGGGCCGGACGTGGCGGGCGTAGGCCCTTTTGTACAGCGGGAGCGCGATGGCCGCCCGAACCGACTTGGCCATGCGGAGTTGCCGGCGCAGCAGGTCGTCGGGGCGTTCTTCCTCGGGAAGAGTCCTGGCCACCTTCCGGTATCCCTGGACGGTGTACGCGTGGAAGTCCACGTCCATTCCGGTCCGGCGGCCTGCTCCCGGCACGTCCTGGTCGAGCTCGTCCAGGAGCCGGCCGAGCTCTTTCAGGCCCTCGGCTCCTCCCGTGCTGATGGCGAGGTTCTGCCGGGCGATGAGTCGGCCCCGATGCCAGCGCGTGTCCCGGAGCCTCGCGAAGTGTTCGACGGACTTCCCCTTGTCCCGGATGGCCTGGTTCGTGATCGACTGGGCGATGCGGTACTCGTCCCGCAGTCCCTCCGAGATGGCCAGAGACCGTGCGGTCACCTCCAGCGAACGCCTGTTGTCACCGGACTGCCCGAGTGCGACGGCGAGGTTGTGGAGAGCGTTGGAGTAGCCCCGCAGGAACTCCCGGTGCTCGCGGGGGGACTCGGGGGACGGTTCGCCCTCGGTGTCCACGCCGTGTGAGGCGCCGGAGCGGGCGATCGCATCGCGCAGTTCCTCCAGCGAGGAGATGAAGGAGGCCGCGTCAGTGCCGCCGTCTCCCGCGCGGGCCGTCTGGTTCTGCTCCTCGTAGCGGGCACGCGCGTGGTTGCTCCGCAGGTCGGGCAGCACCCACCACAGGTTCGACGTCTCCGCCACGGTGACGGCCGTCTCGAAGGAGAGGCGAGCGGTGGTGAAACTGCCGAGCCGGTACTGGATCCGGCCCACTCCGTCGAACCACCGCGCGATCACATAGCGACTGAAGACGTCCGGCGTGTGCAGTTCGCCGCGCTCCCATTGGCCGTGCAGGTACTCGGCGTCGGGCCGGGAGGCCTCGATCAGGCGCAGACCGGTGAGCAGTTCGTACGCCACGTCGGCCCGGACGATCTCGCACCAGTGCGCGCCGACCCTGCGTGCCGTGCGGCGGGTGTCCTCCTGGGGGCCCGGCTCGTACGCCTCGGCCAGCCGCAGCATGCCGATCGCGCGGGACTGCTGCATCGGTACGTCGAAGTCCACGTCGAACCGCATGATGAGGTCCTCCACGTCCAGCGCATCGACGAAGGCGCTGATCGCCGAGCCGGGATCCGGCTCCCGAGCTGTGTCGCCGTTCCGGCCCATGGGGAACCTCGTTCCAGTCGCCTGAAATGGTCAGGGGAAGTCGGACGTCACGCACACGGGCGCCCCCCCGGGGGACTCGCGTCGGAATGTCATCGGGGCCGGGATCTCCACCGGTCCCACCAGTGGTAGGCGCCGCCGACGAGCAGTCCGGCCGCCGCACTGCACGGCGCTGTGATCGCCGCGGTCACCGGACCGTGCCCGGTGTGCACGGCCCACGCCGCGACAGCCGTCCAGCCCGCCGCGACGCCCAGGAGACCGGCGGCGCACGCGTCGAGCCACCGGTACGGCGTCGCAACGGCTCCCCCCGCCGAGCGCAGCACCAGCAGCGGCAGGGCGAGCGCGAGAGCCGCCAGCAGGAGGATCACCGGAGACTGCAGATGCCGGGAGAACGGCGCTTTGTACTCGAAGGCCTGGACCACGGTGAGCGCGGTGAGCACCGCACCCAGGACGGAGGTCTGGACGAGCGTCAGCCAGATCCGGTGCTCGCTCAGCGCCCGCTCGGTGATGCCCGAGGCCACTGCGCGCGCCGCGTCGGCCCGTTCACGGGTGGCCTCCAGCTGGACCTGGTCGCCCTCCACCTGTTTGATCAGCCTTTGCGCGACGGCGAGTTCGGCCTCCGGCCAGGTGATGCCCGGTCCGTGCCGCCGGACGTCCGGTGTGTGGAGGCGCATGTTGTCGACGGCGATCGAGACGGTACGGACCAGCTGGCGCTGACGTGTGATCGTCCACAGGAGGCCGTGGGGACCGAACTGACCGCGGTCGAGCAGCGCTGCCGCCGTACGGATCCGGTCCAGTGACACCGGGCGGCCCGTGGACGTCGGGGCGAGCACTCGCAGCAGATCTTCGGTCTCGCGGTCACTGCGGTCCACGCGCTTGTTCACGGGCTCGGAGGACACGTACTGCCTCTCCTCGAAGCGCACCTTCGCGGCGTGCATGAGGTACCGCGTCAGCGGTCTGAGGCCCTGATGGCCGGGCAGGGCCCAGGCCCAGGCATCCAGGGCGTCCTCCTGCCGGGACGGTGCCAGGACGTGGATGTCCGAGAGCGGGTCCGGTGAGTCGTACTCCTCGGTGTTCCATACACGGAAGCCTTCGGCCGTCTCGTCGAACCCCTGCCACCAGGTGCCGCTCCCGCCGGAGGGCGCCCATCTGCGGACGTGCTCGCAGTCAGCGCGCCTGCTTCCGCCGGCACGGCCCCGGTGCAGAGCCTCGAATATGCGGAACTCGTGCAGGATTCCCTCCCGGGAGGGAGCCGGTCCCGCCGCCGTGAGGGCCGTCGTCCACTCCTGGAGCAGCGGGTTCCACCCCTCCAGCCCGGTCCGCGTCTCGTTGGGTGCGAGCAGGGCGACGACACCGGCCACATCGTGTTCCGTGAACGCGAACGCGGAGTAGAGCGCGCCCGAGCCCGCGCGGGTGGCCGCGCCGAGCATCGTGAACTCCTGGCCGTGGCCGAGACCGGTGGGCAGCTCGGGCAGGGGTGCCGGACCGCCGGCGATCGGTTCGGTCATACCCAGCGCCCGGCACGCCGTCCAGACGGTGTCCAGGTAGGGGTGGTTCGGTTCGTCGGTCTCTGCGGCGCGCGGCACGAAGCACGTCACGACCAGGGCCGGTTTGATGAAGGCACGCACTGCCTGTGACTCGCTTTCCCGACTCGGGGAGCTGGACCGATTCCGTGCTCAGGTCCTGGGCCGCCGGGTTCCCTCGGTGCCTTCGTCCTGTGCGGGCCGGGGCTGTGCCAGGTCGAGCGTGAGACGCCGGACCAGGCAGTTCAGCTGCTCCCGCTGCTGCGGCGGGATCGGGGTCTTCGCCGGGCCGGGCTGCGCTTTGGCGCGCCGGCCGCCCTCTTCCAGGGATTGCAGTGCGTCGAGCACGGCGCGGACCGTGTTCTCGTCGCGCCGGTCGAGTCCCGATTCCAGATCGTCGAGCGCCGACCCCACCACCGGCCATCGCTCCTCGGTCAGAAACCAGTCCTGGACGGCCTCCACACGACGGCGCACCCGTTCGATGTCGATGGCGTTCACATCCGCCCCCTTGCCCCTCGAAAGGCGCGCCGAGCCTGAAGGCGCCCCCCGCCTCCGGTGTGCACAGGGTAGCGCTCTGCGAGCGGGGTGTGACCTGGAATTCCCGATGGACGCCGGGACCCGCCGCCATTCCACCGCCACCCCGCCGGTCCTGTCGCCCGGTTCCGCCGGCCGCCGGGCACACTGGACCGCATGTCGTCCCGCCGCAGGAAGTGTCCTGAGTGCCGTCGTGAGATCGCCGTCGTCGCGGGTCGGTTCGCGCGGCACGACCCGGCCGGAGCCCGGGGGAGCGGTGAGCTCGTGTCGTGCCCCGGATCACGCAGGCCGGCGGAACTCGACGCGGCCCAGCCCACGCTCGACGGGTACGTCGTGCCCGGGTTCCCCGGTCAGCTGCCCCTCTTCTGACCCGTTGGGGGGGGGGGGGGGGGGGGGGGGGGGGGGGGCGGGGGGGGGGGGGGGGGCGGGGGCGGGCGGGGGCGGGGGGGGGGGGCCCCCGGGGGGGGGGGGGCGCCCCCGGGGCGGGGGGGCGGGGGGGGGGGGGGCCCCGGGCCCCCCCCCCCCCCCCCCCCCGGGGGGGGGGGGGGGGGCCCCCCCCCCCCCCACGAACGGGTCAGAGGATCCCCCGGGCCGAGCCGCCGGCGCCGGGGCCGGTGTGAGGTCGTGTCAGGCGAACGATTCCGCTCCCCTCGGCGGCGGGTGGAACCCGCGGGCGTGGACGCAGGGGAGCGGTGGGCCCCGGATGCGACTCCGGTCGTACTGGCCGCATGCCCCGGATGCGACTGCGGTTGCACACGGTCGCGACCCTGGATCGATGCGGCGGCGCGTACCTCGCGCCGAGGATGGCCGGGTGACCGAGATCATCACGGGACTGCACATGTCCCCCCTGGAACTCCTGGCCCTGTCGGGTGCCGTCGCGCTGGTGCTGGCGCGCTGGCTTCCCGCCGCCGCCCGCCCACCCGTCACGATCGCGGCGGGAGCGGTCTTCGTGCTGTCCGCGATCGTGCTGAGCGTGGCGGGGATCCGCTGGCAGATGCTTCCGGTACTGGCGGGCGCTGCCCTCGCGTTGCCGTTCGCCGTGTCTCCGCTGCTACGACGACGTGCGGGCCGGGAGACGAGGCGGGCCCGCTGGTGGCTGGCGTTGCCGGGGTCGCTGGCCTGCGTCGGCCTGATCAGCGCGGGCCCGGCGGCCGCCTGGGCCTTTCCCGTACCCGTGTTCCCCGAGCCGTCGGGCCACTTCGCGGTCGGCACGCGTGTGACGCAGTGGACCGACCCGCACCGCCCCGAGACCGCCACCGCCGAACGCGGAGACCGGCGCACGGTCGTGGTCCAGCTCTGGTACCCCGCGCAGCGGAGTCCCGCGGACGCGCAACGGGCCCAGTACCTCGGACGCACGGAGCGCGAGGCGCACACCGTCTCCGACGCCCTCGCGCGCTACATAGGCCTCCCCGGCTTCCTGGTCGACGGCGTCCCGCGCGCCCATACCCATGCGGTCTTCGACGCCCCCGTGGCCGGCGGGGGCGGACGGTTCCCGGTCGTGCTGTTCTCCCCCGGTCTCGGGGGAGTGCGCACCCAGAACACGGCCTGGGCGGAGGAACTGGCCAGCCACGGCTATGTGGTCGCCGCCCTCGACCACCCGTACGATTCCGCCGCCGTCGTCCTCACCGACGGCTGGACGATCACCACCAGGATCGCCGCCGCCGGCGACCCGGACGAAGACGAGAAACGGTCTGCCGAGACGTCGGGGATACGGGCCGCCGACCTCAGCTTCGTCCTCACCCAGCTGGGCCGTCTGGACCGGGGTGAGATCGCGGGGTCTCTGACCGGACGTCTGGACACCGGCCGGGTCGCGGCGACCGGCCACTCCATGGGGGGCGGTGCCGCCTTGCAGGCCGCCCGCCAGGACCGCCGGTTCGACGCCGTCATCGACCTGGACGGCTACCCCCACGACCCCGCCCCGAGCTCCTTCGACCAGCCGGTGCTCGCGCTGACCCAGGCCATCACCGAGGACACCGACCCGCGTTACCTGCCTCGCCTCGGCAAGGTCCTGAAGCTCAGCACCGCGACGAGCTACCGGCTCACGATCCCCGGCGCCGCACACATCACCTTCATGGACGGCCCTCTCTACCTGCCCCCGGTGCCCTCACTGGTCGGGTCCCTGGGCCGCACCGAGAGCCAGCGTGTCGTCGCCGCTGCCTCTCTCGCCTTCCTGGACTCCACGCTGCGTCACCAACCGGGTGACGTGACCGGCGCGCTGTCCGCCTACGGCGACCTGAGCGTCCAGCGGCCGGGGGGCGGCCGCTGACCGCTGCCCCGCCACACCAAGCCGGGGGCACGGCTCCCGCGGCCCGGACACGACCTAGTTCCCCGCCACCGACTTCACCGCCACCGAGACCGGTGCCGATCCGCTGATCAGTTCCAGGGTGAGGCCGGCCGTCGCCGGGGTGTCCACCAGCTCCGCCAGCACCGCCGCAACATCCTCACGGGGGACCGAACCGCGCCCCGTGGAGGCCTCCAGGCGGACGAGGCCCGTCCCCGCGTCGTCCGTCAGGGTGCCGGGACGCAGGATCGTCCAGTCCAGGGCTTCCCGGCCGCGTACGTACTCGTCGGCCTCGCCCTTGGCGCGCAGGTACGCGTCGAAGATTTCGTGTCCCTGGTGCGCGGCATCCGCGCCCATCGAGGAGACGACGACGTAACGCCGTACACCCGCCAGCTCCGCCGCGTCCGCGAACAGGACCGCCGCGGCCCGGTCCACGGTGTCCTTGCGGGCGACGGTGCTGCCCGGGCCTGCGCCCGCCGCGAAGACGGCCGCGTCCGCGCCCCGCAGGTGCCCGGCGACCTCCTCGACCGAGGCCGTCTCCAGATCGCACAGGATCGGCTCGGCACCGGCCTCCCGCAGATCGTCGCCCTGCTCCGCGCGGCGGATGATGCCCGCCGCCTCGTCGCCGCGCGCGGCGAGCAGGCGCTCCAGCCGCAGTGCGATCTGACCATGACCTCCAGCAATGACAATGCGCATGATTCCGACCGTACGCCCGGCCGGGCGGCTTCGCCGCACAACCCTGTGGACGACTTGTGAGTCATAGCGGTGATCACTGCGAAATCAGAGGTCGCTGTCCACGCCGTACGACGCCCCGGGGGCCGTTCGGCGACGTGCGGCCTCGTTAGGAGACCCCCATCACCACGCTACGCAAGACCGTCACCGTGGCCGGCTGTGCCGCCGTCCTGTTCGCCACGGCGGCCGCCTGTGGCACGGTCGAGAATCTCACCGCCGGACAGAAGGTCGACCACGCCGTCGACCGGCTCGGCGAACAGAAGTCCCTCGCCTTCGGCTTGAGCCTGGACGCGACCCCAAAGGCCCTGGCCTCGCTGGCGGGCGACACCGGACCGGGCGAGGAGGTGCCCGAGGAGTTCACCGACCTGATCGCCGGGCTGCACGTCGACGTCTCGGTCAAGTCCCGCAAGAAGCTCGCCGATTCCGGGGAAAAGGACCTCCTCGGTACGAGCGTCAGGGTCGCGGGTCCCAAGGGCGTCCTCGTCGAGTACCGGGCCGTCGGTGACTACATGTACTACCGCGCCGACCTGAAGGCCCTCGGCGACGCGATGGGCTTCCCCTTCCCGACCGCAGACGAACTCCCCGAAGAGGAGAAGGGGTTCAAGAAGGTCCTGGAAGGCGAGTGGGCCAAGGTCGACGCTCGCGAGCTCGAGAAGTCGGGCAAGGGCACGAAGGGGTCCGGCGACGAGGTCGACGCGAAGACCCAGCAGAAGGTCATGAAGGCCGTCCGCGGAGCCATCACGGACGAAGTGACCTTCCGCGACAAGGGCGAGAGCGACGGTGCCGAACACGTCGTCGCCAAGGCAGGCTTCCGCGACCTGCTCACCGAACTGTTCGACAGGCTCCGTCCGCTGCAGGGGGACCTCCCGCCGGGTGCCGAACTCCCCACGGCCAAGGACCTCAAGGAAGCCCCGGACAAGAAGGTCGCCGTCGACTTCAGGCTGAAGGACGGTGACCTCGAACAGGTCAGGGTCGACCTGGCCGTCCTCGCCGACAAGCCGAACGGCACGAAGCTGCCGCTGGTCCTGAAGTTCAGCGAGGCGGGTGACGTGAGTGCCCCGAAGGGCGCCACGGAACTCCCCGCGGACGAACTCCGCGGCCCCGGCAGCCCCTTCGCCGGCGGCATGCTGGGCGGCGGCATGCTCTGACCCACCCGCCGGCCGGCCTCGAACGCCGATCCGGCGCACCGGCAGGGGGCGGGGACCGCTGCGACGGCCCTCCTCGCCCCCGCCGGGGGACCGCTGCGACGGCCCTCCTCGCCCCCGCCGGGGGACCGCTGCGACGGCCCTCCTCGCCCCCGCCGGGGGAGCGCTACGACGGCTCCCCCCGCCACCTCCGGGGGACCGCTACGACGGCTCCCCCCGCCCCTGCCGGGGCAGATCCAACGCCGCCGTCACGGCCGAACCGCAGTACTCCCGCACCGCACTCGTCCGTGCCACCACGCGCCCGCCGTGTACGACGATCCGGCTGTACGCCAGCGACAGCGCCCCGGCGAGCCGGTCGCCGCGCACCGCGAGCAGCTCCGCGGGGAAACCGGCCTCCACACGCACCTCGGGCAGGCCGAGGGCGGCTCTGGCGGCGGAACCGACCGTGTCGTAGGCGTCCTCGGGCCGCAGCCCGTAGCGCGAGGCGAGCAGGTACGCCGCCTCCAGCGGGTCCCCCCGGCCCACCGGGTTCGAGACGTCGCGCAGGGCGCCGCTGCCCGCCGCGACCCGCACACCGGCCGACCGCAGCAGCCGTACCGGAGCCGTGCCGGGCCGGTCGACGCTGCCACAGCCGCCCTGCGGGAGGCACACCACCGTCACTCCGGCCGCCGCGAGCTGGTCCGCGGCGCGCGCCGCCACCTCGCCGGGCAGCCGCCCGAGGCCGCCGCACGGACCGAGGGTCACTCCGGGGCGCAGGCCGCCCGCCATCGCCGCCAGCCGGGCCAGCCGGGCCGGATCGGCGCCGTCCGTGTGCAGGTCGACCGGACAGCCGTGCTCGGAGGCGATCTCCAGCACCGCCTCCACGTACCCCGTCGGGTCCGGGTCCGTGTCCGGGCAGCCGCCCACCGCCGAAGCGCCCATCTTCACCGCGTCCCGCAGCATCGCGAGACCGTCGGCCCCGGCCACCCCGGTCAGCAGCCGGGGCATCGCGACCGTCGACAGCTCGGTGAGACCGCGGAGCGCCCGGCGCGCCCGGAGCACCGCCGTCAGCGCGCCGAGTCCCTGCACGGCACCGACGTGCACGTGCGAGCGCAACGCCGTCGCGCCGTGCCCGAGTTGGAGCAGCGCCGCCTCGGTGACCCGGCGTTGGACCTGCCCGGAGTCGGACGAGACCGGTCCGTCCTCGTCGGCCGTGAACGCCGTGTCGCCGTGCGCGTGGGCCTCGGCGGGGGCCGGCAGGAGCAGGTAGCCGTCGAGGTCCACACGCGTGCCGTGGGCGGGGCTTCCGCCCGGAGCGAGGCTTCCCGCGGTGCCGACGGCCTCGATGCGTCCGCCGACGAGCCGCACGTCCACGGTCCTGCCGTCGGTGAGCCGCGCTCCGCACAGCAGCAGGGCGGCAGCGTCGGCATGTCCCGAGGAGGACGGGGACGAGGGGGGCGGCTGCGGCTGGCTGTCGTGCATCGCGCTCCTGAGGGCTCGGGGACGTCTGCGCGGCAGGGACGCAAGGTCACGCAGAGTGAGTCGAGCCTAGGGTCGCGACCCGCCGGTCTCCGGGAGGAGCGCAATAGTCGTACCGGTGTGGTCCTCGTGTTGACCGGATACGACGAATGGGCCGAAAGGGAGGCTTTGGCCAGGCCGAACGGACACAGGTCCGAGCGCCGGACCGACGGCCTCCGGAGCTCCGCGTGGCCTCCCGCGCCCCGGGGGTCACCGCCGTTCCCCACGCGCCTCACCGGGTGGCGACTGCGCGTCCTCCGCGGCAAAGACCCGTGCGCAACCCGCGCCGATCCGCCCTTCTCGGAGGCCGCTCGCAGAGGCTGTGGAACCCCCGGCGTACGGCCGCGACTCACCCCTTCGACCGTCCGTAGTACGGCCGTCGGACGCCCTGAGTGACGGGTGGGAGACACCCCGGGGCAGGTGCCGCGAAACGGATTTGGGCGATCGGCGACCGACCGTGTAATGTCTTCATCGCTCGCCCCAATAGCTCAGTCGGCAGAGCGTCTCCATGGTAAGGAGAAGGTCTACGGTTCGATTCCGTATTGGGGCTCTGGTGTGTGAGGTTCCCGTCGCAAGGCGGGGCCCGATCGCATCTCAGCGGTGTAGCTCAGTCGGTAGAGCAAGCGGCTCATAATCGCTGTGTCACCGGTTCAAGTCCGGTCACCGCTACTGACAGTAGCCGATTGTTGGGTCGGTCCTTCGATCGGCTACTCTTCTATGCGTTAATCGTCCCATCCGTTCGTCAAGGAGCACTCCTGTGGCTGCCACCGACGTCCGCCCGAAGATCACGCTGGCCTGCGTGGAGTGCAAGGAGCGGAACTACATCACCAAGAAGAACCGGCGTAACAACCCGGACCGACTGGAGATGAAGAAGCACTGCCCGCGTTGCAACGCGCACACCGCGCACCGCGAAACGCGATAGTTTCAGGCTCGTACACGAGGCCGTCCCCAGCAACGGGGGCGGCCTCGCGTCGTTCACCCGCCGAGCGTCCCACCGTGGACCTCGGCTGAGACTCGTTGTTCCGGCTGAAACCAGGAGGTGCCGAGTCCATGGCGCTCGACCAGTCCTTCGTGGGGCGGTCCTACCCGCCCACCGACCCCTATGAGGTCGGCCGGGAGAAGATCCGCGAGTTCGCGGAGGCCGTGGGGGACGCCAACCCCGCGTACACGGACCCCGACGCCGCCAAGGCGCTCGGGTACGCCGATGTGATCGCCCCGCCGACCTTCGTCTTCGCGATCACCTTCAAGGCCGCGGGGCAGGTCGTCCAGGACCCCCAACTGGGCCTCGACTACAACCGCGTGGTGCACGGCGACCAGAAGTTCGCCTACACCCGGCCGGTGCGCGCGGGCGACCGGCTCACGGTCACCTCGACCATCGAGTCGATCAAGTCCCTCGCGGGCAACGACGTCGTGGACATCCGCGGTGAGGTCCACGACGAGACGGGCGAGCACGTGGTGACGGCTCGCACGAAGCTCGTCGCGCGTGCGGCGGAGGAGGACTGACATGACGGCGAAGATCTCTTACGCGGACGTCGAGGTCGGCACGGAACTGCCGGCCCAGGTCTTCCCCGTGACGCGTGCCACGCTCGTGCGGTACGCGGGCGCCTCCGGGGACTTCAACCCGATCCACTGGAACGAGAAGTTCGCGGTCGAGGTCGGTCTCCCCGACGTCATCGCGCACGGCATGTTCACGATGGCCGAGGCCGTCCGCGTCGTCACCGACTGGGTGGGCGACCCGGGCGCGGTCGTCGAGTACGGCGTCCGCTTCACCAGGCCCGTCGTCGTCCCGAACGACGATCACGGCGCGACGATCGAGGTCAGCGCCAAGGTCGCGGCCAAGCTCGACGACAACACCGTCCGCGTCGACCTCACGGCGATGAGCGCCGGACAGAAGGTGCTCGGGATCTCACGGGCGGTCGTACGACTGGCGTAAGCGCCGCCGGACCGCGGCGAAGGCAGCGGGCGTAGTCGCCTCGGCACCCCCGCCCCTTCCGGGCGGTGGATGCCCACCAGGGCCCCCGGGGCGGCCGGACCCGCGCCGGGCCCCACCGATGGGCGGATGCTCCCCCGCTCTCTCGTACTCTTGAGCCCGTGCAGGAACTCCACGACGCTCCGCTCGCCCCCCTGACCACCTTCCGGCTCGGCGGGCCCGCCGACCGGCTGATCACCGCCACGACCGACGCCGAGGTGATCGCCGCCGTCCGCGAGGCCGACGACAGCGGGACGCCGCTGCTGCTCATCGGCGGCGGATCGAACCTGGTCATCGGCGACAAGGGCTTCGCCGGGACGGCCCTGCGCATCGCCACGACCGGCGTCGGACTCGACGGGACGCGGCTGGAACTGGCCGCCGGCGAGGTGTGGACGGACGCGGTCGCCCGCACCGTCGAGGCCGGACTCGCCGGCGTCGAGTGCCTCGCCGGGATCCCCGGCTCGGCGGGCGCGACCCCCATCCAGAACGTCGGCGCGTACGGCCAGGAAGTGTCGTCGGCCATCACCGAGGTGGTCGCGTACGACCGCGTCACGCGCGAGACGGTCACCCTCGCCAACGCCGACTGCGCCTTCTCGTACCGCCACAGCCGCTTCAAGGCGGACCCCGAGCGCTACGTCGTCCTGCGCGTCCGCTTCGAGCTCGAGGACGCGGCCGGGCTCTCCGCGCCGGTCAAGTACGCCGAGACGGCGCGCGCCCTCGGCGTCGAACCGGGCGACCGCGTGCCCCTCGCCGCCGCCCGGGAGACCGTCCTGAAACTGCGGTCCGGCAAGGGGATGGTCCTCGACCCCGAGGACCACGACACCTGGTCGGCCGGATCGTTCTTCACCAACCCGATCCTCACGCACGAGGAGTTCGCGGCGTTCCACGCGCGCGTGCGGGAGCGGCTCGGCGACGACGCCATGGCACCGGCGTACCCGGCCGGGGACAGCCACACCAAGACCTCCGCGGCCTGGCTGATCGACAAGGCCGGCTTCACCAAGGGCTACGGCACCGGGCCCGCCCGGATCTCCACCAAGCACACCCTCGCGCTCACCAACCGCGGCGGGGCCACCACCGACGACCTGCTCGCGCTCGCCCGCGAGGTCGTCGAAGGCGTGCGCGACGCCTTCGGGATCACGCTGGTCAACGAGCCGGTGACGGTGGGCGTCAGCCTCTGAGGCGACGGAGCCGTCCGACCGGGCCGAAGGGCCTCACGAGGCGAGCCAGTCGTCGACTCCGGACAACAGCTTCGCGCGGACGTCCTCGGGGGCGGCCGAGGCGCGGATGGACTGCCGGGCCAGCTCGGCCAGTTCCGCGTCGCTGAAGCCGTGGTGGCGGCGGGCGATCTCGTACTGGGCGGCGAGACGCGAGCCGAACAGGAGCGGGTCGTCCGCCCCGAGGGCCATCGGGACCCCGGCTTCGAACAGAGTCCTCAGGGGTACGTCCTCGGGCTTCTCGTAGACACCGAGGGCGACGTTGGACGCCGGGCAGACCTCGCAGGTCACCTGGCGGTCCGCCAGCCGCTTCATCAGCCGTGGGTCGTCCGCGGCCCGCACCCCGTGCCCGATCCGCGTGGCGTGCAGGTCGTCCAGGCAGTCCCGCACGGACGAGGGCCCGGCGAGCTCGCCGCCGTGCGGCGCCGACAGCAGCCCGCCCTCGCGCGCGATCGCGAAGGCCCGGTCGAAGTCCCGCGCCATGCCACGCCGTTCGTCGTTGGAGAGCCCGAAGCCGACGATGCCGCGGTCCGCGTACCGCACCGCCAGGCGGGCCAGCGTGCGGGCGTCAAGCGGGTGCTTCATCCGGTTCGCGGCCACCACGACCCGCATCCCGAGGCCGGTCTCCCGCACGGCCGAGTCCACCGCGTCCAGGATGACCTCCATGGCCGGGATGAGCCCGCCCAGACGAGGCGCGTACGACGTCGGATCGACCTGGATCTCCAGCCACCCCGAGCCGTCCTTCAGGTCCTCCTCGGCGGCCTCGCGCACCAGACGCCGGATGTCCTCGGCATCCTGCAGGCACGACCGGGCCGCGTCGTACAGCCGCTGGAAACGGAACCAGCCCCGCTCGTCGGTCGCCCGCAACTGCGGCGGCTCCGCGCCGGTCAGCGCGTCCGGCAGCCGGACACCGTGCCTGTCGGCCAGCTCGAGCAACGTGCTGGGGCGCATGGACCCCGTGAAGTGCAGGTGCAGATGGGCCTTGGGCAGTTCAGAGAGATCACGTACACGCTCCATCCCAGGATCCTGCCGTACGGGAATGCCCCACCGGTAGCGTTTTCCCTGATCGTGGTCTTGCTCGAACGAAGAAGCGGACTGCCCTCCCGAACGAAGAAGCGGACCGCCCTCCCGGAGGAGGACGGTCCGCACACGCGCGTGGAGCGCGAAAAAGGGGTACGACGCCCCTGACGGCGTACGACCGGGTCAGTCGCGAGCCTCCGCCAGCAGCTTCTGGATCCGCGAGACACCCTCGACCAGGTCGTCGTCGCCCAGCGCGTACGACAGACGCAGGTAACCCGGCGTGCCGAAGGCCTCGCCCGGGACGACCGCGACCTCCGCCTCCTCCAGGATGAGCGCGGCCAGCTCGACCGTGTTCTGCGGACGCCTGCCGCGGATCTCCTTGCCGAGCAGCGCCTTCACCGAGGGGTACGCGTAGAAAGCACCCTCCGGCACCGGGCAGAGCACGCCGTGGATCTCGTTCAGCATGCGCACGATGGTCTTGCGGCGCCGGTCGAAGGCCTCACGCATCTGCGCGACCGCCTCCAGGTCGCCCGACACGGCGGCCAGCGCGGCGACCTGGGCCACGTTGGAGACGTTCGACGTGGCGTGCGACTGCAGGTTGGTCGCGGCCTTGACGACGTCCTTGGGACCGATGATCCAGCCCACGCGCCAGCCGGTCATCGCGTAGGTCTTGGCGACGCCGTTGACGACGATGCACTTGTCGCGCAGCTCCGGCAGCAGGGCCGGCAGCGACACGGAGACCGCGTCCCCGTAGACCAGGTGCTCGTAGATCTCGTCGGTGAGCACCCACAGGCCGTGCTCGACGGCCCAGCGGCCGATGGCCTCGGTCTCGGCCTCGGTGTAGACCGCGCCGGTCGGGTTCGAGGGCGAGACGAAGAGGACGACCTTGGTCTTCTCCGTGCGGGCGGCCTCCAGCTGCTCGACCGAGACGCGGTAGCCGGTGGTCTCGTCGGCGACCACCTCGACCGGCACGCCACCGGCGAGCCGGATCGACTCCGGGTAGGTCGTCCAGTACGGCGCCGGGACGATGACCTCGTCGCCCGGGTCCAGGATCGCGGCGAAGGCCTCGTAGATGGCCTGCTTGCCGCCGTTGGTCACGAGGACCTCGGAGACGTCCGGCTCGTAGCCGGAGTCGCGCAGCGTCTTCGCGGCGATCGCGGCCTTCAGCTCGGGCAGACCGCCCGCCGGCGTGTAGCGGTGGTACTTCGGGTTCTTGCACGCCTCGACGGCGGCTTCGACGATGTAGTCCGGGGTCGGGAAGTCGGGCTCACCGGCGCCGAAGCCGATCACCGGACGCCCGGCGGCCTTGAGGGCCTTCGCCTTGGCGTCCACGGCGAGGGTGGCGGACTCGGAGATCGCACCGATCCGGGCGGAGACCCGGCGCTCGGTGGGAGGGGTTGCAGCGCTCATGGCGCCCATAGTTTCAGACCGGAAACGTCCCGGGTACGCGGGTTTCACAGACTGAACACCCGCGGATCGACCACGGACAAAGCCCGTACGGACACTTTCTGTTCGACGACCGGCCGCCGAGCACGTACACTCACACCTCGTTGGCCTTCACCGGCCGCGCCCACCCGGTGCACACCGAGCACCCGGGCGGATGCGGTACGTTGGGGGAACCAAAGGGTCGTAGCTCAATTGGTAGAGCACTGGTCTCCAAAACCAGCGGTTGGGGGTTCAAGTCCCTCCGGCCCTGCTACACACTCCTTCGCCAGGATGTGTGCGCATGTACGTACTGCTTTGCACCGCCGTGCGGCTCAACCGGGCGCGGCGCGGCCACGACCCGGAATCAGGTGAGGACGAGTGACGGACGCCGTGGGCTCCATCGACATGCCTGATGCCCAGGACGAGGCGCCGGAGTCCAAGAAGAAGACCCGCAAGGGCGGAAAGCGTGCCAAGAAGGGCCCGCTGAAGCGCCTTGCCCTCTTCTACCGCCAGATCGTCGCGGAGCTCCGCAAGGTCGTCTGGCCGTCCCGCCATCAGCTGACGACGTACACGACCGTAGTGATCGTATTCGTCATCATCATGATCGGTCTGGTCACCGTGATTGACTATGGACTCGATCACGCCGCCAAGTACGTCTTCGGCTGAGCCAAGAGCGAAGGGCGCCGTCACCGGCGCCCCTTTCGCGTGTTCCACCCCCATGTATCCAGGAAGAAGCAGCCACCGTGTCTGACCCGAACCTGAACGACGCCACCGAGTCGGTCGAGTCCGCTGAGGACGAGCTCGACATCGTTGAGGCGGCGGACGCCGAGGACCCGGACCAGGCCGAGGCTGCCGACGCCGAGGCGGGCGAGCCCGCCGAGGAAGCGGCTCTGAGCGTCGAGGACGAGTCCGACGAGTCCACCGAGGACACCGAGTCCGACGAGGACACCGAGCCCGCCGCGGACACCGAGGACGACGCCGCCTCCGACGAGGCCGTCACCGAGGACGCCGAGGAAGAGGCCGAGCCGGTCGACCCCGTCACCGCTCTGCGTGAGGAACTCCGCGCCCTGCCCGGCGAGTGGTACGTCATCCACACGTACGCCGGTTACGAGAACCGCGTGAAGACCAACCTCGAGCAGCGCGCCGTCTCGCTGAACGTCGAGGACTTCATCTTCCAGGCCGAGGTGCCGCAGGAAGAGGTCGCGCAGATCAAGAACGGCGAGCGCAAGACCATCCGCCAGAACAAGCTCCCCGGCTACGTGCTGGTGCGCATGGACCTGACGAACGAGTCCTGGGGCGTCGTCCGCAACACCCCCGGCGTCACCGGCTTCGTGGGCAACGCCTACGACCCGTACCCGCTGACCCTGGACGAGATCGTCAAGATGCTCGCCCCGGAGGCGGAGGAGAAGGCCGCCCGCGAGGCCGCCGAGGCCGAGGGCAAGCCGGCTCCGGCCCGCAAGCTCGAAGTCCAGGTGCTGGACTTCGAGGTCGGCGACTCGGTCACGGTCACCGACGGCCCGTTCGCGACGCTGCAGGCGACGATCAACGAGATCAACGCCGACTCGAAGAAGGTCAAGGGCCTCGTCGAGATCTTCGGCCGCGAGACCCCGGTCGAGCTCTCCTTCGACCAGATCCAGAAGAACTAGCCCTTCTGGAACAGATGCCTCCGACCAGGTCAGACAGGCGCTCGCAGCCGGTCTGACCTGCTCGGTTTTTGGCCGCGCACAGATACCCGTTATCGTTGTGCGGTATGCCTCCATACGGATCATTGGTCCGGTCGAGGCAGCCGTCTGGGGCGACTCGGACGTAGGAAGGCGAAAACGAAAGAGGACCCGGAATGCCTCCCAAGAAGAAGAAGGTCACGGGGCTCATCAAGCTCCAGATCCAGGCCGGCGCCGCCAACCCGGCTCCGCCTGTCGGCCCCGCGCTGGGCCAGCACGGCGTCAACATCATGGAGTTCTGCAAGGCCTACAACGCCGCGACCGAGTCGCAGCGTGGCTGGGTGATCCCGGTGGAGATCACGGTCTACGAGGACCGCTCCTTCACCTTCATCACCAAGACGCCGCCGGCCGCGAAGATGATCCTCAAGGCCGCGGGTGTGGAGAAGGGCTCCGGCGAGCCGCACAAGACCAAGGTCGCCAAGATCACTCAGGCGCAGGTCCGCGAGATCGCCACCACGAAGATGCCCGACCTGAACGCCAACGACCTGGACGCCGCGTCGAAGATCATCGCCGGCACCGCCCGTTCCATGGGCATCACGGTCGAGGGCTGAAACCCACCTCGTAAGTCTTGAACCGTGGAAGGGCCTGCTCGGCCCGGACCACGACTCCTCAGAGAACACAGGAGCAGTAGTGAGCAAGCGCAGCAAGTCTCTCCGCGCTGCGGACGCCAAGATCGACCGGGACAAGCTCTACGCCCCGCTCGAGGCCGTCCGTCTCGCCAAGGAGACCTCCACGAGCAAGTTCGACGGCACCGTCGAGGTCGCCTTCCGCCTGGGTGTCGACCCGCGCAAGGCCGACCAGATGGTCCGTGGCACCGTGAACCTCCCGCACGGCACCGGTAAGACCGCCCGGGTCCTGGTCTTCGCGACCGGTGACCGTGCCGAGGCCGCGACTGCCGCGGGCGCCGACATCGTCGGCTCCGACGAGCTCATCGACGAGGTGGCGAAGGGCCGTCTGGACTTCGACGCCGTCGTCGCCACCCCGGACCTCATGGGCAAGGTCGGCCGCCTGGGCCGTGTCCTCGGCCCGCGTGGTCTGATGCCGAACCCGAAGACCGGCACCGTGACCCCGGACGTGGCCAAGGCCGTGACCGAGATCAAGGGCGGCAAGATCGAGTTCCGCGTCGACAAGCACTCGAACCTGCACTTCATCATCGGCAAGGCGTCCTTCGACGACACCCAGCTGGTGGAGAACTACGGCGCCGCGCTGGACGAGATCCTTCGTCTGAAGCCGTCGGCCGCCAAGGGTCGGTACATCAAGAAGGCCGCGATCAGCACCACGATCGGCCCCGGCGTTCCGGTCGACCCGAACCGCACCCGCAACCTCCTCGTCGAGGAGGACCCGGCCGCCGTCTGAGCCTCCCGCTCACTCCGGTAGCCGCGTCGCGCACGCGAACCCAGGACGGGCCCCGCACCTTTCGAGGTGCGGGGCCCGTCCGTCTTCCGTCCCCGAGTCCGGCCCCCCGGGACACGCGATCGGGACATCTGTGCCGGTGGGCTGCGCTAGCGTGCGGATCACAGTCATCGCTCAGGGGTGGGGGACATGATCAGCACCGTACTGCGGCGCGTGGGCCTGCCGTTGGCCGTGATCGGTGTGCTGAGCGGCGCGCTGAGCGGGTGCGGCCCGGCGGACCCCGCGGGGCGGAAGCCCCCGCGCACGGACGACCCCCGGGAGGCCGCGGCCCGCACCGCCGTCACCAGGACGCTGAGCGAGGTCCGCAGCCGCACCCGCGAGGCGGGTTCGGCCCGCGTCGACTGCTCGACGGCCAGGGGCAACATGGTCGCCACGCGGTCCAAGGGCGTCCTCGGCTGGTCCGACGGCCTCTCCGGCACCCTGACCATCACGTACACCGGGGGCAGCTGGGCCACGACCATGCGGGAGATGGGCAACGTGTCCACCCCGGCCCGCTTCGTCTCCGACACCTACTACGCGAAGATGAGCGACAGGTTCGCCACCGTCTCCGGCCGCGGCAGGCACTGGATCAAGTACGGCTACGACGCCTCCGCGAACTTCACCCCGGCGCAGTCGGTCGAGCTGCTGCTGGCGGCTCCCGACACCCACGAGGTCGGCACGGAGCAGGTCCGCGGCATCCGCACCACGCACTACTCGGGCACGGTGACCGTCGCCGCACTGGACGCCCCCCGCCCGGGGCTCACCCGCGCCGAGCTCGCCGACCTCGCGAAGTGGTTCACCGAGGCCGGCGTCCGCAAGGAGAGGGTCGACGTCTGGGTCGACGCCGCGGGCCTGCTGGTGAAGCGGTCCGAGCGCGGGGAGACCCCCTCGGGCGCCCTGGTGACCACGGCGTACTACGCGGACTACGGCACCCGCTTCGCCACCCCCGAGGCCCCGCCTGCCGACGACACGGTCGACTTCGCGGATCTGGTCGACCCCGAGACCCCCTGAGAACTCGCGCGAACACGTCGAGCGTCCGGGATAGGCTCACGACCTTGCTGTGAACCTGCTCGACGTTTCCTGGGGGGAACCATGAAGACCGCTGTAAGCACAGCCGCACGACGTCGCACGCTCGGCGTGGCGCTCACCGTCCTCGCTCTCGGCGCGAGCGCCGTCGCCTGTTCCAAGAGTGACAGCGAGGCCGGAGAGTCGCCGTCGATGACGCCCGCGGCCGCCGTGGCCGAGGCCGCGAAGAACACCGAGGACATCACGTCCCTGCGGTACCGGATGACCGGCAAGGTCCCGGAGCAGGGCCGGGTCGAGGCCGAGGCGTCGATGAGCATGAAGCCGATGGCCATGAGCATGAAGATGTCGGCGCTCGACGCGGGGGCCGACAGCGGCAAGGTGGAGCTCCGGTTCGTCGACGGCGCGCTCTACATGGGCGGCGGTGCCGCTGCCGCCAAGGAGATGGACGGCAAGCACTGGATCAAGTTCGGGGACCTGGGCAAGAACGCCGGCTCCTCCGGTGCCGGCGCCTCCGGCATGGAGGACCAGGTCAAGAAGAACCCGGCCCAGGAGTCCACCTTCCTGACCGGCTCCAAGGACGTGAAGAAGGTCGGCACCGAGAAGGTGGACGGCGTCGAGACCACGCACTACAAGGGCACGGTCACCCTCGACGAGTTCCGGGACTCCCTCAAGGACGAGGACAAGGCCACCCGTGAGGCGCGGGAGAAGAGCCTCCAGCAGTACGAGACCATGGGCATCGACAAGGTCACCATGGACATGTGGATCGACCCGGACGAGCACACCAAGCAGTTCCGGATGCGGGGCGCCGCCGACAAGGGCCCGCTCGACATGACGGTCACCTTCCTCGACTTCAACAAGCCGGTGACGGTGCGCGCGCCGGCCGCCGGGGACACGGTCGACCTGGCCGAGACCCTGCGGGACGCCCAGGAGGGCTGAGCGCCGGCTCACGCGCCTGTCGAGCACCCGTGCCGGGCGAGCCGGGACCCTCGCGGGAGCGGGGGTACCGGAGCCCGGACGGGGGCCTTCCGGGCGGATTTGCTCGACGGCGATCCGTTCGCGTACTCTTCCGGAGAAGCCAAAGACCGCTGGTCGTTGCCGTGCGCTCGTGAGGGAGTGCGGTGGCCGAAGGATCCGCTGAAACTGCGGACGACCCGCGTAGGTGACTGTGGATGTGCTCCCCGGAGTTCGCTTGCGGACAAAAGGTCGAGCCACGCCCCTGCGCCTGCGCCGGGGCGTTTTGTTTTGTCGGCCTCTTCTGAGCGGTCCTCATCACCCGGAAGGAGGCCACGCTTATGGCAAGGCCCGACAAGGCTGCCGCGGTAGCCGAGCTCGCGGACCAGTTCCGCAGCTCGAATGCCGCCGTGCTGACCGAGTACCGGGGTCTCACCGTGGCGCAGCTCAAGACGCTGCGTCGTTCGCTCGGTGAAGACGCCCAGTACGCCGTGGTGAAGAACACGCTGACCAAGATCGCGGCCAACGAGGCCGGGATCAACCAGCTCGACGACCTGTTCAACGGTCCGACGGCGGTTGCCTTCATCACCGGTGACCCGGTGACGTCGGCGAAGGGTCTTCGTGACTTCGCCAAGGACAACCCCAACCTCGTCATCAAGGGCGGTGTCCTTGACGGCAAGGCGCTGTCCGCCGACGAGATCAAGAAGCTTGCGGACCTCGAGTCCCGCGAGGTTCTGCTCGCCAAGCTGGCGGGTGCCATGAAGGGCAAGCAGTCCCAGACTGCCGCGCTCTTCCAGGCGCTTCCCTCGAAGTTCGTCCGCACCGCGGAGGCGCTTCGTGCCAAGCAGGCCGAGCAGGGCGGTGCCGAGTAATTCGGCTCGCGCATTGACCGCCGCCTGACGGCGACGGTCGCAGCGGGCCGAACGTACGCCCGCCTCACCAGTACATCCGGCACCTGCCGAATTAGTGGAAGGACGCCATCATGGCGAAGCTGTCCCAGGAAGAGCTGCTCGCGCAGTTCGAGAACCTCACCCTCATCGAGCTCGCCGAGTTCGTGAAGGCCTTCGAGGAGAAGTTCGACGTCACCGCCGCCGCCCCGGTCGCCGTCGCCGGTGGCCCGGTTGCCGGCGCCCCGGCCGAGGCCGAGGCCGAGCAGGACGAGTTCGACGTCATCCTCACGGGTGCCGGCGAGAAGAAGATCCAGGTCATCAAGGTCGTGCGTGAGCTGACCTCCCTGGGTCTGAAGGAGGCCAAGGACCTCGTGGACGGCGCTCCGAAGCCGGTCCTCGAGAAGGTCGCCAAGGACGCCGCCGAGAAGGCCGCCGAGTCCCTCAAGGGCGCCGGCGCCTCCGTCGAGGTCAAGTAACACCACGAGTCCCGCGAGGGGCTCACGCGCGCTGACACAGCCGCTCACGCAGCGCTGTAACGCCGACGCACCGAAGAGCGATCACCCACTTGGGTGGTCGCTCTTCGGCGTTCAGGGGGTCCCGGAGCGGCTGCCTTGCACCGCCGGTCGCGACGAGTATGGTGATCTTCGTCGTGCCTCCGGCGGACCCCGGGGCGGGCGGCGAGTGACGTGGACAGCATCTTGTTCGGGCCTGGGGGGCCTTGACGAACCGCACGGAGCGCGCAATTCTCAGGACGCGTCGTCACAACGATCCGGATCCGAGGCATGGATCGGCGGCGAAGAGGGCAGTATCGATGTGCATCGAGGGCATGGCTTGCAGCAGGGGTTGAGAGCAACGAGGGTCTTCAAAAACCCGCACTGGACATCAGTGAGCCTAGTGGCTACACTGACCCTTTGCGCTGCCTGTTAGCTGCCTCCTGCCCGTCACCAGGGGCATGCCCTCGCTTGAGCACCGATGATCGAATCGCCTCTGAGCTGGTCTTCCCAGCCGAATGAGGAAGGTCCGTCCCGGTGCACCAGCCGGGGACCGGTACGCGCGTAGTGAGTCCGAGCCCTCGGAAGGACCCCCTCTTGGCCGCCTCGCGCACTGCCTCGACCGCGAATACGAACAACGGCGCCAGCACCGCCCCGCTGCGCATCTCCTTTGCAAAGATCAAGGAGCCCCTCGAGGTTCCGAACCTTCTTGCGCTGCAAACCGAGAGCTTCGACTGGCTGCTCGGCAACGACGCGTGGAAGGCTCGTGTCGAGGCGGCTCTGGACAACGGACAGGACGTCCCCACCAAGTCCGGTCTGGAGGAGATCTTCGAGGAGATCTCCCCGATCGAGGACTTCTCCGGGTCGATGTCGCTGACCTTCCGCGACCACCGCTTCGAGCCTCCCAAGAACTCCATCGACGAGTGCAAGGACCGCGACTTCACGTTCGCGGCCCCGCTCTTCGTCACCGCCGAGTTCACCAACAACGAGACCGGCGAGATCAAGTCCCAGACGGTCTTCATGGGCGACTTCCCGCTCATGACCAACAAGGGCACCTTCGTCATCAACGGCACCGAGCGTGTCGTGGTGTCCCAGCTGGTCCGCTCGCCGGGTGTCTACTTCGACTCCTCCATCGACAAGACGTCCGACAAGGACATCTTCTCGGCCAAGGTGATCCCCTCCCGGGGTGCCTGGCTGGAGATGGAGATCGACAAGCGCGACATGGTCGGTGTCCGCATCGACCGCAAGCGCAAGCAGTCCGTCACCGTTCTCCTGAAGGCTCTCGGCTGGACGACCGAGCAGATCCTCGAGGAGTTCGGCGAGTACGAGTCCATGCGCGCCACCCTGGAGAAGGACCACACCCAGGGCCAGGACGACGCGCTCCTGGACATCTACCGCAAGCTGCGTCCGGGCGAGCCGCCGACCCGTGAGGCCGCGCAGACCCTGCTCGAGAACCTCTACTTCAACCCCAAGCGCTACGACCTCGCCAAGGTCGGCCGCTACAAGGTGAACAAGAAGCTCGGCGGCGAAGCCCCGCTGGACGCCGGCGTCCTGACCGTCGAGGACATCATCTCGACGATCAAGTACTTGGTGAAGCTGCACGCCGGTGAGACCGAGACCGTCGGTGACAACGGCACCTCGATCGTCGTCGAGACCGACGACATCGACCACTTCGGCAACCGTCGTCTGCGCAACGTCGGCGAGCTCATCCAGAACCAGGTCCGCACGGGTCTGGCTCGTATGGAGCGCGTCGTCCGCGAGCGGATGACCACCCAGGACGTCGAGGCGATCACGCCTCAGACCCTGATCAACATCCGGCCGGTCGTCGCCTCCATCAAGGAGTTCTTCGGCACCAGCCAGCTCTCGCAGTTCATGGACCAGAACAACCCGCTGTCGGGTCTGACGCACAAGCGTCGTCTCTCGGCTCTGGGTCCCGGTGGTCTGTCGCGTGAGCGGGCCGGCTTCGAGGTCCGTGACGTGCACCCCTCGCACTACGGCCGCATGTGCCCGATCGAGACCCCCGAAGGCCCGAACATCGGCCTGATCGGCTCGCTCGCCTCCTACGGCCGGGTCAACGCGTTCGGGTTCGTCGAGACCCCGTACCGCAAGGTCGTCGAGGGTGTCGTCACCGACGACGTCGACTACCTGACCGCCGACGAGGAAGACCGCTTCGTCATCGCCCAGGCGAACGCGATCCTCTCCGAGGACATGCGCTTCGAGGAGTCCCGCGTCCTCGTCCGCCGCCGTGGCGGCGAGATCGACTACATCCCGGGCGACGACGTCGACTACATGGACGTCTCGCCGCGCCAGATGGTGTCGGTCGCGACCGCCATGATCCCGTTCCTCGAGCACGACGACGCCAACCGTGCCCTCATGGGCGCGAACATGATGCGTCAGGCCGTACCGCTGATCAAGTCCGAGGCGCCGCTGGTCGGCACCGGCATGGAGTACCGCTGCGCGGTCGACGCCGGTGACGTCCTGAAGTCGGAGAAGGACGGTGTGGTCCAGGAGGTCTCCGCGGACTACATCACCACCGCCAACGACGACGGCACGTACACCACGTACCGCCTCGCGAAGTTCTCGCGCTCGAACCAGGGCACCTCGGTCAACCAGAAGGTTGTCGTGGACGAGGGCGCCCGGATCATCGCCGGACAGGTCCTGGCCGACGGCCCGGCGACCGAGAACGGCGAGATGGCGCTCGGCAAGAACCTGCTCGTGGCGTTCATGCCGTGGGAGGGTCACAACTACGAGGACGCGATCATCCTGTCGCAGCGCCTCGTGCAGGACGACGTCCTCTCCTCGATCCACATCGAGGAGCACGAGGTCGACGCCCGTGACACCAAGCTCGGCCCCGAGGAGATCACCCGGGACATCCCGAACGTCTCCGAGGAGGTCCTCGCCGACCTCGACGAGCGCGGCATCATCCGTATCGGTGCCGAGGTCGTCGCCGGCGACATCCTCGTCGGCAAGGTCACGCCCAAGGGCGAGACCGAGCTGACCCCCGAGGAGCGCCTGCTCCGCGCGATCTTCGGTGAGAAGGCGCGCGAGGTGCGCGACACCTCGCTGAAGGTGCCGCACGGCGAGATCGGCAAGGTCATCGGCGTCCGCGTCTTCGACCGCGAGGAGGGCGACGAGCTGCCCCCCGGTGTGAACCAGCTGGTGCGCGTGTACGTGGCGCAGAAGCGCAAGATCACCGACGGTGACAAGCTCGCCGGCCGTCACGGCAACAAGGGCGTCATCTCCAAGATCCTGCCGATCGAGGACATGCCGTTCCTGGAGGACGGCACCCCGGTCGACATCATCCTCAACCCGCTGGGTGTCCCGTCCCGAATGAACCCGGGACAGGTCCTGGAGATTCACCTCGGCTGGCTCGCCAGCCGCGGCTGGGACGTCTCCGGGCTCGGCGAGGAGTGGGCGCAGCGCCTGCAGGCCATCGGCGCCGACCAGGTCGACCCGGGCACGAACGTCGCGACCCCCGTCTTCGACGGTGCGCGCGAGGACGAGCTCGCGGGTCTGCTGCAGCACACCATCCCGAACCGCGACGGCGAGCGCATGGTGCTCCCGTCCGGCAAGGCGAGGCTGTTCGACGGCCGCTCCGGCGAGCCGTTCCCGGAGCCGATCTCGGTCGGCTACATGTACATCCTCAAGCTCCACCACCTGGTCGACGACAAGCTGCACGCCCGGTCGACCGGTCCGTACTCGATGATCACCCAGCAGCCGCTGGGTGGTAAGGCCCAGTTCGGTGGCCAGCGCTTCGGTGAGATGGAGGTGTGGGCGCTGGAGGCATACGGCGCCGCGTACGCCCTCCAGGAGCTGCTGACCATCAAGTCCGACGACGTGACCGGCCGCGTGAAGGTCTACGAGGCCATCGTCAAGGGCGAGAACATTCCCGAGCCCGGCATCCCCGAGTCCTTCAAGGTGCTCATCAAGGAGATGCAGTCCCTGTGCCTCAACGTGGAGGTGCTGTCCTCGGACGGCATGTCCATCGAGATGCGCGACACCGACGAGGACGTCTTCCGCGCTGCGGAAGAGCTCGGAATCGACCTGTCCCGGCGCGAGCCGAGCAGCGTCGAAGAGGTCTGACGGGAGTCCGGCCCGGGGCTCAGCGATGAGCCCCGGCCGGCCCCAGGACCCCCGTTTCAGACCCCTAAGACTTACAACCCTGAGAGGGATTGACGCATAGTGCTCGACGTCAACTTCTTCGATGAGCTCCGGATCGGTCTGGCAACCGCTGACGACATCCGTCAGTGGAGCCACGGCGAGGTCAAGAAGCCCGAGACCATCAACTACCGCACGCTCAAGCCCGAGAAGGACGGACTCTTCTGCGAGAAGATCTTCGGTCCGACCCGGGACTGGGAGTGCTACTGCGGCAAGTACAAGCGCGTCCGCTTCAAGGGCATCATCTGTGAGCGCTGCGGCGTCGAGGTCACTCGCGCCAAGGTGCGTCGTGAGCGGATGGGCCACATCGAGCTTGCCGCTCCCGTCACCCACATCTGGTACTTCAAGGGCGTCCCGTCGCGCCTGGGCTACCTGCTCGACCTGGCCCCGAAGGACCTCGAGAAGGTCATCTACTTCGCCGCGTACATGATCACGTACGTGGACGAGGAGCGCCGCACGCGTGACCTGCCGTCGCTGGAGGCGCACGTCTCCGTCGAGCGTCAGCAGGTCGAGAACCGTCGCGACGCCGACCTCGAGGCCCGCGCCAAGAAGCTCGAGACCGACCTGGCCGAGCTCGAGGCCGAGGGTGCGAAGGCCGACGTGCGCCGCAAGGTGCGCGAGGGCGCCGAGCGCGAGATGAAGCAGCTGCGCGACCGTGCGCAGCGCGAGATCGACCGTCTCGACGAGGTGTGGACCCGGTTCAAGAACCTCAAGGTCCAGGACCTGGAGGGCGACGAGCTCCTCTACCGCGAGCTGCGTGACCGCTTCGGCACGTACTTCGACGGTTCGATGGGTGCCGCGGCGCTGCAGAAGCGCCTGGAGTCCTTCGACCTGGACGAGGAGGCCGAGCGCCTCCGCGAGATCATCCGCACCGGCAAGGGCCAGAAGAAGACCCGTGCGCTGAAGCGGCTGAAGGTCGTGTCTGCCTTCCTGCAGACCTCCAACAGCCCCAAGGGCATGGTCCTCGACTGCGTGCCGGTCATCCCGCCGGACCTGCGTCCGATGGTGCAGCTGGACGGTGGCCGCTTCGCGACCTCCGACCTGAACGACCTGTACCGCCGCGTGATCAACCGCAACAACCGCCTGAAGCGGCTTCTCGACCTCGGCGCCCCCGAGATCATCGTGAACAACGAGAAGCGCATGCTCCAGGAGGCCGTCGACGCCCTGTTCGACAACGGTCGTCGTGGTCGCCCGGTCACCGGTCCCGGTAACCGCCCGCTGAAGTCCCTCAGCGACATGCTGAAGGGCAAGCAGGGCCGATTCCGTCAGAACCTGCTCGGCAAGCGCGTGGACTACTCCGCGCGTTCCGTCATCGTCGTCGGTCCGCAGCTGAAGCTGCACCAGTGCGGTCTGCCCAAGGCCATGGCGCTGGAGCTCTTCAAGCCGTTCGTGATGAAGCGCCTGGTCGACCTGAACCACGCGCAGAACATCAAGAGCGCCAAGCGGATGGTCGAGCGCGGCCGCACGGTCGTGTACGACGTCCTGGAAGAGGTCATCGCCGAGCACCCGGTTCTGCTGAACCGTGCGCCGACGCTGCACCGCCTCGGCATCCAGGCCTTCGAGCCCCAGCTGGTCGAGGGCAAGGCCATCCAGATCCACCCGCTCGTCTGCACCGCGTTCAACGCGGACTTCGACGGTGACCAGATGGCCGTGCACCTGCCGCTCTCCGCGGAGGCGCAGGCCGAGGCCCGCATCCTGATGCTGTCCTCGAACAACATCCTCAAGCCCGCCGACGGCCGCCCGGTCACGATGCCGACCCAGGACATGGTCCTCGGTCTGTTCTTCCTGACCACGGACGGCGAGCTGCGCGACGTCAAGGGCGAGGAGCGCTCCTTCGCGTCCGTCGCCGAGGCGATCATGGCGTTCGACGCCGGCGAGCTCTCGCTGCAGTCCCGCGTGGACATCCGCTTCCCGGTGGGCACCATCCCGCCGCGCGGCTGGACCCCGCCGGCCCGCGAGGAGGGCGAGCCCGAGTGGCAGCAGGGTGACACCTTCCGGCTGCGGACGACCCTGGGCCGCGCGCTCTTCAACGAGCTGCTGCCCGAGGACTACCCGTTCGTCGACTACGAGGTCGGCAAGAAGCAGCTCTCCGAGATCGTCAACGACCTCGCGGAGCGCTACCCCAAGGTCATCGTGGCGGCGACGCTCGACAACCTGAAGGCGGCCGGCTTCTTCTGGGCGACCCGCTCCGGCGTCACCGTGGCCATCTCCGACATCGTCGTTCCCGAGGCGAAGAAGGAGATCGTCAAGGGCTACGAGGCGCAGGACGAGAAGGTCCAGAAGCAGTACGAGCGCGGTCTGATCACCAAGGACGAGCGCACGCAGGAGCTCATCGCGATCTGGACCAAGGCGACCAACGAGGTCGCCGAGGCGATGAACGCGAACTTCCCGAAGACGAACCCCATCTTCATGATGGTCGACTCGGGTGCCCGCGGAAACATGATGCAGATGCGTCAGATCGCCGGTATGCGTGGTCTGGTGTCGAACGCCAAGAACGAGACGATCCCGCGTCCCATCAAGGCGTCCTTCCGTGAGGGCCTGTCCGTGCTGGAGTACTTCATCTCCACGCACGGTGCCCGTAAGGGTCTGGCCGACACGGCTCTGCGTACCGCCGACTCGGGTTACCTCACCCGTCGTCTGGTCGACGTCTCGCAGGACGTCATCATCCGCGAGGAGGACTGCGGCACCGACCGCGGTCTGCGCCTGGCGATCGCCGAGCGCGGCGCCGACGGCGTCCTGCGCAAGACGGACAACGTCGAGACCAGCGTGTACGCACGTGCGCTGGCCGAGGACATCGTCGTCGACGGCGTGGTGCTGGCCCCGGCCAACACCGACCTGGGCGACGTCCTCATCGACGAGCTGGTCAAGCACGGCATCGAGGAGGTCAAGACCCGCTCGGTCCTGACCTGCGAGTCCGCCGTCGGTACCTGCGCCATGTGCTACGGCCGCTCGCTGGCCACCGGCAAGCTGGTCGACATCGGTGAGGCGGTCGGCATCATCGCCGCCCAGTCCATCGGTGAGCCCGGTACCCAGCTGACGATGCGTACCTTCCACACCGGTGGTGTGGCAGGTGACGACATCACCCAGGGTCTGCCCCGTGTCGTCGAGCTCTTCGAGGCTCGTACGCCGAAGGGTGTCGCCCCGATCTCCGAGGCGGACGGCCGTGTCCGCATCGAGGAGACGGAGAAGACCAAGAAGATCGTCATCACCCCCGACGACGGCAGCGACGAGACGGCGTTCCCGATCTCCAAGCGTGCCCGTCTGCTGGTGGGCGAGGGCGACCACGTCGGAGTGGGCCAGAAGCTCACCGTGGGTGCCACCAACCCGCACGACGTGCTGCGGATCCTCGGTCAGCGCGCGGTCCAGGTCCACCTGGTCGGCGAAGTCCAGAAGGTCTACAACTCGCAGGGTGTGTCGATCCACGACAAGCACATCGAGATCATCATCCGGCAGATGCTCCGCCGGGTGACGATCATCGAGTCCGGCGACGCGGAGCTGCTGCCGGGCGAACTGGTCGAGCGCGGCAAGTTCGAGACCGAGAACCGTCGTGTGGTCCAGGAAGGCGGCCACCCGGCCTCCGGCCGTCCGCAGCTGATGGGTATCACCAAGGCCTCGCTCGCCACCGAGTCGTGGCTGTCGGCGGCGTCCTTCCAGGAGACGACCAGGGTTCTGACGGACGCGGCGATCAACGCCAAGTCCGACTCCCTGATCGGCCTCAAGGAGAACGTCATCATCGGTAAGCTCATCCCGGCCGGTACGGGCCTGTCCCGCTACCGCAACATCCGGGTCGAGCCGACCGAGGAGGCCAAGGCCGCGATGTACTCGGCCGTCGGCTACGACGACATCGACTACTCGCCGTTCGGCACGGGCTCCGGCCAGGCCGTTCCGCTGGAGGACTACGACTACGGTCCGTACAACCAGTAAGGCGTACGTCTGCCGGCGGGCGGCCATCCCTGCGGGGGTGGCCGCCCGTCGGCGTGCCCGGGGGCGGGGGCGCTGTGCGGGGGAGTGGGGCTCCGGCCCGCCGGGCGGGGGCCGCGGTGCCGGCCCGCCGGTGACGGGCGCTCTGCGGGCTGCTGGGGCCGCGCGACCGTCCGGCGGCACCCGTGAGTGCGCCGGCGGGGTCCGGGCCCCTGGGGGGCCTCTGGGGCGGCTCAGGGCGGTACGCCGGGCCGCGGCGCGGAGGTGCCGCGGTGGTGTGCCGATCGTGTGGCGAGCCCGGCGTGTCCCGCGCGAGACCATTTGTTTTGACCGGAGTGGATGCGATAGGTACGCTCAGACCTTGTGCCTGGGGTGTGCCCTGGCTCCCGTGCGTGCCTTCAAACCGCAAGGGGAGCCGTCAGCGGCCACCGCAATCTGCGCCCTCTCGCCTTGCGGCGGAAGTCTGCAGTATTCGACACACCCGACCGCGTGGGTCGGTGGCGTTCCAGGTTAGCTTCACCATTCGGCACACAGAAACCGGAGAAGTAGTGCCTACGATCCAGCAGCTGGTCCGGAAGGGCCGGCAGGACAAGGTCGAGAAGAACAAGACGCCCGCACTCGAGGGTTCGCCCCAGCGTCGCGGCGTCTGCACGCGTGTGTTCACGACCACCCCGAAGAAGCCGAACTCGGCCCTGCGTAAGGTCGCGCGTGTGCGTCTGACCAGCGGGATCGAGGTCACCGCTTACATTCCGGGTGAGGGACACAACCTGCAGGAGCACTCCATCGTGCTCGTGCGCGGCGGCCGTGTGAAGGACCTGCCTGGTGTTCGTTACAAGATCATCCGCGGCTCGCTCGACACCCAGGGTGTCAAGAACCGCAAGCAGGCCCGCAGCCGCTACGGCGCCAAGAAGGAGAAGTAAGAATGCCTCGTAAGGGCCCCGCCCCGAAGCGCCCGGTCATCATCGACCCGGTCTACGGTTCTCCTCTTGTCACCTCCCTGATCAACAAGGTGCTGCTGAACGGCAAGCGCTCCACCGCCGAGCGCATCGTGTACGGCGCCATGGAGGGCCTGCGCGAGAAGACCGGCAACGACCCGGTCATCACGCTGAAGCGCGCTCTTGAGAACATCAAGCCGACCCTCGAGGTCAAGTCCCGCCGTGTCGGCGGTGCGACGTACCAGGTCCCGATCGAGGTCAAGCCCGGTCGCGCCAACACGCTCGCGCTGCGCTGGCTGGTCGGTTACTCCCGCGCCCGTCGCGAGAAGACCATGACCGAGCGTCTGCTCAACGAGCTTCTCGACGCCTCCAACGGCCTTGGTGCCGCTGTGAAGAAGCGCGAGGACACCCACAAGATGGCCGAGTCCAACAAGGCCTTCGCGCACTACCGCTGGTAGTCGCAACCCACATCGAGACCGAGAGAAGACTGAAGCCTTATGGCTACCACTTCACTTGACCTGGCCAAGGTCCGCAACATCGGGATCATGGCCCACATCGACGCGGGCAAGACGACCACCACCGAGCGGATCCTCTTCTACACCGGCGTCAGCTACAAGATCGGTGAGGTCCACGACGGCGCTGCCACCATGGACTGGATGGAGCAGGAGCAGGAGCGTGGCATCACGATCACCTCTGCTGCGACCACCTGTCACTGGCCGCTCGAGGACAACGACTACACGATCAACATCATCGACACCCCGGGGCACGTCGACTTCACGGTCGAGGTCGAGCGCTCGCTGCGCGTCCTCGACGGTGCCGTCACGGTGTTCGACGGTGTCGCGGGTGTCGAGCCGCAGTCCGAGACGGTGTGGCGTCAGGCCGACCGTTACGGTGTGCCGCGTATCTGCTTCGTGAACAAGCTGGACCGTACCGGCGCCGAGTTCCACCGCTGTGTGGACATGATCAAGGACCGGCTCGGTGCCGTTCCGATCATCATGCAGCTGCCGATCGGTGCCGAGATGGACTTCAAGGGCGTTGTGGACCTGGTCCGCATGAAGGCGCTCGTGTGGTCCGCCGAGGCGGCGAAGGGCGAGATGTACGACGTCGTCGACATCCCCGCCACGCACGCCGAGGCTGCCGAGGAGTACCGCGGCAAGCTGGTCGAGACCGTCGCGGAGAACGACGACGAGATCATGGAGCTGTTCCTGGAGGGCCAGGAGCCCACCGAGGAGCAGCTGTACGCCGCGATCCGTCGCATCACCATCGCGTCCGGCAAGGGTGACGGCGTCACCGTCACTCCGGTGTTCTGTGGCACCGCGTTCAAGAACAAGGGCGTTCAGCCCCTGCTCGACGCGGTCGTGCGCTACCTGCCGACTCCCCTGGACGTCGAGGCCATCGAGGGCCACGACGTGAAGGACCCGGAGCTGGTCGTCAAGCGCAAGCCGTCCGAGGACGAGCCGCTGTCCGCCCTCGCTTTCAAGATCATGAGCGACCCGCACCTGGGCAAGCTCACCTTCGTCCGGGTGTACTCGGGCCGCCTGGAGTCCGGCACCGCCGTGCTGAACTCCGTCAAGGGCAAGAAGGAGCGCATCGGCAAGATCTACCGCATGCACGCGAACAAGCGTGAGGAGATCGAGTCGGTGGGCGCCGGCGACATCGTCGCCGTCATGGGCCTGAAGCAGACCACCACCGGTGAGACGCTCTCGGACGACAAGAACCCGGTCATCCTGGAGTCCATGGACTTCCCGGCGCCGGTCATTCAGGTCGCCATCGAGCCCAAGTCCAAGGGTGACCAGGAGAAGCTGGGTGTCGCCATCCAGCGTCTCGCGGAGGAGGACCCCTCCTTCCAGGTCCACTCGGACGAGGAGACCGGCCAGACCATCATCGGCGGTATGGGCGAGCTGCACCTCGAGGTGCTGGTCGACCGTATGCGCCGTGAGTTCAAGGTCGAGGCCAACGTTGGTAAGCCGCAGGTCGCCTACCGTGAGACGATCCGCAAGGCCGTCGAGCGTGTGGACTACACCCACAAGAAGCAGACCGGTGGTACCGGTCAGTTCGCCAAGGTGCAGATCGCGATCGAGCCCATCGAGGGCGGCGACGCCTCGTACGAGTTCGTGAACAAGGTGACCGGTGGTCGTATCCCGAAGGAGTACATCCCTTCGGTCGACGCCGGTGCGCAGGAGGCCATGCAGTTCGGCATCCTCGCCGGGTACGAGATGACGGGCGTCCGCGTCACGCTTCTCGACGGTGCCTACCACGAGGTCGACTCCTCGGAGCTCGCGTTCAAGATCGCCGGCTCGCAGGCCTTCAAGGAGGCCGCGCGCAAGGCCAGCCCCGTGCTGCTCGAGCCGATGATGGCCGTCGAGGTCACCACGCCCGAGGACTACATGGGTGAGGTCATCGGCGACATCAACTCCCGCCGTGGCCAGATTCAGGCCATGGAGGAGCGTGCCGGTGCGCGCGTCGTGAAGGGCCTCGTGCCCCTTTCGGAGATGTTCGGCTATGTCGGCGACCTCCGCAGCAAGACCTCGGGTCGCGCAAGCTACTCGATGCAGTTCGACTCCTACGCCGAGGTTCCCCGGAACGTCGCCGAGGAGATCATCGCGAAGGCCAAGGGCGAGTAACGCACCCCGTTTGCACGCTTTAGGCTTGACACCGACCGTCGGGGATCACCCCGGTAAGGGAGAACCCCGGCGGGCGGCATCCCAGCAAAGATCACCTGGCGCCGATGAGTAAGGCGTACCAGAACCACTCCGCAGGAGGATTCAGTGGCGAAGGCAAAGTTCGAGCGGACTAAGCCGCACGTCAACATCGGCACCATCGGTCACATTGACCACGGTAAGACGACCCTCACGGCCGCCATTACCAAGGTGCTGCACGACGCGTACCCGGACCTGAACGAGGCCTCGGCCTTCGACCAGATCGACAAGGCTCCTGAGGAGCGCCAGCGCGGTATCACCATCTCCATCGCGCACGTCGAGTACCAGACCGAGACGCGTCACTACGCCCACGTCGACTGCCCCGGTCACGCGGACTACATCAAGAACATGATCACGGGTGCGGCGCAGATGGACGGCGCCATCCTCGTGGTCGCCGCCACCGACGGCCCGATGCCGCAGACCAAGGAGCACGTGCTCCTGGCCCGCCAGGTCGGCGTTCCCTACATCGTCGTCGCCCTGAACAAGGCCGACATGGTGGACGACGAGGAGATCCTGGAGCTCGTCGAGCTCGAGGTTCGTGAGCTCCTCTCCGAGTACGAGTTCCCGGGCGACGACCTTCCGGTCGTCAAGGTCTCGGCGCTCAAGGCCCTCGAGGGCGACAAGGAGTGGGGCCAGTCCGTCCTCGACCTGATGAAGGCCGTCGACGAGAACATCCCGCAGCCCGAGCGTGACGTCGACAAGCCGTTCCTCATGCCGATCGAGGACGTCTTCACGATCACCGGTCGCGGTACGGTCGTCACCGGCCGTATCGAGCGTGGTGTCCTCAAGGTCAACGAGACCGTTGACATCGTGGGCATCAAGCAGGACAAGACCACCACCACGGTCACGGGCATCGAGATGTTCCGCAAGCTGCTCGACGAGGGCCAGGCCGGTGAGAACGTCGGTCTGCTCCTCCGTGGCATCAAGCGCGAGGACGTCGAGCGCGGCCAGGTCATCATCAAGCCGGGCTCGGTCACCCCGCACACCGAGTTCGAGGCGCAGGCCTACATCCTGTCCAAGGACGAGGGTGGCCGCCACACGCCGTTCTTCAACAACTACCGTCCGCAGTTCTACTTCCGTACGACTGACGTGACCGGTGTTGTGACCCTCCCCGAGGGCACGGAGATGGTCATGCCGGGCGACAACACTGAGATGAAGGTCGAACTCATCCAGCCCGTCGCCATGGAGGAGGGCCTCAAGTTCGCCATCCGTGAGGGTGGCCGGACCGTCGGCGCCGGCCAGGTCACCAAGATCAACAAGTAAGCATCGCTTGCCTGTTGGGCTTGAACGCCTGGTAGCTCTTCCCTGAGCTCCTGAAGGGGCCCGCACGACTTCGGTCGTGCGGGCCTCTTTGCGTTTAGGCGATCTGAGTACGGGGGCTCATGTGCGGGGTGGTGTGGGCGGTGTTGGGTGGGGGAGGGATGATCCGTGGACGGCGTCCCGGTGAGGCGAGTTTGCCGCCTTGCCGTCGGCCGGAGACACCCTCGTCGACGTGACGAGATACGGTACATGCCAATTGTGTCAAAACAGGTACCGGATGCAGAGCGTCCGCAGTGACAACGGGGATACGCATGGCGTGGGAAGAATGGGAGCAGCTCAAGAGCGCTGCATCGGAGCAGCGCGCGGCACAGATGCAGCTGAACCATGTTCCGCTTGACCCGGGCGGCAGCGCGGGCGGAACGCTCGTGTCGAACAAACCCGTCTGGTCCAAGGCCGGTCGGGACGTCGGCCTGTTGCGGGACGACATCGACAAGGCGAAGGGGAAGCTGTCGGACGGCCAGCAAGGGATGGACAAGGACACCGGCTGTCTGACTGCAGCCGCACAGGCCGAGGTTCACGCTTCTTGGGAGACGTACGTCAAGAACGTGAGTAGCCGATGCGGCAAGCTCTCGGGACTGTTCGTGAAGGCCGGCAACGAGCAACTGAAGAGCGATGAGTCGATCCAGGCCGAGATCGGCAATCTGAAGGTCGAGTACGCCGACACCCCGGCTGTCGGCGGCAAGGGCTGACGGGGGGGAACGAGTCGTCATGGACCTCGCAACGCTCAAGGCCCTCAGGCCCACCGAGTACACGGAAGCGGCCGACGGTTACCGCAGTACGTCCGACATGGCGAGCGCGGCGAAAGACCGCATCGACCATCAGATTGTCGTCGCCATGCGGGAATCCCTCGAAGGGGAGGCCGCCACCGCGGCGATCAAGCAGCTCACGGAGCTCAGCAAGAACTTTCACTACGTGCAGGTCGAATGCGGGCTGGTCGGCTCCGCGCTCGAAGCATTCTCGTACGAAGTGGGAGCGGCCAAGGCGAAGCTCGATGCGGCACTGGAGGGGGCGCGGGCGGCGAATCTCACCGTCAACGCTGACGCCTCGGTCAGTTACCCGGCGGGCGGGGAGAAGGACGCCGATGGCAAGACCCCGGCCGGCGGAACGGTGAGCGGGCTGACGGACGGCACGGCCGCAGCTGTCGGCCGGCAGGCGGCCAACGTGGATCCCAACCCCCACCACCGCCTCGCTCAGGACTACGCCGACCAGATCGCCGCCGCGCTCAAGGAGGCGACGGAAGCCGACGAAAAGTGGGCCCCTAAGCTCCGCGCGCTGAAGGCAGACGACGACCTGACCGTCTCCGACAGCGACTGGGCCGATGCATCCTCGGACACGAGCGCGGTCAAGGACGCAGGCAAAAAGTACCTCGACTCCCTTCCGCAACCCCCCAAAGACGGCAGTCCGAAGGACAACGCGCAATGGTGGAAAGGTCTCAGCGCGGAGGAGCAGGCGGCATGGATCTCCATGCGCCCGGACTCTGTTGGTGCGCTCGACGGGTTGCCCGCTGTCGCCCGTGACGAGGCCAATCGCATAGTTCTCGACGAGACGCGCGGCAGGATGCAGATGGAGCTGAACTCGATTCCCAAACCCCCGATGAACGAGTGGACCTTTATCAGCGCCGGGGGGTATGCGTCCAAGGTGCACACGGACGAGTGGACGGAGTGGCACAACAAGTACGGAGACAGGTACGACCGGCTCACCAACAACCTCAAGGGAATGGAAAGCATTCAGAAGAGGTTTGATCAGACCGGCAAGAACGGGCTTCCCGAGGCGTATCTGCTCGGATTCAGCACCGACGGGGATGGTCGGGCGATCGTAGCCAACGGAAATCCGGACACTGCAGATCACACAGCGGTCTATGTTCCGGGTACGACGTCGGACCTGGCGAGTATCGAAGGTAACGTCAACCGAATGGTCAACGTCTGGCACTCGGCCGACGCAAAAGCCGGCGGCCAAAGCGTTTCGACGATCACCTGGCTCGGCTACGACGCACCAGACGAGATTGTCAAGGATGCGCCGTTCAAGCACTATGCGTATGACGGTGCGCCGGTCTTCCGGGATTTCATGGGTGGGCTCGGCGCATCTCACGCAGGCGACACGCCAGCGCACACCACTGTCATTGCGCACTCATACGGGACGACGCTTGTCGGGGCCGCAGCCGAGACGGGGAATCTCAGGGCGGACGACATCGTCTTCGCCGGAAGCCCGGGTGTCCGGGTGTCTGGTGCTGACGAGCTGGACGTCCCCGCGGGACATGTCTGGAACGAAGAAGCCGACGGAGACGCGGTTCCGGACATCGGTCGCTGGGGGCGTCTCAGCGGAGACTACTTCATCATCCCCAGTGATCCAGAATTCGGCGCCAATCAAATGACTACTGACACCGATGGGCACAGCGGATACTGGGACACCGGCGAGAACGGAGACTCGACGAGTTTGCTGAATCAGGCGCTGGTCGTCGTCGGAAAGGGCGATGACGTACCGCTGAAGCCGGCGCCCGACCCGTGGGCTCACGTGAAATAGGTCGCTATCTGCCATTCAGTCGAGGAAGTAAGGCTCCTGACGTGAAGACCGAACTGAGCGCTCTGATGCTCACTGTCCCTCTCGCCCTCATCACTCTCACCGGATGCAGCATGACTGACGACGACACCCAGGCCATTCCGTCTGCTGGCACAAGCACTTCACGAGACGCTTCGGACTCGATGGAAAGGGTATCCAGCAGCATCTATGACCTCATCGGTATCGCAGGGAAGGCATCTGACAGTCGACCCACCGTCACGGACTGTGGAGGCAAGGACGCCGGCACTTATTTCCGGATTCTCCATCCCTGGAGTTTCACCCCCGCTACGGAAGGTGATCTCGAAGTGGCGATGAAGCGGCTCAAGGTGGAGCTGCCGAAGAACGGTTGGAAGGTTGTTCACTACGGACCGGACACCAGCAAGAACAAGAACATCAGCCTAACGGCTGACAATGACGCGAAGAAGGTCAGCGTTAAGGTCATCGCCATGGCCAAGGATGACCCGCCGATGCTGACGCTGGACGTCATCTCCGGTTGCTACAAGGTGCCCGAGGGTCAGGAAGTCGAGCGTTTCTGACGGTTCGACCGCAGGCTGGCGGTGTCCCTTCCCGGCGCGGGGCTCATGCTCATCCCGGAGCCGTCTCAGTGCGGAGGCTGGATCTGAGTACGGGCACTCATGCGTGGTCCCGGCGCGGGGTGTTGGGTGAAGTGGGCCCGGTTGTGATTGCTGCTTGTGACAGGTCGAGCATGCAGTGTCACTGCTGGTGGCTAGAGTTGCCGGCGAGTGAGGGTCGGGCGTGCGGGCGTTGCGGGGGAGAGGTACGGCGTGTTGACGAGTGAGGGCGGGACGGGGGCCGCGGCTTCGCCGTGGTACGCCGACGTGTTCGACGCGGCTCGGGATGCCGCCGCCGACGTCGCCACGGAGCTGTCCTCGTTCACGAAGTTCCAGAAGCGCGTCGACGATCTCATCCGCGACCTGAAAGGCTCCCCGGCCGGACCTGGCGAGGTGGGCCGGGCGCGGCTCGTACGCCGTCAGTTGGGCGGTGGGGACGGCGCCTGGGCCGAGGCGTCCGGGCTGTTCACCTCGTACGAGACGGTGATCGACGAGCTGGAGAAGCTGTCCAGGCTGCTGTCCGACTCCATGGAGGGCATGAACATCGCGGTCCTCGCCTCACACAAGGGCTACCAGAACATCGACCTGGACGTGCGCGACCGGATGCGGCAGATCAGCGTGGAGACCACCGAGCACTACGGCGGGAGTTACGACCCCGAGGCCGCGAGGCGGCACGGGCACGCGGGTGCCGCGCCGAAGGCGGAGCCGGCGCCTGCCGAGGGCGACGCGGGAGGCACGATCTGATGGGCGGCGACGGCAAGGGGACCGGCGCCGGCACGTCGTTCGACGGCATGAGCCACGAGCAGATGCTCCAGTGGCTCGACCAGGCGAACGCCGGCACGGTACAGGCCGCCGCGGACCGTCTGACCGCGGCCGCGCGGGAGATCCGCTCGATCGCGGAGGAACTCAAGATCCGCCCCCAGTGGGTGGAGTGGAAGGGCGAGGGCGCGGACGCCTTCCGCACCTGGAGCGGCGACCTCGCGAACGCGACCCTGCGGCTCGGCGACTTCAGCGACGGTGCGGCGAAGTGGCTGGGGGAGGCGTCCGGCGCGATCGCCAGGGCCCAGGCGTCGATCCCTCGCGACAGGGCGGCCGCGCGGGTCAACCTGGACGCGGCGACGTCGACGCCGAACGATCCGGACGCGGCGTCGATCGGTGCGAAGTCCCTCCGGGAACTGGCGGCGCTCGAAGCGGCCGAGGAGAAGGTCCGCCAGGAGGCCGCCGCGGAGATGACGAAGCTGGGCCAGGCGTACCGGCTGTCGGCGTCGCAGATGGAGGGGTTGGAGAGGCCCCGGTTTCCTCCGCCGCCCACCGCGATCGTGCCGCGGGGGACCGCGGACCAGGGCACCGACCTCGCCCGTCCGGGGGACACGCCCTCCAGCGTCGTCGTCGAGAGCGGACCGGGCCTGGGCGGAGCAGGCGGCGTGAGCGAAGAGCGCGGACGCGACGCGGTTTCGATGCGTGCGTCCAGCGGGTCGGCCTCGTACGACGGGGCTTTTCACCTACCGTCCCTCTCCGACACCGAAGCCGGCACGCGGGTCGGTATCGAGTCCGTGGCCGCGCTTCCGGACCTGCGTGAACTGTCGGCGACCGGCGCGGGCGCAGCGCCTTCGTCCGGTCGTGCGGATGCCTCGGTGTCGGCCCCCGTGAGTGGCTTCGCCCCGTCGGCCGGCGGTACGGCCGTCACGCCCATCGTGTCCCGCGGCCCTGGCCGGCCCGTGGTAGCAGGTCGGGTGTCCTCCCCGCCCGGGCAGGGAGCCGGCGCCCCTTCCGCGTCAGGTCGCGGAGCCGTGGGAACCGGGCAGATCGTCGGGCGCGGTATTCCGGGCTCCGGTGCGTCCGCCGGCCGGAACGGTCTCGTACCCGGACGCGGACCGGTGACGGGCCGTGCGGTCCCGTCGTCACCGGCGATCACCGGTGGCCGCCCGACCGCGAGTCCCACCGCCGGCGGCCCGGTGGGCCGGGTGCCGCCAGGAACGACCGTCGGCAGCGGCACAGCCGCCGGGGGCGGTTCCACGGCACGTGGTGCGGCCACGGGGGCGATGCGCCAGGGGGCCCGTTCTGCCGGGCCCGCCAGAGGCATCGGACCCACTCCTCGCGACGGCATCGTGGGCGGTACGGCCCAGCGGAACGGCCGTCCACCGACCCCGCCCGGCACTCCGGTACCGTCCGCGCCGACGCGCGGCGGCATCTCGGGAGGTACTCCCATCCGCGCCGGAGCGAGGGACAGCTCCCGTGCCCGTCCTGGCGGCTGCACGACGACCGGCCCTGCTGCACAGCGGGAACGGCCCTCCGCGCCCCGGCGCGAACACCCGAACGCCGACTGAGCGGCAGAGAGACGAGAGGGATGCACATGTCCGCCGGCACCAGGTGTTACGGGAGTCTTCGGACAGCCGTGGCCTCGACCTCCGTCGCGGTGATGCTGGCCGTGAGCGCGCCCGCTCAGGCCCACGCCGACTCGACGGACTCCACCCGTGCGCAGCAGTGGCATCTGGACGCCATGCGAGCCGAACAGATGTGGCGGTCGAGCACCGGCAGGGGCGTCACGGTCGCCGTCATCGACACCGGAGTCGATCCGGAGAACCCGGATCTGAAGGGGCGGGTCCTGGACGGCAAGGACTTCGCGCCGACGAGCCGGGCGGGCGACGAGCACACGGACTACGACGGTCATGGCACGGGCATGGCCGGCCTGATCGCCGGCACGGGCGCCTACGGAGGCGGCGAGGGCGCGTTCGGGCTCGCCCCCGGGGCGGACATCCTTCCGGTGCGGATGCCTGACGCCGACGACGTGAGCCCGTTCGCCGTGTCCACGTACTTCGGCAAGGGCATCCGCTACGCGGCTGACTCAGGCGCCAAGGTCATCAACGTCTCCATGAGTGGCGGGATCAGCACTCCAGAGCTGACAGGTGCAGTCGAACACGCGCTGAACAAGGGGGCGTTGGTGTTCGCCGCGGTGGGAAACGACGCCGACAAGGCGCGGCACGTCGACTATCCGGCCGCCACGCCCGGGGTCGTCGGCGTGGCCGCTGTCGGCAGGAATCTCCGGCGCGCCGCCTGGTCCCAGTACGGCCCTCAAGTGGACCTCGCCGCTCCGGGCGAGGGGATGGTCCATGCCTGCGGCGGCAAGACCGGCCTCTGCAAGACGAACGGCACCAGCGACGCCACCGCCCTCGCCTCCGCCAGTGCCGCCCTCATCTGGGCCGCGCACCCGGCTTGGACCAACAACCAGGTCCTGCGGGTCCTGCTGAACACCCTCGGTGGTCCCACGGACGGCGCCGAGCGCAACGACTCCATCGGGTACGGGATCGTCCGTCCACGGGTCGCCCTGCAGAACCCGGGCGACCCGGGCCCCCCGGACGTCTACCCGCTCCCGGACCTGGCCGCCGCGGCCTCGGCGTCCCCCACCGGGAGAGCGCCCGCTGCAGGCAACTCTGACCTCTCTGCGAAGGCCGAAAACATCGCTGCAACCTCCGTAGACGACGGCAATACCACCCTCTGGATCGGGCTGGGGACGGCGGCCGTCCTGCTGGTGGTGGCGATCTTTGGAGCAATGATCATAAGCAAACGTCGCCGGCGCACCGCCTAGTTGTTGTGGACGAGACCCCTCGGTTCAGTCGATCTCAGTAGCGCGAGGGAGCCAAGTACAGAGGTGCGGCAGCAAGGAGCAGGCGCGACCGATAGGGTGCCCAACGATGTTCCGCAGTCGGCCGGTTGGGCGTGAAGCGGACGAGGACGTGGATTGCAACGGGGGGTTGCTTGTGGGAACCGGACCTGGTGGCGAGCAGACACTCGCCACTTCGCCGAGCGACAAGAAGCGCGCCGCGAAGTACATGGAAGAACACCTGATGCCTGAGACCCAGGCGGCCGCCCGTTTAGCAGACGGCGGCGGATCCGTGCGACCGCCCTTCGTCACGCCGACCGCTCCCGCCAGCCCTCTGATAAAGAGGGAGACCGGACTCAAAGGGCTCTCCGGATGGGCCTCGGACCAAGGCGTCTCAGACGCGCTGACCGCGTGGGAAGGTCACGCGAAGCGACTGGTAGGACGCTTGCAGCAGGAACTGAACGCCTTGCATGGCACGAAGAACCTCTTCCAGAACCAGGACACCGGTGTCGGCGCGCAAGCTGCGTCGGTGCGTCTTCCCAGCAGTCTCGACGGGATGTGACGGGGCAGTCATGGCGTTGAACTATCACGACGTGATGACGGCCGACCTCTCTACCCTGTCGGACGTATCCGAGGCGTGGAAGAAGATGGGCCAGCGCTTCGGAGAGTTGAAGACGGACTACGAGAAGCATGTCCAGGCCGCGCTCGGTAACGGGAACTGGCAAGGCCTCGCCTACGGGGCGCAGCAGCAGAGTGCCTCCGCCACGGTTGCCGAATATGCAGCGGCCAAGGCCGAGGCAGTGGCGATCGCCAGTCTCCTCACGGACGGACACGCCGAACTGACCCGCTTGCAGAAGGCGGTCAAGGACTTGGTGCGTGATGCCGAGGAGAAGGACTACAAGGTCGACAGCTCCGGTAAGGCGACCTATGTCGGCTACGACAACCTCTCCGAGCAAGAGCGGTACGCGCTCCACCACGATCCGGACTATCCCAAACTGCTGTCCGATGCCCGGGTGAAGGCGCAGGGTTGGACCGACGAGATCGCCAAGGCGGTCAGGGCCGTTGACGCCGCCGACCAAAGTGTGAAGCGGGCACTGGCACGGGCGACGGTCGATGCCTCCGGGGACGGTATCGGGTTCGGCGGATTCAATGCTCATGCCGAAGGCGACTTAGCCAAGGCGGGGAAGCCGGAGCCCCGATCGAGTGCCAAGAAGGACGGATGGGTGTCCGAAGGTAAGAGCGAGGCCTCCGGTCCGGACGTCGATAAATCGGCTACTGGTCCCGACATCGGTGCCGGCAAGCTGGCCGAGGCAGAGGCACATGCCGACCTGGGCCGGGCGAGCGCTGAGGGCTCGTTGACCAATGGTCCGATGAAACTCTCCGGAGGAGCCGAAGCCTATGCGGGTGCCAAAGTCTCCGGGGCTGGAACATTCACCAATGAGGGTATCCAAGGTGAGGGCACTGGTTTCTTGGGCGGTGAAGCGTCGGCGAATGGGCGCGCCGACCTCGGTCCAGTAGGGGTGTACGGACGGGCGGAATCGATGGCGGGTGCCGAAGCCGGCGCACATGCCGGGGCGGGCCTAGAGGGCTTGCAGCTCGGCGCCGAGGCGTTCGCCGGGGCCAAAGCGGGTGGCTCTCTGGGGGCGGACGTAGGGGGTATCGGCGCGGGTGCCACGCTGGAGGGATGGGCTGGTCCTGGCGCAGAGGCGAGCTTGGATTGCAACAAGGACGCCAATGGCACTTGGCACGTTGGCACCAAAGTGGGCGTTTCCCCTGCCCTCGGTGGCGCCGTGGGCTTCGAGTTCACGGTTGACCCGGGGAAGGTTGCCGACACCGTGGGTGACGCGGCTGACGCTCTTGGCGATGCGGCAGGCGCAGTTGGTGACGGAATCACCAGCATCTTCTGATCCAGGAACCCACAGGTTTTTATGGCCTTACGTGCAATGACCTTGTAGAGGAGGGTCTGAGATGCCCACGAACCTACCCGTACCGATCAAGTTCGAGCTGCCGGATGGCTGGCGTGCAGAACCCCCGGATGAAGCCGGGGCGCCAGGTGCGGCATTCGTCGCGTCGTTTCGGCACCCTGATGCCGGCTTCACCGCAAACATCACGATCGATGGCGAATACCGTCCTGACATGGCGCCGCTCTCCGCTATTGCCGACGAGTCCGTGCAGCGCTTGCGGCAGGGCACGGCTTCGGTGCAAGTAGTCGAGCGGCGCGAGGTCGGAACTGCTGACGCGCCCGGCCTGACACAGACACTCGCACTCTCGGTAGTTGCCGACAGAACGTGTCGAGACCTCGTCCAGTCGCAGGTCTACCTCTCCATGTTGGATGCCGATGATCATCGTCGTCGGTCGGTGATCCGTCTGGTCCTGACGTCGACTGCCTCGCAACACACCACCGTGCTGGAGGACTTCCGGGATTTCGTGCGCACAGTGCGACCCGACACGGCCTCATCAGCCTGACTCCGGCCTCAAGTGCCCTTGTGGCAAACGAAATCCCACCCCTTAGGTTGGTCCCATGGGACTTTTCGACAAGCTGACCGGAACCAGGCGCCCGGAGGGCGGCGTCGCACCAGCCCCGCCCGAAGGGATGCGCGCAGCTCTGCTTGATCTCAACCGCCCTGATGTGCCGTTTGTCATCCGCGACGGCGCTGCAGAGGACGCTGACCTGGTGGCGGAGTGGCGGATGGCGGAACCCGCATGGCAGACCCTTTTCATCGAGTCCCAGCTGACTCGTGCGGTGCGGATCCGGATGCGGCTGGTGCCTGAAGACCATGAGGTGCGTGCTCTTGAGGAGCAGTGGGAAGTCACCCGAGTCGGGAACCCGCCGCGGCTCGTGATCTCGCAGGAGCACTCGCGTGGGCAGGACAGGACCGTCTCTCGACACTGGACGATCGAACGCGGGAGCAATGGGCGCCTTGAGGCCACGGAGACTTTCCGCTTCGACGGTGCAGAGCTGCGTAATCCTCTGCGTGACGCCACTCTCGAGTCGGGTTGGACTTGGCGCGGAGTGGTCTTCGGACAACTCTGAGGTACCGAGAACCCAGCCGTTGGCGGGTGAACTCGGATGGGGACGAGGCAGGCAAGACTCACAGGCCATGCACCGCTGCCGCTGAGCTCGCGGAACAACTCGAAGAACGCGTCGAGTGCAGCCCAGTAAGCTGCCGCGTTTTTCGACCCACCTGATTACTGAAATGGACGTCACCATGACCCTAGGTCGCTCCTCCACCGCGCTCCTGAGCCTCTCCGCCGCAGCCGTGGGTCTGCTGCTCGTCGGCTGTTCAGCCTCGGTCGACGTGGGGGCCGAGCCGGAGTTGTCCTCCGGCAAGCTGTCCGACGAGGTCGCCAGGCAGCTCGCCGCGACGACCGGGCAGCCGAAGCCGGACGTAGTTTGTCCCGAGGACCTGGCCGGCAAGGTCGGCACCACGACCCGGTGCACCCTCACCGCGGGCGACGGCAGCACCCTGGGTGTGACGGTCACGGTCACGTCCGTGAAGGACGAGCAGATCAAGTTCGACATCGAGGCCGACAAGACGGCGTCCCCGGCGCCCCGCTGACCGTCGTGCTTTCGCACCGCGTTCTGCAGGTGATCGACGCCCAAGTCGAACGGACCCTGTGCCACGGGGGTCGACCAGCGGCCGCCGTCCGAGCGGTCGAACTCGGGTCACTCCCGTGAGCCGGCGCTACCGTTCGGCCGACTGGGCAGGCTCGCGTCCTTGGCCTCGTTCAGGGCCAGGTGCCTGCGGCCCGGCGTGCCATGTACTCCGCTACCGCGGGGAACGTCGGTGCGAAGTGGACTGCGGTTCCGTCGTGCGGTACGACGACGACCGAGGTGAAGGGGGCGTGTGCGGGGTCCTTCGTCTCGATGTGCTCCTTGAAATCGAAGCGAACGGTCCAGCCGTACGCGAATTCGATCCCCGTCTCCGGGAGGACCATCACGGAGTCCGGCCTGTCCGGGTACGCGAGGCGCGTCAAGAACGTGGTGGCCGCAGCCAGCGCTTCCTTCTCGGTCACGGTAGGGCGCTCCCATGCGATGCGATGCGGGTCGGGTGAGGCTGCGGCCCCCGCGTCCACGTCACCCAAGGCGACGTGAGGCTCGTCACTCGGTGGGGGTGCCTCAGGGTCGGCGCGGCAGGGGTCAAGCCCTCAGGGTTTGACCTGCGTCACCTTCGGGGTAAAGTCCTCGGCTCGATTGGCCAGCGACATGCCCCGTATGGCAGACTAGCGGGGTTGCTCGGTCGAGTGCCGATGCTGCGCGCCTCCCGCCGGGAGGACCGGAAGCGAGTCCCACAGTACTCGTCGCTCCAACTGCCGTGAGGCAGCGCTGGAGCGGACGTACGGGAATCTTCCGGGAAGTGTCAGCGGGGTGCCGGCCAGGCGCCCGGTGGGTGTTCAGCCCCCGGTCCTGCGGTCCTTGGGCCGCGTCCCTCGGCAGGGAATTCCATTCGTGGAGATCTTTGTCAGCGAGGACGCGACACGCCCGACCGCGTGGGTCGGAGGTAGGACGCGAACCTCCCGGGTTCCAGAGCGTTTATTCGAGACAAAGGACTACTGAGTAGCCATGGCGGGACAGAAGATCCGCATCCGGCTCAAGGCCTACGACCACGAGGTCATCGACAGCTCGGCGAAGAAGATCGTCGAGACGGTGACGCGTACTGGTGCGTCGGTCGCGGGCCCGGTGCCGCTGCCCACTGAGAAGAACGTGTACTGCGTCATCAAGTCGCCGCACAAGTACAAGGACTCGCGCGAGCACTTCGAGATGCGCACGCACAAGCGCCTGATCGACATCCTCGACCCGACCCCCAAGACCGTTGACTCTCTGATGCGACTCGACCTCCCGGCCGGTGTCGACATCGAGATCAAGCTCTGAAGGCCGGTGATCTGAAGATGGCTAAGCAGATCAAGGGCATCCTGGGCGAGAAGCTCGGCATGACGCAGGTGTGGGACGAGAACAACCGTGTTGTTCCGGTCACCGTCGTCAAGGCCGGCCCGAACGTCGTCACCCAGGTCCGCACCAATGACACCGACGGCTACGAGTCGGTCCAGATCGCCTTCGGCGAGATCGACCCGCGCAAGGTGAACAAGCCCCTCAAGGGTCACTTCGCCAAGGCCGACGTCACCCCCCGTCGTCACCTCGTCGAGATCCGTACCGCTGACGCCAGCGAGTACACCCTCGGCCAGGAGATCACCGCCGAGACCTTCGAGGCCGGCGTCAAGGTGGACGTGACCGGCAAGAGCAAGGGCAAGGGCTTCGCCGGTGTCATGAAGCGTCACAACTTCAAGGGCCTCGGCGCCGGTCACGGCACCCAGCGCAAGCACCGCTCTCCCGGCTCCATCGGTGGCTGTGCCACCCCGGGCCGTGTGTTCAAGGGCCTCCGCATGGCGGGTCGCATGGGCAACGAGCGGGTCACCACCCAGAACCTGACCGTTCACGCCGTTGACGCGGAGAAGGGCCTGCTCCTTATCAAGGGCGCGGTTCCTGGTCCGAACGGCGGCCTCGTCCTGGTCCGCACCGCGGCCAAGGGGGCCTGAGGACTATGAGCACCATTGACATTCTGTCGCCCTCCGGCGACAACGCCGGGACCGTAGAGCTCCCGGCCGAGATCTTCGACGTCGAGAAGATCAGCATCCCGCTGCTTCACCAGGTCGTCGTCGCGCAGCTGGCCGCCGCCCGTCAGGGCACGCACAAGGTCAAGCGTCGTGGCGAGGTCCGCGGTGGTGGCAGGAAGCCTTACCGCCAGAAGGGCACCGGCCGCGCCCGTCAGGGCTCGACCCGTGCGCCGCAGTTCGCCGGCGGTGGCGTCGTTCACGGCCCCACGCCGCGTGACTACTCGCAGCGGACCCCGAAGAAGATGAAGGCCGCGGCCCTGCGCCACGCCCTCACCGACCGGGCCCGCAACGCTCGCATCCACGTCATCACCGGCGTGATCGAGGGCGAGACCCCCTCCACCAAGGCCGCGAAGAGCTTCCTCGGCAAGGTCAGCGAGCGCAAGAACGTGCTCCTGGTCATCGAGCGCTCCGACGAGGCCGCGCTGCTTTCCGCGCGCAACCTGCCCCAGGTGCACATCCTGGAGCCGGGCCAGCTGAACACGTACGACGTTCTCGTCTCGGACGACGTGGTCTTCACCCAGGCCGCTTTCGAGTCCTTCGTGTCTGGCGCGCCGCAGTCGTCGGCTGCTGACACCGAAGGGAGCGAAGCCTGATGGCTACGCGTCACCCGAGCATCGCCTCGAAGGCCGCCAAGGTCGCCAAGGCAGCGCGCGTCGCCAAGGCGAAGCGCCACGCCACCGAGGGCAAGAACACCGTCGAGACCCCGCTGAGCAAGTCCTTCACGGATCCCCGTGACGTGCTGCTCAAGCCGGTCGTCTCGGAGAAGAGCTACGCGCTCCTCGATGAGGGCAAGTACACCTTCATCGTCGCGCCCGGCGCCAACAAGACGCAGATCAAGGAGGCCGTCCAGGCGGTCTTCTCGGTCAAGGTCACCGGGGTCAACACGATCAACCGTCAGGGCAAGCGCAAGCGCACCAAGACGGGCTTCGGCAAGCGTGCGGACAGCAAGCGCGCGATCGTGACCCTCGCTGAGGGCGACCGTATCGACATCTTCGGCCAGGCCTCCTAACGGAGCGCCCTGGTCCGAATATCGGACGAGGACTGAGAAATGGGAATCCGCAAGTACAAGCCGACGACGCCGGGCCGCCGTGGCTCCTCCGTCGCCGACTTCGTCGAGGTCACGCGGTCCACGCCGGAGAAGTCGCTGGTCCGCCCGCTGCACAGCAAGGGCGGCCGTAACAACGCCGGTCGTGTGACCGTTCGCCACCAGGGTGGCGGACACAAGCGCGCCTACCGTGTGATCGACTTCCGTCGTCACGACAAGGACGGCGTGCCGGCGAAGGTCGCGCACATCGAGTACGACCCCAACCGCACCGCGCGCATCGCGCTGCTGCACTACGCGGACGGCGAGAAGCGCTACATCCTCGCCCCGCGCAACCTGCAGCAGGGTGACCGCGTCGAGAACGGTCCCGGGGCCGACATCAAGCCGGGCAACAACCTGGCCCTCCGCAACATCCCGGTCGGTACCACGATCCACGCGATCGAGCTCCGTCCCGGTGGCGGTGCCAAGTTCGCCCGCTCCGCCGGTGCCTCCGTGCAGCTGCTCGCGAAGGAGGGCCAGATGGCCCACCTGCGCATGCCGTCCGGAGAGATCCGCCTGGTCGACGTGCGCTGCCGCGCCACCGTCGGCGAGGTCGGCAACGCCGAGCAGTCGAACATCAACTGGGGCAAGGCCGGCCGCAAGCGCTGGCTCGGCGTCCGCCCGACCGTTCGCGGTGTGGCGATGAACCCGGTTGACCACCCGCACGGTGGTGGTGAGGGCAAGACCTCCGGTGGTCGCCACCCGGTCTCGCCGTGGGGTCAGAAGGAGGGTCGTACTCGTTCGCCGAAGAAGGCTTCGAACAAGTACATCGTCCGCCGCCGCAAGACGAACAAGAAGCGCTAGGAGCGGGTTTAGATGCCGCGCAGTCTCAAGAAGGGACCCTTCGTCGACGGACACCTTGTAAAGAAGGTGGACGCTCAGAACGAAGCCGGTACCAAGAACGTCATCAAGACCTGGTCCCGTCGCTCGATGATCATCCCGGCCATGCTCGGCCACACGATCGCGGTGCACAACGGCAAGACCCACATTCCGGTGTTTGTCACCGAGTCGATGGTCGGCCACAAGCTCGGCGAGTTCTCGCCGACGCGCACCTTCCGGGGTCACGTGAAGGACGACCGGAAGTCGAAGCGCCGCTAACGCGGGGTGGAATGACCATGACAGACACTGGAAGGACAACCATGGAAGCCAGGGCCCAGGCGCGGTACATCCGCGTTACGCCCATGAAGGCCCGCCGCGTGGTGGACCTTATCCGTGGCATGGATGCCACGGAGGCTCAGGCGGTCCTGCGTTTCGCCCCGCAGGCCGCGAGCGTGCCGGTCGGCAAGGTGCTTGACAGCGCCATTGCCAACGCCGCGCACAACTACGACCACACCGACGCCGACAGCCTCTTCATCTCCGAGGCGTACGTCGACGAGGGCCCGACCCTGAAGCGGTTCCGGCCGCGCGCCCAGGGTCGCGCCTACCGGATCCGCAAGCGGACCAGCCACATCACCGTGGTCGTCAGCAGCAAGGAAGGAACCCGGTAATGGGCCAGAAGGTTAACCCGCATGGGTTCCGGCTCGGCATCACCACGGACTTCAAGTCCCGCTGGTACGCCGACAAGCTGTACAAGGACTACGTCAAGGAAGACGTCGCCATCCGTCGGATGATGACGTCCGGCATGGAGCGCGCCGGCATCTCGAAGGTTGAGATCGAGCGCACCCGTGACCGCGTGCGGGTGGACATCCACACCGCGCGTCCCGGCATCGTCATCGGCCGCCGTGGCGCCGAGGCCGACCGCATCCGCGGCGACCTCGAGAAGCTCACGGGCAAGCAGGTCCAGCTGAACATCCTCGAGGTCAAGAGCCCCGAGACCGACGCTCAGCTGGTCGCCCAGGCCGTCGCCGAGCAGCTGTCCTCCCGCGTCTCCTTCCGTCGCGCCATGCGTAAGAGCATGCAGGGCACGATGAAGGCCGGCGCCAAGGGCATCAAGATCCAGTGTGGTGGCCGTCTCGGCGGCGCCGAGATGTCCCGCTCGGAGTTCTACCGCGAGGGCCGTGTGCCCCTGCACACGCTCCGCGCGAACGTCGACTACGGCTTCTTCGAGGCCAAGACGACCTTCGGCCGCATCGGTGTGAAGGTCTGGATCTACAAGGGCGACGTCAAGAACATCGCCGAGGTCCGCGCCGAGAACGCCGCTGCCCGTGCGGGTAACCGCCCGGCCCGCGGCGGCGGCAACGACCGCCCGGCCCGTGGTGGCCGTGGTGGCGAGCGTGGCGGTCGCGGCCGCAAGCCGCAGCAGCAGTCCGCGCCGGCTGCCGAGGCCCCCAAGGCCGACGCTCCCGCCGCCGCTGCCGCTCCGGCTGAGAGCACCGGAACGGAGGCCTGACCGAAATGCTGATCCCCCGTAGGGTCAAGCACCGCAAGCAGCACCACCCGAAGCGCCGTGGTCAGGCCAAGGGCGGTACGCAGGTTTCGTTCGGCGAGTACGGCATTCAGGCCCTCACGCCGGCGTACGTCACCAACCGCCAGATCGAGGCGGCGCGTATCGCGATGACCCGCCACATCAAGCGTGGCGGCAAGGTCTGGATCAACATCTACCCGGACCGCCCGCTGACGAAGAAGCCCGCCGAGACCCGCATGGGTTCCGGTAAGGGTTCTCCCGAGTGGTGGGTTGCGAACGTGCACCCGGGCCGGGTCATGTTCGAGCTGTCCTACCCCAACGAGAAGATTGCGCGTGAGGCGCTCACTCGCGCAGCCCACAAGCTGCCGATGAAGTGCCGGATCGTCAAGCGCGAGGCAGGTGAAGCGTGATGTCGGCCGGTACCAAGGCGTCCGAGCTGCGCGAACTGGGTGACGAGGAGCTTCTTGCGAAGCTTCGCGAAGCCAAGGAAGAGCTGTTCAACCTCCGCTTCCAGGCGGCGACCGGTCAGCTCGAGAACCACGGGCGGCTCAAGGCCGTCCGCAAGGACATCGCGCGGATCTACACCCTGATGCGTGAGCGCGAGCTGGGCATCGAGACGGTGGAGAGTGCCTGATGAGCGAGAGCAACGTGACTGAGACCAACGAGACGCGCGGATTCCGCAAGACCCGTGAGGGCCTGGTCGTCAGCGACAAGATGGACAAGACCGTCGTCGTCGCTGTCGAGGACCGCGTCAAGCACGCGCTGTACGGCAAGGTCATCCGCCGTACGAACAAGCTCAAGGCCCACGACGAGCAGAACGCCGCGGGTGTCGGCGACCGTGTCCTCCTCATGGAGACCCGGCCGCTGTCCGCGACGAAGCGCTGGCGCGTCGTCGAGATTCTCGAGAAGGCCAAGTAGGGAAATCCCCGCGAGGGGATTCCAACGACACACCTGAGGCCCCGGAAAATCTGGGGGCCCCTCGGGTTCGTTCCGCCAGGCTCGGCAGGGGCTCCGCCTCGTGAAGAGGCAGCCCCTGCCGGGAACCGGCAGACAATCAGGAGATAGACGTGATCCAGCAGGAGTCGCGACTGCGTGTCGCCGACAACACTGGTGCGAAGGAAATCCTTTGCATCCGTGTGCTCGGTGGCTCCGGTCGCCGCTACGCGGGCATCGGTGACGTCATCGTCGCCACCGTCAAGGACGCGATCCCCGGTGGCAACGTGAAGAAGGGTGACGTCGTCAAGGCGGTCATCGTTCGCACCGTGAAGGAGCGCCGCCGTCCGGACGGCTCGTACATCCGCTTCGACGAGAACGCCGCCGTCATTCTGAAGAACGACGGCGACCCTCGCGGCACCCGTATCTTCGGCCCGGTCGGCCGTGAGCTGCGCGAGAAGAAGTTCATGAAGATCATCTCGCTCGCGCCGGAGGTGCTGTAAGCATGAAGATCAAGAAGGGCGACCTGGTTCAGGTCATCACCGGTAAGGACAAGGGCAAGCAGGGCAAGGTCATCGCGGCCTACCCCCGCGAGGACCGCGTCCTGGTCGAGGGTGTCAACCGGGTCAAGAAGCACACCAAGGCCGGCCCGACCGCCAAGGGTTCGCAGGCCGGTGGCATCGTCACGACCGAGGCCCCGGTCCACGTGAGCAACGTTCAGCTCGTCGTGGAGAAGGACGGCAACAAGGTCGTCACGCGTGTCGGTTACCGCTTCGACGACGAGGGCAACAAGATCCGCGTTGCCAAGCGGACGGGTGAGGACATCTGATGGCTACCACCACCACTCCGCGTCTCAAGACGAAGTACCGCGAAGAGATCCAGGCCAAGCTGCAGGAAGAGTTCTCGTACGAGAACGTCATGCAGACCCCCGGCCTGGTCAAGATCGTGGTGAACATGGGTGTCGGCGACGCCGCCCGTGACTCGAAGCTCATGGACGGTGCCGTCCGTGACCTGACCACGATCACCGGTCAGAAGCCGGCCGTCACCAAGGCCCGCAAGTCCATCGCGCAGTTCAAGCTGCGTGAGGGCCAGCCGATCGGTGCTCACGTCACGCTCCGTGGCGACCGCATGTGGGAGTTCCTGGACCGCACCCTGTCGCTCGCGCTGCCGCGCATCCGCGACTTCCGCGGCCTGTCCCCCAAGCAGTTCGACGGCCGTGGCAACTACACCTTCGGTCTCACGGAGCAGGTCATGTTCCACGAGATCGACCAGGACAAGATCGACCGCGTCCGGGGTATGGACATCACCGTGGTCACCACGGCGACCAACGACGCTGAGGGCCGTGCCCTTCTCCGTCACCTCGGCTTCCCCTTCAAGGAGGCGTAAGCGAGATGGCGAAGAAGGCTCTGATTGCCAAGGCTGCTCGTAAGCCCAAGTTCGGCGTTCGTGGCTACACGCGCTGCCAGCGCTGCGGCCGTCCGCACTCCGTGTACCGCAAGTTCGGCCTCTGCCGCGTGTGCCTTCGTGAGATGGCTCACCGTGGCGAGCTCCCGGGCGTGACCAAGAGCTCCTGGTAATCCCGTACTTCGGGATTCCGGAAGCTCTCGGTAAGTAGAGGTTCGGTCAGGGCCCAGCTCTCCATGGCTTAGGCTAGGAGGGTTGGGCGTCTGACCGCCCGTACGACTTACTACGCCGTAGGTCCCCGCACCGCACCCGTCCCGCCACTGAGTGGGGAGAGGGATGGCGCATACAGGAAACCCCGGCGAGAGAGGCCGAAGGCCAATTCATGACCATGACTGATCCGATCGCAGACATGCTTACGCGTCTGCGTAACGCGAACTCGGCGTACCACGACACCGTGGGTATGCCGCACAGCAAGATCAAGTCGCACATCGCGGAGATCCTCCAGCAGGAGGGCTTCATCACCGGCTGGAAGGTCGAGGACGCCGAGGTCGGCAAGAACCTCGTCCTCGAGCTGAAGTTCGGCCCGAACCGTGAACGCTCCATCGCGGGCATCAAGCGGATCTCCAAGCCCGGTCTCCGGGTGTACGCGAAGTCCACCAACCTGCCCAAGGTGCTGGGTGGCCTCGGCGTGGCGATCATCTCCACGTCCCACGGGCTCCTCACCGACAAGCAGGCCGGCAAGAAGGGCGTAGGCGGAGAAGTTCTCGCCTACGTCTGGTAGCGGAAGGGAACGGAGGAAACAGCTATGTCGCGTATTGGCAAGCTCCCCATCACGGTTCCCGCCGGCGTGGACGTCACCATCGACGGCCGTACGGTGCAGGTGAAGGGCCCGAAGGGGACCCTCTCCCACACCATTGCGGCGCCGATCGAGATCGCTAAGGGTGAGGACGGCGTTCTGAACGTCACCCGCCCGAACGACGAGCGTCAGAACAAGGCCCTCCACGGCCTGTCCCGCACGCTGGTGGCGAACATGATCACCGGCGTGACCCAGGGTTACGTGAAGAAGCTCGAAATCAGCGGTGTCGGTTACCGCGTCCTGGCGAAGGGCTCCAACCTGGAGTTCTCGCTCGGCTACAGCCACTCGATCACTGTCGAGGCGCCCGAGGGCATCACCTTCAAGGTGGAGGCTCCGACCCGTTTCTCGGTCGAGGGCATCGACAAGCAGAAGGTCGGCGAGGTTGCGGCCAACATCCGCAAGCTGCGCAAGCCCGACCCGTACAAGGCCAAGGGCGTCAAGTACGAAGGCGAAGTCATCCGCCGCAAGGTCGGAAAGGCGGGTAAGTAAGCCATGGCATACGGTGTCAAGATTGCTAAGGGCGACGCTTACAAGCGTGCTGCCATCAAGCGTCGTCACATCCGGATCCGTAAGCACATCTCGGGTACGGCCGAGCGTCCGCGCCTGGTCGTGACGCGCTCCAACCGCCACATCGTGGCCCAGGTCATCGACGACATCAAGGGTCACACCCTGGCGTCGGCGTCGACCCTGGACGCGTCGATCCGCGGCGAGGGCGAGAAGTCGGCGCAGGCCGGCAAGGTCGGCGCCCTGGTCGCCGAGCGCGCCAAGGCCGCCGGCGTCGAGGCTGTCGTATTCGACCGTGGTGGTAACCAGTACGCCGGGCGCATTGCCGCTCTGGCGGACGCCGCCCGCGAAGCCGGACTCAAGTTCTGAGTCGCCCGTCGCGTCAGCGACAAAAATCGTTGGCGCGTAGCTAGCGGAAACAGAGAGAGGTAATTCCAATGGCTGGACCCCAGCGCCGCGGAAGCGGTGCCGGTGGCGGCGAGCGGCGGGACCGGAAGGGCCGTGACGGCGGCGCTGCTGCCGCCGAGAAGACCGCGTACGTTGAGCGCGTAGTCGCGATCAACCGCGTCGCCAAGGTTGTGAAGGGTGGTCGTCGCTTCAGCTTCACCGCGCTGGTCGTGGTGGGCGATGGTGACGGCACCGTCGGCGTCGGTTACGGCAAGGCCAAGGAGGTGCCGGCCGCCATCGCCAAGGGTGTTGAGGAGGCCAAGAAGCACTTCTTCAAGGTCCCCCGTATCCAGGGCACCATCCCGCACCCGATCACGGGCGAGAAGGCCGCGGGCGTCGTCCTGCTCAAGCCTGCTTCCCCCGGTACCGGCGTTATCGCCGGTGGCCCGGTGCGTGCGGTGCTCGAGTGCGCCGGCGTTCACGACATCCTGTCGAAGTCGCTCGGCTCGTCCAACGCGATCAACATCGTGCACGCGACCGTGGCGGCCCTCAAGGGCCTGCAGCGTCCCGAGGAGATCGCGGCCCGCCGCGGTCTGCCCCTCGAGGACGTCGCCCCCGCGGCTCTGCTGCGTGCGCGTGCGGGAGCGGGTGCGTAATCATGGCTCAGCTCAAGATCACGCAGACGAAGTCCTACATCGGCAGCAAGCAGAACCACCGCGACACCCTTCGTTCGCTTGGCCTCAAGCGGATCAACGACGTGGTCGTCAAGGAGGACCGCCCCGAGTTCCGCGGAATGGTGCACACCGTCCGCCACCTCGTGACGGTTGAGGAGGTCGACTGATCATGGCGGAGAACAACCCGCTCAAGATCCACAACCTCCGTCCCGCCCCGGGCGCCAAGACCGCCAAGACCCGTGTGGGTCGTGGTGAGGCGTCGAAGGGTAAGACGGCTGGTCGTGGTACCAAGGGCACGAAGGCCCGCTACCAGGTTCCGGAGCGCTTCGAGGGTGGCCAGATGCCCCTCCACATGCGTCTTCCGAAGCTGAAGGGCTTCCGTAACCCGTTCAAGACCGAGTTCCAGGTCGTGAACCTCGACAAGCTGGCGTCGCTGTACCCGGAGGGTGGCGAGGTCACCGTCGAGGGTCTCGTCGCCAAGGGTGCCGTTCGCAAGAACAGCCTCGTCAAGGTCCTCGGCCAGGGCGAGATCTCCGTGGCGCTGCAGGTGACGGTCGACGCCGTCTCCGGCTCCGCCAAGGAGAAGATCACCGCCGCCGGCGGTAGCGTCACCGAGCTCGTCTGACCCGACGCTCGCTGACCTGAACGACCCGACCGGGGATGCCTCCCAGAGGCATCCCCGGTCGGCGTATGCGCGGTCCGCAACAGTGGCCGAGTGTGTTTGGGCGGAGATCGTCGTTCCGAGATGCCGCCGGTATCGGTAGGCTGTGCCGCTGGTACCCAATGCGTTGCTGCGGTGCCGTAATCTCGTTTGACAGGCCATCATCCCTTTTGACCATCACCTCACGCGACGATACGCGGGGGTCGCAGGAGGCACCGTGCTCACCGCGTTCGCCCGGGCGTTCAGGACGCCCGACCTGCGCAAGAAGCTGCTGTTCACGCTCGCCATCATCGTGGTCTACCGGGTCGGTACCCACATCCCGATCCCGGGAGTCGACTACAAGAACGTCCAGACCTGTATCGATGCGGCGTCGCAAGGCGGCAGCCAGGGTCTGTTCGGTCTGGTCAACATGTTCAGCGGTGGCGCGCTGCTGCAGATCACGATCTTCGCGCTCGGCATCATGCCGTACATCACCGCGAGCATCATCCTCCAGCTGCTGACCGTGGTGATCCCGCGCCTCGAGGCCCTCAAGAAGGAGGGTCAGGCCGGCACCTCGAAGATCACGCAGTACACCCGATACCTGACGGTGGCGCTGGCCATCCTGCAGGGCACCGGCCTGGTGGCCACCGCCCGCAGCGGTGCGCTGTTCAGCACCTGCCCCGTCGCCAACCAGATCGTGCCCGACCAGTCCGTCTTCGTGACCATCACCATGGTCATCACGATGACCGCCGGTACGGCCGTCGTGATGTGGCTCGGTGAGCTCATCACCGACCGCGGCATCGGCAACGGCATGTCGATCCTGATGTTCATCTCGATCGCCGCCAGCTTCCCGGCCGCCCTGTGGGCGATCAAGCAGCAGGGCTCGCTGGCCGACGGCTGGATCGAGTTCGGCACCGTGATCCTGGTCGGTCTGGTCATGGTCGGTCTCGTGGTCTTCGTCGAGCAGGCCCAGCGCCGCATTCCGGTCCAGTACGCGAAGCGCATGATCGGTCGCAGGTCCTACGGCGGTACGTCCACGTACATCCCGTTGAAGGTGAATCAGGCAGGTGTGATTCCTGTCATCTTCGCGTCGTCGCTGCTCTACATTCCGGCCCTGGTCGCCCAGTTCTCGAACGGCACCTCTGGCTGGAAGACGTGGATCGAGCAGAATCTGACCAAGGGCGACCACCCGATTTACATCACTATGTACTTCCTTCTGATCGTTTTCTTCGCGTTCTTCTACGTGGCGATCTCGTTCAACCCCGAGGAAGTCGCGGACAACATGAAGAAGTATGGTGGCTTCATCCCGGGCATCCGGGCTGGCAGGCCGACCGCTGAGTACCTCAGCTACGTACTCAACCGGATCACCTGGCCGGGTTCGCTGTATCTGGGCCTGATCGCTCTCGTACCGACGATGGCGTTGGTTGGCTTCGGGGCAAGCCAGAACTTCCCGTTCGGCGGTACCAGCATCCTGATCATCGTGGGTGTCGGTCTCGAGACGGTGAAGCAGATCGAGAGCCAGCTTCAGCAGCGCAATTACGAAGGGTTCCTCCGCTGATGCGAATCGTCCTCGTCGGGCCGCCCGGTGCCGGCAAGGGAACGCAGGCCGCGTTCCTCGCCCAGAACCTGTCGATCCCGCACATCTCCACGGGCGACCTGTTCCGCGCCAACATCAGCCGGCAGACGGAACTCGGCAAGCTCGCGAAGTCCTACATGGACGCGGGCAACCTGGTGCCGGACGAGGTCACGATCGCCATGGCGAAGGACCGCATGGAGCAGCCGGACGCCGAGAACGGCTTCCTGCTGGACGGCTTCCCGCGCAACGTGCTCCAGGCCGAGGCGCTGGACACGATGCTCCAGGCCGAGGGCATGAAGCTGGACGCGGTCCTGGACCTGGAGGTCCCCGAGGACGAGGTGGTCAAGCGCATCGCCGGCCGCCGGGTGTGCCGCAAGGACTCGAGCCACGTGTTCCACGTGGAGTACAAGAAGCCCGTCAAGGAAGGCGTCTGCGACGTCTGCGACGGCGAGCTGTACCAGCGCGACGACGACTCCGAGGAGACCGTCCGCAAGCGACTCGAGGTCTACCACACGCAGACCGAGCCGATCATCGACTACTACCGGGCGCAGAGCCTGGTCGTCACGATCACCGCGCTCGGCAAGGTCGAGGACGTCACCGCGCGCGCGATGGATGCGCTCAAGCGCAAGTAGTAGTGAACGCTGCTCCGGCCGCGGTGCCCTCGACGGGCGTCGCGGCCGTAGTGTTGTGTACGTAACCGGATGTCGCAGAAGACGGAGAGCGCAGGCCGCCATGGTGCAGATCAAGACCCCCGAGCAGATCGCCAAGATGCGTGAGGCGGGCCTGGTCGTCGCCGCCATCCATGCCGCCACGCGTGCGGCGGCGGTGCCGGGCGCCACCACGAAGGACCTCGACGACGTCGCGCGCAAGGTGCTCGACGAGCACGGCGCCAAGTCGAACTTCCTCGGGTACGGCGGCTTCCCCGCGACGATCTGCACCTCGGTGAACGAGGTCGTCGTGCACGGCATCCCGGACGAGAAAACCGTCCTCAAGGACGGCGACATCATCTCCATCGACGCCGGCGCCATCGTCGACGGCTGGCACGGGGACGCCGCGTACACCGCGTTCGTGGGCACCGGGCACGCTCCGGAGCTGGTCGAGCTCTCCCGGGTGACCGAGGAGTCGATGTGGGCGGGCATCGCGGCCATGAAGCAGGGCAACCGCCTGGTCGACGTCTCCCGCGCCATCGAGACGTACATCCGCCGCCAGCCCAAGCCGGGCGGCGGCAAGTACGGGATCGTCGAGGACTACGGCGGCCACGGCATCGGCACGGAGATGCACATGGACCCGCACCTGCTGAACTACGTCGAGCGCCGCCGCGGCAAGGGCCCCAAGCTGGTGCCCGGCTTCTGCCTCGCGATCGAGCCCATGGTCTCCCTCGGCACCCCGAGGACCGAGGTGCTCGAGGACGACTGGACGGTCATCACGACGGACGGCACGTGGTCCTCGCACTGGGAGCACTCCGTCGCGCTGACGGAGGAGGGGCCGCTGGTGCTGACGGCTCCCGACGGCGGCCGGGCGAAGCTCGCCGAGTACGGCGTCACGGCCGCTCCCGATCCCCTTGCTTAAGGATCAGCCCCGTGGGGCAGACTTCTTCGATTCGTCTTTCCGGGTGCGCTGACGTAGACTGACGCGTCGGCTCTGGTGCACCCGCATGCCTGCATGCGCTCGTACCGAGTCGATCAAGGTAGTCGATTCGAAGGGCGAAGCGTGGCCAAGAAGCAAGGTGCCATCGAGATCGAGGGCACTGTCGTCGAGTCTCTTCCGAACGCCATGTTCAAGGTTGAGCTCCAGAACGGCCACCAGGTCCTGGCACACATCAGCGGCAAGATGCGTATGCACTACATCCGCATCCTCCCTGACGACCGGGTCGTGGTGGAGCTGTCTCCGTACGACCTGACACGTGGCCGGATCGTCTACCGGTACAAGTAGATCTTGCCTGTGCCCCGTGTCCGCGGGGCGGTGGCACTGACCCGGAGAACCTCACCAATGAAGGTCAAGCCGAGCGTCAAGAAGATCTGCGACAAGTGCAGGGTGATCCGCCGTCACGGCCGGGTCATGGTCATCTGCGAAAACCCGCGCCACAAGCAGCGCCAGGGCTGACGCACGACCGCACCTTCTGCATCCGCAGGTACTTCGCGCGACGCAAGCAGTACATGTTCATACGCAGGGCCCAGGGCTGAGTTCTCTCAGGCCTGACACCCCCGGTCGGAGGCCGGGGACCCGGGCCGTACCGACTCTTCCCGAGGGAGGACGACGGCGGGCGGGATGCGGTTCTGCGGAAGACCTCCGAACGACAACTGGAGCCATTGAATGGCACGCGTTTCCGGTGTTGACATCCCGCGCGACAAGCGCGTGGAGGTCGCCCTCACCTACGTGTTCGGCATCGGCCGGACCCTCTCGCAGAAGACGCTGGCCGAGACCGGCGTCAACCCGAACACCCGCGTTCGCGACCTCTCCGAGGAGGAGCTGGTCAAGATCCGCGAGTTCGTGGACAGCAACATCAAGACCGAGGGTGACCTCCGTCGTGAGGTTCAGGCCGACATCCGCCGCAAGGTCGAGATCGGCTGCTACCAGGGCCTGCGTCACCGTCGTGGCCTGCCCGTCCACGGTCAGCGCACCAGCACGAACGCCCGTACCCGCAAGGGCCCGCGTCGCGCCATCGCCGGCAAGAAGAAGCCGGGCAAGAAGTAGTCCTCAGCGGACGCTGCGGAGCGTCCGGGTGCGTCCCGGACGCCCGCATTCCAGCGGTCTTCGCTGTAGGACCGACCACCTCCCGTAGGAGAACAAGACATGCCCCCCAAGGGACGTCAGGGCGCCGCCAAGAAGGTGCGCCGCAAGGAAAAGAAGAACGTCGCTCACGGCCACGCGCACATCAAGAGCACGTTCAACAACACGATCGTGTCCATCACGGACCCGACCGGCAACGTGATCTCCTGGGCCTCCGCCGGCCACGTCGGCTTCAAGGGCTCGCGCAAGTCCACCCCCTTCGCCGCGCAGATGGCCGCCGAGTCGGCCGCCCGCCGCGCGCAGGAGCACGGCATGCGCAAGGTCGACGTCTTCGTCAAGGGTCCCGGCTCCGGCCGTGAGACCGCGATCCGCTCCCTCCAGGCCACCGGCCTCGAGGTCGGCTCGATCCAGGACGTCACCCCCACCCCGCACAACGGCTGCCGTCCGCCCAAGCGCCGCCGCGTCTGAGGCTCGGTCGTCTTGAGGATGCGGGCGGTACGGCTCTTCGGCCGTGCCGCCCGTACCCTTGCAGTACCCGCACCGTCGAAACGTGCGGTCCGTCGGGCGTCAAATAGCGGGCGTCCACGAAAGAAGGATCTGATCCACACATGCTGATCGCTCAGCGCCCCTCGTTGACCGAAGAGGTCGTCGACGAATTCCGCTCCCGGTTCGTGATCGAGCCGCTGGAGCCGGGCTTCGGCTACACCCTCGGCAACTCCCTGCGCCGTACGCTCCTCTCCTCGATCCCGGGTGCGGCGGTCACGTCCATCCGCATCGACGGCGTCCTGCACGAGTTCACCACCGTGCCGGGTGTCAAGGAGGACGTCACCGACCTGATCCTCAACATCAAGCAGCTGGTCGTCTCCTCGGAGCACGACGAGCCGGTCGTGATGTACCTGCGCAAGCAGGGTCCGGGTCTGGTCACCGCCGCCGACATCGCGCCCCCGGCCGGTGTCGAGGTCCACAACCCCGACCTCGTCCTCGCCACGCTCAACGGCAAGGGCAAGCTGGAGATGGAGCTGACCGTCGAGCGCGGTCGCGGCTACGTCTCGGCCGTCCAGAACAAGCAGGTCGGTCAGGAGATCGGGCGCATCCCGGTCGACTCGATCTACTCGCCGGTTCTCAAGGTCACCTACAAGGTCGAGGCGACCCGTGTCGAGCAGCGCACCGACTTCGACAAGCTGATCGTCGACGTCGAGACCAAGCAGGCGATGCGTCCCCGTGACGCCATGGCCTCCGCCGGTAAGACCCTGGTCGAGCTGTTCGGTCTCGCCCGCGAGCTGAACATCGACGCCGAGGGCATCGACATGGGCCCGTCCCCCACGGACGCCGCGCTCGCCGCCGATCTCGCCCTGCCGATCGAGGAGCTCGAGCTCACCGTTCGGTCGTACAACTGCCTCAAGCGTGAGGGCATCCACTCCGTGGGTGAGCTCGTCGCCCGCTCCGAGGCCGACCTCCTGGACATCCGCAACTTCGGCGCGAAGTCCATCGACGAGGTCAAGGCGAAGCTGGCCGGCATGGGCCTGGCCCTGAAGGACAGCCCGCCCGGATTCGACCCGACCGCCGCCGCCGACGCCTTCGGCGCCGACGACGACGCGGACGCGGGCTTCGTCGAGACCGAGCAGTACTGACAGTTCGGGACCGTCCGCCGGTTCTTGGGTGCGGGTGCGCTGTGGCTGATCGCGCAGTTCCCCGTGCCCCCTCCAGGCCCCTCCGGGGGCCTGGATCTCCGACAGGCGATCGCCTGCTCGGACACTGACCTCGGTACCTGATACGGCCGGGGCAGACACCTAGGAGAAACACCATGCCGAAGCCCACCAAGGGTGCCCGTCTGGGCGGCAGCGCCGCGCACGAGAAGCTGCTCCTCGCGAACCTCGCGAAGTCGCTCTTCGAGCACGGCCGCATCACCACCACCGAGGCCAAGGCCCGTCGCCTGCGTCCCTACGCGGAGCGTCTGGTCACCAAGGCGAAGAAGGGCGACCTTCACAACCGCCGTCAGGTGCTCTCGGTGATCACGGACAAGAGCATCGTGCACACGCTCTTCACCGAGATCGGCCCGCGCTACGAGAACCGCCCGGGTGGCTACACCCGTATCACCAAGATCGGTAACCGCCGTGGCGACAACGCGCCCATGGCCGTCATCGAGCTGGTGGAGGCCCTGACCGTGGCCCAGGAGGCCACCGGTGAGGCCGAGGCGGCGACCAAGCGTGCCGTCAAGGAGGACTCCGCCAAGAAGGACGAGGCTCCGGCCAAGTCCGACGAGGCCGTCGAGGACGCCAAGCCGGCCGACGAGGCCGCCGCCGAGGAGTCCAAGGACGCCTGAGGCTCTGCCTGGCTGTGAGCGGGTCCGTCCCTTCGGGGGCGGGCCCGCTTCCCCGTGTCCGGACGGAATCGGTCCTGAGAGGATCAGCGTGTGAGTGACGAAGTACAGCCCGGGTTCGTGCGGGTGCGGATGGACGTGTCGTACGACGGCAGCGAATTCTCCGGGTGGGCCAAGCAGGCCGGCGGGCGGCGGACCGTGCAGGGTGAGATCGAGGACGCGCTGCGCACGGTCACGCGCTCGGGCCAGACCACGTACGAGCTGACCGTGGCCGGGCGGACGGACGCCGGGGTGCACGCCCGCGGACAGGTGGCCCACGTCGACCTGCCCGCGGAGCTGTGGGCGGAGCACCGCGAGAAGCTGCTCAAGCGGCTCGCGGGGCGGCTCCCCAAGGACGTGCGGGTGTGGTCCCTGGCCGAGGCGCCGAGCGGCTTCAACGCCCGTTTCTCGGCGGTCTGGCGGCGCTATGCCTACCGCGTCACCGACAACCCCGGCGGCGTCGACCCGCTGCTGCGGGGACACGTGCTGTGGCACGACTGGCCGCTGGACGTCGACGCGATGAACGAGGCCGCCTCCCGGCTCGTAGGGGAGCACGACTTCGCCGCCTACTGCAAGAAGCGGGAGGGGGCGACCACCATCCGCACGCTGCAGGAGCTGAGCCTGGTGCGCGGGGACGACGGGGTCATCACGGCGACCGTCCGCGCCGACGCCTTCTGCCACAACATGGTGCGTTCGCTGATCGGGGCGCTGCTGTTCGTGGGGGACGGGCACCGCGGGCCCGAGTGGCCGGGGAAGGTGCTGGCCGCCGGGGTGCGCGACTCCGCCGTGCATGTCGTGCGGCCGCACGGGCTGACGCTGGAGGAGGTCGGCTACCCGGCCGACGAACTGCTCGCCGCGCGCAGCAAGGAGGCGCGCAACCGGCGCACACTGCCGGGAGCCCGGCCGGGCTGCTGCTGAACTCCCGGCGCGGCGCTACTGGTTGGCCGCCGCCGACGCCTGTGCCTCACCGCGGCGGCGGATCTGCCGGAAGGTGAACTCGGCGAGGTCGTCGCCGGTGGTGAACACCTTGGCGTCCTTCGTCGTCACGTCCTTGCCGTCGGTGAACCCGGCGAGCGTGAAGTAGGCGTACCGGCCGTAGGAGTTGGTGGTCGAGCGGCAGATCGCCGTCTGGCAGAAGGCGGGGACGCCCTGGCCGGGCAGGGAGGCGACGATGCTCTTCCTGTCGGCGTCCGTCTTGGCCCGGGTGGCCTGCGCCTCGGTGTCGAAGACGGCGACACCGACGGTCACCGCGACGCCGTCCCTGGCGTAGGTGACGCGCATGACCCGGGTGCAGCCGTTCTTCGTGAGCACCGCGGGGAGCGTGTTCTTGGCGGCGGACGCGCAGGCGGTCGTGGAGGCGGTCGGGCCCTTGCGGTAGACGCGTTCACCCATCGTCAGCTGCGAGCCGGGGAAGAGGATGTCCGGGCTGAGCGGCGCCGTGTCCTTCTTCGCGCTGGACACGAAGTCCTTCGGATCGAGCGGGGGAGGGGCCGAGGTCGGCTCGAAGGAGGGGGTGGGCTCGGCCGTGCCGCTCGGGATGTCCGCGGTGGCGGGCAGCCCGCTGGGCGTGCCGGAGGCCCCGTTGTCACCGTCCGAGGAGACGACGGCCACCGCGACCGCCGCGCCCACCGCGACGGTCGCCAGGGCGGCACCGCCGACCAGCAGCAGCCTGCGCCGTCGGTTGCGGGACTCGGACGCCTCGGCGAGCGCCGCCCAGTCCGGCGTCGAGTTGTCCCACTGCGGCTGCTGAGAACCCGGTTTCCAGGGATCCCACGGGGGCTCCCCCTGCCCATAACTCATGGGCCGCATCTTAGACGTGCCGCACGGGGTGCCGTTCCGCCCCGGAGGGCGGTCGAGCCCCTAGCGTGACCTGAGTGCACACGGGCAAAAGTGACATCTCCGGGTGGTTGGTGCGTCGGGCGTCCTGGCACGCGTGGTCGGTGCTCGCGGTGGTGCTCTGCGCCGGGGTCGTGGGCGTCGCCCGCCGCAGGGCCGACGGCGGGATGGACAACGCCATCGTCGTCCGGGCCGCCAGGACCTGGCTGGACGGCGGCTCCCCGTACGGCGATCCGCACTTCCTCTATCTGCCGAGCGCGGTGCTCGCGGCGGTGCCTCAGGCGCTCCTCCCGTCGTACGTGCTCAGGGTGCTCGTGCCGCTGGCCGTGACGGTGCTGCTGGTGGCGGGCTGGGCGTGCGCCCTGCGGATCCACGACGTGCCGTGGCGCAGCCGCTTCGCCGTGCTCGGGCTGACCGGCCTCGCGATGGGCTTCGCGCCCTTCGGGCACCTGGTGCGGCTCGGCAACTGGACCGTGACCGCCGCGGCGGCCCTGCCCCTGGCCCTGCTGTGTGCGGTGCGCGGGCGCTGGGTCGCGGCGGGTGCCGTGATCGGCACCGCGGTCGCGCTGAAGCCGTTGCTCGCGCCGGTGGCGCTGCTGTTCGTCTTCGCCGGGCGGTGGCGTGCGCTGGCCGCGGCGGTGCTGGTGCCGGCGGCGGCCTCGGGCGGTGCGGCGCTGCTGATGCCGGACCCCGCGGGGTTCTTCACCCGGACGCTGCCGTTCCTGCTGCGCGGGCGGGACGGCTTCGTCCGGCTCTACGAGGCGTCGCCCGCGGCGGTGCTGCCGCGGCTGGGGGTGCCGGCCGGGGCCGCCGCGCTGCTCGGGCTGGCGGCGGCGGCGTGCGGTACGTGGTGCGCGTACCGGCGGTGGCGGCTCGGCGGTCCCGGTGCGCAGCGGATCGTGGAGACGGCGGTGCTGCTGATGCTGTCGGCGTTCCTGGTCTCGCGCCCGTCGTACGACCACTATCTGCTGGTCGTGGTGCCGCTGCTGCTCGCCGGGGCGCCGGCCGCGGGGTCGGTGGCCCGCTCGCCGTGGTTCTGGCTGGCGCTGGTGCCGCAGGTGCCCGGTTTCGCCTGGCCGTACCTGGAGCCGGGGACCAGGCGGGCCTTCAAGGACTGTCTTACGCTGTGCGTACTGGCCGCCTCGGCGGCCGTGCGGCCCGGACTCCTCCCGCGGACCGCTGCCCGGCGCCCGGTGTCCCGGCCCGTTCCGGCCCGCCCCGCACAGCGGGAGGACTGCCCCCAGCGGTAGCGTCATAGTGGCCGGCACGGTCGCGGCGACAGCCGCCGGACGGGTGGCGCACGCGCGTTTTGACCCGTCCGGGGCAGGACGGTACTCTTGCAGTTCGTTATGTGTATTGGCTTGCTCATTCTCACGTGAGGGGCCCTTACACCGGTCCACCGGGCCGATGACCAGCGACCAGCACGCGGTTTGCGTCACCGCTGTGCGGTCAGGGCTGTCGTGATCGTCCGTGGTGGCCATGTCAGGACCCACTCACTGAAGAAGCGAAGGCTACGACCGTGCGTACGTACAGCCCCAAGCCCGGCGACATCACTCGCCAGTGGTACGTCATCGACGCCCAGGATGTCGTCCTGGGACGTCTGGCGACCACTGCCGCGAACATCCTGCGGGGCAAGCACAAGCCGATCTACGCGCCCCACGTCGACGCTGGTGACTTCGTCATCATCATCAACGCCGACAAGGTGCACCTCTCCGGCAACAAGAAGACCCAGAAGCTGGCGTACCGCCACTCGGGCTACCCGGGTGGTCTGCGCTCCGTCCGCTACGACGAGCTGCTGGCGAAGAACCCGGAGAAGGCCGTCGAGAAGGCCATCAAGGGCATGATCCCCAAGAACACCCTGGGCCGCCAGGTGCTCTCGAAGCTGAAGGTCTACTCGGGCGACCAGCACCCGCACGCTGCCCAGCAGCCGGTGCCGTTCGAGATCACCCAGGTCGCGCAGTAGTTCCGGCCACCACCTAAGACTGAAGAGAATCTGAGGAGAATCGTGGCCGAGACCACTGTTGAGCAGCCGGTCGAAGAGACTGAGCTCGTCGACGTCGAGAACTACACCACCGAGTCCGAGGTCCCCGTCGAGGGCGAGTACACCTCCGAGTCGATGGCGTCCCGCTTCGGTGACCCGCAGCCGGCCGCCGGCCTGGGCCGTCGCAAGAACGCCATCGCGCGTGTGCGCATCGTGCCGGGCAGCGGCAAGTGGAAGGTCAACGGGCGCACGCTCGAGGACTACTTCCCGAACAAGGTGCACCAGCAGGAAGTCAACGAGCCCTTCAAGGTGCTCGAGCTCGACGGCCGCTACGACGTCGTCGCCCGCATCTCGGGTGGCGGAGTCTCCGGTCAGGCCGGTGCCCTGCGCCTCGGCGTGGCCCGCGCGCTGAACGAGGCGGACGTGGACAACAACCGCCCGGCGCTGAAGAAGGCCGGTTACCTCAAGCGTGACGACCGTGCGGTCGAGCGCAAGAAGGCCGGTCTCAAGAAGGCCCGCAAGGCCCCGCAGTACAGCAAGCGCTAATCGCTGCCTGCTTCGTACGTTCGTTCGCCCCGGCGGCACGCTGTGTGCCGCCGGGGCGTTCGTTTATCACAGCTGTGGGCGTATAACGGCATAAGGCGTTCAAAGCTTTGGCTGCTCGGATGCTTATAGAAGCCTCATACGGGGCTTCCTTCACTTTCTGAGTCCTCGTCAGGGTCGAGGCCTCGGACGGTTTCTTCGGGATTTCCGATAGTTCGGAGGACAGCAAGTGGGACGACTCTTCGGCACGGACGGCGTGCGCGGTGTCGCCAACGCGGATCTGACGGCCGAGATGGCACTCGGTCTCTCCGTCGCGGCGGCTCACGTACTGGCCGAGGCGGGTACGTTCGAGGGCCACCGGCCGGTGGCGATCGTCGGGCGGGACCCGCGTGCGTCCGGGGAGTTCCTGGAGGCCGCCGTGGTCGCCGGACTGGCCAGCGCGGGCGTGGACGTCCTGCGGGTCGGTGTGCTGCCCACGCCCGCGGTGGCGTATCTCACCGGCGCGCTCGGCGCGGACCTCGGCGTGATGCTCTCGGCCAGCCACAACGCGATGCCCGACAACGGCATCAAGTTCTTCGCGCGCGGCGGTCACAAACTCGCCGACGAGCTCGAGAACCGGATCGAGGCCATCTACGAGGAGCACCGCACCGGCGCTCCCTGGGACCGCCCGACCGGTGCCGGGGTCGGCCGGGTGACGGCGTACGAGGAGGGCTTCGACAAGTACGTCGCCCACCTCCTCAGCGTTCTTCCGAACCGTCTCGACGGGCTGAAGGTCGTCCTCGACGAGGCGCACGGCGCGGCGTCCCGGGTGTCGCCCGAGGCCTTCACGCGGGCCGGCGCGGAGATCGTCACGATCGGTGCCGAGCCGGACGGGCTCAACATCAACGACGGCTGCGGCTCCACCCACCTGGATCTGCTGAAGGCCGCCGTCGTCGAGCACGGCGCCCACCTCGGCATCGCGCACGACGGCGACGCCGACCGCTGCCTCGCCGTGGACCACACGGGCGCCGAGGTGGACGGGGACCAGATCCTCGCCGTGCTCGCGCTGGCGATGCGGGAGCGCTCGGCCCTGCGGTCCGACACCGTTGTCGCGACGGTCATGTCCAACCTGGGCTTCAAGCTGGCCATGGAGCGCGAGGGCGTCTCCGTGGTGCAGACGGCGGTCGGTGACCGTTACGTCCTGGAGGAGATGAAGGAGCACGACTACGCGCTGGGCGGCGAGCAGTCCGGGCACGTCATCATCAGCGACCACGCGACCACCGGCGACGGCACGCTGACCGGCCTGCTGCTGGCGGCCCGGGTGGCCTCGACCGGCCGTACGCTCCAGGACCTCGCGTCCGTCATGGAACGGCTGCCGCAGGTGCTCATCAACGTGCCGGACGTCGACAAGTCGCGGGTGAGGACCTCCGCCGAGCTGGCCGCCGCCGTCACCGAGGCCGAGCGTGAACTCGGGGCCACCGGACGGGTGCTGCTCCGCTCGTCGGGCACCGAGCCGCTGGTGCGGGTGATGGTGGAGGCCGCCGACATCGATCACGCGCGGTCGGTGGCCGGCCGGCTCGCGGACGCGGTGAAGTCCTCGCTCGGCTAGGACACGTACGGCCGGGACGCGTGCGGCCGGGAAACGTACGGCCGGGACGCGTGCGGCCGGGACACGTACGGCAGGGAAACGCGTACGGCCGGGAAACGCGGAGGGCCCGGACCCATGAGGTCCGGGCCCTCTCGCGCTCAGGCCCGCCGCGACGGAGTACGCGTGCGCTGTACCGCCCAGAAGGCCTTCTGGGCGAACAGCGTGAGCGTGCCCGCGACCACGATGCCGCCGAGGTTGGCCAGCAGCTGCCAGGTGGAGCCCCACGTCTGGGAGTAGTCCGCGTAGCTGAAGGCCACCGCCGCGTTCGCGGCCGCCGGGACCGTGGTCACCGAGATCGCGACGCCGATCAGGGCGCCCGACTTGGCCGAGGTGAGCGACAGGGTGCCCGCGATGCCGGCCAGGAAGGCCACCACGAAGGACATCATGTCCGGCTTCCAGATGAAGGCGGTGTTGGGCCGGTCCGCCTCCACCATCGACCTCTCGAAGAGCCCGAAGACGTCCATCAGCCAGCTGAAGCCCGCCGTCAGCACCATCGCCGCGGCGAATCCGGCGAGCAGCGCCCACAGCGAGCGCCAGACCAGCTTCGGGGCGCGCTGCACCAGAGCCGTGGAGATACCGGCCAGCGGCCCGAACTCCGGCCCGACGGCCATCGCGCCGACGATCAGGATCGCGTTGTCGAGCATCACACCGCAGGCCGCGAGCATCGTGGCGACCGTCAGGAACGCGATGTAGGTGACGTTGAGGGTCGACTCCTCGTGCGTGACGTCCCTCAGCTGCTCCCACAGCACCGCGTCCGCACCCTCGCCCGGCGCGTCCTCCTCCGCCCGGTCCGCACGCTCCGACAGGGACAGGTCGATGTTGTCGACGGCGATGGACCCGCACTTGTCGAGATCCAACTCCCGCAGCGCGCCGATCAGTTCGTCCCCGGCCTCGCGCGCGACATCGCACGTCACCACGTCGCCGGACGGATCGCGTGCGGCGCCGGGCAGGACCACGAGATGGGTGGCGCCGACCGTCCGGCCGATCAGGTGCACCACCGCGTCGGTCTTGTCGGACGGGGAGATGAGGCGCAGATGCAGCATGAGGTCTTTCTACAGGGCTCGTTACAGCTTGCGCAGACTCAGGCGCTGCACCTTGTGGTCCGGCCCCTTGCGCACGACGAGGGTCGCACGGCCGCGCGTGGGGGCCACGTTCTCCAGCAGGTTCGGCTTGTTGATGGTCCGCCAGGTCGTACGGGCGTAGTCGAGGGCCTCCTCCTCCGAGACCTGGGTGTACTTGCGGAAGTACGAGGAGGGGTTCTGGAAGGCGGTCGCGCGCAGCTTGCGGAAGCGGGCGAGGTACCAGCGCTCGATGTCCTCGGCCCGGGCGTCGACGTACACGCTGAAGTCGAAGTAGTCGGCGAGACCGACGCGGGTGCGGCCGTCCTTGCCGGGGAGCGCCGGCTGCAGCACGTTCAGACCCTCGACGATGAGGATGTCGGGACGGCGGACGGTCAGCCGCTGGTCCGGCACGATGTCGTAGATCAGGTGCGAGTAGACGGGCGCCGTCACCTCGGCCTTGCCGGCCTTGATGTCCGCGACGAAACGGGTGAGGGCGCGCCGGTCGTACGACTCCGGGAAACCCTTCCGCGACATCAGCCCGCGCGCCTCGAGGTCCTTCGTGGGGAGCAGGAAACCGTCCGTGGTCACCAGCTCGACCCGCGGATGCTCCGGCCAGCGCGACAGCAGGGCCTGGAGGAGCCGCGCCACCGTGGACTTGCCGACCGCGACGGAACCGGCGACCCCTATCACGAAGGGGGTGCCGGACTGGGAGCCCTGCTCGCCGAGGAACGTGTTGAGGGCGCCCCGCAGCCCGTCGGTGGCGCCGACGTACAGATTGAGCAGCCGGGACAACGGGAGGTAGATGTCGCGCACTTCGTCGAGGTCGATGACGTCGCCCAGGCCGCGCAGCTTCTCGACCTCCTCGGCGTTCAGCGGGAGCGGCGTCTTTTCGCGCAGCGCGCTCCACTCGGTACGGGTGAGGTCGACGTAGGGAGTCGCCTCCGGCCTGGGCCGGTGGGCGCTCCGCGGCAACGAGGAGACCGGAGAGATCACAGTCCATTGTTACGGGAGTTTGAACGGGACGAGAGGTGGGATCCGTCACGCACGACCGGGTGACAACCGTGTCCCGGGCCTGGACCGGGGCGGCCGGCGCCGATAGGTTCCCGCCATCCGGGAGGCAGCGCCGCACCCCGGAAGCGCGGGGGGTTGGGAGTGGCGAACGCCATGCGCATCCGTGATGTCCTGCGCCGCAGGTCCGCGCCCGCCCCGGTGGCCGCGCCCCCGGACCTGGCCGGCCGCGTGTGCAGCGAGCTGGCCCTCGACCTGCCCGACGAGGACCTGGGCGAGGACCTCGACGACTGTCTCGCGCTGTACGAGCTGGGCAGCAAGCCGCGCTGCGAGGAGGCCGAGTACCTCGGGATGGTCCGGGACGCGATCGAACGCATCGAACGCGGGGACTGAGCCGGGCGGGGGCCCGATTTCCGATATCGGGCACGCGGTGCCGGTCCGGGGCGAGTAGGGGCCCTTAGGCTGCCAGCCATGTGCGGAATCGTGGGATACGTGGGGTCGCAGTCGGCACTCGATGTGGTGGTCGCCGGACTGAAGCGGCTGGAGTACCGGGGGTACGACTCGGCGGGCGTCGCGGTGCTCGCGGACGGCGGGCTGGCCGCCGCGAAACGGGCCGGGAAGCTCGTCAACCTGGAGAAGGAGCTGGTCGACCGGCCGCTGCCGAGCGGTTCGACCGGCATCGGGCACACCCGCTGGGCCACGCACGGCGGCCCGACGGACGCGAACGCCCATCCTCATCTGGACAACGCGGGCCGCGTCGCCGTCGTGCACAACGGCATCATCGAGAACTTCGCCGCCCTGCGCGCCGAACTGTCCGAGCGCGGGCACGACCTGACGTCGGAGACGGACACCGAGGTGGTGGCGCACCTCCTCGCCGAGGAGTTCTCCTCGTGCGCCGACCTCGCGGAGGCGATGCGGCTGGTGTGCCGCCGGCTGGACGGCGCGTTCACGCTGGTCGCCGTGCACGCGGACGAGCCGGACGTGGTGGTCGGGGCGCGGCGGAACTCGCCCCTCGTGGTGGGCGTGGGGGAGGGCGAGGCCTTCCTCGCCTCGGACGTCGCCGCCTTCATCGCCCACACGCGGTCGGCGATCGAGCTGGGCCAGGACCAGGTGGTGGAGCTGCGCCGGGACGGGGTGACGGTCACCGGCTTCGACGGCAGGCCCGCCGACGTCCGGTCGTACCACGTCGACTGGGACGCCTCGGCGGCCGAGAAGGGCGGCTACGACTACTTCATGCTCAAGGAGATCGCCGAGCAGCCCAAGGCGGTCGCCGACACCCTGCTGGGGCGCATCGACGCGGCGGGCTCGCTGTCGCTGGACGAGGTGCGGATCCCCGTCTCGGTGCTGCGCGAGATCGACAAGGTCGTCATCGTGGCCTGCGGTACGGCCTTCCACGCGGGGCTCATCGCCAAGTACGCCATCGAGCACTGGACCCGGGTGCCCTGCGAGGTGGAGCTGGCCAGCGAGTTCCGCTACCGCGATCCGATCCTCGACCCGCGCTCGCTCGTGATCGCCATCTCGCAGTCCGGCGAGACCATGGACACGCTGATGGCGTTGCGGCACGCCCGCGAGCAGGGCTCCCGGGTGCTGGCCATCTGCAACACCAACGGGTCGACGATCCCCCGCGAGTCCGACGCGGTGCTCTACACGCACGCGGGCCCCGAGGTCGCCGTCGCGTCCACGAAGGCGTTCCTCACCCAGCTCGTCGCCTGCTACCTGGTCGCGCTGTACCTCGGCCAGGTGCGGGGCACCAAGTGGGGCGACGAGATCCGGGCGGTGATCCGGGACCTGGCGGAGATCTCCCGTTCGGTCGAGCGGGTGCTGGAGACCATGGAGCCGGTGCGGGAGCTGGCGCGTTCCCTCGCCGACAAGAACACGGTGCTGTTCCTCGGCCGGCACGTGGGCTATCCGGTGGCCCTCGAAGGCGCGCTGAAGCTGAAGGAACTGGCGTACATGCACGCCGAGGGCTTCGCGGCGGGCGAGCTGAAGCACGGGCCGATCGCGCTGATCGAGGAGGACCTGCCGGTCGTCGTGGTGGTCCCATCGCCGCGCGGCCGTTCGGTCCTCCACGACAAGATCGTCTCCAACATCCAGGAGATCCGGGCACGGGGTGCGCGCACCATCGTGATCGCGGAGGAGGGGGACGAGGCGGTGGTGCCGTACGCGGACCATCTGATCCGCGTCCCGGCGACGCCGACCCTGCTCCAGCCCCTGGTGACCACCGTCCCGCTCCAGGTGTTCGCGTGCGAGCTGGCCACGGCCCGCGGCAACGAGGTGGACCAGCCGCGCAACCTCGCCAAGTCCGTGACGGTGGAGTGACGCCGGACCGGGGGCCGCGGCCGCCATAGGGTGCGGGCATGAGCATCATCGGGATCGGTATCGACGTGGCGGAGATCGACCGGTTCCGGGTGTCGCTGGAGCGTACGCCCGGACTGGCCGACCGGCTGTTCCTGGACCGGGAACTGCACCTGCCCAGCGGCGAGCGCCGGGGCGTCGCGTCCCTGGCCGCGCGCTTCGCGGCGAAGGAGGCGCTCGCCAAGGCGCTGGGCGCGCCGGCGGGCCTGCACTGGACGGACGCCGAGGTCTACGTGGAGGACAGCGGCCGGCCGCGGCTGCGGGTGACGGGGACGGTGGCGGCGCGGGCCGCCGACCTGGGCGTCCGCTCCTGGCACGTCTCGCTGAGCCATGACGCGGGGGTGGCGTCGGCGGTGGTGGTGGCGGAGGGGTAGCACGACGGGGCGGGCCGTGCGGCGGGGGAGACCGGCCGTGCGGCGGGGCCGGTCGGCCGTGCGGTGGGGCCGGTCGGCCGTGCGGTGGGGGGCCCGGCCTCGGTGCGTGCTCGGCACCGGCGCGGTGCGGGCGGGCGTACGGAGCGGTGCGTGCGGGGCACGGGAGCGGTGCGTGCTCGGCACGGACGCGGTGTGGGCGGCTGTACGGGACACTCGACGTCATGCGTACTGCGTACAGAGTGGAGACCGTGCGGACTGCCGAGCGGGAGCTGATGGCGCGGCTCCCGGAAGGGGCGTTGATGCAGCGCGCGGCGGCCGGACTCGCCGCCGCCTGCGCCGAGTTGCTGGGACGGGTGTACGGCAGCCGGGTGGTGCTGCTGGTCGGGAGCGGGGACAACGGCGGCGACGCCCTCTTCGCCGGGGCGCGTCTGGCCCGGCGCGGGGCGGGCGTCACCGCGGTGCTGACGGCCCCCGGACGCGCTCACGCGGACGGTCTCACGGCGCTGCGGCGCGCGGGCGGCACGACGGTCGCACCCGACGCCGCCGAGCCGCTGATCCGGCGGGCCGACCTCGTGATCGACGGCATCGTCGGGATCGGCGGCAGGGGCGGCCTGCGGGGTGACGCGGTCACGCTGGCCGAGCACACCGCCAGGTCCCGCGCGGCCGTCGTCGCCGTGGACCTGCCGAGCGGGGTCGAGGCCGACACGGGCGAGGTCTCCGGGAGCGCCGTGCGCGCCGATCTGACGGTGACGTTCGGGACCCACAAGCCCGGCCTGCTCATCGATCCGGCGCGCGGGCACGCCGGCTCCGTCCGCATGGTCGACATCGGGCTCGACCTGCCCGTCGAGCCCGAACTGGAGGCGTTGCAGCACGCGGACGTGGCCGCGCTGCTGCCCGCGCCGGGAGCGGAGAGCGACAAGTACCGGCGCGGTGTCGTCGGCGTCGCCGCCGGGTCGGCCCGCTATCCGGGCGCCGCCGTGCTCGCCGTGGCCGGCGCGCTGCGGGGCGGCGCGGGGGCGGTGCGCTATGTCGGGTCGGCCGGGGACGCGGTGATCGCCCGGTTCCCCGAGACGCTCGTGTCGGACCGGGGCCCCCGGCACGCCGGGCGGGTCCAGGCGTGGGTCGTGGGGCCCGGCGCCGGGGACGACGCGTCCGCGGTGGCCGAGGTGGTCGCGGCGGACGTGCCCGTCCTCGTGGACGCGGACGGGCTGCGCCTCGCCGACCCGGATGCCGTACGGGGACGTACGGCGCCCACGCTGCTCACCCCGCACGCCGGGGAGGCCGCCGCGCTGCTCGGTGTCGCGCGCGAGGAGGTCGAGCGGGCCCGGCTGACGTCCGTACGGGAGCTCGCGGCGCTGTACGGGGCGACGGTGCTGCTGAAGGGGTCGACGACGCTCGTCGCCGACGCCGGGGGCGGGGCGGTGCGGGTGAACCCGACGGGGACGCCGTGGCTGGCCACCGCGGGGAGCGGGGACGTGCTGTCGGGGCTGGCGGGGTCGTTGCTCGCGGCCGGGCTGTCCGCGCTCGACGCGGGGAGTGCCGCCGCGTATCTGCACGGGCTGGCGGGGCGGTTCGCGTCCGGTGGGGCGCCGGCGGGGGCGCATGACGTGGCCGCGGCCGTTCCCGACGCGTGGCGGGACGTGCGGGGCTGAGCGGGCCGGGCCGGGCCGGCCCTGTCCCGGGCCCGCCCGGGAACACCCGGACGGTTTCCTGCGTGCGTGCGTGCGCGCGCGCGGGGGCGGCTCAGGGTTTGTTACTCGCCCCCTCCGCCCCTTCCCGTCCCGTTCCCGGGGGCTGCGCCCCCGGACCCCCCTTTCGCGCTTCGCGCTCGTCCTCAAACGCCGGACGGGCTGGATCGTCATCGTCTCCGGACGGGCCGTCCCGGTGCTTCTGAGACACTGAGGGCGCCATGACTGAGACAGCACACCTGCGCGCTCGCGCCGAGATCGATCTGGCCGCACTGCGGGCCAACGTGCGGAGCCTGCGCGCCCACGCGCCCGGCGCGGCCCTGATGGCCGTCGTGAAGTCGGACGCGTACGGCCACGGAGCGGTGCCGTGTGCCCGGGCCGCCCTGGAGGCGGGGGCCACCTGGCTGGGGACCGCGACTCCGGAGGAGGCGCTGGCGCTGCGGGCGGCGGGGCTGACCGGGCGCGTCATGTGCTGGCTCTGGACTCCCGGCGGGCCCTGGCGGCAGGCCGTCGAGGCGGACCTCGACGTGTCGGTGAGCGGGATGTGGGCGCTGCGGGAGGTCGTCGGTGCCGCCCGGGACGCGGGTGTCGCCGCGCGGGTGCAGCTGAAGGCCGACACGGGCCTCGGGCGCAACGGCTGCCAGCCCGCCGACTGGCCCGAGCTGGTCGCTCAGGCGCTGCTGGCCGAGCGGGCGGGCCACGTCCGGATCACCGGCCTCTGGTCCCACTTCGCCTGCGCCGACGAGCCCGGCCACCCCTCGATCGCGGACCAGCTCGGCCGATTCCGCGAGATGGTGGCGTACGCGGAGGAGCAGGGCGTGCGCCCCGAGGTGCGGCACATCGCCAACTCGCCGGCCACGCTGACCCTGCCCGAGAGCCACTTCGACCTCGTACGCACGGGGATCGCGCTGTACGGCATCTCGCCGAGCCCGGAGGTCGGCACGCCGGAGGACTTCGGTCTGCGTCCGGTGATGACGCTGAGCGCGTCCCTCGCGCTGGTGAAGCACGCGCCGGGCGGTCACGGCGTCAGTTACGGGCACCACTACGTCACTCCGGGCGGCACGACCCTGGGTCTGGTGCCCGTCGGCTACGCGGACGGCATCCCGCGCCACGCCTCCGGCACCGGCCCGGTGCTGGTCGGCGGCAAGTGGCGGACGGTCGCGGGCCGGATCGCGATGGACCAGTTCGTCGTCGACCTCGGCGGGGACGAACCGCCGGCCGGTGCCGAGGCGGTGCTGTTCGGACCCGGCGACCGCGGTGAGCCGACCGCCGAGGACTGGGCGCAGGCCGCCGGCACGATCGCGTACGAGATCGTCACGCGGATCGGAACCCGCGTCCCGCGCGTCTACGTGCGGGAGGACGCGGGCGTCTGACGCCGCGGGAGGCGCGGATCGCGCGGTACGGAGAAAAGAACAAGGTGAAGAAGCAACAGCGCGGGTAACCGCCAACGGTGACCTGCACAGGACAACGGAACATGACCCGTCCGACGGCCCGCGCGCCCCGGGTACCGTCGTCGACGGCAGCACCCATCCCTCCGGACCCGGCCCAGGACCCGGCCCCGGACGACAGCCGGCCACCCGGCGAAGAGGAGCGGTACGTGAGCGAGAGCAGTGCGGAGGCCGTCACGGACGCCGCCGTGTCGGTCGCCGCCTCCGCCGCCGGTACCGCCGGGAGCTGGCGCCGGGCCGGGTTCGCCGGTGCCGCGATAGGCGTGGTCGCCGCGGGCGCCGCCGCCGGTGTCGCGATCGAGCGGCTCACGGTCGGCCGCGGCATGCGCAGGAAGGCCCGGCTCGCGCTCGACTCGAGCGCACCCTACGGCGCGCTGCGCGGCACCCCGGGCAAGGCGTACGCGGACGACGGCACCGAGCTGTACTTCGAGGTGGACGAGGTCGACACGGACGCCGCGCTCTCCCCGCGCCGCCGCCGGCTCTTCGGACGCAAGGCCCCCGCCCCCGTCACCGTCGTCTTCAGCCACGGCTACTGCCTCAACCAGGACTCCTGGCACTTCCAGCGGGCCGCGCTGCGCGGAGTGGTGCGCACGGTGCACTGGGACCAGCGCAGCCACGGACGGTCCGGGCGGGGCGTCGCCCAGGTGGAGAACCAGCAGCCGGTCACCATCGACCAGCTCGGCCAGGATCTGAAGGCCGTCATCGACGCCGCCGCGCCCGAGGGACCGATCGTGCTGGTGGGCCACTCCATGGGCGGCATGACCGTGATGGCCCTCGCGGACCGGTACCCCGACCTGATCCGGGAGCGGGTCGTCGCCGTCGCCCTCGTCGGCACCTCGTCCGGGCGGCTCGGCGAGGTCAACTTCGGGCTGCCGGTCGCGGGCGTCAACGCCGTGCGGCGGATCCTGCCCGGCGTGCTGAAGGCACTGGGACAGCAGGCGGAACTGGTGGAGAAGGGGCGGCGGGCCACGGCCGACCTGTTCGCGGGGATCATCCAGCGGTACTCGTTCGCCTCCCGGGAGGTCGATCCGGCGGTCGAGCGGTTCGCCGAGCGGATGATCGAGGGCACCCCGATCGACGTGGTCGCCGAGTTCTACCCGGCGTTCACCGAGCACGACAAGGCCGAGGCCCTCGCGCACTTCACCGGGCTGCCCGTGCTCGTGCTGGCCGGCGTCGGCGACCTGGTGACCCCGAGCGAGCACAGCGAGGCCATCGCGGACCTGCTGCCGGACGCCGAGCTGGTGCTCGTGCCGGACGCCGGGCACCTGGTCATGCTGGAGCACCCGGAGGTCGTCATAGACCGCCTCGCGGACCTGCTCGTGCGCGTGGGTGCCGTACCGGCAGGGGCTACCGTGGGTGGCTATGGAAGCACCAGCAGCACCGCACAACCCGGCTGAGCCCGCCGCGGGGGGCGTCAGCGTCCGGATCACCGTCACCTCCCCCGAACAGATGCAAGAGCTGGGCCGCCGCCTGGCCGAGCTGCTGCGCGCCGGGGACCTCGTCATGCTGAACGGGGAGCTCGGTGCGGGCAAGACCACGCTGACCCGGGGGCTCGGCGCGGGCCTCGGCATCCGGGGCGCGGTCACCTCCCCGACCTTCGTCATCGCGCGCGTCCACCCGTCCCTCGGCGAGGGCCCGCCACTGGTGCACGTGGACGCGTACCGGCTCGGCGGCGGACTGGACGAGATGGAGGACCTCGACCTCGACGTCTCGCTGTCCGACTCGGTCGTCGTCGTGGAGTGGGGCGAGGGCAAGGTCGAGGAGCTGACCGACGACCGGCTGCACGTGGTGATCCAGCGCGCGGTCGGGGACACCGCGGACGAGGTACGGCACGTCACGGTGACCGGGCTCGGCGGACGCTGGGCGCGGGCCGGCCTGGGTGTGCTCACGGCCTGACGGGCGGTGGTGCGGGCGCCGCGGGCAGGGAATCCACGCACGTTCCGACAACGCGTCGGCAACGTGTTGCACATCGCGTCCCGGCCGTGGTCACATGGACACCAGATCGTAGTTAGGTCTACCTAACCACGCTTGCCCCCGCGGCCCCAGGAGGCGTCCATGCCGGCTTCAGAACGAGACGAGGCGCTGCCGCGCGTGGTGGCCGCCGTGTCGATGCGGGACCTGCTGGCCTCGTGCGCGGCCGCCGACGCGGTCTCCACCCCGCCCCGCGCGCCCGCCCCGCCGCGTACGGAGCCCGCGGACGTACGGCACGACGAGGCTGCCTGAACCCGGGCCGGGGCGGCCTGAGCGCGGGCCCGTCCGGTCCCTGAGCCCGGAACCCTGTCCGGTCCCGGCCCGCCGGAAGCGGTCGCCGGGTGCCCTGTTCGCCGCGCGGACGCGGTTACTTGATGACGACGACCTTCTGGCCGATCGTCGCGAACGCCCACATCGCGTCGCCGTCCTCACGGGACTCGCGGATGCCGCCCGTCTTCGCGGCCGACTCCGGCCGCGCGGTGGAACCGCTGACCGCCGCGCTGAACCCGATCGCGACGCCCTGGTTGGTGGCGAAGCGGACGACGTGCTCGATCGGCGTGCCGTCGGAGCCCGTCACGGCGTTCGACCGGGACGTCACCGTGTAGGCGCCGGGGAGCGGGTCGACCGCGCTGGGGGTGACCTTGAACGTGCGCTGCACCTTGCCGCCCGCGCCGACCAGCCAGACGCGGTCGTCGTCGACCGAGTAGACGACCCGCTCGCCGGTGCCGGACCGGACCGGCAGCGCCGCCGGGTTCTTCTTGTCCCGCGGCGCCTTCGACGTGGTGGCCGTGGGCGACTTGGCCGCGTGCGGTTTCCCCAGCGTGTCCGGCACGTTGGCCGACGCCTGGTAGGCGAGGAATCCGACTGCGGCGACGGCCGCCACGGTGAGCCCGGCCACGAATCCCGAGCTGCTCCTAGCCACCTTGTGTGCCCACCTCTCGTACCACGTACCTGCCCTGTACGTCCTTTGTGGTGACGGTAGCAGCCGGGGCGCGGCAGACCGGGGCGGCCGTGCCCCGGTCCAGGGCGCCGTACGCTGTTTGCGTGCTCTTGCTCGCTCTGGATACCGCCACCCCCGCCGTCACCGTCGCCCTGCACGACGGCGCGTCCGTCGTCGCCTCGTCGAGCCAGGTGGACGCACGGCGGCACGGGGAACTGCTGCTGCCCGCCGTCGACCGGATGCTCGCCGAGGCGGGTACGTCGCTCGACGCCGTCACCGGCATCGTCGTCGGCGTCGGCCCCGGCCCCTACACGGGGCTGCGGGTGGGCCTGATGACCGCCGACACCTTCGGACTCGCGCTCGGGGTCCCCGTGCACGGCCTGTGCACCCTCGACGGACTCGCGTACGCCTCCGGTCTCGACGAGCCCTTCGTCGTGGCCACGGACGCGCGCAGGAAAGAGGTCTACTGGGCGCGGTACGACGACGCCCGTACACGCGTGACCGGGCCCGCCGTCGACCGGCCCGCCGAGATCGCCGAGACGGTCGCGGGACTGCCCGCCGTGGGCGCGGGCGCGCTGCTCTACCCCGACACCTTCCCGGTGGCCCGTGAACCCGAGCACGTCGCGGCGGCGGCCCTCGCCGCACTGGCCGCGGAGAGGCTCGCCGCGGGCGAGGAGCTGTCCCCGCCCCGGCCGCTGTACCTGCGCCGCCCGGACGCCCAGGTGCCCCGGAACTACAAGGTGGTCACCCCCAAGTGACCGCCGAGCTGCGCGAGATGCGCTGGTGGGACATCGAGCCCGTGCTGACCCTGGAGAAGGACCTCTTCCCCGAGGACGCCTGGTCGCGGGGGATGTTCTGGTCCGAGCTGGCCCACGCCCGCGGCCCCGAGGCCACCCGGCGCTTCGTCGTCGCGGTCGAGGGGGACCGGGTCGTCGGGTACGCGGGACTCGCCGCCGCCGGGGACGTCGGCGACGTACAGACCATCGCCGTCGGCCGCGACCACTGGGGCACCGGGCTCGGCGCGCGGCTGCTGAGCGACCTGCTGCGGGCCGCGACCGCCTTCGAGTGCGCCGAGGTCATGCTCGAGTGCCGCGTCGACAACGTCCGGGCGCAGCGGCTGTACGAGCGCTTCGGCTTCGAGGCCATCGGCTTCCGGCGCGGCTACTACCAGCCGGGGAACATCGACGCCCTGGTGATGCGGCTGACCATGGCCTCCGACGGCGGGGCCGCCGCGGACCCGACCTCCGTACAAGGAACACAAGGAACCGAGACCAATGGCTGACTCGCGCGACGAACCCCTCGTCCTCGGCATCGAGACCTCCTGCGACGAGACCGGCGTCGGCATCGTCCGCGGCACGACGCTGCTCGCGGACGCGATCGCCTCCAGCGTCGACGAGCACGCCCGCTTCGGCGGGGTCGTGCCGGAGGTCGCCTCCCGTGCCCACCTCGAAGCGATGGTGCCGACCATCCGGCGGGCGCTGAAGGACGCGGGCGTGACCGCGAGGGACCTGGACGGCATCGCCGTGACCGCGGGGCCCGGCCTCGCCGGCGCGCTGCTCGTCGGGGTCTCTGCGGCGAAGGCGTACGCGTACGCGCTCGGCAAGCCGCTGTACGGCGTCAACCACCTCGCGTCCCACATCTGCGTGGACCAGCTGGAGCACGGCGCGCTGCCCGAGCCGACCATGGCGCTGCTGGTCTCCGGCGGCCACTCGTCGCTGCTGCTGTCCACGGACATCACCTCCGACGTGCGGCCGATGGGCGCGACCATCGACGACGCGGCGGGCGAGGCCTTCGACAAGATCGCACGCGTGCTGAACCTCGGATTCCCCGGTGGCCCCGTCATCGACCGGTACGCCAAGGAGGGCGACCCGGGCGCGATCGCGTTCCCGCGCGGTCTCACCGGCCCGCGCGACCCGGCGTACGACTTCTCCTTCTCCGGTCTCAAGACGGCCGTGGCCCGCTGGATCGAGGCGAGGCGGGCGGCGGGGGAGGAGGTGCCGGTGCGCGACGTGGCCGCGTCCTTCCAGGAGGCGGTCGTGGACGTGCTCACCCGCAAGGCCGTCCGCGCGTGCAAGGACGAGGGCGTCGACCACCTGATGATCGGCGGCGGGGTGGCCGCCAACTCGCGGCTGCGGGTGCTGGCGCAGGAGCGCTGCGAGGCCGCCGGGATCCGGCTGCGGGTGCCGCGGCCCAAGCTGTGCACCGACAACGGCGCGATGGTGGCGGCGCTCGGCGCGGAGATGGTCGCCCGCAATCGGGCCCCCTCCGACTGGGACCTGTCGGCGGACTCCTCGCTGCCGGTGACCGACCCGCACGTGCCCGGCACTGCCCACGCGCACGACCACGACCACGACCACATGCACGAGACCGGCAGGGAGAACCTGTACTCGTGACCGTGGCCCTGATGTGGGAGGCCCGCGCCGTCGCCGGGCGCGGCGACGACCTGCTGGCCTGGGTGCGGGCGCAGGAACCGGCGGGGCGGCCCCTGCGCCGGGAGATCCTGCGCGCGCCGCAGGACCGCGTGCTGGTGATCACGTGGTGGGACGCTGCGTACGATGCCGAGCTTCCCGAGCTCCCCGAACCGGACGAGGCGTTGGTGACCCGGGCGGTGCACCGGTGGCGCTTCGAGTCGGTGACGTAGGGATCTCGGCGGGGCTCCGCCGGCAGCGCCCCTGAGGCTTTCGGCAGGCGCCCCGCGACGCCGGCTCGCCGAATGTTTCGGCTCGGTGGCCGAAAGTTACGGGAAGGTGGAGCCGTACGGGGGGTCCGTCGGCGGTAGCTGCGGGGATACGATCGCGGCCATGAAACCCGTGAAGAGCCCTGTGTCGCAGACCGCGACGCTCGCCGAGATCGCCCGCGAGGCCGGCGTGTCGGCTCCGACTGTTTCGAAGGTGCTCAACGGGCGGGCCGACGTCGCCCCGGGGACCCGCGCCCGCGTCGAGGAACTGCTCCGCGCCTACGGCTACCGGCGCCGCCGGGCCGAGGCCGGCCGCTCGCCCCTCATCGACCTGGTCTTCCACGAGCTGGAGAGCGCCTGGGCCATGGAGGTCATCCGGGGCGTCGAGAACGTGGCACGGAACGCGGGCCTCAGCGTGGTCCTCTCGGAGAGCGCGGGCCGGCTGACCCCCGGCCGCAGCTGGGCCGACCAGGTCGCCGCCCGCAGGCCGCACGGGGTGATCCTCGTCCTGTCCGGCCTCGACGAGTCCCAGCGGGCGCTGCTCACGAGCCGCTCCATCCCGTTCGTGGTGATGGACCCGGCGGGCGATCCGGGCGCCGACGTGCCGTCCATCGGTGCCACCAACTGGCAGGGCGGCCTCGCCGCGACCCGCCACCTGGTCGAGCTGGGGCACACCCGGATCGGCGCGATCAGCGGGCCCTCACGGATGATGTGCAGCCGCGCCCGCGTCGACGGCTACCGCGCGGCGCTGGAGACGGCGGGGCTGCCCGTCGACCAGGCGCTGATCCGGGCCGGGGACTTCCACCACGAGACGGGGTACCGCGCGGGCCTGGAGCTGCTGCGTTCGCCGGAGCGTCCGACGGCCGTCTTCGCGGGCAATGACCTCCAGGCCCTCGGTCTCTACGAGGCGGCGCGTGAGCTGGGCCTGCGCGTTCCGGAGGATCTGAGCGTCGTCGGCTTCGACGACCTGCCGGTGGCGCGCTGGGTGGGCCCGCCGCTGACCACGGTGCGGCAGCCGCTGATGGAGATGGCCGAGGCGGCGGCGAAACTGGTCCTGGAGCTGGGCCGGGAGGAGGAGTCGTCGGCGGCGACGCGGGTCGAGCTGGCCACGAGCCTGGTGGTGCGCAGCAGCACGGCGCCGCCGCCCGGCGGGGTGGGCCCCGCGGTCGCCGGGGTTCCCGACGGGGAGCCCGGTCCGGCCTGAGAATCCGGGCTCGTGGCCGCCCCCGCGAGCGCGTCGCGACAAAAGTGCCGAGAAATCTCCGAGGACGTGTCGATCCGGACGTCTCCCGTTCGACGTCAGGGGTGAGAGCGGGGAGAGACCCCGCCCGGGACGACCGGTACGGCCGGCCGTCGTACCGAAGGAGCCACCATGCCCCGCTACCTCACGATGGTCCGCATCGACGAGAACAACGCGCCCGCCGAGGGCCCGAGCCCCGAGCTGATGCAGCGGATGGGAGAGCTGATCGAGGAGATGACCAAGGCCGGCGTCCTGCTGGACACCGCCGGGCTCACCCCGACCGCTCAGGGCACCCGCGTCCACTGGGAGAACGGGCAGATCTCCGTCACCGACGGTCCCTTCACCGAGTCCAAGGAGGTCATCGGCGGTTACGCGCTCATCCAGGCCAAGGACAAGGCCGAGGCGATCGAGTGGACCAAGCGCTTCCTGAAGGTCCACGAGACGTACTGGACGGTCACCTCCGAGGTGCGGGAGATCATGGAGGGCTGAGCCGGTGCCCGGCCCGTGCGGCGCGGATGTGCCAAGGTGTGAGCCGTGACCGAGCAGCCCACCGGCCCCTCCGCCCCCACGGCAGCCGGCGCCGCCGAGCCCTCCGCTGAACCCTGTGCCGGAGCGGCAGCCGGTGCCGCCGGGCCCTTCGCCGGCCCCTCCGCCCCGGCGGCAGCCGGTGCTGCCGAGCCCCCTGTCGGCGCGGCGGCCGGCCCGGCCCGTGCGGCGGGCGCCGACGCCTCCGCCTCCGCCGCCGTGCGGGCGGTCGAAGCGGTCGAGGCGGTCTTCCGGATCGAGTCCGCCCGCATCATCGCGGGTGTCGCCCGGCTCGTGCGGGACGTCGGGATCGCCGAGGAGCTCGCGCAGGACGCGCTGGTCGCCGCGCTGGAGCAGTGGCCGCGCGACGGGGTCCCGGACAACCCGGGCGCCTGGCTCATGACCACGGCCAGGCACCGCGCCGTCGACCTCGTACGCCGCCGGGAGCGGTACGCGCGCAAGCTCGCGGAGGTCGGCCGGGACCTCGAAGCCGCCCCGCACCACCTCGACACCCCCGCCGATCCCGACGACATCGACGACGACCTGCTGCGGCTCGTCTTCACCGCCTGCCACCCGGTCCTGTCCGCCGAGGCCCGCATCGCGCTCACGCTGCGGCTCGTCGGCGGCCTGACCACGCCCGAGATCGCGCGCGCCCTCCTCGTCCCCGAGGCGACCGTCGCGCAGCGCGTCGTCCGCGCGAAACGGACGCTGGCCACCAGGAACGTCGCCTTCGAGGTGCCCTGCGGCCCGGAGCGCGAGGCCCGCCTCGGCTCGGTCCTAGAGGTCATCTACCTGGTCTTCAACGAGGGGTACGCCGCGACCGCGGGCGACGACTGGCTGCGCCCCGGCCTGTGCGAGGACGCCCTGCGGCTGGCCCGCGTGCTGGCCGGGCTGATGCCCAAGGAGCCCGAAGTGCACGGGCTGGCCGCGCTGCTGGAGCTCCAGGCCTCCAGATCGGCCGCCCGCACCGGCCCGTCCGGGGAACCCGTGCTGCTCAGGGACCAGAACCGCCGCCGCTGGAACCGGATGCTGATCCGCCGCGGTTTCGCGGCTCTCGCCCGCGCCGACGCCGTCTCCGCCGGCGGCCCCGGACCGTACGTCCTCCAGGCCGCGATCGCCGCCTGCCACGCCCAGGCGTACGCCTACGAGGACACCGACTGGGGGCGGATCGCCGCCCTGTACGGGGTCCTCGCCGCCCGTTCCCCGTCCCCCGTGGTCGAGTTGAACCGCGCGGTCGCCGTCTCCATGGCCGAAGGCCCCGGGCCCGCCCTCGCCCTGGTGGACGCCCTCGCGGACGAACCCGCCCTGCGCGCCTACCACTTGCTGCCCAGCGTGCGCGGAGACCTGCTCGCACGCCTCGGACGTACGGCCGAGGCCCGCTCGGAGTTCGAACGGGCCGCGTCCCTGGCCCGCAACGAACGGGAACGCGCACTGCTGCTGGCCCGCGCCTCGGACCACGGCTGACGCCGGGGGGCAGGACCTACGCCGGATGCCCGACCAGCATCGTCGGCGCCCCCGCCACCCGCGTGAGGAACACCGTCGCCGCGTTGCGCCCCTGCGGCTTCACCTTCCGGCGCAGCTCCTCGGGCTCGACGGCCGAGCCGCGCTTCTTGACGGTGAGGATGCCGACCTCACGCGTCCGCAGCAGCGCCTTCAGCTTCTTCACGTTGAAGGGCAGCCGGTCGGTGATCTCGTACGCGGTGGCGTACGGGGTCGGGCGCAGATGGTCGGAGGTGATGTACGCGATCGTCTCGTCGAGCAGGCCGCCGTCGAGCTCCTCGGCCACCTCGGCCACGAGGTGGGCGCGGATGGCGGCGCCGTCGGGCTCGTACAGGTACCTCCCCGGCGGGCGCACCGGCGGGTCGGGGAGCCCCCGCCCGCGCAGCCCGCGCGGACCGGGCAGCAGCGTGGCCCGCACCAGCCCCGGCTCGGTGCCGAACCACAGCACGGCCTCCTTCACGTCCCCGCCGTCCGAGATCCACTCCGCCTCCGCCTCGGCCGGGATCGCCTCGTGGGGGACGCCCGGCGCGATCTTCAGGGCCGCCCGCGGGGCTTTGAGGGCCGCCGCGGTCGCCCAGGACAGCGGCGGTGAGTAGGCCTCGGGATCGAAGATCCGGCCCCGGCCGCCGCGTCGGGCGGGGTCCACGAAGACGGCGTCGTACTCCGCCGTGGCCACCTCGGTGACGTCCGCCTCACGCACCTCGATCAGCTCCGCCAGGCCCAGCGCCTCGGCGTTCGCGCGGGCCGCCGCCGCCGTCAGCGGGTCCCGGTCCACGGCGAGCACCCGGATCCCGGCGCGGGCCAGGGCGATCGCGTCGCCGCCGATGCCGCAGCAGAGGTCGGCGACGGAGCGCACCCCGAGCGCCCGGAACCGCTCCGCGCGGTACGCCGCGACGCTCGTCCGCGTGGACTGCTCGACACCGTCGGGCGTGAAGAACATCCGCTCCGCGTCCGTGGCCCCGAACTTGGCCACCGCCCGCCGGCGCAGGTGGGCCTGGGCGAGCGCCGCCGTGACCAGGGGCGCCGGGTACGCGCGGCGCAGCCGGGTCGCGACGGCCAGCTCCCCGGCGGGCTCGGTGCCCCGCACCTCGTCGAGGAGGGCGCGGCCCTCGGGCGTGTGGAGGGAGGCGAAGGAGGCCAGCGGGTCCAGATCGGTCACCGGCCCATTGTGGGCCAGTCGGTGGACGGTACGCGTCCGGCGGCGGTGTCGGCCCGGCCCGCGCACGGTGGCCTGCGAGGATCCGGCACCATGCGACCAGTACGACAAAATGACGAAAATCGCCCGGAGCGGACGCTGTTTTGTGGTGCGGTGCCTAGTGGAACGGCGGGCGGAAGAACGGTGCGCCGGGTCCGGGGCGGCATCGTCGTGCTCGCCGCCGCCGCACTCGCCGCCGGCTGCGCCGACCCCGGCCCCGGCGCGCGGCCGGCCTCCGGGCAGCAGCCGCTGAACGCGCCGCCCGCCCGCGCCCTGGACGCGTACGCCTCGAAGCTGCGCACCGCGCACGCCGCGCGAGTCGCCGCGGCCAGACGCTGGGGGCTGGCCAGGGTCCCGCTCGCCCCGCCGGCCCCGCCGGCGAGGAAGCCGGAGATCACGACCCGCGCGGGCTTCGAGGTGGACGGCCAGGACGAACTGCCGCCCGTCTTCACGACCGTCCCCACCAAGGACAAGGTCGTCTTCCTCACCATCGACGACGGCGCCGAGAAGGACCCGGCGTTCCTCAGGATGATGAGCGAACTGAAGATCCCGTACACCGCCTTCCTCAGCGACTACCTGGCCAAGGAGGACTACGGCTACTTCCGGAGGATGCGGGACGCGGGCGTCGCCCTGAACAACCACACCCTCCACCACCCGTATCTGCCGAACCTCTCGTACACGGAGCAGAAACGGGAGATCTGCGGGATGCAGACCGTGATGAAGAAGCAGTTCGGCAAGCGCCCCACGCTCTTCCGGCCCCCCTACGGCAACTACAACGAGGACACCCTGCGCGCCGCCGCGTCCTGCGGGATCAAAGCGGCGCCGCTGTGGAACGAGGAGGTCTTCGCCGACCACTGGGACTACCGCGAGTGGGACCGGTCCCTGCACCGCGGCGACATCGTCCTCACCCACTTCCGGGGCCGCGAGGACTGGAAGGGCACCATGCCCGACATGGTCCGCCGCTTCCTGAAGAAGGTCACGAACGAGGGGTACGCCGTGGCGCGGCTGGAGGACTACCTGTGAGCGGTGCGCCCCGCCGGACGGCCGCGAGCGGTCACCCACGCCGGGACCACCGCCGGTGACCGGGCGCGAAGGGCACCCGGAGACGGGGGTGGCCGGGCGTGGGCGCGCTCTGCTCGCCGGGCTGCTCGTCGCCGGGCTGCTCGCGGGAGCCACCGGCTGCGCCCAGTCCGTCGACCCCATCGAGCGGCTGGGAAAGAAGGCGGCGCGGCAGGTGCGCCCGCACGGCCGGCCGGGGCCGCCCGCCGGGACGTACCGCCGCGGGGAACCGACGGCTCCGGGGCCGGGGCGGCCCGCCGGAACGTACCGCCGCTGGGGGCTGACCGCGCCGCTCGCCTCCGCCCCCCGGCCGCCCGGCCGACGGCCCCCCGTACGCGCGGCGGGCCCCGGCCTGCCGCCGGTCGTCGACCGCGTCCCCACCCGCGACAAGGTGGTCTTCCTGACCTACGACGACAGTGCCGAACGCGATCCGCGCTTCGCCGCCATGGTCCGCGAACTGCGGCTGCCGGTCAGCCTGTTCCTCACCGACCGTGTCGTCGGGCCGGGGTACGGGCACGTCGCGCGCCTCCGGGCGGTCGGCGCGAGCGTGCAGAACCACACGCTCGACCACTCCTCCCTGCGCGGACTGCCGTACGCGGGCCAGCGCGCCGAGATCTGCGGCCAGCGGGACAAGCTCAGGGAACGCTTCGGCGTCCTGCCCCGGCTGCTCCGCCCGCCGTACGGCACCTACGACGTCACCACACTCCGCGCCGCCGCCGACTGCGGGGTCTCGGCCGTGGTGCTGGGCCGCGAGCCCGGCCGGGACCGCCTGCGCCCCGGCGACATCCTCCTCGGCACCGACCAACCCGACCTCACCGGGACGACCACGCGCCTGCTGCGGCGCATCCAGGCCGAGGGCCTCACGCCGGCCCGCCTGGAGGACTACCTGTAGCGGCGCACGGGGTGCCCGAGGGGAGCGGAAAGCACGCGGCGCGCGCTCCCCGTTTGGCACTCCGCTTGACCGAGTGCTAATCCCGGTCATAGTCTCTGGTCTGGCACTCCCCCCTGGAGAGTGCCAATAGCGACGGGCAGGTCCGGCACCCGCGACGACGGATCCACCTGGTCGCCACCTCAGACAGTTAACCCCGTGAGATCTCCGAAGGGGGAGGTCGGATCGTGACGACCACCAGCTCCAAGGTTGCCATCAAGCCGCTCGAGGACCGCATTGTGGTCCAGCCGCTCGACGCCGAGCAGACCACCGCCTCTGGCCTGGTCATTCCGGACACTGCCAAGGAGAAGCCCCAGGAGGGCGTCGTCCTGGCCGTGGGCCCGGGCCGGTTCGAGAACGGCGAGCGCCTGCCGCTCGACGTGAAGACCGGCGACATCGTGCTGTACAGCAAGTACGGCGGCACCGAGGTGAAGTACAGCGGCGAGGAGTACCTCGTCCTCTCGGCTCGCGACGTGCTCGCGATCATCGAGAAGTAGTTCATCCCAGTTTTGCAGTGAGCTGCGCCCCTGGCCCCCGCGACCTTAATAAGCCGGGCGCTGGGGGCGCAGTTCGTTTCTCCCAAGTTTTCCGAGAGGGCTGAATCGCTCCATGGCGAAGATCCTGAAGTTCGACGAGGACGCCCGTCGCGCCCTTGAGCGCGGCGTCAACAAGCTTGCCGACACGGTGAAGGTGACGATCGGCCCCAAGGGCCGCAACGTCGTCATCGACAAGAAGTTCGGCGCCCCCACCATCACCAACGACGGCGTGACCATCGCCCGCGAGGTCGAGCTCGACGACCCGTACGAGAACCTCGGCGCCCAGCTGGTGAAGGAGGTGGCGACCAAGACCAACGACATCGCGGGTGACGGTACGACCACCGCCACCGTGCTGGCCCAGGCGCTGGTGCGCGAGGGCCTGAAGAACGTCGCCGCCGGCGCGTCCCCCGCCCTCCTCAAGAAGGGCATCGACGCCGCCGTCAAGGCCGTGTCCGAGGAGCTCCTCGCGACCGCCCGCCCGATCGACGAGAAGTCCGACATCGCCGCCGTCGCCGGTCTGTCCGCCCAGGACAGCCAGGTCGGCGAGCTCATCGCCGAGGCGATGGACAAGGTCGGCAAGGACGGTGTCATCACCGTCGAGGAGTCCAACACCTTCGGTCTGGAGCTGGACTTCACCGAGGGCATGGCCTTCGACAAGGGCTACCTGTCGCCGTACATGGTGTCCGACCAGGAGCGTATGGAGGCCGTCCTCGACGACCCGTACATCCTCATCCACCAGGGCAAGATCTCCTCGATCCAGGACCTGCTGCCGCTGCTGGAGAAGGTCATCCAGACCAACGCCTCCAAGCCGCTCCTGATCATCGCCGAGGACGTCGAGGGCGAGGCCCTGTCGACCCTGGTCGTGAACAAGATCCGCGGCACGTTCAACGCCGTCGCGGTGAAGGCCCCCGGCTTCGGCGACCGCCGCAAGGCGATGCTCGGCGACATGGCCACCCTCACCGGTGCCACCGTCATCGCCGAGGAGGTCGGCCTCAAGCTCGACCAGGTCGGCCTGGACGTGCTCGGCACCGCCCGCCGCGTGACCGTCACCAAGGACGACACCACCATCGTCGACGGTGGCGGCAAGTCCGAGGACGTCGTCGGCCGGGTCAACCAGATCAAGGCCGAGATCGAGTCCACGGACTCCGACTGGGACCGCGAGAAGCTCCAGGAGCGCCTCGCGAAGCTGGCCGGCGGCGTGTGCGTGATCAAGGTCGGCGCCGCCACCGAGGTGGAGCTGAAGGAGAAGAAGCACCGTCTCGAGGACGCCATCTCCGCGACCCGCGCCGCGGTCGAGGAGGGCATCGTCTCCGGTGGTGGCTCCGCGCTCGTCCACGCCGTGAAGATCCTCGAGGGCAACCTCGGCAAGACCGGCGACGAGGCCACGGGTGTCGCGGTGGTCCGCCGGGCCGCCGTCGAGCCGCTGCGCTGGATCGCCGAGAACGCCGGCCTCGAGGGTTACGTCATCACCTCCAAGGTCGCCGAGCTCGACAAGGGCCAGGGCTTCAACGCCGCGACCGGCGAGTACGGCGACCTGGTCAAGGCCGGCGTCATCGACCCGGTCAAGGTCACCCGCTCCGCCCTGGAGAACGCCGCGTCCATCGCCTCCCTGCTCCTCACGACCGAGACCCTGGTCGTCGAGAAGCCGGCCGAGGAAGAGGGCGACGCGGGCCACGGCCACGGTCACGGCCACTCCCACTGAGGTCGGCAGCACCCGAGGAAGCCCACCCTCCCCACGGGAGGAGGGAGGACGCCTCGAAGAAGTCCCCCTCCCCCCACCGGGTGAGGGGGGCTTCCCCTTTTCCCGGCCGCCGCCTGCTGATGCCGGCCGCTCAGAGCTGATCGTCCCGGACCACGTCCAGATCGGTGAACGTCGGCATCTCGTCGCAGAGTGCCACCATGTCCTGGAAGATCCGCTCCGTCTCCGGCATGCCGGAGTTGCGCATCGCCTCCTCGTACGACGGGAACTCCACGATCTCCACGAAGTGGTCCCCGTCGGACCGGTCCCGGCCGATGACGCTGTGCGTCGCGGTCCGCTTCCCCCTGGTCTGTTCGACCCACGTGTCCATCAGCCGGTTCATCTCGTCGAACCGGCTGGTCCTGCAGTCGATGAGCTGTACGAATGTCATGGCGCCGCCTCCGGCCCCCTGGGTCCGGTGGAACACTTCCATCGTCCCACCGGAGGGACGACACCATCCACTCCACGCCCGGGCCGGCTCCCCGGCGGCACGACCCGCGCGAACGCCCCTACTGCGGGCCGTACTTGCGTCCGGTCCTCGACGTGACGCCGCCCAGCAGCGCCCGCGGAGTCACCTTCACCAGGCCCATCAGGGCCTTGTAACGGGGGTCCGGGACGGACAGCGTCCTGCCCCGCGCCAGATCCGACAGCGCCGCCGCGACCAGCTTGTCCGCGTCGAGCCACATCCACTTCGGGATGTTGTCCGTGCCCATCCCAGCCCGCTGGTGGAACTCCGTGCGCACGAACCCGGGGCACAGGGCCATCAGCCGTACACCGCTGCCGGCCAGGTCCTTCGCCACGCCCTGCGTGAACTGCACGACCCACGCCTTGGAGGCCCCGTACGTTCCGCGCGGCACGAAGGCGGCGACCGAGGCGACGTTGACGACACCGCCCCGGCCCCGCTCCCGCATGGCCTCGGTCGCCGCCGACGTCAGCCGCAGCACCGCCTCGCAGTGCACCTTGAGCATCTTCAGCTCGTCCGCCATCGACACGTCGAGGAAGCGGCCCTTGTTGCCGAAGCCGGCGTTGTTGACCAGCAGGTCCACCGGGTGCCGGCGGTCGGTGAGGCGCGCTGCCACCGCCTCGATGCCCCCGTCCGTCGCCAGGTCCGCCGTCAGCACCTCCGCCTCGATGCCGTGCCGGTCGTGCAACTCGGTCGCCTGTTCGCGCAGCCGCTTGGTGTCCCGCGCCACCAGGACGAGGTTGTGCCCGCCGGCCGCCAGCCGCCGCGCGAAGGCGGCGCCGATGCCCGCGGTCGATCCCGTAATCAAAGCCGTTGTCATGGGCCAAGGTTAGTGACCACCGCGGCAGGAGCCCGCGCCCGCCGCCGCCCGTTACCGCACCGTGCCCGGCGGTCCCGCGGCCACGCCCGGCCGCCGCCCCGCCTGCCTTCTCGCCGCCGTGCCGCGGCCCGGCCGTGGCCCTGCGGGCGGTACGGGCCCCACCCATCCGGCCGGGGCCCGTACCCGCCGGTCCGCCGCGCCGGCTCCCCGCGCTAACGCCCGTACTTCTCCGCGTACTTGCGCGCGTCCTCCCGCACCTCCGGATGCAGCGCGTCCCCCGCCGCCAGCAGCCGCGGCAGCAGGGTCCGCTCCAGGGTGACGGCGCGGAACTGGAGCGCCACCGTCACGTCGTGGTCCGGGCGGTGCAGGATCCGGACCGGGTCGCCCGCGCTGATCTCCCCCGGCCGTACCACCCGCAGATACGCGCCCGGCGCACCCCGCCGGGTGAAACGCTTCACCCAGCCCTGCTCCCCGAGGTGGCCCTGGAAGGTACGGCAGGGGATGCGCCCGCAGGTCACCTCCAGGACGACGTCGGGACCCACGCCCCACCGCTCGCCTATGCGGGCGCCGGACACGTCGAGTCCCGACGTGGTCAGGTTCTCGCCGAACGCGCCGTTGGCCAGCGGGCGGCCCAGCTCCCGCTCCCACTCGTCGAGGTCCTCGCGCGCGAACGCGTACACCGCCTGGTCGTCCCCGCCGTGGTGGCGCTTCTCGCACACGGCGTCCCCGGCCAGTCCGCCGGCGCCGACCCCCTTGGGCCCCGGGGCCGCGACCCGCACGGGCCCCTCCACCGGCTGCTTGTCGATGCCGGTCAGGCCCTCCGGCTGATCCGTGTAGCCGACCGCCCGCGCCCGGCCGATGTTCAGTGAGAGAAGCTTCATGGCGGCACGTTAGGCGACCGGAGGCCAAAGCGTCGACGCAGTATTCGGCGCCCCACCCAAGCGCCGCTTATGCTCGGAGGGTGATCGAGGCCCGTCATCTCCGTGTCCTGCGCGCTGTGGCCGCCACCGGCTCGTTCTCGGCGGCGGGGCGCGCACTGGGCTGCACCCAGCCCGCCGTCAGCCAGCAGATGAAGGCCCTGGAGTCCTCCGTCGGTACGCCGCTGCTGATCCGCACCGGCCGGGAGATGCGCCTGACCCAGGCCGGTCAGGCCCTCGTGCGCCATGCGGCGGGCATCCTCGCCGGGCTGACCGCCGCGGAGGAGGAGGTGGCCGCCATCGCCGGACTGCGCGCGGGCCGCGTCCGGCTCGTCTCCTTCCCGAGCGGCAGCTCCACCCTGGTACCGACCGCGCTCGCCGCGCTGCGCGCCGACCACCCCGGTACCCGCGTCTCCCTGGAGGAGGCCGAACCGCCGCGCTCGGTGGAGATGCTGCGCGAGGGCGACTGCGACATCGCGCTCGCCTTCCGCTACGAGGGAGCGGCGGCCACCGAGGAGTGGCACGACCTGGTGGTGCGCCCGCTGCTGGTGGACCGGCTCGTCGGACTCGTCCCCGAAGGGCACCGACTGGGGACGGCGGAGTCGGTCGCCATGGGAGATCTCGCCGGAGAGCCGTGGATCGCGGGCTGCCCGCGCTGCCGGGGCCAGCTCATCGAGGCCTGCGAGAGCGCCGGCTTCGTGCCCCGCATCGACTTCGCCACCGACGACTACCCGGCGGTGGTCGGCCTGGTCGGCGCGGGCCTCGGTGTCGCGGTCCTTCCCGAACTGGCTGTCGAGTCCGTACGCGCCAAGGGAGTACGCACAGTGACGGTCGAGCCTCCGGTGCGGCGGGAGATCGTGGCGCTGACGCTGCCGGACCTCGCCCAGGTGCCCGCGGTGGCGGCGACCCTCGACCGGCTCGCCCGGGCCGCGGCCCGCTGAGGACGGGCGGCAGCGCACCCGGCGGCGCCGAGGCGGCGCGGCGAAAGACCGCTGAGGCGGGCTGCGGCGCAAAGAAGGACCGCCGAGGCAGGCGGCGGCGCACCAAAAGCAAGGGCACGCCTGCGCGTGCCCATCTTCGGAGAAACGTTCCTTCAATTGTTGTGCGACGGTGCGGCGGGGCCGCCGCTGCTCGTCGCCGTGACCAGCCGGTTGCGGGCGCGTCCCATCAGCTCTTCGCGCTCGTCCTCGGTCAGTCCGCCCCACACGCCGTACGGCTCGCGCACCGCCAGGGCGTGGGCCGCGCACTGGGCGCGCACGGGGCACCTCATGCAGACCTCCTTGGCCGAGTTCTCGCGAGCGCTCCGTGCCGCACCGCGCTCGCCCTCCGGATGGAAGAAGAGCGAGCTGTCGACCCCACGGCAGGCCGCGAGGAGCTGCCAGTCCCAGAGGTCCGCGTTTGGACCGGGAAGGCGGGAGAAATCTGCCATTGCGTGTCCCCTTGTTGCCGTTCTGGGCTGGTATGTGCCCACCGACCGTACATCTACGATCTAAGGAGATGAAAATATGACTCATTGCGAATCTAGCCATAGACACCAGCAAAAGGGAAGAAAACCGGCTAAATGGGGCATGGCTTGTGATGAAACGTTGAGGGTCCGTGGCGCATGTCTGCACCGTGTCCGCCCCCTCACGTAGAGTGCCGAAGATGGCGGACGGCCCCGTAACTCTTTCGAGTGACCATCGTTGAGAGTGCGAGGCGGTTGAAGGAACAAGCGCTCGGGCAGACGGCAGAATCCGTCCACGAGTGTCGACCGCACAGGTGACGATTCGTACCAGCCTGGAGGCTCAAGGTGACGCGCATCAGCTGCGGAGGGCGGTCATGACATCCGTCCTCGTCTGCGACGACTCCCCGCTCGCCCGAGAGGCGCTCCGCCGCGCGGTGGCTACCGTGCCCGGCGTCGAGCGCGTGACGACTGCGGCCAACGGCGAGGAAGTCCTCCGCCGCTGGGGCGCCGACCGCTCGGACCTGATTCTGATGGACGTACGCATGCCCGGTCTGGGCGGCGTCGAGACGGTCCGGCGGCTGCTCTCCGCCGATCCGGGTGCCCGCATCATCATGCTCACCGTCGCCGAGGACCTGGACGGTGTGGCGCTCGCCGTCGCCGCCGGTGCCCGCGGCTATCTGCACAAGGACGCCTCGCGCGCCGAACTGCGGGCCACGGTGACGCAGGCACTCGCCGACCCGACCTGGCGGCTCGCCCCGCGCCGACTGCGGTCGGCCGAGATGGGTGCGGCGCCGACGCTCACGGCGCGTGAGATCCAGGTCCTGGAGGGCATGAGCCACGGCCGCTCCAACGCGGAGATCGGCCGTGAGCTGTTCCTCTCCGAGGACACCGTCAAGACGCACGCCCGCCGGCTCTTCAAGAAGCTCGGCGCCTCGGACCGCGCGCACGCCGTGGCGCTCGGGTTCCGGTGGGGCCTGGTCCGCTAGGTGAGCTGCTGCGGGACGGCGATCCCCACCTGCCGTTCGGCGCCTCCCGCCCGCCGCGCGGCGGGCGGGGCCGGGCCCTCGGGCAGGGTCTCTCCGGTGCCCGGCCCCCGTTTCCCGGCGGATGCCGCATCCTTGAGGTGTGGAGTTCCTCGGGGACGAGTCGGTCGAGCGGAAGGGGAGGGCGCAGGAGATGAGTTCCGGCGCACCTACTCATAACGCTTCGGTGCACAACTATGGACGCGGTGCCACGGATCGGACGACGCCGAGGCACCATGGACCGATGCGCGACGACGAGACGACGGTGATCGGTGCGCTCGTCCATCGCGCGGTCGACGGCGACGAGCAGGCGACACACGACCTGCTCGCTCACGTACATCCTCTCGCGCTGCGGTACTGCCGCGCGCGTCTTTCCCGGCTTCCGGGCGACGCGCGGCACTTCGTGGAGGACCTGGCGCAAGAGGTCTGCGTCGCGGTGCTGCTGGCCCTGCCGCGCTACAAGGACACGGGGCGTCCCTTCGAGGCCTTCGTCTTCGCCATCGCGGCGCACAAGGTCGCCGACCTCCAGCGCGCCGCGATGCGGCACCCCGGTTCGACGGCCGTGCCCTCGGACGAGATGCCCGAGCGCCCCGACGACTCGCTCGGCCCCGAGGAGCGTGCCCTGCTCAGCAGCGATGCCGAGTGGGCCAAGAAACTCCTGGCCAACCTCCCGGAGAACCAGCGGGAACTGCTCCTGCTGAGGATCGCGGTGGGTCTCACGGCCGAGGAGACCGGACAGATGTTGGGAATGTCACCCGGTGCGGTCCGCGTGGCTCAGCACCGGGCCCTGAGCCGCCTGCGGGCGCTGGCGGAGCAGTAGCGGCTCCCCGGTGGGGCCGGCGGCTCGTCCCGCGGACGCCTCCATCCTCGACGGCGCCCGCGGCGGGTCGCGGCCCGCGCCGTGACGCCTCCCGGAGCCGGCGGGTGAACGGCTGCCGCGCCGGTTCCGTACGAAGCTACGAAGCCGACGGGCGTCCGGAACCGTGGAATGAGAGAGCCGTGCTTCCCGTTAGCATGGACATCCGCACCGATCAAGGCCATTTGGGGAAGGTGTCATGACTGCGAACGTCGACGGAGTGCCCGGAAAATTCGCGACACTCGGGCTGACCTACGACGACGTGCTGCTGCTGCCGGGTGCATCCGAGGTGCTCCCCAACGCGGTCGACACCTCGTCCCGCATCTCCCGCAACGTACGGGTGAACATCCCGCTGCTGTCCGCGGCGATGGACAAGGTGACCGAGTCCCGCATGGCGATCTCGATGGCCCGACAGGGCGGCGTCGGCGTGCTGCACCGCAACCTGTCGGTCGAGGACCAGGTCAACCAGGTCGACCTCGTGAAGCGCTCCGAGTCCGGCATGGTCACCGACCCCATCACCGTGCACCCGGACGCCACGCTGGCCGAGGCCGACGCCCTGTGCGCCAAGTTCCGCATCAGCGGAGTCCCGGTCACCGACGGCAACAAGAAGCTGCTCGGCATCGTCACCAACCGCGACATGGCCTTCGAGAACGACCGCTCCCGCCAGGTGCGCGAGGTCATGACCCCGATGCCGCTGGTCACCGGCCAGGTCGGCATCTCCGGTGCCGACGCCATGGAGCTGCTGCGCCGCCACAAGATCGAGAAGCTGCCGCTGGTCGACGAGGCGGGTGTCCTCAAGGGCCTCATCACGGTCAAGGACTTCGTCAAGGCCGAGCAGTACCCGCACGCCGCGAAGGACGCCGAGGGCCGGCTGCTCGTCGGTGCCGCCGTGGGCGCCAGCCCCGAGGCGCTGGAGCGGGCCCAGGCGCTCGCCGAGGCCGGTGTGGACTTCCTGGTCGTCGACACCTCGCACGGCCACAACAGCAACGCCCTCAACTGGATGGCGAAGATCAAGTCCAGCGTGAACGTCGACGTGATCGGCGGCAACGTCGCCACGCGTGACGGCGCGCAGGCGCTGATCGACGCCGGTGTGGACGGCATCAAGGTCGGCGTGGGCCCCGGCTCGATCTGTACCACCCGCGTGGTCGCCGGCATCGGCGTCCCGCAGGTCACCGCCATCTACGAAGCCGCCCTCGCGGCCCGTCCCGCGGGTATCCCGGTGATCGGCGACGGCGGCCTGCAGTACTCCGGCGACATCGGCAAGGCACTGGCCGCCGGCGCCGACACGGTGATGCTGGGCAGTCTCCTGGCCGGCTGCGAGGAATCGCCCGGCGAGCTGCAGTTCATCAACGGCAAGCAGTTCAAGTCGTACCGCGGCATGGGCTCGCTCGGTGCCATGCAGTCCCGCGGCCAGGGCCGGTCGTACTCGAAGGACCGCTACTTCCAGGCCGAGGTGGCCGCCGACGACAAGCTGGTGCCCGAGGGCATCGAGGGCCAGGTGCCCTACCGCGGCCCCCTCGCCAACGTGCTGCACCAGCTGGTCGGCGGTCTGCGCCAGACCATGGGCTACGTGGGCGCGGCCAGCATCGGGGAGATGGAGTCCAAGGGCCGCTTCGTGCGGATCACCTCGGCCGGTCTCAAGGAGAGCCACCCGCACGACATCCAGATGACGGTCGAGGCGCCGAACTACAGCCGTAAGTGAGCCCCACGCGCGCGTGAAGCACGCGTCGATCGTGCGACCGAGAGCGGTCCCGGAGGTTCCGGGGCCGCTCTCGGCGTGGGCGTCGGGGATACTGGAAGGCGCTGAAACGCAGAGGAAAGGCCACACACGTGACTGAGATCGAGATCGGGCGCGGCAAGCGCGGCCGCCGGGCGTACGCCTTCGACGACATCGCCGTCGTCCCGAGCCGCCGGACCCGGGACCCGAAGGAGGTCTCGATCGCCTGGCAGATCGACGCCTACCGCTTCGAGCTGCCGTTCCTGGCCGCCCCCATGGACTCCATCGTCTCCCCGGCCACCGCGATCCGCATCGGTGAGCTGGGCGGCCTGGGCGTCCTCAACCTCGAGGGCCTGTGGACGAGGTACGAGGACCCGCAGCCGCTGCTGGACGAGATCGGCGAGCTGGACGCGGACACCGCGACCCGCCGCCTCCAGGAGATCTACGCGGCTCCCATCAAGGAGGAGCTGATCGGGCAGCGCATCAAGGAGGTGCGCGACTCGGGCGTGGTCACCGCCGCCGCGCTGTCCCCGCAGCGCACGGCCCAGTTCTCCAAGGCCGTCGTGGACGCGGGCGTGGACATCTTCGTCATCCGCGGTACGACGGTGTCGGCCGAGCACGTCTCCGGTGCCGCCGAACCGCTGAACCTGAAGCAGTTCATCTACGAGCTGGACGTCCCGGTGATCGTCGGCGGCTGCGCCACGTACACCGCCGCCCTGCACCTGATGCGCACGGGCGCGGCGGGCGTGCTGGTCGGCTTCGGAGGCGGCGCCGCGCACACCACGCGCAACGTCCTCGGCATCCAGGTGCCGATGGCGACCGCGGTGGCGGACGTCGCCGCGGCCCGCCGGGACTACATGGACGAGTCCGGCGGCCGCTATGTGCACGTCATCGCGGACGGCGGCGTCGGCTGGTCCGGCGACCTGCCCAAGGCCATCGCCTGCGGGGCCGACGCGGTGATGATGGGCTCCCCGCTGGCGCGCGCCACGGACGCGCCCGGGCGGGGCCACCACTGGGGCATGGAGGCGGTGAACGAGGAGCTGCCGCGCGGCAAGAAGGTCGACCTCGGCACCGTCGGCACGATCGAGGAGATCCTCGCCGGTCCCTCGCACATCCCGGACGGCTCCATGAACATCTTCGGTGCCCTCCGCCGTGCCATGGCCACCACCGGCTACAGCGAGCTCAAGGAGTTCCAGCGCGTGGAGGTCACGGTCGCGGACGCGCAGCACAAGCGCTAGCCCCAAGTGCGGAAGGGCCCGGTCACCGCACGGTGACCGGGCCCTTCCGTACGCCGGGGCGGTTACTGACCGGCCTTCTTGGCGCTGGAGAAGGCCACGTACGCGGCGATGGCGAAGAAGACGAACGTCAGCGGGTCGGAGTCGGCCTTCCAGGCCTCCTGGACCGCGTCGAAGTGGTCGAAGAAGAGCTCGCTGAAGTCCACGCCCAGCTCCTTCGCGCCGATCATGGCCTCGCCGATCAGCTGGCCGAGGTAGACGGCGCCCGCGGACAGCACGACGCTGACCACCGGCAGGACCGGGTTGCGTCCGCCGACGCGGCCCGCGGCGAGGCCGGTCAGGAAGCCGACGCCGACCGCCGCCCAGCCGATCTCGTGCTTGGTGAGGCCGATGACCACTCCGTACGCGACTGCCGCGACCAGGGCGGTGCCGACGGCGGCGGCGAGTCCGAGGCCGAGGTTGGCCCGGGCCGGAGCGGACGGGGCCACGGGGGCCATCGGGAAGCCGGGCGCACCCTGCTGCTGCGGGAAGCCGGGGACGGGCGCTCCCTGCGGGGCGTCCGCGGGGCCCGGGCCGGCCGCGAACGGGTTCCCGGTGCCGGGGGCGCCGGCATACGGGTTCCCGGTCCCGGGGGCACCCGCGTAAGGGTTCCCGGACTGCTCGGCCGGTGGAACGGGCGGCGGCGTGGACGGCGTGCTCATGTGGATCCCCCCAGGGACAGCAGCGCACAGCGGGTGCGCCGGAAACGCGAGCGCACGTGCGTGCGAGCTGCCGCACACTAGCAGGCCCGGGTCGTCCTCCGTAGGGGGATTTCCCGGTGGTCAGAGCCGGTGTGCCGCCCCGGTCGGCGTGGCTCCGCGGGTGTCCAGGAGGAGCTGGGCCTTCACGGACAGGCCCTGGAGGTCGTACGTGCGGTGCTGCTGGAGCAGGATCGTCAGATCGGCGTCGGCCGCGGCCTCGTACAGGGAGTCGGCGCGGGGGATGGGGCGGTCCAGGACGCTCCAGGCGGGGATCAGCGGGTCGTGATAGCTGACGGACGCGCCGAGTTCCATGAGACGCAGGGCGATCTCGTGGGCGGGGGAGCCCTGCTGGTCGGCGAGGTCCTGCTTGTAGGTGACGCCGAGGAGCAGCACGCGCGCGCCGCGGGCCGACTTCCCGTGCTCGTTGAGGAGGGTCGCGGCGCGCTGGATGACGTACTGCGGCATGTGGTCGTTGACCTGCTGGGCCAGTTCGACCATGCGCAGGGTGCGGCCGGAGCGGCCTCGCAGGTCCTGGGCGACGCCGTGGCCGCCGACGCCCGGTCCCGGCCGGAAGGCCTGGAAGCCGAACGGCTTGGTCTCCGCGCACCGGATGACGTCCCACAGGTCGACGCCCAGGTCGTGGCAGAGCACGGCCATCTCGTTGACCAGGGCGATGTTGACGTGCCGGAAGTTGGTCTCGAGCAGCTGCACGGTCTCCGCCTCGCGTGGTCCACGCGCGCGTACGACTTTGTCGGTGAGGCGTCCGTAGAAGGCGGCGGCCGACTCGGTGCAGGCGGGGGTGAGGCCGCCGATGACCTTCGGGGTGCTGGACGGGTGGAAGTCGCGGTTGCCGGGGTCGACCCGGCTGGGGGAGTACGCGAGGTGGAAGTCGCGGCCGGCGCGCAGCCCGGAGCCCTCCTCCAGCAGGGGGCGCAGGAAGTCCTCCGTGGTCCCGGGGTGCACGGCGGACTCCAGGATCACCGTGGTGTGCGGGCGCAGCCGGGCGGCCAGGGTGCGGGCGGCGGCGGCCACCTGGCCCAGGTCCGGCGCTCCGTCCGCGCCCCGGGGCGTGGGCGCGCAGATGACCGCCGTGCGCACCCGGCCGAGCTCGGCCGGGTTGGTGGTCGGCCGGAAGCCTCCCGAGTGCATCCGGCGCAGCTCGGCGGCGGTGAGGGAGCCGCCCTCCGGTCCGGTCTTGTAGCCGAGGGTGGGGATGCCGGCGGCGACGGCGGCCTGGGCCAGGGGCAGGCCGAGATGACCGAGTCCGATGACGGCGAGATCTGCGGGCATGGCGTGGGCCGTCCTTCCCAGTAACCGTAGTGGGACAGGTGTGCAAGCCCTGTGGACAGAACGGGCGAGCGCAATGTCAGACTAGGAGTAAATATGACCGATATGCGGGATTCTTTGGTTGTGTTTTCCCGAGAGTCCCCGATCGATGTCCACAGGCGGCCGGGCCGGCGGTGGCCGAAGGTGGGCAACAAGGTCAGAATTTGGGCATGGGGTGAGAGCCGGGCTTCGCCGGACGGGTGCGGCCAGCGCAACGGATAGCGGGAGGCAGCGGTGAGGACAGCGACACTGGGGCCGGCGGAGCGAGCCGAGTCACTTGCGGGATTGGCCGAGCGTGAACTGGACATCCTGGTCGTGGGCGCGGGCGTGGTTGGTGCGGGCACCGCGCTCGACGCCGTGACACGCGGCCTGTCGACCGGGCTGGTCGAGGCGCGCGACTGGGCGTCCGGCACCTCCAGCAGGTCCAGCAAGCTGATCCACGGCGGCCTGCGGTATCTGGAGATGCTCGACTTCGCACTGGTGCGCGAGGCCCTCAAGGAGCGGGGACTGCTTCTGGAACGGCTCGCACCGCACCTCGTGAAGCCGGTGCCGTTCCTCTACCCGTTGCAGCACAAGGGCTGGGAGCGGTTGTACGCCGGCTCGGGCGTCGCCCTGTACGACGCGATGTCGATGGCCCGCGGACACGGCCGCGGGCTCCCCGGCCACCGCCACCTGACCCGTCGCCACGCGCTGCGCGTCGCCCCCGCCCTGAAGAAGGACGCGCTGGTCGGCGCCCTGCAGTACTACGACGCGCAGATGGACGACGCCCGCTATGTCGCCACGCTGGTGCGCACGGCGGCCGCCTACGGCGCGAAGGTCGCCAACCGCGCGAAGGTGACCGGCTTCCTGCGCGAGGGCGAACGCGTCGTCGGCGCCCGGGTGCACGACCTCGAAACCGGCGGGGAGTACGAGATCCACGCCAAACAGGTGGTGAACGCGACGGGTGTGTGGACCGACGACACCCAGGCGATGGTCGGGGAGCGCGGACAGTTCCACGTACGGGCGTCCAAGGGCATCCATCTGGTCGTACCGAAGGACCGCATCAACTCGACGACCGGTCTGATCCTGCGCACCGAGAAGTCCGTGCTCTTCGTCATCCCGTGGGGGCGCCACTGGATCGTCGGCACCACCGACACCGACTGGGACCTCGACAAGGCGCACCCCGCGGCCTCCAGCGCCGACATCGACTACCTGCTGGAGCACGTCAACTCGGTCCTCGCCCTGCCCCTCACCCGCGACGACGTCGAGGGTGTCTACGCGGGACTGCGCCCGCTGCTCGCCGGCGAGTCGGACGCCACCAGCAAGCTCTCGCGCGAGCACACCGTGGCGCATCCGGTACCGGGTCTCGTGGTCGTCGCGGGCGGCAAGTACACGACGTACCGCGTCATGGCCAAGGACGCGGTGGACGAGGCGGTGCACGGTCTCGACCAGCGGGTCGCCGAGTGCGTCACCGAGGACATCCCCCTCATCGGCGCCGAGGGGTACCGGGCCAGGTGGAACGCCCGAGCGCGCATCGCCGCCGACACCGGGATCCACGTCGTGCGCGTGGAGCACCTGCTGAACCGGTACGGGTCGCTCGCCGACGAACTGCTCGACCTCATCGCCGCCGACTCCTCGCTCGGCGCACCCCTGCAGGGCGCCGACGACTACCTGCGCGCCGAGGTCGTCTACGCCGCCTCGCACGAGGGTGCGCGCCACCTCGACGACGTGCTGACCCGGCGGACACGCATCTCGATCGAGACCTTCGACCGGGGCACGCGCTGCGCCCGTGAGGCCGCCGAGCTGATGGCGCCGGTCCTCGGCTGGGACAAGGACCAGATCGAGCGCGAGATCGAGCACTACGAGAAGCGGGTCGAGGCGGAACGGGAGTCGCAGCGCCAGCCCGACGACCTGACGGCGGACGCGGCACGGCTGGGAGCGCCGGACATCGTGGCGCGGTAGGGGGCGTGGCGGTGGGGCGTGCTCTGGCGCCCCGGCCGACCTCGACGTCCGGCGGCTTCGACGTCCGGCGGCCTCGGTCGTGCCCGGCGTGGATTCACTCGAACGGGTGTCGTGAGCTGGGATATCTGCTCGAAGGCCAACCGTTCTAGGAGGTGCGGGGGCAGAACTCGGCGGCGAGCAGGGCCGGTTCGAGGTCCGCGTCCGCGAGTCCGTCCGTGTTCACCCGGAAGGTGAGGACACGGCGGCCGTCGGCGGTCGCTGCGGTGCGCACGTAGCTGCCGGATATTCGGCCGTTGTGTCCCCACACCGTGATGCCGCACGGCAGCGTCACCGGATAGAGCCCCATGCCGTACGAGCCCTGTGCGGTACGGGTGTCGAGCATCTCGCGCAGCAGGGCCGGCGGGAGCAGCTCACCGCCCAGCAGGGCCGCGTAGAAGCGGTTCAGGTCGGGGAGTGTGCTGACCAGCTCGCCCGCCGCGCCGGCCACGCGCGGGTCGAGCTCGGTGACGTCGGACCCGTCGGCGGCGTAGGCGCGGCCGTGCGGGGAGGGGAGAAAGACGCGGGCGCCTGGAAAGGAAGTGCCCGTCAGACGGAGGGGAGTGAGGACGCGCCGCCGGACCTCGATGGCGTACGAGTGGCCGGTGACCTGACGGACGACCAGTCCGAGCAGGACGTAATTGGTGTTGGAGTAGGCGAAGCGGCCGCGGTGGGCCGGGGGGTGGGTGAAGGCGATGCGCAGAGCCTGAAGCGGGGTGACGGGGACGTCCCCCCTGGTCTCCGCCGTGAAGTCGTACAGGCCGCTGGTGTGGGTGAGCAGGGCGCGCAGGGTCAGCGCGCGACCGTCGTTGCCCGCTCCGTGCACCAGTCCCGGCAGGTGTTCCGCCACGGAGTCCGACAGGGACAGCCGGTGCTCGGCGGCCAGTTGCAGCACGACGGTCGCCAGGAACGTCTTGGTGATGCTGCCCGCGCGGAAGTGATCGCCGCTGCGGATGGCGGCACCGGCCCGGGAGCCGGCGGCCGGTGCGGACACGGCGCCGGACGCGGCCGGGCTCCGCGGTACGGACGTGACGTCAGGTTCCGCAGGGGCGCCCCGGACTGAGGTGGTGTCCGATCCCTGTGCGGTCCAGGGGAGGGAAGGGGTGGTGTCGGGGACGGCTTCGGCGTGGACGTAGCGGGTACCCGTCTCCTCGCGGATGAGGAGGGCCGCGGCCGGGGCCCTTCCCCGGGAGACGAGCAAAGTCAGGGCGGTGTCCGCGGCGGCGCTCGCGTCGGCGGGGGAACCGGCCGGTGTGAGGCCGAGCAGAACGGCGGTCACCGGAATGGTCACGAGTGTCCGGCGTGTCCGGAGCAGCGGCATCGCGGTCCTCCCTTGTCGGGGGCCCATCATGCGGGACGAACGGAGCCGTGCGGCAGGCGGTCTTCCGGGTCGGCCGCACCGAGGCCGGGTCCTGCCCCGGTCCCAGGGCACCCTGGGCGTCGGGTGGTCCATGCGTGAGGGACAATGAAGGCTCTGTCGGGGCGGGTTGCATGAGGGGACGCATGTCGGAGGCGGAGCGGGCGGGAGCATCCCGTCAGGACAAGAGCGGGCGTCTCCTCGCCGGGCGGTACCGGCTGGGAGACGTACTCGGCCGCGGCGGCATGGGCACGGTGTGGCGCGCCCAGGACGAAACCCTGAGCCGCACGGTGGCCGTCAAGGAGCTGCGGTTCCCGTCGAGCATCGACGAGGACGAGAAGCGGCGGCTGATCACACGGACGCTGCGCGAGGCCAAGGCGATCGCCCGGATCCGGAACCACGGCGCGGTCACCGTGTACGACGTGGTCGACGAGGACGACCGGCCCTGGATCGTGATGGAGCTCATCGAGGGCAAGTCCCTCGCCGAGGTCATCCGCGAGGACGGGCTGCTGACGCCGAGGCGGGCCGCGGAGGTCGGTCTGGCGATCCTCGACGTACTGCGGGCGGCGCACCGTGAGGGCATTCTGCACCGGGACGTGAAGCCGTCGAACGTGCTGATGTCCGAGGACGGCCGGGTCGTACTGACCGACTTCGGTATCGCGCAGGTGGAGGGCGACCCGTCCATCACCTCGACCGGCATGCTCGTCGGCGCGCCCTCGTACATCTCGCCGGAGCGGGCGCGCGGACACAAGCCCGGCCCCGCGGCCGACCTCTGGTCGCTCGGCGGACTGCTGTACGCGGCGGTGGAAGGCGTGCCGCCGTACGACCGGGGTTCCGCGATCGCGACGCTCACCGCGGTGATGACCGAGCCGGTCGAGCAGCCCAAGCACGCGGGACCGCTGGAGAAGGTGATCTACGGTCTGCTGGCCAAGGATCCCGAGCAGCGGCTCGACGACGCGGGCGCGCGGGCGATGCTCACCGAGGTGCTGCGGCAGAAGCCGGCATCCCGGGAGGCCGGGTCCGAGCCGGTGGACGCGACGAAGGTCGTGGCGCTGCCCCCGGTCCCGGAGGACTCGGACCGGGGCGGTTCGGGCGGCAGGCGCGGCGAGGACGCGGGTGAACGGCTGCGCGGGGCATTGCGTTCCCTGGGGAAGGTGGCGGGAGCGGCGGCGGTCACCGCACGCGCCAAGTCCGGAGCCACGGGCACGTCCGGCTCCGCGGCGGTTTCCCCGGCCAAGGGGGCCGACGGGGCCGCGGGTGCGGCAGGTGCGGCAGGTGCGGCGTCGGCCGGGGCGGTCACGCCGACCCCCGGTAAGCCCGGTGAGTCCGGGCCCGGTGCGGCCGGCTCCGGCAAGGCCGGCTCGGGTGCGACGTCCGGCCCGGGTGCGACGTCCGGCTCTGGCGGGGCGTCCGGTTCGGGGACGGCGCGTGCGGCGGGCGCGGGCGCGGCGGGCTCCGTCGCGGGCCGGTCCGGTGACGCCGGTACGGGCGGAGCCGCGGGCGCCGTGACGGCTTCGGCCTTCGCGTCCGAGAGCGGCAAGTCCGGTACGCGGGACGCCGCGGAGGGGCCGGACAAGGAGAGCGCGGGACGGACGTCGGGCTGGCCCGAGATGCCCCCCGCGCCCGTGCGGCCCGCGCCCAAGGCGGCCCCGCTGACCGACGTGGTGCCGCGGCGGACGCTGGTGCTCACGGCGGTGGTCGTGGTCCTCGCCATCATCGGTACCGTGCTCGCACTGACCCTCGGGGGCGGCGACGGCGATGCCGATGACAGCAAGAGCGGCGGCACCAAGACCTCGTCCGGCGGGACGGACGCGGGCAGCGCCGACAAGGACAAGGACAAGGGGTCCGGCGCCGACGCGGACGGCGACGGCAAGTCCCCCTCGGCCACGGCCTCTCAGAAGCCGGGTGCGGCCGCCGGCGCCGACAGCACGCCGAGCGGGGAAGCGTCGGACGACAAGGGCGGCGAGGACGACACGAAGTCGGACGACAGCACCGCCGTGCAGACGTACAGGGCGGGGCAAGGGTTCTCCATAGGTCTGCCGAAGGGATGGAAGTACCAGTCCACGGGCGCGGCGGGGTCCCGCTTCAGCGGCCCCGACGGGCAGAAACTCCTGGTCGGCTGGACGTCCACGCCCAAGAACGACCCGGTCGCGGACTGGAAGGACCAGGAGCGGTACATGGTCCGCTCGCAGTACAGGCGCATCCGTATAGAGAAGGTGGACTACCGCGGCTGGAACACGGCCGACTGGGAGTTCACCTACGTGGAGGGCGGGACGAAGTACCGGTCCATAGACCGCGGATTCGTCGTCAACTCGCATCAGGGATACGGGCTCATGTACACCGCGAAGGACGCCAAGTGGGACAGCGCCCTGCGCAAGAGCACCTGGCGGACGCTGACGACGACGTTCAAGCCGAAGTCCTGACGCAACGGCGGGGGCGCCGCGGGTGGACAGACCGGTGCCGGTTGTTCACCCGGGCGCGCCCGGGGACGAGTTCGCGGGCCTGAGATCTCGCATCAGCTCATTGCGGGTTGCCTCCGGCACGTATCGTGAGTGGTTGCGAACCGTACGGGACGACAACGGAGCGCAACGGGAACGGAATTGACCACCGGGGGGCCGGGGGAGGCGTCGTGGACGACTACGCGGGACGGGTACTCGCCGACCGCTACCGCCTGCCCCTGCCCCCGTCCGACGAGTACGAACTCGCCGAGACCCGCGCCTTCGACACCTACAGCGGCCAGGAAGTCCTGGTCAGGCAGGTGCCGTTGCCCGAGGTCGTCGAGGCGGAGGTGCTCGACGCGGACGGGCTGCCGGAGGGGTTCGTGGCGCGGGACGGCCGCCAGGGGCGGGCCGCCCGGGCCGGCGCTGCCGCGCGGACGACCCGGCGCCCCGCCGAACCGGCCGTGCGCCGCGCCATCGAGGCCGCGCAGGCCGCCGCTCAGATACCCGACCATCCCCGGCTCGACCAGGTCTTCGACGTGTTCGCCGAGGGCGGTTCGCTCTGGGTCGTCAGCGAACTCGTGGCCGCCCGGCCCTTGTCGGCGCTGCTCGCCGAGAAGCCGCTGACGCCGTACCGGGCCGCCGAGGTCGCCTCGGACGTCCTCATGGCCCTGCGGGTGCTGCACGCGCACGGCTGGGTGCACCGGAACATCACCGCACGCACGGTGCTCGTCTGCGACGACGGCCGGGTGATGCTCAGCGGTCTGGCGGTCGGGGCCGCCGAGGAGGCGCTGTGCGGGTACGACCCCGTGCCGCCCGGGGAAGCGGAGCCGGGCGGGGGCCCGCACGCAGCGGGGCCGGGACCCGGCGGGCCGGTGGCCGGAGGAGTGGCGGGCCACTCCCTCGGAGCGGGCGCCGGTGCCGGTGGTCCGCTCAGCAGGGATCCCGAGGCCGCTCGGCGGGCCGCGATCGAGGCACGTGAGAAGGGCATGGAGGCGCGGGCGGCCGGTGCGGAGGCGCGGGCCGCGGGTCGCGTCCCGGCCGCGGGCGGGACGCTCGGTGGTGTGCCCGCGCTGGGCGGCCCGGCGGCCGAGGACGACGACGTCCGGGCGGCTCGAGCCGGGGCGATCGCCGCGTACCGGGCCGGTGCGCGGGCCGCGGCCCGCGTCCAGGACGAGGAGCGCGACAGCCGTGCGGCGCTGCCCGCCCCCCGGCCCACACCGGGAGCCGAGGCCGCCCGCCGGCCCGGCCACGGCACGGAGTCCCGGCCGACGCCGGGTCATACCACCGACCCGGGACAGGTTCCGGGGTACGGTGCCGGGTCCGCGCGGGATTCCGGTTACGGTGCCGACTCCGGGCGGGGTTCGGGGTACGGGGGCGAGGCCGGGCGGGGTTCCGGGTACGGCATCGACCCCGAGCGGGATTCCGGTTACGGTGCCGGGTCCGGGCGGGGTTCCGGGTACGGGAGCGGGGCCGGGCGGGGTTCGGGTTACGGCGCCTCCGGGCAGGGTGCCGGGTACGGCGTCGACCCCGGTCGGGCCGTCGGTCGCGGTGCTGAGGGCGGGCAGGCTCCGGGGTACGGGGACGGTTCGCCGGAGGTGTCCGGGCGGGGTGGGGAAGCGCGTCGGAGTTCCGGGCAGGGGGTCGAGCGGGTCCCGGGTACGCCGCCCCCCGGCCAGATAGCGGACCCCTACGGAGTCGGGCGGGGCGACCCCTGGCACGGAGCCGCTCCGCGGAACGGGCCCCCGGGGCAGGGGCGGGCCGCTCTCCCCGGGAGCGGCGACCCGGCGCGGACGGCGTTCCACGACACCGGTGACGGCGCCCCGGTGCCGGGCCCGGCGCAGGGGACCGTCCATGAGTTCGGCGCCCACGGCGCGGGCGCCGCGACTCCGGTCCCCGCCAAGGGCGTTCCGCAGCAGCAGGCCCGTCGGCAGACCCCGCAGGACCCGCGGTCCGCCCAGAACGCCCAGGACGCCACCCGTTGGGACCACCCGGCCGCCGCCACCGCGCCCCGTCGCGGGCCCGCCACCGCGCTCGCCGCCGAGCGGGCACGGCAGGCGCGGATGACCGTGGTCGGGCCGGTGACCGAGCGCTGGGCCCCCGAGCAGGCCGGCCCCGTGCACGAGAACTGGCAGCTCGCCGCGCCGATCGGTCCCGCCACCGACCTGTGGGCGCTCGGCGCGCTGCTCTTCCGTGCCGTGCAGGGACACGCGCCCTACCCGGAGGAGAACACGGCCGAGCTGGTCCAGCTGGTGTGCGCGGAGCCCCCGGCGTACGCGGAGGAGTGCGGACCGCTGCGGCCGGTCGTGGAGTCGCTGCTGCGTCAGGACCCGACGGAGCGGCTGGACTTCGAGGACCTGCGCGGCTGGCTGCGCTCCCTGGTCCGGTCGGCTCCGGAGCCGGAGGCGGGCGCGCACGTCATCGCCGCGCCCCCCGTCGACCCGCGGCGGCTGCCGATCGTACGGCGCCGGGGCGAGCTCGTCCGCAGGCGTCGCGCGGGACTGCCCGCGACCAGCCCGCACGCCCGACACAAACGCGCGAAGCAGGAGCGCTCGGCACAGCCCCGGAAGCTGGGGCGGAACCTGGTCGTGCTGGTGCTGCTCCTGCTGGCCGCGGCGGTGGCCTACGCGGTGTACTTCATGCCGGGGGCGGAAACGACCGCCGGCCCGGACGGCGAGCGGACCGGAGCCTCCGAGAGCGCCGGAACCACGCCGGACCCCGGCACCGACGGCAGGGCGAGCAGCGAGCCGCGCCCCGACCAGACCTCGCCGGGGAGCGGCAAGCAGCCCTCCAAGTCGCCCGGCCGGACGCGCGGGCAGACGTCCTCCGACCCGGACGTCGCCCAGGGCTTCACCGTGCGCAAGGACGCGGAGGGCTTCCGGGTCGCCGTGGCCCGCGGCTGGGACCGGTCCGCCAAGAACGGGCGCGGCCAAGTCGTGTACGCGCACGGAGACTTCCAGCTCATCGTCGTACCGGGACGGGACGGTACGGACGCCTACGGCGGCGACCCGATGGCGTATCAGCGGGAGAAGGAGCGCGAACTGCAGCCGTTCCGCGACTCGACCTGGGCGACGTCCAGCGGGATGCGGACGATCGACGTGGGCGGGCGGACCATGGCCGAGGGGCAGTTCACGTGGACCGACGGCGAGGGGCGCGAGCTGTTCGTGCGCAATCTCGCGATGATCGTCGGGGGGCGCTACCACGTGGTGCAGGTGCGCGGCCCGGAGGCCGAACGGGACGAGGTGACGCGGCTGTACGAGCAGGCGTCGTCGACGTACCGGGTCACCGGCTGAGCCGCCCGACCGCCCCGTCGGCCGCCCGGACAGGGCCCCTGCCGTGACCGTCGCCGGCACCCGCGTCCCGCCCGCCCGGGACCCGCGTGGGTCCCAGGATGCCCGGGCGGCCGGACGGTTGCCTCGGCCGCGCGGAAGCGAGAACCGTCACAGTGCTGTCTCCGTACGACCGCGCCGGTTCCCTGCGGGACGGCGGGGTCCTTAGTGTGACCCCGTCAAGACCATTGCGGGGAAACGTGAATCAGATGCAGGGCCTGCTCCTCGCGGGCCGCTACCGCCTCGTCGAATCCATCGGCAGCGGCGGCATGGGCCGCGTGTGGCGCGCGCACGACGAGGTGCTGCACCGCGCCGTCGCGGTCAAGGAACTGACGGCGGCGCTCTACGTCGCGGAGAGCGACCGCGCGGTGCTCCTCGCCCGGACCCATGCCGAGGCCCGGGCCGCCGCCCGGATCAACCACTCGGCCGTCGTCACGGTGCACGACGTCCTCGAGCACGACAGCCGGCCGTGGATCGTCATGGAGCTGGTCGAGGGCAACTCGCTGGCCGACGAGGTCAAGGAGCGGGGACGCGTCGAGCCGGCCGAGGCGGCGCGCATCGGTCTGTGGGTGCTGCGCGGGCTCCGGGCCGCGCACACCGCCGGGGTGCTGCACCGCGACGTGAAGCCGGGCAACGTGCTGCTCGCCGCCGACCGGCGGGTGCTGCTCACGGACTTCGGCATCGCGCAGGTCGAGGGCGACTCGACCATCACCCGCACCGGTGAGATCGTCGGCTCGGTCGACTACCTGGCACCCGAGCGGGTGCGCGGGCACGACCCCGGGCCCGCCTCCGACCTGTGGGCGCTCGGGGCGACGCTGTACACGGCCGTGGAGGGAACGTCGCCGTTCCGGCGCACGTCCCCGCTCACGACGATGCAGGCCGTGGTAGACGAGGAGCCCGCAGTACCGCACCGCGCGGGTCCGCTGGGACCGGTGATCGAGGCGCTGCTGCGGAAGGATCCCGCCGCCCGCCCCGGCTCGCAGGACGCGGAGCAGATGCTGGCCGAGGCCGCGGAGGGACGACGGCCGCGCGCCGCACAGGCCCATGTGCCGACGCGGCACCTGGAGCCGGGCCGGACGGCCGCGGCCCACGGATCGGTCGGCGCGGCCGGATACGGAGCCGACAGCCATGTCTCCGGCAGCCATGTCTCCGGCACCCATGTCTCCCGCGACCCCGACGCACCCGGCGCACACGGCGCATACGGAGCGGGGGACCACGGCGCGACGACCCATGTGCCGGGCCACCAGGCACCGGGCGGCCCGGGCGGCCCGGGCGCGACCCTGTACGGACCCCCGTCCGCGTATCCGGCCGGCGACGCCGCTCCGGGCGCTCCGAGGAAGCACCGGCTGGGCCGCACGCTGGTCCTCCTGTCCCTGCTGGCCGTGCTCGTCGGAGGCGGCGGCGCCCTGGCCCTGCACTACGCCGGTGATACGGGCGATCAGGCCGGTTCCGGCGGGACGGGGCAGCAGAAGAACGGCGCCGTCCCCGAGGACTGGGAACCCGTCCACGACGTGGAGGGTTTCAGCCTCGCCCTGCCCAAAGGCTGGAAGCGCCAGGTCAACGGCAACCAGATCGACTACACGCCCGACGGCGGCAAGCACTTCGTGCGGATCGCCGTCGACGACTCGCCCGACTTCGACAACCCGTACGCCCACCAACTGGACCTGGAACAGCAGGTGAGCAAGTTGCGGGACTACCGGCGGGTGAGTCTGCAGTCGAACACCTACCGCGACTGCCACGGTGCCCTGTGGGACTTCACCTGGACCGCGCTCGCCCGGAACAGCTCGTTCCCCGGACCGCGCCGGGCCATCGAGCAGACGTATCTCGGCCGCGACGGCGTGGAGTACACGATCTACATGTCGTCGCCCGCGCCGGACTGGGACACCACGCGGGAACAGTTCGACGCGGTCCTGCGGGCCTGGCGGCCGAACGGGCAGGAGTGACGGGGACGCCGCCCCGGTCCCGGCCCCGGCCCCGGCCCCGGTCCCGGTCCCGGTCCCGGCCCCGCACGCGGTCGACGTCACCGGTGACCTCGTCGCGGACGGGCCGCACCCGGGCGGATCGCCGCCCCGCCCCCGCCTCGCGTCGCGTGTCGGCCGCCTCGCGCCGGCGTCCCGGAGGGCACCGGCCCGGTGCGGCATGATGGGCCCATGGGGACCGAGGGGGACAACGCCCGTGTCATCGCGAGCCGTTACCGGCTCGAGGCCAGGATCGGCCGGGGTGGGATGGGTGTCGTCTGGCGCGCGACCGACCAGTTGCTCGGCCGGCAGGTCGCGGTCAAGGAGCTGTGCCTCGACGACGCGCTCTCGGCGGACGAGGCGAGGATGCAGCGCGAGCGCTCCCTGCGCGAGGCCCGCGCCGTCGCCCGGCTGAGACACCCGCACATCATCGTCGTGCACGACGTGGTCGAGGACGACGAACGTCCCTACATCGTCATGGAGTTGATCGTCGGGGGCTCGCTCGCCGACCGCATCGCCCGGTCCGGGCCCGTGGACCCGGCCGAGGCCGCGCGGATCGGCATCGACCTCCTCGGCGCGCTGCGGCGCGCGCACGACGCCGGCGTCCTGCACCGCGACCTCAAGCCCGCCAACGTCCTGATGGAAGCGGGCACCGGCCGCGTCGTCCTCACCGACTTCGGGATCGCCCAGGTCGCGGGCGCGACGACGCTCACCGAGAACGGGGCGTTCGTCGGCTCGCCCGAATACACGGCGCCCGAGCGGATGTCCGGCGCGAGGACGGGCCCCGAGTCCGACCTGTGGTCGCTCGGTGCCCTGCTGTGCACGGCGCTCAGCGGCGTATCCCCGTTCCGGCGCGATTCGCTCGGCGGCATCCTGCACGCGGTGGTCTTCGACGAGGTGCGTCCGCCCGCCCAGGCCGCGCCGCTGCTTCCCGTCGTACGGGGGCTGCTGGAGCGTGATCCGGACCGGCGGCTCGACGCGGCGCGGGCGGAGGGGATGCTGCGGGCGTTCCGGGAGACGGGGCGTACGCCGCAGGTGGCGACCGGGTACACGCCGACCCGGCGGGACGTGCCGCTGAGCGGACGAACGCCGCCCCTTCTCCCGCCCGCGCCGCCTGCCGCCGCGTCCGGTCCGCACGTTCCGTCGAACCCCGCGTCCCGCTCCCCGGCGAGACCGTCGGCGCGGAGCGTGCTGGTCGCCGCCGCGCTCGTCGCCGCGATGGCCGGGGCCGGGCTCTCCGCCGCCGCGCTGCTGATGCGCGGCGGTGACGGCGCCGACGCGCCCACGAGTTCGGCGACGCACGGCTCGGCCCGTACGACGAAGAACAGCGCCACGCCGACGCCGCCCGCACCGATGACTCCCGGGCCCACGGTGACCGTGACGCGTTCCGAGGGCGCCTCGCCCGCCTCGCGCAAGGCGCCCGAGGGGTACCGCGTCGCCCGCGACCCCGGCGGGTTCACGCTCGCCGTGCCGGAGGGCTTCACGCGCGAGCCGCAGGGCGAACGGGTCTTCTACCTGTCGCGGGGGACCGCCTTCCGGCTCGGCGTCAAGGTCGCCGGACCCGGGACGGGCGGGCCCCTCGGCGTGATGCGCCGCGCCGCCGCCCGGGGGCCCTCCACGAACCCGGGCTACCGCGACGGCCGGGTCACCGCGACCCGGCACGGCGTGCATCCCGCCGCGCTCTGGGAGTTCAGCTGGGACGGCTTCACCCGGGCGGAGGGGGCGCGGCACACGTACGACCTGTGCTGGGAGCAGGACGGGCGGATGTACGACGTGTGGGTGTCGGCGCCGGTCGGCCGGGTCGCCGAGGCGAAGGAGTACTTCGACGTCGCGGTGGACACCTTCGTACCGTCCTGAGTCCTGAAACGAGCAGCTTTTCCTCGTGCCCGGACCCGGGCAGCCGTTCGCGGCGGTCCCCCGACCCCTCGCACCGCCCCGAACGGGAGGTCCCGTACCGCCCCAAAGCGGAGATCTCGTACCGCCCCAAAGGGGAGATAAGGGATGGGGTGCGTCACGGGTCTGTGACCGGCGGGCGGCCGGGGTGGCTCCCGCGGCGGCCGCCGCGATATGCATGGGTTCATGAGCAGCAACGGGGGAGCACCTCACGGGTCCGACGAGCCGACCAGTTTCGGGCTGCAACCGCCGCGGCCGGCGGTGCCCGGCCACCAGGTGCCCGCCCCCGGACAGCCGCAGCCCGCGGTGCCCTACCCGGGCAATCCGTACGCGGCGCCGGTGCAGGCGGTCCCGGACGGGCAGGCGCAGCAGACGCAGCTCGTCCCGGACCAGCGGGCGCAGCCGCGGCAGGCCCCGCAGGAGCCGGGCACGGGCCGGCTGATCGCCGGCCGCTACCGGCTCCTGTCCAAGCTCGGGCACGGCGGCATGGGCACCGTGTGGCGGGCCAAGGACGAGACGGTGGACCGCGAGGTCGCCGTCAAGGAGCCCCGCGTACCCGACCATCTTCCCGAGCGGGAACGTGCCAACGCCTTCGAGCGGATGCGTCGCGAGGCACGTGCCGCGGCCCGGCTCGACCATCCGGCGGTCGTGAACGTCCACGACGTGGCGGTCGTCGACGGGCAGCCGTGGATCGTGATGGAGCTGGTGCGGGGCCGCTCGCTGGGCGCCGCGCTCCAGGAGGGCACCCTCGGTGTCCGCGAGGCGGCCACGGTGGGCCTGGAGGTCCTCGGCGCCCTGGAGGCCGCGCACGCGGCGGGCATCCTGCACCGCGACGTCAAGCCCGACAACGTCCTGCTCGGCAGCCACGACCGTGTCGTCCTCACCGACTTCGGCATCGCCCAGATCGAGGGCGAGACGAACCTGACCGACACCGGCGGCTTCGTCGGCTCGCCCGAGTACATCGCCCCGGAACGGGTGCTGGGCCAGCGCCCCGGCCCCGCCTCCGACCTCTGGTCCCTGGGCGTGGTGCTGTACGCGGCCACGGAGGGCGTCTCCCCCTTCCGCCGCAGCAACACCCCCGCGACCCTCCAGTCCGTCCTCAACGCGACGCCCGCGGTGCCGTCCGCCGCGAAGGGGCCGCTCGCCGAGGTGATCAACGGTCTGCTGGACAAGGACCCGGCCCGGCGTCCCGGCGCCGCCCGGGTCCGCCGGCTCCTGGAGGAGGCCGCGAAGCCCCCGCAGGAGACCCAGGTCGTGCAGATCTCCGTCCCCGGCGGCAGGGGTCTCAGGCTCGGCCGCAAGGCGTGGCTGGGAGTGGGGGCGGTCCTCGTCGCTCTCGCGCTCGCGGGGTACCTGGTGATCGCGGACCCGTTCGCCGGCCCGCTGCCGGACGGCTGGGTGAAGAAGGAGGAGAAGGCGTTCGGCGCGACGCTGGCCGTCCCCGCGGACTACCAGGTGGACAGGCCCGACAAGGACGACACGGACAAGAACCGGGTGACCTACAGCGACTGGAGCGGCAGCGTCTGGATCAGCCTGGACCTGGCGCGCAGGACCGAGGACACGGGCAACGAGATCAAGGACTCCGCGCGGGACCAGATGTGGGCCGACAACGCGGAGTTCAAGCAGAGCGGCGAGTACCGGCTGGACATGCCCGCGGGGCCGAGGACGGATCCGCAGGAATCCACGCACCAGGGCGGGAAGTCCGCCGTGAACACGGTGAAGTACCACACCTCCGACACCGAGAACCCGCTCCCCCGGCAACTGAAGATCTTCTACTACAAGTCGAAGAAGACCGGAGACATGTACAAGCTGACGGTCGGCTACCCCGGCAAGGGCGACTTCACGGAGCGCGGCCGGGAGGTCGCGGAGACGGCGATCGCGCACCTGGACATCGACAGATTGTGACGTCCGGGAGAGCTCGCCACCGAAGGAATCCGTAATCAGCCGGCGCTGATCGTCAGGTCATTCGTGACAGTGAAAAACGGGCGGACCCCGACCGACGCGCCTGTGGGAGTCGCCAACTGGGCCTCCGGGTACTTGCTCGTCTGTTTCCGGTCCACGATGTCATCGGCGATCCGGCCCATCCGGACGGGCTCCTCGCCCCGGTTCGGACGCAGAAACAAGTCCCACATCGACTTCTCCGCGCCCACCGGTCCGGGAAGGGAAGTCAGGGCCACCTCGAACCGCCGCCCCTCGACCGTCGGCAGAGCCGTCTCGAAGCCGACCGCGTCCTCGCTCCGGGAGACCCCGAGCAATGCGGCGCCCTCGCCCAGGCGGGCCCCATGCAGCAGTCCCGCCAGCCGTACGCGGTCGTCCTCGACCCGGAGGGTCATCACCTCCGCGTGCGAGGAGCGGCGGAAGGTGCGTAGCGCCAGGAAGCCGTCCTTCGTGGTGTACGGAATCCACCAGGTGACCGCGCCGTCCGGGGGGAAGGCGGCGGCCAGGAGACCACGCTGCTCGACGAGCGCGGCCTTGAGTCGACGCCGTTCGGCGACCCCAGCCGCTGGCCGTCCTGCGGAGCGCTCCACATACAGATCCCAGCGGCCTTCTGACAGGTCGAGGTCGCCACGGTGGAGTTCAGCGGTCCAGGGACCATTCTCCGCGTCCGGCTGCTGCAGTGGCACGCGCACCTCGTCGTCGCCGTGACGGCGGGTCAGCAGCAGCTCCAGCAGCTCTCCGCGGATGCCCGACACCGCGATGCTCAGGTTGCATTCGGGGGTCGCCCGGCACGTGGCCTTCGGGCGCAGCACATGAGGACGGCCGTGCGCGGTCGGGGACGTGCGCACGGCCGAGGCCTGCGATGCCGACGGGTCGTTGGGGCGTGGGAGACGCGAGACGCCCGCCACGCGGACCAGCCGGCGTCCGAGCTTGAGGACCGCCGGCGTTCGGGCTTCGGCCAACTCGGCGATCAGTTGCATGTATTGCTCGGCTATACGGCGCGGTGCATAGCGCCGAGCAGTCGCTCGGGCGGCCGCACCCATGTGACGTCGTCCGCCCTCGTCGTCGATCGACTTCAGCAGCGCGGCCGCGAAAGCGTCCGGATCTCCCGCCGGTACGAGAATCCCATCGAAGCCGGCGGTGATGATCTCGCCGGGCCCGTGCGGGCAGTCCGTCGCCACCACAGGCACCCCCGCGTGCATGGCCTCCAGTATCGTCATGCCGAACGACTCCCAGTCGGAGCTGACGGCTGCGACGGAGGCCTTGGGCCATTCTGTCTCCATGGCCGGGTGTGCTCCCATGAGGAACGCGTGGTCGCTCAGCCCGAGCGTGTCGATCAGGGCGCGCAGTCTGGAGCGTTCGGGGCCCTGACCGTAGATGCGGAGCTGCCATTCGGGCCGGACGGCGACGACCGAAGCAAAGGCCTCTATGAGCAGATCGTAGCGTTTGACGGGCATGAGCCGTCCCGCCGCCATCACCAACGGGGCCCGTCCGTCCGAGGGTTCGGACTTGGGCTTCGGTGCCGCATTGGGTATGTCGATGATGCGGGTCCTGGACCGGGGCAACCGCGCGCGGTGGTCGGCCGCGTCCTGCGCGGAGACGGTGACGAACGCGTCGAGATGCCCGATGACTTGGTTCAGGGCGGCTCGGACCTCGGGGACGTGGTTGTCGTACGAGAGGTGTTCCTGTCCGATGCGCAGATAGCGTCGGGCGCCGTGTTGCGCGAGGAAGACGACGAGTGCGGGCCGGGTGGCGACAACGACGTCGGCGTCGGTCGCGGCAAGGAAGGCGCGAAGCCGCTCGTCGCTCAGCGCGCTGTAGCGATGAGCGAGGACCTCGGTCGGCGGTACGGCCTCGGAGGGGCGCGCCATGAGGGCGCTTTCGCCCTCGGACACGGCGGCGTCGGGGCGCTCGTCGACCAGAGGTGTCAGCCGCACCTTTGCGCTGATTCCCAGCAGAGGCTTCTCATCGGTGCGGAAGACCGACACGATTTCGACCTCGTGGCGCACGGCCAGGGCTCCAGCCAGGTTCAGCGTGGATCGGACGGTGCCGCCGATCGCGTAGGCGTTGTGCAGCAGGAAGCAGATCTTCATGCTTCCGACCCTGTTGTGCCTAAGGACCTCGCCTCTGGCGGGCACGAAGTGGTCATGATGCGTTCGATGGGTATTCCCATGCGCTGACATCCTCGCGCAGGCACGGTCACTGCGCTCGCCCATCCAGCCAATGGCCGAAAATGTGTCACCGCGCCGGGCGGCACGATGCCGCGATTCGACAGATGCCTGTCCGATAATCTCGCATGACCTGTGCCTGTAAAGGATTCAGTCAAACGGGACCGCTCGGAAACCTCGCACCGGAAATCTCTAGGAGAAGGTGCAGCATAAAATCGAGTGGATGCCGCGCAATCCCAGGTTCCACCGATGTGATGATGTTCTCCGGCGGAACTGAGGTCGACGCCGCGGTGATTGACAGGTTGGGTCCGCCCCGTGCGCATGAATGGCCGACGAACTGAATTGCCTAAGAAGGATAAGTGCCACGGCCGACGCATGGTCCGCTCTCCTGTTTCCTGGTAGCAGCCTTGGGCGGTTCACGGTGGTGACCGCCATTGCCGACAGGCCGTTGTGAAGAGTCCGCGAAGCACCCAGGTGATCGTGGTGAAGAGACTATGAATCGCATACAGCAGCGGTGTCAAGCGCTTACAGAGCGTACTGTCCGACTCGCGCGGTATCGGCGACAAGGTGCACTTGCGCCCTTTTGTGATTAATCGATTGCACCTTACATGCGTAAAACGGTCACGCGCTTGACATGCGTGGTTCAGGGGTCGCTAACTTTGCGGTTGTTTTGCGTGGGCTAGGGAGATCCGCGACCGGCTCGCGCAGCATTCATAGGGGTGGGGTGTGCGTATGCGAGCCGATACGGCCGGAATCGTGGGGGTGGCCGTTTCCGCCCTCTTGACGACAGCTGGATTTTCCTGTCTGGGCGTCTCTCAAGCGGCTGCGGCAGCCACTTGCACGGCAGGGACATCCACCGATTTCAACGGTGACAGCGTCGTTGACACCGTGATCGCCGACCCGGACGCAACCGTGGGCGGCGCCAAGGGTGCCGGGTTGGTGCGTGTCATTCTGGGCGGCGGAAAAGGGATGTTCGAAATTTCGCAGGCGACCAGCGGAATGAATGCCACGCCTGAGCCCGGGGATCATTTCGGTTTCTCCCGCACCTCTTATGACGCCGACCGGGATGGGTGTACCGACCTGGTGGTAGGCGTCCCGTACGAGGATGTGACCAAGGACGGCGCCAAGCTCATCGACGCCGGAGCCGTCTACGTCATCCACGGCACGCCCACCGGCCTCGGCGCCGGTTCGAAGATCGAGAGCTACAGCCAGTCCGGTCTCGACTCCAACACCACGACAGAGGCTTACGACTGGTTCGGCTACGCGGTGAAGGCAGGGGACACCTCGACCGGTTCGCCCTACCTGGCCGTCGGAGTTCCCGGCGAAAACGTCACCAGCGGCGGCAAGACCTACTCCGACGCTGGATGTGTGCACTACATACAGGGGTCCACGAAGACCACCGTCAACCAGGACGACGCGGGAGTTCCCGGCATCGTCGAGGCGCAGGACCGCTTCGGGTACTCGCTGGCAGGCACCAACCGCTACTTCGCGGCAGGTGCACCGGGGGAGGGGATCGAGGCCACGAAGTTCGCCGGCGGAGTGACGATCTTCAACCACACCGTCGCCGACGGTCTGCCCACCCCCCTGGCCGGACTCGACCAGGATGCCACCGGCATAACCGGCACCGCAGAGCCCGGCGACAACTTCGGAGCATCAGTCTCCATGACGCATTACCGCCCCGGCGACCAGACGTACAACTCCGACGTCCTCTTGGCCATCGGCACCCCTGGTGAGGACATCGGTACTGTTCCTGACGCGGGCGGTGCCGCGGTGATACGTATCCAGCCCTCCGGCGCGTACACAGAGATCACAGCGATCGACGCCACCGTCCCCGACGTTGAAGGGGAGGCGGTCGCCGGGGACTTCTTCGGTCAGCGAGTGACGATCGCCAACACCAACACCGATGTCGTCACCAGCGCGGACACCGTGCGGCTGGCAGTCGGTGCTCCGGGTAAGGACACCGGTTCGGTCAAGGACGCGGGCGCCGTGCAGATCTTCCGGCCGCTGGCCGCCATCGGCGCTGCCGACAAGCTCCTGACCCGTGGATCGGGTCTGCCAGGTACGGCCACAAATCGCGACTACAACGGCTTCGCCCTGACTTCGGGTGCCAGCAAACTCTACGTCGGCGTGCCCTACAGCAAGGCCTCGTCCGCACCCAGGGGTGCGCTCTACGTCCTCTCCTGGACGGACATCGACGGGACGACGAGTACCGGCACCACCACGTACCAGCCGGGCTCGGGCGGACTGCCCGATGTCGGTGTCGCGTTCGGAACGGTCGGGTGACCGGCGACATGCGAGGAGAGAGACCAATCACTGTGAAGTCCCGGATGACGGCCCATCACCGTACAGCCACCATCGCCACGGCCGTCACCGCGCTGCTGGTCGCGGGTCTGGGGGGCTTCCCGTCCCCGGGCAGGGCAACCCCCGCCGCCGCCGAGGCCAGCAGCGCCGGCGGTTCGTCGGACCCCGCGCTCACCCAGGACGCCGCGCAGTCAAAGGCTGCCCGGACGGGCAAGTCCGTCGAGATCGGCAGCTTGCGCGACGAGCGGAGCAGCACGGTCGCGAACCCGGATGGCACCTTCACTGTTTCCGAATACGTTCAGCCTGTCCGCACCCGCAAGAACGGGAAGTGGACGCCGATCGACACCACTCTGGTCAAGCAGGCGAACGGGACGTTCGCTCCCAGAGCCGCCCTGAGCGCGATGCGGTTCTCTGGTGGCGGTGACGACACGTTCGCGCAGATCGAGAAAGACGGTCGTTCTCTCGCGCTGGACTGGGTGAACAAACTGCCGAAACCGAAGATCGACGGCTCGACCGCTACCTACGGAAACGTCCTGCCCGGCGTGGATCTGAAGGTCACGGCAAGCGCCGAGGGCTTCTCGCACGTCCTGGTGGTCAAGAACGCCAAGGCGGCGGCCAGCCCCGAGCTGGCCGAACTCGTCCTGCCGGTCGACTCGTCGGCCGTCAAGCTGGAGGAGTCCGAGGGCGGTGGTCTGACGGCCGTGGACAGCGCGTCCGGGGGCACGGTGTTCGAAGCCCCGCAGCCCCTGATGTGGGACTCCAGCCACCAGGCCGACATGTCGACGTCCGCCGAACCGTCCGTCTCGCCCTCCTCGGCCGAAGCGGAGTCCGAGGCCGCTACGCCGCCTGACGGCGCGCAGGTGGCCGACGTGTCGCTGGACATGGCATCGGGCGCGATGAAGCTCACGCCGGACGCGGATCTGCTCTCCAACAAGGACACGGTGTACCCGGTCTATATCGATCCCGTGGTAAAGACCGCCAACCGTTCCAGCTGGACCATGGTGTCCTCGAACTTCTCGTCGTCCTCCTTCTGGAAGTTCGACGACGACGAGGGCGTCGGCAAGTGCCCCTCCGACGTCTCCTACCGCTGCTCCAGCAGCGTGGACGTGAAGAGGCAGTTCTTCGCGATCCCGACGGGGACGTTCGAGAGCAAGGACATCGTCGAAGCAGAATTCGCCGTGACGATGGTGCACACATACAGCACCTCGGCCCGCGAAGTGCAGTTGGCCCGCGTGAACAGCAGTGGCGCGAGCGCGATCAGCGCGTCGACGAACTGGTCGAATCAGCCGTCCTCCAAGGGCACGTTGGACTCGAAGTCACCCACGAATCCGGCCGGTTCATGTACGTCGACCAATCAGAACGTGCGGTTCGACGTCAGGAGCACCGTCCAGAAGGCGGCCGACAGCGGCTGGGACACCACCACGTTCCGCCTCAAGGCGGCCAGCGAGTCCGACACCGCGTACTGGAAGCGCTTTTGCGGCAACGCCCACCTGGAGGTGACGTACAACCGCCCGCCGCTGCAGCCGGACACGGACCAGCTGGAGATGACCCCGGGTGGCGCCTGCGAGTACGGGCATGCCACCGAGCACTACGTGGCAGAGACTCCGCACGTCACAGCCGTCATCAAGGACTACGACCACAACGACACCGGAGGCAAATCCGAGAGCCTGCAGGCGCGCTTCAAGGTCTGGTGGACGAGCAGCTCGGGTGCCACGGTCACGCACTACGCGACGACCGGCAGGGTGAGCACAAGGGGCAAGGGCCAGACCGGCCAGGCCTTCTTCTCCTACACCATCGGCAGTGACGTCTCAGGTGACGGCGAAGCGGGGTTCACCATCCCGCCGGCCACCACGATCGCCTGGGCGGTCCAGGGATACGACCAGACCTCCTACGGTCCGTGGTCCACCGACGGCGACCAGAACCGCTGTGAGTTCATCTACGACACCGGCAAACCGAAGTCCAGTGTTGTGACCTCGCCTCAGTATCCCAACGACGAGGCGTGGCACGCGGGCACGGGGGACTACGGCAGCTTCACCATGGACTCGCCTTCCGCCGACGTGGCCAAGTACAGGTACTACTTCACCGGTCCGCTCGCCGTGAACACGCCTGTGACCGTGACCGCCACGTCCGTCGGCGGTCCGGCGACCATCCGCTGGATGCCGCCTGGTGAGGGTCCGTATTACCTGCATGTCTCCGCCATCGACGGAGCGGGCAACATTCAGAAGACGCCGACCACGCACGTCTTTCTCGTCAGCGACGGCCGTGCTCCAATCGCCGCCTGGACGCTCGGTGACGCGAAGGGATCGACAGCGGGCGCGGGCAGCAGCGGTGCGCCCAACGCGGCAGCCGGGTCGGGTGTGACCTTCGGTGCTCAGGGGCCGCTCGGCTCCACCGACACCGCGGCTTCGTTCGACGGCACGGCTAACGCCTACCTGACCACAAGTAGGCCGGCGGTCGACACCAGTGGCACGTTCTCTGTGAGCGCCTGGGTCATGCTGCCCTCGCTGCCCACCGAGAACGTCACGGTCGTCAGTCAGGACGGCACGGCGCAGCCCGGCTTCGAGCTCGGCTACGACGTGGACAGCGCGTCCTGGACCTTCCGGATTCCCCTGAGCGACATGGAGTCCCTCGGCACCTGGAAGGTCTCGGGAGCGGCTGCTGTCGCAGGCAGCTGGACTCACCTCATCGGGGTGTACGACGCCGAGGCCGGTGTGACCGGCAAGATGATGCTGTACGTCAACGGCGTCCTGGTCGCGGACGACGTCCAGGCGCGGCACACCAGGTGGAACGCTACCGGCTCGCTGCAGATCGGCCGCAAGATCTCGCTGGGCGGCTACACGAATTACCTCAGGGGCAGTGTCGCGGACGTGAAACTCCACGACCGGGTGATCCCGGAGACAGAGGGCCAGGAGCTGGGCGGCATTCAGCCGCACCAACTCGCCTATTGGCAGGTTGACGAGGCGACGTCCGGTGTTTCTCCTGAGTCCAGCGGTGGTACCGGGCTGGCGCTGGCCGGCGGAGCCTCCGTCTATCTGCCCGATGACTCCTGTGACCCCGAACTCGACCCGGACTGCCTGCCTCCGGCTGAACCCCTCTGGGGCGACGGCCACCTGGCTTTGAATGGCACGAGCGCCTACGCGTCCAGAGCCGCGGGTCTGCTGACCGCGGAGGACAGCTTCACGGTCACCGCTCGTGCCCGGCTCGCCGCGGCGAATCCCTCGGCGAACCAGACGGTGATGTCGGTGTCGGGCACCAACGGAAGTGCGGTATCCGTGAAGTACTCGGCCGCGGACCGTCGTTGGCAGTTGACCGTCACATCCGCGGACGCGGCCACTGCCGTGACCACCACGGTGCTCGACAACGGTGACGTGCCGAGCTCGGAGGGGGACGGCGACCACGTGGCACTCGTCTACAACGCGGTCTTCGGTGACGTACTCCTGTATGTCAACGGTGTGGCGGTGGCGACCGCGCCATGGGACAACACCTGGGACTTCACCAAGACGAGTCTTCAGGTCGGCCGCTCACTGAAGGGTGCGACCGCGAGCGAGTACTTCGCCGGTGCGGTTGACGAGGTGCGCATGTACCAGGGGCCGCTGGATGCCTCATTGGTGACGCTGGTTGCGGTCATGCCGGCCGGCGCCAGCATCGACGAGACCTCGGCATAACCCCGACGCGCGGGTGGGCGGCAGTTCGCCCATCCGCGCATTCCCTTTTACGTCCATCAATTCCCCAGCATGCCCCGAGTCCGATGGAGATGTCATGTCCTCGCCCCCTTGGTTCCGGTCGTCCGGACCGGCATTGCGCAGCGGTAGACGCCGCGCCGCGCTGGTCCTCGGCCTGGCGCTGTCCATCGGGCTGCTGCCCCAGTACGCACCCCCGGCGACTGCCGGGGACGGAGGCCTCACCAGGCCGAAGGCGCAGACGGACCTCGATGATCCGGTCCGCGGCACGAATGGCAAACCCAAGCAGTTCGGCAAGGTCAACGCTGCCGGGAAGGCCGCTGTCAAGCGTGCGGACGAAGCGCACTGGCCGAAGGCGGGCAGCGCCGAGATAGCCCTCTCAGGCAAGGCGGAAAAGGCCAAGGGGCTTCCGTTTACCGCCAAGGCCACCGGGGGCAAGAAGGACGCGCGGTCCGTGCGGGTCGAGGTACTGAGCCGCAAGGCCACCTGGGCTGCCGGCGTGGACGGCATGCTGTTCACCGTCGCTCGTGCGGACAGGGGAGGAACAAAGGGGACCGCTCAGGTGTCCCTGGATTATTCGGACTTTGCGGATGCCTACGGCGGCGGCTACGGCTCGCGGCTGCGGCTGGTGCAGTACCCGGAGTGTGTACTGACCACGCCTGATAAGAAGGGGTGCTCCACACCGACGTACTTGCACAGCAGCAACGACGCCGCGGGGCAGACTCTCACAGCGAAGGTGAACGCGGCCGCCGACACGTCGGGCGACACCGCGCAGCTGGTCACCGCAAGTGCCGCCGTCGCACCGTCGGCTACGGTACTCGCCGCCACCGCCAGCGCCGGCGGTGACCAGGGCGACTACAAGGCGACCAGCCTGGCTCCCTCCTCGGAGTGGGGTGTGGACACCAGCTCCGGAGCCTTCACGTGGTCGTACCCGATCACGACCCCTCCGGTGCCGGGTGGGATGCAGCCGACGGTCGGACTGAGCTACAACTCGCAGTCCATCGACGGCCAGACAGCCACGACCAACAACCAGGGTTCCTGGGCCGGTCAGGGATTCTCCTACGATCCCGGGTTCATCGAGCGCAGCTACAAGGGCTGTGCGGATGACGGTCAGGCAACCAACCTGGGTGACCAGTGTTGGGCGTTCGACAACGCGACGCTCTCGCTCACGGGCGGCACGTCCGGGGAGATCATCAAGGACGACACCACCGGCGGGTGGCGGATCAGTAACGATGACAACTCCAAGGTCGAGCATCTGACCGGGGCCTCGAACGGTGACAACGACGGTGAGTACTGGAAGGTCACTACAGTCGATGGCACCCAGTACTTCTTCGGTCTGAACCGGCTGCCCGGCTACGCGAGCGGTAACGAGGAGACCGACTCCACCTGGGCCGTTCCTGTGTACGGCGACGACTCCGGTGAGCCGTGCTACAACGCGACCTTCGCGAACGCGTACTGCACGCAGGCCTGGCGCTGGAACCTCGACCACGTCATCGACCCGCACGGCAACGTGATGTCGTATTTCTACGGCAAAGAGACGAACTACTACACGCAGGGCTTGAAGACCGGCGAGAACGGCAAGTCGTACGTCCGCGGCGGATATCTCAAGCGCGTCGACTACGGTCAGCGCGAGGGCAAGGCCTACTCCACCAAGCCCGCCGCCCAGGTCGTCTTCACCACAGCGGAGCGTTGCATCGGCGCACTGACCGATTGCTCGGCGAGCGCCCTGACGGCCTCCACGGCCGCTGACTGGCCGGACGTGCCCTGGGATCAGAACTGCAAGGCCGACACCAAGTGTGCGGGCCAGAACTCGCCGACCTTCTGGACCCGCAAGAAGATCACCAAGATCACTACGCAGATCCGGACCGGTGACTCTACCTATACCCCGGTCGATGAATGGGGCCTGTCGCACATCTTCACGGACAATGGTGACGGCTCCAAGTCCCTGTGGCTGAACGACATCAAGCACACCGGCAAGGTCGGCACCGACGTGTCGGTGCCGTCCGTCGAACTGCACGGCATACAGCTTGCCAACCGCGTCGACGATCCGAGTGACAATCTGCAGCCCTTCTACCGCTTCCGCCTCGCCGGTGTGAAGAGCGAGTCCGGCAGCATGCTCAGCGTCAACTACGCGGACACGCAGTGCACCACGAGCAGCGTGCCCGCCGAGGACTCCTCTGCCAAGCGCTGTTTCCCGGTGAAGTGGAACCCGCCGGGAGTCGCCGACCCGATCGTGGACTGGTTCCACAAGTACGTGGTCGCCTCTGTCGTCGAGCAGGACCTGACCGGTGGCAACCCGAGCCAGGTCACTTCCTACACGTATCTGGGTGACGCGGGCTGGCGGAAGGCCAGGGCGGACGGCATCACCAAGTCCGAGTACCGGACCTGGGGCGACTGGCGTGGCTACGGCAAGGTTCGCGTCGAGACCTCCGACGGCACGAACTCCGCCTCGAACACGAAGACCGAGCACACCTTCTTCCGCGGTCTCGACGGAGACGTCAATGCCGTGGGGACGACCCGCTCGGTCTCGGTCACGGACTCCGACGGCACCAGCTATGCCGACTCGGACTGGAAGGCAGGCTCCGAGCTCGAGACGATCACCTACAACGGCGCCGTCATCACCGAGAAATCCGTCAGCAAGCCGTGGTCGGCGGTGACTGCCACCCGGGCCAAGGACTGGGGCACGCGTTACGCGCGCTACGTCCAGAAGAGCGGAAGCACCACCACCAAGACGGCTCTGACGGCAGGCACCTGGCGCACCACGAAGTCGGTCAACACGTACGACGACAAGACCGGGCGTCTTCTCCAAGTGGCCGACTACGGTGACACCGGGGTGGCGGCCGACAACCAGTGCACGCGGACCGAGTACGCGGACAACGCGAGCAAGAACATGTACGCGTACGTCTCGCGGACCGAGAAGGTCTCCGTCGACTGCGCCACCACCCCGAAGCGAGCCACCCAGGTCATCTCAGACGACCTGACGCTGTACGACGGTTCGACCACCTTGGGCGCGGCACCCATCAAGGGCGACGCGACGCTCACCAAGCAGCTGACTGCGCACGACGGCACCCAGGCGACGTACCGGTCGACCGCCGACACGACGTACGACTCCTACGGGCGCCCGCTCACCGTCAAGGACGCGGAGTCGCACACCACCAGGACCGTATACCAGGAGAACGCCTACGGTCTCGCCACCAAGTCCACGGTCACCAACACCCTGGACTGGACGACGTCGACCGAGTACGCCCCGCAGTGGGGCATGGCGACCGCCAAGGTCGACCAGAACGGCAAGCGCACCGAGCTGGCCTACGACGGCCTGGGCCGGCTGACCTCCGTCTGGCTTCCCGACCGCGTCGGTCTGACCCCTTCGCTGAAGTACGAGTACCTGATTCGCGGTGACTCCGGACCGGTCGCCGTCCACACGGAGAAGATCGAGAAGAACGGGACCTCGTACGGCAGCGAGTGGACCCTGTACGACGGCCTGCTGCGACCGCGCCAGGAGCAGACCGAGGGTGCGGACGGCGGCCGCATGGTCGCCGATACTCTCTATGACGGTTCCAACCGTGTGGTGAAGATCAACGACACCTACTACGCGTCCGGTGCCCCGTCCGCCACACTCTTCAAGCCGCTCAACTCGGACCTGCACGCGCAAACGGTCACGGAGTACGACGGCGCGGGCCGCACCAAGGCGACGATCTTCAATGTCGCCGGGACCGAGAAGTACCGTACGTCGTACACCTACGGCGGCGACCGGGTGACGACGAACCCGCCTGCGGGGCAGCCGACCACGACGGTGGTCTCCGACGCACGGGACCGGGCGACGAACCGTATCGAGTACCCCGCGGTAGGCGCCGCGGTCACGACGTCGTACGGGTACACGCCCGCCGGCCAGCTGTCGAAGGTCACCGACGACGCCGGGAACGTCTGGACGTACGAGTACGACCAGTTGGGCCGGAAGAAGAAGACCTCCGACCCGGACACCGGTGACGCCACGTTCACATATGACGTGATGGACCGGCAGACCTCCGTCACGACCAACGGCGACAAGACTTCGACGAAATACGACGAACTGGGCCGTGCAGTCTCGACTTGGCAGGGCGAGCCGGACACCGGAACCAAACTGTCAGTGACGAAATATGACACCATTGTCAAGGGCGAGTTGTACGGCACGTACACGTACAAGGATGGCGCGGTCTACTCGTCGGTGATCTACCCGGTCCTCGACGCGGACAACAATTACCAGCCGACCTCGGCGAAGTACACGTTGTCGAAGACGGCCGAACCGCTGCTCGGTGGCACCTACGAGTACACCACGCAGTACAACGACGACGGGACGGTGCAGGGGCAGGGGCTGCCTGCCGCCGGTGACCTGACGCCCGAGGCTCTTTCGTACGACTACGACGACCTTCAGCGGCTGGCCGGCCTCAAGACTTCGATCGGCGGCCTCAGCTACGTCAGCGACGTGACCTACTCACCCACCTCCAACCTTGAGCAGTTGGAGCTGTACACAGGTGGGTCCGCGGACAAGAAGTCCTGGCTGTCGTACACCTACGAAAAGGGCACCGACCGGCTCAAGAACGCCAGTGTGAGAGTCGAGGCTGCCGCAAACGCCGCGTACGAGGCCGACTACACCTACGACGCCAGCGGGAACATCCTCTCCATCGCGGACACCCCGAGCGGTGGCACGAACGACGTGCAGTGCTTCACCTACGACGGGCTGCGCCGCCTTACGGATGCCTGGACCTCTTCTACGACGCCCAACGGAGCGTCCGGAACGGGAAATGCGGACGCGGCATGCTCTTCGGACGCGTCGGCCTCGACGGTCGGCGGAGTGTCGCCCTACTGGACGGAGTACGACTACGACTCCATCGGAAACCGCACGAGCGAGATCCGGCACGGTCTGAAGGGAGCCGGTACCGCGACCCGCTCGTACAAGTACGGGGTGGGTTCGGGACCGAACGGGACGAACTCCGGTCCGCACACGGTTTCGTCGGTCGTGGAGAAGACCGCGGCCACCGGCACCACACCCGAGGTCACGTCCCAGGACTCGTACACGTACGACGCCAAGGGCAACACCAGGACACGTGTGCTGTCCGGTGACTCGCAAACCCTGGACTGGGACAAGCAGGGCGAGCTGACGCAGGTCACCAACGCCGACAAGACGGTGACGTCGTACAAGTACGACGCGTCCGGTCAGCGCATCCTGCGCGACACGACGACCGAGAAGACCCTCTACCTGCCGGGCATGGAACTCCGCCTGGACAAGGCCACCTCCAAGGTGACTGCCACTCGCTATTACACCTTCGGCGCGACGACGGTTGCGATGCGGGATGCGAGCGGGGTGCACTTCCTCGCCGCCGACCACCAGGGCACGGCGGAACTCTCGATCGACGCCAAGACGGGCGCGACGTCCCGCCGACGGACGGATCCGTTCGGCAACACACGTGACGAGACGTCGTCCTCCGGCTCCTTGTGGGTCAACGACAAGGGATTCGTCGGTGGCACGATCCAGAAGTCCACGGGATTGACCACCCTGGGCGCCCGCGAGTACGACTCCGACACCGGTCGCTTCATCTCGGCCGACCCGATCATCGACTACAACGACCCGCAACAGATCAACGGCTACGCGTACGCCAACAACAGTCCGGTCAGCTTCAGCGACGCGTCGGGGCTGCGGCTCGCGGACTGTGTGGGCGGTTGGAACGAGTGCGGACCCGGGCCGTCGAAGAAGCGCGGCGCCGTAGCCGACACCCCTGACTACGGCGCGTCGTACACGCCCGCCGACCAGAAGCGGGACGAGGCGCGCGCACGGGAGGACGCGGCCAAGCAACGCGCGATCGCCATCGCCAAGGAACTCGGCAAGATCATCGCCGACGAGCTGGGCATCACGGACGCGCTGGACTGCTTCACCACGGGCAGTTTGGGGGCCTGTGGTTCTACAGCAGTCAACGTCGTCTCCTCACTCATCAGCGGCGGTCCGCTCGGCCGACTCGCGGCGAAGTACGGACTCCGGGTCGACAAGGCCATCGCGGTGGGTAAGAGGATCGTCGGGCTCGGCAAGAAGCTGTGGGGCGAGTTCAAGGGGTGGAAGCGCAGCAAGAAGGCTGCGGACAAGGCCGCAGAGATCGCTGTGGGCTGCGAAAAGGAAAAGAATAGCTTCACCCCTGACGTCAGGGTGTTGATGGCCGACGGCTCGACGAAGAAGATCAGAGACGTCGACATCGGCGACAAGGTCTTGGCAACCGATCCGGAAACCGGCAAGACCGAGAGCGAGACGGTTACTGCCGAGATCAAGGGAACCGGACTCAAGCATCTGGTCAGGATCACGATCGACATCGACGGGAAGGCGGGATCCAAGACGGCGTCGGTCACGGCGACCGACGGCCACCCGATCTGGGTTCCCGAACTCGGTGAGTGGATCAAGGCGACTGATCTGCGTGTGGGCGAGAGCGTCCGGGCCAGTGACGGCATGGACGCGCAGATCACTAAGATCAGGCGCTGGACGGCCCTGACGGCCACGGTCCACAACCTCACTGTCAGCGCACTGCACACGTACTATGTACTCGCTGGAACTACCCCGGTCTTGGTGCACAACTGCAATGAAGCGGGCGAGTATCTCTATCGCGGAATTCCCAAGGGGCATCCTGCGTATGACGATGCCCTTCAGGGACGCGCAGTGCCCAGAGGTGGCCATTCCGACCCTGGGCGCCATGCAGGAGGTAATACCGAAAGCGAGTTCACCTCGTGGACCCACGACTATGAAGGCGTGGCCCTTGATGCCGCAGAGGAGCTTGGTCCGGGTGGAATCGTTCTGAGGATTCCAAGATCCAGTGTTCCGAAGGGAATCGACACTCAGATTCACGGCACGGACTTGGAATCGTACGAGGAGATGGAGCACGCGCTCCGAGGCCCGGTAGGAGGCGCGGAGATCAGCATCAACAGAGGGCCGTGGACTCTGCCAGGGGGGTAGGGTCCTGCATGAGACAGCCTGCTGGGGTCGAGCACGACAACTTGGCCCCAGCAGGCTATGACCTGGAGGTAAGTGACTTGGAGCGGATGGAACTCGCCGAACTCCTCGTAGGTGATAGGGAGATCTTCCGCCTTTGTAGGTCCGCATTGACTGGCGGTGCCGATTTTGAAGTATGGATCGAGCCGACATCGACGCGGGAGATCGCGTCCATCTATTCCCGTCGGATGCGGACCATGAATCGAACCGGGCAACCTTCAATCGGTGTAGCTGAGGCAGTTGCCGATCTCAAAGCGTGTGCAGATACGGAACTCCTCATCGGATATGTCGATGATCGCCCGACGGGCGGGTACTACTTCCAGATCTTCCTGACGTCGAGCTTCGAGAAGGTAATTTCATGCCTTGGGGTCCGACTCTCAGTGACGGATTCTGATCCGGCGGATTCGGAATAATTCTGTGCGGCTGAGAACTTCCGAGGCGACCCTTTGGAAATAGTGCAGAGGCCCCACCGGAGATTTCTTCCGGTGGGGCCTCTGGGGTATCTGACGGCAGTAGTTGACGGCAACGTCAGCGGACGGGTGCGGCGCAGAGGGGCGGTTCGCCGCCTTCATCGAGCCGGTTGACGGCCCCGGCGGGGCCATGGAGGGCGTGGCTGAGGAGGTCGATGGCGTCGCGCTGGAGGCGGAGCCGGACGTGGGCGTACACGGTGGCGGTGACGCCGATGTGGGCGTGTCCCAACAGTTCCTTGATGACGACGAGTTCGACGCCCTGTTCCAGGAGGAGGGTCGCGGTCGAGTGGCGGAGGTCGTGGAAACGGATCCGGCGAAGCCTCGCCCGGTGGAGCAGAGCGGTGAAGTGCCGGGTGAGGGTGGCCCCTTCGATCGGGGCACCGTTGGGTCGGGTGAAGACGTAGCCGCTGTCCTGCCAGTCCTTGCCTGCCGCTTTGCGTTCCTGGCGTTGTCGGTCGCGGTGCTGTTCGAGGGAGCGCAGGCATGGTGTCGGCAGGGCGATGCGCCGTTCGGAACTCTGTGTCTTGGTCGGGAGGGCGGTCAGGCCGCCGGAGTTGGTGCGCTGGAGGGTGCGTCGGATGCTGGCGGTTCCGCCGGCCAGGTCGAGGTCTTCCCAGCGCAGGCCGAGGAGTTCGCCTTTGCGGAGTCCGGTGCGCAGGGCGAGTTCGAACAGCGGCTGCAACCGGTGCCCACTGGTGGTGGCCAGGAACGTGCGCGCTTCGTCGGCGGTGAGGGGTTCGAAGCGGCGGGGGCGGGGTGTGCCGGTGCGGACATTGCGAGCGACGTTGCGCGGGATCTCCTCCTCACGTACCGCGTGCTCCAGGGCGGACTTGAGGACGGAGTGCACGTAGGCCAGGGTCAGGGGTGAGAGCTGCTTGGAGCAGCACTTTCCGGCGGCGCAGCAGAGGGGTTGGTCGCGGGCGGTGTCGAGGCCGCGGGTGCAGCACTGGCAGGTGGTGCGGAGCTGGTTGAGCCAGGTGCGGACGTCCTTAGCGGTGAGCTTGGCCAGCGCTTCCTTGCGGGTTGTGCCGTAGACGCGGACGCGCTTGCGGGCGTTGCTGGGGGCGAGGACGTATCCGGCGGCTTCCCAGCGGCTGTCCTTGCGCTGGGTTTCGTCGCCGTTGGCGCGTACGCGGCGGGAGGCGGGGTTGTCTCGGGGTGTGGTCATCAGGCGACTTCCTGTTCGAGGCGGGTGCGGATGAAGTCGGTCAGCGCGTGGGTGGGGATGCGGCGGGCGCGACCGAGGGTGATCGAGGCGAGCTGGCCGGTGCGGAGCAGGTCGTAGACGGCGGAGCGGCCGAGTTGGAGGCGGGCCATGACCTGGGGCACGGTCAGCAGCTCTTCCGGCGTACTCAGTCCCCGCCGGGTCGGGGCGGGTTCCTGCGCGTTCATCCGCAGCCCCCTTCGGCGATGAACCGGCGTTTCAGTTCCCGGCGGTGCCAGACGTGGGCCGCGAGGAGCGCGCCGCCGGGGTTGTAGCCCGAGCCCTGGTAGTCCCAGTGGCCGACGACGAGAGTGGTTGTCGGGTCCAGTTCGGGGAGGCCGGCGTGGGCCTGTTCGGTGCGCCATGTGCGGCCTCGGCGCGCAGCGCGCCGAGGGTGGTGGAGTAGCGGCGGGACTTGGTGGAGAAGTGGCCCCGGAAGCCGAGCATGTGCGCCCACTTCCAGAGCTTCAGTTCGGCGAACTCGGGCAGCTTGCCCAGCTCCCAGCAGGTGCGGATCATCTGCCGCACGTGCCGGGCGACGGCGAGCTGGGGCAGGGGGCGGGCCTGTCCGGTGCCGTCGCAGGCGGTGCAGGGGAGCGGGGTGCCGTGGGGCAAGAGGGTGGCGCCGCGTCCCTGGCAGGGGCGGCAGAACAGGCGTGGTCGAGAGTGCCGGAGGCGTCGGCGGACTTGGTGGCGTACTACTTGGCCACGTAAGCGGCCACGGCCTGATCGGTGAGTTCGGCGCCGGCGCCGAAGGCGGCGATCTCGCGCACGTCGAGCTGCGTGCCTCAGGTGAGTTCGCGCTCCCCGATGGCGTCCGAGGCGACGGCCACCCGGACCCGGAGGGCTGCGGCCCGGATGGCGTCCGTAAGCACGGCGACGGTCGCAGACGGGGCGGGGCGTGATGTTGCCGTCGGGGCCATCGAGCCGAATCACGGCGTGGAAGTGAACCAGGCCGCGCTTTTGGTACTCGGCGACCTTGGCGAAGGAGATCCGCAGCACAGCGCGGGCGGCCTTCTGCGTGAGGCCGAGCCGGGCGGCGAGCTGGCGGCGCAGGTAGATGGTGAAGCGGGCTCACAGGGTGGAGGCGTGGGCGTTGAACAGGACCGCGCCTGTGTAGTCGTACGTCGCCGGGTTCAGCAGCGTGCCCAGCAAGGCGTCCGTGGGTCCGTGGGTCCGTGGAGTTGGTGGCAGCGGCAGGGCCTGGTGTCGCCGCCGGGAGCGGTGGGGCGGTTGTGGATGGGGCCGAAGGAGGGTGCGGTGAGGGTGGCGAAGACGCGGGGGTGGGTGCGGACGGTGTCGGGGACGGTTTTTCCGCCGGACAGGCCGGCGCGGATGAGGTGGTAGGTGTCGGCGGCGTAGAGGCGGGAGCAGGCGGGGCAGCGGGAGGCGCGGCGGTTGCCGCAGGTGGTGAGCAGACTGCCCGTCGGCTCGGCGGAGGAGGTGTAGGTACGTAGTACCTCGCCGGTCGTGGTGTCGACGGTGGTGGTGCGGCCGGTCAGGCGGACGGGCATCACCCTTTGCTGCGCTCCGCCACGAGTGACCATTCCGTGATCGCCGGAGCCACAACGCGCTGATCAGCGCATTCGTTGCCAGCGATCACTGGCACCGTGTGTGTACTCCGTGAAAGCCCGTTACCGACGGGTACCCAAAGCGTACGGGCGGGCATACGCTGCGGCTCATGACGGACTCGCAGGCCCCGGAGAAGACCGGCACCGACGACACGGCCGGGACGGGCACCACCGGCACCGGTGCCCACGGCACCAACCCCCTCGCGCCCGCCCCCAAGGGCGCCCGCACCGCCGCCGACGTCGTCACGCCCGAGCTGGTCGCCCAGCTCACCAAGGGCGTGGCCGGCTCCGGCCGTACCGCCAACCACACGCCGCTCACCGGCGCGAAGCTGGCGGATCTGCCCGAGTCCACTCCCGACGACGTCCGTACGGCCTTCGAGCGGGCCCGCGAGGCGCAGGCCGTCTGGGCCGCGGTCCCGGTCCGCGAGCGCGCCGCCGTGCTGCTCCGCTTCCACGACCTGGTGCTCGCCCGGCAGGCCGAGGTCCTCGACCTGATCCAGCTGGAGACCGGCAAGGCCCGGCTGCACGCCCACGAGGAGGTGCAGGCGGTGGCCGTCGCCGCCCGGCACTACGGCCGCAAGGCCCCTTCGTATCTCGGGCCCAAGCGGCACGCCGGCGCCGTCCCGACGCTCACCAAGGTCACCGAGCTGCGTCACCCGCGCGGTGTCGTCGGCCAGATCGCACCCTGGAACTACCCCCTGGAGCTGTCCGTCGGCGACGCGCTCCCCGCCTTCGTCGCGGGCAACGCCGTCGTGATGAAACCCGACACGGAGACCTGCCTGACCGCGCTGTGGGCACGTGACCTGCTCATCGAGGCCGGGCTGCCCGCCGAGGTCTTCCAGGTCGTCATCGGCGAGGGCCCGGTCGTCGGCCCCGAGGTCGTCCGGCACGCCGACTACGTCTCCTTCACCGGTTCCACGCGCACCGGCCGCGAGGTCGCGCAGGGCGCCGCCGCCCGCCTGGTCGGCGTCTCCCTCGAACTCGGCGGCAAGAACGCCATGCTGGTGCTCGCCGACGCCGACCTCGACAAGGCCGCCGCGGGTGCCGTCCGCGCCTGCTTCTCCTCCGCCGGCCAGCTCTGCATCTCCATCGAGCGGCTGTACGTCCACGAGTCCGTCGCGGACGCGTTCCTCGAGCGGTTCGCCGCCCGCACCAGGGCGATGCGCCTCGGCACGTCCCTCGCGTACGGCGCCGACATGGGTTCGCTGGTCGGCGAGCGGCAGCTGGAGACCGTCACCCGGCACGTCGCCGAGGCGGTCGCCAAGGGGGCCCGGGTCGTGGCCGGCGGTGTGGCCCGCCCGGACATCGGCCCGTACTTCTTCGAGCCGACCATCCTCGACGGTGTCGAGTCGCCCATGGCCGTCTGCACCGAGGAGACCTTCGGCCCCGTCGTGTCCGTCTACCGCTTCCGGACCGAGGACGAGGCGGTGGAACGGGCCAACGACACGCCGTACGGCCTGAACGCCTCGGTCTGGACGAAGGACGGGCGGCGCGGACGCGCCGTCGCGGCCCGGCTCCGCAGCGGCACCGTCAACATCAACGAGGGCTACGCGTCCGCGTACGGCAGCGTCCAGTCGCCGATGGGCGGCATGAAGGACTCCGGCCTCGGCCGCCGCCACGGCTCCGAGGGCATCCTCAAGTACACCGAGGCGCAGACCGTCGCCCAGCAGCGGCTGCTGCCGATGGCGCCGTCGCTCGGCATGGACGACGAGAAGTACGCCGCGTTCATGAGCCGGAGCCTGCGGGCCATGAAGGCCCTGCGCCTTCGCTAGGCCGTGTCCGCGAAGTCCCGCCTGTTCCGCCCTCCGGGCGGACGACGGGACTTCGCGGACACGACCTGGGGAGTCCCGGCAGCCCAGACAGCCCGCTTTCAACGAGGAGAGCACGTGTCACAGGAGAACTCTGTCCGGAAACCGGATGCGGCCGCCCCCGCGGACGCCCTCGCCGAGACCGCGGCCGGCCCCCCTGAGGTGAGCCCCGACGAGGCGTACGACTACGACGTCGTCGTCGTCGGCTCCGGCTTCGGCGGGTCCGTCACCGCGCTGCGCCTGACCGAGAAGGGCTACCGGGTCGGCGTGCTGGAGGCGGGCCGCCGCTTCACCCGCGCATCGCTGCCCAAGAGCTCCTGGGACGTCAAGAACTATCTGTGGGCTCCGAAGCTCGGCATGTACGGCATCCAGCGCATCCATCTGCTGGGCAACGTCATGGTGCTGGCGGGCGCCGGCGTCGGCGGCGGCTCCCTCAACTACGCCAACACCCTCTACGTACCGCCGAAGCCCTTCTTCGAGGACCCGCAGTGGAAGGACATCACGGACTGGGAGGAGGAGCTGAAGCCGTACTACGACCAGGCCCGGCGCATGCTGGGCGTGCGGCTCAACCCGACGATGACCCCGTCCGACGTCCACCTGAAGGCGGCCGCCGAACGCATGGGGGTGGGCGACACCTTCCACATGGCGCCGGTGGGCGTCTTCTTCGGGGACGGGCAGGACGCCGAGGGCGACGTGCGGGCCGAGCCGGGGGAGCGGGTCGCGGACCCCTATTTCGGCGGCGCGGGACCGGACCGCAAGGCGTGCCTGGAGTGCGGCGAGTGCATGACCGGCTGCCGCCACGGCGCGAAGAACACCCTCAACGAGAACTACCTCCACCTCGCCGAGAAGGCGGGCGCCGTCGTCCACCCCATGACGACCGTCGTGTCCGTCACCGACGACTCGCGGGGCGGGTACGCCGTCCGGACCCTGCCCACCGACGACCGCCGCAAGGGACAGGGCCGTACGTTCACCGCGCGCCGCGTCGTCATAGCCGCCGGCACCTACGGCACGCAGACCCTGCTGCACCGGATGAAGTCGGGCGGCCAGCTGCCGTACCTGTCCGCCCGGCTGGGTGAGCTGACCCGCACCAACTCCGAGGCGCTGGTGGGCGCCCAGACCGACAACCGCCGCTACCGCAAGGCGCACGGCGAGCCGAAGGCCGACTTCACCCGCGGGGTCGCGATCACCTCGTCGATCCACCCGGACGACGACACCCACATCGAGCCGGTCCGCTACGGCAGGGGCTCGAACGCGATGGGCAGCCTGTCCATCCTCCAGGTCCCGTACGCGGAGAACTCCTCGCGCGCTCTCGGCTGGCTGCTCAACGCGGCCAGGCACCCGGTGCAGACGGTGCGTTCGTTCTCCAACCGGCGCTGGTCCGAGCGCACCATCATCGGACTGGTGATGCAGTCCCTGGACAACTCGCTGACGACGTACCTGAAGCCGACGGGAGCCGGCAAGGGGCTGCTGACGGCACGTCAGGGACACGGGGCGCCCAACCCCAAGCAGATCAGGGCGGCTTCGGAGGCGGCCACCGCGCTCGCCGCCGAGATCAACGGGTTCGCCGGCAGCAACGTCGGTGAGCTGATGGGGACGCCGCTCACCGCCCACTTCCTCGGCGGCTGCCCGATCGGCGACTCGCGGGAGACGGGCGTGATCGACCCGTACCACCGGCTCTACGGACACCCGGGCATCTCCGTCGTCGACGGTGCCGCCGTCTCCGCGAACCTCGGCGTCAACCCGTCCCTCACCATCACCGCCCAGGCCGAGCGCGCGATGTCGTACTGGCCGAACAAGGGCGAGGCGGACCCGCGTCCGGCCCAGGGAGCGGCGTACGAGCGGCTCAAGGCGGTCGAGCCGCGGTCGCCCGCCGTCCCCGCGGACGCGTTCGGCGCACTGCGGCTGCCGTTCCTCGGGATGCCGGCGGTGCCGCCCAAGAGCTGACCTCCGCGGGCCCCCGCACGCATGAAGAAGGACCTGTGCCCCCCTCCGAGCACAGGTCCTTCTTCAGGTGCGAGGCGTGAGCCCCGGGTGGTCCGCCCTACGCGGCGGCGTCACCGGACTTGCGGCGACGCACCACGAACACCGCTCCGGCACCGGCGACGACGGCGACACCGCCGACGAGACCGATGACCGGCAGTGCGGAGCTGGAGCCCGTCTCGGCGAGGCTGCCGGTCGGCAGCTCGGAGACGTCGCCCTGCGGCCTCTTGACCGGGTCCTTCTCGTCGTCGTCACCCGGCTCGGCCTCACCCGGGTTCGGGTTCTCGGAGCCGGGCTTGAGGACCACGAAGTCGTACTGGGCCCAGCCCTCGGCGACGCAGTCCTGACCGTCGACGTTGTCGAGGTAGGCGCCGGAGCCGAAGGAGTAGGCGTCGCCCGCGGGGGCGTTCTTGTCGATGCTGACGCGCAGGTCGACCGACTCGGTCTGCTTCGACTTCAGCGTCTCGGCGTAGAAGAAGTAGTCACCGGCCCACGAGTCGTCGCCGATGCGGGTCCACTTGCCGGACTCGGGGTTCTTGAACTCCAGGTCCACGTACTTGCTCAGGTACTTCGACTCGTCGAGCTCGTAGTTCTCGATCTCGGCGTAGAAGGCGACGCCCTCGATGTCGATCTTCGAGTCGTTCGTGACGGTCAGCTCGAACGCGTGGTAACCGCTGCCCGCGACGATCTTGCCGGGGAGGCCCTTGATGTCGGCGGACACCTTGGCGTCGCCGTACTCCTCGTCGACGTCCTCGCAGTACGGGACCTCGGGGTCGGTCGGCTCGTCGCCCGGCGTCGCCGACGGCGTGCCCGAGGGAGTCGTGGAGGCCGCGGGGGCCGACGTCGACGGCGCCGCCGTGCTGGGCGTACCGGCGGGCGTGCTGGACGGAGGTGTGGCCTCGGGGGTGCTGGGCGCGGGCACCGTCTCCGTGACGGTGGCGCTCGGCGTCAGGGTCGGACCCGGCTCCTCCGCGAACGCGGTCGGTGCCGACAGCAGTGCCAGCGGGGCTATGGCGGCCGCCGCGGCCGTGACGGCCATGGCACGGCGAAGCTTCATGAAGACCTCGTAAGTCCGGCGTGCCGCGGTGACGCGGCACGCGAAAAGTTCGGGAGGCCTCCGCGGTGGGGCGCGGGTGTGGCCGTTGGTTCAGCAGGTGTGACCTGTGCCGGTGGGGAATGGTTGCCCTCTCGCTCACAGGATCTTTATGTGGGCTGGGTCACACGGTGATCGCGCCGTGCGGCGGGGCAGTGGAGCCACGGGGCCGCGGGGCCGCGGGGCCGCGGAGCCGTGGGGCGGGGCGGCGGAGCCCGGTGCCCCGCGTGCCGGAGCCTGTGTCATCGTGGCGCGCCGGGTGCGTCGGTCTCGACGCGGCCCCCGTGAGGAAGAACCTGAAGGTGGGGAACGTGAAGTCAAAGGTGTCGCGAGCCACGGCGGCGCTCGCGGTCGTGGCTGCGCTGGGGTGCAGTGCGGCGTGCGGCGGGGGCGACGACGGCAAGGGCTCGAAGCCGGTGAAGACCGCCACGGCGACCGCCGGCGCCTCCGGCGCGGCGAAGAACGCGGAGGAGCCGGAAAGCACCGACGGGCCGCAGGACGCCGGCAAGGCGAAGGAGAGTGCGACCGCCGACGCGTCCGCCGTGCTGACGCGGGCCCAGCTGGACGAGGCCGCCCTCGCGGACGGCGAGGTCAAGGGCTACGGGGTGGAGAAGACGGCCGCCTCGGACGTCTCGCTCGACTCCGTACCGGCCACCCCGGACGCGTGCCAGCCGATCGCCGACATGTTCCTGTTCACCACCGACCCCACGGCGCGGGCCGGCGTCGGCCGCAGCTTCACCGCCAAGGACGACCTCGACGCCTCGGTCACCTCCCTCGCGCTCCTCTCGTACAGGTCGGGCGAGGCCGACGAGGTACTCGCGGGACTGCGCACGGCGACGGGCAAGTGCACGGCCTACAAGCACACCGGCTACCGCTACAGCGACGTGAAGGCGCTCAAGGACCCGGACCTCGGGGACGAGTCCGTCGCCTACCGGCTCCGGGGTTCCATCGAGGGCGCGGAGGTGCCCTCGGCCTTCACCGTCGTCCGGGTCGGGACCGTCGTCGTGGCCTTCACCTCGATGAACATGCTGGCCCCGGACAAGGTGAAGGTGCCGTCCGAGATCATCGAGAAGCAGCTGGCCAAGGTCGAGAAGGCCACCGGCTGAGGCCGAGGCGGAGACCGTGCCTGAGGCGGCGGACACGGGGGCCCGCGGGACGATTCCGGCGGCCGGCCCCGGGCGTCCCCGGAGCCGGCCGTTCTCTTGAATGACCGGGCCGCTGTCCCCTGCCGTCCGGTCACGATTCTGAGGCGAGGTCCCACGACGCACGGCACGATCCGTACGTCTCATCGCCCCAGCGGAGCCACGCGTGGTTCTTTCGGGCCCGCCCCTGGCTGGCACGGACACCACGGACAACGAAGCCCGCGCCGTCCGGTCACGCGCCGTACGGGTGAGAGGGCATACGGACGCGGCTGCACCCGGCCGCCCGTGACGGCCGCGACCCGGACGGCCTCAGACGCGGCCACGGCACAGCTCGAGGAGCGTCATCGCCAGGGAGGTGCCGGGCCCGCCCAGCGCGTCCCGGTAGTGGCCGAGGATCTCCATCTCGCGCGAGAGGTTCACCCGGCGCCCGCCCGAGGTGATCCGCGCCTCCTGGATCACCGCGGAGACGGCCATCCGTTCCTGGACGAGACCGATGATCCGGTCGTCCAGGGCGTCGATGCGCTCACGGGCGCCGGTGATCACGTCGGCGGCCTCGTCGGTGCGCGCGCCGGTCCTGTCGAGTACGTCGGCCATGGTGGGGCTCCTTTGCGGAAGGGTGCCCCGGAGCGGCAGGACCCGGGAAACGCCAGACGCCCCGGGCCTTGTCGGCCCGGGGCGCCTGGGAAGTCGCTTGTCAGTTGCTCAAGCAGCACGACCATGGCAGCCGGTGGGCCGGTTGCCATAGGTAAAGACGAACGTCTGGTGCGAGAGCATGCGAGCAGTATGCACGGCGCGGCCGTCCGGCGGAAACCCTTTCGCCCGGCACCGGCAAGGATGTGCCGCCCGTCCGGAGTCCGAGGACGGGGGCGCAGGCGCGCAGGGGGTGAGGGACGACGTGGGCGCAGGCGCGGCATGGGGTCGGGGAAGCGGGGGCGCAGGCGCGGCGTGGGGTCGGGGGGCAGGGGGGCGAGTCGGGGCGGAGGTCCGGGACGAGCGCGCAGGCGCGGCAGCTTAGGCAGGGGCCCGGGAGCGGAGCCCATGGGGACGGAAACGGGGACGGAAACGGGTTCTCCGCGCACCCCGTTAGAATCGGACGTACAGACTCTGCAGCCCGCCGGAAGGCAAACCGTGCCATCAGCACCCTCCGCTGCCGCCACCCCCGACACCGTCCTGGTCGTCGACTTCGGCGCGCAGTACGCCCAGCTCATCGCCCGCCGCGTCCGCGAGGCCCGGGTCTACAGCGAGATCGTGCCGAGCACCACGCCGGTCGAGGAGATCCTCGCCAAGAACCCGGCGGCGATCATCCTCTCCGGCGGCCCCTCGTCGGTGTACGCGGAGGGCGCCCCCCGCCTCGACCGCGCGATCTTCGAGGCCGGCGTCCCCGTCTTCGGCATGTGCTACGGCTTCCAGCTGATGGCCACGGCCCTCGGCGGCACGGTCGACAACACCGGCGCCCGCGAGTACGGCCGGACGCCGCTGCACGTCTCGAAGCCCGGCTCCACCCTCTTCGAGGGCACCCCGGACGAACAGTCGGTCTGGATGTCGCACGGCGACGCCTGCTCCGCCGCCCCCGAGGGCTTCACGGTCACGGGCTCCACGGACGTCGTCCCGGTCGCGGCCTTCGAGAACGACGAGAAGAAGCTGTACGGGGTCCAGTACCACCCCGAGGTCATGCACTCCACGCACGGCCAGCAGGTGCTCGAGCACTTCCTGTACCGCGGCGCGGGCCTGAGGCCGGACTGGACCACCGGCAACGTCATCGACGAGCAGGTCGCCCTCATCCGCGAGCAGGTCGGCACCAAGCGCGCCATCTGCGGCCTGTCCGGCGGCGTGGACTCCGCGGTCGCCGCCGCCCTCGTCCAGAAGGCCATCGGCTCCCAGCTGACCTGTGTGTACGTCGACCACGGCCTGATGCGCCAGGGCGAGACCGAGCAGGTCGAGAAGGACTTCGTCGCGGCGACCGGCGTCCAGCTGAAGGTCGTCGACGCCGAGGACCGCTTCCTCACCGCCCTCAAGGGAGTCTCGGACCCCGAGGAGAAGCGGAAGATCATCGGCCGCGAGTTCATCCGGGTCTTCGAGCAGGCCCAGGCCGAGATCGTCGCCGAGGCCGCGGAGGGCGAGGACGTCGCCTTCCTGGTGCAGGGCACGCTCTACCCGGACGTCGTCGAGTCCGGCGGCGGCACCGGCACGGCGAACATCAAGTCCCACCACAACGTGGGCGGACTCCCCGAGGACATCGAGTTCCAGCTCGTCGAGCCGCTGCGCAAGCTGTTCAAGGACGAGGTCCGGATGGTCGGCCAGGAGCTCGGCCTGCCGGAGGAGATCGTCCAGCGCCAGCCCTTCCCGGGCCCGGGCCTCGGCATCCGTATCGTCGGCGAGGTGAACAAGGAGCGGCTCGACCTGCTCCGGCACGCCGACGCCATCGCCCGCGAGGAGCTGACGAAGGCCGGCCTCGACCGCGACATCTGGCAGTGCCCGGTGGTCCTGCTCGCGGACGTGCGCTCGGTCGGCGTCCAGGGCGACGGCCGCACGTACGGCCACCCGATCGTGCTGCGCCCCGTCTCCTCCGAGGACGCCATGACGGCGGACTGGTCGCGCCTGCCGTACGACGTCCTGGCGAAGATCTCGACCCGGATCACGAACGAGGTCGCGGACGTCAACCGCGTCGTGCTCGACGTGACCTCCAAGCCCCCGGGCACCATCGAGTGGGAGTGAGCCCTCCCCTGCCTCTCACGCGCCGCGGCACGTGAAGGGTGACGAGGACCGTTGACAGGGGCGCCGTCCGTACCGGGCGGCGCCCCTTCACATGTCTCTTCACGTGTGCCCGGGCGCATGGTCGGAACCCGGGGCCCCTTCAGGTGGGCTCAGGGCTGCGTCCCGTACCGGAGGCGCCCCCGTGTGCTCAGGTGCGTCTGACGGTTCGCACCGGCGCCCCCGGCTGCCAGACCTGCACGACCAGATACGTGTCGTCCTGCACACACGTCCGCACGACCTCGGTCAGCTCCGCGCGGAAGAGGTGGAAGGCGGCCGGGTCCGGCGGGTTCACGGCGTCCGCGTAGCGCCGTACGACCTCGGGGTCGCGCACCTCGACGGCCCGCCCGGCGACGCGCACGTCACCTCCGCCCAGGTCCGTCCCCGGTCCCGGATTCGCCTGGAGCGCGAAACGGGAGTCCCGGCGCAGGTCCAGCGCCTTCAGCGAGCCCGGCATCATGCCGAGCCACAGCTCGCCGTGCAGGAAGCGCACCTCGATCCCGGTCGTGCGGGGAGAACCGTCCTTGCGCAGGGTCGCCAGGACGTGATGGGTGAAGGCTCCGAAGCGGTTCTGCACCGTCCGGGCCAGCTCGGGTTCGGCGGCGGCGAAGGCCGCCCAGTTCGTCGTCGTACCGGTCATACGAGGAGTCTCGCCCGGATACCGGACATCTTCTGTCGGGTATCCGGGCGACCTCACGTGGGTACCCGGGGACCAGGAACCTCGCGTAACGGTTGTGCACTCACTTCCCGGAGCGGCCCTGTTCTCCTGCGCTGACCCCGGGTAACTTCCGCTCCGTACCGACACGCCAGTGCTGGAGGACATATGCACGGGCCCAAGCCGCCCCTGCCCGTACCCACCGACCGGCTGCGGTTCGCCATGCCGCCGATGCACGAGTCGCTGGACGACGAGCGGCGCCACCGCAAGGAGCGGCTGGCGGGCGCGCTGCGGATCTTCGGGCGGTTCGGCTTCGAGGACGGGGTCTCCGGCCACATCACCGCGCGCGACCCGGAGTACAGCGACTGCTTCTGGGTCAACCCCTTCGGCATGCCGTTCAAGCACGTCACGGTCGGCGACCTGGTCCTCGCCAACCAGGACGGGCAGGTGATCGAGGGCCGCTACCACGTGAACCAGGCCGCCTTCACCGTGCACGCCCAGGTGCACGCCGCCCGCCCGGACGTGGTGGCCGTCGCCCACTGCCACTCCGTGCACGGGCGCGCCCTCGCCGCGCTGGGCGAGTTGCTCGACCCGATCACCCAGGAGTCCTGCGCGTTCTACGAGGACCACGCTCTGTACGACAGCTACAGCGGAGTCGCCGTCGACGCCGAGGAGGGCCGCCGGATCGCCTCCGCGCTCGCCAGCCGCAAGGCACTCGTACTGCGCAACCACGGGCTGCTGACCGTCGGCGACTCGGTGGACGCGGCGGCCTGGTGGTTCCTCTCGATGGAACGCTCGTGCCAGGTCCAGCTCACCGCACGGGCGGCCGGGCGCCCGGTCGTCATCGACCACAGGCAGGCGGTCGCGACCCGCGAGCAGCTCGGCGGCGACCTGGTGGCGTGGATCAACTACCAGCCTCTGTGGCAGGACATCAGCCGCAGCGAGCCCGATCTGCTGAGCTAGCGAGGCCGGTCAACACGGGATCCGGTCCTTCACCCCCGCTGACCGCACCCGGTGAACGCGGAGTGTGTCCGGTACGGCACAATGCGCTGTCGTCGCGGGGCGGTTGTCACGCAGTTGTGAGGCGGTCAGGCGTACGGGAGGCCCGGCGGCACGGGAGCATGTGACGCGGGATCCCCCGGGATCCCCGAGCTCGCAGGAACCTGCGGGAACTCTTCGTTGTGGGGAAGGCGGCAGCGGGCGTGGCGGTGCAGGAGGGGAGACACGGCGGGGAGCGCGGTGCGGGGGGTGGCCCCGGGGACGGCTCCGGGGACGGCTCCGGGACCCGCGCGGGGGCGTCCGGCGCGGGAAGCGAAGCGGGGGCCGCCGGGGCCCGCACGGGGCTTGGTGCTGGTGCTGGTGCGGGCCCGGGTGCGGGTGCCGTGTATGGGTCCGGGTATCGGGCTGGGTACGGGTCCGGGTACGGGGCCGGAGCCGGGTCGGGTTCGGGGCGCGGGTCCGGGCAGGGGCCGCACGGGGGCGGGTGCACGTGCGGGGACTGTCCGCACGGGGCCCGCGAGGGGCACCGGCGCGCGGTCGCCGCATTCCTCGCCAGACGCGATGAGTTCGCCGCCGGGCAGGGGCTGCCCGCCGCGGTCGCGCACTCCGTGTCCGCGTCCCGGCAGTGGGTGTCGGACGAGCTCACCCAGGCCGCGGACCTCGTCGCCGAGCGCGCGCGCGTCGAGGGCGAGGCCTGGCTGGGACGGCTGTGGCACCGCACCGCGGTCGCGGTCTGGGCGGTAGTGGGAGTACTGCTCCTGGTACAGGCCCTCACCGCCATCGGAGCGGGGTGGACGGACGCGCGGACCGCGGGGCTGGCGGCCGCGCTGCTCGTGGGCGCGCTGCTCACGGGAGCGGGGTACGTCCACCGGGCGCGCGGCGGGGTACTCGCCCCCGTCGTCGGCGAGGACAACCGGCTCTCAACCTCCCGTGCGGTGGCGGCGAGTTGGGTCGTCCTCGTGGTGTACGCCGTGCTCGTGCTCGTGGGACAGCTGGCCGTGGCGTCCGGGCACGGTGAGCGGGACCGGCTCATCGCCGGACTCGAACTCGCCCGCGGCGCGGGCACGGTCGCCGTGGTCGCCGTGGTGTGCGGGATCGCGGTGCTGGTGCGGCGGGTGGTGGGCCTGCGGGTGCTCGGGCAGCGCCTGCAGAAGGTGCGGGCGGACCGGCCCCGGGCCGCCGATCTGCTGACCGACGACTCGGGCCGGGGCAGCTTCACCGACATCCAGTACGTGGTGGTCGGCGCGGTCGCGCTGCTCTTCGCGGTGGTGCGGCTGGCCCGGCGGCCGGAGCAGCTGCCCGACCTGCCGTGGGGGCTCGCTGTGCTGGTGCTCGTCTCCGCCGCGACCTATGTCGCCGGGAAGTACGCGGAGGGCGGGCGTCCGGTGATTCTCTCCGTCGTCCGCGCACGGGAGGCGGGTGACCTCGACGCGCCGATCCGTACGGGGGACGACATCGAGATCCGGGGGGCCGGGTTCGTGCCGCCGGGGGCGGGGACGGCGGACCGGCTGTCCCGGATGGTCGTCCGGATCGGGCCGGTCCACGTGCACGTGCCGCTGGTGCCGGTGCCCGGGGGGTTCAGCAACCCCACGGATGCGGTGCTGACCGTGCCGGTTCCGGTGGATGTGGAGCCGGGGCGGGTGGAGGTGCAGGTGGTCACGGCGGCGGGCGTGGAGACGAACCGGTGCGCGATCGACGTGACGGACTGAGGGGGTCGGGCGGCCGGCCGGCTGTGCCGGCCGGCTGTGCCGGGTGCGTGCCGGGGCTCGGGCCGCCTGGCGCGCGGTGGCTTCGGTCCGGTGGGTGGGGCGCCCGCGCTGCGGTGGTGGGTCGGGGCCGCGCCGGTACATCCGCCCGTCGCATGTCGGGCGTGCACCTTGGACACGGGAGTGGACCGGAGCCTTCTGCCCGACCTGCAACGGGCATCTGATGTACCGGCACGGCCCCTTCGGTGGGAGCGCGGGTGCGGGCCTGTTGCCACCGGCTGCGGACACGCGCGCCGGTGGGGGAGGGTGGGCGTCGGCGGCACCCTGTCGGCGCCGGGTGCCGGTGGGCAGGGGGCGGGGCCCCCGAGTTCGCAGGGGCGCGTCGGTCGCGTTGAGCGTGACGGGGAAGCGTGAGTGCCTGCGGGACGGCGTACGTATGGTCTGGTGAGGGCAACGGCTGGGCGGGGCGAGAGGCGGCGGCACGATGATTCACGGCATGCGTCCGGACACGTACTCCGAAGGAGACCGGGGCTGGCGGGACACCGCCACCCGGTACGCGCTGCTCCCTCTGCGTCTCTTCCTGGGCGTCACCTTCATCTACGCCGGCCTGGACAAACTGACCGACAGCGCCTTCATGAAGGACGCCGGAGCGGGCTCCATCGGCGACCTGATGAACTCCGCTCGCGGCTCCTCGGCGATCCCGGCCCTCGTCGACCTGGCCCTCAGGAACCCCGTCGGCTTCGGCTACGCCATCGCCCTCGGCGAGCTGGCCGTCGGCATCGGCACCCTCATCGGGCTGCTGGCCCGCCTGGCCGCCCTCGGCGGCGCACTGATCTCCCTCAGCCTGTGGCTGACGGTGAGCTGGGCCTCCGATCCCTACTACTACGGAAACGATCTCGCGTACCTGATCGCCTGGCTGCCCCTCGTCCTCGCCGGTGCCTCGGTCCTGTCCGTGGACGCCGCCCTGCGCGCGCGGCGCATCCGACGCGCGGGCGGTCGTCGCTGAACCTCCGCTAGCGGGACACCCTCACGTCCCCGGACGTCCGGTCCGCCCGGGCCGACCGGCGCCGGCGTATCGCATGGGAGACCGACGCCACCGCCCCCGCCAGGCACAGGCCGCCCGCGACGATCGGGATCACCGCGAACCACGGGGTCTCCCACAGGCCGCCCGCGTCACCCGCGTACACGATGCCCGCGAGGATGAGGAAACAGCCCGCGACCAGCTTCCCCGGCTGGAACTCATGACGTGGCACGAGCCACCTCCGCCTGTCCGACGCCGACTTCCAGCTGGAGGTCGAGCGTGCCCCCGCTCCTGCCGCCGGTCGTCGGCGGAAGCGTCAGATGCTTGGTCCTTCCTGGCTGCACGTCCACGTCCTTGCTGTCGTCGCCCGGCAACTGGATGTCCCCGACGCCCACTTCGACGTCCAGCCGCACGGTCACGTCCTCGGGGACCACCACCCTGAGCCGGCCCGCACCGACCTCCGCGTGCGTGCTCACCGTCTGCCCCTTCGCGAGGTCCAGGCGGCTCAGGTCCAGGGTGCCGACGCCCGTACCGAGGTCGTAGGTCCGCTCCACGTCGGAGACGGCCGCGGGGGTCCATTCGGTGCGGACCCAGTGGGTGCTGATGTCGCCGGGCAGGGCCGCGGCGCAGGCGAGCAGCCCGGCGGTGAGGACCGCCAGCAGGACCGTGCCGGCGCCCGTACGCCCGAGGAAGGAGCTGATCGCGATGCCGGTGCCGAAGACGACGAGCGCGCAGGCGAGTCCGGTCTGCACGCTGGTGCCGAACGCATGGTCGTCCCAGGTCAGGCCCGTGCCCAGGGCACCCGCGACCAGGGCGGTCAGGAAGACCCAGCCGCCGATCCAGCGAGGGCCGCGGGGCTGGGGCTCGCCGGTGGCGCGCAGGTGGCCGCGTGCCGTGCCGCGGGCGATGTTCACCGCGGCTGCGACATCCCGGTCCCGGGAGGTCGGGGGACCCCAGAGATAGCCCGTGCCGCCGACGTGCGTGCCGTCCTTGACTATCGGGTCGCGCCACCAGGACGGGGAGGAGTAGGGCACGGGCGGCGCCTTGGCCTCGGGCGGGGCGTCTGCCGCGGCCTGCGCTGCGAGCGGGTCGGGGTCGGGGGCGCCGCGCTGCTGCGACCAGTACCCGGCGCCCGCCAGGAGGATGGCGAGTATGACGGCGAATGCGAGCACTCCGCCGTTGTTCAGCATGGAGAGGAAGACCCCGCAGCCGACCAGGGCGAAGAGGACCGCCGCCAGCGCCTGGCCGTCGACGCGGCCCGTCAGCAGCTTGCGTACCTCGTTCTCCTCGTCGTCGTCGGGGGGGACGAACAGCCAGACGAAGCCGTAGAAGATGAGGCCGAGGCCGCCCGTCGCGGCGAGCACCGCCAGCACGATCCGGAAGATCACCGGGTCCATCTCGCACTGCCGGCCCAGCCCGGCGCAGACGCCGCCCAGCATCTTGTGCCGCGGGTCGCGCCGGAACTTGTGCGGAGCCCCGGAGGCGGCGGGCCCGGCCGCGCCCTCGCCGGCTCCGTGCGCGCGCGGCTCGTCACCGGCCGCCGGGCCCGCCGCGGCGGCCCGCGGACCGGGACCGGCCGGCCGGGCGCCCGGGCCGGGGTCCGGCTCCGCTGCCGCGTGCTGCTGATCTGTCATGGGTCCATGGTGACGGGCGAGGGGCCGTGAGGGGAGCCGGGATGACCCTGGCCCGACCCTGAGATCGTCCCTGACGAGGCCGGGGGAACCGTTCGGACACCGGGCTTCCGAAGATCAGGGGAGTCTCGGGGGCCGACCCTGATGCTCCGGCCCGCCGCTCGTGTGAACATCGATGGCATGCCGGAAGCCGCAGCACTGCCCCTCGACGTTCCGTGGCCCCCGCGCAAGCTCTACCGCAGCAGCGACGGCCGCTGGCTCGGGGGCGTGGCGCGGGGGCTCGCCGGGCATCTCGGGCTGCCCGTCGTGTGGCTGCGGCTGGTGTTCGTCGGCCTGTTCATGGCGGACGGGCTGGGCGCGCTGCTGTATGCGGCGTTCTGGTTCTTCGTGCCGCTGGGAGTCGGCGGCGTCGATGCCGGGCGGCCGCCGTCCGTGACCACCGAGTCCGCGCCCGACGGCCGGCGCAGACTCGTGGCCCGCAAGCCCGACCGGGGCCAGATCGTCGCGCTGCTGCTCATGGTCGTCGTGGCCATGGTCTTCGTCGGCAATGTGAATCTCGGCGGGGGAGCCAAGGCCTACCTGTGGCCGACCGTGCTCGTCGGCGCGGGCGTCGCCCTGGTCTGGCGCCAGGCGGACAACGCGCGGCGGGCCCGCTGGATGGAGGTGGGCCGCCGCAGACGCACGCTCACCCTGCTGCGCTCCGCCGCCGGCGTCCTGCTGGTCACCGCGGGCGTGTCGGGCATCTTCGTGCTCCAGGGCTCCGCGGCCCACCTCGGCTCGGTCCTCCAGGCGGCGCTCGCGGTCCTGGTCGGCATAGCGCTCCTCGCCGGCCCCTACCTGGTCCGCATGACCCAGGACCTCTCCGAGGAGCGGCTGATGCGCATCCGCGCCCAGGAGAGGGCGGAGGTCGCCGCCCACGTCCACGACTCGGTGCTGCACACCCTGACCCTGATCCAGCGCAACGCGGAGAGCGCGGGCGAGGTGCGGCGCCTGGCCCGCGCCCAGGAGCGCGACCTGCGCGCCTGGCTCTACAAACCGGAGGGCACCGGCAAGGACGAGGCGGAGGAGCCGGACACCCTCGCCGAGGCGGTCCGGCGCAATGCCGCGGAGGTCGAGGACAAGCACGGCGTCCCCATCGAGGTGGTCGTCGTCGGGGACTGCCCGCTCGACGACGGGCTGGGCGCACAGATGCAGGCCGCGCGGGAAGCGATGGTGAACGCCGCCAAGTACGGTGGCGAGGGCGGCGCGGTGCAGGTCTTCGCCGAAGTCGAGGGCAGGACGGTCTTCGTGTCCGTCCGGGACCGCGGTCCCGGCTTCGACCTCGACGCGATACCCGCCGACCGCATGGGCGTCAGAGAATCGATCATCGGCCGCATGGAGCGCAACGGCGGCACGGCGCGGTTGCGCGCGGTGCCGGACGGCGGCACGGAGGTCGAGCTGGAGATGGAGAGGGCGGAGAGTACGTCATGAGTGACGTGAGCGGGCCGGACGAGGCCAAGGGGTCCGCAGGGCCCGGAAGTTCAGCCGAAACGGGCGCCTCGGCGGCCGGCGAGTCCACGGGGGCGGCCGGAGCGCCCGCCACGGGCGGGCGCCGGGCGCGGGTCGTCCTCGTCGACGACCACCGCATGTTCCGTACGGGGGTGCAGGCCGAGATCGGGGAGACCGAACGGACCGGCGTGGAGGTGGTCGGCGAAGCCGCCGACGTCGACCAGGCGGTCACGGTGATCACGGCCACCCGACCCGAGGTGGTGCTCCTCGACGTCCACCTGCCGGGCGGCGGCGGCGTCGAAGTGCTGCGCCGCTGCGCTCCGTTGATGGCCGACCCCGAGCAGCCGGTGCGTTTCCTCGCCCTGTCCGTCTCGGACGCGGCCGAGGACGTGATCGGTGTCATCCGCGGCGGCGCCCGTGGCTATGTCACCAAGACGATCACCGGCAGTGACCTCGTCAACTCCATCTTCCGGGTCCAGGACGGCGACGCGGTCTTCTCGCCCCGCCTGGCCGGGTTCGTCCTCGACGCCTTCGCCTCGACCGACGCCCCGCCCGTCGACGAGGACCTCGACCGGCTCACCCAGCGGGAGCGCGAGGTTCTGCGCCTCATCGCCCGCGGCTATGCGTACAAGGAGATCGCCAAGCAGCTGTTCATCTCCGTCAAGACGGTCGAGTCCCACGTCTCCGCGGTGCTGAGAAAGCTCCAGCTGTCGAACCGCCACGAGCTGACCCGCTGGGCGACGGCGCGCCGGCTGGTGTGAGCGGCCGGGCTCAGCGGGGTGTTCCGGCCGCCGCCGGTCCGAGCATGCGCAGCGCCCACCGGTAGTGGCGTACGGCCTTCGCGATCCCGATCAGGCCGGTCAGCCACAGGATCAGACCGGTGCCCGTCCCGAGGGCGACCTCACTGTGGGCGGTCGGCTCGGCCCCCGCGACCGCCGCGAGGGACGCCCACAGGCCGATCGCGCACATGCCGGCCGAGGAGAGCAGCCAGAAGAGGCTGAGGCCGGGTGAGCGCAGGCGCGCGTCGGTCGGCGGGTGGCTGTCCAGCACCAGCCAGGCGTCCAGGAGTTGCTGGATCTGGCGGTCGCGGCGCACGCCGACGGCGATCGCGACGACGGGTGGGGCGAGGGAGGCCAGGCCGAGGAGCGCGAAGATCGGCCCGAGGACGAAGCCGGTGGGATCGCCCTGTTCGAACTGCTGGAGCGGGAGCACCAGCAGCGCCCACCCGATGATCGCCGCGAGCGACAGCAGCCAGAGCAGCAGCACCCGGTGCACCCCGAGGCTCCGCGCGCGCAGCTCCTCCAGGGCCCGTCCCCGGTCGGCAAGCAGCGCCGACCGGTCCGGCCAGGTCCGCGGGTGCCACGGCGGCGGAAGCGGTGGCAGCGGGGAGTGCGGCATCGGGACCTTTCGAGCGGCGGCGGGCGTCGATGATGCGGGGCGACGACGGGCGGCGGTACGCGACTGTCGTCGACGCTACCGCGCGAACGTGCCCATGCCATCAGCGCGTACCCGCGTCCGGCCGGAATCCTTCACTTGCCGTACGGGGTCCTCACACCACCCGCGTAGCCCCCGCGAACGGCATCTGGTCGATGGGGGCCAGCCGCACCGGCGCCGACGGGTTGGGGGCGTGGATCATCCTGCCCTGCCCCACGTAGATGCCCACATGGCTGATTCCGGAGTAGAAGAAGACCAGGTCGCCCGGGCGGAGTTCGGCGCGGGAGACCCGTCGTCCCGTGCCGATCTGCGCGTACGTCGTACGCGGCAGTGCGACGCCCGCGGCGCGGTACGCGGCCTGCGTGAGCCCCGAGCAGTCGAAGGCGTCGGGGCCGGTGGCGCCCCACACATAGGGTCGGCCGATCTTCTGGTAGGCGTACGCGACCGCGGCGCCCGCGCGGGAGCCGGGCGCCGTGGCCGGGGCGGCCTCCGCACCGCCGCCGGAGGGCAGGACGCCGGGGGCCCGCGCGGACGAGCGGGACGCGTGTCCGGTGCCGCCGGCCGCCCCGAGCCGCGCCCGCTGCTCGTCCGTGAGCCGGGACAGCAGTTCCCGGGCCTTCCCGAGCTTCTCGTTGATCTTCTTCTTCTGGCGTTTCAGCTCCGCCTGCCGTGACGTGAGGGAGGCGAGCTGGACGTGTGCGGCGCCGCGCAGCTGCCTGATCTCCCGCAGCTGCTCGCGTACGTCTTCCACGGCCGAGGCCTGCCGGCTCCCGGCGCGTTCGGCGAGCGCGGCCCCGTCCAGATACCGGTCGGGGTCGTCGGAGAGCGCGAGCTGCACCGCGGGGTCGAGGCCACCGCTGCGGTACTGCGCGGTGGCGATGGAACCCAGCGTGTCGCGCGCCGAGTTGAGGCGGTCCGTCCGGCGAGCCGCCTCGTCCTGCAGCGTCTCCAGCCGCTGCTGCCCCTTGTCGGCCTTCTCCTTCGCCCCGTTGTACTTCTCGGTGGCGGCCTCCGCCTCCTGGTACAGCTTGTCGACCCTGGCCTTGACCTGCGCCGGGGTGAGCTGCGGTTCGGCGTACCCCGTGCCCTCGAACGCCGTGGCCGTCGCCGCGCCCGCGAGGGCGATGGTGGCGGCGGTGCGGGCCGTCCTGCCGCCGAACGGACGGTGTCCGGGCTTGCGGTGCGATGCCACGAGGGCACACATCCTTTCGTGAAGACTCGGGCCGCACGACCGTCCGAGCGGGAGGCGGTGACGCGTCCGGCGGCGGCCCGCACAGGGGAACGGGGCGCCGCCGGACCTTTCGGCGGAAGTGACCGGTGCCGCCCCTGGCCAGGGGCGGCGGTGGAGAGCCGGTCACCTGGGGGAGGACGCTAAACGCGGGCGGGCGGGGGCCGTGACGGCATGTGCGGAAGTGGCGGGAGTGGACCGCCGGGTGACCGTATGCGACCGCGATCCCGGGCCGCGGGTGTCGGCTCGACGCCGAGTCCTGACCGATGCGGCGGTTGTCCGGGTGGCGGGGGAGACCCGGGTGCTATGAGCCCACCAGGTGGCTCGGGTGGCTCGGGTGGCTCGGGTGGCTCGGGTGGCTCGGGTGGCTCGGGTGGCTCGGGTGGCTCGGGCGGGCCGGGTGGCTCGGGCGGCCCGGGTGGCCCGGGTGGGCAGGCGGCCCGGGGGAGGCCGGTGCGGGGAGACACCGGGGCGCCCGATTAGGCTCCGGCCCCATGGACGTACTCATCCATCTCTTCGTCGGCCTGCACATCATCGGGATCGCCGCGCTGCTCGGCGGCTTCCTCACCCAGTTGAAGGCGATGGGCCGGGGCACGGCCCGGTTCGTCCCCGCGATGCTGCACGGCGCGCTCACCATGCTGGTCACCGGCGTCGTACTGGTCGGCCTCAACCAGGCCGAGGACAACCCGCTCGACAACATCAAGCTCGGCGTGAAGCTGGCCCTGCTGATCGTGATCCTCGGTCTCGTCTACGTGAAGCGTGACGAGGAGAAGGTCGAGAAGGGCGCCTTCGCCGCGGTCGGCCTGCTGACCACGGCGAACATCTTCATCGCGGTGCTCTGGACCTGAGGCCGTGAGCCTTCTCGGACCGCCGTCGGCCGGTGTCCGGCGTGACCGTGGGATCACGCCGGACACCGCGTCACGCCTAACGCGGTCCAGCCCTCACGCCGGGCGCACGACGCTGTGGACCGACGACTCGCCGCCGTGGTGGAGCGGCTCCTCGCGGACGTGGGCACCCGGCCTCGGGGCGTGGATCAGCATCCCGTGGCCGGCGTAGAGCCCGACGTGGCTGCTGTCGTCGTCGAAGAAGACCAGGTCACCGGGGGCGATCTCGGAGAGCGGGACGCTGGTGCCCGCGTCGGCCTGGTCCCGGACGGTGCGGGGCAGAAAGACACCGGCGGCCATCCACGCGGCCCGCGTGAGACCGGAGCAGTCGTACGAGTCCGGACCCATGGCGCCCCAGACGTACGGCTTGCCGATCTGCGCCCGGGCGTAGGCGAGCACCTTGCCGGCCGTGGTGGCCCGGGGCGGGTCGTTCGTGGGGAGCACCGTGTCGGCCGTGGTGGCCCGGGGCGGGTCGTTCGTGGGGAGCACCGTGTCGGCCGTGGTGGTCCAGGACGGGTCGTTCGTGGGGAGCACCGTGTCGGCCGTGGTGGTCCAGGACGGGTCGTTCGTGGCGAGCACCGTGTTGGCCGTGGTGGCGTACGAGGGGGCGTCCGCCGTGCCGTCCGGGCCGTCGGCCGGGGAGCCCGGGTCCTGCCGGGCGGGCGCCTCCGGGCGCTGCTTCTCCTGAGCGGTCTGCTGGCGGGCCGGCTCCTCGGTCCTGCGCTCCGCGGCCTCCCGCTGCCGCTCCTCGACCGACGTGAGCCGCGCCTGCTCCGCGGCGGTGAGCTGCGCGAGCAGTACGCGGGCGTCGGCGAGCTTCCGCTGCACCTGCGCCTTGGCCGACTTCAGCGTCCGCTGCGGGACGGCCGGTTTCGCCGAACCCCCCGCGGCCTCGGGCCCCTTCCGCACCCTCGCCGCCTGCTCGGCGGTGTGGCCGGCCGGCAGGAGGGGCGCGGCGTCGGAGACGGCGGCCCCGGTGCGGGACAGGGTGACGGCGTACGGAACCGGTTCCGCGCGCGTGGTGCCGGGCCTCCCGGTACGGCCGGCCGTGTCGTCGCGGGGGGTGTCGTCCCGCGTGCGCGGCTGGGAGCTCTTCCCCCTTGCCCCGGTGTACCGCTGGGCGGCCGTCCCGGCCTGGTGATAGAGGTCGTCCACCTTCTTCCGGACTTCCTCGCGACTCGGCTCGGAATCGGCCGAGGGTGCGGCGTTCGCGGTCTGCGAGAGCAGGGCCACGGAGGTGAGGGCCGCCGTGGCGAGACCCGGGACCCGTGCGCCCGCTACGCGCGTCACTGCGGGACGCGTGGTGCGTTGCGACGCCAAGAGAGGCGACTCCTTCCATGATCCGCCTACCGGGTTAGCTGTCGGGTTCGGGCGGGTGGCTCGGAAGGGTTGCCCTACGGTCCTCGCCCGGACAGGCGGTCGGACCGATTCACCCCGAAGATCGGTGGGTCCCCGGTTCCGGCTGCCGCGCGGGCGCGCCGGATTCGGCGGAGGCCGCGCGGCCCGGCGTCGTTCGCCGGTTGGGTCGGGCGGCCTGACCGGCACGTTAGCCAACTCGTGTGGCTTCTGTGAAGGTTGATGGCCGATATGCCCGATACGTTTTCGTGACCTTCTTTCCGGGGGCCGCTTCGCGCCGTCGGACGACTCGGTGTCCGGACGGTCCGCGCGGTCCGCGTGACGTGGCGTGCGTCTCGTCCGCGCCGGTCACCCCAGGTGACGACACGGACCCGGAGGGCGAGGCGGAGTCGGGCCATGGGCTCCAGGCAGGGAGAACGCGTCCGGCGGGCAGCCTCCGGGGCGGCACCGGAGGTGGTCCGTCCGCTTTCGGGAGGCCGGTGGAGTTCCCGGCGTGGCCACGGGCTGTCAGTGGGGCGGCCTAGACTCGGATGGCGATGAGCAGCCTCTTTGACGACAGCTTCCTGGCGGACCTCAAGCCCTCCGGGGCCCACGGGGAAGAGCCCCCGCCGCCGCCCGAGGACGGGACGCCGGAGCAGCTTCCGGACGACCTGTTCGGCGGCCGTTTCGACGTGCCCCCGAGCCGGGACGCGTACTACCGCGACGGTGCGGCGCGCCCCGCCGTGGACCCGGCGGCGCTGCTGGACGGGCTGAACGAGAACCAGCGCGCGGCCGTGGCGCACGCCGGCTCGCCGCTGCTCATCGTGGCCGGTGCCGGGTCGGGCAAGACCCGCGTGCTCACGCACCGCATCGCGTATCTGCTGGGCGAGCGGCACGTGCACCCCGGCCAGATCCTCGCGATCACCTTCACGAACAAGGCCGCGGGCGAGATGAAGGAGCGCGTCGAGCAGCTCGTCGGCCCGCGCGCCAACGCGATGTGGGTGATGACCTTCCACAGCGCGTGCGTCCGCATCCTGCGCCGCGAGTCGAAGCGGCTCGGCTTCACCTCGTCGTTCTCGATCTACGACGCCGCCGACTCCAAGCGGCTGATGGCCCTGGTCTGCCGCGACCTGGACCTCGACCCGAAGCGCTACCCGCCGAAGTCGTTCAGCGCCAAGGTCTCGAACCTGAAGAACGAGCTGATCGACGAGGAGGACTTCGCCGCCCAGGCCGGCGGGGCCTCCCGGACGGAGTCGGGGGGAGGTTTCGAGGAGACCCTCGCTCAGGCCTACGCGCTCTATCAGTCGCGGCTGCGCGAGGCCAACGCGCTCGACTTCGACGACCTGATCATGACGACGGTCAATCTGCTGCGCGCCTTCCCGGACGTGGCCGAGCACTACCGCCGCCGCTTCCGCCATGTCCTCGTCGACGAGTACCAGGACACCAACCACGCGCAGTACGCCCTCGTCCGCGAACTCGTCGGCACCGCCGAGCACCCGGTGGACGTGCCGCCGGGCGAGGACGACCTGCCGCCCGCCGAGCTGTGCGTCGTGGGTGACGCCGACCAGTCGATCTACGCCTTCCGCGGCGCGACGATCCGCAACATCCTCCAGTTCGAGGAGGACTACCCGGACGCGACGACGATCCTGCTGGAGCAGAACTACCGCTCCACCCAGACGATCCTGAGCGCCGCGAACGCGGTCATCGAGCGCAACGAGTCCCGCCGCCCCAAGAACCTGTGGACCAACGCGGGCGCGGGCGCGCGGATCACCGGCTACGTCGCCGACACCGAGCACGACGAGGCCCAGTTCGTCGCCGACGAGATAGACCGCCTCACGGACGCGGGCGAGGCCAAGGCGGGAGACATGGCCGTCTTCTACCGTACGAACGCCCAGTCCCGTGTGTTCGAAGAGGTGTTCATCCGCGTCGGCCTGCCGTACAAGGTCGTCGGCGGCGTCCGCTTCTACGAGCGCAAGGAGGTCCGCGACGTCCTCGCGTACCTGCGCGTGCTGTCGAACCCGGAGGACTCGGTCCCGCTGCGCCGCATCATGAACGTGCCCAAGCGCGGCATCGGAGACCGGGCGGAAGCCATGATCGACGCCCTCGCCCAGCGGGAGAAGATCAGCTTCCCGCAGGCACTGCGCCGTGTCGACGAGGCGTACGGCATGGCGGCCCGCTCGACGAACGCCGTCAAGCGGTTCAACACGCTGATGGAGGACCTGCGGACGGTCGTCGAGTCCGGCGCCGGCCCGGCGACGGTCCTGGAGGCCGTCCTCGAACGCACTGGTTATCTCGCCGAGTTGCAGGCCTCGACGGACCCGCAGGACGAGACCCGGATCGAGAACCTCCAGGAACTCGCCGCCGTGGCACTGGAGTTCGAGCAGGAGGCCGGCGAGGGCGAGACCGCCGGCACCCTCGCCGAGTTCCTGGAGCGCGTCGCCCTCGTCGCCGACTCCGACCAGATCCCCGACGAGGAGGACGGCAACGGCGTCATCACCCTGATGACCCTCCACACCGCCAAGGGCCTGGAGTTCCCGGTCGTCTTCCTCACCGGCATGGAGGACGGCGTCTTCCCGCACATGCGTGCGCTCGGCCAGACCAAGGAACTGGAGGAGGAGCGGCGCCTCGCGTACGTCGGCATCACGCGCGCGCGTGAGCGGCTGTACCTGACGCGTTCCTCCATGCGCAGCGCCTGGGGCCAGCCTTCGTACAACCCGCCGTCCCGCTTCCTGGAGGAGATCCCGGACGCGCATCTGGAGTGGAAGCGCACGGGAGGCATGGGCCCGGTGGCCGCGGGCCCCGTCTCGGGTGTGGCGGCCTCGCTCTCCTCGTCGCGGTCGCGGTCCGCGGCCTCCGGCGCGTCCGGTTTCGCGACGCGCCGAGGTGTCGCCGAGAAGCCGGTGGTCTCCCTGGCCGTCGGCGACCGGGTCACCCACGACCAGTTCGGCCTCGGCACGGTCGTCGGCGTGAAGGGCACCGGCGCGAACGCGGAGGCCACGGTCGACTTCGGCGAACCGAAGCCGAAGCGGCTGCTGTTGCGGTACGCGCCTGTCGAGAAGCTGTAGGGAAACCCGGCGCGTCCGGCGTCCAAGGGCCCGGCCCGGGCCTCACCGCCGGGGCCTCACCGCCCGGGGCGCCCGCGCGGGGACAGGTGCGGCGCAGAGGGGTGGCGCAGAGGGTGCCCGCAGGGTGCGCCTCAGCGGACGCGCGGCGATGGGGCTCGGGGGACGCGGAGCGGGGTCGGCCTCAGGTGGGGTCGATGTCGTGGCTGCGCACCCACGACAGCGGGTCGATCGCCGAGCCGCCCGCCGGACGGACCTCGAAGTGCAGGTGCGGGCCGGTCGAGTTGCCGGAGTTCCCGGAGAACGCGATCGGGTCACCGGCCTTCACGACGGTCCCCGACGGGACCTTGTACGTGGACAGGTGGCAGTACCAGGTCTCCGTACCGTCCTTGGCGGTCACGATCGCCATGTTCCCGTACGCGCTGTTCCACTGCGTCCGTACGGTGCCGTCGGTCGCGGCCATCACCGTCGTGCCGTAGGAGACCGGGAAGTCGATGCCCGTGTGCACGGACATCCAGTTGATGCCCGACTGCCCGTAGTAGGCGCTGAGCCCCTTCTGCGCGACCGGCAGCGAGAACTTGGGGCGCAGCCGCTCCTTGCGGGCCGCGTCCTCCGCCGCCTGCTTCCTCTTCGCCTCCTGCTCGGCCTTCAGGTCGATGCGTTCCTGCGTCCGGCTCGCCCGGTCGGCGAAGTCGTCGGCGTCGGCGGAGAGGTTCGCGAGCTGGGTGTCCAGCTGGTTGTTCGCGGCGGACGGCTTCACGGACGTCGTCTCCGGAGCGGCGGCCGTCGTCTCGGTGTTGTCGTCCGCGCTCACGCTCACGACGGAGGCGGCGGCGATCCCCGCGACGCCCATCACGCACGCCGAGGGCACGGCCACCGTCAGCAGGGCGGAACGCCTGGCCGGGGCGCGGCGCCGGGAACGGCTCCCGGAGCGCGATGCCGAACGCGAACCTGGAACGGGCCCGGCCGCTTCCGGGGCGGTCTCCTCGACGCCGTCGAGAAGCAGCGACTGCGATTCCTGGTCGTCCTCGCCGTCGCCCGCGTCGAACTCGTCGGCAGGGCGGCCTGCTTGGTCGTACTGCACCTGCTCGAAGGTGGCGGTCGCCTGCTGGTCGAAGGGCACGGCCTGCGGCTGGTCGTACGTCTCCGACGACGAAGCGGCCCGGTCGTACGTCTCGTACGCGTCCTGGCCGCCGTCGCCGTTCCACTGGGTGGCGTCGTACGCACCCGTGTCGAGCGGCTGCGTGCCCCACTGCTGGGTGTGGTCGCCCTGGTCGTCGAGGGGGTTGGCGGGCGCGGCCTGGTTCCAGGCGGTCGCGTCCCACTGGCCGGAGGAGTCCTGACCCTGCGACTGCGCGGGAATACCGCCCAGTTGCTGGTGGCCGCCGGCCCAGTCGGTGGTGTCGTAACCGCCGGTGTCGTACGCGGCCTGGTGCTGCGCCGCGTACGGGTCGAAGCCCGGTGTCGCCTGGTGTGCGCCCGCGAGGGGGGAGGAATCGCCGTTGGCGGACCACTGCGTGGCGTCGTACGACCCGGTGGCCGCGCCCGGGTCGGAGCCCGGCATGTCACCGAACAGCGGGTCGGTCGCGAAACTCGCGGTCTCGTAACCGCCGCCCCCTGATTGAAATCCGGTGGCGGGGTACCCGTCGTACATGGTGAAGTCGCCGTACGGGGCGTCCTGGTGGCCGTACGGCGCATGGTGCGCCTCGGCGGCATCGGGAGCCGGAGCCGGGGGGGTAACGGTCCCCGACGGGTGACGGTCGTTCACCAACTTCTCTTTCGCCTCGACAACAGGGGCTGGCAGAGCAGTGCGGCGACTGTACCCGGCGGTACGCGGGCGCGACAATCTTCGGCAGGTTTCGTGCTGGCGGGAAACGGGCATTCGGCCGTGTTTCGGGGGACTGCAGGCACGACCTTGGCCTGGCGTTCGATGAATGTTCGATATCAGGCGACCGTCAGGCCCTCGGCGCGGCCGTCCGCGGGGGCTTCCGTCTCCTCGATGTCGAGCGCCTGGCGTATCCCGGCCGCGACCGCCGGGTGGACGGGAAGCGCGAGATGTCCGACGCCGCTCACCCGCACGTTCTGCCCGAGCAGGTCCGGATGGTCGACGCAGGCCGTCTCCAGCGGGTCCATCAGCTGGTCGAGATCGCTCCAGAAACCCACGAAACGCGTACGGCAGCCCGGCGCGGGCAGCCGCAGTTCGCCGATCACGGGCGAGTCGGGGCGCATCTGGCGGACGATCGGGTGGGCGTTCATCAGCGGAGCGACCCGGGTGCCCGAGTGCGGCGTGCCGAGCGTGACGAGGGTGCGCACACGGTGGTCGCCACCGAGGCGTTGCACGTAGTAGCGCGCGATCAGGCCGCCGAGGCTGTGCCCGACGATGTCCACCCGAGCGTGGCCCGTGCGCTCGCAGATCTCCTCCACGTGCCGCCCGAGCAGCTCGGCGGCGGTGCGGATGTCACACGTGAGCGGGGAGTAGTTGAGCGACTCGACGCGCTGTCTGCCGTGCAGGGCGAGGCTGCGCCGCAGCAGCACGAAGACCGAGCGGTTGTCGATGAACCCGTGCAGCAGCACCACCGGGGGTTTGGTGCCGCCCGGCAGCGTGGCGGTGTCCGGAGGCGGGAGCGGCGGGGCGGCCCGGCGCTCCTGGGCGATGCCGGACGGATAGAGGAGCAGATGCCCGGCGAGGATGGTGATCTCCAGGGCCGTCGCCTTCAGGAGAGCCGTCGAGAGTCCGGCCGGGCTGCCGGGGAGGATGCGCCGGCAGAGAGGAAGAAGGGGTCGCACTGCCCAGGTGGCCTTCATGGCCGACCTCCCGTCGGCACGCCGGAGGACGCCTCTGTCCCCCGTGTGCCCTCGTGGAAAGCCGTGGTGCGGTGGGTCGGTGGTGGCCGGTGGCCTCCGCCGCGCCCCGCTCGCGGCGCCGTGGTGCGGCGACCCGAGTCGGCTCTCCTGTCGCGCGCACCCCTCCGCGGCGTGTGCCCCAGGTCCCCGGAGGTCCCCGCGGCGCGTGTGCCGCGGAAATCCGAGACGAGCGCGGCGAACGTGTCCCACCGTGTGATTTCCCCCTCGGTCTCCACCGTGAAACTGCCGGGTGCGGGATGCTGGCGATAACGTTCGTTCACTTCCCCGGTCCGTGCGGCGCGGGGCACCGGGTTGTGTAGTCGGTTCATGGAGGCAGTGATGGGTGTGGCAGCCGGTCCGATCCGCGTGGTGGTGGCCAAGCCGGGGCTCGACGGCCACGATCGCGGGGCCAAGGTGATCGCGCGTGCGCTGCGCGACGCCGGTATGGAGGTCATCTACACGGGACTGCACCAGACCCCGGAGCAGATCGTGGACACGGCGATCCAGGAGGATGCCGACGCGATCGGACTCTCCATCCTCTCCGGCGCCCACAACACGCTCTTCGCGGCCGTGATCTCGCTGCTCAAGGAGCGCGAGGCCGAGGACATCAAGGTCTTCGGCGGCGGCATCATCCCCGAGGCGGACATCGCGCCCCTCAAGGAGAAGGGTGTCGCGGAGATCTTCACACCGGGCGCGACGACGGCGTCGATCGTGGACTGGGTACGGGCCAACGTGCGGCAGCCGGCGGAGGCGTAGCGCGTGCGGCGGCCCGCGGGGGCGTAGCGCTTCCTGGGCGGGATGACGGAGCGCGGGTGCGGGGTGCCGTCTTCGACGACCTGCGCGAGCCCTGCACGCACCGTCGCGCCCCCGGCGCCGGGTGCGGGCTCCCGCTGGGGTGCGCCGGACGCCCGTGCCGGGTGCCCGGAGCCGGCCGCGGGGTGCCCGGTCACCGGGACGGCTCCGTGAGCTCCGCCGACATGGTGGCTCGCAGCCGCAGGGTGGTAGTGAGGCGCTGGAAGGCCTCGGCCCAGTAACCGCCTGCCCCCGGGGAGGCGTCCTCCGGCTCGTCCGGTATCGCGGTGAGGCCCTCCAGACGCCCCGCCTCCCCGGGATCCAGGCACCGCTCGGCCAGCCCCATCACCCCGCTGAAACTCCACGGATAGCTGCCCGCGTCCCGCGCGATGTTCAGCGCGTCCACGACGGCCCGTCCGAGCGGCTCGCTCCACGGCACCGCGCACACCCCGAGCAGCTGAAACGCCTCGGACAGCCCGTGCGTGGCGATGAACCGCGCCACCCACCCGGCCCGCTCGGCGGCGCCCAGCGTCGCGAGCAGTTTCGCCCGCTCCGCCAGCGACACCGCGCCCGGGCCGCCGGCCTCCGGGGCGGACGGCGCGCCGAGAAGCGCCCGCGACCAGTCGGGGTCCCGCTGCCGCACGGCCGCCCGGCACCACGCCCCGTGCAGCTCCGCCTGCCAGTCGTCCGTCACCGGCAGCGCCACGATCTCCTCCGGCGTACGCCCCCCGAGGCGCCGGGGCCACGTCCCGAGCGGGGCGGCCTCCACCAACTGGCCGAACCACCAGGACCGTTCCCCCCGGCCCGCCGGCGGCTTGGGTACCACCCCGTCGCGCTCCATGCCCGCGTCGCACTGGTGGGGGGCCTCCACCACGATCGCCGGCTCACTCCGCGTACGGTCCAGCGCGACGCAGGAACCGGCGCGGTCCGCCATCCGCGCGGCGAGTGCCGACGCGGGCAGCGCGGACAGCAGCTCCGCCGCCGTGGCCCGCACGTTGCGGCTCCGGTCGGCCAGCGCCCGCTCCAGGAACGGCTCGTCCGCGGCCTCCAGGCCCGTGCGCAGCGAGTCAAGGAACATCAGGCGGTCCTCCGCCCGCTCCGTCGTCCATGTCGTCGCCAGCAGCTCGCGGGCCGTCGCCGCGTCCTGCGCCCGGATCGCCGACAGGAGCGCGACCCGCTCGGCGAACAGCCCCTCCTCCCACAACTCCCGTATCCGCTCCGGCTCCCCGGGCCCCGGCAGTGACGCGCCGCCGCCGGGTGCGGCGCGCAGCGCGAACCGCCAGTCCGGGTTGAGCCGCGCCAGCCACAGCGCGCGCGGGCCCGCGAAGGCCAGCGCGGCGGGCCGCAGGTCGGTACGGCCCCGGGCGGCGTCCAGCAGCGCGGGCAGCGCCTGCGGCGGCGGGGCGAAACCGCGTGCGTTCGCCAGGGCCAGCCACTGCGGCAGCAGCTCCATCAGGTCGGGCGCCGAACCCCGGCGACCGCCGGACCCCGCGCCGGACCGGTCCGCCAGCAGCAGCGCGAGCCGTCGTGCCGCGGCGGGCGGCAGCGGCGGACGGGGGTCCCGCGCGGCCGGTTCGGGCGGGGCGGCGGCCCGCGCGGGGCGCAGCCCGGCCCGCCGCCGCACGGTCTCCACGGCCGCCGCGTCCAGCAGGGCCGCCGGTGCCTCCCGTCCCGGCGCCCACCCCGGTGGCGTACGCCGGTCGGTCCCCAGCAGCGCGGAGGTGACGAGCTCCTCCCAGGCGTCACCGGCGGGCGCGCCGGCGGAAGCGGCCGTGCTGTTCATGAGCGTCCTTTCGGTGGCCCGCCCGCGACGGGCGGGGAGAGATACGTCGTCAGCACAGAGGCACCGCCTCTCCCCGGCCCTGCGGCCAGGCCGTCAGGGGCGTGAAGCCGCGGTGGCCGCACTCGCCGAAGACGGTGACCGGTGCGCCGCCGGAGAGCGCGGCCAGGCGCCACAGTCCCGGGCGGGAAGCGGCGGACGGGGCCACCGGCAGCGCCAGATCGCCCTCCGCGTCGGCCAGTTGCCAGGAATCGCCGTCCGGGGTCGGTACGACCCTGCCCAGCGTCACCGGGTAGGAGTCCAGCCAGGGGTCGGACCGCAGGGCCTCGCCGTAACGGGCGGTGGCCTCGGGCGTGGTCATGCCCGGCGGGCGTATGTCCGTGGGCGCGGGGGCCGTGAACCGCTCACCCAGCGCCGCCCGCAGCCGGCCGTCACCCGCGTACGCCGAGAGCTCAGCCTCGAAGGCCAGGCCCACCGGCAGCGCCGGCTCGGGTGCGCGGCCCGCCGCCCCGTAGGAGAGAAGCAGCGCGGTGCGGCCGGACCCGGCGCCGTGCAGCCAGATGCGGCGCGTGGTGAGGGTGCCGTCAGCCGTGTCGTACTGGGCGAGGACCAGCCAGTGGTCCCGCACCGGCGGCCCGTCGGCGGAGCCCGGCAGCCCCACCCGGGACCGGACCGTGGCCGCAAGGCCGTCCGGCAGCCGCTCCCGGCGCAGCCACCCCTGGTCCAGCAGATGGAGCAGCGCGCACTCCTCCAGCAGCCGCACCGGCCACCCCGGACCGGACGCCGGGATCGCCCCCAACTCCCGCACCCGGGATGCCAGCCCGGGCGCCTGCGCGTCGACCATGCGGGCCGCCGTCTCCTCCCACATCCCGTACCCCGACTGCTCGGCCCGGGCCAGGCCGCCGCGCAGCAGATCGGTCAGCCGCTGCTCCAGCTCCGCCGCCCCCGCCGTGATCCGTTCGGCCCGGCGCTCCGCCCGGCGCCGCGCCGCCTCCGGATCCCCCGCTGCCGGGGAACCGGACGTCCCCTCCGCCCGCTTCTCGTCCGCGCGTCTTCTCCTCGCCTCCAGCCACTGCTCCGCCCAGTCCGGTGCCTGCCCGGGCGGCACCGCGCCGTCCTCGGCCGTCCAGAGCAGGAGCAGCCCCAGCGCGTGCTTGCACGGGAACTTCCGGCTCGGGCAACTGCATCTGTACGCGGGCCCGGTGGAGCCCGCGAGGTCGACGACCGTCTGATACGGCCTGCTGCCACTGCCCTTGCACAGTCCCCACACCGCCCCCTCGCCCGACCTGCCCGCCTCCGACCACGGTCCGGCTGTCCCGAGCCTGCTCCCCGCCTTGCGTGACGCGACGTCAGGCGCCAGTGCCAGCACCTGATCCGCCGTCCAGCGCACCCCCTGCTGAGTCATGACAACGACGGTAGATCCCGCCACTGACAATCGATCCGGACGAGGGTATCCGCGCAGGTCAGAGCGCATTGTCAGTGGCGTGGTGCACGGTTGAGCCAGATCGAACCGGCCGAGCTGGAGGGGGACCGAGCCATGTCCGTGTCCGTTGACCCGTCGTCCATGAATCCGCCCGCGGGAAAACTCGCGGGGCGGCCCGCGGAGGGGGCGGGCGAGGTGCTGCGGCCGCATGCCGAGACCGCCTTCGCCGCCGAACTCGCCGCGCTGGCCGCGCAGGACGACCGACCGCGGCCGGCCCGCTGGCGGATGTCACCGTGGGCCGTCGCGACGTATCTGCTGGGCGGCACCCTGCCGGACGGCACGGTCGTCACACCCAAGTACGTGGGCCCGCGCCGCATCGTCGAGGTCGCCGTCACCACGCTCGCCACCGACCGGGCCCTGCTCCTGCTCGGTGTGCCGGGCACCGCCAAGACGTGGGTGTCCGAGCATCTCGCCGCGGCCGTCAGCGGCGACTCGACGCTGCTCGTCCAGGGCACGGCGGGGACTCCGGAGGAAGCCATCCGCTACGGCTGGAACTACGCGCAGCTGCTCGCGCACGGCCCCAGCCGCGACGCACTGGTGCCGAGCCCCGTCATGCGGGCCATGGCCGAGGGCATGACGGCCCGTGTCGAGGAGCTGACCCGGATCCCGGCCGACGTCCAGGACACGCTGATCACGATCCTGTCGGAGAAGATCCTGCCGGTACCGGAGCTGGGGCAGGAGGTGCAGGCCGTCCGCGGCTTCAACCTGATCGCCACGGCCAACGACCGGGACCGCGGGGTGAACGAGCTGTCCAGCGCCCTGCGCCGCCGTTTCAACACGGTGGTGCTGCCGCTGCCGGAGAGCGCCGACGCCGAGGTCGACATCGTGTCGCGGCGCGTCGACCAGATCGGCCGCTCCCTCGACCTGCCGGCCGCGCCCGAGGGCATCGACGAGATCCGCCGCGTCGTCACGGTCTTCCGGGAGCTGCGCGACGGCGTCACGGCCGACGGGCGGACGAAGCTGAAGTCCCCGAGCGGCACGCTGTCCACCGCCGAGGCGATCTCCGTCGTCACCAACGGCCTGGCCCTCGCCGCCCACTTCGGCGACGGTGTCCTGCGCCCGAGCGACGTGGCCGCCGGCATCCTCGGCGCCGTCGTCCGCGACCCGGCCGCCGACCGGGTCATCTGGCAGGAGTACCTGGAAGCGGTCGTCCGTGAGCGGGACGGCTGGAAGGACTTCTACCGGGCGTGCCGGGAGGTGAGCGCGTGAGCGTGCCGGGCGGGCCGCCGATCGGGGCGGGGGAGGACGAGCCGGAGGCGGGCGCCTCGGAGGGAACGGGCGTCTCGGCGGGAACGGGCGTCTCGGCGGGAACGGGCGTCTCGGCGGGAACGGGCGCCTCGGTGGCGCCGGACGCCATGGCCACCGTGGTCCCGGAGGCAGGTGCAGGTGCAGGTGCGGGCGCAGGTGCCTCCGCAGGAGAGGGAGGCGGGCCGGCGGGCTCGCGCGGCGGTGGGCCGGCGGGTGCGCGAGGCGGCGGGCTCTCGGGCCGGGGGCGGGGGCCGCTGCTGCTCGGGGTGCGGCATCACGGGCCGGGGTCGGCGCGGGCGGTGCGGGCCGTGTTGGACGAGGCCCGGCCCCGGACGGTGCTGATCGAGGGGCCGCCGGAGGCCGACGCGCTGATCCCGTTCGCCGCCGACGCGGACCTGCGGCCGCCCGTCGCGCTCCTCGCCCACGCCGTGGACGAGCCGGGACGGTCGGCGTTCTGGCCGCTCGCCGAGTTCTCACCGGAGTGGGTGGCGATCCGCTGGGCCGTGGAGCACGGGGTCCCGGCCCGTTTCATCGACCTCCCGGCGGCACACACGCTGGCGTGGGGGAGGCAGGACACGGAGCCGGACGACGCGGCTGCCGAGGCCGGGTCCGGCACCGACGCCCTGCGCGTCGACCCCCTGGCCGTCCTCGCGGAGACCGCCGGCTACGACGACCCCGAGCGGTGGTGGGAGGACGTGGTCGAGCACCGGGGCGGTGCCGGAACCGACGTGTACGCGCCCTTCGCCGTGCTGGCCGAGGCCATGACCGCACTGCGCGAGGCGTACGGGATCGGCGGTCACGACCGGGACCCGGTGCGGGAGGCGCACATGAGGCTCCAGCTGCGTTCCGCACAGCGGGAGTTCGGGGACGACGTCGCCGTGGTGTGCGGGGCGTGGCACGTGCCGGCCCTGCGTGAGAAGCACACCGTCACGGCCGACCGCGCCCTGCTGAAGGGGCTGCCCAGGGTCAAGGCCGACATGACGTGGGTGCCGTGGACGCACCGCCGGCTGTCCCGGGCCGGCGGGTACGGAGCGGGTATCGACTCGCCCGGCTGGTACGGGCACCTCTTCCGCGTCCAGGACCGCCCGGTCGAGCGCTGGTTGACGAAGGTGGCCGGACTGCTGCGCGACGAGGACCGCATGGTGTCCTCCGCGCACGTCATTGAGGCCGTGCGCCTGGCGGACACGCTCGCCGCGATGCGTGGCCGCCCGCTGCCGGGGCTGACCGAGACCACCGACGCCGTCCGCGCCGTGATGTGCGAGGGCTCGGACGTGCCGCTCGCGCTCGTGCACGACCGCTTGGTCGTCGGGGACGTCCTCGGGGAGGTGCCGGAGTCCGCGCCCGCGGTGCCGCTGCAGCGCGACCTCACCCGGCTCCAGCGGCGGCTGCGGATCAAGCCGGAGCCGCTGGAGCGGGAGCTGGAGCTCGACCTGCGCAAGGAGACCGACGCGGCGCGCAGCAGGCTGCTGCACCGGCTGCGGCTCCTCGGCGTCGGCTGGGGCGAGCCCGCCGTGTCGCGGGGGAGTACGGGCACCTTCCGGGAGACCTGGCGGCTGCGGTGGGAGCCGGAGCTGTCCGTGCGGGTGGCCGAGGCCGGGGGGTGGGGCACGACCGTCCTGTCCGCGGCGACCGCCAGGGCCGCGTCGGACGCCGTCGCCGCGGGTTCCCTGGCCGACGTCACGGCACTCGCCGAGCGTTGCCTGCTCGCCGAGCTGCCGGACGCGCTGCCCGTGGTGATGCGCGTCCTCGCCGACCGCGCCGCCCTCGACGCGGACGTCGGGCAGCTGGCGCAGGCACTCCCCGCCCTGGTCCGTTCCCTGCGCTACGGCGATGTGCGCGGCACGGGTACCCAGGCCCTCACCGACGTCGCGGCAGGCCTCGCCGAGCGCGTCTTCGTCGGGCTGCCCCCGGCCTGCGCGGCACTCGACACCGACGCCGCCGAGGAGATGCGGCGCCATGTGGACGCGGTCCACGGAGCCGTGGGTCTGCTGGCGGAGGCACAGGCCGCGGCGCGCGAGACGGCGGAACCGGAAGGGACGCGGGACCAGGGCCTCGTCCGGGACCGCTGGCACTCGGTGCTGCGGGTGCTGTCGGGGCGGGACACCGTGCCGGGGGTGATCCGGGGGCGCGCCGTCCGGCTGCTGCTGGACGGCGGGGAGCTGGAGCAGGACGAGGCCGCCCGGCTCATGGGGCTCGTGCTGTCCCCGGGGACGGCGCCGGGCGACGCGGCGGCGTGGATCGAGGGGTTCGTCGGTGGCGGCTCGGGCGGCGGAATGCTGCTCGTGCACGACGAACGGCTCCTGGGGCTGGTGGACGCGTGGCTGACGGCGGTGCCGGCCGACGCGTTCACGGACGTACTGCCGCTGCTGCGGCGCACGTTCTCGGCGTACGAGACGGGCGTGCGCCGGACGCTCGGCGAACTGGTGCGGCGCGGGCCAGGACCGGGGGCGCGGGTCTCCGCGACCGCGTCGGCGGTACCCGGGTTCGCGGCGGGCCTCGACGCGGAGCGCGCGGACGCCGTACTGCCGGTGCTGCGCCTGCTGCTGGGCTTCGGGGAAGCCGACGGTCCGCCGGGCACCGACGGTTCCAGCGGCACCGACGGTCCGCCGGGCACCGGCGGCTCGTGCGAGGGCGGCGGCTTTGCCGACAGCCCCGCCGGTGGCTCTGGTGGCTCCGGCGGCGATGACGACGACGACCTCAGGGGGGTGGCCTGATGGCCGCGGGAGTGGCGAACGGCGCGGAGACGGGGAGCCGTTCCGGGGCCGGCACGGGGACCGGGGCCGATGAGCGGCTGCGGCGGTGGCGGCTCGTCCTGGGAGGGGACGCCGCGGACGGCACCGGGTGCACGCTCACCGGTGAGGACGCGGCGATGGACGGAGCGCTCGCCGCGCTGTACGGGAAGGGGGGCAGCGCGCGGTCGGGACGGGAGCGCGGAGCGGGGCTCGGAGCGTCGGCGCCGTCCGTCGCGCGGTGGCTCGGGGACATCCGGACGTACTTCCCCTCCTCCGTCGTCCAGGTGATGCAGCGGGACGCCATCGACCGCCTCGGGCTGGCCACGCTGCTCCTCGAACCGGAGATGCTGGAGGCGGTGGAGGCCGACGTCCATCTCGTGGGCACCCTGCTCTCGCTGAACAAGGCCATGCCCGAGACGACGAAGGAGACGGCGAGGGCCGTCGTACGCAAGGTCGTCGAGGACCTGGAGAAGCGGCTCGCCACCCGCACCCGGGCCACGCTCAGCGGCGCGCTCGACCGCAGCGCCCGGATCAGCAGGCCCCGCCACCACGACATCGACTGGAACCGCACCATCGCGGCCAACCTCAAGCACTACCTGCCCGAGTACCGCACGATCGTGCCCGAGCGGCTGATCGGCTACGGGCGGGCGTCCCAGTCAGTGAAGAAGGAGGTCGTCCTCTGCATCGACCAGTCGGGGTCGATGGCGGCGTCCGTCGTCTACGCGTCCGTGTTCGGGGCCGTCCTCGCGTCCATGCGGTCCATCGCCACCCGGCTCGTCGTGTTCGACACGGCCGTCGTCGACCTCACCGACCAGCTCGACGACCCGGTGGACGTCCTCTTCGGCACCCAGCTCGGCGGCGGTACGGACATCAACAGGGCGCTGGCGTACTGCCAGTCGCAGATCACCCGGCCGGCGGACACCGTGGTCGTCCTGATCAGCGACCTGTACGAGGGAGGCATACGGGACGAGATGCTGAAGCGGGTCGCCGCGATGAAGGCGTCGGGGGTGCAGTTCGTGACGCTGCTGGCGCTGTCCGACGAAGGGGCGCCCGCGTACGACCGGGACCACGCGGCGGCGCTCGCGGCCCTCGGAGCACCGGCGTTCGCCTGTACGCCCGACCTGTTCCCCGACGTGATGGCGGCGGCGATCGAGAAACGGCCGTTGCCGATACCGGACAACACGTGAGGAGAGCCTGATACCGGTCATGTATACCCATCGGTAACAGGGGGCTTGCGCAACCTCCGCAGTCCCGTGCGAGTATCGGCACCTTCTTCGAATTCAGTGGTGTGTGCTTCATGTCCTGCACAGCGCCGCCGGATTCTGCCCAGTTCCGCCGCACGGGAGCGTTCGCCGTCTTGGCCCTGTCAGTCGCACCGCCCTTCCCCGGTGCCGCTCTGCGCGTGATGCGCACGGCGGCCGGGCGGCGTGCGCTGCAACTGGGCCTGCTGGTGAGCGGTTTGTTCGCGCTGGGGGCACTCGGCGGACAGCAGGCGCAGGCGGCGGACACGGCCTCGCCGGCCCCCGTGGGTGTCGTACGGCCGGCCCCCGCGGGTGTCGTACGGCCGGTCCATGGAACGGTCGAGTCCCTGCGTGAGGGCGCCGACTCGGCCGGGAGCCGGGTCGAACACGCCGTCAGGAGCGCGCTGGGGGAGGCGGCCGGGCACTCGGACCGGGGTGCGCACTCCTCCGGGCGGCCCCAGCCCGCGGCACCCACTGGCCGGCCCGGCCCCACGGTCACGGACAGGGGCCTCCGCCCCGCGACCGACCCGCTCGCGCACCCCGCGACCGACGTACGGGCACGCCCCGCGACGGACGCGCTCGTACGCCCTGTCACGGACCACGTCCTGCGCCCCGTCACCGTCGCCGCTGTGCGGCCGGTCGCGCAGACCGTGCGGCCGGTCACGCAGACCGTGCGGCCGGTGACTCGCGTCGTGCGGCCCCTGGGTGACCTCGTGGGGACCGTGGTCGGGACGGTCGTCGAGGGGCTGGACGAGGCTCCGGTGCAGCTCCCGGAGCTGCCCGCGCAGCCGCCCCTCCCGTCCCTTCCCTGCTTCCCGTCCGTTCCCTCCCTCCCGTCGGTCCCGTCCGTTCCCTCTCTGCCGTCGGTACCCGGGGTCCCCCAGACACCGGAGTCACCGGAGTCGCCCGGGCTGCCGGGCGCGGGCCAGGCCCTCCCGGCCCCGGACTCCCCGCAGGAGCCGGACACCACCGCCACGCCCCGGCCGGACACGGCGGGGCACGGAGCGGGCGCCGCGAACGCCGGGCCGGCCCTCGCGTACGGGCCGGGGCCCGCGTGGACCGGGGCGGCGGCCGAGGACGCGCACGGGCGGCACCGGCAGCACCCGCACGCCGTCGCCGTGCGCACCGCGCAGACGCGGCCCTCGCATCAGGCGCCCGGCCGCGACCCGGCCGACGCACTGGCCGACCGGTCGGCGGCCGACAGCGGCGCGCCGCGCCACGGCGACCCGCACGCCGCCGTCACCCCGGACCACCGGGCACCGCTGCGGCTCGTGCCCGGCGCCGCCGCGACCGTCACGGCGGCCGGAACCAGGGACAGGCACCGGGACATCCGCGAGTTCCCCGGCTAGGGCGGCGCTCTCCGCGGCGGCCGACCGCGCGGGGACGGAACAGACCTGCCCGTCGTCCGGGCGTCCCTCCGTACCCGTGCCCGTACGGGGCTGCGAAGCCCCGCGCCGAGCCCTCCGCCGGACACCCCCAGGACGCCCAGGACGCCCAGGACACCTTCGGGCGCCTCGGCACGCCGGTCCCGTAAGGGGCCGCGCCGGGCCGAACCGAACCCGAAGCACCACGTCCGACAGCGACGCCCGCCCCGTGGCAGAACGCCGGGGCAGGGCCGTCGTCAGGCGTCCCACCGACTCCGCGGGGGCGTAAGCCCCGGACGGCCGAAAACCGTCGGTCCGTCCACCTAGACCCCCGCGGCCGGGCCCGCACGGTCCCCATTGGGGTGGGGACCTGCGAGCCGGGCCTCTCGGCACCGTCGAGAGGCCGGGGCCTCCACATCCGGTGGCGGCCCTCCCAGGGACCTCACCGGGCCAACCCCAGCCCGGTGAGGTCCCGCTTTCGAGGGGATCTGTGACACCCATCTGTGACAGGTATCACCGCTCAGGTGTGATCTGCGATTTAGGGACCCACGGCGTGCGGCGATAACCTGCGGGACGGACATGCCGCGCGCTCGGACACCGTGTGCGCCACCCTTGTGACAGCGGACGTCACGTTGCCCTTCGCGGCACGCCCACGGAGATAGCAGACCGCAGAGCGGCGAGATCACTGATAGGGACGGACGCGCGTGGACCTGTTCGAGTACCAGGCGAGGGACCTCTTCGCCAAGCACGGTGTACCGGTGCTGGCCGGTGAAGTCATTGACACGCCTGAGGCAGCCCGCGAGGCGACCGAGCGTCTTGGCGGCAAGTCCGTCGTCAAGGCCCAGGTGAAGGTGGGAGGCCGCGGCAAGGCCGGTGGCGTGAAGCTGGCCGCCACCCCGGACGAGGCCGTCGCCCGGGCGACGGACATCCTCGGGATGGACATCAAGGGCCACACGGTCCACAAGGTGATGATCGCCGAGACGGCCCCCGAGATCCTCGAGGAGTACTACGTCTCGTACCTCCTCGACCGCACCAACCGCACCTTCCTGGCCATGGCCTCGGTGCAGGGCGGCATGGACATCGAGGAGGTCGCGGAGAAGACCCCCGAGGCCCTCGCGAAGGTCCCGGTCGACTCCAACGAGGGCGTCTCGATCGAGAAGGCCCGTGAGATCGTCGCCCAGGCCAAGTTCCCGGCCGAGGTCGCCGAGAAGGTCGCCGAGGTCCTCGTGACCCTCTGGGACACCTTCGTCGCCGAGGACGCGCTCCTCGTCGAGGTGAACCCGCTGGCCAAGGTCGCCTCCGGCGACATCCTGGCCCTCGACGGCAAGGTGTCCCTGGACGCCAACGCCGAGTTCCGCCAGCCGGAGCACGAGGCGCTCGAGGACAAGGACGCGGCCGACCCGCTCGAGGCCGCGGCCAAGGCCAAGAACCTCAACTACGTGAAGCTCGACGGCGAGGTCGGCATCATCGGCAACGGCGCGGGTCTGGTCATGTCGACCCTCGACGTCGTCGCGTACGCCGGTGAGGCCCACGGCGGCGTGAAGCCCGCCAACTTCCTCGACATCGGCGGCGGCGCCTCCGCGCAGGTCATGGCGAACGGCCTGGAGATCATCCTCGGCGACCCGGACGTCAAGTCCGTGTTCGTCAACGTCTTCGGCGGCATCACTGCGTGCGACGAGGTCGCCAACGGCATCGTCCAGGCGCTGCAGCTGCTCGCCGACAAGGGCGAGGAAGTCACCAAGCCGCTGGTCGTCCGTCTCGACGGCAACAACGCGGAGCTGGGTCGCAAGATCCTGTCCGACGCCAACCACCCGCTGGTCCAGCGCGTGGACACCATGGACGGCGCGGCCGACAAGGCCGCCGAGCTCGCGGCCGCGAAGTAAGGGATAGAGGACCAGACCACCATGGCTATCTTCCTCAACAAGGACAGCAAGGTCATCGTCCAGGGCATGACCGGTGCCACGGGCATGAAGCACACCAAGCTCATGCTGGCCGACGGCACGAACATCGTCGGCGGCGTGAACCCGCGCAAGGCCGGCACGTCCGTCGACATCGACGGCACCGAGATCCCGGTCTTCGGCACGGTCGCCGAGGCGATGGAGAAGACCGGCGCCAACGTGTCCGTCCTCTTCGTGCCGCCGGCCTTCGCCAAGGCCGCCGTCGTCGAGGCGATCGACGCGGAGATCCCCCTCGCGGTCGTCATCACCGAGGGCATCGCGGTCCACGACTCCGCCGCCTTCTGGGCGTACGCGAAGGCCAAGGGCAACAAGACCCGCATCATCGGCCCGAACTGCCCCGGCCTCATCACGCCGGGCCAGTCCAACGCCGGCATCATCCCGGGCGACATCACGAAGCCGGGCCGCATCGGTCTGGTCTCGAAGTCCGGCACGCTGACGTACCAGATGATGTACGAGCTGCGTGACATCGGCTTCTCGTCCGCCGTCGGCATCGGTGGCGACCCGGTCATCGGCACGACGCACATCGACGCGCTCGCCGCGTTCGAGGCCGACCCCGACACCGACCTGATCGTGATGATCGGTGAGATCGGCGGCGACGCCGAGGAGCGTGCGGCCGACTTCATCAAGGCCAACGTCTCGAAGCCGGTCGTCGGCTACGTCGCGGGCTTCACCGCGCCCGAGGGCAAGACGATGGGCCACGCCGGCGCCATCGTCTCCGGTTCCTCCGGCACGGCCGCCGCGAAGAAGGAGGCCCTCGAGGCCGCCGGCGTCAAGGTCGGCAAGACGCCGACCGAGACGGCGAAGCTGGCGCGCGAGATCCTCGCGGGCTGACCTCCCGGCTCGACACCGAGTGGGGGCGGGGCCCCGCCGGGGGGGGGGGCCCCCCGGGGGGGCGGGGGGGGGGCCGGGGGGGGGGGCCCGCCCCGCCCGGCCCCCCCCCGGGGGGGCCCCCCCCCCCGGCGGGGGCCCGCCCCCACTCGGCGTTTCCCGGCATGCGCCGGGCTGTCGTCACCTGCCCTCCGGGACGAGCCTTCCCGGACCGTTCTCCGTCTCCGACCTGAGCTTGGAGCGCAGGTCGAGTTCGTCCTCGGAGAGGGTGCCGGGAGCGGCGCGCGGCGGTACCCCGCGCACCGTCGTGCCCGGGGACAGCGGGGGCTCGTAGTGGTCCGGGGCGGTGGCCAGGGTCAGCGCCGTGGCACTGACGAGGAGCGTCGTGACGGCGATGGCCGCGCGGGTCCAGCTGCGGGCGCGGCGCTCGCTACCGGTGCGCACCGCGGTGGGACCGGGCGCGTGCAGCCGCTCCGAGCCCGCCAGCGCGGCGAGGCGGCGGTGCAGTTCCTCGGGGGCGGAGAGTTCCGGCATGCGGGCGGCGACGGCCTCGCGTGCGTGCAGCAGCCGGTTCGCGGTCGCGGGCGTGCTCGCCTCCGTCTCGGCCGCGGTGTCGGGCAGGTCGAGCCCGACACCGTCGTACAGCACCAGGGTGCGCCGGTGGACCGGCGGCAGTCTCAGGATGGCGGCGAGCAGGGCGCGGTCGGTCGCGTCGGCGGGCGGCGGCTCCGGATGCCGGAAGCGCGGCCGCAACCGGTGCCAGGGGGAGAGCGCGTACTCGTACGCCGTCGCCCGCACCCAGCCGGCCGGGTCCCGGTCGACGGCCACCTCGGGCCAGCGCTGCCAGGCCAGTTGGAACGCCCGCTCCACGGACTCCCGCGCCAGCTCGCGCCGCCCGGTCAGCAGATAGGTCTGCCGTACGAGGGCGGGCGCGCAGAACTCGTAGAGCATGTCAAAGGCCTGAGTTGGCGTCAGGGGCTGTGTCCGGGGCCTCGGTTGAGTCTCCTGGGGAGCGTCCGGCCCGGTCCCCGCGGGGGCGTCGGCCCGGTCCGGGGCGGACGGTGAGGGCGTGGACGGCGCTGTTTCCGTCGGTCCGCCGGGGTCCGTCGAGGGGGGCGCGTCGGCGCCGGCGGGCACGAGGGCGAGCTGGGACCGCTGTACGGGCGTCCCGGGCCCGGCGTGTGCGGGCACGGTCTCGGGGTCGCGCCGGGACGCGTGCTCGTCTTCCTGTTCGGCCAGCAGTTCGGCGTACGCCTCCCGCTCCCGGCCGTGGGGAGTGGTGCGCCCGCTCTCCCAGGAGCGGACCGTCTCGCGGCTGACACCCACCCGGTCCGCGACCTGAGCCTGGGTCAGCCCGGCGGCCTCGCGCAGGCGCCGGCGCCGCTTGGGGGAGGGCAGCGGGGTGGCAGGGCTCTGCGTCACAGGGTGCCTCTTAGCGCGAAAAAGTACATAAACGTATATTGAGCGACACATCGGGCGTTTGCCTGTTACGACGAGAAAGCGCGTGTCGTTGGCAGCATGGCGTCGTGACCCATCTGACCGACCGCAGCCCGTCGTTGTCGTCCCTGCGCCTCCGGTGGCGCGACCGATCCCCGGGCCTCGGCACGGGCGCGCTGGGCGGCGCGGTCGCGGCGGGCCTCGGGCTCGGCTGCTTCGCCGTGCTGGTGACGGTGCTGTGGATCAGCTCGCCGTACCCGGACAGCGGCCCGGGCGGAGCCCTGCACGTCGCCGCGTCCCTGTGGCTGCTGGCGCACGGCGTCGAACTCGTCCGCGCCGAAACCCTCACCGGTGTCCCCGCCCCCGTCGGGGTCACCCCGCTGCTCCTGGTCGCGCTTCCCGCGTGGCTGCTGTACCGGGCGGCGCGGGACACCGTGGACGCCGTACCCGTCCCCGGCAGGGCGTGGGCCGGGGTCGTCGGGGGCTACCTCGCGGTCGGCGGCGCGGCCGCGCTGTACGCCTCGGGCGGGGAGCCGCGGCCCTCCTGGCCGTGGACCCTCCTGTGCCTGCCCGTCCTGGTCGTGGTCGCGGCCGGCGCGGGAGTGTGGGCCGCGTACGGGCGGCCGGGCGGGCCGCTGCCTCCGGCCGTGCGCCGCGGGCTCGGCACCCTTCCCCCGGGCGTACGCCGTTTCGTCGTCGCCGCCGCCCTCGTGCCGGACGCCCGGCGCAGGCTGGCGGCCGCGCTGCGGGCGGCCGGGGCCGGGACGGCGGCTCTCGTCGGCGCGGGCTCACTGCTGGTCGCGGTCTCCCTGGTCTGGCACGGGGGAGCGGCCCGGCACTCGTTCCTCCAGCTCACGGACGTGTGGTCGGGCCGCTTCGCCGTCCTGCTGCTGTGCCTGGCCCTCGTGCCGAACGCGGCGGTGTGGGCGGCGGCGTACGGGCTGGGGCCGGGGTTCGTGCTGGGCGCAGGGCAGGTGGCGGCGCCGCTGTCCGCTGCCGCGGTGGGCCCGACGCTGCCGCCGTTTCCACTGCTGGCGGCGGTTCCGGAGACCCCCGGATCGCCGTGGGGTCTGGTGGCCGCGGTGGTGCCCGCGGCGGGCGGGGTGACGGTCGCCTGGTACGTGGCGCGGACGGCTTCGCGGGAGCGGACGGCGGCCTGGTCCGTGCGGCGCACGGCGGGCACAGTCTGTCTCGCCGCGGGGCTGTGCGGCATCGCCCTCGCGCTGCTCGCCGGGGCGGCGGGCGGGCCGCTCGGGGTCTTGGCCCTGGCCCACTTCGGGCCGGTGTGGTGGCAGGCCGGGGGCGCGGCCGCGGGGTGGACCGCGGTGGTGGGAACCCCGGTGGCGTGGAGCCTGCGGGCGTGGTGGCTCCGGACACCGCGTCCGGCGGCGAAGCAGGAACCGCCGACGCGGACACGGACACCGGCACCGGCACGGACGTCCGGACCGGCGCGGACACCCGGACCGGCACCGGCAGCGAAGCTGAGGCTGAAGCTGACGTCGGCGCTGAAGAAGAAGCCGAGGCCGGGGTCGACGGAAGGCACGGCGGTACGGGACTCGGGGGTACGCGAGGCGCCGGACCGGGGCGCGGGTGCCGGTGAGGCGCCGGGGCGGCCGGTGGAGGTACGGGACTCGGCTGCCCGTGAGGCTGGAGGCCGGACCCCGGATGCCGGCGAGGCGGCCGGGCCGGTTGCGGGGGCGCGGGACCCGGACACCGGTGAGGGGCCGGGCGGGTTCGTGGACGTGCCGGCGCCGGGCGCAGGTGCCCCGGAGACGCCGGACCCGGCGGTGAGCGAGCCGACGACGGAAGACGCGGAGCGGACCGAACCGGGACCGGAGAAGCGGAAACCGCCCGCTGCGAGCCCGGCCGGATCGAGCCCGGGGAAGCCGAGCCCGGCCGAACCGGGACGGGGAAAGCGGAAGCCGACCGCTGCGAGCCCGGCCGGATCGAGCCCGGGGAAGCCGGGCCCGGCCGAACCGGGGCCGGGGAAGAAGGCGAGTCCTGCCGAACCGGACGCGACCGAACCGGACGCGACCGAACCGGACGCGACCGAACCGGACGCGGGCGGGCGTGGTGCCGACGTGCGCCGTCCCGGGGCGGCCCCGCCCCCGACGGGCTCGTGGCTCTCCCGGCTGAGGGTCCCGCGTCGCGGCCGGGCGGACGCACGGGACCAGGAGCGCGCGGCGCCCCGCCCGGCGGCCGTGGCGCCGGAAGAGGACCCCGATCTCGCGCCGTACGACCTCCTGCCGTCCGATGCCCCGGGCTGGCACGGCGACGGCTCGCGCGCGTCCCGTTGGGCGGCCCTCAGGGGAGCGGCGGCCGCTCCCGCGGACCCGGCCGGGGACCCCGAGCCCTGACGGGGACGGTCCCGGCGGCCCGGATCAGTTCTTGCCCAGCAGGCTCCGCAGCTCCTTGGGCAGGAGATCGTCGCAGGACTGCTTGGCCGCACTGGTGAGGGCGTCGTTCGTGCAGGTGTAGTAGTCGCTGTAGACGAGCTGGGCGGTGAACGTGAGGGCGACCATGGCGAGTGCGAGGGACGCGGTGACCAGACCGCTCACGGCCGCGCTCGTCTGCGAGCGGACGCCCGGGTCGGGCGCCGGGGCGCCCGGTTCCGGTGCACGGGGCTTGGCCCGGACGGAGCTGACGCCCCAGTACATGGCCAGCGCGCCGAGCAGCAGGGCCACGGACGGCCAGCTGAAGAGGGCGAAGAAGAAGGCCCACATGCCGGTGAGCAGCGAGTAGCGGGCGCGGCGCTGGGCCGGGTCGGCCGGGTCCCAGCGCATACCGGTGCCGGGGCCGCCCTTGCCGCCTTCGCGGCCGTCACCGGGACCGCCCTGACCGCCGGGCGCGCCGGGGCGGTCGCCGAACCCGCCGTTCTGCGAGGGTCCGGGCTGCCGGTCGCTCCACTGGCTGCCCCAGGGCGAACGGCTGCCCTCGTCGGAACCCTCTCCGCGGCCTCCGTCGGCCGGTCGGCGCGGTTGCCATGGCTGGTCCGGGGTGCCCTCGGGCGGCGGCGCGAACGGGTTGTGGTCCGCGTCGGACCCGGGCGCGGAACCGGCACCCGAGCCGTCACGTCCGTCCGAGGAGCCGTGCCCGCCCGAGCTGTCGCGCCCGCCCGAGGAGCCGTCGCCACCCGAGGTGTCGCGTCCGCCGGTGGGGGTGGGCCCGGTTCCGGGCGCGTCCCCGTCCTCCCGCGGCGGCGTGGGCGAAGGGCGCCGCTCGCGCAGCAGGAGCGGAGGGAGTCGGAGACTGCGGTCCGGCATCAGGTGTGCGTCTTCCCCTTGGTGGTTCTGGCGGGCGGTGTGCGCGCGAGCTTCGGTGCTCGCGACACCCGCCCCGAGTGTTCGGGACCGAGGCTCACGCCCCGGGGTGTTCGGGCCCGGGGGCAGCGTCCCCGGCGGGTACGGCTCCGGGACTCGCGCCCCGGTGTACGGGTCCCGGGGCTCGCGCCCCGACGTACAGGACCCGCGCCCGCGCATGCGTGCCCGTCCAGATCAACGCCCCACGCGCGCGGGGCGTTCCCCCCGCGCCGAGCGGCGTTCCCGGACAGGCGCTCACCAGACGCTACCTTCCGGCCACGCCCCCGTCCCGTGGGGGCCGCCCCGTGTGCCGGTATCGTTGCTGCCGGTCGGCCGCTTCGTAGACTTCCCCGTATCCGGGGGCGCGAAGCATTCGTACGACCGTACAAACGCTTCCCCGAGAAAGGGCCCCGCCGTGGCCAAGGCCAAGCGCCTCGTCGTGCTGGTCTCCGGATCAGGCACGAACCTGCAGGCACTGCTCGACGCCGTCGAGTCCCAGGGCACCGAGGCCTACGGAGCCGAGATCGTGGCCGTCGGTGCGGACCGGGACGGCATCGTGGGGCTGGAGCGCGCGCGCCGGGCCGGGCTGGAGACCTTCGTCCGGCGGGTCGGGGACTACGGCACCCGTGACGAGTGGGACGCGGCGCTCGCCGAGGCGACCGCCGCGTACGAGCCCGACCTGGTCGTCTCCGCCGGGTTCATGAAGATCGTGGGCAAGGAGTTCCTGGCCCGGTTCGGCGGGCGGTTCGTGAACACGCACCCCGCGCTGCTGCCCAGTTTCCCGGGAGCCCACGGCGTGCGGGACGCGCTCGCGTACGGCGCGAAGGTCACCGGATGCACCGTCCACTTCGTCGACGACGGTGTCGACACCGGCCCGATCATCGCCCAGGGCGTGGTCGAGGTGCGGGACGAGGACGAGGAAACCGCTCTTCACGAGCGCATCAAGGAAGTCGAGCGAAGGCTGCTCGTCGATGTCGTGGGGCGGCTCGCCCGCAACGGCTATCGCATCGAGGGACGAAAGGTAGTTATCCAGTGACCGCCGAGAGCAACAAGCGGCCCCTTCGCCGGGCGCTCGTCAGCGTCTACGACAAGACCGGTCTGGAAGAGCTGGCGCGCGGGCTGCACGGGGCCGGGGTCGAGCTCGTCTCCACCGGCTCCACCGCGTCGAGGATCGCCGCGGCCGGTGTCCCGGTCACCAAGGTCGAGGAGCTCACCGGCTTCCCCGAGTGCCTGGACGGCCGCGTCAAGACCCTGCACCCCAAGGTCCACGCCGGCATCCTCGCCGACCTGCGCCTGGAGGACCACCGGGCGCAGCTCGCCGAGCTGGGCGTGGAGCCGTTCGACCTCGTCGTCGTCAATCTGTACCCGTTCCGCGAGACCGTCGCTTCCGGCGCGTCGCCCGACGAGTGCGTCGAGCAGATCGACATCGGCGGCCCCTCCATGGTCCGCGCCGCCGCCAAGAACCACCCGTCCGTGGCCGTCGTCACCAGCCCCGCGCGGTACGGCGACGTCCTGGCCGCGGTCGAGGACGGCGGTTTCGACCTCGCCGCCCGCAAGCGGCTCGCCGCCGAGGCCTTCCGGCACACGGCCGCGTACGACGTGGCCGTCGCCTCCTGGTTCGCCGACGGGTACGCCCCGGCGGACGACAGCGGCTTCCCCGAGTTCCTCGGCCACACCTACGAGCGCAAGAACACCCTCCGCTACGGCGAGAACCCGCACCAGGGCGCCGCGCTGTACGTCGACGGCACGGGAGGCCTCGCCGAGGCGGAGCAGCTGCACGGCAAGGAGATGTCGTACAACAACTTCACGGACACGGACGCCGCGCGCCGTGCCGCGTACGACCACGACGAGCCCTGCGTCGCGATCATCAAGCACGCCAACCCGTGCGGCATCGCCGTCGGCGCGGACGTCGCCGAGGCGCACCGCAAGGCGCACGCCTGCGACCCGCTCTCCGCGTTCGGCGGTGTGATCGCCGTCAACCGTCCGGTGTCGCGGGAGATGGCCGAGCAGGTCGCCGAGATCTTCACCGAGGTCATCGTGGCGCCCGGTTACGAGGACGGCGCGCTCGACGTGCTCACCAAGAAGAAGAACATCCGGGTGCTGCGCGCGGACGGCGCGCCGGCCAACCCGGTCGAGGTCAAGCCGATCGACGGCGGCGCGCTGCTCCAGGTCACCGACCGGCTCCAGGCCGACGGCGACGACCCGGCCGACTGGACCCTCGCGACGGGCGAGGCCCTGAGCGGGGACGAGCTGGCCGAGCTGGCGTTCGCCTGGAGGGCGTGCCGCGCGGTGAAGTCCAACGCGATCCTGCTCGCCAAGGACGGCGGCTCGGTGGGCGTCGGCATGGGCCAGGTCAACCGCGTCGACTCCGCGAAGCTGGCCGTGGAGCGGGCGGGCGCCGAGCGGGCCCGCGGCTCCTACGCCGCCTCGGACGCGTTCTTCCCCTTCCCCGACGGTCTGGAGATCCTCACCGCGGCCGGCGTCAGGGCCGTGGTCCAGCCCGGCGGTTCGGTCCGCGACGAGCTGGTCGTCGAAGCCGCGAAGAAGGCGGGCGTCACGATGTACTTCACGGGGACGCGCCACTTCTTCCACTGAGCCCCGCGCCGCCTCCGACGCACCTGACGGCGGCCTCCGGCCCCCTCCACCGAGGGGGCCGGAGGCCGCCGTCCTGTGCGCGTGCCCCGTACCGCGGACGGTTCCGGTGCCGCCGGTCAGTACCGCGGGCGGTTGAACCAGGCTTCGCCGTCCTGCTTGCCGACGAACACCGCGATGAGGATCGCCATGACGGTGTGCGCGAGGCCGACGACGACGAACGGGTAGATGCCGAGGATCGCCGTCAGGATGCCGAAGACCAGGATGGCGACGCGGACGCCGTTGCCGCCGCTGCCGGTCTTCACGCCGAGCCAGATGGCGAAGACGCCCCAGGCCAGTACGGCGACGGTGACGGCCCACAGCACGCCGGCCGAGTAGTCGGCGAGCTGCTGGAACTGGACGTCGTCCTTGAGGGCCTCGTCGTTCTTCGCCGCCGAGACGGCCACCGCGGACAGCGCGATCAGGATGGCGCCGAGGACCTGGAGACCGCCGATGACGAAGAGCATCACGCGCGCGGCCTTCACCCCGCCCGGCATCACGGCCGGTCCGCCCGGGTAACCGCCGCCGTACGGCTGCTGCTGGAGCGGCGGGGCCTGCGGATAGCCGTAACCGGGCTGCTGCGGCGCACCGCCCTGGGGGTAGCCGTAGCCGGGCTGCTGGCCCTGCGGGGGGCCGTAGGGATTGTTCGGGTCGCCGTAGCTCATGGCGGGTTTCCTCCGATGCCTGATGCGGGGACTACGCGCGGCACGGTTCGGAGGAGAGTTCTACAGAGCGGTCCGTCCCCCCGGTACTGCCCGCGGCACTGTGCCGCTCATCGTTCTCAATCACTCGCTCATTTGTCCAGCGGACATCCGTACGTGTTGTGCAAGTGCAACATCCACGATCATGGCGGCCACCACCTGGCAGGGCCCGCGGGGCGCCGTCGGCGGCCCGGATTGGAACCGGGGCCGGGTCATCCGCGAGGATGGGGCCATGACCGCCCAGATTCTCGATGGCAAGGCCACCGCAGCCGCGATCAAGTCCGACCTGACCGCCCGCGTGGCGGCCCTCAAGGAGAAGGGCGTCACGCCCGGCCTGGGGACCGTCCTGGTCGGCGACGACCCCGGCAGCCAGAAGTACGTCGCGGGCAAGCACCGCGACTGCGCGCAGGTCGGCATCGCCTCCATCCAGCGCGAACTGCCCGCGACCGCCACGCAGGAGGAGATCGAGGCGGTCGTCCGCGAACTGAACGAGGACCCCGCCTGCACCGGCTACATCGTCCAGCTCCCGCTGCCCAGGGGCATCGACGAGAACCGCATCCTGGAGCTGATGGACCCGGACAAGGACGCGGACGGCCTGCACCCGATGAACCTTGGGCGGCTGGTCCTGAACGAGCCGGCGCCGCTGCCCTGCACCCCGAACGGCGTCCTCACCCTCCTCCGCCGGTACGGCGTGGAGATCAAGGGCGCCGAGGTCGTCGTCGTCGGCCGCGGGGTGACCATCGGACGCCCGATGCCCCTGCTGCTCACGCGCCGCTCCGAGAACGCCACGGTCACCCAGTGCCACACCGGCACCCGTGACCTCTCCGCCCACCTGAAGCGGGCGGACATCATCGTCGCCGCGGCCGGTTCCGCGCACCTGATCCGTCCCGAGGACGTGAAGCCGGGCGCCGCCGTCCTCGACGTCGGTGTCTCGCGCAGCGCCGAGGGCAAGATCGTGGGCGACGTCCACCCCGGCGTCGCCGAGGTGGCCGGCTGGATCTCCCCGAACCCGGGCGGCGTCGGTCCGATGACCCGCGCCCAGCTGCTCGTCAACGTGGTCGAGGCGGCGGAGCGCAGTGTCGGCTGACGGCGACGGCAAGGACACGGCCGCGACCGAGGACACCGCGTCCGCCAGGAACACCGCGTCCGCGAAGAACACCGTGTCCGCCGAGTCCACTGAGGCCCCCCGGGAACCCGCGGCGGAACCGGCGGACGCGGCCGGTACCGGCACCCGCGGCGCGTCGAGTACGGACACCGACGGCGTGGACGGCCTGAACGGCCTGGACGGCCTGAACGGCCTGAACGGCCTGGACGGCCTGAACGGCCTGGACGGCCTGGACGGCCTGGACGGCCTGGACGGCGTGAGCATCGACGACGTGGTCGGCACCAGCGCGGAACCGACGGTGCGGGACGCGGTCAGCGCGCCCGACGCGCAGGGCAGGCCCCGCCGCACCACCCGCCGCTTCCCGCTGTTCACGCGGGACACCGCGCGGCCCGAGGGCGGCGGCCGAGCGGCACCCCGGGACGCTCCCGCGCCCGCCCGCCAGTGGCCGATCCTCGTCGTCCTGGCGGGTGTCGGGCTCGGGCTGCTGCTGACCGCGCTGGACGTCTTCCGTCTCGGCACCGTCCTGATCGGCGTGGCCCTGCTGGCCGGCGGCGTGCTGCGCTGGGCGGTGCCCGACGTCGGCATGCTCGCGGTCCGCTCCCGCTTCACGGACATGGTCACGTACGGCGCGCTGGGCGTGGCCATCGTGCTGCTCGCGCTGATGGCGCAGCCCAAGCCGTTGCTGGAGATCCCGTTCCTGGACGACACCCTGCACTTCACGATCCAGTGACCGGACGGTGGCCCGCGCTTCCCCCGGGAGAGTGAGGGCCACCGGGCCGGACTGGACAGCCGGGCGAGGTGACCGCGGCCCATCCCCTCCCCCGAGTAAGGACGAGCCGCGGCCGGGCGAGTGTTCCGCCCGGGGTCCACACTCACGCACGGTGAACAGCCTGTTCAACACCTGCCTGTTCGCTGTGGCACGGAAGTGACCATTCCGCTACGGTGTCCGCGCCCCGCAACGGGAACCGCGTCGAGGACCGCGTCCCAGGGGCCGCCGACACCGGTTCCCGCCACGGCCGCCGGCCCGTGCTCCTCGGCGTATCCGGTCACTTCCGTAACGCAAGTGCCCTCCTGTGCACCCCCGGTCGTACCGATGCGCGGACAAGTTCGAGAACCGCCGCGAAGGCACTCCGCGCCGGGGCTAGCGTGTCCAGCCGGGACGGTCCGGAGGGAAGGCGCGGACGGAATCAGGCACGTACGGGGAAAAGGGGGAAGCGATGCCTCGTTGGAGGGCCTTGCCGGATGAACTCGACCCGCAGGTCAGGGAGTTCGTCAGTCAGCTGCGCCGGCTCGTCGACCGCGGCGGGCTGAGCATCGCCGCGGTGGCGGACCGCACCGGTTACGGCAGGACGTCCTGGGAGCGCTATCTGAACGGCCGGCTGCTCGCGCCCAAGGGTGCGGTCGTCGCGCTGGCCGAGGTCACCGGCACCGGCCCCGTGCACCTCGTCACCATGTGGGAGCTGGCCGAGCGCGCATGGAGCCGCGCCGAGATGCGCCACGACATGACGATGGAGGCCCTTCGCATCTCCCGGGCCCGGGCGGCGCTCGGGGAGTCCGGGCCGCCGCCCGCCAACGGCACGGGCGGCAGGCAGGCCCGCGGGGGCGGCGGCGCGACGGCGACGCCGGGGATCGCGGGACCCGCCGGGGTGATGCCCACGGTGCCGTCCCAGCCTTCACCGCGGGACGTGGAGGACTCCTCGTACGGTTCCGGGCCATCCTCGTACGGTTCCGGACCGGACGGCGCCGCCGCGCGCGGCTCCGGCGGCGGCGCGGCACCCGGCGGGCCCGCGCGCGGCCGGTGGGGGCTCAGCCTGCCGTCCCGCCCGTCCGCGCCCGTGACGCCACCGGATGCCGGGGTGCCGGGGCCCCCGGTGTCCGGCCGGGACGCGGGGCCGCCGCCGTCCGACGGCCCGCCGCGGGGGGCTGGTTCGGCCGACAAGGCGCGGCGCATGCGGCGGCTCACGATGTTCCTCGCGGGCACGGTCGGCGCGCTCGGGGTGATCGTGACTGCCGTCCTGCTCACCGACGGCGGCGGGGACGGGAGGCACGCGGGCACACCGAAGCCGCCCGCCGCCTCCGCGAGCACCGGTCCCGGTCTGCCGGCCGGGGTGAAGTGCAGCGGCAGGGGCTGCGCCGGCAAGGACCCGGAGGAGATGGGCTGCGGTGACGAGCGGGCCAGGACCACCACCAGCGTCACCGTCGGCACGGCACTCGTGGAGGTCCGCTACAACAAGGCCTGCGGAGCCGCCTGGGCCCGTATCACCCGGGCGGCTCCGGGGGACAGGGTCGTGGTGTCCTCGACGGAGGCCGCCGCACGGAGCAGCTCGGCCGACGGGGACTTCGACGGGTACACCCCGATGGTGGCCGTGAAGGACGCGGGTGACGCGAAGGCCTGCGCGACCCTCAAGTCGGGCGAGAAGGGCTGCACTCGGTAGGGGACGCGACGGCGTGCACGCGCGCGTGGGGCCTGCTCGCGCGCGGGTGTGCGGAAACCGCGCCGCACGGGGGCATGGTCCGGGCCCCCGGGGCAGACGGACCGTACCCCCACGCAATCCGGTTGCTCCGGGAGGACGCCCCCTTCTCCCGCACACCCCCGGTACCCCCCTGCGGTCGCCGCGTCCCCTCCAACGGGCGGGCGGCCGCTTCTTCGTGCCCGGAACGGCGGTTGTGGGGCGGGCCACACGAGACCCGGCCGTGCGGGCCCTCGGATGCGCGATAGCCTGACGGGCGGATCTCTCTTGACGCCGAGAGATCGATCATCTGTACGCCTGATCGATCCTCGCGGCGGTCGGCGCCGGCCATCCGGCAGGCGGCGGGATCCTGCACCCGGGGCAGCGACGCCCCACCGCCAGCTGTCATACGGAGAACGCCATGACCCGCACTCCCGTGAACGTCACCGTCACCGGCGCGGCCGGCCAGATCGGCTACGCACTGCTCTTCCGCATCGCCTCCGGCCAGCTGCTCGGCGCGGACGTTCCGGTCAAGCTGCGCCTTCTGGAGATCACCCCGGCGCTCAAGGCCACCGAGGGCACGGCGATGGAGCTCGACGACTGCGCCTTCCCGCTCCTCCAGGGCATCGACATCACCGACGACCCGAACGTCGCCTTCGACGGCACGAACGTCGGCCTGCTCGTCGGCGCCCGCCCCCGCACCAAGGGCATGGAGCGCGGTGACCTCCTGGAGGCCAACGGCGGCATCTTCAAGCCGCAGGGCAAGGCCATCAACGACCACGCCGCGGACGACGTCAAGATCCTGGTGGTCGGCAACCCGGCCAACACCAACGCACTGATCGCCCAGGCCGCCGCGCCGGACGTCCCGGCGGAGCGCTTCACCGCGATGACCCGCCTGGACCACAACCGCGCGCTGACGCAGCTCGCCAAGAAGACGGGCTCCACGGTCGCCGACATCAAGCGCCTGACCATCTGGGGCAACCACTCAGCGACCCAGTACCCCGACATCTTCCACGCCACGGTCGCCGGCAAGAACGCCGCCGAGACCGTGAACGACGAGAAGTGGCTCGCCGAGGACTTCATCCCGACCGTCGCCAAGCGCGGTGCCGCGATCATCGAGGCCCGCGGCGCGTCCTCGGCCGCCTCCGCCGCCAACGCCGCCATCGACCACGTCCACACGTGGGTCAACGGCACCGCGGACGGCGACTGGACCTCCATGGGCATCCCGTCGGACGGTTCCTACGGTGTCCCGGAGGGCCTGATCTCCTCCTTCCCGGTCACCACCAAGAACGGCACGTACGAGATCGTCCAGGGCCTGGACATCAACGAGTTCTCCCGCGCCCGCATCGACGCCTCCGTCAAGGAGCTCGAGGAGGAGCGCGAGGCGGTCCGCGGTCTCGGCCTCATCTGAGCCGCCCCGCCTCCGTCGGCCCCCATCGGAACGTACTCCGGTGGGGGCCGACGCATGCGTACGAAAAGTACGTATCGAACACCCGTGCTTTATCGGTATATGGCAGCTGCAACAGGAGTATCCCTCGCTATCGTCGTGACGTACGGTCCGCCCGGGGTTGCCGGCCGGGCCGGGCAAGACATGGCGGGGGTGGTCCCGTTGACGGGATCGAATCGGCGGTACGCGCACAGCGAGTCCACCCGGCTGCTGTGCGCCGGGGCCCATCTGGACACCGGGTTCAGGGCACGGGTCATCGACGAACTCATCGGGCACGAGGAGCGGCCGGCCGCGCCGTCCCTCGGTGTCGATGTCGTCTCCGTGCTCGCGCATGCCGTGCGGGCACGGCGGCAGGAGGTCTCCACCGCGCTGGCGCTGGGCGGCATCTGGGTGGTCTTGACGAGCGCCAGATCCGCGTCGCCCGGGCCCCCCGCCTGGGAGCACGACGACGACGTGCAGGACGGCCCCCTCCAGGTCATCGACCACCGCTTCGAGGCCGCGGACGGTACGGCGTACGCGATCCGCTCGATCGGCACCGAAGGCACGGACGTGCGCACCCCGTTCCGGGTGGCCCTGAACTCGTTCTGCCCGACGGGAGCGGACTGCGCGACGGCGTGAGCGGTCCGGCCCGCCCGCCCGCGTCCCGTCAGCCGGAGGGGCGGCGGGCCGGCGTGCGGCGCAGGCGCTTCTCGAACCGGTGGGCCGCGTGGACGTTGTCGTCGTACGGCGGGATCTCCGTGTAACCGCAGGCCCGGCACATGGCCTGGGCCTCGGTGAGGACGGCGTGGGTGTCGAGCCGCACGGTGTCGAGTCCGCGTGCGACGGCCTGCCGCTCCAGCTCCTTCAGCATGCGCCGGGCCAGTCCGAGCCTCCGCGCGTCGGGGTGGACCCACATGTGCCGGATCTCGCCCACGCCCCGTTCGAGCCGGCGCAGCGCCCCGCAGCCCACGGGCTGTCCCTCCTCGTACGCCACGACGAAGGCAACGGCCCGCTCCGGCATCTCGCCCGGCCGCACCGGGACCGCCGGGTCGAAGCCGTCGGGGAACCGCCCGCCGATGTCGGCGGCGTACGCGGCGAGGCAGGTCCGCGCGTCGCGGGAGGCGCCGTCGACGACCTCGACGGCGGTCCCGGCGAGCCGCAGCAGCCGCTCGGTGACGGCGACGGCGGCGGTGAGTTCGCCGCGCTGCGCCTCGCTGAGTCCCCGCAGCAGGCCCGCGGCCAGTCCGTCGGCCCTCCGGTTCTGCTCCGCGACCTCGGCCCGTCCGGCGGGCGTGAGCTCCGCGACCCGCAGCCTGCTGTCCTTGCGGTGCACGCTCACCCGGATCAGCCCCTGCGCCTGAAGCGTCTTGATCATCCGGCTCAGATACCCGGCGTCGAGCCCCAGCCTGCTTCTGAGGTCACGCAGCGAGGTCCCGTGCCCGACCTCCAACAGCAGCCGGGCCTCGCCGAGCGGGCGCTCCCGGCCGGGGCAGTGCTCGTCGAGCGCGCCCGCCCGGCGGGTGAAGTACCGGTGGAGGCGGCGCAGCGCCCGCACGTCGTCCACTGAGACTGGCTCCATATGTGTTTGACCCTAGTCAAAGAAAATGCCGTATGTCCAGGGATGTGATCGGGCTGACGGCATTTGGCCGATGCTGTCGGTATTTCTGATGGTTGTTCAGTGACACCCGGCACTTTCGGTCACGAGTTCGCATGCATGAGGGGCGGATGGGCAGGTGCTCACGGCCCCCAAGGGTGACCGAGTGTGACGCAGGGGCAGGAAACAGGAACGGAAGGCGATGCCGATCATGGCGCGACAGACCGAACGACAGGCGCAGCAGACCATCCATGCGGGCGGGCAGTGGCGCGAGGCCGCTTCCGGAGCCACGCGCGAGATCCTCGATCCCGCGGATGCCGAGCCGTTCGCCGTGGTCGCGGAGGGTGACGAGAAGGACGTGGACCTGGCGGTCGAGGCCGCCCGGCGGGCCTTCGACGAGGGCCCGTGGCCCCACACTCCCGTCGCCGACCGTGCCGCGCTGCTGCGCCGCGTCGCCGATCTGCTCGTACGCGACCGCGAGGAACTGGGGCTGCTGGAGAGCCGTGACGCGGGCAAGACGGTGGAGGAGGGGCGCGTCGACATCGACTGTGTCGCCGACGCCTTCCGCTACTTCGCCGATCTGGTTGTGGGGGAGGGCGGCGGACGGGTCGTCGACGCCGGGTCCGCGGACGTCCACAGTGTCGTCGTGCACGAGCCCGTCGGCGTCTGCGCCATGATCACGCCATGGAACTACCCGCTTCTCCAGGCCAGTTGGAAGGTCGCGCCGGCGCTCGCCGCGGGCAACACCTTCGTCGTCAAGCCGAGTGAGATCACCCCGCTGACGACGATCGCCCTCGTGGAGCTGCTCGTCGAGGCCGGTCTGCCCACCGGAGTCGCCAACATCGTCACGGGGCCCGGCCACTCGGTCGGCGCCCGGCTGGCCGAGCACCCGGGCGTCGACCTGGTCTCCTTCACCGGCGGTCTGGAGAGCGGGACGAAGGTCGCGCGGGCCGCCGCCGTCGGCGTCAAGAAGGTCGCCCTGGAACTCGGCGGCAAGAACCCGAACATCGTGTTCGCCGACGCCTGCGCCACGGACGAGGGCTTCGACACCGCCGTCGACCAAACCCTGAACGCCGCGTTCATCCACAGCGGCCAGGTGTGCTCCGCGGGCTCCCGGCTCATCGTCGAGGAGTCCGTGCGGGAGCGCTTCGTCGCCGAACTCGCCGCCCGCGCCGCGCGGATCAGGCTCGGACGCGGGACCGAGGACGGCGTCGAGTGCGGCCCGCTCGTCTCGGCGCAGCAGCGCGAGAAGACCGAGGCGTACGTGGCGTCCGCCCTCGCGGAGGGCGCGGTGCTGCGCAGCGGCGGCAGGCGTCCCGAGCCGTCCGAAGTCCGGCCCGCCGCCGGGTACTTCTACGAGCCGACCGTCCTCGACGGGTGCCACCGGGAGATGAGGGTCGTCCGCGAGGAGGTCTTCGGGCCCGTGCTGACCGTCGAGACGTTCCGCACGGAGGACGAGGCCGTCGCGCTCGCCAACGACACCGAGTACGGCCTCGCCGGCGCCGTCTGGACCGCGGACGCGGGCCGCGCCCGACGGGTCGCCGCCCGGCTCCGCCACGGCACCGTCTGGATCAACGACTTCCACCCCTACCTCCCGCAGGCGGAGTGGGGCGGCTTCGGCAAGAGCGGCGTCGGGCGCGAACTGGGCCCCGCCGGCCTCGCCGAGTACCGGGAGACCAAGCACGTCTACCAGAACCTCGCGCCGAAGCCGGTGCGCTGGTTCGCCGGCTGACGCGGACGCACCGCGACCCGGCCACCCGGGCGCGCCCCGCCCGGACCGTCACGGCCCGGCCGGGCACGCGCCGCCGACCGGACCGACCCCCCACCGCCGCGCATCCCCCACCGGTCACGCGCAGCACGTTGCACGAAGAGGAGCAACCCCCTTCATGTCCGAGCACGAGAACACGTACGACTACGTCGTCATCGGCGGCGGCACCGCGGGCTCCGTCATCGCGTCCCGCCTGACCGAGAACGCGGACGTCACCGTCGCCGTCATCGAGGGCGGCCCCAGCGACGTGGACCGCGAGGACGTCCTCACCCTGCGCCGGTGGATGGGCCTGCTCGGCGGGGAGCTGGACTACGACTACCCCACCACCGAGCAGCCACGCGGCAATTCGCACATCCGGCACAGCCGGGCCCGGGTGCTCGGCGGCTGCTCGTCCCACAACACGCTCATCGCGTTCAAGCCGCTGCCGTCCGACTGGGACGAGTGGGAGGCGGCGGGTGCCGAGGGCTGGGGCGCGGCACCGATGGAGCCGTACTACGAGCGCCTCCTGAACAACATCGTGGCGGTCGACGAGAAGGACCGGAACGCCATCGCCCGCGACTTCGTCGACGCCGCCCAGGCCGCGCTCGGCGTGCCGCGGGTGGAGGGCTTCAACAGGAAGCCGTTCACCGAGGGCGTCGGCTTCTTCGACCTCGCCTACCACCCCGAGAACAACAAGCGGTCCAGCGCGTCCGTGGCGTATCTGCACCCCGTCATGGACCGGCGGCCCAACCTGACGCTCCTGCTGGAGACCTGGGCGTACCGGCTGGAGCTCGACGGGACCCGCGTCACGGGCGTGCACGTCCGCGGCAGGGACGGCACGGAGACCCTCGTACGGGCCGGGAACGAGGTGCTGCTCTGTGCGGGAGCCGTGGACTCGCCCCGGCTGCTGCTGCACTCCGGCATCGGCCCGAGGCAGGACCTGGAGCGGCTCGGCATACCGGTCGCGCTCGACCTGCCGGGCGTCGGCGAGAACCTGCTCGACCACCCCGAGTCGGTGATCGTGTGGGAGACGGACGGGCCCATCCCCGAGAACTCCGCGATGGACTCCGACGCGGGCCTCTTCGTGCGCCGGGACCCCGAACGGCCGGGCCCGGACCTGATGTTCCACTTCTACCAGATCCCGTTCACGGACAATCCGGAGCGGCTGGGCTACGAACGCCCCGCGCACGGCGTCTCGATGACCCCGAACATCCCGAAGCCGCACAGCCGTGGCCGGCTCTACCTGACGAGCGCGGACCCGGACGAGAAGCCCGCCCTCGACTTCCGCTACTTCACGGACGAGGACGACTACGACGGCCGGACACTCGTCGACGGCATCAGGATCGCCCGTGAGATCGCCAGGACCGAGCCGCTGGCCGGCTGGCTCAAGCGCGAGGTGTGCCCCGGCCCCGAGGTCACCGGCGACGAGGAACTCAGCGCGTACGCCCGGCAGGTCGCGCACACCGTCTACCACCCGGCGGGCACCTGCCGGATGGGCGACCCGGCGGACGAACTCGCCGTGGTCGACCCCGAGCTGCGCGTCCGCGGGCTCGACGGCATCCGGATCGCCGACGCATCCGTCTTCCCGACCATGCCCGCCGTGAACCCGATGATCGGGGTGCTCATGGTCGGCGAGAAGTGCGCCGACCTGCTGGGAGACGAGGCCCGATGAGTACGACCCTGGAAACCCCGCAGAGCCCCGGGAACCCGCGGGCCGGGTCCCCCGTCTTCTCCGTGCGCAACCTGTGGAAGGTCTTCGGCCCCAAGCCCGAGCGCGTGCCCGCCGACCCCGGACTCGCCTCGCTGTCCCCGGCGGACCTGCGTGCCCGCACCGGCTGCACCGCCGCCGTCCGCGACGTCGGCTTCGACGTGCGCAAGGGCGAGGTCTTCGTCGTCATGGGCCTGTCCGGCTCCGGCAAGTCCACCCTGGTGCGCTGTCTGACCCGGCTCATCGAGCCGACCTCCGGTCAGCTGGCCATCGACGGCGAGGACGTGCTCGCCATGGACCGCGGGCGGCTGCGCGAACTGCGCCGCCACCGGGCCGCGATGGTCTTCCAGCACTTCGGACTGCTGCCGCACCGCTCCGTCCTCGACAACGTCGCCTACGGCCTGGAGATCCAGGGCGTCCCGCGCGCCGAACGCCGTGAGCGGGCCGCCGAAGTGGTCGCCAAGGTCGGCCTGGAGGGCATGGAGCAGCGCAGGCCCGGACAGCTCTCCGGCGGCCAGCAGCAGCGCGTCGGACTCGCCCGGGCACTCGCCGTCGACCCCGAAGTCCTGCTGTTCGACGAGCCGTTCAGCGCGCTCGACCCGCTGATCCGGCGCGACATGCAGGAGGAGGTCATCCGGCTGCACCGCGAGGAGGGCCGCACGATGGTCTTCATCACCCACGACCTGAACGAGGCCCTGCGGCTCGGCGACCGCATCGCCCTGATGCGTGACGGCCGCATCGTGCAGCTCGGCACCCCCGAGGAGATCGTCGGCTCGCCCGCCGACGACTACGTGCGCGAGTTCGTCCGCGACGTGCCCCGCGAGCAGGTCATGACCGTACGGTCGGCGATGCGTGCCGCGTCCGCCGGCGAGGCCGGCCGCGGGCCGGCCGTGAAGCCCGGGGCCACCGTCTCGGAGGCCATCGAAGCGGTCGCGCGCTCCGGATGCGCGGCCCGCGTGGTGGACGAGGGCCGGTGCGTAGGCGTCGTCGACTCGGAAACCCTGCTCGGGGTGGTGGCCGGCACGGACACGCCCGGCCACACCGGGCCCGGGGTGGTGGCCGACAGGGACGCGCCTGGCCAGGGCGAGCCCGGGGCGGTGGCCGACAGGGACCCCCGGGGTACCGGCGAAGGGGTGGCCTGATGGCCGCCGTCACCGCGCCCGCCGGCCGCGGCGGCCCGGCGGACCGGGCCAGGAACCTCCTGCGCCACCGGGCCGCGGGCAAGCTCCTGCTGCTCGCCGTACTCGCCGCCGTCGCCGTCCCGCTGCTCGACGCCCGCTGGTCGAGCGGCAGTTGGCCGCACGCGCTGACCGTCGACCTCACCGGACCGCTCGGCAGGACCAGCGACTGGATCATCGACAACCGGGACAGCCATCCGCTGTTCCTGTACTTCTTCGGCCACGTCAGCAACGCGGTCGTGCTCTCCGTGCGCGCCGTCTACCTGGTGCTGCTCGCGGCGGGCTGGGCCGGTGTGACGGCGGCCGCCGCCGCCGTCGCCTGGCGGGCCGCCGGGCTGCGACTCGCTCTCGGCACGGCCGCCGCGTTCCTCGCCTGCGGACTCCTCGGCATGTGGGTGCCGGCCATGCAGACGCTGGCCCTGATGGTCGTCGCCGTCCTCGTCTCCGTCGTCCTCGGCATGCTGCTCGGCCTCGCGGCCGGACTGTCCGAGCGCACGTTCCGCGCGCTGCGGCCGGTCCTCGACACCATGCAGGTGCTGCCCGCGTTCGCGTACCTGCTGCCCGTCGTCCTGGTCTTCGGCATCGGCGTCCCCGCGGCCGTCCTCGCCACCGTCGTGTACGCAGCCCCGCCGATGGCCCGGCTCACCGCCCTCGGCCTGCGCGGCGCCGACCCCGGCGTCATGGAGGCCGTCGCCTCGCTCGGCGCCACGGCCCGGCAGCGGCTGCTCACCGCCCGGCTGCCGCTGGCCCGCAAGGAACTCCTGCTCGGTCTCAACCAGACGATCATGATGGCGCTGTCCATGGCGGTCATCGCCTCCGTGATCGGCGCGGGCGGTCTCGGTGACCGCGTGTACCAGGCCCTGGCCTCCGTCGACGTGGGCGCCGCCCTCGCCGCCGGCGTCCCGATCGTGCTGCTCGCCGTCGTCCTCGACCGGGTGACCGCCGCCGCGGGGGAGCGGCTCGGCGCGCACACGGGGACGAAAGGCCCGCACTGGGCGTACGCCGCCGTCGCGGTCGTCGCCGTGGCCGTCGCCGGGCGCCTCACGGGCCGCCTCGACTGGCCCGACGCCTGGATCGTGCGCATCGCAGGACCGGTGAACACCGCCGTCGACTGGATGACCGACCACCTCTACTCGGGGGTCCCCTACATCGGCGGCACCGCCGACTGGGCGGCCCACTTCACCACCTGGGTCCTCGACCCGCTCCGCGACGGCCTCCAGTGGCTGCCCTGGTGGGCGGTCCTGCTGCTCGTCGCGGCCCTGGCCTGGCTGATCGGCACCTGGCGCACCGCGCTCACCGCCGTCCTCGCGATGGCCGCGATCGGTGTGCTCGGCGTCTGGAAGCCCTCCCTCGACACGCTGTCGCAGGTCCTCGCGGCGGTCGCGGTGACCCTCGTCATCGGCTTCGCGACCGGTGTCGCGGCGGCCCGCAGCGAACGCGTCGAGCGGGTCCTGCGCCCGGTCCTCGACGTCTTCCAGACGATGCCGCAGTTCGTGTACCTGATCCCGGTGGTGGCACTGTTCGGCATCGGCCGGGCGCCCGCCGTGGCCGCGGCCGTCGTCTACGCCCTGCCCGCCGTCGTGCGCATCACCACCCAGGGGCTGCGCTCGGTCGACCCGGCCGCGCTGGAGGCCGCGCGCTCGCTCGGTGCCACCGGCGGACAGCAACTCCGCCAGGTCCAGCTCCCGCTGGCCCGCCCCGCCCTGCTGCTCGCCGTCAACCAGGGCGTCGTCCTGGTCCTCGCCGTCGTCATCATCGGCGGCCTGGTCGGCGGCGGCGCGCTCGGCTACGACGTCGTGTTCGGCCTCGCCCAGGGCGACCTGGCGACCGGACTGGTCGCCGGCGCGGCGATCGTCTGCCTGGGCCTGATGCTCGACCGGGTCACCCAGCCGACGCAGCGCCGCACCGAGAAGGGAGCGTGACATGTCCCGCACGCTGACGAAGACGCGTCTGACCGCCGCCCTCACCGTGCTGGCGCTGGCCACCGGCTGCGGCGCCGCCGACATGACCCGGCAGGCGTCGCCGTTCGCCAACGCGCAGAGCGCGAGGACGGTGACCCTGTCCGTGCAGTCCTGGGTGGGCGCGCAGTCCAACGAGGCCGTCGCGCAGTACCTCCTCGAACACGAGCTGGGTTACCGCGTCGACACCGTGCAGGTCGACGAGGTGCCCGCCTGGGACGCGCTCAGCCAGGGCCGCGTCGACGCGATCCTGGAGGACTGGGGCCACCCCGAGCAGGAGAAGCGGTACGTCGACGACAAGAAGACCATCACCCGCGGCGGCGACCTCGGGGTCACCGGCCACATCGGCTGGTACGTCCCGGCGTACTTCGCCGAGCAGCACCCGGACGTCACGAACTGGAAGAACCTGAACAAGTACGCGGACCGGCTGCGCACCGCGGAGAGCGGCGCCAAGGGCCAGCTGCTCGACGGCTCCCCCTCCTACGTCACCAACGACAAGGCGCTGGTGGACAACCTGAAGCTCGACTACCAGGTCGTCTTCGCCGGATCGGAGGCGGCGCAGATCACGCAGATCAAGCAGTTCGCCAAGGAGAGGAAGCCCTTCCTCACCTACTGGTACTCGCCGCAGTGGCTCTTCGAGAAGGTGCCCATGACGGAGGTGAGGCTCCCCGCCTACAAGGAGGGCTGTGACGCCGACCCCGAGAAGGTCGCCTGCGCCTATCCCCACACCCCGCTGCAGAAGTACCTGAACGCGGACTTCGCGAGGAGCGGCGGCAGGGCGGCCCGGTTCCTGAAGAACTTCAAGTGGACGACCGAGGACCAGAACGAGGTCTCCCTGATGATCGCCGACGACAAGCTGTCGGCCCAGGGCGCGGCGGAGAAGTGGGTCCGGTCCCACGAGTCGACCTGGCGTCCCTGGATTCCGTCCTGACCCCGTGACCGGCGGCGGGGCGTCTCCCGTGAACGCCCCGCCGCCGGTCCGACCCGCCACCTACTTGTACTGGCCCGCCTGGTAGTGACCGGGCACGAGCCGGCAGGTCACCCCGAACCGGTTCCAGGCGTTGATCACCGTGATCGCGGCGATCAGCTGCGCCAGTTCGGTCTCCTCGAAGTGCTTGGCGGCGCTCGCGTAGACCTCGTCCGGCACGAAGCCGTCGGTCAAAACCGTCACCGCCTCCGTCAGCGCGATCGCGGCGAGCTCCTTCTCCGTGTAGAAGTGCCTCGACTCCTCCCACGCGCTCAGCTGCACGAGGCGCTCGACGCTCTCACCCGCGGCCAGCGCGTCCTTGGTGTGCATGTCCAGGCAGAACGCGCAGTGGTTGAGCTGCGACGCGCGGACCTTCACCAGTTCCAGCAGCAGCGGGTCGAGGCCCTGCCGGGCCGCCGCGTCCAGCTTGACCATGGCCTTGTAGACATCGGGCACCAGCTTCGCCCACTCCAGGCGGGGGGCCTCCTCGGCGGCGTACCCGGCGGTCGTCGTGTCACTCTCGTTCGTCGTCATGCCGTCGACCCTACGAGCGGAACAGCCCAGGAGTATGGTCCATTTCCATGGCAGAACAGCGGGCCACTTCCAAGCGGCCCGACCCCACGCCCGACCCCACGCCCGACCCCACGCGCGACCCCGCGCGAGGCGCCGCGCTGGGCGTCGACCTGCACCTGGAACCGGCCGGTCCCGGAGTCCGGCGGGGCCTGACCGACGCCCTGCGGGAGGCGGTCCGCGGCGGCCGGCTGGCCCCGGGCACCCGCCTGCCCTCCTCCCGGTCCCTCGCCGCCGACCTGGGCATCGCCCGCAACACGGTCGCCGAGGCCTACGGAGACCTCGTCGCCGAAGGCTGGCTGACCGCCCGCCAGGGCTCGGGCACCCGGGTGGCCGAGCGGACGGTCCCGCGCGCCGCACCGGAGTCGGCGCCCGCCGGGCAGCGGCCGGGCCGGCCCGCCCACGACCTCGTCCCCGGCACCCCCGACCTCGCCTCCTTCCCGCGCGCCGAGTGGCTGAAGGCCGCCCGCCGCGCCCTGGCCGCAGCGCCGTCCGACGCCCTCGGCTACGGCGACGCCCGCGGCCGGACGGAACTGCGCACCGCCCTCGCCGGCTACCTGTCCCGGGCCCGCGGCGTACGGGCCGACCCGGACCGCATCGTCATCTGCTCCGGGTTCTCCGACGGGCTGACCCTGCTCGGCGCGGTGCTGCGGCAGCGGGGCCTGCGCACGCTCGCCGTGGAGTCCTACGGCCTCGACGTCCACTGGAACCTGCTGCACCGCTCCGGTCTGCGCACCGTGCCCCTGCCGTTCGACGGACTCGGCACCCGGCCGGGCGACCTGCGGGGTGCGCGGGCGGTCCTGATGACGCCCGCGCACCAGTTCCCGATGGGGGTGCCGCTGCATCCGGACCGCCGGGCCGCGCTCGTGGACCGGGCCCGCCGCACCGGCGCACTGATCCTGGAGGACGACTACGACGGCGAGTTCCGCTACGACCGGCAGCCCGTGGGCGCCCTGCAGGGCTTGGGCCCCGAACAGGTCGTGTACATGGGCACCGCCAGCAAGTCACTGGCCCCCGGCCTGCGGCTGGGCTGGCTGGTGCTGCCCCGGGCGCTGGTCACCGAGGTCACGGCGCTGAAGATCGGCGGCGGGTGGTCCTCGGGGGTCCTGGACCAGCTGACCCTGGCGGAGTTCATCACCTCGGGCGCCTACGACCGTCATGTCCGCGCGGCCCGCCTGCGCTACCGGCGCCGACGCGACTCCCTGGTCGCCGCGCTGGCCGCCCGCGCCCCGCTGGTGCACGCCACCGGCATCGCGGCGGGCCTGCACGCGGTCCTGCGGCTGCCGCCGGGCACCGAGGCGTCGGTGGTCCGCGCGGCGGCCTGGCAGGGCCTCGCCGTCCACGGCCTCGCCCGCCACCGCCATCCCGACGCCGGGACCGACCCCCTCGACGCGCTCGTCGTCGGGTACGGCACACCCCCGGACCACGCCTGGACAGGGACCCTGGACGCCTTGTGCCGGGCCCTGCCGCAGCCCTGACCGCGGCCGCGGGCGACCGCCGCGCACCGCCTACCCGAGCACGCCGCGCAGCTGGGCGAGCCCCCAGTCCAGGTCGTCCTTGCCGATCACCAGGGGCGGGGCGAGGCGGATCGTGGCGCCGTGGGTGTCCTTCACCAGGACACCGCGGTCCATCAGCCGCTCCGAGACCTCCCGGCCCGTGCCGTACGCGGGAGCGATGTCGACGCCCGCCCACAGCCCGCGCCCGCGCACCGCCGTCAGCCGCCCCTCGTCCCGCAGCACGCCCAGCTCCCGGTGCAGATGGTCCCCGAGCTCCGCCGCCCGCCGCTGGTACTCGCCCGACCGCAGCATGGCGATCACCTCCAGCGCGACCGCGCAGGCCAGCGGATTCCCGCCGAACGTCGACCCGTGCTCACCGGGCCGGAACACCCCGAGCACCTCGCGCCCCGACACCACGGCCGACACCGGGACGACCCCGCCGCCCAGCGCCTTGCCCAGCACGTACATGTCCGGCACGACGCCCTCGTGCTCGCACGCGAAGGTTTGCCCGGTCCGGCCGAGCCCCGACTGGATCTCGTCGGCGACGAACAGCACGTTCCGCTCACGCGTCAGCTCCCGCACACCCCGCAGGTAGCCGGGCGGCGGCACCACCACCCCCGCCTCGCCCTGGATCGGCTCCAGCAGCACCGCGACCGTGTCCTGCGTGACCGCCGCGCGCAGCGCCGGGAGATCCCCGTACGGCACGATGTCGAACCCCGGGGTGTACGGCCCGAAGTCCGCCCGCGCCCCGGCGTCCGTCGAGAAGCTGACGATCGTCGTCGTACGCCCGTGGAAGTTGTCGCCCGCCACCACGATCCTGGCCCGTCCGTCGGGGACGCCCTTGACCCGGTAACCCCACTTGCGGGCCGTCTTCACCGCGGTCTCCACCGCCTCCGCCCCCGTGTTCATGGGCAGCACCAGCTCCATGCCGCACAGCTCCGCCAACTGCGCGCAGAACGCGGCGAACCGGTCGTGGTGGAACGCCCGCGACGTCAGCGTCACCCGCTCCAGCTGCGCTCTGGCCGCCTCGATCAGCCGGCGGTTGCCGTGCCCGAAGTTCAGCGCCGAGTAGCCGGCCAGCAGGTCGAGGAAGCGGCGGCCCTCGACATCCGTCATCCAGGCACCGTCCGCCGTGGCCACGACGACCGGCAGCGGATGGTAGTTGTGCGCGCTGTGCGCATCGGCCGAGGCGATGAACGCCCGTGTGGTCTCCGCGGCGGTCACGGGATCTCCAAGGGGGAGAAGGGCGAGGCTGTCCGGGTCTGCGGCCTCCTTCCTATCGTCGCTCGCATGGTGGACGGGAGACCCCCTCGGCTCGGCGCGCCCGGTAGGCTGGCCGACGGGCCGTGACTGGCGCGCTGGGATGGGACCGACCATCGGGGAGCGGCCCGTGCTGTGATCCGCCGGGGACCGGAGCGTCCGCGCGGGGGACACGGGCACCGAGTGCCGAGCGCCTGGGCCGAACCGTGATCGAACGCCACGACCGGAGGCCGTCATGCCAGAGCCCCTCTCCACCGAGTCCACCGCTTTCCGCAGCGCCCTCGACGTGATCCGGGCCGTGGAGCCCCGGGTGGCCGACGCCATCGGCCAGGAGGTCGCCGACCAGCGCGAGATGCTCAAGCTGATCGCCTCCGAGAACTACGCCTCCCCGGCCACCCTGCTGGCGATGGGCAACTGGTTCAGCGACAAGTACGCCGAAGGCACCGTCGGCCGCCGCTTCTACGCCGGCTGCCGCAACGTCGACACCGTCGAGGCCCTCGCCGCCGAGCACGCCCGCGAACTCTTCGGCGCCCGGCACGCCTACGCCCAGCCGCACTCCGGCATCGACGCCAACCTCGTCGCCTTCTGGGCCGTCCTCGCCCAGCGCGTCGAGGCCCCTGCCCTGGAGCGGGCCGGCGTCCGCAACGTCAACGACCTCTCCGACGCCGACTGGGCCGAGCTGCGCCAGGCCTTCGGCAACCAGCGGATGCTCGGCATGTCCCTCGACGCGGGCGGCCACCTCACCCACGGCTTCCGCCCGAACATCTCCGGCAAGATGTTCGACCAGCGCTCCTACGGCACCGACCCCGCCAGCGGCCTGATCGACTACGAGGCGCTGCGCGCGTCCGCCCGCGAGTTCAAGCCGCTGATCATCGTCGCGGGCTACTCGGCCTACCCCCGCCTGGTGAACTTCCGGATCATGCGGGAGATCGCCGACGAGGTCGGCGCGACCCTGATGGTCGACATGGCGCACTTCGCGGGCCTCGTCGCCGGCAAGGTCCTCACCGGCGACTTCGACCCGGTCCCGCACGCCCAGATCGTCACCACCACCACGCACAAGTCGCTGCGCGGCCCGCGCGGCGGCATGGTGCTGTGCGACGACTCCCTCAAGGACCAGGTCGACCGCGGCTGCCCGATGGTCCTCGGCGGCCCCCTCCCGCACGTCATGGCCGCCAAGGCCGTCGCGCTCGCCGAGGCCCGCCGCCCCGAGTTCCGCGACTACGCACGGGCGGTCGTCGACAACGCCCGCGCCCTCGCCGAGGGACTGATGCGCCGGGGCGCCACGCTGGTCACCGGCGGCACCGACAACCACCTGAACCTGATCGACGTCGCCTCCTCCTACGGGCTCACCGGCCGCCAGGCGGAGACCGCCCTGCTCGACTCCGGCATCGTCACCAACCGCAACGCCGTCCCTGCCGACCCGAACGGCGCCTGGTACACCTCCGGCATCCGCATCGGCACGCCCGCGCTGACCACACGCGGTCTCGGCACGGCCGAGATGGACGAGATCGCCGGCCTGATCGACCGCGTCCTCACCGCCGCCGAACCCGGCACCACCGCCAAGGGCGCCCCCTCCAAGGCGCAGCACGTCCTCGACCCGAAGATCGCCGACGAGATCTCCCACCGGGCCACCGACCTGCTGACCGGCTTCCCGCTCTACCCGGAGATCGACCTCGGCTGACGCCGACGTCCACCCCGGCCGGGTCACCGGCCGGTCAGCTCCTGTCGTGGTCCCCGCGGCGGTCCGGCCTCGCGCCGGGCCGCCGTCCGCGCCGTGTTCCTCGTCCCATCGGCGGGGCTCCTTCGCCGCACCGCCGGGGCCGGACCGGATCCCGGCTGTTCCCGGCCAGTTCCGGACCGGGTCCCGGCACCTGAGAGAATGGTGGGCATGGCCCCTGACAGTCCTCGCGTGCTCTCCGGAATCCAGCCCACCGCAGGCTCGTTCCACCTCGGCAACTACCTCGGCGCCGTCCGCCAGTGGGTGGCCTTGCAGGAGTCCCACGACGCGTTCTACATGGTCGTGGACCTGCACGCGATCACCGTTCCGCAGGACCCCGCGGACCTGCGCGCCAACACCCGGCTCGCCGCGGCCCAGCTGCTCGCCGCCGGGCTCGACCCGGACCGCTGCACGCTGTTCGTCCAGAGTCACGTCCCCGAGCACGCCCAGCTCGCCTGGATCATGAACTGCCTCACCGGCTTCGGCGAGGCGAGCCGCATGACCCAGTTCAAGGACAAGTCCGCCAGGCAGGGCGCCGAGCGCGCCTCCGTCGGCCTGTTCACGTACCCGGTCCTGCAGGTCGCGGACATCCTGCTGTACCAGGCCAACGAGGTCCCGGTCGGCGAGGACCAGCGCCAGCACATCGAGCTCACGCGCGACCTGGCCGAGCGTTTCAACGGCCGGTTCGGACAGACGTTCACGGTCCCGAAGCCGTACATCCTCAAGGAGACGGCGAAGATCTTCGATCTCCAGGACCCGGCGATCAAGATGAGCAAGTCGGCCTCCACGCCGAAGGGCCTGATCAACCTGCTCGACGAGCCGAAGGCGACGGCCAAGAAGGTCAAGAGCGCGGTCACCGACACGGACACGGTCATCAGGTACGACCCGGAGCACAAGCCGGGCGTCAGCAACCTGCTGTCCATCTACTCCACGCTGACCGGAGCCGCTGTCGCGGATCTGGAACAGAAGTACGAGGGCAAGGGCTACGGTGCGCTGAAGACGGACCTGGCCGAGGTCATGGTCGACTTCGTGACGCCGTTCCGGGAGCGCACCCAGCAGTATCTGGACGACCCCGAGACGCTCGACTCGATCCTGGCCAAGGGGGCCGAGAAGGCCCGCGCCGTCGCCGCGGAGACGCTCTCCCAGGCGTACGACCGGGTCGGTTTCCTGCCCGCCAAGCACTGAGGTCGGGGACCGGGGCCGGGGGACGACGACCGGTCGTCGTCCCGGACGGCCTCCGGTACCGGGCCGCACCGCCGTACAGTCGATAGCTGAAGCAGCGGCCGCCCCTGCCCGGGGGGGCCGCGACGGAACGACGAGACAACCGACTCGACCGACGACAGGAGACGACGTGGGGACCGTAACGATCGGCGTGTCGATCGCGGTCCCGGAGCCTCACGGCAGCCTGCTCCAGGAGCGGCGCGTGGGCTTCGGCGACCCCGCGGCTTCCGGCATCCCCACGCACGTCACGCTGCTGCCGCCGACGGTGGTCGAAGAAGCGGCGCTGCCCGCGGTAGAGACACATCTCGCGGAGGTCGCCGCCGCCGAGCGGCCCTTCCTGCTGCGGCTGTCGGGCACGGGCACGTTCCGGCCGCTGTCGCCGGTGGTCTTCGTCCGGGTCGCCGAGGGCGCCGAGGCGTGCGACCGGCTGCAGAGTCAGGTCAGGGACGCCTCCGGTCCCGTGGCGCGCGAGCTGCAGTTCCCGTACCACCCGCACGTCACGGTGGCGCACGGCATCGACGAGGCCGCGATGGACCGGGCGTACGAGGAGCTGTCGTCGTACGCGGCCGAGTGGCCGTGCACCGGTTTCTCGCTCTACGAGCAGGGCGCGGACGGCGTCTGGCGCAAGCTGCGCGACTTCCTCTTCGGCGGCGCGGTGGTGCCTCCGCAGGGTGCGCCCGCGGACCGGGACACGACACTGCCGGCGCACTGACGGCGGCCGTCGAGGTCACGGGCACCCACACGGCGCCTGCGGACCGGGACGGCACTGTCTGCGCGGCAGCGGCAGGCGTCGCGGCCGCGGGACCCAAGGGCACGCGGCCGGGCTCACCCCCACCTCACCCCGGCGAGGCGCAGCCGCTCAGACCGGCAGCCGCCGGAAGACCGCCCGCGGCACGTGCCGCAGGGCCGCCATCACGAGCCGCAGCACCCCCGGGACCCACACGGTCTCGGAGCGCCGCCGCAGGCCCGTCTCGACGGCCAGCGCGACCGCCTCGGGCGTGGTCGCCAGCGGCGCCTCGGCCAGTCCGGCCGTCATCCGCGTCCGCACGAACCCGGGCCGCACGACCATCACGTGCACGCCCGTGCCGTACAGCGCGTCGCCGAGGCCCTGGGCGAAGGCGTCCAGTCCCGCCTTGCTCGACCCGTAGATGAAGTTGGACCGCCGGGCCCGCTCTCCGGCGACCGAGGAGAGCACCACGAGCGAGCCGTGGCCCTGGGTCTGCAGGGCCCGCGCGCTCACCAGCCCCGCCGAGACCGCTCCCGTGTAGTTGGTCTGCGCGACGCGCACCGCGGCCGCGGGCTCGTTCTCGTCGCGCGCCTGGTTGCCCAGGACGCCGAAGGCGAGCAGCACCATGTCGATGTCGCCCTCCGCGAAGACCTTGCCGAGCACGGTCTCGTGGGACTCGGGGTCGAGCGCGTCGAAGGGCACGGTGCGCACGTCCGCGCCGAGGTCCCGCAGGTGCGCCGCCGCCGCGTCCAGGGCCGGGGAGGGACGGGCGGCGAGCCACACGGTGCGGGTACGGCGGGTGATCAGGCGGCGCGCGGTGGCCAGCGCGATCTCCGACGTGCCGCCGAGGATCAGCAGGGACTGCGGGAGGCCGAAGGCGTCCTTCATGAGAAACCACTCCTGGAGCGAGGTGACGGAAGGGGGGCGCGGGGCGCGGCTCAGAGGCCGAGCCGGCGGGACAGGTCCGAGGTGAAGACGCCGCGCGGGTCCAGTTCCGCGCGCAGGGCCCGGAAGTCCGCCAGCCGCGGATACATCCCGGCCAGCAGCTCGGGCCGCAGCCGGGAGTCCTTCGCCAGGTAGACGCGTCCGTCCGCGCCGGCCACCTCCTCGTCCAGCTCGTCGAGGAAGGCGCCGAGGCCGGGCAGGTTCGCGGGGATGTCCAGGGCCAGGGTCCAGCCGGGCAGGGGGAAGGACAGCCAGCCCGGGTCGCCCTCCCCGAACCGCTTGAGCACGGCGAGGAAGGACGGGCACCGGCGCTCGGAGATGCGGCGCACGATCCGGCGCAGGGCCTCCTCCTTCCCGAGGCCGATGACGAACTGGTACTGCACGAAGCCGCCGCGCCCGTAGACCCGGTTCCAGTGCGGGACGCCGTCGAGGGGGTGGAAGAAGGTGGAGATCTTCTGCAGTTCGCCGGTCCGTGCGCGGGGTGCCCGGCGGTACCAGAACTCGTTGAAGAGGCCCACCGTCGTCCGGCCGAGGAGTCCCTCCGGTACGAAGGAGGGCGCGGCCGGGAGGTGTCCGGGGCGGAACTCCAGGGGGCGCCGGCGGGCCCGGCCGGGCAGGGCGGCCAGCGGCGCGTGGTCGCCGCGGGTGAGCACGGAGCGGCCGAGGGCCGCTCCCCGGGCGAGCAGGTCGATCCAGGCGACCGAGTACCGGTAGCGGTGGTCGGTGGCGGTGAGCCGGGCCATCAGGTCGTCGAGGTCGTCCGCGCGTTCGGTGTCGACCGTCATCAGCGAGGTCTCGACGGGCTGGAGCCGCACGGCCGCCGTGAGGATCACGCCGGTCAGGCCCATGCCGCCGGTGGTGGCGTCGAAGAGGGGCGTGCCGCAGCTCACCGTGCGGATCTCACCGTCCGCGGTGAGCAGTTCGAAGGAGTGGACGTGCCGGGAGAAGGAACCGGACACGTGGTGGTTCTTGCCGTGGATGTCCGCGCCGATCGCGCCGCCGACGGTCACGTAGCGGGTGCCGGGCGAGACGGGCACGAACCAGCCGAGCGGGAGCAGGACCTCCATCAGCCGGTGCAGGCTCACCCCGGCGTCGCACAGGACGGTGGCGCTCACCGTGCCGTCGGGGGCCGTCGTCGTCGCGTCGATGGCGTGGACCCGGTCCAGGCCCGTCATGTCCAGCACGGCACCGCCCGCGTTCTGCGCGGCGTCCCCGTAGGCCCGTCCCAGTCCCCGGGCGATCCCGCCGCGCGTCCCGCACTCCCGGACGGCGGTGACCGCCTCCTCGTAGCTGCGCGGGCGGACCAGGCGGGCGACGGTCGGGGCGGTGCGGCCCCAACCCGTGACGGGGACGGTGTCGGAAGGCATGCCCGTGACCGTATCGCCGGTATGGGTGCACAACGCCGTAATCAGTGCGGCCCTCACGGCTCCTCACCGAAATGGGTGATTAATGGGATGTCGTCCAAGATTGCCGTAATTCTGGGACGGGTCCCTAGAAGAGTGAGATCACATGGACGACCTTGACGACCTGGACCGGCGGATCGACGACTTGGACCGTCGGCTGCTGTCGGCTCTCCACGGCTGCGGTACCGATCCGCGCGTGGCGGCCGTCGCGCGCGCCCTGTCCCGGGCCGGGGAGCACGGCGCGCTGTGGCTCGCGGCGGGACTCGCGGGGGCGGCCGCCGACCGGGAGCGGCGCGGCGTCTGGCTGCGCGGCACCGCGCTGACCGCGACCGCGCACCTGACCAGCATGGGCGTGAAACGGCTGGTGCGGCGCCCGCGCCCCGGGCACGTCGAGCCGCTGGTCCGCACCGCGGGCCGGCACTCCTTCCCCAGCTCGCACGCCACGTCGGCGACGGCCGCCGCCGTCGCCTACGGGGCCCTCGGCGCCCGGCTGGTCCCGCCGCTCGCCGCGGCGATGTGCCTCTCCCGGATGGTCGTCGGCGTCCACTACCCCTCCGACGTCGCCGCGGGCGCCGCCCTGGGCGCGCTGACGGCCCGGCTCGGCGCCCGCTGGATGGAGGCGGGACGATGACCGAGCGCACGGCGGTCCTGGACGTCCCGAGCACCTCCCCGCGGGCACCCGGGCGTCGCGGCGGCGTCGCCCTCGGCCTGCTCAGGACCGCACGGCCCCGCCAATGGGTGAAGAACGTCCTGGTGGTGGCCGCGCCGGCCGCCGCGGGCGAGCTCTTCTCCCGCCACGCACTCACTCAGCTCGCGCTCGTGTTCGTGCTGTTCACCGCCAGCGCCGCCGCCGTCTACCTGGTCAACGACGCCCGGGACGCCACCGCCGACCGCGCCCACCCGGTCAAGCGCCGCCGCCCGGTCGCCGCCGGACAGGTCCCCGTCCCGCTCGCGTACGCCGTCGGAGGGGTCCTCGGCGTCCTCGCTCCGGCCGTCGCCGCCTGGCTGTGCTCACCGCTCACCGCGGCGCTGCTGGCCGCCTACCTCGGCATGCAGCTGGCGTACTGCGTCAGCCTCAAGCACGTCCTGGTCGTCGACCTGGCCGTCGTCACCACGGGCTTCCTGATGCGCGCGATGATCGGCGGGCTGGCCCTCGGCATCCCGCTGTCGCGCTGGTTCCTGATCACCACCGGTTTCGGCGCGCTGTTCATGGTGGCCGCCAAGCGCTACTCCGAAGCCGTGCAGATGGCAGGCAAGGCGGGCGCCACCCGCGCGCTGCTCACCGAGTACACCACCGGCTACCTCCGCTTCGTCTGGCAGCTGGCCGCCGGCGTCGCCGTCCTCGGCTACTGCCTGTGGGCGCTGGAGGAGGGCGGGGTGGCGAGCACCAGCGTGCTGCCCTGGCGGCAGCTGTCGATGGTCGCGTTCATCCTCGCGATCCTGCGGTACGCGGTCTTCGCCGACCGGGGCACGGCCGGCGAACCGGAGGACGTGGTCCTGCGCGACCGCGCCCTCGCCCTGATCGCCCTGGTGTGGCTGGCGATGTACGGCCTCGCCGTCGCGAACTGGTGAGCGTCACGGGACGGCCCGCGGCGCACGGAACGGGCGCCGCCGCCGGACCGGCCGCCCCCGCACGGGGGCTCCCCCGCGAGCGGTCGTTCGCGCGGGAACTGCTCGGCTTCGCCGTCGTCGGGGTCTTCGCCTACGCCGCCGACCTCGGTCTCTTCGTCTGGCTGCGCGGACCCGCCGGCCTCGATCCGCTGACCGCCAAGGCGCTCTCGTTCGTGGCCGGCTGTTCGGTGGCGTACGCGGGCAACGCGCTCGGCACCTACCGGCACACGGGGACCCGCGGACTGCGCCGGTACGCCGTCTTCTTCGCGGTGAACCTCGCGGGCGCCCTCGTCCAGCTCCTCTGCATCGCCGTCAGCCACTACGGTCTCGGCCTCACCTCGCGGCGCGCGGACACCGTCTCCGGCGCGGGCGTCGGCATGGCACTCGCCACGATCCTGCGCTTTTGGGGCACACGGACATGGGTGTTCCGCAAGGAGGGCAGAGGCGGAGCATGGACTGGCTGAAGAAGCTCCCGGGAATCGGCCCGCTCGTCGCGCGGCTGATGGAGACGCACGTGTGGCGGTCGTACGAGCGTCTGGACCGGGTGAAGTGGACGCGGCTCGCGGCGGCGATGACGTTCATCAGCTTCGTGGCGCTCTTCCCGCTGCTCACCGTGTCCGCCGCGGTCACCGCGGCGACGCTCAGCACGGAGCAGCAGCGGGAGATCCAGGACAAGATCGCCGAGCAGATCCCCGGCATCGCCGACCAGCTCGACATCAACGGCCTGGTGCAGAACGCCGGCACGGTCGGGGTCATCGCCGGTGCCGTGCTGCTGTTCACCGGCATCGGGTGGGTCGGCTCGATGCGGGAGTGCCTGCGCGCCGTCTGGGAGCTGGACGACGCGGAGGAGAACCCGGTCCTGCGCAAGCTGAAGGACGGCGGAGTGCTCCTCGGGCTGGGCGGCGCCGTCCTCGCGACCATCGCGGCGTCCACCCTCGCCTCGGCCCTGGTCGGCTGGAGTGCAGGCCGGCTCGGCCTCGACGAGGGCGGCTGGGGCAGCGTCCTGCTGCACGTCGCCGCGTTCCTCGTCGCCGTCCTCGCCGACTTCCTGCTCCTGCTGTACGTCCTGACCCTGCTGCCCGGCGTCGAGCCGACCCGGCGCCGGCTGGTGGTGGCCGCGTTGATCGGCGCCGTCGGGTTCGAACTGCTGAAACTGCTGCTCAGCGGCTACATCCAGGGCGTCGCCTCGAAGAGCATGTACGGCGCGTTCGGGGTGCCCGTCGCACTGCTCCTGTGGATCAACTTCACCTCGAAGCTCGTGCTGTTCTGCGCCGCGTGGACGGCGACGCCGAGCAGCGCGGAGCACGAGGAGGTCAGCGACGCGTCCGGCGGCGCATCAGATCCGGTACCGGCCACCGGCGGTTGACCAGGAACACCGCGCCCGCGAGGAGCACCAGCAGCCCGCCCGCGACGGCCAGCGCGGTCGCCATCCCGCTCGCGTCGCCCCGGCCGGCGGAGGAGGCCGCCACCGGCTTCGTGGAGGCGTTGCTCTCCGGGGTGCCGGACGCGTTCGCCCCCGGCTGGGCGGTGGCCTGCGCGTTCTTCGGCGCGACCAGTTCGCCCACCGGCTCCACCTTGCCCGCGGCCGTGAAGCCCCAGTCGAAGAGGCGCGCGGTCTCCTTGTACACCTCGTTGTGCTCGTCCTTCTTCGGGTTCAGGACGGTGACCAGCAGCACCCTGCCGTCGCGCTCCGCGACACCCGTGAAGGTGGCGCCCGCGTTGCTCGTGTTGCCGTTCTTGACCCCCGCGATGCCCTGGTACGGCGCGATGTCGCTGTCGCCGGCCAGCAGCCGGTTGGTGTTCTGGATCTCGAAGGACTCGCGGGACGTCCTGCCCTTCTTGTTCTTCGTCGTCGCACCGGGGAACGACGCCCGCACCGTCGAGCAGTACTCCCGGAAGTCCTTCTTCTGCAGCCCCGACCGGGCGATCAGCGTCAGGTCGTACGCCGACGACACCTGGCCCTTCTCGTCGTAGCCGTCGGGGCTCACCACGTGGGTGTCCAGGGCCTGGAGTTCCTCGGCGTGCGCCTGCATGTCGGCCACCGTCCGTTCCACGCCGTCGTTCATCGCGGACAGGACGTGCACGGCGTCGTTGCCGGAGCGCAGGAAGACGCCGAGCCACAGGTCGTGGACCGAGTACGTCTCACCCTGCTTTATCCCGACCAGGCTGGAGCCCGAGCCGATACCCGTCAGGTCGGAGGCCTCGACCCGGTGCTTCCGCGTCTTCGGGAACTTCGGCAGCACGGTGTCCGCGAACAGCATCTTCAGGGTGCTCGCCGGGGGCAGCCTCCAGTGCGCGTTGTGGGAGGCGAGGACGGCACCCGACTCGGCGTCGGCGACGATCCAGGAGCGCGCGGTCACGTCCTTGGGCAGCACCGGGGCGCCGCTGCCGAGGTTCACCTGCGTCCCGGCCTGCCCGAGGCGGGCACCGCCCACGGTCGACATGCCCGCCGGGGGCGCGTCCGCGGGTCCGGTGGACGGGGAGGCGGGCGGCGTCGCCTTCGGTGTCGCGTCGGCGAAGGCGGGCGCCGCGAGGGAGAGGGACAGCGAGAACGACAACAGGGCGGCGGAAGCGACCGGCAGGCGATACCTGGCGGTCCGTTTCGAGACGGGCACGGTCGAGAAAGTACAGGGCCGCGCACCGGAAGTCCCGCCGCCCTCCCCACCCCGGCCGCGGTGTCCGCCGGCCGGCGACGATACTGAACTCATGAAGCTCAGCCGTCCCGTCTCCTGGTTCCTGCTCGCCTTCGGGGTGTGGAGCTGGGTCATCTGGATCACTTTCGTCAAGAACCTTGTCAAGGACGGCAGCGGGCTCGCCTTTGACGACGCGGGCGACCCGACGGCGTACTTCTGGGTGCACCTGACTCTGGCCGTCGTCTCCTTTGTTCTGGGGACGATCGTCGGGGCCATCGGGTTGCGCGGTCTGCGCGCATTGCGCCGCACGCCGTAGGGAACCGGCGGGCGAGTCGTTCGGGCACATCACATCTGCGAACCGCGGGGGTTGCTGCGTCATGGTCGTCGTCCTCGTGCTGATCGGGCTGGCGGTACTGGCCGCGTTCGGCGCGTTGCACTGGTACGTGTGGCGCCGCCTGGTGCGCGACACCACGCGCGGTCCCGGGCCCGCCCGCCGCGCCGGCACGGCGGTGTTCGTCGCCGGCCCGGTCCTGATGTTCGCCGCGGTGGCCGCCGAGCGGGGCGGGGCCCCCTTCCCGCTCCAGCGGGCGCTGGCCTGGCCGGGGTTCCTGTGGATGGCCCTGTCGATGTACCTCCTGCTGGCGCTGGCGGCGGGCGAACTGGTCCGGCCGCTGCTGCGCCGGGCGACGGAGCGGCGGGCGGCCTCCGGCGCTCCGTCGCCCGCCGCGGAGGCGGACGCCGGGGTTCCGTCCGGTGCCGGGGGTCCTGCCGGAACGGGCGCCGGTACGGGCTCCGCGGCCGGGCGGCCCGGCGAGCCCGCGGCCGTCGGGCCCGCGGGCTCCGGCTCGGGCCGAGGTGGCCTTCCCGGTGCCGGTGCCGGTGCCGGTGTGGAGCCGACTGTCGCGGAGACCCCGGACGCTGTCGCGGGCGCGCGGTCCGGTGCGGCCGGGGCGGCGTGCGACGGCGGCGGTGTGTCCGGTGGTGCCGGCGCGGGCACCGTGACGCGCGGCGCACCCTCCCGGCGGCTGTTCGTCTCACGGGTCGTGGGCGGTGCCGCGGCCGCCGTCGCCGTGGGGACCGTCGGACACGGGGCGTACGGCGTCCTGCGCGGGCCCGCGGTCAAGCGGGTCACCGTGCCGCTGGCCAGGCTGCCGCGCGCCGCGCACGGATTCCGGATCGCCGTGGTCAGCGACATCCACCTCGGGCCCGTCCTCGGCCGGGACTTCTGCGCCCGGGTCGTCGACACGATCAACGCCACGCAGCCCGACCTCATCGCCGTCGTCGGCGACCTGGTCGACGGCAGCGTCAAGGACCTCGGACCGGCCGCCGCACCCCTGGCCCGGCTCCGCGCGCGCCACGGCGCCTACTTCGTCACCGGCAACCACGAGTACTTCTCCGGAGCCGAGGAGTGGGTGCGCGAGGTACGGGAACTGGGCCTCCACCCGCTGGAGAACGCCCGGACGGAACTGGCCGGATTCGACCTCGCGGGCGTCAACGACGTGCAGGGCGAGAGCGAGGGCCAGGGGCCCGACTTCGGCAAGGCGCTCGGGGACCGGGACCCGGCACGCGCGTGCGTGCTCCTCGCCCACCAGCCGGTCCAGATCCACGAGGCCGTCGAGCACGGCGTCGACCTCCAGCTCTCCGGCCACACGCACGGCGGCCAGCTCTGGCCCGGCAACCTCGTCGCCGAACTGGCCAACCCGACGGTCGCGGGTCTCGAACGGTACGGCGACACCCAGCTCTATGTCTCCCGGGGCGCGGGGGCCTGGGGACCGCCGGTCCGCGTGGGCGCCCCCTCCGACATCACGGTCGTGGAGCTGGCGTCGAAGCGGGCGTGAGGTCGGCCGCCCGCCGGCTCCCGGTCCGGCCGGGGCCCGTGGGAGCACGTCGGCAGCGTCACCGTCACGGCCAGCCCCTCGCCGGGTGCCGTGCGCACCGCCACCTCCCCGCCGTGGGCCGCCACCACGCCCTGCACGATGGCCATCCCGAGGCCGCTGCCCGCGTTGCCTCCCGCGCGGAAGAAGCGGTCGAAGACGCGGGCCGCGTCGTCGTCCGCGAGCCCCGGCCCCCGGTCCGCGACACACACGCGTACGACGCCGTCCGCATGCTCCAGCCCGATCCGCACCGGCACGTCGGCGGGCGTATGGGTCCTGACGTTGGCCACGAGGTTGCCGAGCACCTGGCGCAGCCCCGACTCGTCGGCGTGCACGAGGACCTTTCCCTCGGCGCCCACGGTCACCGGCCGGTCCGGCTGCTGGGCCCGCAGATCCTCGGCCGCGTCCCGTACCAGGGCGCTCAGGTCCACGTTCCTGAACCGCAGCTCGGGACTCTGGTCCAGGCGGGCCAGCGTCAGGAGTTCGTCCACCAGGCGGCTCATGCGGTCGGCCTCCGCGTTCACCCGCTCCCAGGCGCGGGCCCGTTCCTCGGGGGCGCGCAGCATCCCCTTGTCGTACAGCTGGAGATAGCCGCGGATCGCCGACAGCGGGGTGCGCAGCTCGTGCGAGGCGTCCCCGACGAAACGGCGCAGCTGGGCCGCGCTGCGCTCCCGCGTCCGGTGGGCCGACTCGACCTGGTGGAGCATGGAGTTGAGGGCGAGCCGCAGCTGTTCGACCTCCTGCGTCGGATGGTGGCTGGAGGGCACGCGCCGCGTCAGGTCCCCCTCGGCGATCGCCGTCGAGGTCTCCACCATGGCCTCCAGCGGCCGCGTCCGGCGGCTCACGCTGATCATCGTCAGGGCGGCGAGCAGCGCCAACAGCAGTGTTCCGACGGCCACATCGAGCTTGAGGGCCTTCGCGACGCCCTTGTGCAGTCCGTCGGTCGAGGTGGCGAACAGGACGTACGATCCGTCGGCCAGCCGCGCCCCCGTGGCCCGGTAGGCGGCGCCGTGCACGGTGACGTCGCGCGGCTCGGCGTCGGCCGCGAGGGCGCGTGGATCGTCCACCGCGGCGGCCAGTTCGCGCTGGCCGGCGGTGGGGGCGAAACCGCCGAGGGCGACGGCCTCGCCCCGGCGGTCCACCGCCGTGAAGATCGCGTCCGGGTCCGGTGAGTCGCCGGTGGGCAGGAGAAGCCGGTCCCGGACGACCGCGAGGGCGGTCAGCGACTCGATCTGCCGCAGCGTGAGCTGCGAACCGCCCATCGACGAGCGCGTCTTGACCAGCTCGGCGTCGACCTGGTCGAGCAGATAGTGCCGCATGCCCATCAGGCTCACGGCGGTGGCGATGACGATGCCGAGGGCGAGGAGCGCCACGTTCGCCAGGGTGAGCTTGCCGCGCAGCGAGTGGATCCCGTGCCGCGGGCGCCAGAACCTCACGCGAGCCCGTATCCGACACCCCGCCGCGTGGTGATCACGGGCGCCCCCAGGGTGTCGAGCTTGCGCCGCAGATAGCTGATGTAGGTCTCCACGACCGTCGACTCGGCGGGCGTGTGCTCGTACTGCCAGACGTGCCGCAGGAGTTGTTCCTTCGGCACGATCCGGCCGCCGTTGCGGACCAGGAAGCGCAGCAGCGCGTACTCGGTGGGGGTCAGCTCGACGGAGCGGCCCGCGCGGTGGACGCAGTACGTCGACTCGTCCAGTTCCAGGTCGCCGTAGCGCAGCGGCGGGCGCTGCGGCAGCACGTCCGCGGGACGCGTCCGGCGCAGTACGGCGGTGATCCGGGCGATCACCTCGTCGATGTTGAACGGCTTGGTGATGTAGTCGTCGCCGAAACCGAGCGCGCCGACGATCTCGGCGGGCGCGTCGCGGGCGGTGAGGAAGACGAGTGCCAGGTCCGGTTGCCGGGAGCGCAGTTCACGGCCGAGGGCACGGCCGTCGCCGTCCGGCAGCATCACGTCGAGCAGCGCCGCGTCGGGCCTGGTGCGCTCGGCGAGGGACAGTGCCTCGCGGACGGTGCCCGCCGTCATCACCGCGAACCGGTGGTAGCGCAGGGCGATCGCCAGCACGTCCGCGATGCTCGGCTCGTCCTCGACGACGAGGACGGTCGCGCCTTCGCCGCCCCCGGCGGACGCTCCCTCGTGACCGGTCATGCCCCCAGTATCCGGGTGCGGCACGGCAGTTGGGGCGGCTCCCGCTTTGGAGTTCCCTGAGAGTCCCGGGTGGCCCGTGTCGCCGGGTGCGTGTCCGACGGGATCCTGGGGTTCAGGACCCGGGGGACCCGATGAAGGAGCGTAGAGCGTGACGACATTGGCACGGTGGTGCTACCGGCACCGGCTGGTGGTCCTGTTGCTGTGGGTGGGGGCCCTGTTCGGTCTCGGCGCGGCGGGTTCAGCCGCGGGGACCGACTACTCGAACGTCTTCTCCCTCCCGGACACGGACTCCAAGCGCGCGTACGACCTGATGGAGAAGGCCTTCCCGCAGAGCTCGGGCGACACCGACACGGTGGTCTGGAAGGTCGACGAGGGCACCGTGCGGGACGCGTCGGTACGGTCCCGGATCGGGCCCGCCCTCGAGGAGATCGGGAGGATGAAGGGCGTCGGCCAGGTCACCGGACCGTACGCCGGCTCCCGGGGTGCGGCGCAGATCAGCGAGGACGGGAGGACCGCCTACGCCCAGATCACCTTCGAGGAACAGGCGAACGCCGTACCGAAGGAATTGGTGCAGGACGTCGTCGACCGCGCCCAGGACGCCGAACAGGACGGCTTGCGGGTCGAGTTGGGCGGGCAGGCGATCACCCGGATCCAGGAGCCGCCGACCGGCTTCGCCGAGGTCGTCGGCATCGCTGCCGCCGCCGTGGTCCTCTTCCTCGCCTTCGGCGCCCTCTTCGCGATGCTGCTGCCGATCGTCATCGCTATCGCGGGCGTCGGCACCGGACTCATGTCGACGACCCTGCTCAGCCATGTCACGGACGTGCCCGAAGTGGCCTCGCTGCTGGGCTCGTTGATCGGCCTGGGCGTCGGCATCGACTACGCGCTGTTCATCGTCACCCGGCACCGGCGCGGCATCCTGCGCGGCGCCGCCCCCGAGGACGCGGCGGTCACCGCCCTCAACACCTCGGGCCGCGCGGTCCTGTTCGCGGGCGGCACGGTCTGCATCGCCCTCGCCGGCATGCTCGTGATGAACATGCGCTTCCTGGACGGTGTCGTCATCGCGACCTCGCTGACCGTCGTCCTGAGCGTGCTCGCGGCCGTCACCCTGCTGCCCGCGCTGCTCGGACTGCTGGGCATGAGGGTCCTCAGCCGCCGCCAGCGCCGCCGGCTGGCCGCGAGGGGACCGGAGCCGGAGCAGGCGAGCGGCCTCGCGGCGCGCTGGTCGGCGTACGTCCAGCGGCGCCCGCGCTCCACCGCCCTGGCGGCGGTGGTCGTGATGGCCGCGCTGGCGATTCCCGTGCTGTCGCTGCGGCTGGGCACCAGCGACCAGGGCAACCAGCCGACGTCTACGACGACCCGCCAGGCCTACGACCTGCTCGCCGAGGGCTTCGGGCCCGGCTTCAACGGGCCGCTCCAGGTCGTCGTGGAGCGCGGCGACGCGTCCGGCCTGGTGTCGGCCATCGAGGCGGTGGACGGGGTCGAGCAGGTGGCCGCGGCGCCGCCCGCGCGCGGCATCACCGTCATCCAGGTCGTCCCGAGCACGTCACCGCAGTCCGAGGAGACGGACCGGCTCATCGACGAGCTCCGCGACGAGGTGATCCCCGAGTCCGGCACGAAGGCGTACGTCGGTGGCGTGACCGCGGTCTTCAAGGACTTCGCGGCCGTGACGGGGGACCGGCTCCCGTACTTCGTCGCGACGATCATCGTGCTCGGGTTCCTGCTGCTGCTCGTCGCCTTCCGCTCCCTCGTCGTCCCGCTGACGGCGGCCCTGATGAACCTGATCGCGGCCGCCGCGTCCTTCGGTGTCCTGGTCGCGGTCTTCCAGTGGGGCTGGGGTGTGGAGGCCGTCGGCTTCGGCAAGGAGGGCCCGATCACGTCCTTCCTGCCGGTGATCATGCTCTCGCTCCTGTTCGGCCTCTCCATGGACTACCAGGTGTTCCTGGTCAGCCGGATGCACGAGGAGTGGGTGCACACCAAGGACAACGCGCGCGCGGTCCGGGTCGGCCTCGCCGAGACCAGCAGGGTCATCAACTGCGCCGCCCTGATCATGATCTGTGTGTTCTCCGCGTTCGTGCTGAGCGGGGACACGGAGGGGGCGATGGCGGGCATCGGGCTGGCGGCCGCGGTCGCCCTGGACGCCTTCATCCTGCGTACGGCGCTGGTGCCGGCCGCCATGCATCTGCTCGGGCGCTCGAACTGGTGGCTGCCGGCCGGTCTCGACAGGCGGCTGCCGCATCTGGCGGTCGAGCCGCGCGAGGAGACGGAACCCGCCGGGCCGGCCGCCGGGGGAGCGGCGACGGTCGTCCACGGCCTGGTCCGCGACGCCGACGGCCGACCGGTCGACGGCGCCGTCCTCACCCTGCTCTCCAAGGGCGGGCGCCGGCTGGACCGGGTGCACTCGCTGGCCGACGGCTCCTACATCGTCTCGGTGCCGGCCCCGGGCACGTATCTGCTGGCGGCCACCGCCGCCTCGTACGGGTCCCGCGCCCGGCACGTGGTGGTCACCGACGAGCCGCTCGTGCACGACGTGGAGCTGGCCTCGGCGGACGAGGTGGACGCCGTGAACTAGCGCGGCGAGGCCCTGCCGGGGACGCTAGGCCCTGCCGGGACGCGGGAGCCGCGTGCCCGTCCCCGGCGGGGCGCCGCCTCACTCCGTCGGAGGCTCGCCCGCGGGTTCCGCCGTCCGCCCCCGCGCCGCCGGGTCCGGCAGCACCCTGGTCATGCCCGGCAGGAAGTCCGTGAACAGCTCGTGCACCTCGTGGACGAGCGGCCGCAGCACCCGGAACCGGGCCAGCGAGACACCCCGCGCGGTGAGCCGGGCCCCCCGCTCGGCGAGGCGGTAGCTGCGCTCGCGGCCCTCCGTGCGGTCGAACACCCAGTACAGGACGAGCCCCATCTGCGACAGCCACATCAGCTCCGGCAGCACCTCCCGCAGCTCCTCCGGGACCTTCGCCTTGGAACCTGCGAGCACCTGCCGGTGCATGGCGATGGCCGCCTCGCGCGGGCCCTGCGACTCCGGCGAGAAGGGGCTGAGCGGGCTGTCCGGGTCGGCCGCGTTCTTGAAGAACTGCGCCGCGAACTCGTGGTACGGCTCCGCCACGTCCAGCCACGCCGTCAGCACTCCGGCGATCCGCGCCTCCAGATCCTTCTCCCGCTCCAGGACGGGCCGCACCGCCGCCTGGTGCTCGACCCCGATCCGGTCGTAGAAGCCCTGGATCAGGTGCTCCTTGCCGGCGAAGTAGTAGTAGGCGTTGCCGACGGAGACCCCGGCCTCCTTGGCGATGGCCCGCATGGTCGTCTTGTCGTACCCCCGCTCCTGGAAGAGGCGCAGGGCCGTCTCCAGGATCAGGGCGCGGGTCTGCTCGCTCTTGGCCGGGCTCCGGTCGGCGCCCGCGGCGGAGCTCCGCCCGTCGCTCTCGGCGGGGCCGGGACCGGGGGCGGGCGCCGCGTCGGGTCCGGGGCTGTCGTTCGGTGCTGGCACGGGAACAGAGCCTAACGAGTGGCGCGGGCACCGCTGTCACAGGCGGGCGGGGTGTAGACCCAGCCGGCCCGCGGGTCGTAGGTCCACCCGTCGCCGCCGTAGTACGTGCGGCCGCCCCACTCGTCGGCTCCGGACCGGTGCGTCCCGCGCCACTTCGCGGCGGCCAGCATCGCCCCCCTGGCGAGACGCGCCCCGGCCGGGGTGCTGAGCCGGTGGGCGAGCGGGCGGTGCTCGCGCAGCGCCCACAGGCAGACGATCCAGGCCGCGGAGCCGCGGTAGACCTGTCCCGAGTCCCCGACGACGGTGATCTCCTCGAGGGTGACCCGGTGGTCGAGCCCGGGGAAGCGGCGCCGTGCCTCCTCCGATCCCGCCGGGACCAGCCGCAGCGGCACCAGCTGCGGCTGCCTCACCAGCCAGTCGCGCAGGAACGCGCACAGCCCGCAGCGGGCGTCGTACAGGACCGTGAGCCCGCGGACCGGGACGCGCGAGGCGTCCCGGTCCCGCCCGGCGGCGTTGGCCGCCGGGTTCACCCCGCTCACATCCCGGCCGCGGGAGCGACCCACTCCTGCGGCGCGACGGGCGGCAGCTGCTCCCGCTCCATGACGCCCCGCCGCCGGATCCTGTTCAGGACGAACACGTTCCCCAGGTGCATGACCCCGAGGACCAGCAGCACCACGCCGAGCTTGGTCGACAGGGCCTCGAAGACCCCGCGGGCGTCGGCGATCTCGTCGTCCTGGTTCAGGTAGAGCGCGACGAAGCCGAGATTGACCAGATAGAAGCCGACCACCAGGAGGTGGTTGACCGCTTCGGCGAGCTTCTCGTTCCCGTGCAGCACGTCGGCGAGGAAGATCCGCCCGTTGTGGCTGAGCGTGCGCGCCACCCAGATGGTCAGCGCGATGCTGACCAGCAGGTAGATGACGTACGCGACGACTGTGAGATCCATGTCCCCACCCCTTGTTGAACACGTTCAAAACGTTGTCGTGACCGACTGTAGACCTGCTTTTGAACATGTTCAAGTCAGGGTGGTGGCCGCCGTGCTGCGGGCTAAGGCCGTGTGGTGCGCGCGAGTTCGGGGCGCTTGCCGTAGTCCGTGAAGCCGATGACGTTGCCCCACGGGTCGGCGATCTCCACCGTCCAGCCGGTCGCACCCGGGAAGGGCGCGTCCAGGGGCTGGATGCCGGCCGCGGCGAGCGCGTCGGCCGCGGCCCGCGCGTCCCGCACCTCCAGCCACACCCGGGGCGTGGCCCACGGCGGCTGGCGGTGACTCAGCTCCTCGTCCAGGCGCAGCAGCAGGCCGGGCGTCTCCTTGCCCACCTTCAGCAGGGCGATCCCGGCCTCGTCGAGCCGGAAGGCCACGGGGAACCCGGCCCGCTCGTAGAAGCCCACCGCCTCGCCGAGGCTCCCGACGGGCAGCACCACGTTGTCGAAACCGAGCAGTTCGTACGACTCGTCATCTGACATGGCGTCAGGCTAAAACGGCATCCGTATTTCCCCCGGCAACCCGACCAGCCGGTCACCGGCATGGCGCAGGCCCCAGGGCGCGGGCCGGGCACGCCGAAGGCCCCGCTCCCGGAAGGGAACGGGGCCTTCGGCCCGGCCTCGAAGGTCAGATGCGGCGCGTGATCAGCGCGCGCTTGACTTCCTGGATGGCCTTGGTGACCTCGATACCGCGCGGACAGGCGTCCGTGCAGTTGAACGTCGTGCGGCAGCGCCACACGCCGTCCTTGTCGTTGAGGATCTCCAGGCGCTGCTCGCCCGCCTCGTCACGCGAGTCGAAGATGAAGCGGTGCGCGTTGACGATGGCGGCCGGACCGAAGTACTGGCCGTCGTTCCAGAACACCGGGCACGACGACGTGCACGCGGCGCACAGGATGCACTTCGTCGTGTCGTCGAACCGCTCGCGGTCCTCGGCGGACTGCAGACGCTCGCGCGTCGGCTCGTTCGTGTCCTTCGTGATGAGGAAGGGCATCACGTCGCGGTACGCCTGGAAGAACGGGTCCATGTCGACCACGAGGTCCTTCAGCACCGTCAGGCCCTTTATGGCCTCGACCGTGATCGGCTTCCCGGGGTTGATGTCCTTGATCAGGGTCTTGCAGGCGAGGCGGTTCTTGCCGTTGATCCGCATGGCGTCCGAGCCGCAGATGCCGTGCGCGCAGGACCGGCGGAACGTCAGCGTGCCGTCGAGGTCCCACTTGATCTTGTGGAGGGCGTCGAGGACACGCTCCTTCGGGTCGATCTCCAGCTGGAAGTCTTCCCAGGTCGCCTCGGCCGAGATCTCCGGGTTGTACCGGCGGATCCGGAAGGTGGCGGTGATGTAGGGGGAATCGGCGAAGCCCGCCTCGGGCTTGCCGGCGCTGTCCGCCTTGTCGAGGGTCGGGGTAGCCATCAGTACTTACGCTCCATCGGCTGGTAGCGGGTCTGGACGACCGGCTTGTAGTCGAGACGGATGGACTCGGTGCCGTCGTCGCCGACCTCGCGGTACGCCATGGTGTGGCGCATGAAGTTGACGTCGTCGCGGTTCGGGTAGTCCTCGCGGTAGTGCCCGCCGCGGGACTCCTTGCGGGCGAGCGCGGAGACGGCCATGACCTCGGCCAGGTCGAGCAGGTTGCCCAGCTCGACCGCCTCGAGGAGGTCCGTGTTGTACCGCTTGCCCTTGTCCTGGATCGACACGTTCCGGTAGCGCTCGCGCAGCTCGGCGATCTTCTCGACCGCGGTCTTGATCGTCTGCTCCGTGCGGAACACCATCACGTTGGCGTCCATGCACTCCTGGAGCTCCCGGCGGATGTCGGCGACCCGCTCGTTGCCCGTGGAGCCGCGCAGCCGCTCCACCTGGGCGGCGACCAGCGACGCCGGGTCCTCGGGCAGCTCGACGTAGTCGGCCGTGGCCGAGTACTCGGCGGCGGCGATACCGGCCCGCTTGCCGAAGACGTTGATGTCGAGCAGCGAGTTGGTGCCGAGGCGGTTGGCGCCGTGCACCGACACGCAGGCGACCTCACCGGCGGCGTACAGACCCGGGACGACCGTGGTGTTGTCCGCGAGGACCTCACCCCGGACGTTGGTCGGGATGCCGCCCATGGCGTAGTGCGCGGTGGGCTGGATCGGGATCGGGTCCGTGTAGGGCTCGATGCCGAGGTAGGTACGGGCGAACTCCGTGATGTCCGGGAGCTTGGCGTCGAGCTGCTCCGGCGGCAGGTGCGTGAGGTCGAGGTAGACGTGGTCGCCCTCGGGACCGCAGCCGCGGCCCTCACGGATCTCCGTGTAGATGGAGCGCGAGACGACGTCACGGGACGCGAGGTCCTTCATGACCGGCGCGTACTTCTCCATGAAGCGCTCGCCGTCCTTGTTGCGGAGGATGCCGCCCTCACCGCGGGCGCCCTCCGTCAGCAGGATGCCCATGCGCCAGATGCCGGTCGGGTGGAACTGGAAGAACTCCATGTCCTCCAGCGGCAGCCCGCGGCGGTACACGGCGGCCTGGCCGTCACCGGTCAGGGTGTGCGCGTTGGACGTCACCTTGAAGAACTTGCCGGTGCCGCCGGACGCGTAGATCACGGCCTTCGCCTGGAAGACGTGGATCTCGCCGGTCGCCAGCTCGTACGCGACCACGCCCGCCGAGCGCTTGACGCCGTCGACCTCGGTGATCAGCTGGTCGAGGACGTAGAACTCGTTGTAGAACTCCACGCCCTCCTTGACGCAGTTCTGGTACAGCGTCTGGAGGATCATGTGGCCGGTGCGGTCCGCGGCGTAGCAGGACCGGCGGACCGGGGCCTCGCCGTGGTTGCGCGAGTGGCCGCCGAAGCGGCGCTGGTCGATGGTGCCGTCCGGGGTGCGGTTGAACGGCAGGCCCATCTTCTCCAGGTCGAGGACGGAGTCGATGGCCTCCTTCGCCAGGATCTCGGCGGCGTCCTGGTCGACCAGGTAGTCACCGCCCTTGACCGTGTCGAAGGTGTGCCACTCCCAGTTGTCCTCCTCCACGTTGGCCAGCGCGGCGGCCATGCCGCCCTGCGCGGCACCCGTGTGGGAGCGGGTCGGGTAGAGCTTCGTCAGGACGGCGGTGCGGCTGCGCTTCGTCGCCTCGATGGCGGCGCGCATGCCGGCGCCGCCGGCGCCGACGATGACGGTGTCGTACTTGTGGATCTTCATGATTCTCGCAGCCCCGTGCCTAGCGGATGTTCGGGTCGAAGGTGAAGATCACCAGCGTGCCCAGCAGGATGGTGAACACCGTGGCGGTGTAGAGCAGGCCCTTGAGCCACAGCCGGGACGTCGTGCGCTCGGCGTAGTCGTTGATGACCGTGCGCAGGCCGTTGGCGCCGTGCAGCATGGCGAGCCACAGCATGGCCAGGTCCCAGGCCTGCCACCAGGGGGACGCCCAGCGGCCCGCCACGAAGGCGAAGCCGATCTTGGAGACGCCGCCGTCGAGGACGAGCTGGATGAGCAGGTGGCCGAGGACCAGGACGACCAGGACGATGCCGGACAGGCGCATGAAGAGCCAGCCGTACATCTCGAAGTTGCCGCGGGTCGACTTCGGGGTCTTCCTGGTCCGCTTGCGCGGGGCCTCGATCAGGGGAGCCGGGTTGTCGACGCCGTACAGCGAAGCACCCGCGCCCTCGACGGGGCCGATACCGGAGGTGGTGGTCTCAGTGGACATCGGCGTCAGCTCCCGAATACTTCGCGGAATGCGTGACCGAGGACCGGGTACAGAGCCCCGGCCATCAGCACGGCCCAGATACCGACGACGGACCAGAGCATCTGCTTCTGGTAGCGCGGGCCCTTCGACCAGAAGTCGACGGCGATGACACGCAGGCCGTTCAGCGCGTGGAAGAGGATGGCGGCCACGAGGCCGTACTCCAGCAGCGCGACGATCGGGGTCTTGTACGTGGACACGACCTTGTCGTAGTCCTCGGGGGAGACACGGACGAGAGCGGTGTCCAGGACGTGTACGAACAGGAAGAAGAAGATGAGGACGCCGGTGACTCGATGAGCCACCCAGGACCACATTCCTTCCCGGCCGCGGTACAGCGTTCCAGCCGGCACGGAAGAACCCTCCGGGAGCGGGGATTGGGGCCGCGCCGGCTTCTGTGTCGGACGGGCCCGGCCGGGTACGGTCCACCGGCCCCGGCCATCGTAGCGACGAGTTGTCGGAACGCTTACAGCGGGCCCGTCTGTGTGATCAAACAGGCAATCAAACAGGCACGTACGGGCTATCAGGTCGCCCGGAATCGGTAGATCCCGGGCAGATGCCGCCCGCGTCGGCCTACTCCTCGAACATGTGAACAAGACGGGCGATCCGCCCACGGGCGAGTCGCCTGAGCTCCTCCGCCGCCAGGACCCGCTCCTCCTCGTGGTCGTTGGCGAGCCGGGAGCGGATCCCGGCGAGCACCCGGTCGAGGGCCTCGTCGGGGGCGAGGTCGTCCAGACAGATCACGAAGATGTGCCCGAAGCGGCTCTCGTACGCGGCGTGGGCGGCGCCGAGCGCGGTGTGCGCGGCGGACGGGGCGCCTTCCGGGAGTGCCGTGAGGGACTCCCCGGCCAGCGCCTCGGCGAGGTCGGCGGGCGTCAGGTCGTACGCCGCCTCGTCGGCCGCGGCGAGCAGCGCGCCCAGGTCGGGGTAGGGGCGGTGCTCGGTGAGCCGTCTGGCCCAGCGCACGCTGCGGCAGCAGGTGAGGAGCGCGTGCTCGACGGCGCCGGCGGGCGCCGCGTTGAACCGCTCCGGGCGGGCCGGGGACGGGGCCGCGCCCTTCTGCTCCGGCAGGGCGACCGGGCCGGGGAGACGTGGGAGACGGTGCGCGGGCAGCGTGGGTCCTCGGCGGTGGGATCCGGTGGCGCCCCTGGGGACGTCACGTGTGGTTCGGCGGGGGCGACAGAAGTGCTGCCACGTTATCCACGCCGGTCAGGACCTGTCCGGGCGATGTCCGAATTTCACCCGCACGAGAAAGTTTCAGCACATCGAGTGGACGGTGGGGAGGCGCAGACGTTGGCTTGGGTTCACCGTGGAGGAGTAGACGGGACGCATGAGTGAGCCGTACGGCGTGCTGCACGAGGAAAGGCGCAGAAGGCGGTGGGTGACGTGGAGTGGACCGTGGTGGCCGAGGCGTGGGGCGTGACGCGGTGAGCGGGAGCAGGCGGCGGGCCCACGGCCGGCCCCGGACGGGCCGGACGGCCCCCGTGGGGAGGAACGGAGCGCTGGCCGCCGCGGGCGTACTGGTGGCGGGCGCCACCGCGGCGACCGTCGCCTTCTGGCCGTCCGGCGACGGCGGGCCGGCGGGGGCGGCGGCCCCGAGCGAGAGCGGTTCGGCGTCCCCGGCCGCGACCTCCCCCTCCCCGTCCCGCTCCTACGCCCTGTCGCAGACCCCCCGCACGATCCCCGCCGTCCGTGAGCACACCCCCGCCCGGGGCCCCGGCTGGCGCCCGGCGGCGAGCGGACGCGTGGTGGTGGACGACGGCGGCCTCGAGGACGAGGGACGGCTGCTCGCCGGGGAACTCAAGCTGTCGTACGCGGGCGAGACCAAGCCCGGGTCCGGCGACGTCGAGCTGAGCCTGAACGGGGCGGGCGACAAGGGCGCCGACCCGGAGTCGTACACGCTGACCGTGAAGAACGGGCAGGTCACCGTGGCCGCGCCCACCGAAACCGGAGTCTTCTACGGCACCCGCACCCTCAAGCAGGAGGTGCACGGCGGCGGTACGGCTCCCGAGGGCGTGGTGCGCGACGAGCCCGCGAAGCCGGTGCGCGGGTTCATGCTCGACACGGCCCGCAAGCACTTCACGGCGCGCTGGATCGAGGACCGGATACGCGAACTCGGCGACCTCAAGTACAACCAGCTGGGCCTGCACTTCTCCGACGACCAGGGCTTCCGCATCGAGTCGGACTCGCATCCGGAGATCGTGTCGAAGGAGCACCTCACCAAGGCCGAGGTCCGCAGCATCCTGGCGCTGGCGGCGAGCCGCCACATCACCGTCGTCCCCGAGATCGACTCGCCAGGACACCTGGGCGCGGTGATCGCCGCCCACCCCGGCCTCCAGCTGCGCAACGCGCAGGGCACGGCCACCCGTGGCGCGATCGACATCTCCCAGCAGGCGTCCGCGGACATCGTCGACGACCTGCTGAACGAGTACGCCGGCCTCTTCCCCGGCGCCTACTGGCACCTCGGCGCCGACGAGTACCAGGCCCTGACCGTGGCCAACCCGGCGGCCTCCTTCCCGCAGCTCGCCACCGCCGCCGCGAACACCTTCGGATCCGGCGCGAGCATCGCCGACCTGGCGACCGGCTGGCTCAACGACCGCGCCGAGCTGATGCGCGGGCACGACCGGACCGTGCGCGCCTGGAACGACGGCTTCTTCCGCGGCGGCAAGGTCCAGGCGGACGACGACATCCAGGTCGCGTACTGGACCGGCAAGGAGATCGGCGCGCGGCCGCCGGCCGAGTACCTGGGCGAAGGCCGCAAGGTGATCAACTACAACGACGAGTTCCTCTACTACGTGCTCGGCGAGCCGCAGACCTTCGTCTACCCGACGGGCAGGCGCATCTACGAGCAGTGGACCCCGCTCGTCCTGCGCGGCACCTCACCGGTGCCCGCCAAGTACGACGACCAGATCCTCGGCGCGACCTTCGCCGTCTGGTGCGACCTGTCGCGGTCGCAGACGCAGGAACAGGTGGCGGCCGGGATCCGGCTGCCGCTCGCGGCCATGGTCCAGAAGACCTGGGACCCCGGCAGACCGCCGCTGTCCTGGGCGGACTTCCAGAAGCTGGCGGACGGGCTGCGCTGACGCGGAGTGGACGCGGGCGCTTCCCGGACCGTATCTTCCGCGTGCCGGAGCACGCCTTGGGGAGAGGCGCGCGCGGCTTCCTGTGAACCGCGCCCTTGGGGGGACCGCTCCGCCATGCTCTGCACGCACTGCCGGCACTTCGCCGCGACACCCGGCGGGAGTCTCTGCCCGAACTGCGCGGCGGCCGCCGCGCCCGTACCGGCCGGCCCGCACCCCGCCGCGGGTGGCCTGCCCGTGGCGCCGCCCCTCGGCGCCGGCGGCGGCCCGCCGGGCGCCCCGGCCTTCGGGACCGCGCCCCTCGACTCGCCGCACGGCCCCGCCTGGCTGCGGTCGCCGGTCGCACTCGGGAACGCGACGGCCGCGCTGCTCGGTCTCGTGATCGCCACCGACCTCTTCGCCCTCTACGCCGACGTGACCATGCGCGATGTCACGGGCCGCCTCACCGACGGCGTGACCGGCTCCGGGATCGAGCGGGACGCCGACCACGCGGACTCGCTGTACCTCGCGGCGGGAGTGGCCCAGGTCGCCGCCCTGCTCGCCACCGCCGTCGTCTTCCTCGTCTGGTTCCGGCGGGCCCGGGTCAACGCCGAGGTCTTCGACCCGCACGGGCACCGGAAGGGGCGCGGCTGGGCCGGCTGGGGCTGGTTCGTGCCGGTGGTGAACCTGTGGATCCCGCGCCGGATCATGGTGGACATCTGGGACGCCAGCAGCCCGTGGCCCGGCCGGGCCGGACACGGGCTCGTCAACTGCTGGTGGACGTTCTGGATCGTCGCGCTGTTCGCCAAACGGGGCGGGTCCAGTGCGTACCGCAGGGCGGACACGGCCGCCGAGCTCCACCGGGCCGTCGGTCAGGTGATGTTCGCGGACGTCGTCGACGTGGCGGCTGCCGCGCTCGCCGTCGCCGTCGTGCTGCGGCTGACGCGGATGCAGGACCTGAAGGCCCGGCAGGGCCCGGCACCGGCCGGCGTCTGACGGCGCCCCTCAATCACGTTCCGGCTCCGGCTCCGGCTCCTGGCCGAAAACCTCCTCTCCCGGCTGCCCGGCAGGGCCCGCGCGATGCCGCTGTGACACTCCCGGGCCGTCGCACGCAGTAAGGGGAAATGCGGGCTCCGTGAGACACAGGCGCCCTGTCGAGGGACTTCGACGGATTTCGAGGAGGCGTTGATGAGCCTGGTGGACCTGGTCGCTCAGGCCGACGAGCGGGGCCTGGCCGCGAGCGGACTGGCTTGTTTGGATCGCTGCGTGCCGCTGCTGGGCGGTGACGACGAGGTCCTGCGCCCGCTCTGGGCGAGCCTCGTGGACGGCGAGGCGTGGGAGGAGCGGCTGGCCGGGGTCCGCGCGAAACTGGACGCCGGCGTGCCGGAAGGGGGTCCCGCCGACGAGGACGAGGCCGCCCTGCTCACCCGCCGCATGCTCGACGCCGTACCGGCGGCGCCTTCCGGCACCGCCCTGCGCGAGTGGGCCGAGGCCTGTTCCGAGGCGGCCCTGCGGGTGCACCGGCTGCTGGACGCCGCCGACGACGGCCCGTTCCCGGTGTCGGCCCGCCGCGAGGGCCGCACGGACGGCATGTCACCGCTGGTCGCGGCCGAGCTGAGACGCCAGATCACCGTCCTGGAACTCCTCGCGGACCACGGCGCGGGCGGACTGCGGCCCGCCCTCGACGCGTCGACGGAAGGGCGGCGCGTGCTGCGCGCGGTGGTGTCCCGGCGCGCCCGCGGACGGGTGTAAACGCCGATCGGCGCAAGGGTCCTGTGACCGTCCCGGGGCGGACGTGGGGACGGTGGGGCGGTCCTGCGCGGTGTCGCCGCAGCCGCCCGGACGGAGTGACGAATCCCGCCGCGTACGCGCTCTTGGGAGTGTGACAGCACAGCAGGCAACCAGGCCCTCAGCCGCGACGAAGCCCGTGCGATGGGCGGCGGACGCGGTCGCGGCGATGCGTGAAGGCGCACGGCTGCGGCTCGACTACTCGGCGCAGAGCCTCTGGCGCGTCGACCGGATGATCGAGGAGATACGGCGGGACGGGGCGCCGTACGCCGCCGTGCAGAGCGTGCTGCGCGGATTCGGCGCGTACGCGGGTGAGGTCCTCGTCCGGGAGACCGGCGCGGAATGGTGGGAGAGCGGCGGCGACCACTGGGTCCGCACCCCCGACGGGCGGCTGTGGGACCCGGTCGACGAGGCCCGGCGCTGCTACACGGGCGACGGCTCGCTGCGGCTGCTGTGCCGGGACGCGACGGCGCGGCCGGGACCCCGGTAGGACGGGGCCCCGGCCGCGGGGGCCGCCGGGCGGTGACGCCGCGGCGTTACGGCGTGAGCACCTGGCCCAGCCGTGCCGCCGTCGCCGTGCCCAGCTGGGGCAGCCCGTAGTACGCGGACCGGGCCGGCGCGGCGGACCCGCCGGGGACCGGCACGTACAGCAGGGTGCCGTTGCCGGTGTCCTCGCCCTCGGCGCCGACGGTCAGGTCGGCGTAGCCGTCGCCGGTGACGTCGGTCAGCGAGAGCGCGGAGCCCAGCTTGTCGTCGGTCTCCGTGGAACCGGGGACGCCTTCGGTGTCCTGGGAGACGGCCAGCGACCCGGTGCCGGTCAGGCCGGCGGACGTGCCCTTGAGCAGCCACACCGAGCCCGCGTTGGACCGGTTCGTGCCGTCCCGGGTGATGTCCTCGTTCGGGGCGCCGGTGAGGACGTCCGCGTAGCCGTCGGCGTCGGCGTCGCCCACCGAGACCGAGGTGCCGAAGGCGTCGCCGGACTCGGAGGCGCCCTCCACCCCGGAGGTGGACTGGTGGACCGTCGTCAGTCCGGTGCCGGTGAAGCCGGTGGACGTGCCGGGGACCACCGTGACCTGGCCGCCGGAGCTGCCGCCGGACTCGCCCGCGTAGGGCTGGCCGACGACGATGTCGTCGTAGCCGTTGCCGTTCACGTCGCCCGCGGCGAGGGAGCGGCCGCCCTTGACGGTGAGCGTGGACACCTTCGACAGGCCGAGCGTCCTGGAGCCCTTGAACCAGGTGACCTTGCCGGCGCCGGACGCGTCACGGTAGTTGAGGGCGACGTCCGCGTAGCCGTCCCGGTTGAAGTCGCCGGAGGCCGCGTCGGCGTAGGCGAGGGCGCCGCTGACGGTGGTGATGTCGCCGGCGACCTCGTGGCCGTCGCCGAAGCGGGCCGCCCAGTTGCCGCCGGTGCCGGTGGCGGCCGTGAAGACGTCCGCCTTGCCGTCGGCGTTGAAGTCGCCGACCGCGACCGTCGCCCCGAACCTGGCGCTGTTCGGGTTGTAGTCGTCGCCCAGCGCCATGGTGTCGGCGCCCGTGTCGAACGCGGGTCCGTACAGGATCGTCACCGCGCCGCGGTCCGTGTGCGTGGTGTCGTCCTCACCGGGCGCACCGACCGCGAGGTCCGCGACCCCGTCGCCGTTGATGTCGCCCCAGGCGGTGGCGGCGCCCCACTGGTCGCCGGACTCGGCGGCGCCGGGGACGCCGGCACTGCCCTGGTTGAGCTTCCGCTTCGCGGCGGCGACGGGCCCGCCGGTGCCGCCGGGCACCAGCGTGAGCCAGCCGCTGCCCTCCTTGGCCGTGGGGGCCACCAGGTCGCTGACGCCGTCACCGGTGTAGTCGGCCGTGGGCGCCGCGGAGTTGCGGCCGGCGCTGGAGGCGTACCGGCGGATCTCGGCGAGCTTGCCGTACAGGTTCTTGCCGGGGGACGTGGTCGTCTCGACGTCCTTGTGGCCCGCGACGGTCCTCAGCGTGACCCGGGTGCCTGCCGCGTACTTGCCGGTGTCGGCGTCGGCGGTCAGCGTGACCGAGCCGCTCGGGTCGCCGTCGTACTGGCCGAGCTTCCAGGCGGCGAGGCGCGCCACCGCCTCCACGGCGGCCCGGGAAGGCCTGCCCGCGGGCTTCACCGGCGTGGCGGCCGCATCGCCCTCGAAGTCACCGAGCACGGCGACACCCGTCGAGCGGCCGTTGAAGCCGTAGGTGTGCTCGCCCCGCACCGGCAGGTCGATGCCGCCCGCGCGGCCCTCGAAGATCCGGCCGCACTTGTCGACGAGGAAGTTGTAGCCGAGGTCGTTGCGCTTGCCGACCTGGATGTCGTACGCCATGAGGCCGCGCACCAGGGACGCCGACTGGGCGCAGCTGTAGTCGTTCGTGCCGCCCGTGTGGTGGACGAAGACCGCGTCGATCCCGTCGGTGTACTCCGGCGCGTCCGCCACCGCCGACTCGTTCGCGCCCCACTTGGCGCGCGGGACGACGGGCGGCTGGACGACGGTGGAGGCGAGCGGGGAGGGGGCGGGGGACGGGGTCGCGGTCGGTGACGCGGAGGCGGTGGCCGGTGCGGCGGCGGATTCGGACGCGGTGGCCGAAGCGGACGCGCTCGCGGGGGCGGACGGTTCGGCGGACTCCGCCGGCGACGCGGAGGCGGGGTCGGTCGGGTTCTCGGCGAAGGCGGCCTTGTCCAGCGTGCCGGTGTCGACCGTGCCGGTGGTCCCGCTCGCCCGGTTCGTCCCGGCGGCGCTTCCCTCGCCGGTCGCGGCGCCCACGGCCTCGGCGGCGGTCACGCCCGGGTCCACCAGGTTGACCTGGAGCCCCTTGGGCAGCCCGGCGCGCGAGGAGCCGTCGGCGGCGGCGATCCGGGCCTGGATCCCGTCGCTCGCGCCGACCCACAGCGGCCGGGACGTGCCGCGCGCGTCCTTCGCTCCCGGCTCGGCGCTGTCGACGGGACGGAAGCCGACGTCGAGGCTCTGCCAGCCGCTCCACTTCCCGGTCTCGCTGCTGCGGGTGCGGACCTGCGCGGTTCCGTCGAGCTCGGCGGCGGCGCCGGTCCACGAGACACCGACCAGCGAGAAGGGGTCGGTGCCGGTCCGCGGCAGCTCGCGCGCCCCGGCTCCGCCGTTCTTCGGCGTGAGGCCGTGCACCGCCACGGGGCGCTTGCCGCGCGCGGCGTCGGCGGCCGGGCCGCCGCTCGGGTTCGCGACGGCGTACGACACGACCCCCGCTCCACCCAGTACGACGGCGCCGAGCGTCAGCCACGTCCTCCGCCTCAGGCTCAGCGGCTTGTACGCATGGGTCTTACGGCGACTCAAATGCCCCACCCCTAGAAGTACTTCACAAAAAGACCACCCATCACGCAGGTGGCTCTCTATTTCAGCGCACAGTGACGGGCAAACCGCACCGCCGGAAGGTGTGCGCTACATCACTCCTGACGGCCGGAGGCGTCTCACGGCCGTCGGAGGGCTGTCCACAAGGCATCGCACAGACGTCCGGAGAGTGACGTTCCGCGGTCCGGATCCGCTGGGTCCCGAGAGACGCGCGCGGGACGCGCGGGGGATGCGAGGAGGGCTCGTGGCGAAGCGGAGCGAGGTCGAGGCGCGGATGAGGTGGCAGGCTGCGGAGTTCGTGCGGAGCGTCACGGCGCGCAACCGGCTGCCCCTGGACTACTCCGTGGACAGCCTCCGGGTGGTCGACTTCATCGTGGACGGCGTCAGGAAGGGCGGGACCGAGCGGCGGCGCGTGCACGACGTGCTGTTCGGGCTCGGCGTCTACACCGGGGAGGTGTTCGTCCGGCGGGCCGGTGGCGTGTGGGTCGAGTTCGACGCCGGGCAGCGGGAGCTGTTCGGGCAGCCGGTCGGGGTGCGGATGCCCGACGGACGGGTGTGGAACCCGCTCGGGAAGGTCGTGAAGCGGTTCGACGAGGGCGCGGCCGAATCCGTGCGCACGCTGTACCTCCAGGTGCACGGCCGGGGGAGCCGGGCCGCCGGCTGCGACAGGCGGTCCGCGTAGGGGAGTGCCGCGGGGTCCGGGCGGCAGGGCGCGGCGCGGGCGACGGGGCTTCTGACGGGCTGTGACATTTCTGTGGGGCCCGACGCTGATGACCTTGGGGGCGTGGACACGGCCGGCCGTGCACACGGCGCGGATCCGTGACGACCCGGTGCGAACGAGGACAGTGTTGGGCCAGGGAGGGGAGCCCTGCCGCGTGCAGGCGTACGACGGGGAGCTGGGCGTGGCCGTCGGGCGGGCCCAGGAGGGGGACGAGGCCGCGTTCGCGGTCGCGTACCGCATCGTGCAGCCCGGGCTGCTCGGGTACCTGCGCGGGCTCGTCGGGGAGGACGCGGAGGACGTGGCGTCCGACGCGTGGCTGGAGATCGCGCGGGACCTGGGGCGTTTCCGGGGGGACGGGGCGGGCTTCCGCGGCTGGACGGCGACGATCGCCCGGCACCGGGCGCTGGACCATCTGCGCCGGCAGCGGGTACGGCCCCGGGCGACCGCGCTCGAACAGGATCTGCTGGAACTGCCCGGCGTCCACAGCACGCACGACCAGGCGCTGGAGTCCCTGTCCACCGAGTACGCCCTGGAACTGGTCGCCGGGCTGCCCCGCGACCAGGCCGAGGCCGTACTCCTGCGGGTGGTCGTGGGGCTCGACGGTCCCGCCGCCGCGCGCGTCCTCGGCAAACGGCCCGGCGCCGTCCGTACCGCCGCGCACCGGGGCCTCAGGCGCCTCGCCCGGCAGCTCGGGGCCGAAGGTGTGACGCCTGAGGGCCCCCGGACGCTGGGGGAGTCGGGATGAGCGCCGGGAGGACGGGCGCCGGGACGACGACGGCCGGGGACGGATGCGGACATGGGTGAACGGCAGAGCGACGGGAGGGCACCCGGCCGCCGGGCCGTACCTCCGGTCGCCGCGCGGCCGGTCGCCGCGCGGCCGGGCGCCGGGGGGCCGGGTCCGGCGGGTGCGGAGTCCGTGGCGCCCGCGGGGTCCGCGGAGGCGTCCGTCGAGGTGCTGCTCGCCGCCGTGCGGAGCCGGCCGGTCGATCCGCAGGGGGAGCGGCGTGCCGTCGCGGCGTTCCGTGCCGCCCGGGAGCAGGGGGCGCGCGACGGGCAGGACCGGAGCCGGGACGACTGGAGGCCGCGGGAGCAGCGGCGGGCGAGGCGGTCGCTGCGGACGGTGCTCGTGACGCTGTGCGCCGGCCTCGCGCTCGGCGGGGTCGCGGTCGCGGCCATCGGTCCGGCCGGTGTGTCGCCCGGCGACGGTGCGGAGCAGCGGAGGAGTGCCGAGCCGTCCCACAGCACCGCGGGTCCCTCGCGGGGGCGGCCGGGGGCGACTCCCGCACCCGGCGGCACGAGCCCGGCCGGGCGGTCGCCGGATGCGGGAGTCGGCCCGGACACGGAGGCGCACTGCCGTGCGTACGAGGCCGTCGCGGGCCGGGGCCGGGCCCTCGGCTCGGCCGCCTGGCAGCGGCTGGTCGCCGAAGCGGGCGGGGAGGACCACGTCGAGGCGTACTGCGCGGAGCGGTTGGGCGGAGCGGAGGCGAGCGTGGACGGTGACCCTCCGGGGGGTGGTGGCGCGGCCCGGGAGAAGGACCGGCCGACGCGCACGGGTCGTCCGACGCGGGCGGCCGAGCCCGTCGGACCTGGGTCGGCCGCCCGGCCCACGGCGTCGAAGAGCAACGGGAACGGGAACGGGAACGGGAACGGGAACGGGAACGGGAACGGGAACGGTAACGGTGGGCGGGGCTAGGTTCTGGTCGGTCGCGCTCCGCACGGGGTGGCCGCTCCCGCCGCGGGGCTCCGCCCCGGACCCCGCTCCTCAAACGCCGGAGGGGCTGATTCTTGCCCCGCGTCCCGGGTGCCGGAGGGGGAACTCTGCCGCGCGTCCTTGGTGCCGGAGGGGGTGAAGCCTGACCCGCTTCTCGGGCGCCCGTGACCGCTGCCGCCGCGGGGCTCCGCCCCGGACCCCGCTCCTCAAACGCCGGAGGGGCTGATTCTTGCCCCGCGCCCCGGGTGCCGGAAGGTGCACTCGGCCGTGTGCCGATGGCAACGGCCGGGGCCGCCACCCCCCACAGGAGAGGCCCCGGCCGTCGCGCGGCACGGGCCGCGCGGCCCGTACTTCCTACAGCGCCGTGAGTGCGCTTTCTGTCACACCTCACCGCGTCACGAGTTAGTTGCATGTTCTACGGTCATGGACGAGGAACGGTTTAACGCCGTAACGTGCCTTTCGCGCCGGACTGTGAACCGGCGCCACATCCACGAAGGGCCCACGACCGCGACCTTCGACAGAGGGACACGACGGCGAGAACCCGGTCCGCGAGAGCGGCGCCGGCCTAGGCGCAAGAGGGGCGCGGTGCTGGGGGACGACGCGGAGCTGACCGCCGCGGTGCGTGCGGCGCAGGACGGGGACGAGACCGCGTTCCGGACTGTGTACCGCGCGGTGCACCCGCGGCTGCTCGGGTACGTACGGACGCTGGTCGGCGACCCGGACGCCGAGGACGTGACGTCCGAGGCCTGGCTGCAGATCGCCCGTGACCTCGCGCGGTTCAGCGGTGACGCAGACCGGTTCCGCGGCTGGGCCGCCCGTATCGCCCGCAACCGCGCCCTCGACCACATACGCATGCGCGGCCGCCGCCCCGCGATAGGCGGCGACGAGACCGAGCTGACCGGGCAGGCGGCCGAGTCCGACACCGCGGGCGAGGCGATCGAGGCCCTGGCCACCGACAGCACCCTCTCCCTCATCGCCCGGCTGCCGCAGGACCAGGCCGAGGCCGTCGTGCTGCGTGTCGTCGTCGGACTCGACGCCAAGACCGCGGCCGAGACCCTGGGCAAGCGCCCCGGCGCCGTCCGCACCGCGGCGCACCGCGGCCTGAAGCGGCTCGCGGAGCTGCTCGGCGCGGATGCGGAATCCGCGGCCGCCCTCGGTGCCCTGCCCCCGCAAAGAGCGCCGCATACCCGCGCGGTGACGTCCGCCGGTGTGACGCATACGCGTGCGCGGACGCAGAAGGACATGTGATGGCCGACGAGCAGTACAGGTGGCTGGACCGTGAGGCCGCGGAGCGGCTGCTGCGCGGGGAGCCGCTGGAGACCGTCGACGCCGAGACCCGCGAGCAGGCGGACCGGCTGGCCGAGGCCCTGCTGGCGCTGGCCGCCGCACCCCCGCTGAACAGCGCCGAACTCCCCGGTGAGGCCGCGGCGTTGGCCGCCTTCCGCATGGCCCGCACCGGGGCGGACGCCGAGTCCGCGCTGTCCGGGGGCGAGCACCGTACGCGCGGCGCCGCCCGCTCCGCCGACGCCGGCCTGGTACGCCTCGGGCGCCCCGCGCAGGCCGGGCGGCGGACCCCCTGGGGCCGCCCGCTGCGGCTGGGGCTGGCCGCCGCGCTGGCCGCCGGGATGATCGGCGGGGTCGCCGTGGCGGCGGGAACCGGAGTGCTGCCCACGCCGTTCGGCGACCGCGAGCCCGCACCGGCCGCCACGGTCTCCGCGGCGTCGACACCCCGGCAGCCGCTCCTCTCCCCGTCACCCGGCGTCACCGGGGGCCGGTCCGGCGTGCCGTCACCCGACGGGTCCGCGGAGGGCTCGGCCCCGGGCGGCACCGGACGCGACGAGGCGCGCGGCGGCGGCGCCGCGAGCGGGCAGCCGGACGACGCCGAGGACACGGGCGTGTCCGGCCGCTCCGGCGACCGGCGGGGCAGCGTGCTGGCGTCCTGCCGCGATCTGCGCAGGGGCCGGCAGCTCGACGCGGACCGCAGACGGGTCCTGGAGGACGCGGCCCGGGGCTCCGGCCGCGTCAAGAAGTACTGCCAGGGCGTCCTCGGGGACGCGGAGGGCCGTTCCGGTGCCGACGAGGAGAGCGGCGGCAAGACGGACAAGGACAAGGACAAGGACAAGGACAAGGACAAGGACAAGGACAAGGACAAGGACAAGGGGGACAAGGGCGGCCGCGACGACGGCAAGCACCACGTGGTCCCGGGCGGCCACCGGGGGAACGCCGACGCCACACCGCCCGCGGGCTTCGCCCCCTCGTCGGCGCCGAAGCCGGCGAAGCACGTCACGGCCGGGGAAACCCGGGCGGCCTCCGACGCGTCCAGCCCCTCGCCCGGGTACAGCGCCCTGTCGGTGCCGGCACGCTCCTGAGCTGGAAGAACCCGGGGAGCTTGCCACCGTGCACCGCTCTGACCTGCGGTTTCGTAATTCATTGAAATTTTTCCCGCGGGGGTGTGACGTTTTCGGCCGCCGGGGCGCAGTAATGAGTGAGCCGACTGGTCATCGGCCCTCGCATCGAGCCGGGGTTCCCCCCGTACCCACGGCTCGGTGCACCGAGGCGCGGGCGGGACACGTTCCCCCGGTTCCGCCCGCGCCCCACTCCTTCCCGCCGTGGCGGGTCCCGCGTCACCAGTGGACGACGACCTTGTCCCCCGAGCGGACCTGCGCGAACAGCGCCGAGATCTTCGCCTCGTCCCGTACGTTGACGCAACCGTGCGAGCCCCCGGCGTAGCCCCGGGCCGCGAAGTCGGACGAGTAGTGGACCGCCTGGCCCCCGCTGAAGAACAGCGCGTACGGCATCGGCGAGTCGTAGAGCGTCGACACGTGGTGGCGGGACTTGAAGTAGACGGTGAACACCCCCTCGCGCGTGGGTGTGTACTGCGTGCCGAAGCGCACCGCCATCGTCGAGACCGTCCTGCCGTCGATCATCCAGCGCAGGGTCCTGCTGGTCTTGCTGATGCACAGCACCCGCCCGGTCATGCAGCGCGGGTCCGGTTCGGCGGCGGGCTGCCCGCCGAAGGCGTACAGCTCCCACTTCGTCGGCTCGTGCGTCATCCGGACCAGCCGCCGCCAGGTGGCGGTGTCCGTCACGCCGGTCGTCGGCAGCCCGCGCTTGCCCTGGAAGCCCCTGACCGCCGTGACCGTCGCGGTGTCGTACGTCCCGGTGGGCCCTTCGAACAGCCAGGCGAGCTGCCGGAGTCTGGCCTGCACCTCGCGGACGTCCGTGCCCCGGTCGCCCGAGGACCAGAGCACCCGTGCGGCGGCCGGCGCCGTGCCGGGCTTCCGCGTGCCGGGCTTCCCGGTACCGCCGTCCGCCCCCGGCGTGCCGTCCTGCTGCCGGCCCTTGGCGTCGGGCGTGCCCGTGACGTCGATCCGCACCAGCGGCTGCCGTCCGTCCCCGGCCCCGTCGGCCGCCGCCTTGCAGCCGGTGACGGCGGCGAGCGCCACGAGCACGGCGACGCCCCTCCTCATGCCCGTGCTTCGCATTCCGGCCCCTGTCGTCTCGGAGTTCCGCGCCGGCTCGGCTGTGTCACCTGAGATGCTCCCCTCACGCGTCCGGTTGCGAACCAGCCGCCATTGTTGACGGCCGGAGCGTGCGCCATAGTCGGGACAGGCGCACCGGGACCCTTGACGGGCCCGAACGGGTCTGTGAGCAAGGTCCCAGCGCGGTCCTCTCCACCGGGCGCACGGCCGCCGCTACAGTCCGTCGCGAGGGTCGTCTGTACTAGCGAGTAACCAAGCATGCGGAGGCACACACCATGGCGCGCGAGTCGGAGTCCGGACTGCCCATCGAGCCGGTCTACGGGCCGGACGCCCTTGCGGACTGGGATCCCGCGGAGAAGCTGGGCGCGCCCGGACAGTACCCGTTCACGCGTGGCGTGTACCCCTCGATGTACACCGGCCGGCCGTGGACGATGCGCCAGTACGCCGGTTTCGGTACGGCCGTGGAGTCCAACGCCCGTTACCAGCAGCTGATCGCGAACGGCACCATGGGCCTTTCCGTCGCCTTCGACCTGCCGACCCAGATGGGCCACGACTCCGACGCGCCGATCGCCTCCGGTGAGGTCGGCAAGGTGGGCGTCGCCATCGACTCCGTGGACGACATGCGCATCCTGTTCGGCGGCATCCCGCTGGACAAGGTCTCCACGTCGATGACGATCAACGCCCCCGCCGCCCTGCTGCTGCTGATGTACCAGCTCGTCGGCGAGGAGCAGGGCGTCCCCGCGGACCGGCTGACGGGCACGATCCAGAACGACGTGCTGAAGGAGTACATCGCCCGCGGCACGTACATCTTCCCGCCGAAGCCCTCCCTGCGCCTGATCGCCGACATCTTCAAGTACTGCAAGGCCGAGATCCCGAAGTGGAACACGATCTCGATCTCCGGCTACCACATGGCCGAGGCCGGTGCCTCCCCCGCGCAGGAGATCGCCTTCACGCTCGCGGACGGCATCGAGTACGTGCGCACGGCCGTCGCGGCCGGTATGGACGTCGACGACTTCGCCCCGCGCCTGTCCTTCTTCTTCGTCGCCCGTACGACGATCCTGGAGGAGGTCGCCAAGTTCCGTGCCGCCCGCCGTATCTGGGCGAGGGTGATGCGCGAGGAGTTCGGCGCGAAGAACCCCAAGTCGCTGATGCTGCGCTTCCACACGCAGACCGCCGGGGTGCAGCTGACGGCGCAGCAGCCCGAGGTGAACCTGGTCCGGGTCGCCGTCCAGGGGCTGGGTGCGGTGCTCGGCGGTACGCAGTCCCTGCACACGAACTCCTTCGACGAGGCCATCGCGCTGCCCACGGACAAGAGCGCGCGCCTGGCCCTGCGGACCCAGCAGGTGCTGGCGTACGAGACGGACGTCACCGCCACCGTGGACCCGTTCGCCGGTTCGTACGTGGTCGAGAAGATGACGGACGACGTGGAGGCCGCCGCCGTCGAGCTGATGGCGAAGGTCGAGGAGATGGGCGGCGCGGTCAACGCGATCGAGCGCGGCTTCCAGAAGGGCGAGATCGAACGCTCCGCCTACCGCATCGCCCTGGAGACGGACTCCGGCGAGCGCGTGGTCGTGGGCGTCAACCGCTACCAGCTCGACGCGGAGGAGCCCTACGAGCCGCTGCGCGTCGACCCGGCCATCGAGGCCCAGCAGGCGGAACGGCTCGCCACCCTGCGCGCCGAGCGCGACCAGGCGGTGGTCGACGCGGCCCTCGCGGACCTGAAGAAGGCGGCCGAGGGCACGGACAACGTCCTGTACCCGATGAAGGACGCGCTGCGCGCCCGGGCGACCGTGGGCGAGGTGTGCAACGCCCTCCGGGAGGTCTGGGGGACGTACGTGCCGACCGACGCGTTCTGACCGGACCGCGGCGCGGAAAGCCCCGAGCGGAGTGCCGTACGCCTGTGCGACACTCCGCTCATGCTTGGCGTCATCGACCTCCCCACCTACCTCGTGGGCCTCGTCCTGATCGTGCTGCTCCCCGGGCCGAACTCGCTCTACGTGCTCTCGGTGGCCGCCCGCCGCGGTGTGCGCGCCGGGTACCGGGCCGCTGCGGGCGTCTGGTGCGGGGACGCCGTGCTGATGACGCTGTCCGCCGCGGGAGTCGCCTCGCTGCTCCAGGCGAACGCGGTGCTGTTCGGGATCGTGAAGTACGCCGGGGCCGGCTATCTGACCTGGCTGGCGGTCGGGATGCTGCGGGCCGCGTGGGCGATGTGGCGGACCCGGCGGGAGCGGGCCGGGGCCGGGAGCGCACCGGCGGCGCCGGTCGCCGGGGAGCGGCCGTTCCGGCGGGCGCTGGTCGTCAGCCTCTTCAACCCCAAGGCGATCCTCTTCTTCGTCGCCTTCTTCGTGCAGTTCGTGGACCCCGGGTACGCCTACCCCGCGCTGTCCTTCGTCGTGCTCGGTGCCTTCGCCCAGCTCGCGAGCTTCCTCTACCTGACCGCCCTGATCTTCGGCGGCACGAAGCTGGCGGCCGCCTTCCGCCGGCGCAAGGCCCTCTCGGCGGGGGCCACCTCGGCGGCGGGCGCGCTGTTCCTCGGTTTCGCGGTCAAGCTGTCGCTGGCGAGCTCGGTGTAGGACGCGGCCCCGCCGTGCGCCGGAGGGGAGTTCAGTCCCGTCCGGTGGCCCCGGCGACCCGCGCCAGGTAGCCGGCCGCCCCGACCGCGGTGTCGCCCGCCCAGCCCACGTATCCGTCGGGGCGGACGAGGAACACACCGGTGCCGTACGCCTCGTACGCCGGTGTGCGGAGCGTGCGCACCAGGTCCCCGTCGAACGTCGGGAGCCGGGTGTCCGTGCCCACCGCCAGCAGGGTCCAGTGCGGTCCCCGGAACGCGTCGAAGAGCCGTACGCCGCCGGGCCGTCCGTCCGGTGCGCGGTCCCCGGCGTGCAGCGCGTCCTTCGCCGGCGCGGTCCTGGTCTCCTCGGTGAGCGCCGAGTCCCGGTAGCCGAGGCCCAGTTGCCCGGTCGCCTCGCCGCGCCTGACCTCTCCCCGGTGCACCCTGGTGGACAGACCGAGCATCTCGGCGGCGACGGGCCTGCGCTCCGCCTCGTAGGAGTCGAGGAGTTCCGCCCGGGCCCCGCCGCCCAGCACCGCCGCGAGCTTCCAGCCCAGGTTGTACGCGTCCTGGACGCTGGTGTTGAGGCCCTGGCCGCCGGCCGGGGAGTGCAGGTGCGCCGCGTCGCCCGCCAGGAGGACCCGCCCCTCGCGGAACCGGTCCGCCAGCGCGGTCCGCGCCCGGAAGACGGAGGCCCAGCGCACCTCCGTGACCGCGTCCGGTGTGAGGTGGGAGCGGGTGGCGACGACCTTGCGCAGGCCTTCGGGGGAGGGGTCGGGCGTCAGGTCCGCGGGGAACTGCGCGAGGACCTGGAAGTCCTCGGTCCCGGCCAGCGGGCAGATCGCCATGAGCTGCGCGCCGTCGGCCGGCGGGAAGAGGTGCCAGTGGTCGCGGTCCAGTCCGGTGATCCGGACGTCGGCGACCAGGGTCGGGTGCGGGTCGACACTCTCGCCGCGCATACCGATGCCGAGGGCCCGCCGCACGGCCGAGCGGCCGCCGTCGGCCGCGACGGCGTACCGGGCGCGGACCGGCGGCCCGGACGTGAAGGACGCGGTGACGCCGCCGGCGTCCTGGGCGAGGCCCGTCAGTTCGCGGCCGAACGCGACGTCCTCGCCGAGTTCCCGCAGCCGCGCGTGCAGGATCTCCTGGGTGCGCCACTGCGGCAGCATCCAGGTCCCCCGGTAGGGCTCCGCCTCGGTCGGCTCGGCCTCGTCGATCATGCGGTGCTCGCCCTGGCGCACCCCGTCCCGCCAGATCATGCCCATCGGGTAGGGGCCGCCGGCCGCCCGGACCGCGTCCAGGACCCCGAGGTCGTCCATGACCTCCAGGGTGCGCGGCTGGAGTCCCTTGCCGCGTGAGCCGGGGAAGAGCGCGTCGGCCCGCTCGACGACCAGGGCGCGCACCCCGCGCCGGGCCAGGTCGACGGCGAGGGCCAGGCCGGTCGGGCCGGCGCCGACGACGAGCACGTCGGTCTCGACGGCGTCCACGGGCAGCTCCTTAACGCTGTTAAGTTCCATGCGCCGCAGCATGCACTTAACAGCGTTAAACTGTCAACCGTGACTTCCCGGAGAACCCCCAGACTGGACAAGCGACTGGTCACCGACACCGCGCTGCGGCTGCTCAACGAGGTGGGCCTCGACGGCCTCACCCTGCGGGCCATCGCGAAGGAACTGGACGTCCAGGCCCCGGCCCTCTACTGGCACGTCAAGAACAAGCAGGCGCTGCTCGACGAGATGGCGACGGAGATGTACCGCCGGATGGTGGCCGGGGCGCGGCCCGCCCCGGACGGCAGCTGGCAGGAGCGGCTCCTCGCGGCCAACCGCGCCCTGCGCCGCTCCCTGCTCGGCTACCGCGACGGCGCCAAGGTCTTCAGCGGTTCCCGCTTCACCGGCACCGACCACGCGGTCCAGATGGAGGAGCACCTCCGCGCGTTCCTCGACGCCGGCTTCGACCTCCCGCAGGCGGTCCGCGCCATCACCACCGCCTACCTCTTCACCCTCGGCTTCGTCACCGAGGAACAGGGCGTCCAGCCCCTGCCGGGGGAGCGCCGCGAGGGCTTCGACGTGGCGGAGCGTGCCGCGCGCATGGCGGACTTCCCCCTCTCGGCCGCCGCGGGCGCCGAGCTCTTCCAGGATTACGAGCAGGGCTTCGAGGAAGGGCTGCGCCTGGTGGTCGCGGGGATCGAGGCGCGGTACCGGATCGCCTGAGCCCCGGGTGGCGGGGCCCGGGGCTCAGCGGGCGGAGGTGAGCAGCGCCCGCAGTCGGGGCGCCAGCCGGTCCTCGACGAAGTGGTTCAGCAGCCAGGCCAGGACCAGCATCGTGACGACGGTGAGCGGGAGGGTCCCGTACGACGGGATGTGCAGGGTCCGGTGGTAGGCCTCGACGGCGACCCAGCCTAGGTGCTCGTGGATCAGGTAGAAGGGGTACGTCAGCGCGCCCGCCAGGGTCAGCCGGTGCCAGTTCGCCCAGCCCAGCCAGCCCAGCGCGATCGCGGCCACGGCGAGGAACCCGAGGGTGACGACCAGGACGATGCCGTACGAGGTGCGGTACGAGAAGAAGTCCGGGTTCGGGGCGTGCCACAGGCGCATCACCGCGTAGTGCTGGCCCACCAGCCAGCTGACGCCGACGATGCCCCAGGCGTACGCGTCCCGCCGGTCGCGATGGACCAGGTACAGGCCGACGCCGCCGATGAAGAACGGCGCGTACTCCGGCATCAGGACGATGTCCAGCAGGGGCTGGTCCGCGGACTCCGCGATCGCCGCCGCCAGCGTCCAGCCCGCACAGAACAGGATGACGCGCTGCCGGTTCGCGCCCGGCAGCACGATGCACAGGGCGAACAGCGCGTAGAAGCGGACCTCGGCCCACAGCGTCCAGCAGACCCCCAGCACCCGGTCCACACCCAGCGGCTGCTGCAGCATCGTCAGGTTCACCAGGGCGTCGCTCGGCGACACCGCGCGGTAGGCGACGACCGGCAGCGCGAACACCGCCGTCACGAGGATCACCGCCGCCCAGTAGGACGGCAGCAGCCGGGAGGCGCGCGAGGCGAAGAACGCGCGCAGCGTGCGGCCCCAGCCGCTCATGCAGATCACGAACCCGCTGATCACGAAGAAGATCTGCACGCCGAGACAGCCGTACGCGAACCACGAGTGCAGGGTGGGGAACTGCAGCCTCGGCGAGCTGCCCCACGCCTCGGCGATCTCACCGTCCCGGCCGCCGTAGTGGTACGCGGCGACCATCAGCGCGGCGATCAGCCGCAGCCCGTCGAGCGCGCGCAGGCGGGGCGCGTGCACCCGGGGGCCTGTCCTGGGCGGGACGTCGGCGGCCTCCGCGGCCGGTGGCGCGAGGGCCGCCGGCTCCTTCGTGGACGCGGTCATCCGAGCGTCGCCCGCTTGAGGGAGCGCGCGCGGCGGGCCACCCGGCGGACGGTCGCGTTGCGTGGAAGGAACGCGAGCTGGGCGGGGACCGCGCCGGGCAGCGCCAGCGAGGTCAGGCGCCGCCGCTTGAAGTAGCGCCAGGTGTGCTGGTCCAGACGACGGGCCAGATACCGCTCGGCGGCGGGGCGCAGCCGCGGGTAGATCTTCGGCTGCATGGCGTACCCGACGGCATGGACGAGGCTCGTGAGGTCCGCCGCCTCGGGTCCCGGGCGCTGCGACGCGACCGCCGCCCGGTCCGTCAGTTCGGGCAGCAGCGCGTCCACGACGGTGACGGGAACGCGGTTGCTGTTCTCGTACGGTGTGAGGCGGTCGAGGAGCGTCTCCGTGCCGATCCGGGCGACCGGCAGGCCGTACAGCGCGGACGCCGTGAGCAGCGCGGTGGAGAAGCAGCCGACGACCAGCGCGGGACGCATCCGCTGGTACAGCACCTCGGCGAGGACCGGGGTGTCGAGCACCGTGAGGTCGGCGCCCAGTTTCTCCGCCTCCTTCTCCAGGAGACGCGACCAGCGGGCGGGCGCGGTGGGGTGCGGCTTGAACACCACGCGGGTGTGGCCGAGTTCGACGGCGCCCCTCAGCATCCGTACGTGCAGGTCCTCCTCCTCCTCGGCGGAGAGGATGCCGAGCGCCGAGAGGTACTGGCCGAGCAGCAGCGCCGGTTCCTCGACCTGCGGCAACGCGTCGCCGGTGTCCCCGAGTTCGGCGAGCACCTTCGCGAAGGCGTCCGTCGGCACGACCTCGGGGCCGACGCCGAACTCCGTGAGCAGCAGGGGCGTGAGACCCGGCACCAGGTCCAGGTGGAGCAGCCGGGTCACCCGCGTGCCGACCAGCGGGTCGATCTTGGAGCGGGTGGGTCCGTAGCTCATCAGGCCGTCCGCGTACACGGTGACGGGCGCGCCCAGGAAGATCTGCGCCACGGCGAGCGCCGGGTTCACCTGGATCGACTCGACGGCCAGCTCGACGTCGTCGTCCCCGAGCCGCCAGGCGAGCCGCAGATGCCGCTCCCAGAGCGGCACGTCGTCGGGCCGCGGTGCCCAGCCGCCCGGGTGGAAGGGGGAGATGGTCTCGTTCCACGAGATCACCTCGTCGAAGCGGCCGCGCAGCTGCGCGAAGCCCGGCATCTCGTCCACGGCGGGCGTCGTCTCGGGCGTCGCCGCGTTGTTCGACACGAGCAGGATGCGCCGGTCGACGGGTGCGAAACGGTCCGTGTCCAGGGCCGCGGCGAGCGTCGCCGTGCCGTACAGCGTGGACACCATGAAGATCTGCGTGGTCACGCGGCCACCCCCGTGGCCGGAACCGGACGCCGCCGCAGCCGGCGCAGCCGCGTCGCGCGCTGGACGTCCATCGAGTCGAGCGCCTCGTCCAGCACGTCCTGCGGCATGCGCCGCAGTGCGACGGCACTCATGGACTTCAATTTCCGTGCCACGGACGGCTCGAACCTTTCGATGGATCCCAGGTGGTGGGAAATGATCGCGCAATAGGTGCGCACGGCCTTGGGCAGCAGAATGTCCGCGTCGCGGTCCGCGGCGGTCTCCGAGACGACCTGGTCGAAGGCGCGGATGAAATCGAGCTGCCGCACGTCCCCGATCTGCGTGAGGGAAGAGGCGACCCCGCGCCGGTAGAACACTCCGAGCAGCCCCACCGTCGCGAATGATTCCGCCTCCCGGTGCAGCTTCCAGATCCACGGCCGGTCCTCCGCCGTCCGCAGTCCGTCGGTGAAGTGCAGCAGCCCCCGGTCGACCAGCCGGCGGTGATAGATGCCGGCCCAGGCGTAGGCGTAGTCGACGGAGGTGGACCGGTCGGCGGGCAGGATCGCGTCGCGGGGACGCAGGACGACCCCCCGCCGGCCGTGCGGGACCCGGTGGACGGTGCGGGCCCGCGCGGTGCACTGGACGTGGTCCGTACGGACGAAGTCGCAGCCCAGCTCCTCGATGGCGGCGAGGAGTTGCTCGTAGTAGCCGGGGGCGAGCCAGTCGTCCCCGTCGAGGAACGTCAGGTATTCGCCGCGCGCCGTGTCGATGCCGGTGTTGCGCGCGGTCGCAAGGCCTCCGTTCTTCTCGTGTCTGACATGCACCGCGCCCGGGAGCTCGCGCTCCGCACGCGCGAGAATGTCCGGCGTCTCGTCGCGGGAACAGTCGTCGACGAGGATGAATTCGAAGTCGTCGCGTGTGTTGGCACGCAGACTCTTCAGGGTGTCGGGCGCGTATTGCTGCACGTTGAAGAACGGCACGATGACGGAGAGCTTGACCACCCGAGTGACGTTAGGCGCCGGCCCGGCATTCGTCTTGACCGTTGGTGGGATGCAAGGTGAACGACGCGTGGCGAAGCCGTGAACCAGGCTGATTCACAAATGGATCGGGGCCCGGATCGCCATTCGTCGATGTGCTGTTAACCCTTTGTTGCATTCGGGTTGGGCCGCACATCTTTCTCGCTTCCTAGCGTCGTCGACGTGCCAGCAAGTACCAGGAAGTCCCTGCGGGTCGCCGTCCTCGCGGATTCCGATACCCGGTGGAAATGGGGCTCGCTCACCGCGAGCCGCGTCTCACCGGCCGAATCGGACATCCGGCTCGACGGCTTCCTGCTGCGCGGCCGTGCCACGCCCACCGCCCGCCAGCTCCAGGAAGTCGGCGTCCGCCCCGACTCGCTCCGCGAGGTCACCGGCGTCGAGTTCCTGCGCGCCATGGGCCGGGAGACGTACGACATCGTCGTGCTCGCCCTCGTCGGCGGTGCCGTCCAGGCGATGCTGCACGGGCTCGGGCGGGCCTGGGACGGCCGGACCCGGCGGCCCGTGGTCGTCACCGGCTACGTGGGCGTCGTGTACGAGAAGCTCGCCGACGGGCTGCTGCTGCGGCACGGCGCGGACCTCGTCCTCGCCAACTCCCGCCAGGACGCCGAGCGTTTCCGCGCCGTGTACGAGGGCGTGGGCGCCGACGCCTCGTCGGTGACGGAGGTGGCACTGCCCTTCCTCGGCGGCGCCGAGCACCGCGGGCACGACCCGTACACGGTCGTCTTCGCGGCCCAGCCCTCCGTGCCGGAGAGCCGCAAGGACCGTACGTACCTGCTGGACCGCCTGATCCGGCACGCACGGCTGCACCCGGACCGCCAGGTCCTGCTGAAGCTGCGGTCCAGGCCGGGCGAACACACCACGCACATCGAGGAGCTGCCCTACCAGAAGCTGGCGGAGAAGGCCGGTCCGCCCGCCAACTTCCGCCTGGTGTACGGGCACATGGGCGAGGTCCTGGACCGCACCGACCTGCTGGTCACCGTCAGCTCCACCGCGGCCCTGGAGTCCCTGCACCGCCGCGTCCCCACCGTCGTCCTGACCGACCTCGGGATCCGCGAGGCGCTCGGCAACCACCACTTCGTGGGCTCCGGCTGCCTGGCCTCCTGGGACCAGCTCGACGCCGGGTACGAGCCGGCACCCGACCCGGCGTGGGTGGCCCGGCAGGGCGTCGCCGTCGGGGGAGGGACCTACGAGAGGGCCTTCGACCCGGCGCGCGCCCGCATCGGTGAACTGCTCTCCGCCGCCCGGCTCCCGCGGCTCGCGCCCTTCTACACGCCCGTCACCGCGCCCGGTTACCTGCCCGGCATCCTCGCCCGCCACCACCTCGCCCCCGACGGCAGCCCGCTGCCCGGCGCACCCGCCGCCGACAAGGAGCCCAGCCCCGTACGGCAGATCGTGCGGCGCGCGGCCCGCGGCGCCTACCGCCACGGCGTCCAGCGCGTGGCGCCCGTCATCCGGCGGATGGGGGAGCTGTGAGCACCCCCGTCCCCTCCCAAGGAGTACAGCTGATGTCCCACCCGGAAGCGGGCCAACCGGCGCCCCCGCGCCGCGTGCTCGCGGTGATCCCCGCGCGCGGCGGCTCCAAGGGAGTCCCCGCGAAGAACCTCGCCCCGGTCGGCGGCGTGCCGCTGGTGGCGCGTGCCGTGCGCGCATGCCGCTCGGCCCGGCTCGTCACCGACGTCGTGGTCTCCACCGACGACACCGCGATCGCCGCGGCCGCCCGCTCGGCCGGCGCCGAGGTCGTCCTGCGGCCCGCCGCCATCGCCGGCGACACCGCGACCTCCGAGGCCGCCGTCCTGCACGCCATGGAAGCCCACGAGGCGCTGCACGGCAGCACGGTCGACGTCGTCCTGCTCGTCCAGTGCACCAGCCCGTTCATCGTCCGCGAGGACATCGACGGAGTCGTCCGCGCGGTCGTCGAGAAGGGCGCGGACACGGCGCTGACCGTGGCCCCCTTCCACGGCTTCGTGTGGCGCGACGGCGACGACGAGCCCGCCGCCCAGGCCCCGGCCGGCCCCGGGCGCACCGCTGCCGCGGGCGGTACGGACACCCTGCTCGCCGGCACCGCCACCAGCGGCGGCTACGGCATCAACCACGACAAGTCCTTCCGCCCGCGCCGCCAGGACCGCCCCCAGGACCTCCTGGAGACCGGCGCCGTCTACGGCATGGACGCGGCCGGCTTCCGCACCGCCGGACACCGCTTCTTCGGCCGTACGGAACTCGTCCGCACCGACCCCGCCCGGGTGCTGGAGATCGACGACCCGCACGACCTCGCCCGCGCCCGGGCCCTGGCCCCGCTCTTCGACACGGGCCGGCCCGGCGCCCTCCCGACCGCCTCCGACATCGACGCGGTCGTCCTCGACTTCGACGGCACCCAGACCGACGACCGGGTGCTGATCGACTCCGACGGACGGGAGTTCGTCTCCGTGCACCGCGGGGACGGCCTCGGTGTCGCAGCCCTGCGCCGCAGCGGCCTGTCGATGCTGATCCTGTCCACGGAACAGAACCCGGTCGTCGCCGCCCGGGCCAGGAAGCTCAAGATCCCGGTCCTGCACGGCATCGACCGGAAAGACCTCGCACTGAAGCAGTGGTGCGAGGAGCAGGGCATCGCGCCGGAGCGCGTGCTCTACGTCGGCAACGACGTCAACGACCTCCCGTGCTTCGCCCTCGTCGGCTGGCCCGTGGCGGTCGCGAGCGCCCACGACGTCGTGCGCGGCGCCGCACGCGCGGTCACCACCGTCCCCGGTGGCGACGGCGCGATCCGAGAGATCGCCAGCTGGATCCTCGGCCCTTCTCTCGACTCCCTCGACAAGTAAGGAACGTCTCCACCATGAGCTCCAACTCCCGCCTCCGCACCTTCGGTTCGAAGACCGCCGGCCCCGGCCACCCCGTCTACATCACCGGCGAGATCGGCATCAACCACAACGGTGACCTGGACAACGCCTTCAAGCTGATCGACGTGGCCGCCGAGGCCGGCTGTGACGCCGTCAAGTTCCAGAAGCGCACCCCGGAGATCTGCACCCCGCGCGACCAGTGGGACATCGAGCGCGACACCCCCTGGGGCCGCATGACCTACATCGACTACCGCCACCGCGTGGAGTTCGGCGAGGACGAGTACCGCCAGATCGACGAGCACTGCAGGAAGCGCGGCATCGACTGGTTCGCCTCCCCGTGGGACACCGAGGCCGTCGCCTTCCTGGAGAAGTTCGACGTGCCCGCCCACAAGGTCGCCTCCGCGTCGCTGACGGACGACGAGCTGCTGCGCGCCCTGCGCGCCACCGGCCGCACGGTCATCCTCTCCACCGGCATGTCGACCCCGAAGCAGATCCGGCACGCCGTCGAGGTCCTCGGCAGCGACAACATCCTGCTCTGCCACGCCACGTCGACGTACCCGGCCAAGGCCGAGGAGCTCAACCTCCGCGTCATCAACACCCTCCAGGCCGAGTACCCGAACGTGCCGATCGGCTACTCCGGCCACGAGACGGGCCTGCAGACCACGCTCGCCGCGGTCGCCCTCGGCGCCACCTTCGTCGAGCGCCACATCACCCTCGACCGCGCCATGTGGGGCTCCGACCAGGCGGCCTCCGTCGAGCCGCAGGGCCTGACCCGCCTCGTCCGCGACATCCGCACCATCGAGGCCTCCCTCGGCGACGGCGTCAAGAAGGTGTACGAGTCCGAGCTCGGCCCGATGAAGAAGCTGCGCCGGGTCTCGGGCGTCGTCGCGGAGGCGGAGATCGCCGCGGCGGCGGGCGAGCCGGTCACGGTCTGATCCCTCTCCCCACTTCCACCCTCACGGAAGCGACGGTCGTACGTCGATGAGCCCCCGCGCCGGTCTTGCCGGCACCCGCCCGAAGAAGCCGGACACCCTCGCGTTCGTCGAGAGCCCGGTGCAACTCCTCAACGTGCTGGAGTGGGCCCACACCCAGGGCCTGCGCACGCGGGAGGGCACTGCTCCGGCACCCGGCGCGGGGCTCACGCTCGTCGTCCTGTCCCCGACCGACCCGATGACCCGGGGACAGCTGCGCCGCATGGCGGAACTGGCCCGCGACGAGGGCTACGAGGTCCGGTGGGAGGAGGCGCGGGGCGGCACGACGGCCCCCTTCCACACGATCGGCGGCCTCGTCCCGCTGCTCCGCAGGGCCCGCCGGATAGTCATGGGAGACCCCTTCTCCCGTTACGTGCAGCTGCTGCTGACCATTACCCGCGCCCGCGACCTGGTGGTCGTGGACGACGGCACGGCGACGATGGAGTTCGTCGCCCAGCTCGGCCGCGGGGAGCGCCTGGTGCGCTGGCACCGGCGGGGCGGCCGGCCCGGCCCGCGCGACGTGCTGTTCGCCCCGGTGTCCGCCTCCGCCCGCCGCCGGCTGACCCCCACCGGCCACCGCTCGGTCGAGGTCTTCTCCTCCATGCCGATCGAATCGGCGCCCGACGGTGTCCGCGTCACGGACAACGACTTCGCCTGGACCCGGGCGCGCTTCGGCCCGCCGCGCATCACCAGGAGTGCCGACCTGGTGGGCACCTCCCTCGTGGAGACCGGCGTGGTCGACCCGGACCGCTACCTCGGCGCGGTCCGCTCCCTCACCAAGGCGCACGGCGCGACGCGCTACTTCGCCCACCGGCGCGAGAGCCCCGAGAAGCTCCGCCGCCTCGCCGCCGAGACGGGCCTGGAGATCGTCCGGCCCGACCTCCCGCTCGAACTGATCGCCCGCCGGGGCCCCATCGGGCGCACCATCCTGAGCTTCCCCTCGACCGTGGTCCACACGCTGCCGCTGGCCCTGGCCGGCACCGAGGTCCGTGTCGCCGTCTGTGACATCGACCCCACCTGGCTCACCGAGAACGCCTCCCCCCGGGCCCAGGGCTTCCTGTCCGGGGTGACCGGCACGGCCAAGGACGTCCACCGCCTCTCCGCGACGGCCCACCCGAGCCCGGCGTAGGCCGGCAGTCGCGGGAGTGGCCGCCCGTCTTCACGCTCTGTCCGGTTCCGGTCGCGGATCTGGAGTGTGACTCGGTCGTCGCTGGAGGCCGGGGAGGGGTGCGCGCGAAGTGTGGCACCGTGGAGTACGGGAATGGGCTCGGACACCCCGGGCGTTGTTCCCTGAGTGGGACTCCGCGGGTCAAGTGCCCGCGGAGCGGTTCGAGAACCGGCCGCCCGACCCGGCGGCGAGGTCGATGGAGACCGAAGGGCCTGATCAGAGGGCCTGGTTCAAGATCCAGCCGCCCGGAAAGCCGGGCGAGTTTACCCACCCCGGCCAATACCTATGCGCCGGGCGGCCAGGTTTTCTTCCCCTAACGGGTTGAAGTTTTGTTGATCGTGGGTCGGCTGGCCGCCCGATCGCCCTACCCTTCAGAGGGTGAACCAACTGATGTCCCGAGAGTCCGAGGCCGACAAGCCCGGGGAAGCAGTGCTTCCCGGCGCGCTGCCCGAGGCACTGCGCGCCGAGCTCGTGGCCTTCCGCCGCGACCTGCACATGCACCCGGAGCTCGGCAACCAGGAGTTCCGTACGACCGCGGCGGTCAAGGCCCGCCTGGAGCGGGCCGGTCTCGAGCCGCGCGTCCTCAGCGGCGGCACGGGACTCGTCTGCGACATCGGTCTCGGGGAGGGCGGACGGCACGACGCCCGCCCCATGCTCGCCCTGCGCGCCGACCTCGACGCGCTGCCCATCCCGGACACCAAGGCCGACTGCGCCTACCGGTCGACCGTCCCGGACCGCGCCCACGCCTGCGGCCACGACGTGCACACCACCGTCGTGCTCGGCGCCGGCCTGGTCCTCGCCGAGCTGCACCGCACCGGGCGGCTGCCCTGCCCCGTGCGGCTGATCTTCCAGCCCGCCGAGGAGGTCCTGCCCGGCGGCGCGCTCGACGCCATCGAGTCCGGGGCCCTGGAGGGCGTCGGACGGATCATCGCCGTGCACTGCGACCCGAAGGTGGACGCGGGGCGCATCGGCCTGCGGCACGGTCCCATCACGTCCGCGTGCGACCGGCTCGAAGTGGCGCTGGACGGCGCCGGCGGGCACACCGCGCGCCCCCACCTCACCACGGACCTCGTGACCGCCGTCGCCCGCGTCGCCACCGACGTCCCGGCGGTGGTCGCCCGCCGCATCGACGCGCGCAGCGGACTCTCCGTGACCTGGGGACGTATCGAGTCCGGCCACGCGTGCAACGTGATCCCGCAGCACGCCGAGCTGTCCGGGACGGTGCGCTGCCTGGACCTCGAGGCCTGGCGGCAGGCCCCCGACCTGCTGCACGCGGCGATCGACGAGATCGCCACCCTGCACCGGGCGAAGTCCGAGATCAACTACGTCCGCGGCGTCCCCCCGGTCGTCAACGACCCGATCGTCGCCGACCTGCTGCGGGACGCCATGACCGCCCGGCTCGGACCGCACTCCGTCGAGGACACCACGCAGAGCCTGGGCGGCGAGGACTTCTCCTGGTACCTGGAGCAGGTGCCGGGCGCCATGGCCCGCCTCGGGGTGCGCACGCCCGGCGAGCGCGGCGGCCGTGACCTGCATCAGGGCGACTTCGACGCGGACGAATCGGCGATCAAGGTGGGCGTGGAGCTCTTCACGGCCGCCGCGCTGCTCGACGCGAAGGCGTGAGCGCCGGGCCGGTGACGGACGCCGGCCCGGTGAGCGACGCCGGCCGGCGACCGACGCCCGCCGGTGAGCGGCGGGCCGAATCCTCCCGCGACACGCGTGGCCCACCCCGGTCGCGTCGCCCGCCCTCCCGCAGTACTTTGAGCACGGCTGGAAACAGCCACTCGCGCCGTCACGCAGACTTCACCCCCGCACGCAGAGCGTGGCGGCCGCGAGCGGCGTTGCATCCAGGAAGCGCACCATTCGCGCCCATGGTTCACCCGGACGTAACCGGCCATCGGCACGAATGGGTAACGGCCGGGGGAACCCCGTTCCCTCCACGGTCTACGCGCGTTAATGTGCGCCGAACTCAGCACCCACTGCGGGGCTTTGGAGAAGGGGAACTTCGGATGCGTCGTATTTCCAGCCTGACCCGTGTCGCGGTGGGGGTCGCGTCGCTCGCACTCGCGGCCACGGCCTGCGGCGGTACCAGTGACGAGGGTGACAGCGGCGAGAGCAAGGGGGACAAGGGTCTCGCCATCGCGTACGACGTCGGCGGCAAGGGCGACCAGTCCTTCAACGACGCCGCGTTCGCGGGCCTGGAGAAGGCGCGGAAGGAGTTCGGCTACAAGACGGCGGACATCGAGCCCACCGACGGTGAGACGGACGCCGACAAGGAGCAGCGCCTCGCCTCGCTGGCCAAGCAGGGCTACAACCCCGTCATCGGCGTCGGCTTCGCCTACGGCCCCGCGATGGAGAAGGTCGCGGCGAAGTACCCGAAGACCAGCTTCGGCATCGTGGACTCCGTGGTCGAGGGCAAGAACGTGGCGTCCCTCGTCTTCGCCGAGCAGGAGGCCTCCTACCTCGCCGGTGTCGCCGCCGCGAAGGCCACCAAGACGAACACGGTCGGCTTCGTGGGCGGCGTGGACGTCCCGCTGATCCACAAGTTCGAGGCGGGTTACAAGCAGGGCGTCCAGGACACCAACCCGAAGGTCAAGGTGCTGTCCCAGTACCTCACCCAGACCGCGGAGGAGGGTGGCTTCTCCAGCCCCGACAAGGGCAAGGCCGCAGCCGAGGGCCAGATCGAGAAGAAGGCCGACGTCCTCTACGCCGCGGCCGGTCTGTCCGGCCAGGGCGTGATCGAGGCCGCCGCGAAGAACAAGGTCTGGGCGATCGGCGTCGACTCCGACCAGTACAAGCAGAAGCCGCTGGCCGCCTACAAGGACTACATCCTGACCTCCGCGCTCAAGGACGTCGGCGGTTCGGTGTACGCGCTGGCCAAGTCGGTCCACGACGACAAGCCGCTGACCGGCACGCAGACGTTCGACCTCAAGGTCGACGGCGTCGGTCTCGCCGACAGCAACCCGAAGATGGCCGAGGTCCCCGGCCTCACCGACGCCGTGGCCAAGGCCAAGGAAGGCATCACCGCGGGCACCATCAAGGTCAAGTCCGAGTAGTCGGGTGACGGGCTCCGGCCCGTCGTCGCCCGAACGGGCGAACACCACCGAAGCGGTACGGAGCGGGCGGGCACCCTGGGTGCCCGCCCGCTTCCGTATGCCGCCCGGCAGGTCACCCACCGCCACCGTCCCTTTGCGGTCGGCAAGGCTCCGGGCGGTGAAACAGGTGGCATCGGGCACAGCCGCATAACAAGGTGGACAGAAGGGGTTTTCTAGAAGGTCTACGCGCGTTAATCTGCGGCGAAGCCAGCGCCGAAGACGATCCGCCAGGCGCTGTAAGACAGGAGCACAACACATGCGCCGGGTTCCCCGCATCGCGCTCGCAGGCGCTGCGACCGCCTCTCTCGCCCTCGCCCTCTCCGCGTGCGGAGGCACCTCGACCTCCGGCTCGTCGGAGTCGAAGGGTGACAAGGGCCTCGCCATCGCCTACGACGTCGGCGGCAAGGGCGACCAGTCCTTCAACGACGCCGCGTTCGCCGGCCTCAAGAAGGCGCAGAGCGAGTTCGGCTACAAGACCGCGGACCTCGAGCCCACCGACGGCGAGACGGACGCGGACAAGACCCAGCGCCTGGTCTCGCTGGCCAAGCAGGGCTACAACCCGGTCATAGGCATCGGCTACGCCTACGCGCCCGCCGTCGAGGAGGCCGCGGCCAAGTACCCCGACACCACCTTCGGCATCGTCGACGACTCCACGATCGAGGCGAAGAACGTCGCGGACCTGGTCTTCTCCGAGCAGGAGGCCTCCTACCTCGCGGGCGTCGCCGCCGCGAAGGCCACCAAGACGAACACGGTCGGCTTCGTGGGCGGTGTGGACATCCCGCTGATCCACAAGTTCCAGGCCGGCTTCGAGCAGGGCGTCAAGGACACCGCCCCCAAGGTCAAGGTGCTGTCCCAGTACCTCACCCAGACCGCGGACGAGGGCGGCTTCTCCAGCCCCGACAAGGGCAAGACGGCCGCCGAGGGCCAGATCGAGAAGAAGGCGGACGTCGTCTACGCGGCGGCCGGCCTGTCCGGTCAGGGCGTCATCGAGGCCGCTTCCGCCAACAAGGTGTGGGCGATCGGCGTCGACTCCGACCAGTACAAGCAGGAAGCCCTCGGCAAGTACAAGGGTGCCATCCTGACCTCCGCGACCAAGGACGTCGCGAAGGCGGTGTACAACCTCGCGAAGTCGGTCGAGGACGGCAAGCCCGAGACCGGTATCGTCAGGGGCGATCTGAAGTCCGGTGAGGTGGGTCTCGCCGACTCCAACCCGCAGTACAAGAGCAACACCGCTGTCCAGGACGCCGTCAAGGCGGCCGAGCAGAAGATCATCAGCGGCGAGATCAAGGTCAAGTCCAGCTGACGAGCAGGACCTCAGGAGCAGCTGTGCGGCCCCGGACGAGGTGCGAGCGGGTGCTCCACGCCCCCCGCGCCTCTCCGGAGCCGCTCAGTATCCGCGGGGTTGCGTCCGCTCGACGGGACACGGGGAGCCTCGCCCCCGTGTCCCGTCGCCGCGGCGCGTCGCCCCTTTCGTTGCCGTAGGGGCGCTACGCGCGTAGACGACCCCCTTTCCCTCAGGAGAGTGCGCCATCAACGCGTCCAGCAGCCCTCCGGCCGACGCGGTCAACGGTCAGCTGACCGCTGTCGAACTCGCCGGGATCACCAAGCGCTTTCCCGGCGTCGTGGCCAACCACGACATCCACCTCAACGTCCGCAAGGGCACGGTCCACGCCCTCGTCGGTGAGAACGGTGCCGGCAAGTCGACGCTGATGAAGATCCTCTACGGCATGCAGAAGCCGGACGAGGGGACCATCGCCGTCGACGGCACGCAGGTCACGTTCTCGTCGCCCGCCGACGCCATCGCCCGCGGCATCGGCATGGTCCACCAGCACTTCATGCTCGCCGACAACCTCACGGTCCTGGAGAACGTCGTCCTGGGCAGCGAGAAGCTGTACGGCATCGGCGGCAAGGCCCGCCGCAAGATCCTGGAGCTCTCCGAGCGGTACGGCCTCGGCATCCGCCCCGACGTCCTCGTCGAGGAACTCGGCGTCGCCGACCGCCAGCGCGTGGAGATCCTCAAGGTCCTCTACCGAGGCGCCCGCATCCTCATCCTGGACGAGCCCACCGCGGTGCTCGTCCCGCAGGAGGTCGACGCGCTCTTCGCCAACCTGCGCGAGCTCAAGTCCGAGGGCCTGTCGGTCATCTTCATCTCGCACAAGCTGGGCGAGGTCCTCTCGGTCGCCGACGACATCACGGTGATCCGCCGCGGTACGACGGTGGGGACGGCCGTCCCGTCCGAGACCACCCCGCGCCAGCTCGCCGAACTGATGGTGGGCAGCGAACTGCCGACGCCGGAGACCGCGGAGTCCACGGTCACCGACCGGCCGGTCCTGACGGTGCGGGACCTGCGCCTGGTCGCCCCCGGCGGCAAGGCGCTCCTCGACGACATCAGCTTCACCATCCACGCGGGCGAGGTCCTCGGCCTCGCCGGCGTCGAGGGCAACGGCCAGACCGAGCTCATCGAGGCGCTGATCGGCCTCAAGAGCGCCGACTCCGGCACCATCACCCTGGCCGAGGAGGAGATCACCTCCTGGGCCACCCGCAGGCGCCGCGAGCAGGGCATCGGCTACATCCCCGAGGACCGCCACCGGCACGGCCTGCTCCTGGAGGCCCCCCTCTGGGAGAACCGCATCCTCGGCCACGTCACCGAGCGGCCCAACGCGAAGGGTGTCTGGCTGGACCCCAAGGGCGCCCAGGCCGACACCCGCCGGATCGTCGAGGAGTACGACGTCCGCACCCCCGGCATCGACGTGACCGCGGCCTCCCTCTCCGGCGGCAACCAGCAGAAGCTGATCGTCGGCCGCGAGATGAGCCACAAGCCGCGCTTCCTGATCGCCGCCCACCCGACCCGCGGCGTGGACGTCGGCGCGCAGGCCCAGATCTGGGACCAGATCCGCGCGGCCCGCAGGGAAGGCCTCGCCGTCCTGCTGATCTCCGCCGACCTGGACGAGCTGATCGGTCTCTCCGACACGCTCCGGGTGATCTACAACGGCAAGCTGGTCGCGGACGCCGACCCGGCGACCATCACCCCGGAGGAACTCGGCTCGGCCATGACCGGCGCCGCCTCCGGACACCTCGAGAACGAAGAGCTCGCAGAGCAGCTCGAAGAGCAGGCAGACGCCCCCGAAGACGAGGCCCGCTGATGAAGAAGTTCGACAAGGAGCGCGTGCTCCTCGCGGTGGCCGGACCGGTCATCGCGCTCGTCGTGGCCGTGGCGCTGACCTCGGTCGTGCTGCTCGCCTCGGGGAAGAACCCGATCGAGCCGTACACGCTCATGTTCGAGCAGGCCACGTTCTCCGACATCCAGGTCCTGATCCTCAACCAGGCCTCGATGTACTACATCGCGGCGCTCGCGGTGGCCATCGGCTTCCGCATGAACCTGTTCAACATCGGTGTGGACGGGCAGTACCAGCTCGCCGCCATGATGGCCGCGATCGTCGGCGCGCACGTCGCGCTGCCGGCCGCGCTGCAGATCCCGCTGCTGATCCTGACCGCGATCCTCACCGGCGCCTTCTGGTCCGGCATCGCCGGTGTCCTCAAGGTCACCCGGGGCGTCAGCGAGGTCGTCGCGACGATCATGCTCAACGCGATCGCCACCGCCCTCATCGCCTACCTGTGGCTGCCCGACGTCTTCGGCGTCAAGGTCGGCAACAACAACACCACCGGCGAGATGCACGAGTCGGGCTGGGTGCCCGGATTCGGCATGGGCGACGCCGGAGAGATCTACGGCATGGTGGTCCTCGCCGTGCTGCTCGGCATCGGCTACTGGATCGTCCTCAACCGCACCCGCTTCGGCTTCGACCTGCGCGCCTCTGGCGCCTCGGAGAGCGCCGCCGCGGCCAGCGGCGTGGACCCCAAGCGCATGGTGCTCACCGCCATGCTGGTCTCCGGCGGCATGGCGGGCCTCGCGGGCCTGCCGATCCTGCTCGGCGCCACGCACACGTTCAGCCTGAACTTCCCGACCGGCATCGGCTTCCTCGGTATCGGCATCGCCCTGCTCGGCCGCAACAGCCCGACGGGCATCGCCTTCGCGGCCCTGCTCTGGGCCTGGCTGGACAAGGCATCGCCCGAGCTCGACTTCCACGGGTACGACAAGGAGATCGCGGTCATCATGCAGGGCCTGATCGTGATCGCGGTCGTCGTCTCGTACGAGGCCGTGCGCGAGTGGGGTCTGCGCCGCCAGCAGCGCCGCGTCGGCGCGGAACTCGCCGCGGGCCACGTCCTCGGCGCCTCCTCTGACCACAACACCGAGAAGGAGGTGGCGGGCCGATGACCACCGCAACCGCTGTCAACCAGCCCTCGCTGCAGCCCGCGGCACCCGGCGGCCGCCGGCTCTCGCTCCCCGTCCTGCTGCTCGTCATCGCGGGCGGCCTGGCGCTGACCTCGATCGTCCGCATCATCACCGGCGCCGACGGCATCACCAACGTCAGCCAGATGTCCACCGCGCTCCAGCTCGCCGTGCCGATCGGCCTGGCCGGTCTCGGCGGTCTGTGGTCCGAGCGCGCGGGCGTCGTCAACATCGGCCTCGAGGGCATGATGATCCTCGGCACCTGGTTCGGCGCCTGGGCCGGCTACCAGTGGGGCCCGTGGACCGGCGTGCTGGTCGGCATCGCCGGCGGCGCGATCGGCGGTCTGCTGCACGCGATCGTGACGATCACCTTCAACGTCAACCACATCGTCTCCGGTGTGGCCATCAACATCCTGGCGCTCGGTGCCACCCGCTACCTCGCCCCGCTCGCCTTCGAGGGCGTCCAGGGCGGTTCGGCGAAGCAGTCCCCGCCGGTCGAGTCGCTCGGCCACTTCACCGTGCCCGGACTCTCCGACTGGCTCACCACCCTCAACGGCAAGGGCTGGTTCTTCGTCTCGGACGTCGCGGGCCTGCTCGGCGGCCTGGTCACCAACGTCTCCTGGCTGACCCTGCTCGCCATCGCGCTGATCCCCGCCACCTGGTGGATCCTGTGGCGCACCGCGTTCGGCCTGCGGCTGCGCTCCTGCGGCGAGAACCCGGTCGCGGCCGAGTCGCTCGGAGTCAACGTCTACAAGTACAAGTACCTGGCCGTCATCATCTCCGGCGGTCTGGCCGGCCTCGGCGGCGTGTTCCTGTCGATCGTCGCCAACCCCTTCTACCTGGAGGGGCAGACCAGTGGCCGCGGCTACATCGGTCTCGCCGCGATGATCTTCGGCAACTGGATGCCGGGCGGCCTCGCCCTCGGCGCGGGCCTGTTCGGCTACACCGACAGCCTCAACCTGCGCGGCGGCTCCGCCAACGTCCACGCACTGCTGCTGCTCGGCGCGATCCTGCTGGTCATCGGTGCCGTCTGGCTGGTGGTCCGCAAGCAGTACGTACCGGCCGTGATCACCTTCCTCGTCGGCGTCCTGGTCTTCGCCTGGTACGCCGGCACCAACGAGGTGCCGAACCAGGTCGTGTCCGCCACGCCGTACGTCATCACGCTGATCGTGCTGTCGCTGTCCGCGCAGCGGCTGCGGATGCCGAAGGCGGACGGCCTGCCGTACCGGAAGGGGCAGGGCAAGTGACGTCGGCCGAGAGCGCTCCCGGGTCCGGCTCCGGGAGCGGCGGGTCCGAGGTCGACTGGGACGCCCTGCGCGAGACCGCCCGGGACGCCATGTCCCGGGCGTACGCCCCCTACTCGGGCTACCCGGTCGGGGTCGCGGCCCTCGTCGACGACGGGCGGACGGTCTCCGGCTGCAACGTCGAGAACGCCTCGTACGGGCTCGGGCTGTGCGCCGAGTGCGGTCTGGTCTCGCAGCTCCAGAACACCGGCGGCGGCCGGCTGACCCACTTCACGTGCGTCGACGGGCGCGGCGAGATCCTGGTGCCGTGCGGGCGCTGCCGGCAGCTGCTCTTCGAGTTCGGCGGGCCCGGCCTGCTGCTGGAGACCCCGGCGGGCATCCTGCCGCTCTCCGAGATGCTCCCGCAGGCCTTCGGCCCCGAGCACCTCACCAAGTAACTCCTCCGCGGCCCCTCCGGACTGTCCGGAGGGGCCGCTGCTCCTCGGAAGGAAAGTCATGGCCATGGACGCCATCTCCGTCATCCGCACCAAGCGGGACCGCGGTGAGTTCAGCGACGAGCAGATCGACTGGGTCATCGACGCGTACACCCGCGGCGAGGTCGCCGACTACCAGATGGCCGCCCTCAACATGGCGATCCTGCTCAACGGCATGAACCGCCGCGAGATCGCCCGCTGGACCGCCGCGATGATCGCCTCGGGCGAGCGCATGGACTTCTCCTCGCTGTCCCGCCCGACCGCCGACAAGCACTCCACCGGCGGCGTCGGCGACAAGATCACGCTGCCGCTCGCACCCCTGGTCGCGGCCTGCGGCGCGGCGGTCCCGCAGCTGTCCGGGCGCGGCCTCGGCCACACCGGCGGCACCCTCGACAAGCTGGAGTCGATCCCCGGCTGGCGGGCGCTGCTCTCCAACGAGGAGATGCTGGCCGTCCTGGACGGCGTGGGCTCGGTCATCTGCGCGGCCGGCGACGGTCTCGCCCCCGCCGACAAGAAGCTGTACGCCCTGCGCGACGTCACGGGCACCGTCGAGGCCATCCCGCTGATCGCCTCCTCGATCATGTCGAAGAAGATCGCCGAGGGCACCGGTTCGCTGGTCCTGGACGTGAAGGTCGGCACCGGCGCCTTCATGAAGACCATCGAGGACGCCCGCGAACTCGCCTCCACGATGGTCGGCCTCGGCACCGACCACGGCGTGAAGACGGTCGCGCTGCTGACCGACATGTCGACCCCGCTCGGTCTGACGGCCGGCAACGCCCTGGAGGTCCGCGAGTCGGTCGAGGTCCTGGCCGGCGGCGGCCCCGCGGACGTCGTCGAGCTCACCCTCGCGCTGGCCCGCGAGATGCTCGACGCGGCGGGCGTGAAGGACGCCGACCCGGCCAAGGCGCTCGCCGACGGCTCCGCGATGGACGCCTGGCGCCGCATGATCGCTGCGCAGGGCGGCGACCCGGACGCGCCCCTGCCGACCTCGCGCGAGCAGCACGTCGTCAAGGCCCCGTCCTCCGGTGTCCTGACCCGCCTCGACGCGTACGACATCGGCGTGGGCGCCTGGCGCCTGGGCGCCGGACGCGCCCGCAAGGAGGACCCGGTCCAGGCCGCCGCCGGTATCGAGCTGCACGCCAAGCCGGGCGAGACGGTCACGGCGGGCCAGCCGCTGCTGACCCTGCACACGGACACGCCCGAGCGCTTCGCGTACGCCCTGGAGGCGGTGGAGGGCTCGTACGACATCGCGGCGGCGGGCACGGACTTCACGCCGACCCCGATCGTGCTGGAGCGGATCGCCTGACCCGGACGTTCCCGGAAGGGGCCGGTGCCTTCGGGCACCGGCCCCTTTCTCCTGCGCACCCCTCTCGCCCGTGTGCGGACCCGTCAGCCCAGCAGCGCCGCGACCACCACCAGCACCGGCACCGACAGGACCGTCGACAGCAGGATCGACTCGCGGGCGAGCACCTCGCCGGTCCCGTAGCGGGAGGCGTAGGTGAAGAGGTTCTGCGCGGCGGGCAGCGCCGAGGTGACGACGACGTCGAGCAGCGGCGCACCCGTGAGCCCGAAGACCCCCGCGGCCAGCGCCCAGGCCACCAACGGCTGGCCCAGCGACTTCAGGGCGACGGACAGCAGCACCGGATGGCGGTCGGGACCCCGGCCGGGCAGCGTGCTGCCGCACAGCGAGATGCCGAACGCCAGCAGCACCGCGGGCACCGACATGTTCCCGATCAGCGTGAGCGGGTCGAGGACCGGACCCGGCACCCTCAGTCCGCTCGCCGACACCGCGACCCCGGCGAGGGAGCCCGCCGCGACCGGGTTGCGCAGCGGTGTGACGAGCCGCTGCCACCACGGGCCCTTCGCGTCCCGGCCCGCCAGGTCCAGCACCGTCAGCGCGACCGGTGTCACGCCGATCAGCTGGAACAGCAGCACGGGCGCCACGAGCGACGCGTCCCCGAGGACGTACACCGCGATCGGGATGCCGAGGTTGCCCGAGTTGACGTAGCTGGAGCACAGGGCGCCGATGGTCGTCCGCCCGACGCCCCAGCGCCGTACGACACCCACCGCGACGAAGACGCCGGCGGCCACGGCCGTGCTCATCGCCGTGACCAGCAGCCGGCTGGAGAAGACCACCGACAGGTCGGCCCCGGCGAGTGTCGTGAACAGCAGCGCCGGGGAGGCCACGTGGAAGGCGAGCTTCGTCAGTACCTCGCGCCCGCTCTCACCGAGGTGGCCGCGGCGGCCGATCACATAGCCGACCGCGATGACGACGGCGATGACGCCGAAGCCCGTCAGCACCCCTCGCACGGCACCCCCCACAGGGCGAAGAGGGCGTCGGGTATCGCAGGGGGAGTCGGTTCACGGAGCACGCGCCCCACCCTCCGGGGCCGCCGGGTCCCCGGTCAACGTGATCCCTGCCGCGGGCGCGCGGCACCGGCGGGGACGGCCTCCGATGAGTTCCGTGCCCGCCGCCGGTCTACTGAAGGTGGACACCACGACACCCGCCGTCATCGCGCTGCCGGGCCCGGTCACCCGTGACCAGGTGCCCCGGCTCTGCGACCGCGTGCGCGCACAGCTGGAGGCGACCGGGACCGGGGTCGTGGTCTGCGACGTCGCGGGTCTCGGGCCGCCGGGCCTGACCGCCGTCGACGCCCTGGCCAGGATGGAACTCACCGCCCGGCGGGCCGGCGGGCGGATACGGCTGCGGAACGCCGACCCGGCGCTGCGCGCGCTACTCGACCTGGTCGGCCTCCGCTTCGAGTCGGAGCGGCAGCCCGAACAGCGGGAACCAGCGGGCGGTGTCCAGGAAGCAGTGGAACCCGGTGATCCGCCCCTTTGAGATCTCCAGCGCCTGCACCGCCCACGGCACGAAGCCGCCCGACTCCGGGTCCGGCTTGTACTGGGCGAAGCCCGGCAGGCCGTTGACCTCGACCGGCACCAGACGCGAGCCCGCGCAGGGCGCGCCCAGTGTCGTCATGAAGCCGGTGATGTCGTCCGTGCCGCGCAGCCACAGGTCGAACGGCGGCATCGTCATGATCGCGTCTTCGTGCAGCAGGGCCGTCAGCGCGGTCATGTCGTACCCCTCGAAGGCGGCGACGTAGCGCTCCAGGAGTCTCTGCTGCTCCTCGTCCAGGGGGTCGGAGACGGCGGCCTCGGAGCCGTCGGCCGCGGTCTCGGCGAGGGTCGCGCGAGCCCGCTGGAGCGCGCTGTTGACCGAGGCGACCGTGGTGCCGAGCAGCTCGGCGACCTCGCTCGCCCGCCACGCGAGGACCTCGCGCAGGATCAGGACGGCCCGCTGCTTGGGCGGCAGCTGCTGGAGCGTGGCCATGAAGGCGAGGCGCACCGACTCCTTCGCGACCGCCGCCTCGGCCGGGTCGCTGACCGCGGGCAGTACGCGCCCGTCCGGCATCGGCTCCAGCCAGGTGTGGTCCGGGCGCGGGTTCAGCGCGGCCTGGGCGAGCGGGGAGGGAGCCGTCAGATCCATGGGGCGGGCTCTGCGGTTGCCCGCGTTCAGCATGTCGAGGCAGACGTTCGTGGCGATCCGGTAGAGCCAGGAGCGCATCGAGGAGCGGCCCTCGAACTTGTCGTAGCTGCGCCAGGCGCGGACCATCGTGTCCTGCACCGCGTCCTCGGCCTCGAAGGAGGAGCCGAGCATCCGGTAGCAGTACCCGGTGAGCTCGACTCGGTGCTTCTCCAGCCGGACGTCCAGGTCCGCCGTCGTCGCCGTACCTTCACTCATCGCCAACCCACCCCTGTGGCTCCGTCCGTCGCACCTTCGCGCGCCAGCACTTCGGAAGCTACCGCAGCCCACTGACAATGGCCCGCGGAGCGGGGAAGTCCCAGGTGGGAAGGGGGGTACGGGCGCATCGTCCGCAGGGGGGACGCTCAGCAGGTCAGGGCAGGCCCGCGGCGGGCCCGGACGCGGGCCGCGTGGGAGCCGAGCACCGTGACGGACACGACGCCGAGCACCGCGAGCAGACCGATCCCCACCGTGCCGGCCCAGCCGCCCGCGTGGAAGGCGACGGCGCCGAGCGTGCTGCCCGCGCTGGAACCCACGTAGTACGCGGACTGGTAGAGCGCCGAGGCCTGGGCACGGCCGTGCGTGGCCGTGTGGCTCACCGCGGAGGACGCGACCGCGTGGCCCGCGAAGAAGCCCGCGGTGATCAGGACCAGGCCGAGCAGGACGAGGGGCAGGGAGCCGGCCAGGGACAGCAGCAGACCGGACGCGGTCGTGCCGCCCGCCAGGTACAGCGAGCCGCGCCGGCCCAGCCGGGCGACCAGCCGGCCCGCCGTGGACGCCGAGACCGTACCGACGAGGTACACCAGGAAGACCGAGCCGACGATGCCCTGCGGGAGCGAGAACGGCGCCTCGGTGAGGCGGTAGCCGATGACCGTGTAGACCCCGCCGAAGACCGTCATGAACAGCGCGCCGATCGCGTACAGCCTGCGCAGCAGCGGGTTCGCGAGGTGGCCGCGGACCGTGCGGGCCAGGACGCGGGGCCGCAGGGATCCGGGAGTGAAGTGCCGCGGGGCCGGGAGCAGCAGCCGGAAGGCGACCGCGCAGGCCACCGCGAGCAGGCCGATCACGCCGACGGCGACCCGCCAGCCCCACTCCTGCGCGACCCAGCCGGTGATGACCCGGCCGCTCATTCCGCCGACACTGTTGCCCGCCACGAACAGACCGATCGCGGTGATCAGCGCCTTGGGCCGGACCTCCTCGGCCAGGTACGCGGTCGCCGACGCGGGCAGTCCCGCCAGCGCCGCGCCCTGCACGGCCCGCAGTGCCACCAGCGCGCCGAGCGAGGGCGCGAAGGGGACCAGCAGACCGACGGACACGGCGACCGCCAGGGACGCCGTCATCATCGTCCGCCGCCCGAACCGCTCCGACAGCGCGCTCATCGGCAGCACGAACAGCGCCAGCGCGCCGGTCGCGGCCGACACCGTCCAGCTCGCCTCGCTCGCGCTGACGCCGAAGTCGCCGGAGACGAGCGGGAGGAGGGCCTGCGTCGAGTAGAGGAGCGCGAAGGTCGCCACGCCCGCGAGGAACAGGGCGAGGCTCATCCGGCGGTAGCCGGGGCCGCCCGGGGCCAGGCGGGAGTCGGGAGCGGGAACGGTCGGGACGGCGCCCACGGGGGTGGACGCCTCGGTACTGGCGGAAGGCATGCTCCGAAACTAGGCAGTCCGCATTCATCCGTCCAATGCACGGAAACCGCATAATCGTTCCCATGGTGCATCAGCAGAGGTCAGAGGCTCACCTGTCACCGTCCAGTGACACAGAAGACATCGTGGCGGTGCTCGCCCCGCGGCTCGCGTACTTCGCCGGGGTCGCCCGCACCGAGCACGTGACGCGGGCCGCGCAGGAGATGCAGGTGCCGCAGTCGACGTTGTCGCGGGCGATGGTCCGCCTGGAACAGGACCTCGGGGTGGAGCTGTTCGCCCGCCGCGGCCGGACGGTCTCGCTCACCCCGGCCGGCCGTACGTTCCTCGGCTCCGTCGAACGCGCCCTCGCCGAGATCGAGCGCGCCGCCGACGAGGTGCGCGCCGACGCCGACCCCGCCACCGGCAAGGTCGCCTTCGGGTTCCTGCACACCATGGGCTCCGAGACGGTGCCCGCCCTCATCCGCGCCTTCCGCGCCGACCACCCGCGCGTCCGCTTCAGCCTCGTCCAGAACTACGGCGAGGCGATGCTCGAGCGGCTGCGCTCCGGTGAGCTGGACCTGTGCCTGACGTCGCCGGTGCCGGACGCGCCCGACCTCGTCAGCCGCCGCCTCGACGAGCAGAAGCTGCGGCTCGTGGTGCCCGCCGACCACGCGCTGGCCGCCCGCAGGCGGATCCGTCTCGCCGAGGCGGCCGACGAGACCTTCGTGACCCTCGAATCCGGCTACGGGCTGCGCCGCATCACCGACGACCTCTGCCGGCAGGCGGGGTTCAGGCCGCGGATCGCCTTCGAGGGCGAGGAGGCCGAGACGCTGCGCGGGCTGGTGGCGGCGGGCCTCGGAGTCGCCCTGCTGCCGCCACCGGCCGTGCCCCGCCCGGGAGTTGTCGAACTGACCGTCACCGCGCCGCGCGCGGCCCGCGAGATCGGCGTCGCCTGGCTCGACGGCCACCCGGACACGCCGCCGGTGGCGGCCTTCAAGAAGTTCCTGCTGTCCCGCCGCGGGCACCTCCTGCCGGACTGACGACCCCGCCCGCAGCGCCGCCGCGTGGTCGTACGGGACGCGGCACCGGCGGAGCGCGAACGCCCGGTCCGGGGCCGCCTACCGGCGCAGGGACCGGCCGAACCCGGCGGCCAGCGGCATCCGCAGGCCCAGCGGCGGCGGCGCGGCGAACGCGTCCCGCACCGGGCGGGAGAAGCCCCGCGCGAACAGCGCGCCCATGACGAAGTCCTCCGCGAGCGCGCGGACTTCGTTCCGGTGCTGGTGCAGCGAGTGTCCGTCCGAGTGGACCTCGAAGCGGCAGATGTCGCGGTGGGCCTTCTTCGCGCGCGCCGCGAGCCGGAACGACAGCTCCGGGTCCGTGCGTTCGTCGTTCGTGCCGTGCACGATCAGGACCCGTCGTCCGGCCAGGTGCTTCACCGGTTCGGGCGGCGCGGCCACGTCCTCCTCCGGCAGCCAAGGGGCTATCGCCAGCACGGAGTTGACGGCCGGGTGCCCGGCCGCGCGCAGCGCCGCGCGGGCGCCCATGTCCACTCCGGCGAGGCAGACGGGGACGTCGCCGTAGCGGCGTACGACCTCGTCGGCCGCCCAGGACGCGTCGTGCGCCAGGTGCGCCTCGGTGCCGTTCCAGCCGCGGTAGCGGTAGTGCACCACGTGCGTGGCCAGGCCCTCGGTGCGTGCCGCCCGGGTGAGGCGGCGTCCCAGTGCCCGTACGGTCGCCGCCGCCAGGGGGGACGGCTTCCGGCCGGAGGTCTCGTCGCCGCCCGGGAGCAGCAGCACCACCCCGCCCACCGCCGTCGGTTCCGGGCCGAGCGCCCGCCCCAGCCGGGCCCTGCGAACCGGCGTCGCTTGCTGTGCCATGACAGAACAGTGTCAGAAGCAAGGGTGTACGCCATCCGTCCAGGGGGTCACCGTTGGGTATCGACGGATCGTCACGCCGAGAGATCTACGCGCGTAGGCATTAGAGTGCGGAAATGACGAGCCAGCACCCGAACACCCCGAGCTCGGAGCAGATCCGCCGGGCGCCCAAGGTCCTGCTGCACGACCACCTCGACGGGGGCCTGCGCCCCGGCACCATCGTCGACCTGGCCCGGGAGACGGGCTACGCCGGTCTCCCCGAGTCCGACCCCGGCAAACTCGGCACCTGGTTCCGCGAGGCCGCCGACTCCGGGTCCCTGGAGCGGTATCTGGAGACCTTCGCGCACACCTGCGCCGTCATGCAGACCCGTGAGGCGCTGGTCCGGATCGCCGCCGAGTGCGCCGAGGACCTCGCCGAGGACGGTGTCGTCTACGCCGAGGTCCGGTACGCGCCCGAACAGCACCTGGAGGCAGGGCTCACCCTCGAAGAGGTCGTCGAGGCCGTCAACGAGGGCTTCCGGGAGGGCGAGAAGCGGGCCCGGGAGAACGGGCACCGGATCCGGGTGGGCGCCCTGCTCACCGCCATGCGGCACGCGGCCCGCGCCCTGGAGATCGCCGAACTGGCCAACCGGTACCGCGACCTGGGCGTCGTCGGCTTCGACATCGCCGGCGCGGAGGCCGGGTTCCCGCCCACCCGGCACCTCGACGCGTTCGAGTACCTCAAGCGCGAGAACAACCACTTCACCATCCACGCGGGCGAGGCCTTCGGGCTCCCCTCGATCTGGCAGGCGCTCCAGTGGTGCGGTGCCGACCGGCTCGGTCACGGGGTGCGGATCATCGACGACATCGAGGTCCGCGAGGACGGCTCGGTGCAGCTGGGGCGTCTCGCCTCGTACGTGCGGGACAAGCGCATCCCGCTGGAGCTGTGCCCCAGCTCCAACCTCCAGACCGGCGCCGCCGACTCCTACGCCGCCCACCCCATCGGGCTGCTGCGGCGGCTCCACTTCCGGGCGACCGTCAACACCGACAACCGCCTCATGTCCGGTACCAGCATGAGCCGGGAATTCGAGCACCTGGTCGAGGCGTTCGGTTATTCACTCGACGACATGCAGTGGTTCTCGGTCAATGCTATGAAATCAGCATTCATTCCTTTCGATGAACGACTGGCCATGATCAATGACGTGATCAAGCCCGGTTATGCCGAGCTGAAATCCGAATGGCTGTTCCAGCAGACCTTCTCCACCAGCGGTTCTGCGGGTAACTGAGGGCTGAGGAAATCGTTGGGAAGCGGCCGGGAATGCGTGACCCGGCCGCTTTTCGATGTTTGCGGCCCGCGGGCTCACGTGTTTACGGTCGGGGACCGCTCACATCCCCGCCACGCATTCAAGGACGCATCCCACATGAAGCAGTCTGCTGCCAAGACCCTCGGTGTCGCCGCCCTCGGCGCCGCCTTCGCCGCCGCAGGCGCCGGTGCCGCGAACGCGGCGCCGGCCGCGCCGGACGCCTCCTCGGCGCTGGACAACGTCACGAAGACGCTGCCGACGGAGAACGTCGGCAAGTCGCTGCCCGGCGGGAACGACACGCTCGCCCAGGGGAAGGACGCGCTGGGCCAGGTCGTGCGCGCCGCCCAGCCCGCGGTCGGACAGCTGCTCGCGGAGGGGCCGGCCGGGCCGGTGGCCGGGCTGCTCGGCGGACTGCCGCTCCAGGGACTGCCGACCCACGGTCTGCCCGTCAACGGCGTGCCGCTGGGCTGACGCCCCAACTCCTCCGTACGTACGCCGATGGGGCGCGCCCGGCTTTCCGGGGGCGCCCCACCTGTGTTTCGCGGCCTGTCCGTCGCCGGCCCGGGCGGGCCGACCGTGCCCTCACCACGCCGTGCGGATCTTGTCCTCCGAGGGGAACAGGAACCACAGCGCTATGTAGAGCAGGAACTGCGGGCCCGGCAGCAGGCAGGACACCAGGAAGATCACTCGCATCGTCGTCGCGGAGGTGCCGAAGCGCCGTGCCAGCGCTGCGCACACTCCGCCGATCATGCGGCCTTGGGTGGGGCGGACAATGGCGCTCATCCTGGCTCCTTCGTGAACCGTGTCGAGGCTTCCGGTGTGGCGGCCTCACTGACGTCAACGCTACGGTCACGAAAAGGGCGAAGCATCGCTCTACGGTGCGATCCCGACCCTGGGAATCGTCGGGGTCAGACCCTGAGACAGCTCCTCCGGGCGGACACTCGCGCGCCGCCGCGTGTCGGCCCTGCGGCGGAGGCGGGCCCGGACCGCGGGTACGACGGCCAGGTGGGCCAGGGCGACGCCCACGGTGTTCAGCAGCAGGGAGTCGATGTCGACGACCTGGCCCGGTACGCCGGTCTGGAGCAGCTCGATGGCCAGGGAGATCAGGGCGCCCGCGGTCATCGTACGGAACAGGGAGGCGAGGGGGGAGACGGCGAGTCTGCCGTCGGCCAGGGGGAGGAGTACGCCCAGGGGGGCGAGCAGGGCCAGGCCCTCGCCGATGCGGCGGGCCGCTTCCTGAGGGGTGAGGGCGAGGTCGGCTCTGATGCCGGCGAAGGGCCGCAGATTGGCGGCGCTCACCCATGGGACGTCCAGGGGGCGCAGCGTGATCCAGGCGACGAGCGCGAGGTGGGCGACGAGGAGGACACCTCCTGTCGCACGGACGCGGATCACGGCGCTGTCGCCGTTCGGACCTTGACGCTGCACGCACCCCTAGACGCGGGGGTCGGTGGGATCGGTTCCGGGTGGGGCGGGGGTCACATCCGTCCGCCTTCGGCATCGGCTCCGGTAGCGGCATCGGTTCCGGTGGCTCCGGTGGGGCGCCTCGGCTTCGGTGGGGCGCCCGCCTCGGCTTCGGTGGGGCGCCTCGGCTTCGGTGGGGCGCCCGCCTTGGCCCGGTGGGTGGGTCGGGGCCGCGCCGGTACATCCGCCCGTTGCATGTCGGGCGTGCACCTTGGTCACAGGGGTGGACCGGCGTTCCTGCCCGACCTGCAACGGGCATCTGATGTACCGGCACGGCCCCTTCTGCGGGAGGGCGGGTGCGGGTCGTGCCCCTTGCGGGTGGGCAGGTTCGGGGCGCCGGGGGAGGCGCGGGGGTCAGTTCGGGTCGACGGCCGTGGACGGTGGGGACTCCGTGCCGGGGCGGGAGCGGACTTCCGGGGTGCAGTCGTAGTGGTGGAGCGGCTGGGGCGAAGGGCCGCCCAGGATGACGGAGCCGTCGTCCGCCGCGGTCGCCTCCGAGTTGGCGAACGTGCAGATGATCTGGGCGAGAGCGTACGAGGTCAGCTCGTCCGGCGGCGTACTGAGCCGGAACGTGTTCTCGGGGTCCTTGCCCTGCGGCCCGCTCACCCGCGTACCGGCCCGCACGTCGGTCGTGTACCCGGCCTGCGTCTCCGGTGAGGAGGGCTGTTCGGCGAGCTGGTCCAGGAGACCCTGGGCGACGAGCACCCGCCGCTGCACCTCCGCCGTACCGTCCGGAATGCGCACCGAACGGTCCAGGGTGACCAGCTGCGCGGAGCACAGCAGGAAGACCTGGACCGGAATGCCGGGCGCCGACCGGGTGGAGATGTCGGACGCCGAGAGCGCGCACGGCACCCGGGACGGCGCGGGCCCGAAGTCCGTGGGGACCTGGGTCGAGCGGATCCCGCAGCCCGTGAGCAGCGCGGCCAGCACGGGCAGCGCGAGCCACGCGCGAAGTCGTCCCCTCATCCGGCGTCCTCCTCCGTGCCGTCCGCGTCCGGCGGCGTGGACGTGTCCCGGGGCAGCCGCAGGGTGAAGACCGCACCGCCCCCGGGCGAGTTGGCCGCGGTGATCTCGCCGCCGTGGATGTGCGCGTTCTCCAGGGCGATGGACAGGCCGAGGCCGCTGCCCTCGGAACGCGGCCGGGACGCGCTCGCCTTGTAGAAGCGGTCGAAGACGTGCGGAAGGACGTCCTCGGGGATGCCGGGTCCGTGGTCCTGGACCTCGATCACCAGATCGTCGGACTCCTTGCGGACGAAGACGCAGACCGGCGAGCCGCCGTGCTTGAGCGCGTTGCCGATCAGGTTGGCGAGGATGACGTCCAGCCGGCGCGGGTCGAGCCGGACCATCATGCCGCGCTCGGCGTTCAGCTCCACCGCGTCCAGCCAGGCGCGCGCGTCGATGCACGCCGTGATCTGGTCGGCGATGTCCACGTCGTCCAGGACCAGCCGGGCCGTGCCCGCGTCGAAGCGCGTGACCTCCATCAGGTTCTCGACGAGGTCGTTGAGCCGGCGGGTCTCGCTGACCACCAGCCGGACGGCGGGCTCGATCATCGGGTCCACGCTGCCCGTCTCGGCGTCGAGCTCCTCTTCCAGCACCTCGGTGACGGCGGTGATCGCCGTGAGCGGCGTCCGCAGCTCGTGGGACATGTCGGCGACGAAGCGGCGCGACGCCTCGTCCCGCGCGCTCATGTCCGCGACACGTTTCTCCAGCGACTCCGCCGTGCGGTTGAACGTGCGGGAGAGATCGGCCAGTTCGTCCGTCCCGGAGACCCGCAGCCGTGTGTCGAGCTTGCCCTCACCGAGCCTGCGGGCCGCGCTGCCCAGCCGGTGCACCGGCTTGAGGACCGTGGTCGCGGCGGCCTGGGCGAGCAGCGCCGAACCGATCAGTGCCAGACCGGTGGCGATGCCCAGCGACCAGGCGAGCGAGCTGAGGTCCTTGGCCTCCGGCTCCAGGGACTTGAGCAGGTAGCCCGTCGGTCCGCCGCCGATCACCTTCGTGCCCGCCACCAGGTACGGCTGGTCGTTCTCGACGATCCGCTGCCAGTACAGGTGGTAGGCGTACTTGTTGTGGGAGGAGACCGACTGCCTCCTGTTCACGGCCTTGCGCAGGGACTCCGGTACGTCCTCCAGCGTGAAGGCGTCCAGGTCCGAGTTGCCGGTGACGGCACGGCCGTCCTTGTCCTCGACGACCAGCAGCACGCTGAACCGCTGGCTGCTGCTCGCCATCTGCCCGGCCGTGTGCTGGAGTTCGTCCTGCGTCGGGTGCGGGCGCAGCGCGCTGGCGCGGTTCTGCATCTCCTGCTGGAAGTCGCGCAGCACCGCGTCCTGGGTGCGGGTGAGGACGGCCTCGCGGTTGAGCCAGTAGGCGATCGCCGAAGCCGAGACCGCCGCCGTGAGTGCGACGAGCCCGAACACCACGACCAGGCGCAGCCGCAGGCTCGTGAAGCGCAGTCCCGCCAGCCTCGCCCTGCGCGCCGCGGCCCAGCCGCGGCGCTCGTCCCGCGGTGGTGTCACTGAGGATTGTCCAGCCGGTAGCCGACTCCGCGCACGGTACGGATCAGGGTGGGCGAGGACGGAACGTCCTCCACCTTCGCGCGCAGGCGCTGCACGCACGCGTCCACCAGGCGCGAGTCGCCCAGGTAGTCGTGCTCCCAGACCAGCCGCAGCAACTGCTGGCGGGACAGCGCCTGTCCCGGCCGGCGGCTCAGCTCCAGAAGCAGCCGCAGCTCCGTCGGCGTCAGTTGCAGGTCCTCGCCGTTCTTGGTGACCGTCATGGCGGCCCGGTCGATGACCAGGGAACCGAACGTCGCCGAGTCGTTGGCCTCCCGCTCACCGCGCCGCAGCACGGCGCGGATCCGGGCGTCGAGGACACGTCCCTGCACGGGCTTGACGACATAGTCGTCGGCGCCGGACTCCAGCCCGACCACCACGTCGATGTCGTCGCTGCGCGCGGTCAGCAGGATGATCGGCAGCTGGTCCGTGCGCCTGATCCGCCGGCACACCTCGAATCCGTCGATGCCCGGCAGCATCACGTCCAGCACGATGAGATCCGGCCGTTGCTCCCGCAGCAGCTTCAGACCGTCCTCGCCGGTGGCAGCGGTGGCCACACGGTGTCCCTGGCGCGTCAAAGAGAGCTCCAGGGCCGTACGGATGGCGTCGTCGTCCTCGATCAGCAACAGGGAAGGCACGAACGTCATTCTGGCCCATGGCACGGTGGTCTATCGACCGTTGAAGCGCTCCCACTCATCTCTTGCACACATGGAAGGCGGCGGGAACCGTCTGCGTAGTCGTACGGCTCTGCTCCGTGAACAAGCCGTGAGCACGTCGTGACGCGCCCGGGGGCGCGCCCTGTGACAGGCCTGTGACAGTCGGCGGACACGGCCATGAAGTGACCGCGGCAAAGTTTTCGACACGAGCACGGCAGGCAGGGAACCGGGACTCCACGACGGGGGGCGCGAGATGAACACGCTGCACAGCACCAGCGCGAGCGCAGTGGTCACGCGTCTTCACGACGTCGGCAGGAGCACCGGGGGCGGCCGGGGCTGCGCTCGGAACGCCGGGCGTCAGCACACCGCGTACATGACGGTGGTCGACGCGTTCACGGGGGGAACCACGGCGCCGGACACCGTCGCCGCCGGCGGGGGAGCTCACGGGGGAGCCGCGTACGGGGAGGGCACGGGGGAGCGTCGCTCGGTGTCGGAGGCGGAGTTCACCGCCTACGTCCAGGAGCGCCGCGCCTCCCTGTACGCAACCGCCTACCACCTGACCGGTGACCGCTTCGAGGCCGAGGACCTGTTGCAGAGCGCGCTGTTCTCGACCTACCGGGCCTGGGACCGGATCAGTGACAAGGCCGCGGTGGGGGGATACCTGCGGCGGACGATGACCAACCTGCACATCAGTGCCTGGCGTCGTCGCAAGCTGAACGAGTACCCGACCGAGGAACTGCCGGAGACCGCCGGTGACACGGACGCGATGCGCGGCACCGAACTGCGCGCCGTGCTGTGGCAGGCGCTCACCCGGCTGCCCGAACTCCAGCGCACCATGCTGGTCCTGCGGTACTACGAGGGCCGCACGGACCCGGAGATCGCGGAAATCCTCGACATCAGTGTCGGCACGGTGAAGTCCAGCATCTGGCGGTCGCTCCGCCGGCTGCGTGAGGACGAGGTCCTCAGCTTCGGCCGTGACGAGGAGGAGTCCTTCGGCGAGCTCGTCGCCTGAAGGCAGCGGGGGGACCACGGGGGAGCGGTTCCGGGGGGAGCCGCTGTGGTCACGGGGGACCACGGGGGAAGCACGGGGGAGCACGGAAGAGCGGGACTGGAGGGCCGGGGGGCCCGTCCGGTCCCGCTTTCGTGTGCGCGGAAAGGGGCTACGCCGGGCTGCCGGCCTCCGCGCGGCGGCACGCCGCCGCGCCCGCCAGCCGCCCCAGCGCCTCGTCGCGGTCGCACGCGTACGCGCCCAGTGACGTCTGCCGGGCCACGATCGTCCGCTCGGCGCGCATCAGGCGCCAGCCGCGGCGAAGCAGGAACGGAGCCGACTTGCGGCCCTCCCTGAGGTCGCGCAGGAAGCGCCGGCGGAAGGTGGTGAGGGGGCCCCGGGTCAGGCACAGGGCGTCGGCCAGGACGCCGAGTTCGCGGCAGCGCCCGACGATCTCGGCGGCGAAGATGCCCTCGGCGATGAACCGCGGGGTCCGGTCGATGTGGAACGTCTCCGTGCCGGTGCGGGCGCTCAGCGAGAGGTCGTACACGGGGACGGTCGTACGGCCCGTGCGGCACAGCTCCGTGATGGCGGCGACCGCGGTGTCCGCGTCCCAGGACAGCGGGTGGTCCCAGTCGATGTCGGAACTCCCCTCCACCTGGGGCAGGGTCGGGTCCGTGCCCTCCTTGTAGAAGTCGTCGAGCCGCAGCACGGGCAGGCCCGAGCGGGCGGCGAGGAGGGACTTCCCGGAGCCGGACGGGCCGGAGAGCAGCACGACCCGGGCGGGTATGGGCGGATGGGAACTCACGAGAGTCCAGTGTGAGGCATCGGGCGGCCCCGGCGGACCCCGCGGGTCGGCGTTGGAGCGTACATCACACCTCAACTACCCTACGTGTCGACCCGATTACCTTGAGCACCAGAAGGTGGCACCAGCCATGGCTCGACACGCACTCTCGAACACCCCGACCGCCCGGCGCGCCCTGGTGGCCCTCGCGACGGCGGGTGCGGCGCTCGGGGCGGGGGCCTCCACGGCCGCCGCGGAGACCCAGGACGTTCTCGGTGTGGCGCACACCCGGCCCACCTCGCTCGGCAACGTCGACCCGCAGGCCGGTCTGCAGGCGCTGACCGGGATGGTCGGCTACGTCACCGGCCCGGTCGCCGGGCTCAAGCCCAACCCGCTGGCCGGTACCGGAGTCGACCCGCTCGACAACGGGGTCGGCACCCAGCTGGGCGACTTCCGGCCGCTGACCTCCCAGGCGCTGACGGGGCCGGTGGCGCAGGCGCCGTCCATCGGGTCCATCCCGGTGGTCGGGCAGGTGGCCGGACTGCTGCGCTGACAGGAGGAGAGCCGCGCTCCCCCTGGACGGAGGGGGAGCGCGGCTCTCCGGCGGACGGGACCCCGGCGGTGCGAGCCGGGATCAGGGGGCCGGGCAGGCCCCGGCCCGGTGGCGGCTCAGTACGAGGAGCCGGACGCGCCCAGTGAACCCGTCGGGTGCCAGACCGTCTTGGTCTCCAGGAACGCCGTGAGCCGCTCGATGCCCGGCGTCCGCGCGTAATCCACAGGCTGTGGACGCAGGACGCGCTTCAGGTTGTCCGCGGCGGCGACCTCCAGCTCCTTCGCCAGCGCCTCGTCGGCGCCCGCGAGGTCGATCGCGTTGACGTCCTGGTGCGCGGCCAGCGGTGCGGCGATCTCCGCCGTCCGGCCGGAGAGCATGTTGACCACACCGCCGGGCAGGTCGGAGGTGGCCAGCACCTCACCGAGGGAGAGCGCCGGCAGGGGCGACCTCTCGGAGGCGACGACGACGGCGGTGTTGCCCGTCGCGATGACCGGGGCGATGACGGAGACCAGGCCGAGGAACGACGACTGCTGGGGTGCCAGGACCGCCACCACGCCCGTCGGTTCCGGCGTGGACAGGTTGAAGAACGGGCCCGCCACCGGGTTGCCGCCGCCGACCACCTGGGCGATCTTGTCGGTCCAGCCCGCGTACCAGACCCAGCGGTCGATGGTGGCCTCCACCTGGTCGGCCGCCCTGGACTTCGACAGCCCCTCGGCGTCGGCCACCTCGTGGACGAACTGGGCCTTGCGGCCCTCCAGCATCTCCGCGACGCGGTAGAGGATCTGGCCGCGGTTGTACGCGGTCGCCCCCGACCAGCCGCCGAACGCCTTGCGGGCGGCCATGACGGCGTCCCGGGCGTCCTTGCGGGAGGACTGCGGCGCGTTGGCCAGCCACTTGCCCTTCGGGTCTGTCACCTCGTACACCCGGCCGCTCTCGGAACGCGGGAACTTCCCGCCGACGTACAGCTTGTAGGTCTTGAACACCGACAGTCGCGCATCAGACATCGAGGTACGCCTCCAGGCCGTGGCGGCCGCCCTCGCGGCCGAAGCCCGACTCCTTGTAGCCGCCGAAGGGCGACGTCGGGTCGAACTTGTTGAACGTGTTGGACCAGATGACGCCCGCGCGGAGTTTGCCGGCCACCGCGAGGATGCGGGAGCCCTTCTCCGTCCAGATGCCGGCGGACAGGCCGTACTGGCTGTTGTTGGCCTTCGCCACGGCCTCGTCCGGCGTGCGGAACGTGAGCACGGACAGCACCGGGCCGAAGATCTCGTCGCGGGCGACGGTGTGCGCCTGGGTGACGTTCGTGAAGAGCGTCGGGGCGAACCAGTAGCCCGCGGACGGCAGTTCGCAGGCCGGGGACCAGCGCTCGGCGCCCTCGGCCTCGCCCTGCTCGGTGAGCGTGGTGATGCGCGCCAGCTGCTCGGCGGAGTTGATCGCGCCGATGTCCGTGTTCTTGTCGAGCGGGTCGCCGAGGCGCAGCGTGGAGAGCCGGCGCTTGAGCGAGTCCAGCAGCTCGTCGTGGATCGACTCCTGGACGAGGAGGCGCGAGCCCGCGCAGCAGACCTGGCCCTGGTTGAAGAAGATGCCGGTGACGATGCCCTCGACGGCCTGGTCGACGGGGGCGTCGTCGAAGACGATGTTGGCGCCCTTGCCGCCCAGTTCGAGGGTGGCCTTCTTGCGCGTGCCGGCGATCTGGCGGGCGATGGCCTTGCCGACCGCCGTAGAGCCTGTGAACGCGACCTTGTTCACGTCCGGGTGCTCGACGAGCGCGGCGCCCGTGTCGCCGTATCCCGGGAGGATGTTGACGACACCCCGGGGCAGGCCCGCCTGGCGGCAGATGTCCGCGAAGAACAGGGCCGACAGCGGGGTGGTCTCCGCGGGCTTCAGCACGACCGTGTTGCCGGTGGCGAGCGCCGGGGCGATCTTCCACGCGAGCATCAGCAGCGGGAAGTTCCACGGGATGACCTGGCCGGCCACGCCGAGCGGGCGCGGGTTCGCACCGAAGCCGGCGTGGTCGAGCTTGTCCGCCCAGCCCGCGTAGTAGAAGAAGTGCGCGGCGACCAGCGGGAGGTCCGCGTCGCGGGTCTCCCGGATGGGCTTGCCGTTGTCCAGCGTCTCCAGGACGGCCAGCTCACGGCTGCGCTCCTGGATGATCCGCGCGATGCGGAAGAGGTACTTGGCGCGCTCGGAGCCGGGCAGCGCCGACCACTTCTCGAAGGCCCGGCGGGCCGCCTTCACGGCACGGTCGACGTCCTCGGAGCCCGCCTGCGCCACCTCGGAGAGGACCTCCTCGGTGGACGGGCTGACCGTCTTGAAGACCCTGCCGTCGGCGGCCTCGGTGAACTCGCCGTCGATGAACAGGCCGTAGGACGGCGCGATGTCGACGACCGCGCGGGACTCGGGCGCCGGCGCGTACTCGAATGCGGATGACCGCTTCTCGATGGTCATGGTGATCAGTCCACCGTCACGTAGTCGGGGCCGGAGTAGCGGCCGGTGGCCAGCTTCTGGCGCTGCATCAGCAGGTCGTTCAGGAGCGAGGACGCGCCGAAGCGGAACCAGTGGTTGTCCAGCCAGTCCTCGCCCGCGGTCTCGTTGACCACGACCAGGAACTTGATGGCGTCCTTGGAGGTGCGGATACCGCCGGCGGGCTTCACACCGACCTGGACACCGGTCTGCGCCCGGAAGTCGCGGACCGCCTCCAGCATGAGCAGCGTGTTCGCGGGCGTCGCGTTCACCGCGACCTTGCCCGTCGAGGTCTTGATGAAGTCGGCGCCGGCCAGCATCCCGAGCCACGAGGCCCGCCGGATGTTGTCGTACGTCGACAGCTCGCCGGTCTCGAAGATGACCTTCAGGCGGGCGGCGCCCGAGGCCTCCTTCACGGCGACGATCTCCTCGTACACCTTCATGAAGTCGCCCGCGAGGAACGCGCCCCGGTCGATGACCATGTCGATCTCGTCGGCGCCCGCGGCGACCGCGTCGCGCACGTCGGCCAGCTTCACGTCGAGCGCGGCACGTCCGGCCGGGAACGCGGTCGCCACCGAGGCGACCTTCACCCCGGAACCGGCGACGGCCTCCTTGGCGGTCGCCACCATGTCGGGATAGACGCAGACGGCGGCGGTACTGGGGGCCGACCGGTCCGTCGGGTCCGGACGGACCGCCTTGGCGCCGAGCGCCCGGACCTTGCCCGGGGTGTCCGCGCCTTCCAGCGTCGTCAGGTCGACCATCGAGATGGCGAGGTCGATGGCGTACGCCTTCGCCGTGGTCTTGATGGAGCGGGTGCCGAGGGAGGCGGCACGCGCCTCCAGGCCGACCGCGTCGACGCCGGGCAGCCCGTGGAGGAAGCGGCGCAGCGTGCTGTCGGACGCGGCGACGTCCGTGAGTGCATGAGCAGCGGATGCAGTGGTGGGCATGGTCACGACCTGAGCATATCTACGCGCGTAGCGGCTGTACACCCCACGGGGTCGAAGTGACCTCGGCCACCGGGGACGGGCGCGGCCGCCACTGTCGGGCACAATCGGGGCCATGACGACCCCGGACCACCAGTCTCCCGCACCGGACGCCGCGCACCCAGAGCTGAGCGACCGGATCTACCGGTCGGCCGCGGGTATCGCGGGCGGCGTGCTCCTGCTCGCCATCGCCGGCTGGCTCGGCGTCGACGCGCTGATCACCGGGCACGGGCGCACGCCCTGGCTGGCGCTCGCCTCGCTGATCCTGCTCGTCCCGCTGGTGGTCGCCTTCACGCTGCGCCCCGCCGTCTTCGCGAATGAGGACCGGCTGCGGGTGCGCAACCCGTTCCGGGTGATCGTGCTGCCCTGGGGCACCGTCGGCTCGCTGCGCTCCGGTTACTCCAACGAGGTCGTCGACACGTCCGGCACCAAGTACCAGCTGTGGGCCGTGCCCGTCTCCCTGCGCGCCCGCAAGCGGGCCGCCAGGCGGCAGACCCGCAACGCCGCAGCGGACACCAGCGGCCGCACGTCCGCCGTCCCGGCCGAACCGGTCCGTGCGCAGACCGACCAGATCATGGACGACCTCCGGGTGCTCGCCGAGGACCGGGCAGCGGCGCAGAGCGCCCGGGGCGAGGTCGGCGTGCGGTGGGCGTACGAGGTGATCGCCCCGGCGATCGCGGGGGCGGTGCTGCTCGCCATCCTGATCGCGACGGGGTGACGCCGCCCCGCTCCCGGCCGGGGCGGGCCGTGTGCCGCGATGTGCCCGGCAGACGGTTCCGGGGCCGCGGGCGGGCGCGTGGACCGGTGTCCGCCCACAGGCTCGTGGCCATGCGCCCCGACGGAGGCGGACGGCCGTACCGGACCGGTTCGTGTGGGCGGGCAACCGCGCCTGCGGCGGGAACGTCTGGGAGACGATGAGTACGAATCTCGAGGTGCCGGCGCGGCTGCCCGCGTCCGCCCTCCCCGACGGCTGCCGTGCCTGGGACGGCGAACAGGCCCGCCGCTGGACGCGTGCCCTGCCGCCGCGCTGGGTGCCGTCGCGGGTCCGGGCGCGCTTCCACCTGACGGCGAGCGTCCTCGTCCTGGTCGCGGGCTGCCTCCTGCCCCCGCTCGCGGAGATCCGCCCGTACGTCGTCGCGCTGCTCGCCTGCCACGTCGTCTGGGTGGCGGTACGGCCCGAGGTCGTACCGGTCGCGGCTCCGGTGCTCGCCGTCGTCGTTCTCATGCAGCAGCCCCGGCCGGCCTGGACGGTGACCGGGCCGGTGCTCGCCGTACTGGCGCTGACCTGCGTGGCAGCCGTCGTACGGCTGCGGGCCCGGGCGGGCCAGCGCGCGGCGGCCCTGGCCGCTGCCGGCGGCGTGACGGCGCCGCGGCCGGACGGGGACCGGCCGCTGGAGCGCGGGAAGTTCCTCATCGCCGCCGGGCTCTTCCTGGCGGCGCTCGGCGGTGTCGTGGCGGCGACGGCGGACGTCTGGGACCTCGTCGACGACCCCCGGCTGTCCCGCACGGCGGGCTGGTACGCCGTCGGGCTGGGGCTGACGACGTTCCTCTCCGGCCGCCTGGGCCGTCGCCGGAGCGCCGCGCTGCGCGACTCCCCGATACCGGTACTGCGTGTGCTCGTGCGCTACGACGGCACCGGGGACACGGAGGTCTTCGCCGCGGACGATCCACAGGCACGACGGCCGCTGTTCACCGTCGCCCTGCGCGAACTGCCCGACGACGACGAGGACGACGGGGACGACGAGCACGACGAGGAGCTCGAGGACCTCCTGCACGGTCTCGACTCCCCGGGTCCCCTGCGCGAGGCCGTCCTCCACGGGGTGCCCTGCGACGGCGCCGAGATCCTCCTCGTCGGCGCCGGGAAGCAGCCGGACGGGCCGCCGTCCGTGGCCTGGTCGACGGGTCCGGTGCGTCCGCTGTCGGAGGGTGCCGCACGGCGCCGGGCCGCCGCGCTGAGACGGTCCGCGGCCCGCGCGGCGCAGGACGAGGAGCGGCGCACGGCGGCGGCCGCGGCCGTGGCGGACCCGGACTCCGGACCGGTACCGGTACGGCGCTGGGGCGCGGGGTGGTGGGACCGCCTCGGCGCCGCCGGACTCGTGCTGCTCGGCTGGTGCGGCCTCCTCGGCCAGGACGGCGTCTGGCGCTACGTCCTCGGCGCGCTGATCGGCCTGATGGGCGTGCTGTCGCTGCCGCGCAAGCTGGCCTGGCGCATCACAGCCGACAGCTCGGGGCTGTGGCTCAGCGGCCTGCGGCGCGTCCAGCACGTCGCCTGGGACCACATCCGGGTGGTCGAGTGCCGGGAGACCGTTCTGCGGGTGGACAGCCGCCAGGCGTCCTTCCCCGGGTGGACGGTCCACGGCCCGCGGCTGCCGTGGCTGGAGCGCCGGCTGGGCCGGCTTCACCCGTACGAGAGGACGGCCGCCGAGATCACCGCCATGTGGCACGACCCCGCGCTGCGGCCGGCCGGCACGTGCGGCGAAGGGCAGCGGGGGCGACGGCTCTGGCCCCTGAGCGTGTTCCTCGCGGCGGCCTGGGCGGCGGTGCTGGTCCTCCTGCTTTCTTAGCGCCCGCCCGGGCCGGGTCACCGGGTGCCGGCGCGGAGTGGGCGAAGCCCCGGCTCCGAAGGTCCGGGGCCGGGGCTTCGCGCCGTCGTGCGGGGCGGTGACTCAGATGCCGGCCGCGGCCGACAGGTCCTGCTTGATCATCGCCAGCAGGCCGGTCGCCCTGGTGCGCGCCTCGGGCAGGTCGGCGTGGCCGGCGACCGGCACCACGACCTCCAGGTAGCACTTCAGCTTCGGCTCCGTGCCGCTCGGGCGGACGATCACCCGGGCCCCGTCCAGCGTGTACCGCAGTCCGTCCGTCGGCGGGAGCGTTGCCGTGCCCCGCGTCAGGTCCTCGGCCTTCTCGACCGTCAGGCCCGCGAGCCGCGTCGGCGGCTGTTCGCGCAGCCGCCGCATCGCGCTCGCGATGACCGAGAGGTCCTCCACCCGGACGGAGAGCTGGTCGGTGGCGTGCAGACCGTACTCGACGGCGATGTCGTCGAGGAGGCCGAGCAGCGTGCGGCCCCGCTCCTTGAGCTCGGAGGCCAGCTCCGTGACGGCGAGGGCGGCGGTGATGCCGTCCTTGTCGCGTACGCCCTCGGGGTCGACGCAGTAGCCCAGCGCCTCCTCGTACCCGTACCGCAGGTCCTCGACGCGGGCGATCCACTTGAAGCCGGTCAGCGTCTCCTCGTACCCGAGACCCGCCTTCTCGGCGATCCGGCCGAGGAGCGAGGACGACACGATCGACTCGGCGAACGTGCCGCGCACACCCCTGCGGACCAGGTGCTCGGCGAGCAGCGCGCCGACCTCGTCGCCGCGGAGCATGCGCCAGTCGGCGCCGTCCTTGACGGCCACGGCGCAGCGGTCGGCGTCCGGGTCGTTCGCGATGATCAGGTCCGGCTCGCTCTCGCGCGCCTTCGCGAAGGCCAGGTCCATCGCACCCGGCTCCTCCGGGTTCGGGAACGCGACCGTCGGGAAGTCGGGATCGGGTTCCGCCTGCTCGGCGACGAGCACGGGCTCCGGGAAGCCGGCCCGGGCGAAGGCGGCCAGCAGGGTCTCCTTGCCGACGCCGTGCATCGCCGTGTAGACGGTGCGGGCCGTACGGGGCGAGCCGGGCGCGAGTACGGCGTCCGTACGGGCCAGGTAGGCGTCAAGGACGCCCTCGTCGAGGGTTTCCCAGCCACTGTCCGGGCGCGGCACGTCGGCCAGGGAGCGCACGGCGTCGATTTGGGCCGCGATCTGCGCGTCGGCCGGCGGGACGATCTGCGAACCGTCGCCGAGGTAGACCTTGTAGCCGTTGTCGCGCGGCGGGTTGTGGCTGGCGGTGACCTCCACACCCGCGACCGCCCCGAGGTGCCGTATGGCGAAGGCCAGGACGGGCGTGGGCAGCGGCCGGGGGAGCACGGCGGCCCGCAGGCCCGCGCCCGTCATCACGGCCGCGGTGTCGCGGGCGAAGTCGGCGGACTTGTGGCGGGCGTCGTAGCCGATGACGACGAGGCCGTCGGTGCTGCCCTGCGCCTTCAGGTACGCGGCGAGGCCCGCGGCCGCCCGGATGACCACGGAGCGGTTCATGCGCATCGGACCGGCGCCGAGCTCGCCCCGCAGGCCGGCGGTGCCGAACTGGAGGGTGCCGCCGAAGCGTGCGGCGAGCTCGGTGACGTCCCCGGCCTCGATGAGCCCGGCGAGTTCCTCGCGGGTCTCCGCGTCGGGGTCCTCGGCCAGCCATGCCTCGGCCCGTGCGATGAGTTCGTCCTGCACGTGGGGTCAACCTCTCGTCTTCGTCTGCGTCGTACGTTGCCTTGTGCCCCGGGGGTCGCTGTCCCCCGAGCGCTCACTCCCCGGGCCCCGGCCGGCCCGGACGGCCTCGGCTCGGACGGGGGCCGGGGCGGCGCCCGTGGGTCAGATGCGGTCCAGCACCCGGGTGAGGAGCGCGCCCATGCGGGCGGCGGAGTCGCGGCCGGCCTGGAGGACCTCCTCGTGGTTGAGGGGCTCGCCCGTCATACCGGCGGCGAGGTTGGTGACCAGGGAGATGCCGAGCACCTCCGCACCCGCCTCACGCGCGGCGATCGCCTCGAGGACGGTCGACATGCCGACCAGGTCCGCGCCGATGACGCGGGCCATCCGGATCTCGGCCGGCGTCTCGTAGTGCGGGCCGGGGAACTGGGCGTAGACGCCCTCCTCCAGGCTGGCGTCGACCTCCTTGCACAGGGCGCGCAGCCGCGGCGAGTACAGGTCGGTGAGGTCCACGAAGTTCGCGCCGACGATCGGCGAGGTGGCCGTCAGGTTGAGGTGGTCGCTGATGAGGACCGGCTGGCCGGGGCGCATGCCCTCGCGCAGGCCGCCGCAGCCGTTGGTGAGCACGATGGTCTTGCAGCCGGCGGCCACGGCCGTCCGGACGCCGTGTGCGACGGCGGCGACGCCGCGGCCCTCGTAGTAGTGCGTGCGGCCCAGGAAGACCAGCGCCCGCTTGCCGCCGATGCGGTACGAGCGGATCTTGCCGCCGTGTCCCTCGACCACCGGCGGCGGGAAGCCGGGCAGCTCGGTGACCTGGAACTCGGCCTCGGGGACGCCGAGGGCGTCCACGGCCGGGGCCCAGCCGGAGCCCATCACGAGGGCGACGTCGTGGGTCTCGGCGCCCGTCAGTTCGCGCAGGCGCGCGGCGGCGGCGTCGGCGGCGGCGTAGGGGTCGCCCTGGATGTCGTCCGGAAGAAGAGATGCGTTCACGCGCATGAGGGTAGCCGGTCCGGGCCTACGCGCGTAGATGACAGAGCTCACGGTCTTGCGATCGTTGTCTTGTCGTTTCCGACGAAGGGTCCGGCAAAGAGAGGGGTGAGGGGCGGCGGCGGTGATGCGGGGCGCTGCGGACACAGAACCCGACCGCCCTGGCGCAGGCGCTCAGCAGGGGCGCTTGCGGAGTTCCATGACGTAGTCGTGCGGCGCGCCGGCCGACTCCGCCGCGTCGGCGATCTCACCCAGGTACCTGGCCGACGGCAGCCCGCCCTCGTACCCGTTCAGCACGTACACCCACGCGGGTTCCTCGCCCTCCAGGGTATGCACCCGCACACGCATACGGCGGTAGATGTCGAGGCCGACGCCCTCCCAGCGGTCCATCGAGTCCTCGTCCAGCGGCGCGACGTCGTACAGCGCCACGAACACCTGGGAACGCGGTGCCTCGACGATCGTCGCCAGCGCGCCCTCCCAGCCCATGTGCTCACCGGCGAAAGTCAGCCGCCAGCCGTTCAGCCAGCCGGTGGCGCGCAGCGGCGAGTGCGGGGCGCGGCGCGTCATGAGCCGCGGGTCGAGATTGCCGGCGTACGCGGCGTAGAGCGACATGGGGTCGAGGGTACGGCAGCGACGACCGACGCCTCCCGTGTAACAGAAGTCCCTCGAATGCACGGACGGCGGCCCCCGGGCGGAAGCACCTTGGCGCGTGCGGGACAATGGAGTACGTGACTCGGATCGTGATCATCGGTGGCGGACCCGGCGGATACGAGGCGGCCCTGGTGGCCGCCCAACTCGGCGCGGAGGTGACCGTCGTCGACTGCGACGGTCTGGGCGGGGCATCGGTGCTCACCGACTGCGTGCCGTCGAAGACCCTTATCGCGACGGCCGAGGTGATGACCACCTTCGACTCGTCGTACGAGGAACTGGGCATCATCGTCGCCGACGACACCCCGCCGCTCGAGCAGGCCGCCCGGGTGGTGGGGGTCGACCTCGGCAAGGTCAACCGCCGGGTGAAGCGGCTCGCCCTCGCCCAGTCCCACGACATCACCGCCTCCGTGACCCGGGCCGGGGCACGCGTGCTGCGCGGTCGCGGGCGCCTCGACGGGCAGCAGGCCATGGACGGCTCGCGCAAGGTCGTCGTACGGGCGGTCGACGGGAGCGAGGAGACCCTCGTCGCGGACGCGGTGCTCATCGCGACCGGCGGGCACCCCCGTGAGCTGCCCGACGCGCAGCCGGACGGGGAGCGGATCCTGAACTGGACCCAGGTCTACGACCTCGACGAGCTTCCCGAGGAGCTCATCGTGGTCGGCTCCGGTGTCACCGGTGCCGAGTTCGCCGGCGCCTATCAGGCGCTCGGGTCACGCGTCACGCTCGTTTCCAGCCGTGATCGCGTGCTGCCGGGCGAGGACCCGGACGCCGCGGCCGTGCTGGAGGACGTCTTCCGGCGCCGCGGCATGAACGTCATGGCCCGTTCGCGCGCGCAGGCCGCCAAGCGGGTGGGCGACCGGGTCGAGGTCACGCTCGCCGACGGGCGGGTCATCACCGGGTCGCACTGTCTGATGGCCGTCGGCGCCGTCCCGAACTCCACCGGCATGGGGCTCGAGGAGGCCGGGGTCAAGGTCAAGGACTCCGGGCACATCTGGACCGACAAGGTGTCCCGGACGACGGCTCCCGGTGTCTACGCCGCCGGGGACGTGACCGGGGTCTTCGCCCTCGCCTCCGTGGCCGCCATGCAGGGCCGCATCGCGATGTACCACTTCCTCGGCGACGCGGTCACCCCGCTGAACCTGAAGACGGTGTCGTCGAACGTCTTCACCGACCCCGAGATCGCGACGGTCGGGTACACCCAGGCCGACGTAGACGGCGGCAAGATCGACGCCCGGTTCGTCAAGCTGCCGCTGCTGCGCAATCCCCGCGCCAAGATGCAGGGCATCCGCGACGGTTTCGTCAAGATCTTCTGCCGGCCGGGTACGGGGATCGTGGTCGGCGGTGTCGTCGTCGCGCCGCGCGCGTCGGAGCTGATCCACCCGATCTCACTCGCGGTCGACAACAACCTGACCGTCGAACAGGTGGCGAAGGCGTTCACGGTGTATCCGTCCCTGTCGGGGTCGATCGCCGAAGTGGCCCGGCAGTTGCACACCCGGAAGAGTGCGGACGAGGGCTGACGCGACTGGGGCGTGGGCCGGCGCGGGCGTCCGGGCTGACACGGGGCGTCCGCCCGGCGCGGGCCGGGGCGGGCGAGACCCGGGCGGGCGAAGGTGAACGACGGGTGACGGGTCGGGGTGGCGCGTATACCACTCCTTGTCCTGCTGTGCGAACAACTTCTGCTATTCGGCGCAAACTGCTGAAAGCAGACGGTCGTTGGGGTTACTGTCAGTTTCGTGTTCGCTGCAGAACGTCGCCAATTGATCCTCGAAATGGTGCGAGCGAACGGGGCCGTGTCGCTCCGTGAGCTCGCCCGCGTCGTCCAGACCTCCGAAGTGACCGTACGGCGGGACGTGCGCGCACTGGAGGCAGAAGGACTCCTCGACCGCCGGCACGGCGGTGCGGTATTGCCGGGCGGGTTCACGCGGGAGTCCGGCTTTCCGCAGAAATCGCATCTCGCGACCGCCGAGAAGACGGCCATCGCCGATCTCGCCGCGGGTCTCGTCGAAGAGGGCGAGGCCATCGTGGTGGGGGCGGGAACCACCACCCAGGAGCTGGCCCGCCGGCTCGCCCGGGTGCCCGGTCTGACCGTCGTCACCAACTCGCTGCTGGTGGCCCAGGCGCTGGCCCATGCCAACCGCGTGGAAGTCGTGATGACCGGCGGCACCCTGCGGGGTTCCAACTACGCCCTCGTCGGCAGCGGGGCCGAGCAGTCGCTGCAGGGGCTCCGGGTGTCGCGGGCCTTCCTCTCGGGGAGCGGTCTGACCGCCGAGCGCGGGCTGTCGACGTCCAACATGCTGTCGGCGTCCGTCGACCGCGCGCTCGTGCAGGCGGCCGGGGAGGTCGTGGTCCTCGCCGATCACACCAAGCTCGGCACGGACACGATGTTCCAGACCGTGCCGACGGAGCTGATCACCCGGCTGGTGACCGACGAGCCGCCGGCGCACGACGACCGTGCGGCCACGGAGTTGCAGGCCCTGGCCGACCAGGGGGTGCAGATCGCGGTGGCCGGGTCGGCGTCCTCGGCGTCCTCCGCGAACGGCGGGAGTGGCGCGGGGGGTGACACGGGCCCGGCGGGGCGTCAGTCGCGCCGGGACATGCCGTTGCCCGGGCCGCGGCGGGGGCAGGTGCCGGGGGCGCAGTTGCGGAGCGCGACCGTGCTGGGGGAGCAGGCTCCGGGGGAGCGGGCTCGGGTGGCCGACTTGCGTCGTCGCTGACGGATTCTGGCGGGGGCGCCTTGACCGGGGGTGCCTGGGCCGGGGGTGCCTGCGCCCCGGGGGTTGCTTGACCGGGGGTGCCGTGCTCGGGGTGCCTGCGCCCCGAGGCTTTGGGCGGGGGCGCTTCGGCCCGGTGGGTGGGTCGGGGCGGCGCCGGTGCATCCGCCCGTTGCATGTCGGGCGTGCGCGTGGGTTGCCAGATGGACCGGGGTTGTCTGCCCGACCTGCAACGGGCATTTGATGTACCGGCACGGCCCCTTCTGTGGGAGGGCGGGTGCGGGTTCTGCCGGTTGCGGTGCGGGGCCGGCTCGGCTTCTTGTGTGGGAGGGCGGGTGCGGGTCGTGCCGGTTGTGGTGCGGAACCGGCTCGGCTCCTTCTGTGGCGGGCGTGCTGCTGGGTGGCGACGTGGAAGCGCCCGGCTCCTGTGAACAGGGGCCGGGCGCTTTCTGGTGTCGGGGTCAGTCCTTGATGTCGCAGATGGGGGCGCCGGAGGTGAGGGAGGCGCCGATTTCGGCGGTGAGGTTTTTGATGGTGCCGGAGCGGTGGGCGTTGAGGGGCTGTTCCATTTTCATGGCTTCGAGGACGACGATCAGGTCGCCTTCGTTGACCTGCTGGCCTTCTTCGACGGCGACCTTGACGATGGTGCCCTGCATGGGGGAGGCGAGGGTGTCGCCGGAGGCGGCGGGGCCGGACTTCTTGGCCGCGCGGCGTTTGGGGCGGGCGCCGGCGGCGAGGCCGGTGCGGGCCAGGGACATGCCCAGGCTGGAGGGCAGGGACACTTCCAGGCGCTTGCCGCCGACCTCGACCACCACGGTCTCGCGGCCCGCTTCGTCATCGCTCTCGCTTGCGGCGGGAGCGGCGAAGGCGGGGATGTCGTTGACGAACTGGGTCTCGATCCACCGGGTGTGGACGGTGAACGGTTCGGTGGAGCCGCTCAGTTCGGGAGCGAACGCCGGATCGGTGACGACCTTGCGGTGGAAGGGCAGCGCGGTGGCCATGCCCTCCACGGTGAACTCCTCAAGGGCGCGGGCGGCGCGCTGCAGGGCCTGTTCGCGGGTGGCGCCGGTGACGATGAGTTTGGCGAGCAGGGAGTCCCAGGCCGGGCCGATCACGCTGCCGGACTCCACGCCCGCGTCCAGGCGGACGCCGGGGCCCGAGGGCGGGTTGAAGGCGGTGACGGTGCCCGGGGCGGGCAGGAAACCGCGGCCGGGGTCCTCGCCGTTGATACGGAATTCGAACGAGTGGCCGCGCAGGACGGGGTCGCCGTAGCCGAGTTCCTCGCCGTCGGCGATGCGGAACATCTCCCGGACCAGGTCGATCCCGGCGACTTCCTCGGTGACCGGGTGCTCGACCTGCAGACGGGTGTTGACCTCCAGGAAGGAGATCGTGCCGTCCGCGCCGACCAAAAACTCCACCGTGCCGGCGCCGACGTAGCCGGCCTCACGCAGGATCGCCTTGGAGGAGGAGTACAGCTGCTCGACCTGCGCCTGGGACAGGAACGGGGCGGGGGCTTCCTCGACGAGTTTTTGGTGGCGGCGCTGCAGCGAGCAGTCACGGGTGGAGACGACCACGACGTTGCCGTGGGTGTCGGCAAGGCACTGCGTCTCCACGTGGCGGGGCCGGTCCAGGTAGCGCTCGACGAAGCACTCGCCGCGGCCGAACGCGGCGACGGCCTCACGTACCGCCGAGTCGTACAGCTCGGGTACTTCCTCCAGGGTGCG